>JACJYT010000003.1 GCA_020635975.1 Chitinophagales bacterium
AAGAAAGTTGGCATCGACTTGAAACGGCGCTGAAATATAATGGTTATGCAATGCCCCGTAGGCGTATTGTAGTAAACCTTGCACCAGCTGATTTAAAAAAAGAAGGTGCTGCCTATGATTTGCCTATCGCCGTTGGAGTTTTGGCAGCAACTGATCAGGTCTCTTCAGGTGATTTGCATAATTATATTATCATGGGCGAACTATCTCTAGATGGCGAATTGAAAGCCTTAAAAGGGGTACTTCCAATGGCAATTCAGGCTCGAAATAGCGGTTTTACCAAATTTATAGTTCCAAAAGCCAACGCTAGAGAGGCGGCAATAGTAAAGGATATTCATGTATATGGAATAGATCATTTAAATGATGTGGTAGCATTCCTCAACGGAGATTTACATCTTGAACCTCAGTTCGTAGATACAAGAAATGAATTTTTTTCCAACCAAACTAAGCTTAGCATTGACTTTGAAGATGTTAAAGGTCAAATTAAAATTAAGCGTGCTTTAGAAATTGCGGCGGCAGGTGGACATAATATAATTTTAATCGGTCCGCCAGGAGCTGGAAAGACCATGTTAGCTAAGCGCTTACCCTCTATTCTTCCTCCTTTATCATTGAATGAATCTCTAGAAACAACCAAGATTCATTCTGTTTCTGGCCTGCTAAAAACTAATGATTCTCTGGTTTTTGAACGACCTTTTAGAAGCCCTCACCATACTATTAGCGATGTGGCTCTGGTTGGGGGAGGAACGCATCCACAACCAGGGGAAATTTCACTTGCTCATAATGGAGTTCTCTTCCTCGATGAGTTACCTGAATTTAAGCGAACCGTACTAGAAGTAATGCGCCAACCCTTGGAAGATAGAAATGTTACCATTTCTCGATCTAAGTTTTCAGTTACCTATCCAAGCAGCTTTATGTTGGTTACCAGTATGAATCCATGTCCCTGTGGCTATTACAATCATCCCGAAAAGGATTGTGTCTGTGCTCCTGGAGTTGTACAAAAATATTTGAATAAGATAAGCGGACCGCTGTTAGATAGAATTGATCTTCATGTGGAAGTAACTCCCGTGCCCTTTAAGGATTTAAGCTCAGAGAGATTAGAAGAGAAGAGTGTGGAAGTTAGATCTAGAGTTATTGCTGCAAGAGAAATACAAAGGCAGCGTTACAATGGAAGCACCATAAATTCTAATGCCGAAATGAGTTCCAAGTTGTTACGAGAGCTATGTAGAATCTCAGAATCTTCTAAATCCTTACTAGACCGAGCTATGGAGAAGCTAAACCTCTCAGCTCGAGCTTACGATAGAATTTTAAAAGTAAGTCGCACGATAGCCGATTTAGATGCCTCGCCAAATATAGAAGCCCAACATTTAGCCGAAGCCATTCAGTACAGAAGTTTGGATAGGGAGAATTGGGGGAGTTAGGTGGATTTATTTTTAGATCACAAAGCGGATTCTATTAAATATTAGAGTAAATTATTAAAATGGAAGTACAAATTATAAAGGATAAAATTCATGAAATAAGAGGACATAAAGTAATGTTAGATTTTCACCTTGCAGAGCTATATGAAACGGAAACAAAAAGACTTAAAGAAGCCGTAAGAAGAAATATTTCTCGTTTTCCGGAAGACTTTATGTTTGAGTTAAGTAAAGAAGAATTTGAAAACTTGAGGACGCAAATTGCGTCCTCAAGTTTTCATGGAGGAACACGGTATGCTCCATTTGCTTTCACAGAACAAGGAGTTGCTATGTTAGCAAGTGTTATAAATAGTTCAAAAGCTATTCAGATTAATATTCAAATTGTGAGAACATTTGTGTTATTAAGGCGATATTCCTTAAACCATAAAGACCTAAATCAAAGACTAGCTCTACTTGAGCAAAAAGTTGATGTAAAATTTAAGGATATTTATTCAGCACTGAACTTTTTAATTCAAGAAAAAGAGCAAGAAATAAAGTCCAAAGAACGTAAACGAATTGGTTTTAAGAACTAAAATTAGAGACAAGACTAGTGGGTTTGCAAAACGGAAGTGCTGATAGAGCATTTGAAGTAAGTCAGGAAATTCCTACTCTAGACTTGGTGGAGCTGATTCAGTTTAGAAGTTTGGATAGGGAGAATTGGGGGAGTTAAATAAGTTCTACTTAATAAAGTATCTACATTCTTAGAATCCCAAAAAAAAATGCCGCTTAATTTTTACATCAAGCAGCATTTTTCGATTCATTTGCTTAAACTTAAAAAAACAAATGAGTCGGGGGGGGATACAAACTTTTAATTTTTAATTAATTTGGCTTTAAGAATTTCATCAACTCTACGTATCTCTAGTAGATAAATTCCTTTTTCTAAATTGCTAATATCGAAGCTTTTGCTACTTGCTTGCATTCTAAGCACTAGCTTGCCAGTCAAATCGTAAAGCAAAACATCCTCATTATTATAATCCATATTGGCTATTTCAAATTTACCACTTGTTGGATTAGGGAATATGTTTAAGTCTGCATATCTAAGATCTCTAATGCCAACACTTATGGTAATACTAGTACATGCGGATGTATCACTACAGCCATTTTCGCTTAGAATTACTGCATAGTTTCCTGTTTGACTAGCAATAAAACTCTGTCCGTTTTCACCACTTAATAAGGTATTATTATCGCAATCCATCCATTGATAAGTTGCGGTAGTAGAAACAGCGCTTAAAGTATCTCCACTTAGGTTAGTATTCACATCGATTGAAGTAATAGTTAAATCTAAAGTAAGAATAGAGTCACAGCCGTAAGCATTTACTAGGGTATCTGTGGCTGTATTATTATTACTGGTGTAAACTACGCCGTTAAAGCTGTAAGAGTCACAAGCGTCTATGCTTAAAGTGTTATATGTAGGTGCACAGCTAAGCTTCATAACAAATATATCTATAGAGCCATTACTTACTACTTCATAAACTCCAACTCCTGGATCTAAATCGGCGGTATCAGAAAAATCTCCAGTAACATACACATTGTTAAAAACATCTACAGAGATACCCGTACCATAATCCATCAAGGTACTTCCTACATTTTTACCCCAAGTAAAATTCCCGTTCGTATTAAATGCAGCGATAAAGCCATCCATACCCCCATTTGAGTTTAGATTGAATCCGCCAGCACTTGGATTTAGATCTATGGTTTCGGTAAATGCACCCGTGATATAAGGATTGCCAAAAGCATCTACACTAATTGCTTCGCCTCTGTCGTTTCCAAGTCCACCAAAGCCTTTAGCCCAAGCTAAACCTCCATTTTCATCATATTTAGCTACAAAGATATCATTGTCGCCGGTTGATACTAAATCGATGGTTCCAGCACCTTGCTCTAAGGTAGCAGTAGATTGAAAATACCCACTTACGTAGACATTGTTCGCTGCATCTAAAGCCAATGCATTACCTTGACATAGCGAATTGCTCGCGATTTTCTCTGCCCAAATGTAGTTGCCATTTTCATCATATTTAGCTACAAAAACATTCTGTGCACCTTGCCCTACTAGTTCCTCCGTCCCAACACCTGGATCAAAGTCTACCGTTCCACTAAATTTTCCTGTAATATAAATATTATTGTTGCCGTCTAGTTTTATATCAAATCCATCATTCGCTCCATTCGCACCAATGTTTTTAACCCATGTTAAATCACCGTTGCTTGTGTATTTAGCGATAAAAATATCGGAGTTGCCATTTGCAGTTAAGCTAGTAGTACCTGGTCCTGGATCAAAATCAACAGTTTGCCAAAAGGAACCCGTAACGTATAAATTTCCAGAGGTGTCCACATCAATTCCGTAAGCATATTCAAACAAAGAACCTCCAAAGGTTTTTACCCAAATTAAATTGCCAGAAACGTCGAACTTAGATATAAAGGCATCATTTTGCCCATTAGAACTTAAAACTATTGGCCCAGAACCTGGATCATAAACCCAAGATCCATAAAAGTCACCAGCAACATAAACATTACCAGCATCATCTACGGCAATAGATCGACCAATATCTTGGTTGCTTCCACCGAAGTTTTTTGCCCAAACTAGATTGCCAGATGCGTCCATTTTAGATATATAGGCATCAAAAAAACTGCTAGGTAAGCTAGTTGTTCCGGAGCTTGGGTCAAAGTCGGCTGGACCTAAATAAGCACCAGTTATATACACGTTACCAGCTGGATCGGTGTAAACCTCTTGCGCCTTGTCTTGTGCCTGAAGATTTCCTCCAATACCATAAGCCCACTCAAAATTATGATTTTGGGCTTTTAATAAATGGAAAGGTATTAAAAGATAGAAGAAGCTAATTGATAGAGATTTTAAAAGCATTCTCTTGTTAGTTGTAGAAGTAAATTTCATATCGACATCGTTTATTTTGAATTAAAGAATATTATTAGTGAGATAAGTTATTTAAGGAAGTACTCATTTCCGTAAATGCTTTTTTTTGCTGACCAGCTATAGCCATACTTAAAAGTTTTGAGCTTAAGATTTCCAATGGGTTTCTATATCTTTTTTTATTTGGACCTAAAATTGCGTTTAATGCCTTGTTTGGAATCACATAGCTCGCATGTAATTGCTGCTTCCCATCTAGCTCCAACTTTAAACCATGCATGCTGCTTTTTTTAACTAAAATACATTTAGCTATTTGTCCACTAGCATCGGTTTGCATGTCCCAAACATCGTATTCAATACTTACTTCGTAGGGACTAGAGTTTTGAATGAGTTTTAGAATTTGATCTAAAGATTGATATTCTTGCTTAAGTGTAATTTGTGTATACATAATTCTAAGTTTTATAATGAGATAAATAATTTAGATTTAATTCTAAGTATTGAAGTGCTAACTTACACAAGTCAAGTTATTAATGACCCATTACTCGGGGGGACAAAGTAGGGGACATAGGTATGAATTGCATTTAAAAGCTAGTTTTGTACAATTTGCTTTAGAATTGGTCCATAATATTTTATCTCTTTTATTAAATTTCACGCTAAAATTATAGCGATAAATTTGCTCAAGGCGAATCTATTTTTTATCTTTTACCTTTTTTTAAGCACGTTAATTTAATTTATAAATTATTTGTAATCAGTTATTTATAATAAATTCGTGTCCTTTTTTAACGAGTAAATGGAAGTGCTGGAAATATGATACAGGATGCATCAGAGAAGAATAAGCTACATGAGCTAATTCGAAGCTTAGCAAAGACAGATAAGGCTTACCTTAAGAAATATTCTAAAATTTTTATTGCTAAAGAAGCTACCATTCACAAAATTTATTATTCCATATTGGAAAAAATGGAGGTCTTCTCTCTAGACGAATTGAAGCGAAAGTTGGATCAATATGGTGGTTATAGAAGGTTCAAAAATGCTGAACAAGAGTTGTACACGCAAATTTTAGAAGATTTGGTAGTGTTGAAGAGCAAAAAGCGTCCAACTTGGCAGTATTATATGGAGCATATGAAGTTGGGTTATCTCTTTCTAAGCGACAAACATGAGGAAGCTATGAAGCAGTTTGATGTACTAGAGAAAGTTAGAGAAAAGGCAAATAATTCTACTATTGATTATCTATATCATAAATTTCATTATCACCATCTAGCTTCTGTTAATATAGCAAGAACTCCAGAAGATACCGAAAAAGAGCTTCGGGCTGAGGAGGATTTGCGAAGAAGCCTTTTAGACTTACAATTGGAATTTTTAATAGAGACAGCAGCCTTCAATTTTGATAAGTATCGATTTGGTGCTTACAATAAAACGCGTGCTCAATTTGTGTCCGACTTGAAGTCTTTTCATGAAAAATATGTTGACCCCTTACCTCAAAGTTTAACAACAAAGAAATGGAAAATGCGCTCGATTTATTACCATTTTTTTTGTAATTATCACATGAAACTTAATAATTCCGAGGAGTCGGATAGGTATAGTCGGAGCTATTATGAAGAGTTTAAACAGAGGGATATAAAAAGTCAATTTTATTTAGCTTATATCAATGCACTTTACTTTAGAATATCGTATTTGGTTTTGTCTAAGAATCAGGAGGTATATGAACTATTAGAAGAATTTAGAACCTACCTTAACGAAGAAAAAAACTTAGAATCCAGGGCGGTATTATATGCTATGTATTGCCAATGCAGTTTGCATGCTTATACTCGCTTTGTGGATTTTAAAGCAATAGAAAATTTTATTGAAAGCGACGCATTACTTTATCAGAAGGACTTGAAAGCATCAACTATTCGAGTGGTACTAGCTGCCGATTTCTTATGGGCATATGCCCTGTTTAAATTGAAAAAGTATAGCGATGCACAAGTGTTTTTAGATAAGATTTTTAAAGCTTTAGGTAAAATTCAAGAATCATATAATAATATTTTAATTGCAGCGAGACTACTCGATATTCTTATTCATTTTGAGTTGAAGAATTATGAGAATATTGACTACTATATCAATAATTTGGAGAAGGAGATTGCAAGAAGGAAGCAATTAATACAATTTGATAAAGACTTCTTTAAGCATTTAAAGAGATTGAACAAGAGTTTTTTTTCTGGCCAAGAGCCAGATTTTACAAACTTCATTTCTTTTCTTGAAAACAATAAGGAGGAAGATAGAGTTGAGTCTTACGTTCAAGTAGTAGATATGAAAACTTGGTTGCAAAAGATGCTTAATGTATCGTTGTAAGGATGGAACTTTTTTGAATTGAAAAAGTAATTTAATAATCTTTTGATTCATAAATTATAGGCTATTTATGCTTGATTGTGTTTTCTTTGGGATTTAGGATTGACAAATAATCGCATATTCCTGTACATCTATGTTGAAATTACCTGAAATGTATTTTGTTGGCATCGGACATGGAATTATCTTAATTGAATTGATTTCGCATTTCTATATATTCTTTGACCTCCAAAGGACTTTATTTAGGCTTGTGTGCTTCTTTTTTTTAGATATTGTTTATATTGTTATGTATAAATAAATGAACATGAATTGTAATTGTTGTAATTGTCGCGAAGTTCAAGTGAACGGCCATTTTTAATGGAAAGTATAATGGATTAGACTTAATTACAAGGAGGCGAATTAAAAACTATACTTATACCCTAAACTAAAAATTATCTCGCTCTCCGGAGCAGCCACATTAAATTCTTGATTGTAAATCAAAGAAGGCTTTAAACGGTGGTGCTTATTAAAGTTGTATTCTAAACCAGCTGCTAATCTGAAATTATTAAATGCGTGGGTTTTATAGTTGATATTGTAATAAACCTCGCCCGAAAAGAATGGGGAATAATGCTTGTTAATCCGATATTCCACGTCCAATTTGTTTCTGAGATTGTAATCATTAGCTTCTAACTTGGCAAAATTGCTTTGAAAACTTAAGCGGTAAGCAAGGGTGAAATCTGCAATTTTGTAACGCACCGTTTGGTTAATACTAATTCTATGTCCAAGTAAGGAATTTTCTTTAAGTGTTAACCGATAACTTGTTTCCACCCGATAATATTTGTTCACCTTATAGGTAAAGCCGAGTTCATTCAACCAGCGACTGTAACTCGTTAAATTATTGTTTAATCTTAACATAGAAGTATACCCCAGTTCAAAGTTTTTAACAAGTTCTTTCTCTATACTAATTCCTGTCCAAAGTCCAAGGTCGGTTTGCCCCAAACCCAATAAAGGAAGCAATACTACTAAAGAGCTAATAAAGGCCTTTATCCTTAACCAACTATTTTCCATAGTACACTCTTAGTCTAGCGTAATCTCGTATATAATCCACATCAATAATTTCGTAGCGAATGATTTCTTTACCTATCCTTTTTTTCAAATCTTCTAAAAGCAAGCTCTCATTTTCTGGTTTCATATTTTCTATGATATCATAGCGAACCAATTGCATATTCATACCACTATTCATAGCATATCTTTCTAAATAATAGGTAATTCCAATAATGAAAGCATTGGTAAAGAGTAATTCTGTATAGCTTACTTTCTTCGTGGCTAAAGCATTAATTACAGCCACTGCAATAACAATAAACATATAAGTCATTTCCTTAACTTGTATCGTAGTGGTTCTATATCTAAGAATGGAGAATACTGCAAACAATCCAAAGGCAAAGCCAATGCTTAAATCAACCTTGCTAAATAAATGGCATACAAAAAATATCAAAGGATTGAATATCATAAAAGTAAATAGGTACTCACTATCTCTTCGGGTTGGTTGATAAATGAAATAGATTATCGAGTAAGCTACACTTATATTTAAAGCCAATCGAATTAATAACTCATAAAAATCCGTGTCGAATAGCTTGATGCCAAAAATTTTGATAGCATCTAAGAAAATGGTTAAATCAATCATAAAGTACTTTTTCTAAGTGGTGAAGTTTGGGTTTAAAATTATTGTGTTTTAACTCTGGTTTAAGTTTTAGTATCCCAAAACAATATTTGCTGAAGCTTGCTGGATAAATATGCTGTCGCTTTAAGCATAGATTAAAAGCACTAGCATGTCTAAATTTTTCTTGTTTTAACTCCGCTACAACTAGCTTTTCAAATGCATAGGCTTGATCTTTCCATTTCACCTGAAGATTAAAATCTAAGGTACATCGGTCTTCCATAGATTTATGAGCTAAAGTAATTCTGCTAAAATTAATTGCTATCTCTTCGCTCAGTTGAGAAAGTTCCATTTTCGAATTTTGTTTTAAAAATTCCTGTACTCTTGTGCTATGGAAGTTCTCCTCTTCTTCTAATAAGAATCTTGTTTTAATGGTTCTAGACTTGTTGTTTTTGAATTTCACCTCAATAAAACTAAGCGAAGATTCTACATATTTACGAATACGTATTTTGGTTCTATTCATCTTGCCTCTTTGATGCATCGAATAGATATCGAAATTTGGACTCTCAAAGTAGATGTTTTCATAACTGGATATTCGTTGACCATCTATCTCTAAAATTCTATAATCTTCCTTTAGCTCAGTTAAAATTTTGGGAAGTAGCCGTTCATGAAATATATACTTTGTATCCTGCCTATTCATTAAGCGGATGGCATTCATTTCTCGTAAACTAATTGCCTCAAATTGTGCTATATTTTGGTGCATCAAAGACAAAGTCTGCTAGTTGATATATTTTTTAATAAAAATACTATCAATTTCAAAGGTCTCTTTTCTTTCTTTTAACTTGATTTCAGTGAAAAGAGGTTCTACCCCTGCATCGCAAGCTAAACATTCTGAGTAAACAAAAATTCTATAATCTCCTTTGTTCAGATATTCAAATCTAAAACTACCATCATAGTTGGTTCTCGTATCGTCGGCAAAATAGGCATTATCGCCATAGATAATATAGACCCTTTCTTCGGGGGCAGGATAGCTCTTAATAAATTGATTAGTACTTTCCGTATATTCCTCTTTTATAATTACTCCTGTAATGGTATTTTTACCACCAATACCTTCTTCTTTTGTACAAGCAAATAAAGAGAACAAGCTAAGAAATAGAACACTTAATTTTTTCATTTTACAATTAATTTTTGCGCATTATTATTGAGATTCACAAAGTAGATTCCCGGTAGTAAATTAGAGATATCAAGACTGCGATTTTGGCTTTGCATAACTTGATTTCCAAGAATGTCGTACACTCGAATCAATCCTTGCTCTTCGGAATCCACATGTATTTTAGTGCTACTAGGATTTGGGTAGAGCAAAAAGGAATGCTCACTTGGAATTTCTTTAATTCGAACACCTGGGTTATTATTGGCTTTAAAAGTGGGCTTTAGAAGACTTAAACTTCCTGTGCCATTGGGTAAGCGACCATAAGCCGTGTCTGGGTAAAAGTATACGTACTTAATCTTGTCGAAAAGATTAGTACCATCGCTTAAGTAAACCGATTCTCCACCACCAGAAAGTTTGAAATTTGCATGGAGTCCTGCTTGAAATGTATCTGCATCAGCCCAAACGATTAGATATTCATCTGGAGCGATACTCGTACCCGAAGGGAAAGCCCATTTGTCAAGCTGACTGCCTTTGTCGCTTAAGTAATAAGAACTTAAATCTATGGTATTTGCACTGTTGTTATATAATTCTATCCAATCATCAAATTCTCCGTTCTGATCTGCTCGAGTTATATTGTTTCTAGCCTGAATCTCATTTAGTACAACATCATAACTTGTAGCAATAGAGTAATATTCATGTTCTGCTCGCTGAGGAGAAAAAATTCCTGCATCACTATTTTCGGCATAGATATAGAATTGAATGTCGCTAGCATTAGCTGAAATGGAGTAGCCATATTGACCATCTCCAGCTGCACCATCGTTATGCAAACCATCATCGAACATAGCTATTTTACTAAATCGGTCACCGGCAAATTCTCGAAAGCCTAGAATGACATTAGTAGCATTGCTAACATTGGCTAAAATATCGAAACTGCTGTTGGCTGGTACACTTTCTGGATAGTTAATATTACTTATACTAGGAGCACTCGCTTGAAATTCGCTGGTAGTGTTGAGATAAGTGGTTCTAGCATCAAAAAGTGCTTTTATTCCAATAATACTACCGTTCGCCCCCCCTCCAGAACTAACACTTGTAGTTAAATTAGTTTGGGCTTGACTATAGCTAAAAATTGCATTGTTGTCATTTTGCAAGTCGCTGGCAAAACTAGATTGCAGCTCTTGTGCTCTGCTGTAATACAGATTGTTTTCAATATTCTCTTCAAAAATTGTTTTGCAATGTGCCAAATACATTCTTTTATAAGTCGGGTCGTCTAATATAAGTTTTAAGAGTGGCCAAGAAGCATCGTTCTCGCGAAGTGTTAGGCTCATTTCTCCTAAATTATTGGTGCCTGGACCTTGATTAATCATGCTAAAACTCCCAAAATTTTGGTTTAAATCCCAAATTACTGGAGTCATGTTGTTGTTTTTAGCCATAATTAAGTAGTAATTTTGCTTAAATGGACCTGTATAACTGTCTAAATTTACTAGAACATTATTATAGGCAAGCATCCAAATAGCTCTATCTATATCTAAATAACTTTCAATGAGGCTTGGAGCATTATCCACAATATTACATAAGTTAATTAAATCCAACCAACCACTATCGCTGTCCAGTTCATAATAATTGTAATAGCTAGATTCATTAGCTCCTAAATATTCCAAGCTAGAACCCCCGTTCATAACGTTTGCTGGATTGCATTTCACCCTAGTTTCATCTCGGTTGGCGTATAAGTACTTTTCTTGGAAATCGCCGTTAACAGATTCAACATTATCATAAAGACCATGGTAGTTTCCGTTGATGTAAATTTTAGTGTAGTTCGCTTGAGGGGCATCCATATACTTTCTTGCAATTTCATAACCTAATACTTCTCTTACAAAACTTGGATCTTTATCGCCAGTGCTAAGTTTTAAAGTGGTGTATCCTTGATAATCTTGCTTGATAAACTCGTCTAGCTTGATGTTGAATGGGTTTTTAACATTGTTGGGATTGTAAGTGCTATTGCCTTTGTATTTAACACCGACAGAATCAAAACTTTCTCCATTAATTACAACAGTGGCGATTAATCTTTCATCATTCCCATTAGCATAGTAAGTGTCTAAAATTTGATCCCAATTACTTTGGGCAAAGGTAATTTCTATGCTTCCAACTATTTCATTGTCGTAAAGATTCTGACCAAAACTTACGATGCCTAGAGGGATTAAAAGAATAAGTAAAAAAGCTCTTTTCATAATTACAGTTGTTTAAGGCTTAGACGATTTTCTGGAAACCATCCTCCGCTTTAGGAGTCTTAAAGTTAGGAAAACTTTAATTCAAGATTAAAGAAAACTTAACTAATTGTTAAAGAACATCAAACCAGAGTTCTTTTTCTTCATCCATATTGTAGTTAATAAAAAGCTCAGCGTCCGCTTCTACCTCTGTTTTTGTATATATAGAAATGGTGTTTGCTTCAAAATCACAGCTATGAAAACAATTTGCCTTTTGGGCATGATTATACAGTGAAATGTATCCTAGTCCAATGGCACTGCTTTCCTGATCTTCACCCCAAGTGAAATAGTAGTCGTGTAATTTGCTTTGGTGTATGTATTCGGTATCCTTTGAATTGAGTTCAATTACAGGAGAGATTTCAACTAAAGTATTGGCTTTTAAAGCAATTTTCGAAAAAACGCCTAAGCCTCTTTTTTTTGATTTTCTTAGTTCAAGAAAAGGTGCAAGAAAATACATGCCAATATAGAATCTAGTGTAATGCCTGCTCTAGTTTCTTTTCAAATTCCTTTTCTATTTTGTAAAATTCCAGAACCTTAGCATCACTTAAGACTTCTCTAAGCTGTTTGTTAAATTCTATCGCTTGCTCTAGTTTAATCATTTTAACTTTCATTTGATATTCCAAGTTGGCAAGTTTTTGCTGATCCGAAGTGGCATTTTTAGACTCTACATTTTCCGATCTATTTTGCATTTTCATTGCCAATTCTTCCGCATTGGTATTGTATTTATTGTAAACTGCCCAAAAGGCCTTAGCCTCAGTCTCAGTTAATTTGAAATTTTCTTTTAGGTAAGAGGTTTTCAATTTGCTAGATAAGCTTTGCAGTTGCGATAATAATTCATCACCTTCCTTTCCAAGCTGAGCAAAGCTGTTTTGAAAACTAAAGAGGCTAAAAAACAAGAAGCCAAGAGATAAAAAAATATTTTTCATATACGAGTTGATTTTAAATTTAAAGATAGCTAATTTATTTACGAAAGCCGTATTCTCTAATCAGTTTACAAACTTTAACATGATACCAAGTGTAATAATGTTTCCTTCCCGCTTCTTGGGCTTCAATATGTAAGGCTATTTTCTTAAATTCTTTAGCACTCTCTTCATCCTTCCAATAAGAAATACTAATACCAAAACCATCGTTATTTCTAGAACTATCCTGTTGAATAAAGCCAGGAAGTTCATTAGCTAAGCTCTCTAATTTTTCATTGAACTCTTCATAGCCTTGGCTATATGAGCTTCTTTGAGAAGTGAATATTACAGCTATCATTTTTTGTTTCTTTTATTTAGAGGCAAGCATTAATTCTTCAATTTCCTCAATTTCAATTGGGATCTTGCTCATCAAATCTAAGTTGCCATTTTCTCTTACAATAATATCATTTTCAATTCGTACACCAATACCTTCTTCTCTAATATAAATTCCCGGCTCTATAGTAAAGCACATATTTTCCTGAATTTTACCATATCTAGCTCCTACATCATGCACGTCTAATCCCATAAAATGACTGGTGCCATGAGGGAAATATTTGTTGCATAAGCGTAGCTTATCTTCTTTATTTAAGTTCTTGTCAATAAGTTTAATGTCTACCAGAGCAGAAGTCATGATAAGTTTAACTTCCTGATTAAACTCACTAAGTGTAATTCCTGGTCGAATTATTTTCTTTGCTTCGTGATGAACATTCAAGCAAGCTTGATATACTTCTTTTTGTCGAGCGCTAAATTTACCATTCACAGGGATGGTACGAGTAAGGTCGGAGGCATAGTTTCCGTATTCTGCTCCAAAATCCAAAAGAATCAAATCCCCATCTTTACATAGAGCAGAGTTGTTTACGTAGTGCAGTACGCATGCATTTGCCCCTGAGGCAACTATAGGCTCATAGGCATGTCCTGTTGCGCCATTTCTTATAAAAGTGCTGATGATTTCGGCTTCCACTTCATATTCCATCATGCCTGGGCGGATGGTTTTTAAAACTTGTCTAAAGGCTTTTTCGGTGATATCACAAGCACTTTGTATAGTAGCTATTTCTTCTGCAGATTTAATACTTCGCAATGCGGATAAGATTGGAGCACTTCTTTCAAAATGATGTAAAGGATACTTGTTTCGCATTTCTCTAGCAAAACTAATTTCCTTGCCAATTACCTCAGAGCTAGCTCTATCATTTTCATTCATATTGAGGTAGAAACATTCTACACCATTAGCAAGATGCGAAAGAGTATTGGTAAATTCATCATTCCAAAAAACTGAAGAGATACCAGAAAGAGCTTGACCTTGTTCTTTGTTAACTTTGTCGCCTTCCCACACAGCAATTCTCTCGTTGGTTTCTTTAAGAAAGAGCATGGCCTTTTGAGAATCTAAGGGGGCATCTGGATAAAGGATAAGAATGCATTCTTCTTGATCAATTCCGCTTAAATAGAAAAAATCTGGATTTTGACGAAAAGGATAGTGTCCATCCGCACTTCTAGGCATTAGATCATTAGAAAAAAAGATGGCCATAGAATTGGCTTTCATTTTCTTTGTGAAAGCGCTTCTATTCTTGGCAAAAAATTGGGCATCCATGGTTTTATACTTTGTCATATGATATACTTGTAAGGCAAAAATAGAATAATTTAAACATTTATGTGTGAAGTGAGCTCTAAGAATATATAAAGTCGTAATACGGAATCTTAGCAATATGAAATTATTATTGGCGAAGTATAAGAATATTAGAAGCTTTATGTAGCTTTGTCGCCCTTTAAAGATAAAATAAATCTTTAATAGTAGGAAAGCTGGAAATAAACGCTAGAGATATTTTTTTAGCGTGAAAAGTGCCGTTTTTATTGGATTTTGGACAATTATCAATAAAATTATTGTGGATTGTCCAAAAAAAATAAAAATTACGTTTTTTAATTTAAAATCTTTCCATACCTTTGCAGTCCCAAAATTTTAAGCAATTTATGCCTACAATTCAACAATTAGTAAGAAAAGGAAGAAAAGCTCTAGTAAGCAAAAGTAAATCTCGTGCTCTAGATGCTTGTCCACAAAAGAGAGGAGTATGTACAAGGGTATATACTACAACACCTAAGAAACCTAACTCAGCATTGAGAAAAGTAGCTAAGGTAAGATTGACTAACGGAATAGAGATTATCGCTTATATTCCAGGTGAAGGTCATAACTTACAAGAGCACTCTATTGTATTGATTAGAGGAGGAAGGGTTAAAGATTTACCAGGTGTGAGATATCACATTGTTCGTGGAGCTTTAGATACTTCTGGTGTTGAAGGAAGATTACAATCAAGATCAAAATATGGTGCTAAGCGTCCTAAGCCAGGACAAGCTGCTCCGGTTAAAAAGAAAAAATAAGCCATGAGAAAAAGAAAACCGCAGAAGAGATACTATCAGCCGGATCCTAGATTTGGAGATGAGAATGTAACTTTCTTTGTAAACAACTTAATGTTGGATGGAAAGAAGACGATCGCTTTAAAGATTTTTTACGATGCTATTGATTATGCTAGTGAAAAATCTGGTGAAGAGGGTTATGAATTATGGAAAAAGGCTTTAACAAATATTTCTCCAGGAGTGGAGGTGAGAAGTAGAAGAATTGGTGGAGCAACCTTCCAAATTCCTTCTGAAGTTCGTCCAGCAAGAAAGCGTTCTGTTGGAATGAAATGGCTTATCAAGTATTCAAGAGCTAGAAACGGCAAATCTATGGCCGAGAAGTTAGGAAGCGAAATTATGGCTGCTTCTAAAGGCGAAGGTGCTGCTGTTAAGAAAAAAGAAGATACTCATAGAATGGCTGAAGCGAACAAAGCTTTCTCTCACTTCAAATTTTAATTAGAAAGGAATCATGTCAAATAGAGATTTAAAATACACTAGAAATATAGGAATCGCTGCTCACATTGATGCGGGTAAAACCACAACTACTGAGCGTATTTTGTATTATACAGGGGTGACGCACAAAATTGGAGAGGTACATGATGGTGCTGCTACTATGGACCACATGGCTCAAGAGCAAGAAAGAGGTATTACCATTACTTCTGCAGCTACCACTGTACAATGGAATTACAGAGATCACAAGTATCATATTAATATTATCGATACCCCAGGTCACGTGGATTTCACAGTGGAAGTGAACCGTTCTTTAAGAGTATTAGATGGTTTAGTTTTCTTGTTTTCTGCAGTGGATGGTGTAGAGCCTCAATCGGAGACTAACTGGCGTTTAGCAGACAATTATAATGTACCTAGAATTGGTTTCGTAAATAAAATGGACCGTCAAGGTGCTGATTTCTTGAATGTTTGTAATCAAGTTAAAGAGATGCTAGGTAGTCATGCCTTGCCTTTACAAATTCCAATCGGTGCTGAAGATAGTTTCAAAGGAGTTATAGATTTGATTAACTTCAGAGGAATTGTATGGAACGAAGAAGATCAAGGAATGACATTTAAAGAAGTTCCAATTCCTGCGGATATCTTAGACGAAGCAACTACTTATAGAGAGCAATTGCTTGAAGCTGTAGCTGAGTTTAACGATACTTTAATGGAGAAGTATTTTGAAGATCCTGAGTCTTTAACAGAAAGAGAAATTCTAGATGCTTTAAGAGAAGCTACTATTGGTGGTAAAGTTATCCCAATGATGTGTGGATCATCATTTAAAAATAAAGGTGTTCAAGCAATGTTAGATATGGTAATGGAAATTTTACCATCTCCTTTGGATGTAGAAGCAATCAAAGGAACTAATCCGGATACAGATAAGGAAGAGAAGAGAAAGCCAAGTGTGGATGAGCCTTTTGCTGCATTAGCATTTAAAATTGCTACAGATCCATTCGTAGGTCGTTTGTGTTTTACTAGAGCTTATTCTGGTAAGTTGGAGGCTGGATCTTATGTATTGAACACAAGAACTGGTAAAAAAGAGCGTATTTCAAGAGTATTTGAAATGCACGCTAATACACAAAAGCAAGTTCCTCATTTACAAGCAGGAGATATTGCTGCATTAGTTGGTTTCAAAGATATTCGTACAGGAGATACTTTGTGTGATGAGAAATACCCAATCGTATTAGAATCTATGGATTTCCCAGATCCAGTAATTGGATTAGCAATTGAACCTAAAACGCAAAGTGATGTAGATAAATTAGGAATGGCTTTGGCTAAATTAGCTGAAGAAGATCCTACATTCAAAGTTAACTTTGATGAGAATACTGGTCAAACTATTATCAGTGGTATGGGGGAGCTTCACTTAGACATCATCGTAGATCGTTTAAAGAGAGAGTTTAAGGTAGAGTGTAACCAAGGTGCTCCTCAAGTAAATTATAAGGAGCAAATTTCTCAAACAGTAGAGCATAGAGAAGTTTTCAAAAAGCAATCTGGTGGTAGAGGTAAATTTGCGGATATCAAATTTGAAATGGGTCCTGTGGAAGATTCTACCAAGCAAGGTCTAGAGTTTGTTAACGATATCTTCGGTGGATCTATTCCTAAAGAATTTATTCCTGCAGTAGAGAAAGGTTTCAAAGAAGCCATGAAGAATGGTGTATTAGCTGGTTATGAAATAGACAGCTTAAAGGTTAGATTATTCGATGGTTCTTTCCATCAAGTGGATTCTGATGCTTTATCTTTCGAATTAGCTGCTAAGGTAGGTTTCAAAGAAGCTGCTAAAAAAGCTAAGCCTATCATCCTTGAGCCAATAATGAAACTAGAAGTTATTACTCCAGAGGAGAATACAGGGGATGTAGTTGGTGATTTAAATAGAAGACGTGGTATCATGGAAGGTATGTCTCCAAAAGGTAACGGACAAGTTATTAAGGCTAAAGTTCCTTTATCAGAGATGTTCGGATATGTAACTCAATTGAGAACTATTACTTCAGGTAGAGCAACTTCTTCTATGGAGTTCCATAGCTACCAACCAGCTCCAGAAAATATTGCGAAACAAGTTGTAGAAAAGGCAACAGGAAAAGTAACCGCTTAATAGTAAAGAAAATGACACAGAGAATAAGAATTAAGTTGAAATCTTACGATTATAATTTAGTTGATAAATCAGCTGAAAAGATTTACAAAACAGTAAAGAATACTGGAGCTATTATTAGTGGTCCTATTCCTTTACCTACAAAAAGAAAGGTTTTTAATATTTTGCGTTCACCTCACGTGAATTCAGATTCTAAAGAACAATTCCAATTAAAAACATACAAAAGATTATTAGACATTTACAGCTCCAACTCTAAAACAATTGATGCTTTAATGAAGCTTGAATTGCCGAGTGGAGTCGATGTAGAGATTAAAGTTTAAGCAGGAAACCAATGTCCGCCAGCTAGCGGATAAGTTCCATCTGAATTAATTTAAAAAACAAAAGAACAGATGAAAGCGATTTTAGGAAAGAAAATTGGGATGACTAGCATCTACGATAAGAATGGGGCAAATGTACCATGTACAGTCCTTTCTGTTGGACCATGCCAAGTTACTCAATTAAAGACAGTGGAAACGGATGGCTATAGTGCCGTTCAGTTAGGATACGGAGAAAGAAAGGAGAAAAACACTCCAAATCCTCTAAAAGGTCATTTTAAAAAGGCCGGTGTAGATCCAAAACACAAATTATTTGAGGTAAGAGATTTCAATTATGATAAAGAATTGGGATCAGAAATTACCATGGATATTTTCGAAGAAGGTGAAGAAGTTACTGTAGTAGGTACATCTAAAGGTAAAGGTTTCCAAGGTGTTGTTAAAAGACACGGATTCCGTGGTGTTGGTATGCAAACGCATGGTCAGCACAATAGAGGAAGAGCTCCTGGATCTATCGGTGCTTGTTCAACTCCTTCTAGAGTATTTAAAGGTACTCGTATGGGAGGAAGAATGGGAACGGATAGAGTGAAAGTTAAAGGCCTCAAAATTTTGAAGCTTATTCATGAAGAGAACATAATGGTAGTAAAGGGATGTATCCCTGGACATAAAGGTTCATATATAATTGTGGAGGGTAAATAAGATGAAAGTTAAAGTATTAAACGCAGCTGGAAAGGAAACAGGGAGAGAAGTAAATTTACCTGATTCAGTATTTGCTATTGAACCGAATGATCATGCGATTTACTTAGATGTTAAACAATATCTAGCTAATCAAAGACAAGGAACGCACAAAGCCAAAGAAAGAGCGGAAATTGCTGGCTCAACTAGAAAGATCAGAAAGCAAAAAGGTTCTGGTGGTGCTCGTTTTGGTAGTATCAAAAGCCCTGTTTTAAGAGGTGGTGGACGTATATTCGGTCCTAGACCAAGAAATTATGGCTTTAAATTAAATAAGAAAGTGAAAGCTTTGGCTAGATTTTCTGCCCTAAGCTATAAGGCTAAAGAAAATGCGATTGTGGTGGTTGAAGATTTGAAATTGGATGCACCAAAAACACAAACTTTCGTTGGTTTCTTGAAAGGATTAGGAGCGGAGTCTAAAGCATTGTATGTAAATCAAGGTGCTGATAAAAATGTTTTGTTAGCATCAAGAAATTACAAAGCTAGCAAAGTAACAGAAGTTAGTAAATTAAACACCTATGAAATATTAAACTGCAACAAATTGCTTATTAGCGAAAGTTCAGTGGAGTATTTTAGTAAATAATAAGTAGCCATGAGAGTATTAGAAGATATTTTAGTAAAACCTTTAGTGACTGAGAAGTCGACTGCTACACAAGAGAAAAGTAATAGATTTTCTTTTGTTGTAATGAAAGGTGCGAATAAGTTAGAGATTAAGAAGGCGATTGAGACGATGTACGGCGTAAGTGTAGACAAAGTTTGGACACACGTTATTCCTGCTAAAGCAAAAACTCGTTTTACAAAATCTGGCGTGGCTTCAGGAAGAAAACCAGCATTTAAAAAAGCAATTGTGAGTCTTGTGGAAGGCGATACAATTGATTTCTATAGTAACATCTAATAGAAATTTAATCCACAAATTTAACAGAAATGGGAGTTAGAAAATTTAAACCGGTTACACCCGGTACACGTTTTAGAGTTGGAAGTGATTTCGCGGAAATCACTACATCTACGCCTGAAAAATCTTTATTGCTAACATTGAGCAAAAAGGGTGGTAGAAATTCCAATGGTAGAATCACAACCAAACACAGAGGTGGTGGGTCTAAAAGAAAATACCGTATTATTGACTTTAAAAGAGATAAGCAAGGAATGGCTGGAGAAGTACTTAGTATTGAGTATGATCCAAACAGAACAGCGCGTATAGCTCTTCTTCAATATGAAGATGGCGAAAAGCGTTATATTATCGCTCCAAATGGTTTGGCGGTAGGAGCGAAGTTGTTCTCAGGTGAAGGTGCTAGTCCAGAACTTGGAAATGCTATGTATCTTTCGGATATTCCTTTAGGTTCAATAATTCACAATATTGAAATGCAACCTGGTAAGGGCGCACAAATTGCTAGAAGTGCTGGTTCTTATGCCCAGTTAACTGCTAGAGAAGGAAAATATGCAACTTTAAAATTACCTTCTGGTGAAACTAGAATGATTTTAAAGACTTGTCTTGCTGTTATCGGTTCAGTTTCTAACGCGGATCATAATTTAACAAGATTAGGTAAAGCAGGTAGAAAGAGATGGTTAGGAATTCGTCCTCATACAAGAGGTGTGGTTATGAACCCTGTAGATCACCCAATGGGTGGTGGTGAAGGACGTCAGTCTGGTGGTCACCCTCGTTCTAGAACTGGTGTTTATGCCAAAGGTTTGAAAACTAGAGATAAGAAGAAATCATCGAATAGATTAATTATTAGCAAGCGTAAAAAATAGATATGGCACGTTCAATTAAAAAAGGTCCTTACATTGCACATCACTTACTTAAAAAAATTGATGTTCAAAATGAATCGGAAAGAAAAACGGTAATCAAAACATGGTCAAGATCAAGTATGATTATTCCGGATATGGTAGGCCATACTATTGCTGTTCATAATGGCAACAAGTTTATTCCTGTGTATGTAACAGAGAATATGGTGGGTCATAAGTTAGGAGAGTTTTCTCCAACTAGAACTTTCAAAGGACATTCATCTAAGAAAATTAGATAGGTCTAGATTAGCTAATTAAAGTAAAAAGATTATCATGGAAGCGGTAGCAAAATTGAGAAATAACCCGACGTCAACAAGAAAGACGCGTTTAGTTATAGATATGATTAGAGGTCTTGAAGTTAATGAGGCTTTAAACATATTGAAATTTACAAAGAAGGAGTCGGCTCCGAAAATTGAAAAATTGCTTATTTCAGCAATTAACAATTGGGGACAAAAGAATGAGGCAGCTCCTGAAGATAGTTCTTTAGTGGTGAAGTCTTGTTGGGTTGATGGCGGTAAAATGTTAAAGCGTTTTCGTCCAGCTCCTCAAGGTAGAGCACATAGAATTAGAAAGAGATCGAATCATATCACGCTAGTGGTGGATACGAAAGAAGTAGCAACGAAAGCTGCGAAATAGAAAAATTTAGTAAACTAAATAAAAGGATGCCTGCCTTATAGCGGGCATTTTTTTTGGATAAAAAATATTTCAACATTGAAATTGATAGTGCAGAGAAAAAAATACAAAAAAAATTAACGAAGGGTTTATTATTCAAAATAAATTCCCTACATTTGCACTCCAATTTTATAGAAGCGTTTCAAAATAGAACGAAATTAATGGGACAAAAAATTAATCCAATATCGAATAGATTAGGTATCATCAGAGGATGGGATTCTAATTGGTTTGCAGACAAAGAAGCTGGTAAGAAACTAGTGGAAGATGAGAAAATACGTGAGTATTTAAGAGCTCGTATTAACAAAGGTGGTTTGTCAAAAATCATCATTGAAAGAACTCTTAAGAGAATTACTGTTACGGTGCATACATCTAGACCAGGAATTATTATCGGAAGAGGTGGTACTGAAGTAGATAAGATTAAGGAGGAGCTAAAAAAACTAACAGGAAAAGAAGTTCAAATTAATATTGTTGAAATTCGTAGACCTGAGCTAGATGCTGCTATTGTAGCTGAAAGTGTTGCTAAACAATTAGAAGGTCGTGTTAATTTTAGAAGAGCTGTTAAGATGGCAATTGCTTCTACCATGAGAATGGGTGCGCAAGGAATTAAGGTTCGTTGTTCAGGTCGTTTAGGTGGTGCGGAGATGGCAAGAGCTGAAGAATATAAGCAAGGAAGAACGCCTCTTCAAACTCTTAGAGCGGATATTGATTATGCATTGGTTGAAGCTTTAACAATCTATGGTAAGATTGGTGTGAAAGTATGGATTTGTAAAGGTGAAGTACTAGGAAAGAGAGATTTATCTCCTAATGTTGGTGATCCTGCTCAAAAGAAACAAAAAAGAAAATTTGCTAAGCGTAAATAAGATAAGATGTTATTACCTAAAAGAGTAAAATATAGAAAACAGCAGAAGGGTAAAATGAAAGGTAACTCGGGTAGAGGTACGGAAGTTTCATTTGGTTCTTTTGGATTAAAATCTTTAGATTCTAGTTGGATTACTAACCGTCAGATTGAGGCGGCAAGGATTGCTGTTAACAGATATATGAAAAGAGAAGGAAAAGTTTGGATTAGAATTTTTCCAGATAAGCCATACACAAGCAAGCCTCTAGAGGTGAGAATGGGTAAAGGTAAAGGTGCTCCAGAAGGTTGGGTATCTGTTGTTAAAGCAGGTAGAATCATGTTTGAAGTGGATGGTGTTTCTTCTGAAATTGCAAAGGAAGCCTTGAGACTTGCAGCACAAAAATTACCGGTTCAAACAAAAGTAGTAACAAGAAGAGATTACGTAGAAGCCTAAATTATATTAGCTATGGCATTGAATAGAGAAGATATCGTACAACTAAGCACGGAAGAGTTGTTAGAGAAAAGTAGAGATACGAAAGTTCTACTTAAAAAAATGGAGTTTAATCATGCAATTTCCGCTATAGAAAATCCTATGCAGATCAGAGCGATGAGAAGAGATGTTGCAAGATTGTTAACAGAATTGAGAAGTAGAGAATTGAATAATTCTGAAAACTAATAGATCAGATGGAAAGCGTAGAAAGAAAATTAAGAAAGACAAGAACAGGCGTTGTTACTAGTAACAAAATGCAAAAAACAATTACTGTATCTGTTGAAAGAAAAGTAATTCACCCTATTTATGGTAAGTTTCTAAAGCATACTAAAAAGTATACTGCACATGATGAAACGAACGAATGTAATGAAGGTGATTTAGTTAAGATCATGGAAACCAAACCTCTTAGTAAGAATAAGAGATGGAGATTAGTTGAAATTATAGAAAGAGCTAAATAAGATGTTACAACAGGAATCAAGAGCAGGTGTAGCTGATAACAGCGGAGCCAAAGAAATTTTAGTAATTAAGGTACTAGGTGGATCTAAAAGAAGATATGCCTCTATCGGCGATAAAGTTGTTGTTAGTGTGAAGAAGGCATTGCCTAATGGAAACGCTAAAAAAGGAACTGTTCATAAAGCTGTAGTTGTAAGGACCAAGAAAGCTATTAAGAGAAAAGATGGTTCTCATATTCGTTTTGATGATAACGCAGTGGTGTTATTGAATGCTCAAGAAGAAATGAGAGGAACACGTATTTTTGGCCCTGTTGCTCGTGAATTGAGAGATAGAGATTTTATGAAGATTGTTTCATTAGCACCAGAGGTATTATAATTTTAAGAAGATGAGTAATAATAGATTCGAACCTAAATTTAAAGTGAAGAAAGGCGATACAGTTATTGTATTGACTGGAAACGATAAAGGTAAAACAGGTAAAGTACTTTCTGTTTTAACAAAAACATCTAAGGTATTTGTAGAAGGTGTAGCTATGATTAAAAAGCACCAAAAACCAGATGCAAAAAATCCCGATGGTGGAATTATTGAAAAGGAAGCCCCTATTCATATCTCGAATGTGTCTCTTATAGATCCTAAATCAGGAAAAGCTACAAGAGTTGCAATCAAAAGAGAAAACGGAAATGTTCAAAGAATTGCTAAGAAATCTGGAGAAGTAATTTAATTATGAGTTATATACCACGTTTACAAAAGAAGTATATAGAGGAAGTTGTTCCTGCCTTAATGGAGAAGTACAACTATTCATCTATCATGGCTGTGCCTAAATTAGTTAAGATTAGCTTAAATCAAGGTGTTAATGGCGCAACTAGCGACAAGAAGCTTGTAGATATCGCTGTTAAAGAAATGACAGAGATTACTGGTCAGAAAGCGGTAGCTACCTTGTCTAAAAAGGCAATCTCTAACTTCAAACTAAGAGAAGACATGCCGATTGGGGCAAAAGTTACTCTTAGAAGAGAGAGAATGTTTGAGTTTTTGGATCGATTAATGGCAGTTGCTTTACCAAGGGTAAGAGATTTTCAAGGCATTAATAATAAAGGCTTTGATGGTCGTGGAAATTATAACTTCGGTATTACCGAGCAAATTATTTTCCCTGAAATTGATATTGATAAGGTAAATAGAATTGGTGGTTTCAACATCACTTTCGTGACTACTGCGAAAACAGATCAGGAAGCGATGGAATTGTTGAAATTATTAGGTATGCCGTTTAAAAAATAAGATATGTCTAGAAAATCAGTAGTAGCAAGACAAGTTAAAAGAGAAAGATTAGTTGCCAAGTTCGCAGAGAAGAGAAAGAAACTTAAAGAAGCTGGCGATTACGAAGCTTTAGATAAATTACCAAAGAATGCCTCACCTGTAAGATTAAAAAACAGATGTGGACTTACCGGAAGACCGAAGGGTTTTGTAAGATTTTTTGGTATTAGTCGTGTAAAATTTAGAGAATTAGCTTCAGCAGGTAAATTGCCTGGTGTAACAAAATCGAGTTGGTAATAATTAAAATTTAAAGAGATGTATTTCGATACTATTGCAGATTATTTAACAAGAATTAGAAACGCGCAAATGGCTCGCCATAGAATGGTAGAGATCCCTGCTTCTAATATTAAGAAAAGAATTACGGAAATTCTTTACGAAAAAGGCTATATACTTAAGTATAAGTTTGATGAGGAAAGCTTTGGAGGTCAAGGTAAAATCATGATAGCTTTGAAGTATGATGGAGACAATATTCCGGTGATGAAAGGAATAAATAGAGCTTCTAAGCCAGGTAAGAGAATGTATAAGAATTCTAAAGAAGTTCCTTATGTATTAAATGGTCTTGGAGTAGCTATAATTTCTACATCTAAAGGAGTGATGACCGACAAAGAAGCTAGAAACTTGAATGTTGGTGGAGAGGTTTTGTGTGAAATTTATTAAGAATTAGAAAAAATCAGTCATGTCTAGAATAGGAAAAGCGCCAATAGTTATACCAGCTGGAGTTGAAGTTAAAATCGACGGATCTTTAGTTACGGTGAAAGGTAAGGGTGTTGAATTAAAACAGGTTGTTGATAAAGATATTATTTGTAAAGTAGAGGAAGGTGAACTTATCGTTCAAAGACCAACTGAGCAAAAAAGACATAAGGCGTTACATGGTCTTTATAGATCTTTGTTGGCTAATATGGTTACTGGAGTAACGGAAGGTTTTAAAGTGGAAATGGAACTTGTTGGTGTAGGTTTTAGAGCAACTGCTGAAGGGCAGATTCTAGAAATGGCTTTAGGATTTTCGCATCCTGTAGTTTTTATGCTTCCAAAAGAAGTGAAAGTAGAGGCTATTATGGAAAAAGGAAAAGCGCCAAGAGTGGTTTTGGAAAGCTTTGATAAGCAGTTGATTGGTCAAATAGCTGCAAGAATTAGATCAGTTAGAAAACCTGAACCATATAAAGGAAAAGGTATCAAGTTTGTTGGTGAAGTATTGAGAAGAAAAGAAGGTAAATCTGCTAAAAAATAATAGAAATGGCTTTTAGTAATATAGAAAGAAGAATTAGAATCAAAAGAGGGATCAGAAATAAAGTTTCTGGTACTGCGCAAAGACCAAGGTTGTCTGTTTTTAGAAGCAACAAGGCAATTTATGCGCAATTGATCGATGATTTAAAAGGTTTTACCTTGGTTTCTGCTTCATCTAAAGATGCAGAAGTTGCCAAAGGTCCTAAAGTGGAACAATCAAAGATGGTTGGAGCCTTATTAGCTGAAAGAGCATTAGCTGCAAATATTGATGCTGCAGTTTTTGATAGAAATGGATTTAAGTTTCATGGACGTATCAAAGCTTTAGCGGAAGGCGCAAGAGAAAAAGGTTTAAAATTCTAGTAAAATAAATAAAGTAGAATGTCAAAAGCACATATATTAAGAGCTTCAGAGCTTGATTTGAAAGAAAAAGTGGTTAGTATCCGTAGAGTTGCTAAAGTTACTAAAGGTGGTAGAACTTTTGGGTTTTCAGCTTTGGTTGTAGTAGGCGATGGAAACGGTGTTGTAGGTCATGGAATGGGTAAAGCTAGAGAGGTTACTGAAGCAATCCAAAAGGCTATTGACGATGCTAAAAAGAACTTAGTGAAAGTTCCGATTTTGAAAGGAACTATTCCACATGAGCAAATTGGAAAGTTTGGAGCTGCAATCGTTTTAATGCGTCCGGCTTCTGAAGGTACAGGAGTAATCGCGGGTGGTGGAATGCGTGCAGTTCTAGAGGCTGCTGGTGTTCACAATGTATTGGGTAAATCGAAAGGTTCAAACAATCCAGCAAACGTTATTAGAGCAACTGTAGATGCTTTATTAAAAATTAGAGATCCTTATACGGTTGCGAAAGATAGAAGAATTTCATTGAAGAAAGTTTTTAACGGATAATATCATGGGAAAAGTTAGAGTTACTCAAGTAAGAAGTGTTATTGATAGACCAAAAGATCAAAAAGCTACGGTTATTGCATTGGGTCTGAAGAAGATTGGTCAAAGCAATGAATTGGTTAGATCGCCTCAGGTAGATGGTATGATCAGAAAAGTATCGCATTTATTAAAAGTTGAAGAAATATAAGTTATGAACTTAAGTAGTTTAAAACCGGCTAAAGGTTCTACTCACAATTCAAAAAGAGTAGGTAGAGGTCAAGGATCTGGTAAAGGTGGTACCTCTACAAAAGGGCACAAAGGTGCTCAATCTCGTTCTGGATATTCAAGAAAGATTGGTTTTGAAGGTGGTCAAATGCCTTTGCAAAGAAGAATTCCAAAAAGAGGATTTAAGAATGTTAACAGAGTAGAATACGCTGTAATTAATTTAGCAATGATTCAACATTATGCAGAGAAGTTTAATGTTGATACTATTGATTTGGAATTCTTAAGAAAAAATAACTTCATTAAGAAGTCTGAAATTCTTAAAGTTTTAGCTAACGGAGAATTGAAATCTAAAGTAAATGTTTCAGCTCACGCAATTAGTGCTACAGCCTTAGCACAGTTGGAAAGTGTTGGTGGTACTTTTACGAAATTATAATTAAAGATATACTGTGAAATTTATTGATACCATAAAGAATATATTTTCGATTAAAGAGCTTAGAGATAAGATTTTATACACCTTACTATTAGTGTTCGTGTATAGAATTGGTTCCTATATCGTTTTGCCTGGAGTAGATCCTTCAAGTTTGGCTGATTTAGCTGCTAAAGCTGGAAGTGGTATTCTAGGTATGGTAAATGTTTTCGCGGGAGGAGCTTTTAGTAGAGCTTCTATAATGGCTTTAGGTATCATGCCATATATCTCTGCTTCTATTGCTGTACAATTGCTTTCTATTGCAGTGCCTTATTTCCAAAAATTACAAAAGGAAGGTGAAAGTGGTAGAAGACAGATTAATCAAATAACAAGAATTCTAACCATTGCAGTTACTATGGTTCAAGGCGCAGGGTATTTAACCTTGTTGAACACCAATGGTATTCAAATAGTGGAGGGTTATTCTCCTGTTTTGTTTACACTTACCGCAATGATTGTTTTAACTGCAGGAACGCTTTTCGCCATGTGGATAGGGGAGAAAATTACCGATAATGGTATTGGTAATGGTATTTCTCTACTAATTATGATTGGTATTATAGCTGGTTTGCCTGGAGCTTTTGTTAATGAGTTATCTGCTAGATTTGGTGCTAGTGGAGGTGGTCTGGTTATATTTATTTTTGAAATTGTAATCTTATTCTTAATCATTATTGCTGCCATTGCTTTGGTTCAGGCTACAAGAAGAGTGGCAATTCAATATGCTAAAAGAAATGTAGTACAAGGCGCTAGAATGATGCAAGCTGGTGGTAATAGACAATATTTACCATTAAAGGTGAATGCATCTGGAGTAATGCCGATAATTTTCGCTCAAGCTATTATGTTCTTACCTTCTATGATTTATCAATTTGTTTCAGAAGGTTCAAGCAATGGTTTTATTAATCAATTTTCAGATCCAACGAGTTGGGTTTATAATGGTTTTACTTTCTTGTTGATTGTAGTGTTTACCTACTTCTATACGGCGATGGTGGTTAATCCAGTGCAAATTGCAGATCAATTGAAGAAAGATGGTGGTTTTATTCCAGGTATTAAACCAGGGAATCATACTGCAGAATATATAGATAATGTGGTATCAAGAATTACCTTGCCAGGCTCTATCTTTTTAGGGATAGTGGCAATTCTTCCTGCCTTCGCTATGATGGGAGGAGTGAATGTTGGTTTTGCTTATTTCTTTGGTGGTACATCTTTATTAATTATGGTGGGTGTTATCTTAGATACGCTGCAACAAATCGAAAGTCACTTAATGATGCGTCATTATGATGGACTTATGAGTGGTAGCAGTAGAATTAAAGGTAGACAAGGTGTTGGGGCTTCTATCTAATAAGATGGTGAAGTCGGTTGAGGAAATCGAATTAATTCGAAATAGTTCTTTGCTTGTTTCAAAAACTCTAGCTGAATTAGCTGGGCATGTTAAGCTCGGTATTACAGCTCTCGATTTGGATAAAATTGCGGAAGAGTTCATTAGGGATCATGGTGCTGAACCTGGTTTCAAAGGTTATGGTGGTTTTCCGAATACCTTGTGTTTTTCTATGAATGACCAAGTGGTACATGGAATTCCAGGTAATACGGTTCTTAAGGAAGGGGATGTTCTTTCTATTGATTGTGGTACTTTATGGAATAACTATTATGGAGATCAGGCCTTTACTTTTGCAATGGCAGGAGTAAGTGAGGAGGTTCTAAAGTTACTTCGCGTAACTAGAAAATCTTTAGATCTTGGAATTGAACAAGCGGTTGTAGGAAAGAGGGTTGGAGATATTGGCTTTGCTATTCAACAATATTGCGAAAGAGAACATTCTTATGGCGTAGTTCGTGAGTTGGTTGGACATGGTTTAGGTAAAAACTTACACGAAGATCCTGAAGTTCCAAATTATGGAAAGAAAGGTCAAGGTGTTCGTTTGCAAGAGAATATGGTGCTAGCGATAGAACCTATGATTAATTTAGGAGTAAGAAATGTTAGAACGGCTGATGATGGTTGGACGGTGATAACTAGAGATGGAAAAGTGAGCGCTCATTATGAGCATGATGTAGTAGTGAAGAAAGATAAAGCGGAGGTCTTAACGGATTTTTCGATTATTGATAAAGCAATAAGTAAAAATAAAGAACTGCAAGAAATTGTAGAATAAGTATGGGTAAACAAGATTTGATAAAATTAGACGGAACAATAACAGAAGCATTATCTAATGCTATGTTTAGAGTGAAGTTAGAAAATGGACATGAAATAGTTGCGCATATTAGTGGTAAAATGAGAATGCATTACATTAAAATTTTACCAGGTGATAAAGTAGCTGTGGAAATGTCTCCATACGATTTGAACAAAGGCAGAATAACTTATAGGTATAAATAAATTAATTATGAAAGTAAGAGCATCTATCAAGAAGAGAAGTGTTGATTGCAAAGTAGTGCGAAGAAAGGGAAGATTGTACATAATCAACAAGAAGAACCCAAGATTTAAACAAAGACAAGGATAAATTTTAGCAAATGGCAAGAATAGCAGGAACAGATTTACCAAGAAATAAGCGTGGCGTTATTGGCTTAACTTATATTTTCGGAATTGGTAGAACAAGAGCATCGAAAATCTTACAAGGATTGAACATCGATGAAAGCAAGAAAGTTAGCGAATGGTCGGATGACGAAGTAGCTGAGATCAATAAATATATTGGCGACAATATTAAAGTTGAAGGAGAATTGCGTTCTGAGGTTCAATTAAATATTAAGCGTTTGCAAGATATTGGAAGCTATAGAGGAATTCGTCATAGAAAAGGTTTGCCTTTAAGAGGTCAGAGAACAAAGAATAACTCTAGAACTAGAAAAGGTAAGAGAAAAACAGTTGCTAACAAGAAGAAAGCTACTAAATAATAAATAAAGGAGCAGTTAATTATGGCTACAAATAAGAAAGTAACAAAAACTAAAAAAAGAGTTGTAAAGGTTGATGCTGAAGGTAAGGTTTTTATTAAAGCTACGTTCAACAACATCATAGTAACTTTTACAAACAATCTAGGACAAACAATTTCATGGGGATCTGCTGGTAAAGCAGGTTTTAGAGGTTCTAAAAAGAATACGCCTTATGCAGCACAAGTTGCTGTTACAGATGCCGCTAAAGTTGCTCATGATGCTGGTTTAAGAAAAGTTGAGGTATTTGTTAAAGGTCCAGGCTCTGGTAGAGAGTCTGCCATCAGAACAGTTTACTCAAGTGGTATTGAAGTTACAACTATTAAAGATGTAACACCAATTCCTCACAACGGTTGTCGTCCTCCTAAAAGAAGAAGAGTTTAATAATAATCAAGATAAATAAACATGGCAAGATATATAGGTCCTAAGACTAAAATTGCAAGAAAGTTCGGTGAAGCCATCTATGGTGAAGATAAATATTTCGATAGAAGAAAATATTCTCCAGGACAACACGGTGCTTCTAAAAGAAGAAAATCAGTTTCTGACTATGGTGTTCAATTAAAAGAAAAACAAAAGGCGAAATATACTTATGGTTTGTTAGAGCGTCAGTTTAGAAATACTTTCGAGAAAGCATCTAGAAAAGAAGGTGTAACTGGTGAAAATTTGTTGCAAGCTTTAGAATCAAGATTAGACAATGTGGTTTATAGAATGGGTATAGCTAGAACTAGAACTCAAGCTAGACAATTCGTTGGACACAAACATATTATCGTTAATGGGGATGTAGTTAACATCGCATCATTTCATGTTAGACCAGGCGACCTTATTGAAGTAAGAGAGCGTTCTAAGTCTATGGAGCCTATTCAAAATGCAGTGGCTGCATCGAATGCAAGCTACTCTTGGATTCAGTTTGATAAAACTTCTATGAAAGGTAAGTTCTTAGAATTACCTGCAAGAGAAGCAATTCCTGAAAACATAAACGAACAATTAATAGTAGAATTATATTCTAAATAATAAAAAAGATAACTAAATGGGATTATTAACATTTCAAAAGCCAGATAAAATTGTACTTCAGAAAGCTACAGAGTTTAATGGTACTTTCGAGTTTAAACCTTTGGAACCTGGGTTTGGTGTTACGGTAGGTAATGCTTTAAGACGTGTGCTTTTATCTTCTCTAGAAGGAACCGCTATCGTTGGAGTGAAATTCAGTGGTGTAGACCATGAGTTTTCTACTATTAGAGGTGTTTTGGAAGATTTAACTGAAATTATTTTAAATCTTAAGCAAGTACGTCTTAAGAAAATTATGGAAGACGATAACGCTTCTGATAAAATTTTCTTAACGATTAAAGATAAAGAACAATTCACAGCTGGTGATATAGAAAAGCATACTAATGTATACCGTGTTATGAACCCGGACTTAGTAATTTGTAATCTGGAGCCTGTAGTTAGTTTAGAAATTGAACTAACCATTCAAAGAGGTAAAGGTTACGTTTCTGCAGAAGAGCATGAGTTTGCAGAAATTCCTGTAGGTTTTATTCCTATGGATTCTGTTTTTACTCCAATTAAGAATGTTCAATATCATATCGAAAATACTCGTGTTGAGCAAAGAACAGATTACGAGAAGTTAAACTTAGATGTTGCTACAGATGGAACCATCCACCCAGAAGAAGCAGTTAAAGAAGCAGCAAGAATCTTAATCCAACACTTAATGCTAATCTCTGATGAGAACATTACCTTCGATACTTACGAAAGTAAAGTAGATGATATCGTTGATGAACACGTTCTTCAAATGAGAAAATTATTAAAGACTAATTTAGAAGATTTAGATTTATCAGTTAGAGCATATAATTGCTTAAAAGCTGCTAAAATTAATAGCCTAGAAGAATTAGTTAGATTTAATACGAATGACTTATTGAAATTCAGAAATTTTGGTAAAAAATCATTAGTAGAAATTGAGGCTATGTTAATTGAAAAAGGACTTAGCTTTGGAATGGATATTGCAAAATATCAGTTAGACGAAAATTAATTAGAATAATTACTAGATACTTTAGAGGTAATGAGACACGCAAATAAAATTAACCATTTAGGTAGAAAAACCGCTCACAGAAAAGCAATGTTGGAAAACATGAGCTCTTCGTTGATAATCAGTAAGAGAATTTTTACAACTTTGGCTAAAGCTAAAGTTTTAAGAGTATACTTAGAGCCTGTGATTACAAAATCTAAATCTAACGATACACACAATAGAAGAATGGTGTATAGTTATTTAGGAAGTAACTCTTTAGGTAAGCAAGCTTCAAAAGAACTTTTTGATGTAGTTTCTCCGAAAGTTGCAGATCGTCCAGGTGGATACTTGAGAATTATTAAAACTGGTTTTAGAGCTGGTGATGGCGCTGAAATGGCGATGGTAGAATTGGTGGACTTTAACACAGTTTACACACAGTCTTCAGATGCTAAATCTACAACCAAAAAGAAAAGTAGAAGAGGTTCGAAAAAATCTGATTCTAAAGTGGCTAAAACAGAAGTTAAAGCAGAAGAAGCTGCAACGGATGAGGCAGCCGAAGAAGAAACTTCTGCAGAATAATAAAAAATATAAATTTTTAAAAGGGATAAGCCAAGCTTATCCCTTTTTTGTTTATATCATCTTGATAATAATTAGGATTAAAAGCAAGATTTGCCTTAAATTCGCCCCAATCTAAAAATTATGATGAATCAACATAAAGCATACTTGCTCTTAGAAGATGGAACTTATTATGAAGGTAAAGCATTAGGAAGATTAGGCACTACCTACGGAGAAATTTGCTTCAATACTGGAATGACAGGATATCAAGAAGTGTTTACGGATCCTTCTTATTTCGGACAAGTGGTTATTATGACCAATGCGCATATTGGAAATTATGGAGCAATGGATTTAGACAAAGAATCTGCTCACGCTCAAATTTCTGGATTAATTGTAAAGAATTTTTCAGCTAAATTTTCTCGACTTCAAGCCAATACTTCTTTAAATGATTTTTTACAGGATAATAATATAGTAGGTATTTCAGATTTGGATACTAGAGCTTTAGTTAGTCATGTAAGAAGTAAAGGCGCAATGAACTGCATTATTTCGTCCGACTTGGATACTGTAGAGAAGTTGAAAAAGGAACTTGCAAAGGCACCAAATATGGATGGACTAGAATTAGCATCCAAAGTTTCAACACAAGAAGCCTATACTTTAGGAAATGAAAATGCACCCTACAAGGTGGCAGTTTTAGATTTGGGCATCAAGAGAAACATGCTCAATTGTCTTTTAGAAAGAAATTTTTACCTTAAGGTGTTTCCCGCTAAAACTAGCTTTGCCGAGCTGAAAGCTTTTAATGCCGATGGCTACTTTATATCTAACGGACCTGGAGATCCCGCCGCTGCAAGTTATGCGGTGGATACGGTGAGCAGTATTTTGGAAGAGAACTTACCACTTTTTGGTATATGCCTCGGTCATCAAATTCTGGCTCGTGCAAGTGGCGTTAGTACTTATAAAATGCATCATGGACATCGAGGACTTAATCATCCAGTAAAAAATTTGATTACAGGCCAATGTGAAATAACTTCTCAAAACCATGGTTTCGAAGTGAGTAGAAAAGATATTGAAACAAGTTCTAGTGTTAAAATTACCCATGAGAATCTTAACGATGGTACTGTAGAAGGAATTGAAAGATTGGATAAAAAGGCATTTTCGGTTCAATATCACCCGGAGTCTTCTCCTGGGCCACATGATTCTAGATATTTATTCGAAAAGTTCGAATTACTAATGCAAAGCAATAAAAACTAAATCTATGAGCTTAATAATCGATATTAAAGCAAGACAAATTTTGGATTCAAGAGGAAATCCTACCGTTGAAGCGGATGTAGTTACGGAAGATGGATTTTTTGGTAGAGCTGCTGTTCCAAGCGGTGCCTCAACTGGCGTGCACGAAGCGGTTGAACTGCGAGATGGAGACAAAGGCCAATATCTTGGTAAAGGAGTAATCCAGGCAGTTTCTAATATTCAAAATGAAATAAGCGATTTGCTCTTAGGAGAGGATGTGTTTGATCAGAATTTATTAGATAAAATGATGCTAGATTTGGATGGAACGCCAAATAAGAGTAAACTAGGAGCCAATGCTATTCTAGCTGTTTCTTTAGCCTGTGCAAAGGCTGCTGCTGCTGCTTCCAATCAATCTTTATATAGATATATAGGCGGGGTAAATGCCAATACCCTTCCCGTACCAATGATGAATATCTTGAATGGTGGTTCTCATGCTGATAATAGTATCGATTTCCAAGAATTTATGGTGATGCCTTTTGGTGCAGATAGCTTCAGTGAAGCCCTGCAAATGGGAGTGTCGATTTTCCATCATTTAAAAAGTGTGCTGAAATCGAAAGGCTACTCCACCAATGTTGGTGACGAAGGAGGCTTTGCTCCAAATATAAAAAGTAATGAAGAAGCTATAGAAACCGTGCTTCTTGCTATTGAGAAAGCAGGATACAAACCAGGCAAGGATGTATGGATAGCCATGGATGCAGCTGCTTCAGAATTTTATAATAAAGAAGAAAAAGTATATCATTTCCATAAATCAGATGGCCGCAAACTAACTAGCTCTGAAATGGCAGATTATTGGACCAATTGGGCTGCGAAATACCCAATTATTTCTATAGAAGACGGCATGGATGAAGATGATTGGAAGGGATGGAAAGAACTTACGAATAAGGTGGGAAACAAAATTCAACTGGTAGGAGATGATTTATTCGTGACGAATACAAATAGATTGCAAAGAGGAATTGAAGAAGGAATTGCTAATTCAATTCTAATAAAAGTAAACCAAATTGGTAGTTTAACAGAAACTATAAACGCAGTTAATTTAGCCACACGTAATTCGTATTCTTCCGTAATGAGTCACCGATCTGGAGAAACAGAAGATACCACTATCGCCGATTTAGCGGTAGCACTCAATACAGGTCAAATTAAAACGGGTTCAGCAAGTAGAACGGATAGAATGGCTAAGTACAATCAGTTGCTGCGCATTGAGGAAGAATTAGGTGCCATGGCGTATTATCCAGGTAAAGACTTTAAATTTATAAAGTAGGGAAGAAGGATGCTTGTTAATTCCCTAGTTTGGAATCCTAATCCTATCGCTTTAGACTTTGGTTTCTTCGACGTAAGTTGGTACGGTCTTACTTGGTCTTTTTCTATTATTTTGGCTTATCTCTTGCTTAGAAGGATCTTTGTTAGAGAAGGAAAGGATCCTAATATAGCAATAGATCTGGTGCAATACGTTTTTTTAGGGGCTTTAATTGGTGCCCGTGTGTTAGACGTATTTTATTATCATTTTACCGAATTTTTAGAGAGACCCCTGCTTCTTTTTGAAGTATGGAATGGCGGCTTGGCAAGTCATGGCGCCATGATAGGAACTGCTCTAGCCGTATTGCTTTTTTCTAAAGTTCATAAGCAGTTTAGTTTCTGGTATTTATTGGATTTATCTGCTCTTATAATGCCTGCCCTTGGAGCTTTAGTTCGCATAGGTAACTTTATAAATGGCGAGCTATATGGCAAAACTACTTCTTTAGCGTGGGGAGTTATTTTTGAGAGTTCGGATCCCTTAAAACTACCACGCCATCCCATCCAATTATACGAAGCAGTTTGGTTGCTTTCTTGCTTTTTCTTCTTTTGGTTCTTAGCAAAATACAAGAAACTTCCTGAAAAACTACTTTCTGGCTTGTTTCTTAGTCTTGTACTCGGCGGAAGATTCCTACTAGAATTCTTAAAGGATAGTTCCACTTACTATGGAAATTTAAGTAATACTCAATTATTAAGCATACTTGCGGTACTTATTGGCTTAAGTTTACTTCTAAGTTTAGTTATTAAAGGAAATAAGTCAGCAAAGTCTTAGTGATTCTCCTCACTATGTTCCCCTTCGTTTTCCATGTTTATACTTTCATCGAAGGTGAAATTTTTGTAGCGATCATCTCCTATGCTTTTCAAATATTGATGAAAGAAGTTCTCTAATTGCTCAACGCCGATTTTTTTAGCAATAATCTTTTTGTCCTTATCTAAAATGAACACTTGTGGCGTACTATTCACATCGTAATAGGTTCTAAACTTCGTTTGATGATATAAATCGGCTACATTTACCCAATTCAAATCATGCTTTTTAATGAAATCTTTCCATATTTGAAGTTCCTCTATATTCGAAGTGGTAATGGCATATACCATCATACTTTCCGATTTATGTGCGTCGAAGAAAGTTTTCAATTTTGGAGTAGCTTTTTTACAGTGCCCGCACTCTGGATCCCAAATATATACTATAGTATAATCAAAAGGTAAGTCATGAAGCTTGTACAAAGTGTTTATGCTAGTATCTCTTAAAGTTAAATCTGGCGATAGTTTTCCTATTAGTAGGGGCTCTAAAGCAATACGTCTTTCTTTCATCTTAGCTAATTGGGTAGAATCTACCCATTCGGCTTTACCTGCTTCGTAATAATTCTTCACTAAATGCACGTAAACCGCATCCTCGCCCATAACCTTGCTATTCGCATATTTATTGATTAGAGTAATTAAGCAAGATTGATAAACTTTGTCGTTGGCTTCTGCCAATTTTAATACCTTGTCGCACTCAACAATTATAGAATCTGTGTTTTTTTGAACGTATTTTTCAAAATACTCTTTTAACTTTTTATCAAAAATAGGAGTTCTTAAAATTCCTTCTTCTGTAAAATCTGTATACTGCCAATAATGGTCCATGAAATAATCGTACTTAAATTGCTGATCTTCCTTTTCTGAGCTTCCTTCCGGTGCATCGGGCAATTCAATTTCCCTCATCAAGCCAAGAATATCCGCATAAAAAAGCGCTTTATTGTTTTCCATAAAACTCTTTCTGTAGTCTGTAAATTCCTTACTTAGACTTTCAATTTGAAGCTTTAATGCCTCCTTGTTCTCGCCATTAGCATTTTTGTACTTCTCCTCTAAAGGTTGGGTTTTAGAACGAAATTTGGTCATTACTTCTAAATCCTTATAGAAGGCATCATTTTCTATAGATTTACTAAATGTAGGTGATTTTAACTTAGTAGTATCCGCTAGGGTGATGTCAAAAAATTGCTCTTTTATTAAGAATTCAAAATAGTTGTTTTTGAATTTCGGAAAAACCGCAAGATAAATGCCTGTTGGTTTTGCTTCATCTCCCTGAATAATTAATTTCCCCTTGGCATCAAATTGCAAGGTGTCGCTAATGTATTGCTTATTCCCCATGTGATACGCCAGCCACATGGTTTCATTTGCTAGTTGTGGTGCTGTTAAGGTTATTTTATGACCACTTTTTTGAGCGAATAAGATGCCACTTAGCAAACTAAATATTCCAATAATTACGGTTCTTTTCATCTTTCTATAATTTATAACTAGCTTATTTTTTTTCTTCTTCCCAATCAGAGGTTTGCTTTGCTAGATTTTCACAAAATTCTTTCATAAGCTTCAAGGCAAAAGGATTTTTAGTAGCTTGGTGGTAGCTATTTGTAAAGTTTAACAAGCTTCTAAAATAATGAGAATGCATTTCATCAACACGCATATCGGTGGTCCATAAATTGATACCTAGAGAATTATTATCCACAGGATCCCAAATGCTGATATTTACCGATTTGCAATCATTCAAATTCTGATGCTCCGAATCACTTGCCATCCATTTTAAATCGACAGGAATATTGTTAGAATCTAAGCCAACCTTAATTTTAATTTCGGAAGTTTTTACTGCTTTACTATTCACTTTATTTATTTTGTTTTATTAAATCCAAAAGTTCTAATTGAATGGCTTCATTACCATATTTTCTATACCATTGATGTGCCAATTTTAATTTGTCCTCACTATTTCCTCCATTTTTCAATAAATCTTGAATCAAGCTTTGAAGTTCTTTTGGTCTTGGGCCCCAAGTAAAAAGCGGCTCTAATCTTTCATTTAAAACAATAAGTTTTGGAATTGCTTTAGCGCCATTACTTAAGTAGGCCTCCATTAGCTCTTCTTCCTCATCTCTAAGCGCAATTTTAAGCTCCATATTTCCAGCCAAACAAAGAGCTTCTATAATAGGTTGAGCAAAAGAGGCATCACCACACCAAGGTTCTGTAATGAGAATCCAAGTCCAAGTATCTACTCCCTCATTAAGTTCATTGTAAAGTTTCTTGTTTAACTCTACCTGTGTTCTTATCTTCTCGCTTCTTTTAAAATTGGCTTCTGTATAGCTGAAATAGTAGGCCTCATCATAGGGTGCTTTAACTATAGTTTTGTCTATAACCTGCCTTGTGTAGGCAAGATAATCCTCTAGGGATAGGAGTTTGTTAACTTTTTCTTTTGTGAATTGGAACATATTGGGCAAAAATAAGATTATAATTGTACGATTTAAAGTTCTAAACCTTAAACGGGACTAAAAAGTTGTTAAAATCAAGTTAAACTAAAAATATAGATGATGGAATATAGAAGAATGGGTAAGTCTGGACTGCAACTAAGTGCACTTTCTTTTGGCTCATGGGTTACTTTTGCCAGTCAGGTTCAAGATAATACTAGCGAAAAATTAATGCAAGTAGCCTACGATAATGGTATTAACTTTTTCGATAATGCAGAAGCCTACGCCTCCGGAAAAAGCGAGAAAGTAATGGGCGATATTCTCAAAAAAATGAATTGGGATCGTTCAAGCTATGTGGTTTCCAGTAAGGTTTTTTGGGGAGGTAATTTGCCAAATCAAAAAGGACTGATGAGAAAACATGTAGTAGAAGCCGCAAATGCAGCCTTGCAAAGATTAAATGTAGATTACTTGGATTTATTTTATTGTCATCGCCCAGACGAGTTTACTCCAATTTCTGAAACCGTTTGGACTATGCATAACCTAATTCAGCAAGGGAAAATTCTTTATTGGGGAACCAGCGAATGGAGTGCGCAACAAATAACCGAAGCGCATGTAGTTGCCGAGAGATATAATCTAATCGGACCTAGTGTTGAGCAGCCCCAATACAATCTTTTAGAAAGAACAAAATTGGAAAAAGAGTATTTGCCTTTGTTTAAAAATTTTGGAATGGGAACCACCATTTGGAGTCCATTGGCTTCGGGCGTCTTAACAGGTAAATATCTTAATGGTATTCCGAAAGGGAGTAGAATGGAAATAGAATCTTTGGCTTGGATTAAGGATAAAGTTTGGAATGCCGAAAATCAAGTTAAAGTAGCCGCTTTAAACACTTTGGCCAATGATCTTGACGTGAGTTTAGCTAACTTGTCTATTGCTTGGTGCCTAAAAAATCCAAACGTTAGTTCGGTAATTTTGGGAGCAAGTAAAGTAGAACAGTTAGAAGAAAATTTGAAATCCATAGAGCTTTTACCAAAATTGACTAGCGAGGTGATGGCTAAGATTGAAGCCATTATGGGAAACAAACCTCATTTAACTAGCTATTAAACACATTTAGATGTTTATTTGTTTCTTAGGGCTATCGTCTTAAAAGACATTATAACATCTATCTTTGTTTAAATTTTTAAGAATTGAGTTATCTCTTATTTCTTTACCCCTTACTAATTTTTCTTTTAGGATATTTCTTGTTTCCTAAGGTAATTGACTTTGCTACAAATAAGAATTATTTAGACGAGGCAAAGGGACGTAAAAGGCATGCTGAAAGTGTTCCACCAATCGGGGGTTGGTTGCTTTATGCTGCCTTTGCGGTAGTCTTCCTTTCTCAAATGCTTATTCCCCAATTCGACCTAAAGAACCTTGCTGTTTTTGCCAGTGTTTCGGCCATGTTTTTTTTAGGATTTGTAGATGATAAATATCCTCTAAATGCTAGTCAAAAATTCCTTTGGCAATTTCTAATAGCTACTATTTTCGTTTTTATTGGAGATATTCATTTTGCCGCATATTTGAATTTTTATGGTGTTCCTCTGTTTTTGGCAAAGTTTATTTGTGTTGTTCTTACCGTTTTTATCGTAAATTCCTTCAATTTGGTAGATGGAATAAACGGTTTGGCAGCCTTGCTTGGCATCGTAGCACTTGCTTACCTTGGACTTTGGTTGTTTAGCGCTGCTCAATATTCTATGTTCCTTCTTTCCTTATCGCTCATCGCTGCCTTGCTTGTTTTTTTGCGCTACAACGTTTTTCAAACTAAGGTTTTTTTAGGAGATAATGGATCTATGCTAATCGGTTTACTAGCTAGCTATTTTGTTTTTGTATTTATAAAAACCTATTCGGGTTTTTCAAATCTAGTTTTAACAAAATGTAATGCCGAAATTGGAGTTGCTTTATCAGCTATTGCAATACCCTTGGCAGATACCCTTCGACTCTTCATCTTACGTCCTCTTTATCTTGCAAAATCTCCTTTTAAAGCAGATAGAAATCATGTACACCACCTGTTAATTCGCTTGGGTTTTAGTCATATCGAAGCTTCTTTGAGTTTGTTTGCTCTTGCTATTTTATTGGTTTTAGCCGCTCTTGCCGCACAAGATTTAGGGAGTATTGCGGTTATTATGATAAACTTGTTTATTTGCGTAGCTTTCTTAATATCCCTCGATTTTTTTGTTTTCAGTAAATACCGCCGTAGAGTAGATAAGAAAACCGTTTTTAATAGTTTGCAAAACCTATCTAAAGAATTGAATAATCCAGTTTTTATAGAATATGCTTTTGCAATTAGCATCTTTCTTCTAGCCATTTCTATTCCTTTTCATAGAGTTTCTACTAGCATCCCAACGCTTATTCTACTTTTTTCCTTACTCATGTTGTTTGTGCGAAATTTTCTTCTCTATCGACGCGATTATTGGAAGCTTTTCGGGGGTAAGCTCCTAGATTTTTTAAAACAAAGCTTTAGCATACTAGTGCTGGTATACTTAAGTTTTATTCTCATTCATAGCTTTTTTATAGTTCCAAGTTCCAATTTCCAAAAACTAGGCATTTATTCGCTACTCTTGATTTACTGGCTTTCTCTCTTTCAATTAGAAAAAATTATTCAAATAAAACCAAGGGTGCTACTAACCGCTTTCATTGCGGGCTGCATGGGTTTTGGAGTGTACATCTTATTGCAATCTTTTATCGAATATCCCAAAGCAGGTTGGGATGGTTTTTATTACACGCGACTTTTAAGTCATGTGAAAGCCAACCCAGTTACACACTCCCTTTATTATAATCTGGCAATTTTGTTCCTGGCAAATAATTATAAATATTTAAAAAAGGAAGCCTGGAAGCTTACTTATTTCTTGGCGCTCTTCTTTTTTATTTTTATTGTAATTCTTTGTAGTTCTAAAGTGGGTTATTTTATCTTGTTGTTTACGGTTCCAATTGCCTTTTATAGCCTACTTAATAACACCAAAGGCTTTCTTGTTTTCATATTTTCCTATATTTTACTTGTTGCTTTTCTTGCTTTTTCGAACGAGGTTTTTTCTAAGGATTTTATTCTAAGTGCTTTGGATTCTCGCTTAATCGTTTGGGAGCAAAGTATTGGAATAATAAAGGAAAATTTCTTTTGGGGAACTGGAGTGGGTTCTTCGGTTCAAGCCTTGGCAGATGCCTTTACAGAGATTAATTACGAGAGAGGAATATTGCAGCATTATAATGCACAAAATCAATTTTTAGAGAGTTTTATGGAAACTGGAATCCTTGGTTTTCTCTTGTTAATTAGCTTTTTTATTTACTCTTATCTAGTTGCTTGGAAACAAAGAAATAAACTTTACTTTGTTTATACCTGTATTATTCTTTGTTACATGATGACAGAATCGCTCTTTCAAACTCAAATGGGCATGGTTTCTTTCGCTTTCTTTAATGCCTTGTTTTTGGCTTCTTTCTACCAAAAAAAACAAGCAAAATAGCTAACTTTGTACGAGCTTTTTAGGGTATGGTCATTTCAAAAGCTTACATCAAAAATAGCTTGTATAACAATGCTCTTCTTTGGAAAATCATAGAGTTTTTTCAAGGGCTTCATTATGCTCTTTCTTATTTGTTTTACTACAAGTTGGCCCTTAGGAAAGATACTTCGATTAGAGAAATAAATATAGAATTTTCTAGTGAATGTAATTTGCGCTGCACCTTTTGCGCCTTAGACCACAATAAGGAAAAAGCTTTTTTGGAAAAGCAAACACTTATCAAATTGTTAGATGAACTTAAAAATGAAAAACGCTTTTCTAGTGTAGAGAGAATTCAACTCTACAATGGAGGGGAAACCTTACTTCATCCCGAAAAATTCGATTTACTAGCTATCCTAAAAGAATATAAGGAGGCCTTTCTTGCTACGAATAGAGTTTTTCCTCAAGTTGTTTTACTTACCAATGCTACTTTATTGAGGGAAAGACAGAGTAAAACCTTAATAGATTTGGATATTGTAGATGAAGTTTTGGTTAGCTTGGATGGCGGAAGTCCAGAAAGTTTTGAAAAGTTTAGAGTGCGAGCTAAATGGTCTATGTTCTATAGAAACATAAAGGATTTTTTGCGCTATAAAAAGGAAGTAGCTTCCAAGATAAAATTGAGAACTATTAGTATTATTCCGGAAGATAAGCCCTTTACTTTGGATTGGATGCATCCTGAATTCAGAGAAATTCTAGAAGCGGCTGATACTTACGAATTAAGAAGATTGCATAATTGGGCAGGTGAAGTTGCTTTGGAGAATAAAGATAAAAAGCATAAAATCGGATGCAGTTTATTGATGAAGCAAATGGTAGTATTGCCAAATGGGGATGTAACGGTTTGTTGCAGTGATTTAAATTCCCGCGGAGTTATAGGAAACCTGAAGAAGGAATCGCTTATATCCGTTTATGAATCAAAGAAAAGACTTTCTTGGCTTCATAGCTTATTACTAGGTAGGAAAGCGGATGTAGATTTGTGTAAGAACTGCGAAACTTTTTAAGCTTAGTTCTTAAAAAGTTCTTTCCTTCCAATTTCTTTGCAAATCGGACAAGTGTTTGGATGGTGACCCCGTGCTGGGCAATATTCTCTTCCAAAAAAAATAATTTGTAAATGGAGCTTATTCCAAAGTTCTTTCGGAAATAATCGTTTTGCATCCTTTTCTGTTTGAACTACATTTTTTCCATTACTTAAAGTCCATCGATACATTAAACGATGGATATGGGTATCAACAGGAAAGGCAGGAACACCAAATCCTTGACTCATCACCACAGAGGCAGTTTTATGTCCAACTCCAGGTAGTTTTTCCAATTCCTCGAAGCTATTCGGAACCTTACCATCGAATTTTTCCACTAGAATTTGAGATAAGCCGTAAATGCCTTTTGACTTCATTGGAGAAAGTCCACAAGGTTTAATAATCTCTTTTATTTCTTCAACTGAATGCTTGATCATGTCGAAAGGATTGTCGGCCATAGCAAATAGAATTGGCGTAATTTGATTAACGCGAACATCCGTGCATTGCGCCGAGAGAAGCACGGCAACTAATAGGGTATAATTATCTTTATGATCTAAGGGGACAGGTACTTCTGGGTACAAGCTTTCTAATTTAGAAATTACAAATTCAACTTTTTCAACTTTTGTCATGCTGTAAATTTACGATAGATTTTTATACTCTTAAGGCCACTATTCTGTGATATTAAATACACTTAATTTTTATTAAATTTAGTAACTTTGTATATGTGAAAAAGCTTACTTCCATATTATTGGTAATGGTATTTATTAGCCCATTTTTATTCAAAGCTTTTGTTGTAGTTAATTGGTTTGTGAACAAGCAATATATCGTTGAAAATCTTTGTGTTCAAAAAAATGAAGAAGTAAATACTTGTAAAGGAGCTTGTCATCTTAAAGCTAATTTAGAAAAAGTGGATGCCGCTCAGAATGAGAATCAGGCTGGCAAGAAGTATAAGTTCAACGAGAATTACAAGGACTTTATATCAGTAGAAGAAGAGCTTTTGAACTTGTCATCTGCTTCAGTAACAATCGAACTATCTACCAGATTGGATTTTTCTTTTCAGGATTTTTTTACCATCCATTCCCCACCACCCCAATTGGCTTAATAAGTTATGCACCTTGAAGCGAGAAATTTTGCTTCATTACTTTTATTAATTTATTAAACAATTTACAATGAAAAAGAATCTTTTATTGAGCATTTTTATGCTTTCCACTTTATTATTTATTTCTTCATGCGCTAAGGATGAGGATCCAAAACAGGAGCCAACGGAAGAAACTGGCACGGTAACGATGAATCTAAACTATGTTTGGGGAATGAACAACTCTGCCTTTAGTTTAAATACGCCTTTAACACATCCAATGACAGGAGAAGTTTTAACATTTGAGACTTTAAAGTTTTATGTTTCTAACATTAAGTTTAAAAGTGAAGAAGATGGAACTTGGTGGTCGCAAGAAGAAAGTTACTACTTGGTTGATGCCTCTTTGCCTAATGGAAGCACTTTAACTATTCCAGGTGTTCCTGTGGCGCATTATACAGAAATGTCTTTTACAATTGGTGTTGATAGCGCTAGAAATGTTCGAGGCGCTCAAACTGGAGCTTTATCTGTTGCAAACAATATGTTTTGGAGTTGGAATTCTGGTTATATTATGATTAAGGCAGAAGGAACAGAAGCTTCAGCAGGTGGTTTTGCTTATCATTTAGGAGGCTTTTCTGGTCCAAATAGTGTGGTAACGGAGTTAGGTGCAGATTTTTCAAATTCTCACTTAATGGTTGAAAAGGACCAGACAACCGGAATGAATTTCAATGTTAACCCTGCTAAATTTTGGCACAATTTCCCTGGTGGAGTAGCAGCAACTAACTCTTTAATGGCGCCAGGTCCAGATGCAGCCTTAATGGCGTCCGAGTTTGTTGCTTCTATTCAATTTACAGGGTTTTAAGCAGCGATAATGAAAAGATTAGTAAGGCTATTTCTACTTGGAATTATTTTACTAAGTTCTTGTGCTAAAGAGGAGGATATTAATGAAGTTTATCCATTGGTTTATCCTCCTCATTTTCCAGAGCCTGTTTATAAATTTGAAGATAATCCCTTCACCTTAGAAGGCTTTGCTTTGGGTAGAAAACTCTTTTTCGATCCTATATTGTCGATAAACAATACCATTTCTTGTGGCTCTTGTCATGCTCCTGTTCATTACTTTGCAGATCATAATGTGGCTCTTAGTACTGGAGTATATGGTAGAACAGGCATCAGGAATGCCCCTGTTGCTTTCAATCTTATGTGGAACGAAGCTTTTATGTGGGATGGGGGTGTTAATCATATAGAACTTTCAGGTTTTCCGGCTATGACTGATACCAACGAAATGGCGGAAACCATGAACGGCATTCTATTTAAACTACAAAATAGCCCTGAATATCCCGCCTTGTTCGAAAAGGCCTTTGGTGAAGGTCCGATTACGGATCAGCATTTGTTCTATGCTTTAACTCAATTTAGTGCCTCGGTAGTTTCTGCCACCTCCAAGTACGATTATTATATTCAAGGTAAGCTAGATTTTTCTGAAGTCGAACTTGCGGGCTTAGAGCTTTTTAGAGCAAAATGCGAAGCTTGTCATCAAGAGCCCTTATTTACGGATTACAGTTTTAGAAATAACGGTTTGGATCTTGTTTTCACGGACTTAGGTCGAGCGCGAATTACCCAAAATCAAGAAGATTTAGGTAAATTCAAAGTGCCTACTTTAAGAAATGTTCTGCATACCTACCCTTATATGCACGATGGGAGATTTAGAAATATAGATGAAGTACTAGATCATTATAGTTCAGGCATTCAAAACAGTGCTAGCTTAGACCCTTTATTAAGTCAAGGCATTAGTCTAAGTGAACAAGACAAAGCAAATTTGAAGGCCTTTTTAAGAACTTTAACCGATGTAGAGTTTCTAGAAAATAGGCTTTATTATGAGCCTTAAAGAAAGCAAAAAAAAGAGGACTGATAAAGTCCTCTTTTTTTTAATCTAATTTGATGAGCTGTTTTGAGTAGACTTGGTCTTTTATGCTTAGCTTGAGCACATAAATCCCATTGGCTAAAGCGGTCATATCTATTTTCTGACTTTGCTTACCTGCGAATAGATTTTCATTTAATACACTTAGAACTCGAGTTCCATTAATATGATATACTTCTATATTTACCTTGGCTTTGTTCTCTAAATTAAAGCCGAGTTCAACAAAATCGCTAGTAGGATTTGGATAAGCTTCCACTTCAATAAGACTTAATTCTGGGTTTTCTTTAGAAGCACTTTCCTTATTTTCTAGAGTCTTAAAAATTTCGGTATAACCGCCTGTACATGGAGTGCCAAAATTAGAGGTATAACTTTTCGTGTCTCCCAAAAGATAAAGTCTGTTATCTCTGCTTACAATTTTTAATTCACCCGATTTAAAACACCAAACACTGAGTGGATTTTTCATTTCATCCACTATTTCGTATTCTTCAAAATAAAATTTGTCTCCAACTACCATTCCCCTAATCTTAACTTCTGCATAATCGCCATTTTCGCTGTAGATGGTAGAGGTTCCTGAAACGGAATTGCCATTTTGTTTCAAATCGAGTTGGTATTGAAACTCTTGCATAAAATAGTTTTGGTAAGGGTCGTATTGTTTTCTTAAGCCTTCGAAACTGCCATCTAGTTTATAGGTGCTTTGCGCAAACAAAACACTTGTAAACAAAAGAAAGAAAAGAAAGTAAGCAAAACTTAGGATTTGTATCTTTTTCATAAGCTAAATTTTTAGTGTGTATAGAGGAGCAGAACTTTAGCTGCTTTCCATAAAATTCCAATAAAAAAATTATAAAAGGAAATTATTTATGTTAAAAAATATTCAATTTAAGAAGCCTTTTCAAACAGTCCTGCAGAGGATAGCTTCTCTGATCAATTTTTATTTTCTCTTACATGCAGAAATCCATTTTAAGCTTATTTCTCTTTCGATAAAAAATCGTAACTTTGTAGCTCAAATCAAACTCATAACTTATGGAAAGAACAGTTGCAAAGTCTGAAGATAAATTGGTAGATGCACAAGATTTTTTACCGCTATTAGGTACAGATCATGTGGAAATTTATGTTGGGAACGCTAAACAGTCGGCTTACTACTACCAAGCGGCTTTTGGATTCCATGTTGTGGCATATTCTGGTTTAGAAACAGGAAACAAACAACAAACCTCTTATGTTTTACAGCAAGAGAAATTAAGATTGGTCGTTACTTCTGCACTTACTCCCGAAAACCCAATTAATGCACATCTTGCTAAGCATGGTGATGGAGTAAAGGTTCTTGCCCTTTGGGTGGATGATGCCACAAAAAGTTGGGAAGAAACTACAAAGCGTGGAGCCATAAGTGTGCAAGAGCCAACTAGGTATAAAGATGAGTTTGGTGAAGTGGTAGTTTCATCAATTCAGACCTATGGAGAAACCATTCATAAATTTGTTGAAAGAAAAAATTACCGAGGAGCTTTTATGCCGGGCTTTGAGGCCAAATCTTCAAGTTTCGAGGTTAAACCAATTGGCTTGCAATATATAGATCACTGTGTTGGTAATGTAGAATTGGGCAGAATGAATGAGTGGGTTAAGTTTTACGAAGATGTAATGGGATTTGGTTTGTTATTAACTTTCGACGATAAGGATATTTCTACAGAATACACGGCCTTAATGAGTAAGGTAGTTAGTAATGGAAATGGTTATGTAAAGTTTCCAATTAACGAACCTGCCAAAGGAAAGAAGAAATCGCAAATAGAAGAGTATATCGATTTCTATCATAGTGCGGGTGTACAACATATAGCTGTTGCCACAAAAGATATTATTTATACCGTATCAGAGCTTAGAAGGAGAGGGGTGGAGTTCTTAGAAGTTCCAGCCACCTACTACGAAGATTTGATAGAACGAGTTGGAAATATTAAGGAAGATGTTAAAATCTTACAAGATTTAAATATTTTGGTTGATAGAGATGATGAAGGCTATTTACTTCAGATTTTTACCAAACCAGTTCAAGATAGACCGACCATGTTTTTTGAAATAATTCAAAGAGAGGGAGCAAAATCTTTTGGTAAAGGAAACTTTAAGGCATTGTTTGAATCTATAGAAAGAGAACAAGCCAATAGAGGAACCTTATAGCTTTCTGCTTTTAAAACTTACATGTAGAGGGCTATTTATTAATAGCCCTTTTTAATTTTATAAAATTACTTATGGGTAAATTAATGCAAGTTGCTGCTTTCGCCTACGAAATTGATATGGCCATGGTGCGAAATCGATTAGAGGAATTAGGCATCAGAACCTACGTAAAAGATGAGCATGTTAATGCTTTGCGCGAATTTTCTGCAGGATCTTTGAATGGGGTGAAGATATTGGTAGAAGAAAGTGACTATGAAAGAGCGATGGAATTTCTTATTGAAATAGGGCATTATACGGCTAAAGATTTCGAACTAAATTTTTTAGAACGCTTTCTTCAAAAATTGTTTGGAAAATCTAAGTGAGTTTGTTCTTTAGAGCCTCTACTACTTTTTTAGAGTTTCCAATAAAAATAGTATTATCTATAATCGCCACTGGTCTTTTCAAAAAAGTATATTCTTCCAAAATATAGTTTTTATAATCTTCCTCACTTAAATTTTTATCTTTAAGTCCTAGAGCTTTGTATTTCATTGCCGTGCGACTAAAAAGTGCTTCGTAAGAACCAGCTAGTTTCTTCATTTCAGCTAATTGCCCTTCGCTTATCGCATCTTCCTTTATATTTTGAAGTTCGAAGCCATGTTTTTCCGCTTCGATTTCTTTTAAGATTCGTATGCAAGTACTACAAGATTTTAGATAGTATATTTTTTTCTTCATTTTTTAGATTGATTTTTAGTATGCTGCTCTATGCATATTGCTCGGCATAGCCCTTCATATAGGCAATCATAGAACTTAAACCATTACTTCTCTGAGAACTTAAATGCTCATGAAGTTTTATCTCTTGAATGAAATTTAATTGGTGAGAGATTAGGTCTTGGGGACTTAAACCCGACAAAACATGGATTAACATAGCAATAATGCCTTTGGTGATTACCGTATTGCTATCTGCTTCGAAATAGATTTTGCCTTCTTTTTCATAAGCTCTTAACCAAACCTTACTTTGGCATCCTTTAACTAATAGCTCATCCACCTTGTATTTTTCATCTAAAGGTGCAAGTTCCTTTCCAAGACTAATAATATGCTCATACTTGTCCATGGGGTCATCGAAGAGACTAAACTCTTCAACTATTTCTTGTTCTTTCTCTGTTAACATACTATAGGTTTTTCAATACCTTAAAGCGATATCTCTCTAAATTAGTTTGTAATTCAATGAAATAAACTCCTGGAGAAAATTTAGAAGCATCTACTTCAATGTTTCTATTGTTTATTTTAGATTGGATTATTATTGCTCCATTCATATCGAATATTCTGAGTTCGCCTTCGCTAAAATCTTCTTCGGTAACTAATAAGGAAAAAGCACCTTGCTCTAAACTAAAGCTGGAACTATTTAATAATAAAGCGCCAGCATCCTCATTAAAGCCATTGCCATAACAATAGCCATCCACAAATTTTCGATTACTCAATACATTAAAAATATCGCAGTAATTGTCGCCATTAAACAAAACAGAATCTGCTAAAAATAAATTGTTGGCGATTTCTGCTATGCTTTGATTGGGCATGTTGTAATACATTACTTCAATGGCTAGCTTATCGCAAGCTTCCGCTCCAATAAGTGCATGCAAATCCATCAAAGTGCTCGACCAAATTTCACCATTGTAATAGATGTTCTCGTTTAGATTTATATCCTCTTTAGTTTTTGTGCTATTGGAAGTTCTTCCCGACCAAAATTCATTATGCCCATCCCAAGAAAATACATTTTCTGGAAAATACGAACTATACTTAGCAGAATAAGAACTTGCGAGATAATCACCAAAGCCTTCATCAATAGCCCTTCTTTCATCACCCGAGTTGGTTCCTGGAGAAGCAAAGTTACTTAAAGCGTGTCCGTATTCATGTACCACCACATCGGCATCCTCCGCATCATCTACACCTCCTTGTCCAAATACCAAACGAGGAGGACTGGTCGGAGTGAAAAAGCTATTATCTGCTCCACTATTGCCATGAGCATCTACTAGTATCACTTCATCATCAAGCTGAGTAAAACCTAAACTTTGCCAATATTTCCTAAAATTATCTAGGTGAAAGAAAGCATTAACATCTTCAAATTCTACTTGGCTTCGGTTAAATCCTAAACTATCATTAAGACTGCTTGTTTGGTTCGTGAATGGCGGACTAAATTCACTAAGTATAAAATAGGGACTTTGTAATAGAAATTCGCCCGATTCATAGCTTAAATCCATGCTTTGCCAGCTTTGCTCTGCTTCTAACTCAGGGTAATTATAATCTTCAATTATTATTTGTGTGCTAAAACTATTTAAATCTTCTACCAAGATACTTGTATAGCCTAAAACGACTAGCTGCGAGCTTAAATACAAGTTTTCAAGCACCTGAAAAAGATTGGGCTGACTAAAAGTATTGCCGTAGCTCTCTGCACTAACATTAAAGCTTTGTCCGTATATAGTTAGTTGGGCACTTGGTGTATTTAATACAGGATTCCCGTTATTAGGCACATTTTGCACAAAAATGGCACTTGTATCTTTGGTGTAAGCATCTTGATATGCTCCGCCATAGTTTTTCTCCGAAGAGCTTAAAGGGTCGGGAAGAAACACTTTTACATAAGCAGTGCTGTCCTTGTGAAATTTCATATCATTTTCGTAGTAAGCTCCAGAATTCAAAATTAAGCGAGTGGCATAATAATCTCTAGCTTCCTCAATTAGATTGATTTTTCTAGCTATTAAAGGAATTTTGTTTTCAAACAAGATTTCTAGATGGTAGTCTTCGCTAGCCTCTAAATGAATTTTCATCCAATCATCTAATGGCGGAAGATTTGCCTGAAATAGGAGGAGCTTACCTGTGCTTAAATCAAAATGCAATTTCACAAGTCCAAAATGGATAAGAGCATTTTTATAAGAAACTTGGTAGCTGAGGTTTGAGGTGCCTAGGCTCTCTTTAGTATATATTAGTTCTAAACTAATATTATTATAACCTAGACGGTTAAACTCTTGTTCAATTTTTTCTTTAGAGAAGGAAGAAATATTCCATTGGCCACTAGGTAGTTTAAAACTGGGATAAGGATAGACATAGCTACCCAAATTTTGAGCTTGTGCTAAGCTGCTGCAAAGCAAGATTATTAAAAGAGTGGCTATTTTATATTTTGCAGACTTAATTTTCAAAATCTAATTATTGCTAATGCTAAAATTAAAGGAGTTTTCTTGTAACCATAAAGATAGGGACTCTTGCATAGAAAGGGGAAACTTAAAGCTTATTTTACATAAATCTGTATAATCTTGTTGGATATTTTCAATTTTACTTTTTTTAAGAAAGTTAAGGAGATCATTTACTTCTAAGTATGAGCATTCAATCGCCATTTGAGCCTCAAGTTCTTGCTCAATTTTAAGAGCTTTCTCTAAGGCCTCATTAGCAGCTTTTTTGTAAGCACTAATCAAGCCAGATACACCTAGCTTTGTTCCGCCATAGTAGCGCACTACAATTACCAAAACAAAACTCAAGCCGTGCGAATCAATTTGACCTAAAATTGGTCTTCCCGCAGAGCCACTTGGTTCTCCATCATCGTTTGCTCTATAATTGTTCTTATCTACTCCCAAACGATAGGCATAACAATGGTGTGTTGCTTTAGGATGAAGCTCTTTAAGCTTTTCCAAATGCATTTTGATATCTGCTTCATTATGAACTGGGTAAGCGAAAGATATAAATTTAGAGCCCTTACTTTCGTAGTAGCCTTCACTTTGATTTTCTATGCTAAAATAAGTGCTCAAAGGACATTAAAATTATAGACAACAAGGCAATTGTTAAGCCAAGTAAATTCCATTTACTCAGCTTTTCTTGAAAGAAAAATATGGCTACTAAACTAGATAAAAGAACAATGCCTATATTATTCAAGGGAAAAACGCTAGCACTATCGTTACTGTAATGGTTTAAGGCCTTAAATAGGAAATAGATAGAGCCGTAGTTTGGAATGCCAAGAAGAAACCCAGCAAAGATATTTTTAGCTGTAAATGCACTTTGTTTTTTACGGATGTCGCTGATTATTGCAGCGAAAAAACCAAGGCTAAATGCTGTTGCAAACAAAATAATTAAGAAAGCTTCAAAGCCCTTATTTGGAAAAAAGCTCTTTTCTGCAAACTGAACTAAGGCATCACAAATTCCGCTACCTATAAATATAACAAGCGGAAGAAAGAGCAATAGGCTATTTTTTGCAGTCGGTTGACTTGCTAGGTCCTTCTTCTTAATGGAGCTTAAAATAACAGCAAGAATCGTTAACAGAATAGCGCTTATTTTCAAAGTACTTAGTTCTTCTTTATACCAAGTAAAGGCTAGTAAAATAGGAAGAATGTAACCCAATTTCATAGCTACAGTAGCGACACTGATTCCTAGTTCTTGAGTTGTTTTACCAATTAGAAAGAAAAGTCCGATAAATAAAGATCCTAAAAGCAGGGCTAAATAGTACCAATTTCCAGCACTTTGAAAGGCAAATTCCCAATCATTTACGAAAGGGATGCCTATGAAGACAGCAGTTAAATAATTGAATACAATAGCATGGAAGGTGCTAATTTCAAATTTTTTAAAAAGTTTGAAAATAAGCATCAAAGCGGTAGAACAAAAAATACTTAGTAAAAGGAATATCATTATTCGTTTTTATAAACTTGAATTAAATCGCCCGAAATTTGAAATTCTTCACATAGCTTCCCTTTAATTTTTGGGGCTGCTATTCCTTCTTTCAATTCCTTTTCGCCAATCAAAATTCTAGCTTCATCCCACAACCCTTGTTCAATAAATTTAGCAAGCGTAAACGCTCCTCCCTCAACGATGAGTGAGCTTATCTGACGTTCGTACAAATCTTTAAGAATTTCGTCAAGCACATTGTCAGCATTTTTAATAGGAATAAACTCTAGGTTTTCTTTGTTCGTTCCTTTAAATTTTGAATAAATCCAACTAGGAATTTCTCCATTAAAAATAGGTAGATTCGTGTCGAGCTCCTTGTCGGTATTAATAACTATACGTACAGGGTTTTCTCCCTTTACTAATCTAACATTCAATCTGGGCTTATCGGCAAGCACCGTTTTTTCGCCAACTAAAATAGCCATTTCTTCACTTCGCCATTGATGAACCAAGGCTTTTGTTCTTTTATTTGTAATCCAGAACTGTTCATTAGAGTTTGGAGAAAAAAGAGCTTGTTTAGTCTGTGCCCATTTTAAAATTATATAAGGTCTTTTCTTGGTAAATAAGCAAAAAAACCTTTTGTTCTGTTCTCTAGCTTTATCTTCTAGCACGGATTCTATTACGTCTATACCATGGTTTTTTAATTCTGCTATCCCGTTTCCAGCAACTAGGGGATTCGGGTCGCGTGTAGCAATTATCACTCTAGGTATCTTATTCTTAATAATAAGCTTACTGCAAGGAGGGGTTTTACCAAAATGTGAACAAGGTTCTAAACTAACATATAAACTAGATTTAGAAATTAAGTTTTTGTCTTCTTCTTTAACATTATTAATGCAATTTACTTCTGCATGAGCGCCACCATAGGGCGAAGTAAAGCCTTCTGCAATGATTTTATTTTTGTAAACCAATACCGCTCCTACACTTGGATTGGGAGCAGCGCTTCTCAATCCCCTTCGCGCGATATCTAAGCATCGTTGCATGTATATTTCATGAAGCATCATGCAAAGATATACTTAAGTTCCTATTGCTTGGACTTGTCAATTCCTTCTTTCGTTTTTTTTAATAATTTTACCAGAAGAAAGTTTACCGTTTATTTATGCTTTATAGAGTTTGTTTAATCTTAGTTTTTATTGGAGTTCAACATTTAAGTGCTCAAAGCATAAAATCGAAAGCTTCCCCATTTGTAGAAGTGGAAGCTTTTTATAGCCTACTCGTTCCAAACTACCCTTCAGCTCCCAAACCAGGGAATGCTTATGCTAGCACTTTTTCTTTTGGCTATCAAACCAAGAAGGATAGTAGCTGGCAAGCTTATTATGGCTATCCTCAAACTGGGATACAATTCAGCTATTTACATGTTCAAAATCAGAAGGATTACGGGAGTCAATTTGCCTTTAATCCTTTTATATGCTTTAATCGTCCCTTTGGCACAAAACATAGCCTAGATTTCAAATTAGGATTAGGAATGGCTTATCATACTGCTCCTTACGATAGTATAGATAATCCTACGAATCTTGCAATAGGTTCTCCATATTCTTGGTATTTTAATGCCAATATGGCCTATCGTTTTGTGCTAAACAAGCGATTACATTTGAAATTTGGTGCTGGCTTTTGGCATGCTTCTAACGGACATACGCGCTTGCCAAATTTTGGACAAAATTACGGCGTTTTTGGTCTCGGACTTCAATACTATCCCGGAGAAGAGAATCCTTACACCAAGTATGAAAGAACTAAAGTAGATAGAAGTAAAAAATATTATTATTTGCGTGCAGGACTCGGCTTTGGCTTACATGAATATGGCGGAACCACAGAACCAATTGGTGGTCCAAAGTATTTAATCTCTAGTGCTTCTCTTGCTTTTGGTGTCGTTTTTAGAAAATATTTATTGGTTAAAACTGGCTTAGCCTATCAATACTATTCATCCTATGCCCATTCTCAAATTAGAAATGAATTCCCAAGTTTCGATGGACTAAAACAAAAGGCAGCTTCTAATCTGATTCTCTTCTTGGGAACGGAGTTAATGTTTGGGCATCTTAGTTTTGATCTTCAAGGTGGACTTAATCTTTGGAAGCCATATTTCTCTAGTTTTTATGACAAGTATGAGGATAGAAGCAAGTTTGATAAAACCATGAAATTGCTTTTTTCAACTCGACTTGGCCTAAATTTATATGCTATTAATACCGCGAAAAATCCTAAGCATAATTTTTCTATCGGAGTATTTATGAATGCCAACTATGGTCAAGCAGATTTCTCCTCTATTTTTGCTAATTATTGTTTTAGACTTAAGTAATGTGTAGTTAAAAGCGACTATTTTTATAAGCTTCATGGAGAGATTTGTAATCTAACTTTCCTTCTACTTCCTTTAAATATTCTACAATAATAATACTCTTTTCTATCCTTTTTTCTATGCTTTTTGCGGTCAAAACTTGATGAAGAAGCGTTCTTTGTTTGCCTATACTTAGCGCTTCAAAGTAGCTTTTACCTGCCATATCCTGCTTAAGTAATTCAAGAAATTCTTCCGGAGCTTCCATTCCGTATTTAGACTCATCGGTTTCTATACTTATTTCAAGCATATCGCCGAGTTTAATCTGGAGCTCTTTCTGACATTCCTTGTTGATATTAAAAAACCAGGTATTGTTTCCTTTTGGCATAAGTGCTACATGAATGCTTTTTTTCTGATTGAGAGTGCAAATAACTCTTTTATCGTTAATGCCAAGAAAGTGGCTAGCTATCTCGGTAGGAACTAAAACGCCGGATTTCCAAACAGAACTTTGTAAGTCAATTAAAGGATTTGTAAAGCTATATTTCATATTAACAAATTTAGCAAGAACTTTAATTTGTTAATAATTTTTGGTGCTAGAGTAATTTAAAAGCAAGATTTGAGCATTAAGACTTACCTTTGTATAAATTTATTTCTAGTGAAATATTCTACCAAACAAAGCAATAAAGAAACCCAGTTAGACTTATATAAAAATATGCTTTTTTCTCGAATGATTGAGGAGAAAATGCTCATTCTATTAAGGCAGGGTAAAATTTCAAAATGGTTTAGTGGTATCGGACAAGAAGCGATTTCGGTAGGTGTAACAGCAGCCTTAAATTCAGACGAATATATCTTGCCATTACATAGAAATCTAGGTGTTTTTACTACAAGAAAGATACCCTTTTCTCGTCTGTTTAAACAATGGCAGGGCAAAAAGAATGGATTCTCAAAAGGCAGAGAAAGAAGCTTTCATTTTGGTAGCATTGAATACAGTATTGTAGGAATGATCTCGCATTTAGGTCCGCAGCTAAATGTAGGAGATGGCATAGCCTTAGCCTCTAAAATCAAAAATGAGAATAAGCTTACTGTTGCTTTTACTGGCGATGGAGGTACTAGCGAAGGTGATTTTCATGAAGCCCTGAACGTGGCAGCAGTATGGGATTTGCCGATTATTTTCATCATTGAAAATAATGGCTACGGACTTTCAACGCCTACTAATGAGCAGTTTCGATGTGAGAAACTTGCGGATAGGGGAATTGGCTATGGAATGGAAGCGGTAACCATCGATGGAAATAACATCCTTGAAGTGTATAATACGCTTAAGTTTTATGCCGAAAAAATAAGAAAAGACCCTAGGCCTGTTCTTATTGAATGTAATACCTTTAGAATGAGAGGTCATGAAGAAGCCTCTGGCACCAAATATGTCCCTCAAGAACTTTTTGATCTTTGGTCTAAAAAGGACCCTTTGCAAAATTACCAAGATTTCCTCTTGACTGAAGGCTTACTTAGTCAAAACACCATAGATTCTCTTCGTTTAGAGTTAGCTAAAGAGATTGAAGATGGTTTGGCAGAAGCATTCGCAGAGCCAGAAATTAATCCAAGTATAGAAGAAGAAGTGGCGGATGTGTTTATGCCCCATACGAATTCTCTTATTATGCCTCAATCGGATGCAGCAGTAGAAATGAGAATGATAGACGCTTTTTCAAGTGGACTTAAACAAAGTATGCAACGCTTTGAAAACTTGGTAATTATGGGACAAGATATCGCCGAATATGGCGGTGTTTTTAAAATTACCGATGGCTTTGTTGCTGAGTTTGGGAAAGATAGGGTAAGAAATACTCCAATCTGCGAGTCTGGAATATTAAGCGCAGCTTTGGGTTTGAGTATTAAAGGGATGAAAGCTGTAGTAGAAATGCAATTTGCAGATTTTGTTACTTCTGGTTTCAATCCGATTATTAATAATCTTGCAAAATCCTATTACAGATGGGGACAAAATGCAGATGTTGTGGTTAGAATGCCAACAGGAGCAGGAGTAGGTGCTGGTCCCTTTCATTCGCAGAGTAATGAAGCATGGTTTTACCATACTCCGGGTTTAAAAATTGTTTTTCCGAGTAATGCTTATGATGCTAAAGGTTTATTGGCGGCAGCAATTGAAGATCCTAATCCAGTTATGGTTTTTGAGCATAAAGCTCTTTATAGAAGTGTTCAAGATAAGGTTCCTTTAGATTATTATACCTTAGAGCTTGGCAAGGCAAAGCTGGTGCAAGAAGGTACTAATCTGAGCATAATCAGCTATGGATTTGGCATTGTTTGGGCTAAAGACTTAGTACAAAAAAGACCAGATTTAAATATTGAAATTTTGGACTTGCGCTCTCTAATGCCATTAGATTATGAAGCAATTGCCAAAACGGTAAAAAAGACAGGTAAGGTTTTGGTTCTTAATGAAGACTGCCTAACCGGAAGTATTGCTTCAGATATCGCTGCCTGGATTGGAGAAAATTGTTTTGAATTCTTAGACGCACCAGTAAGAAGACTAGGAAGTTTAGACACCCCAGTTCCCTTTGCTAAAGTGTTAGAGAATCAGTTTTTACCTCAAGCAAGATTAGAAGAAACCGTTCTTGAATTATTAGCCTATTAGTTTTCGAAACGCTGCTTTTGAATTTTATTGTACTCTTGTAGGTAGTTTGGATTTTCTGTTCCCATTAGTCTGTCCCAAATTCTGAAATACAAGCCGTAATTTCCCTCGAAATATTGGTGGTGCATATTATGGTGTACAGAGCTATTAAAAATTTCAAATAAAAAACTTCGTCTATACCAACTAGGAGCAATTTCGTATCCTAAATGACCATAAACGTTTATTATTAAACTTGCAAAGGTAAAGCCAAATAGCATCCATGGATGAATGGGAATTAAAAATACAACTAGCAAAACAATCAAAGATTCTAAAAATGCTTCGCCCAAATGAAAGGAAAAGGAAGCCCATGGAGAAGGATTAGTTGAAAGATGATGAACTCTATGAAAGTTTTTGTACAGCCAGCTTTTGTGCAAAGTTCGATGCATCCAATAGAAATAGCTATCATGAATGATTAAGGCCAATACCAAACTAAGAGGCAGGTACCACAAGGGATAATCATTCAAGTTTTCGTAGATTTTGCTATGTTCCTTAATCGGTCCAAAAAGAATAAGGAGGGCAGTAAGCACAAATACCAAGTTGGTTTGCATGGAATACCAAATTTCTCTCCAAAAATCTTTGTGACTAGCGTTTCCTTTTTGGATTTTACGGAGTTCCATTTTTTTTGAAAAAAGAACATAAAAAGTAGAGAAAGCAAGACCAGCAATGAGGAAGTACCTTAAAGTAAAGACCAAAAGAAGTTTTAATGCAATTAAGATTTCCTTCATAAGGGAGGCTTGTACAAGGCTAATTTAGGAAAAGTAGTAAATTATCCTACACAGATTTAGCTCAAAATTGGATATAATAGGATATTACTTGGACTAGCATCCATCAATAAGGGGAGAATTTGAATATTAACTAGAAATAAGCCATCCTTAACTTCCTTAGGAACATAGACCATTTCGCTTATGGTAGCATGTAATCTTATTGGGCCTTCTGGATACTGCCAAAAATACTTGTGCGCTAATAGCTTCCCTTCATCATGTTCGCGATCTACACTTGGCGTGTCTACCATAAAATGTTCTATTCCTAGTTCGGTGATTAACTTCATGGCTTCTGGCGCTATGTATGCTGGGTTAGTCTCCGACCAATCTCTGAATTTGTCTTCTTTGGAGTTCGGTAGTGTTCGAATTATTAGGCAATTAACCTTGCCATTAAGCTTTATACTTTCTATTTGTTTTAAAGTAATTACTCTGTCTTCTCCTATTACCTCAGGATTTATCGTAACAAGTTGCGTTAAGTGATGAAAGGATTTTAAGCAATCTTTAATATAGAATTCCTCCTTAGAAATATGGCCAACACATTCTGTATGCGTTCCATTTCCATGAGGATTGATGAAGATGTTTTTGAAATTTAATATACCTCCTTCCTGCGTGCTTCCTACAAAGTCTCCATTGCGAACAGCCTCAATGTGCAAATCTGGTGCATGGAAAGCTTTAGGTAAGAGTTCTTTTGATCCGAAAGGTGTAGAAATACAGACGGCAGAATTTAAGTTGATTTTGTAGCAATCCTCACTAATATTAATACTTGCTTCCATAAGGCTTTTATAATTTTTTAATCTTCAATAAATAATTTTGCTGCAATACCATCAGCATAAAATTTCCCTTCATCACTCAATATTAGATGTCTATCGGTATTTATAATCGAATCGCCATCTAAGAAGGCTATTTGCTTCTCAAAATAAGGAAAGTATTTGGGGAATTTAGATTTTAAAAGATTTTTGTCGATGCCCCACATGGTTCTTATACTCGTCATTATCCTTTCATTGAATTGGTTTGCCTCACTTAAGCTTTCCTTTTCAAATTGAAGCTTATTCTCCTTAAGAGCTTCAATGTAATACTTAAGATTGGGTACATTCCATTGCCTTTCCTTTCCATTATAAGAATGAGCCCCAGGTCCTAGTCCTAGATATTTTTCATCATTCCAATAGGCTGTGTTGTGCCTAGAGTAGTTACCCTCCTTACATAAGTTGGATATTTCGTAATGCTCCCAATGCTCGGATTTAGACCAATTTCTTAATATTTTGAAATGCTCCGCAGCTAAATCTTCATCAAGTGCTTTAATTTTTCCTTTGCGAATATCATGGTAGAGTGGGGTGTTATCTTCTACGGTTAAGGCATAGCAAGACAAATGATTTATGCCTAAGCCCTCAAGGCGATTTAGATTTCCTAACCAATCTTCGTTGCTTTGCTCGGGAATGCCGTATATTAAATCAATAGAAAGATTATCAAAGCCTTCAATCCTCGCTTGCTCTATGCATTGCAGGGCTTCTTTTGCAGTATGAGAACGCTTCATAAAAAGGAGATCACTTTCTTTAAAGGATTGAATGCCAATACTTAATCTGTTAATTCCAAGTTGCTTCAGCGCTTTTAGTTTAAGAGGTGTTAAATCATCTGGATTGGCTTCTAAACAAATTTCTAAGTTTTCTGCAAAACTAAAGTGCTTTGAAAGTTCAGTAAGAAGGTATTCTAGTTCTTGGGTTTCAAGAATAGAAGGAGTGCCTCCTCCAAAATATACTGTTTTTATTTCCTCTTCACTTAAGTAATGGCTTTGCATGGCAATTTCCTTAGCAAGGGCGGTGATAAAGTTATTTTTAAAATAGCTTGAGGTACTAAAATAAAAATTACAATAAGTACAAGCTTGTTTGCAAAAAGGAATATGAATGTATATACCTGCCATTTCAATCTAATGCTTACTTTTGAAAATATTTTGTAAAGTAACGAGTTAAATATTACTTGAAACAGAAAATAATATATAGTTTATTATTCATGGTGTCATCCTTTCATTTGTATGCACAGGATGCTCTGGCTATTCAGCTGAATTTGTTAGATGCAGAATCTTTACCTAAGAAAGTGAAATTTCAAGATAAACTTGCTCTCAAAAACTTAGACAAGGAACTCAATTCTCTTTTATTGGATTTGCGAAGAAAGGGATATTGGGAGGCCTCTATAGATACTATTTATTGCGATAGTCTAGCTTGTCAACTCAACTTGCATCTGGGCGCTAAATTGCAATTAAAGAGTCTTACCAATGGTAATATAGAGGCTAAGTATTGGAATAAATTAGGCATTAAAAAATCACAAGATGCTCTTGCCATTGGAAATCTTAATAAAGCTGAAAGTGATTTATTAAAAATGTATGAAAATGCGGCTTTTCCTTTTGCAGAAGTGTGGCTAGATTCCATTAGCATTCAAGGGAACGAATTGGAGGCAAGTCTATTTGCTGAAAAACACGATTCTATTCTCATAGATACCCTTATTATTTTTGGAGATACGAAATCCAAAACCAAATTTATTCAAAGATACTTGGGTATCCAGCCTGGGGATCCTTATAACCAACAGAAAATTGATGCCATTTCAAAAAAACTTCGTCAATTGCCCTATTTATTAGAGAGCAAAGCAAGTGAGTTGTTTTTCACTACAAGCGGCGTAAGCATAAGTTTGTTTCTTCAAAAACAAAAAAGTAGTCAGTTTAATTTATTGTTAGGGGTATTGCCAAATGATCAGTTAAGCGGAAAGAAAATTACCATTACAGGGGAAGGGAGATTGCAATTGCAGAATTTTTTTGGAGTAGGAGAAGAGTTGTTTGTTGAATTTGAACAGCTTAAACCTAGAACGCAAAATTTGGATATTAAAATGAGCTATCCTTATTTTTTAAACTCGCCTATAGGTTTATTTGGGGCATTTAATCTTTATAAAAATGATTCTCTTTTCATTGATATTAAATCGGAAATCGGTGTTCAATATCAGTTTGGAGGTTTTAATCAGTTGAAATTATCCTATAGCAACCATAGCTCGAATGTTTTGAATGCCGATACTAGTTTGATTAAGTCGAGCGCTAGCTTGCCCTCCATTCTAGATCTCAGAAATAATAGTTATGGCTTGGCTTTAGAACTTCAAAATCTAAATTATGTTTTGAACCCTACTAAGGGCTTTAAATTTATTTTGAAAGGAAGCCTAGGCTTGAATAAAATAAAAGTTAATCAAAGTATAGCCTCATTAGAGGCTTATGATGGCACACTATTACAAAGTAGATACGATTCTTTAGATTTGAAAAAAGTAAATTACGCCTTGAATTTTCAATATTCGCAATTTATTCCCATCGCTAAGCGAAGTACCTTTTTATTGCAGAATAAGAGTGCTAGCTTTATAGCCAAGAATGTTCTAACTAATGAGAAGTTTAGAATTGGAGGCTATAAAATATTAAGAGGTTTTGATGAAGAAGCAATTTATACGCCCTACTATTCTATCTTTACCACAGAATTTAGATTTCTTCTTTCCAAGAATTCATTCGTTGGTGCTTTTGGAGATTTTGCCATAGTTGAAGATGAACGAAAAGGGGCTGGATTTGTAGATTTTCCAATTGGCTTTGGTTTGGGCTTAAGCTTGGAAACCAAGGCTGGCTTGTTTAGTTTAAATTATGCTCTAGGTAAAAACTTAGATAATAAAATTCAAATCAGAAATGGAAAAATTCATTTTGGGTTTATAAGTATTTTTTAATGAAACAGCTTTTTTTGCTTTTTATAGGTGTTTTTTTTTGCTCTTGCGCTGTTTCTGCACAAGATAGTTTGCTTGTAGATACAGCAATATTGACCTATGATGACTTAAATGGCATACCAGATTTTAAAATTCAAGCAATCGGAGATAGTTTGCTTCCTATGAATAGAATTGCTTCACTGAATTTGAATTCTAAGAATAAATCCTTCGAATTTTGGGTGTTAATGGCATTTAGTACGGTTCTCACCTTATTGATGTTTAGTTCAAGAGAGCAAGTAAAGATGAGTTTTAGATCAATTTTCAGTAGTTCCTTTGCTTTACAGCAAAGTAGAACAGAAAGACAAGGAAATGCTTATTTTTATTACTTGTATTTAATGCTATTTATTCTCTCATTTGCTTTTTTATTGCATTTTTCTTTTAACAATATTTACTTTCATCAGCGGGGGTATTGGACTTTTGTTATTTTGGTTTTTGCCTACTTTGTAATGGATTTTATCTTTTCCGTACAAACCGCCTTGTTTAGTAATTCTAATAGAATTATAGATATTCTTCTTGCCTCAAGTTTAAACTATGCCTTAGTTCTCTGTTTCTTAGTTTGGCCGGCATTATTCTTCGTTGTATTCGCTAAAATTAGTTTAGCTTACTTGATTAGTATTTTATTTTTTGTGCTGATTGGATGGATTTATTTAGTCAAGGAGTGGCGAATTTTACAAATACTAGCAAACGAAAGGGTGGAGGTATATTCTTTTCATTTTTTTGCATATCTTTGCAGCTTCAAAATTTTACCTATAATAGTTTTGATAAAAGTCTTATTGAGCTAGCGTAGAATAAAATTTAAAGAATACCGCTTATTCCTACTTCGACCATGAATAAAATATCGAATATTTTAATTTCTCAGCCTGAACCAGCGCAAAGGTCTCCTTATCATACTTTGGCAAAGAAGTATGATATTAATATTGACTTTAATCCCTTTATAGTAGTAGAAAGTGTCAGTAAGAAAGAATTCAGGAAACAGAGAGTAGATTTGAATACCTATCCAGCTGTTACTTTTACAAGTAGAAATTCAATGGATTTTTACTTTCAAATGATGGAAGGTATGCGAGCAACGGTTTCTCAAGAAACTAGGTATTTTTGTATGTCAGAGGCCATTGCTTTGTATCTTCAAAAATATATTCAGTACAGAAAAAGAAAAGTTTTCTTTGCAAATGGAACATTTAAAGATTTCCAATCTTTGCTTTTAAAGCATAAAGTTTCTGCGGGTAAATTTTTAATTCCTTGTACGGATGTTCGAAATGATGAGCTTTCCAATTTTCTTCAAGATGAGGGTTTTGAATTTAAGGAATGTGTAATGTACCGCACGGTATCTGCTAATCTGAGTGAATTTGATATTACGAAATACGACATGATTGTTTTCTTTAGTCCTTTAGGAGTACAGTCTTTATTCGAAAATTACCCAAATTTTGAGCAGGGGGATATTCGAATTGCTGGTTTTGGACCAAATACTTGCGATAAGATTGAAGAATTAGGCTTGCGATTAGATATTAAAGCACCAATTCCAGAATCTCCCTCCATGTCCATGGCAATCGAAAGATATTTGGACGGAAAATAACAAAAGAGAAAAACTAAACTTATCTTTAGTTCGTTATTCTAGTAAATCTTTTTTGTTTTGAGGTATTACCTAGTACTTTTAATTTTGTTTTCGCTTTCCCAATTGGAAGCTCAACAATGGATTCAATTCAGTCAGCAGGGCTTTTATACTTCTTACCTTAATCCAGCTAATAGCGGAGAGCAATCCAAGTTAAGGGCTATTGTTGCACACAGAAGTCAATATGTTGGTTTAGGTACAAAAATTATTGGTACGCAATACGCTTCCTTTAGCAGTCCTGCTTTTACGAAGAATTTAGGTTTAGGTTTTAGAATGCTTAACGACTTTATTGGCTACCAACGATATACACAGACGGAAGCTTTGGCTGCCTACCATCTATATAAAGGTAAACACCGATTTTCTGTGGGTTTTTCAGCTGGTTTGGTCCAGTTGGCATTGGATGGATCTCAATTAACAGCACCAGATGGAGAGTATTTACCTGGGACGGTTATTCATAACGATAATTTTTTACCAAGTTCAAAAGTTTCTAGCCTTGCGCCATGTTTTTCCTTTGGATTAATTTACGGATTTTCTAATTTTAGCCTTGGTATTGCAATGGAAGAGCTGAATAAGCCAAAGTTGAATCTATCTCAAGACCAAAGTGGAACAATAATTTTTTTAAATCGTACAATAAACATACATTCGTCTTACGTTATTGAAACGGAAAAATTGAGAATTATACCTTCAGTTTTTGTAAAGACAGATTTTATTAAATGGCAAGCTCAAACGGAAGTTATGATTAAATGGAAGAAGATTTTGGCGGGATTGGGCTTCAGAGGATATAGTGGATTGAATAATGACGCGCTAATTGGTGTTTTTGGCTTTAGTTTAAAGGAGAAAGTCCAAGTGGCATATAGCTATGATTATAACCTATCTTATTTGAATAATTCAAATAGTGGAAGTCATGAAATTAGCTTGAAACTTGAATTACCTAGAAGTTTTAAACAGAATGTTAAAACTAATATGATGTATAACCCTAGGTTTTTATAAAAAAATATTACTTTAGCTGAGTGAATATTATTGTTTAATAAGAAAAGTATTATATTTACACGCTTTAAAATTGCTATTAAAAAGACAAAGTATGAAATTACAATCATTAGCATTCTCTTTCCTAATCGTAGGATTGGTATTACTTTCAGGCTGTGGCGGTAGCTACAACGGTCAGCTTCTAGGAGAACTAGATAGGCCAAATTGGCAACCTGAAATGCCTTATGGAATGGTTTACATTCCTTCAGGTTTCTTGCATATTGGTCCTTCTGATCAAGATGTGAATCATGCTTTATTATCTCAAAGCAAATCAATTTCCATTCAAGGATTTTACATGGATGACACGGAAATCACGAATAATGAGTATCGTCAATTTGTGAGCTGGGTTAGAGATTCTATTGCTCACAAGTTATTGGATCATATTATTGTAGATGAAGAGTCTGGCGAGGAATATATTGACTGGAGTCAGAAAATTGATTGGGAAGATTCGGAAACTAGCGAATTGCTAGAGGCGATGATGTTACCTAAAAGTGACCCAATGGGTGGTGGAATCAATACTTCTAAGTTGATTTATGAGTATGTTTGGATTGATTGGCAAACTGCTGCTAGTCAGCCAGGTATAGATCGGGAAGATTTAATGATGGAAGAAGAAGCAAATATCTATCCAGATACTTTAGTTTGGATTAGAGACTTCTCTTACTCTTATAACGAGCCTTTAGCAAGAAACTACTATTCTCACCCTGCTTTCGATGATTATCCAGTTGTGGGTGTGACATGGGATCAAGCTAATGCTTTTGCAGCTTGGAGAACAGAATTTTGGAATTCTTACAAAAAAGAGCAAGGTTTACCAATGATGGATATCTTTAGAATTCCTATTGAGCACGAGTGGGAGTACGCAGCAAGAGGTGGTAAAGATATGTCTCCGTATCCTTGGGGAGGTCCTTATATAAGAAACAGTAAAGGATGTTTATTGGCAAACTTTAAGCCGGGTAGAGGTAATTATCCTGAAGATGGTGGTTTGTACACAGTTAGAGCAGATGCTTATTGGCCAAATGATTACGGCTTATACAATATGGCAGGGAATGTTGCTGAGTGGACATCTTCTGCATTCTATGAAAATTCTTACAATTTTATTCATGATTTGAATCCTGATATTCGTTACGATGCTAACGATAGTGAGCCGAATACTATGAAGAGAAAGGTAATCAGAGGTGGTTCTTGGAAGGATATAGGATACTATATCCAAACTGGAACAAGACATTGGGATTATTCTTTTGAAGCTAAGAGTTATATCGGTTTCAGATGTGTATCTACTTATTTAGGAAGAGATTTCAGAGATAGTAGTTTCTAGTCAAATTAAATTCTTAACATTATTGTAACTTTTGAAAGCGTTTTAGTTAATTGATATTAACCCTAAATACTATTGTTTAAACTTTAAAAAAATTAAAAAAATGGCAAAATCACAATCATTCTTTCTTAGTAAATCTGGTAAAACTTGGTTAAATTATGCTTACTCTTTTGGAGCAGCTATCGTAATTGCGGGTGCACTTTTTAAATTAATGCACTGGCCATTTGCAAGTTTGATGCTTATTGTAGGTATGAGTACAGAAGTACTAATTTTTATCATATCTGCTTTCGAACCGCAATTTGAGCACCATGAGGAATACCAATGGGAAAGAGTTTACCCAGAATTAGCTAATGATGAACTTTCATCTTCTGGAAAATCTTCTAAATCTTTAACTAAGAGTTTAGACGATATGTTAGCTCAAGCTAATGTTGAACAAGATATGATTTCTCGTTTAGGAAGTAATTTAGGAAAATTAAGTGAAAATGTTTCTAAAATGGGAGATATGAGTGATGCTATGGCTGCAACTTCAGATTATTCAACTAATGCAAGAGCTGCGGCTAATGCTTTAGGTCAAGTTAAAGATGCTTATGCAGCAGCTTTATCTTCTGCTGATGGTCTTGCTGCTACTTTAGATTCTATGAAAGCTATTAGCCAGTCTACGGCGTCAGTTCAAACTCAAATGAACGATTTATCAGGTAATTTATCATCTTTAAATAAAGTTTACGGTAATATGCTATCTGCAATGAAAGCATAAGATCTTTAACTTATTATTTAACCCTATAAAATTTAAGAATAATGGCAGGTGGTAAATTAACCCCAAGACAGAAGATGATCAACATGATGTATTTAGTACTAACTGCATTATTGGCAATGAACGTGTCAGCAGAAGTATTAGAAGCATTCAGATTGGTTGAAACTGGTATAGAAAATTCTAACGATGTACTTAGAGAAAAGGTGACTTTCGTAGATGCTGCTTTTCAAGGTAAAATGAGCGATTCTCCAGATGGTCCAATGTTGTACGAGCAAACTAAAAAGGTAAGTGCAGCAGCGGGAGATTTGAATTCCTTCATTGATCAACTAAAAGAAGAACTTTATACGCTTTCTGGTAAAACAGAAGAAGGACATTTAGAGAAAATGGATGATATTGATTCTCCTTCTAGATTGTTAGCAATGGAAGATGCTGTAGAATTTAAAGGAAAGCAACTTCAAGAAAAAATTAACAATGTTAAAGCGGAGATTACAGAAATTATCAATACAACTCCTGGATTCTTAGATTCTGAGCGTTTAGCTCTTGTTAATAGTTTAACTTTAACTGCTGAAGATGACCCTAATAAGAAGGGGATTGAAGGAAAATGGTATTATAAAAACTTTTTCCATGTTCCATCTGCAGGTACTATGACCATCTTAACGAAACTTCAGAATGATGCGCTTAGTGCGGAAGCAACTGTAAATGAGGCAATTCTTAAAACAATTGGAGCTTTGGATTTTAAATTTGATAAGTTAAGAGCTACAGTACAAGCGGAAAAAGCTTATTTGCCAGGTGGTTCTACTTATGAATCTAATATCTTTTTAACAGCTTCTAGTTCCGGTATTGTTGCGGAAACCTACGTTGGTAGTTTGGATATGTCTAAGTTTGAAAAGGATTCTTTAGGCGATTATATTCCATTTAATTCTGAAACAGAAACTCCTTTTAATGGAGAACCTAAGTTAGTTCCAAATGGTAAGTATAGCGCAGGAACTTCTGTTGGACAAAATGGTTACAAAGGAGCAATTAAAATTGCTAATCCAAAAGGTGGTTTCGATTGGTATCCTTTTGAATCTACTTATGAAGGTGCTGCTCCTGGTGGTTTCTCTGTATCTCCAACTAAAATGAATGTACTTTACATTGGTGTTCCGAATCCTTTATCTATTACTTTAGGTGATGCTAAGCCTGGTTCTGAGAAAGTATCTATTTCTCAAGGAAGTATTAGTAAGAGTGGAACAGGTTGGGTAGCTACTGTTAATTCAGTAGGTGAGGCTACTATTAGTGTTGGTGGTACTGCTCCTTCAGGTGAGGCTGTTAAAACACAATCTGCTAACTTTAGAGTGAAATTAATTCCGGATCCAATCCCAACTTTAGGTGGTGATGAAGTTTTAACTACTAACGGTAAAGGACAAAAAGGAACTTTAAAGGCTAAAGGTGGTATTGTTCCATTATTGAAAGATTTTGATTTCGAAGCTAGATTTAATGTTATTAGCTACGACTTCTATTTGACTTCTGGTGGGGAGTTATTACCAGCTAGAGGAAATAATGGTCCTTTATATAGTAGCGGTGTTTCTAATTTGTTAGATAGAGCAAAACCAAACGATTTAGTGGTGTTTGATAATATTAAGGTTCAAGGTCCAGATGGAAAAACAAGAAAGATTCCTTCAATGACTTTCCAAATTATCTAGTACATACTAATAGAATAATTAATTACGTTAAAGTAGAGTAAATAAACTTACAGTTATGAAAAAATTATTTTCATTGTTAGTATCATCAGTTTGTGCCTTAGGATTTGTTTCTGCACAGGATGTAATTGATGGTGTATACGAAAAAGTTACCACTGTTGAAAAGGAAATCATTCCTTATGATGATATTCGTGAGGCGGATGTTTTTTGGTCGAAAAGAATTTGGAGATCAATAGACATTAGAGAGAAAATGAATTTAATTTTTGCGTATCCTCAACAACCTTTGATTGAAATTATTCATACTGCAGCTTCTAATGGTGATTTGTCTGTTTATGATATGACGGTTTTAGATGCCGATCAGTTTAAACAAAAGTTAGCTGTAGAGAAAGTTGGTATGATTGGTAATAGTATAGATACGATTACAAGAATTAATCCTATTACTTTACAACAAGAAGAGGTTATTCAAGTTAATGAGTTTGACCCTACGAAAGTAATTAAGTATAAGGTTAAAGAAGATTGGTTCTTCGATGAGGAAACATCTACTTTTCAAGTTAGAATTATTGGTCTTGCTCCTGTTATTGAAGCTTACAGTACAGATGGATCTTACTTAGGAGATGAAACTATGTATTGGGTATATTATCCAGACTTACGTCCTATCTTAGCGAAGTATGAAGCGTACAATACAGGTAATGATGCAATTCGTTTAAGCTGGGAAGATATTTTTGAAGCACGTTATTTCTCGAGTTACATTACTAAGGAATCTAACGTTTATGATAGAGTAATTCAAGAATACGCTACTGGGCTAGATGCCTTGTTTGAATCGGATAAGATTAAACAAACTTTATTCGAATTTGAGCATGACTTATGGTCGTACTAAGCGAAGTATTTAATAATTAATTCGGCTTTTGCCGATCCTATAAATAAAGCGAGTTCTTCAAAAGAGGCTCGCTTTATTTTTTCTACCGAACCGAATTCTTGAAGTAGTATTTCTTTTGTTTTATTACCAATTCCTTTTATCTCATCCAACTGAGAAACAATAAAATTCTTACTACGTTGATTTCTGTGAAAGCTTATGGCAAAGCGGTGTGCCTCATTCCTTAGATGTTGTATGATTTTTAAAGTTTCTGATTTTTTATTGATATACATAGGAAAGGAGTCGCCTGGATAGAATATTTCTTCCAAGCGTTTTGCAATGCCTATGATCGGAACCTTTCCCATTAGATTCAGTTTGTTCAAACTTTTAATGGCAGAGCTAAGTTGACCTTTGCCCCCATCCACAATTATTAATTGTGGTAAAGGTTTATCTTCATCTAGTAATCTTTTATAACGTCGGTAAACTATTTCTTCCATGCTCGCGAAGTCGTTTGGACCTTGAACGGTTTTAATATTATAGTGCCGATATTCTTTTTTAGCGGGTTTCGTATTTTTGAAGACAACCATTGAGGCCACAGGATTGCTTCCTTGAATGTTTGAGTTGTCGAAACATTCTATATGTCTCGGTAATTCTGTAAGTCTGAGATCCTTTTGCATCTGTAGAAGGATTCTTTCCTCGCTGCTTTCTTTTTTGGCTTGCTTTTCTTTAATATCGAAGTAATGTTGTTTTTGAGAAATTAGATTTCTAAAGGCTAATTCCAAAATTTTCAACTTGTCGCCGCTCTTTGGAACGGTAATTTTAGCATCTAGTATATCTATAGCTATTGGTACTACAATTTCTGGTGCATTTTCTGCTTCATCTCTGCTGGTTCTGTGATCTTCAACTAAAAATTGGAGTAGTTCAGCATTATCTTCATCGAGCTTATTTTTTAATTCGAAATTATAAGTACTTACAATAGCCCCGTTTCTTATTTTTAGGTAGGTAATAAAGCATCTCTCTGGTACGGTGAGTATGTTATAGGCGTCAATATGCTTTATTTTTACATCTACTACGGTATTTTTCTCTCCGTAGTTGATAAGAGCTTCTATCCTTTTTTCATAATCAAAAGCCTTTTCATACTCTAGATTGGCAACAAACTCCTGCTGTTTTTTCTGCAGATATTCAATAGCTAAATTGGATTTTCCTTGGAGTATATTTCTTATTTGTTCTATGTTCTCATCATAGTTCTCTTTGCTTTGATAGTTTTCGCAAGGACCTAGACAATTGTGAATATGATATTCTAAACAAACTTTAAATTTGCCGGCTTCTATATTTTTCTCATTAAGAGCTAAGCTACAGGTTCTTAAAGGAAAGAGCTTGGCTACTATTTCAAAAGCTTTTTTAGCGTAGAATACGGAGGTATATGGCCCAAAGTATTCCGATTCGTCTTCATTTTTTTTTCGTGTGAAATAGACTCTTGGATATTCCTCATTTTTAATTGCTATGGATGGATAGCTTTTGTCGTCACGAAATTGAATATTATACTTGGGTTTTTCGTTACGAATTAAGTTTCGCTCTAATAATAGAGCGGCTTTTTCATCTTTTACTACAGTATATTGTATATCTGCGATTTGCTTAACGAGGAGTCTTAAACGAAAGCTATCGTGGGTTTTAGTGAAATAAGAATTTACTCTTCGTTTTAAATTTTTTGCCTTACCAACGTAGAGTAATCTTTCTTCTTTGTCGTAATACCTATATACTCCTGGTTTTTCAGGAAGCGTTAAAAGTAGGTCTTTAGTAGATTTAGACATGCCATTTAATCCCATTTATCATTATCCAAACGATTGTCTTCATTTTGGATAAATTTAGAACAATCTAATTCCACCGATAATTCTCCGTCGGGTTTTTCAAAGGAAGAAACAATATTGTAGTGTAAGCTCGTGTCGGCATATACTTTCTTCATAAAAAGCGACCAAATAGGTAGCGCTGTACTTGCCCCTTGTCCTAAAGAAGTACTTCTAAATCGAATGAATTTATCATCACAACCCACCCAAACTCCTGCAAGTAATTCTGGAGTAAATCCCATGAACCAACCGTCGGAGTTATTTTGTGTTGTTCCCGTTTTAGCAGCAATATGAAGGCTAGTAGGTATATTGTACTTAAACCTTACTCTAGCTCCAGTCACAGCGCCTGGAGGGCCATCTACCACGTTTCGCATCATTTGTGTAACAACATATGCCGTTTCCTCATCTAGCGCAGAAGTACTTTTGGCGTAAAATTCTTCAATTATATTACCATGACTATCTTCAATTCTAGTAACAAATATGGGTTCATTACTTACCCCTTTATTTGCAAAGGTAGAATAGGCTCTAATCATCTCATAGAGAGATATATCGGCAACTCCAAGACAAATACTAGGGTAGGGTGGTATTTCACTCTCTATACCTAGTTTGTGTGCAAATTCAACTACTGCTTGACCACTAAGCTCGTGCATCAAATAGGCTGTAACAGTGTTCACAGAACCAGCTAATCCATCCTTAATTTGCATTAATCCACCGTACTTTCCATCCGAATTTTTAGGCGTGTATTCTTTTTGAATTGGCCATCTCGGATCGTCTACTTCGAAAGTGATTAATTCATTAGGCACTTTGAAGCAAGGCGAAAATCCTTTTTCTTTAATAGCAAGGGTGTAGATGAAAGGTTTGAAAGTAGAACCTACTTGTCTTTTGGTGTTAATATTAACGTGGTCGAATTGATTAAACTCAAAATTTGGACCACCCACCCATGCTTTCACATAACCCGTATGCGGATCTATGGCAAGTAAGCCTGTTTGTAGGATTTTTTTGTAATATTTTACTGAATCTAAAGGACTTAGCACCGTATCTATCATTCCGGCATAAGACCAAAGCTGCATTTCTCTTTCTGTAGTAAGTAGGGTTTTTGCTGCTTCTAAACTTAGGCTTGTATCTTTCGACATTAAGCCTTTTATAACGTTGTTTTCAAGCACTTCAACTTGCTTTGGAGCAGTAGAGGCTCTATCGTATTTGTCGTAGTATTCCCAAGGGTCTTTATCTTTCCAATGTTTAAAAAATTCTTCTTGCCAAGCACTTAAATGTTCTTGAACTGCTTCTTCTGCATATTGCTGCATTTTGGAGTTAAGGGTAGTGTATACCTTTAGTCCATCTTTATAAATATTATAGGGTTCTCCTGTGCTTGGATTGATATGCGAGCTTGCCCATTGCGTTAACCACATACGCAGCTGTTCTCGGAAGTGGGGGGCAATACCATTAATATGATTAGTTGCTTTATAATCGGTTATGATAGGTAAGGCTTGTAAGGAATCTTTCATTTCTTTTGAAATGAAATCGTAATTGTTCATTTGGAAAAGCACAACATTTCTTCTAGCTATACTATTTTCCATGTTTGATATAGGATTGTAAATCGAAGGGCCTTTTAACATTCCCACCAGTACGGCACTTTCTTCAATAGTCAAATCGCTAATGGCTTTATTAAAATAGGTTTTAGCGGCAGATTTTACACCAAAAGAGTTATGGACAAAATCTACGGTGTTTAAGTACATGGTTAGGATTTCTTCTTTGGTGTAGGTTCGTTCTAGCATGATACACATCACCAACTCTTTAATTTTTTGAATTATTCTACCAATGGAGGTCTTTGGTTTATCGTGAAATAAATTTTTGGCAAGTTGTTGGGTGATAGTACTACCTCCACCTCTTTTTCCTAAAAATAGGATGGCACTAAAAGTTCTTTTTAAGTCAATACCAGAATGTTCATAAAAGCGCACATCTTCTGTTGCAATAAGAGCATCAATTAAATTTTGTGGTAATTCTTCGAAGCTAGCATTCGATCTATTCTTACTGTAATATTTCCCAAAAGGGACATTAGAATCTTCTGCGTAAATTTCTGTGGCTAGCTCACTGTTAGGATTTTCTATTTCATCGAAACTTGGCATCTTTCCTAGAAGCCCCTTAGAAATTCCAAAAAAGAAAAGCATTAAAAAAACAAGAAAGCAAAAAAAGAGCAGCCACATGCCTCTAATTAGCTTTCCAAAATTTGGTTTGGATTTCGTATTTGACATTAAGTATATTTTTTGAAAGTATAGCTTTCTATTATTCGTCCTTTTTTTGCGGTCCGTTTTTGCCGCCAATATTGAGCTCTTTTTCCCCTAGTTTTAGCTTTAGTCCCTTGTTTAGGTCTGTATCTAGGTCTTTATCTTCATTCATGCTTCTTTCAATAACAGGAATTTTATCATCAATACTCGCATCTTTAATAAGTTTGCCTTTTTCTGGACTTGGTTTATCTTCTGGAACCTCACCTCTAAGATAGGCTAGAATTTCTTCTGCTTTTTCTTTTTCAGGGCTAGCATTATGCGTAATAACAACATATTCTAGAGAGCTCATAAAAGGTTCTAAGAGCTTTTTGCCTCCAATGCACATAGCTTTTAACAAATCAAATTTTGCCTGGATTTCGTTATCTGGGAAAACTTGATTTGCGTCTTCGCATTTTAGAATACAAGCATCATAATCTTCGCTCTCGTATAAATCATAAGCACTCTGATAATAGTTTTCTAAGGCTAATTTGTCCTCTTCTTTACTAATGGATTCTGGGTTTTTGATATAGGCAGCAAATTCGCTATTAGGATATTTGTTTAATAAATCTTCTTTACATTTTTTAGCCTTAGCTTGATTATCTAATTCTGCATACAAAATGTATAGTTGATATAAATTTTCAGGTTCATACAAGTTAGATGGAAATCTTTTATTCAGAGTTTCGAACATTTCAATGCTTTTAGGAAGATTTTCTAAACCTACCTTGTAAACAACGGCCCCTTCATAATAGGCATCGATAATAGCATTTTCCAATGCTTTCTTTTGTTCACTTGTTTTTGGAATTGCAGCTAGCATTTCCTCATATCTTGCATCGATTTTAGAAAAATAAGCATCTTCTTGAGTATCATTTGCAAGTTCAGGATTCGAATTGTCTGCGCTTTTATCGCTTCTTCTCCAATTGTCTTCTAAAGCAATGTCTCCCCATTTTTGTTTGAATTTTTTATATCCACTATTTCGACTTGCATCGCTATAGAAATACCAAGCATTTTTGTCTGATTTTCCACTAGTACTTGTATTGTTAAGAGCTAGTAAATCGGCTTGTTTATTTTTTTCTTCAAGTTTAATTTGAGCATCAATTTCGTCAACAGCCATCTTATAGAGATAAGCCTCTAACTCGGTACTAGGAATATTTGCCAAAGTAAGTAGACTATCATTTAGGGCGATAGTGTTTAGTTGCATTACTAATTCATTGAGCACTTTACTTCTGTTTGAAGCTAATTCATATTCTGGATGTTCAGTACTTAAGAGGGCTAAAGAACTATCGTACAAAGCCTGAGATTTAGCGTAAGCTTCTTCTTCATAGTTCATGTTTGCCAGCGCTAGGTAAGAGATGCCTTTTTGCTCGGAATTGGAGGTAGAAACAGCAATAGACTTGTTGAAATATTTTTTTGCAGCTTCTCTATCCTGATCATCCAAAGCTAATAAGGCTTTTTCGTAGTAAAGTTGATCGTAAAAGTCTCTGTTTTTTGAATCTTTGAGCATTTTAGCTAACAACTTTTCCGCTTCTGTACTATTGTAGTTGCCGCCCCGGCTCATTTGAATTAGCTTAAGTTTGGCATAAAAAATCATATCAAAATTAGAATTTGCCTTCATGGATTTTTTGTAATAATCTGCGGCAATAGCTTTGTGATTAGTTTCCTCGTGAAGTTGGCCAAGAATAAACTGATATCTTGTTTTGTTTTTCTGCTTTTTAATTTTCTCTACGGCACTTTCTAAATAAGGAATTGCTTCTTCGTATTGATTTTGTTCCAAATAGAGGAAGGCATTTGCAAGTTCTAAATCTTTATCGTAATTTCTAATAAAACTTTGATCCCCTCTTGTGTAGGTTAGTACGGCTTCTGCATCAGCATAATCTTGATTACTAGCAAATGCTTTAACTAACCAAACTAAAGCTTCACTTTTAGAAGCTTCATGAAGTCCAATTTTGTTTTTTGGGCGAATATCCTTCCCTTCTTTAGCAAGCTCTATCTGCTTCTCTTCAAGTTTTTTCGCTTTTTCTTTTCGCTTTTTGTTAGCATTCTGCTTCTTGATTTTATCTTTAGATCTTGCATCAACGCCATCATCAAAATTTGCCGTAACATATCTAAAGCAACTAATAGCGGAGTCTAAACTTCCTTGCAAATAATATGATTTTCCGATTAAAACGAAGGCATTATCGCTCCAATTACTAATGCTATTTTCGCCATCTTTAATATATGCTTTACTTTTTTCTTTTTCTTGATGTGTTTGAATAGATAATCTTGCTTTTTCAATGGTAGAATTTAAGCTTGCGCTTTGATTCTTTAGCTCATCTAAACTGCCATAGGCGTATAGCGGTAAAATCTCTTTATAATTTTCCTTTCTAGATTTGCTAATTTCCCCTATTCTTACGTTGAAATTCTCATTAGCATTGAAGTAAGCGTTGTAATGACTAGTTAAATCGTGATAACTTTGCTTTACAATTCCAGCGTTATGCTTAGCACATGAAAATGTTAAGACAGCAGCAAAAAGGAAGGATGCTATGAGTGGAATATATTTCAAGGTAATTTCTTTTAACTTTACTAACTTTGTTTTAACTCATTTTAAGCTAGAATATTATTTTCTTACTCAAAAATAATGTTATTATTGCAGGTGTAAATTTATGGCTAAAGATAAGAATATTACAAATAAAAAGACTTTTTTAGAAAGATTAAGGTACAAGTATCGCCTAATAATTCTGAATGAAGATACTTTTGAGCAGAAAACCTCCTTACGCCTATCGCGAATGAATCTGTATGTCTTAGGGAGTGTATTCTTTTTAATTGTAGTAGCAATAGTAACGGCTGTTATAGCTTTCACTCCTTTGAAGTATTATATGCCTGGTGTAGGCTCTGTTGATGTGCGCTCTCATTTGATTGAAGTGGAAATGTTGACAGATTCTTTGCAAGAACAGTTAGATAAGCGAAATGCTTGGTTGAAAAATGTACAAATGGTGCTTAGTGGTGAACTAGATAGTACTTTTTTTATGAGTGATAGTAGTCATAATTTTTCTACTGAGGGTATTGATTTAAATGAAGTAAGTGATGTTGAATTGGATTTTAAAACAGAAGTTCAGCAAGAGATTGCACTACTTGAAATGCCCGTAATACCGAGTACAGAAGGAATAGTTGGTGCTAAGTATGCCTTGCATTTTGTTGCCCCAGTTAATGGTTTGGTAATTTCGGAGTACGATCAGGAAAGTGGGCATTTTGGGGTCGATATTGCAGGCATGGATAAGGAAGCGATATTGGCAGTTGAATCTGGTATTGTTATCGTTGCGGATTGGAACCCAGAAACGGGCTATGTTCTGGGCATTCAACATAAGAATAGTGCGATATCTTTTTATAAGCATAATTCCAAATTATTGAAAAAAGTTGGTAGCTTTGTTAGTAAGGGGGACGTAGTGGCATTAATGGGTAACAGTGGAGAGCTCAGCAATGGACCTCATTTGCACTTTGAACTTTGGCAAAATGGCAAGTCCTTAAATCCCCTGGATTATATTGATTTAAAAAAAATAAACTAGGATCTATGTTTGGAGATAGTAGTTCAAAAAAACCGGTAGTGCAAGATGCTTTTTCTGCTAATACCGTTCAGAATGGCACCATAATAGTTGGACAAATTCAATCTGAAGGAAATATAAGAATTGATGGAAAGTTAGAAGGTTCCTTGAGTACAAAGGGTAAATTAGTAGTTGGAGCAAGTGGCAGAATTACTGGTGATGTGGTTTGCATGAATGCGAATGTAGAAGGGCTAATTGATGGCAAAATAGAGGTTCATGATATGTTAGTGCTTAAACAAGGGGCCAAGATAGAAGGCGATATTCAAACCAAAAAATTAGTGGTGGAAGAGGGAGCAACTTTCAATGGTAAAATAAGTATGGGAGCTAAGATTCAAAAGGCCATTATAAAGAATGGAAATAACGACTTCCAGAAACAAGCTGTCTAAGGATAATTACATAAAGTACTCTGCCATAGCATCCCAAATGCTCATTCTGATAGTGGCAGGAGTTTTACTAGGTCAATTTTTGGATAAAAAATTTGAAACGGACAAGTTATTTACTGCCATTTGTAGTTTATTTTTTGTTCTGGCTAGTATTTATTTGGCTTTAAAAGATTTCATAAAAAAGTGATACGCTTTGTTAAGCCTGTTCTTTTTTTAGTGCTAATATTAAATGCACTGATTAGTTTGCCTTCTTTTTATTTTAGTAATTACGTGTATTTACTGCTTACTATTTATACCTCTATTTTTTTTGTTCTAGCGTGGATAAATCTTTTGCTTTTCTATGATGTAATGGAGAAGATTGCCAAATGGTCAGGGCCTAAGACTATAGTTTTTGGTAATTTCATACTGAAAAACATTTTGTTTTTAGTATACGGATTGGTTCTCTTTAGGCTCGGATTTTTAGGAGATAAAATGGCAGTTTTGTTAGTAGCTCTTTGCTATGTTTTTTTCAGTTTACTCTTTGGTAAACTAGCTTTAAATCGCTTTAAAACATAGCGAACAAGAGATAATCTTCTTATTTCAAGATAGTATTATAGTCGAATCTTTCCATAATACCTGTATCATAGCTTCCACTTTTAAATTCTTCATTTTTAAGTAGTGCTAAATGAAGAGGAATGGTTGTTTCGATACCTTCTACTATGAACTCATTTAAGGCTCTTTCCATTCTAGCGATAACTTCTTCTCTGCTTTTTCCTTTGCAGATTACTTTTGCTATCATAGAATCATAGAAAGGGGGCACCTTATATCCTGCATAGGCATGGGTATCCACACGCACTCCAAAACCTTTGGGGGTGTGAAAGGCTGTTATTTGACCCGGATTAGGAGCGAAATTTTTTAGAACATTTTCAGCGTTGATTCTACATTCCATTGCGAAATTTCCTTCAGGCAAATAACTATTTCCAACTATCTTCTCTCCGTCAGCAATTTTAATTTGTTCTTTGATCAAATCGTATTGCATAACCTCTTCCGTTACGGTATGTTCAACTTGAATTCGGGTATTCATTTCCATAAAGTAGAAGTTTCTATACTTATCTACTAAGAACTCAATGGTACCCATTCCTTCATACTTAATAGCTTTTGCTGCTTTTATGGCTGCTTCCCCCATTTTTTTACGAAGTTTGTCATCCATAAAAGGAGAAGGACATTCTTCAATCAATTTTTGATGTCGGCGTTGCACGGAGCAATCTCTTTCTGAAAGATGGCAAACATTACCTCGTTTATCTCCTGCAACTTGAATCTCAATATGACGTGGTTCTACTAGGTATTTTTCCATGTACATACCATCATTACCGAAGGCTGCACCAGCTTCTTGTTTAGCAGAATTCCATGCGTTTTCAAGTTCCTCTTCCTTATGAACAATGCGCATGCCCTTTCCACCACCACCTGCTGTAGCTTTAAGAATTACTGGGTAACCAATTTTTTCTGCAATTTTCTTTGCACCATCTATGTTTTTTAGAAGTCCTTCTGATCCGGGAATACATGGAACTCCCGCAGCAATCATGGTTTCCTTTGCAGTAATTTTATCTCCCATTTTCTGAATCATTTCAGATGTTGGTCCGATAAATTTTATATTAGCTTCTTCACAAATCCTTGCAAAGCTTGCATTTTCTGCAAGAAAACCATAACCAGGATGAATGGCATCTGCATTGGTAATTTCTGCAGCTGCCATGATATTATTGATTTTTAAGTAAGATTCAGAACCTTTCGGTCCACCTATGCAAACCGCTTCATCTGCAAATTTTACATGAAGACTATCTTTATCGGCAGTAGAATAAACCGCAACAGATTGGATGCCCATTTCTCTGCAAGTTCTAATTACCCTAAGGGCAATTTCTCCTCTATTTGCAACTAGTATTTTTTTAAACATGGTTTGGCTGTTTTTTAGGAATACTTTTGAAAAACTTTGTGCACTATGACCAGCTTGATCAGCACGGAGTATTCATGTTAAGCGGGGTCGATTAGGAACAGGGCTTGATCAAATTCTACAGGAGTTTGATCATCTGCAAGAACCTTTACAACGGTACCACTAATTTCACACTCAATTTCATTAAACAACTTCATCGCTTCAATAATGCAAACTACGTCGCCTTTATTTACTTTATCGCCAACTTTCACAAAAACTTCTTTATCTGGTGAAGGTTTTCTGTAGAAAGTACCTACCATTGGCGATTTGAATTCAATATATTTTGAATTTTTTTCTTCCGAGACCTTTTCGGTTTTTTCTGTTTTTGCCACTGGACTTGCCTCTACTGGACTTGCGCTAGGCGCAGGAATTGCAGGACTTGGACTTGGCACACTAGTTACAAACTGAGTAGTACCTTTCCCTTTAAAGAAATCTTTAGATCGAATGGTGATGCTAAAATCTCCTTGTTCTAATTTAAATTCTGCTATTTGAGAATTGTCTATTAGTTTGACTAAGTCGTGTATTTCTTTATTATTCATAATTACATCCTTTGGTTTGGAATAGATTACTTTGCTCTTTCTAAGTAGGCACGAGTGGTAGTATCCACTTTAATTTTTTCTCCCTCATTAATAAATAAAGGAACGTTGATTACTGCACCAGTTTCTAAAGTTGCTGGCTTTGTAGAATTTGTAGCGGTGTCTCCTTTAACTCCCGGCTCACTGTAGGTAACTTCTAAAATAACACTAGAAGGTAGCTCACAGGTTAGTATTTGCTCATTGTTGGAGTTATAAAGAGCTTCAACATCCATTCCTTCTTTCATTAAATCATTGTTTTCGATTAAGTTTTCAGGAATACTTATTTGCTCGAAACTTTCACTATTCATAAAATGGAAACCCATATCATCTTTATATAGGTATTGAAACTTTCTTCTTTCCACTCGAACTTCATCAATTTTATGTCCAGATGGCCAAGTGTTATCCACCACTTTTCCATTGGTTAAGCTTTTAAGTTTTGTTCTTACGAAAGCAGGACCTTTGCCTGGTTTAACGTGTTGAAATTCAACAACGGTATACACGTCGTGATTGTAATTCATGCATAAGCCGTTTCTAATATCAGAAGTAGATGCCATAAAAATCTTGTTTAATTTAAGCTTGTAAAAGTAAGGTATTTTTTAGAAAAGAGATTTAAAATTAGTCTTTTGTTGCCAACATTATTATTTAGGAGTAAGCCCAAACTAAATATATAGCGCCCCAGGTAAAGCCTCCGCCAAAGGTGGTGAGTACTAGCTTATCTCCTTTTTTTAGTTTAGACTCCCAATCCGACAAGCAAAGCGGTAAAGTTGCGGCTGTAGTATTGCCGTACTTTTCAATATTAATCATCACTTTAGCAGGATCTAAATTTACTTGTTGACGAGTAGCTTCAATAATGCGCAGATTAGCTTGATGAGGGACCAACCAATCTAAATCCTCATTAGTGAGCTGATTCTTTTTCATAATTTCTTCACAAACATTAGCCATTTCCGTAACGGCAAATTTGAAAACATGCTTACCTTCTTGATAAACATAGTGCATATCTTCATCTATAGTTTGTTGTGAAGCTGGATTTAGAGAGCCCCCAGCTTTTTGATGTAAAAATTTAGCCCCTTCGCCGTCAGTTCTCAAAATACTATCCTGAATACCTAAACTTTTATCTGTAGTGGGTTCAAGGAGAACAGCTCCTGCACCATCGCCAAAAATAATGCAGGTGTTTCTATCTTCATAATTGATTATAGAACTCATGGTATCTGCACCAACTACAATAACTTTTTTGTAGGCTCCGCTCTCAATATATCTTCTTCCTGTTTCTAAAGCAAAAAGGAAGCCCGAGCAAGCCGCACCTAAATCAAAGCCAAAGGCATTTGTTAGTGCGCATTTAGCGGTAATTAAATTAGCGGTGGCAGGGAAGGGCATATCTGGAGTAACCGTTCCGCAAATCAATAAATCGATAGATTTTGGATCTATATTTCTTTTTGTTAAAAGTCGATTAACAGCTTCTGCTGCCATATCGGAGGTGGCTAGGTGTTTTTCCTTGAGGATTCTTCTTTCCTTAATGCCGGTTCTACTGAGTATCCACTCATCCGTAGTTTCCACCATATTTTCGAGCATAGCATTAGTGAGTTTATGTTCTGGAACATAAGCTGCTACGCTAGTAATGCAAGCATTAAGGCCTGTCATTTACCAATTTAAGCTTCAGTAAGTTGCTTACCTCTATAGTGTAGAACGCCATCTACCATGTAAGCTCTATGACGCATATGTGCTTCGCCGGTAGTACTGCAAATAGAAATAGTTGGAGCAACTGCTTTATAATGCGTTCTTCTCTTATCTCTTCTAGTTTTAGATATTTTGCGCTTAGGATGTGCCATTTTGGTCTATTTTTTATTTTTTAATTTTTCTAAAGCCGCCCATCTAGGATCAACTTCTGTATTTTCTTTATTATTTAATTTGGCAAGTACATCTTGGTTGCAAGTTGAATTGCCATCTTTATCATTAGGATGAACACAACGCAAGGGAATGCTCAAAATAATGAAATCATAAATTAATTTAGCAACGTTGATAAAGTCATCGGATTTAGAGATGTATACCACATCTTCATCCAAATCTTCGGCTTCTGATCCATCGCCAAACTTAACAGCGACTTCAAAATCACCGAAAATTTCTTGATCAAAATCTTCCGAACAACGATCACAAGCTAGCTTAACAAAACCATCAATATAGAAGTTTAACAAGAAGAAATTTTCTTTTTTGTCAAAATCTAGTTTAACTTCAATTTGGCAGTTTTCAATACTACTCTCTTCAAAATTACTAAAGAACGTCCCATCTATAAAGTATTCAAACTTGTGTAGACTATGTTTCATTCCAACGAATGGAATGTTATACTCTTGCAAAAATTTATTATCCACCTTTAAAAAATAGGAGTGCAAAGATAGAATAAAAAATTAAATAAAAATCAAAGTTTATCTTTTAAAAACGCAAGAATGACGATTTCTTCACAATGCTAGGAATATAGAAGCTAAATTCTTCTAAAATTAGTTAAAGAAACGTTAATGCAAGCAAAAAAACTCTCTTAGAAGGGAGCGAATATTTGTAATACTAAACTTTATCCTAGTTTTGTGTCAAAATTAATTAATATGAAAACTAAAATGTTTTTTATTGGAATTTCAATAGCCGTGTTATTGAGTTCTTGTGTGTCGAAGAAGAAATTTGCGGAACTAGATGGTCAACACAAAGCCTGTATGGATGATTTAAATCAGAAAGAACGTGCTTATGGTGAGCTAGCAGTTAGAGTAGATGGTTTAAATGACAAAATTGCTTATGCTGAAAAGCAAAATCAAACTTTGAAAGAATCTTTAGACGCTTGTTTAGCGAATACCAATTTGGGTTCTACCAATATTACTAAATTATTAGATGAAATCGACAAATCGAATACCTATATTCAAAAACTTGTGGATAGTAAGATGAAGAATGATTCTTTAAATCTTTACATATCTAATACCCTTAAACGTTCTCTGGATGATGTTGCAGATTCTGATGTGGATGTTAAAGTGCTGAAAGGAGTAGTTTTTATTTCCCTTTCTGATGCCATGTTGTATAAATCTGGAAGCTATGAAGTACTACCTTCTGCAGAAAAAGTACTAGCTAAAGTATCTAGAATTATTAACGATTACAAAGAGTACGATGTATTGGTTGAAGGTCATACAGATAATGTTCCTTACAACGGTAGTGGTAATCTAAAAGATAATTGGGATTTAAGTGCTTTACGTGCAACTGCTGTAGTTAGAATTTTACAAGAAAAGTTTGCGGTTGATCCTGCAAGAATGACCGCTGGTGGTAGATCAGAATACAAGCCTAAAGTAAGTAACGATACTAAAGATGGCAAAGCAGAAAATAGAAGAACTGTAATTATTGTAATGCCAAAATTAGATCAGTTTATCAACTTGATGAATCAGGCACCAACAAAGCAATAGCATTAAATTAAAATAAGGGAAGGGGGCGAAAAGAAATTTTCGCCCCCTTTTTTTTAGTAGTATTTAATTTTCAAAAACAAAGCTAAGTCCTAGGAAAGAAAACTGATTTTGATTTCTAAACTGACCGTGATAATTCAAACCGTAATAGCCTCTGAAGTAAAAGCCAAATTTGGAAACAAACTTAGATAGATCATTATATTTATAGCCTACAAGAAAATTAAGAGATGGAGCATAGGCTTCTTTATTGGCATGCTCAACTAATTGTCCGTTTTCTTTGGTATAAGTAGGATAGGAATACTTAACGAGTAACCTAGAGTCTAATGAAGCTACAAACATCAATTTTTTACTTGCGGGAAAGCCTTTCACTTTTTGATATTGTATTTGTATGTAGGGTTCTATCCATCTTTTAGAGGGACTAATTTTAGTGGTATCACCATCCTTTGTGGAGATAGAGTACCATCCACTTTTGGGACTATACAGAACTTTAGCTCCAATTTTAAAGCTGATATTTTCTTTACTTTCTAATTTGGGGTCATTTACTTGAAGGGCAAGGTCCATTGCTTCATAAGATACGTTTACTCTAGTTAAGGGAAATTGTTCTTGTACCCTATAGATAGTTATTTCGTCTCCAATATGGCAGCTTTCGTGCATGCCGGGTATAAATTTGAGCCCTATATTTTTAAGAAATTTTTTATTGCTTTGATAAAGATAATTGAGTTCTAGTCCAACTCGATAATCGGTATTGAGAACTGGTGCGGAATTGTCGCCGAGTATATTCAGCCAGAGTTGAAAGTGAACTGGCATAGAAAGAGAAAGTTGATGTAAATTCTTTGACCAATTGAGAAAAGGTAGTTCTGTACCTAGGCCAAATTCAGCCGCAGGTAGGTATTTAGATTTTGAAGGATTTTTACCATTATTGTACTCAATAGAATTTGTCCAATAACCTAAACTTATGTTGCAAATGGGTGCTTGAATATCTGCTATAAAATATTTTCCAAAGTCTCTTTGCTTGAAAAATGATTTTACTTTTAAACTATCTTGAGAAAAACTAGCGGATACGCAAAGCAGTAGTACCAAAAAGATAGCTAGCATTTTTTTAATCATAGTTTAAGTAGGTTTATCTTTCTATTAATAGGACTTAAATATAATATTAATTCTTTTCTAGTTTAGGCGTAGAAATGAATCTGCACTAAAAGAAAAAACCTCTTGATATCAAGAGGTTTTTTGTGGCTATTTATGCTTAAACTAAACTTTGCATACTTCGTTCGATGAACTCCGTCAGTTTTTTCCCTTTTAGCATGCCTTGTCCTAATAGGGCAAGGTCAAACAACTCGCCAACTTTAGTTTCAGGGTCCAATTCTTTGGATAGAAGTTTTTGAGCAATAGGATGGTTACTATTAACTACTAGATTGTAGCCTCCCGGAAAATCGCCCATAAAAGACATTCCTCCGCTCAGTTGCTGCATTTCTTTCATTCTTCTCATCCATTCGCTTTGCGTTATCATAACCGGCATATCTTCTGGCGAAAGGGCTTTTAGTTCTATGCTAAAGTTTTTATCTTTTACGTTTTCTTCAAAAACTTTTTTAAGACTTTCTTCCTCCTCTGCACTTAAAACAGAGTCAAGCTTGGCTTCTTTTTCAATTAACTTATCTAAGGTGTCTGCATCCACGCGTTTAAACATAGAATCGCTGTCTTTAGATTCTAGTTGTTGTACGAAATGATTGTCGATAAGGCTATCCATTTTTAGCACATCGAAAGATTTTGCTTTTGCTCTGCTGATATAGGCATCTTGAGCTTCAGCGTCATTTGTATACAGGTGAATCACTTTATTATCCTTGTCGCTTTGCAAGGCTTTTATTTTTTCTTTATACTCTGCAATTGTAGCAAATTCACCATCCACATTTTCTAATAAGCAGGCATCTTTTGTTCTATCAAAGAATTTCTCATCGCTTAGCATGCCATATTTAACAAAGATTCCTAGGCTTTCCCATTTTTCTTCATACGACTTTCTATCCGCTTTAAACAGCTCAACTAGCTTGTCGGAAACTTTTTTGCTTATATGACCAGTAATCTTTTTCACATTGCTGTCGCTTTGTAAATAGGATCTTGAAACATTTAAAGGAATGTCTGGCGAATCAATAACACCATGTAACATGGTTAAAAATTCGGGAACAATGTTCTCCACGTTATCCGTAACAAAAACTTGATTGCTGTAAAGAGAAATTTTATTTTTTTGAACTTCGTAGGTTTTCTTCAATTTAGGGAAGTATAAGATTCCAGTAAGCTTGAAAGGGAAATCTACATTGAGGTGAATCCAAAACATAGGATCTTCGTTCATCGGGTGCAACTCTCGATAGAAGTTTAGATAATCTTCATCTTTTAAATCGCTTGGTGCTTTTATCCATGCTGGACTCGTATTGTTGATTTGATAAGGACGAGTTTTCTTTTCCATAACTGGCTTGTCATCCTTATCTTTTTCTCCAGTTTCTACTTCATAGCTTTCTTCTCCGAAAGTGATCGGTATCGGAAGAAATTTACAATACTTATTTAGCAAGCCTTTTATTTTGGCTTCATCTAAGAATTCAAGAGATTCATCATTGATATGTAAGATTATGTCGGTCCCTCTTTCTTCTTTAATTGCTTCTTCTATGGTGTAGTTCGGACTACCATCGCAACTCCATTTAGCCGCTGGAGCATCTTGGTGAGATTTAGTTAGAATTTCTACTTGGTCGGCAACCATGAAAGCACTATAGAATCCAAGTCCGAAATGACCAATAATTTGTGCTTTATCATCTATACCTTTAAATTTTTCTATGAATTCTTCAGCACTTGAAAAAGCAATTTGATTGATGTATTTGTCAATTTCCTCTGCTGTCATTCCAATTCCACGATCGCTGATGGTTAAGGTTTTAGCATCTTTGTCTAACTGGATATTTATGGCTGTATTGCCTAGTTCGGCTTTTATATCCCCTTTTTTCGATAAAACGATAAGTTTTTGAGTAGCATCTACTGCATTGGAGACTAATTCTCTTAAGAAAATGTCTTGATCTGAGTATAAGAACTTCTTAATTATTGGAAAGATGTTCTCTGTTTGTACCTTAATACTTCCTTGTTTCATAAATTTCACTTTTTTGTTATTCTTCAAGGCATGCAAAGCTTATGCCTATAACAATCAAGCGACAAATTGGCAGTAAAATATAAGGTTTTAGAAAGGGCTATTGTTCTTGGTATGTAGAATCGTCAGTTTAGTTTGCTCTTAAGCCGAGTAGTAAAATGTCTGGTAGAGCTATCCATAGCTCTTTTTCAAATGAAATGCTAAGTCGATACACCGTGTTCAATTTTTGAGAAAGTGGATAATTGTCGGTTAAAGAGAGGAGTTTTGCTTCTTGCAACTGTTCCAGTTCTTTCATGGAAAGTTCTTTTATTTTTCGATAACTAGCTAAAGGTTCTGTTCCTTTTCGTTCAATGGAAATATTTAGCGGACAGGCCATTTCTTCTCTTAACTGAATGGTGTAGTTAACAATCGTTCCTTTTCTTTCCAAGTTTAAAAGGAGTCCGAATTCTTCGTAGCTGTAGCTTATGGTATCCTCTTCTTTTAAAAACTTCTTTTTTACTTCCTCCGTACTGATGGAAGGTTCATCATTGGCATTTAATTTCTCTAAAAGAACACCAGGTAGAATTTTTACGGAGTTATCGCTGAAGGTATACTTTAATCTATAGTAGCTGTCTAACTGACGTGCATCAGGGTATAAATCTTCTAGAATTAGCTTGCCATGTAGAGCTAGCTCTTCTAATTCTGATTTCGTAATAGTTTTTACCGTTCGATATTCTGCTAATGGAGCAGAAGATTTTCTTTCTACCACTAGTTCCATGGGCATTATTCCGTTTGAAGCTGTAATATTGATTACCACCTTCAATTCATTTCTTTGAACGGCAATCATTAAATTACTTCTGTAATTGCTTCCAGAAGAGCTGCTTGTGGAAAGAGAATTGTTAATGAGCATTTCAATAGAATCTGTTTTTTTGATACTATCATGTTTATAAACAATGTTTTGACCACCAGAATTTATTTTGAGTTGAGCAAAACTTTTTTGGCTTGTAGAGAATAAAAATAGCAATGTAAGGAGAAGAACTTTTACATTAAAACAAGGTAAGCTCATGCTAGGCTAAATTAGTATAAAGTTTATGGAAAGCCCCTTTAGAGGAGAGTAAGTCTTTTTTAGTTCCAAATTCAAGGATTTCCCCTTTGTCTAATACCAAAACATAATCTGCGTTTTGTACGGTTGCCAGTCGATGAGCAATAACTATCGAAGTTCTATCTTTAATTAGTTTATCGATGGCTTGTTGCACAATATATTCAGTTTCTGTATCTACAGAAGAAGTTGCCTCGTCTAAAATTAAGATTTTAGGGTTAAAGACTAAGGCTCTTACAAAGGATATCAATTGACGTTGTCCGAGGCTTAGTGTTGCTCCGCGTTCCATTACTTGATAATTATAGGCATTCGGCAAGTTTTGGATAAATTCGTCTGCTCCAATAAGCTTTGCTGCTTTCCGAACTTCCTCTTCCGAAATACTAGAATCTAGTAAGCGGATATTGTCTAGAATACTTCCTGAAAACAGAAAAACATCTTGCAGCACAGTACTCATTTGTTTTCGATAGAAGCTAAGTTCGAAGTCTTTAACATTTTTGTCATCTAGATAGATATCTCCTTTTTGCCAATCATAAAGTCTGCACAACAAATTAATAATAGAGCTTTTACCTGATCCTGTTGCGCCTACTATGGCTAAAGTTTTTCCTGGAGGAAGCACAAAAGAAACATTTTTTAATACGTAATCCTCCTTGGTATAGGCAAAGCTTAAATTTTTAAATTCCACCTTTCCTTCAATATTTACATTCTCAAGTTTACCATTATTAGGAATGCTATCATCTCTTTCCAAAAGTTCAAAAACTCTATTGGCCGCCACTAAACCCATTTGAATCGTATTAAATCGCTCTGCCATAAAGCGAATAGGACGAAATAGTAGGTTGATAAGAAGGATAAATTGAATTATTAATCCAACCGAAGCAGGCTCGCCAAAACTTGTAATTAATTTTTTACTAATTAACATATCAGCACCCAGCCAAACCATTAAACCAATTGCAACGGCTAAGAGTATCTCTACAACTGGAAAGAAGATGGAATAAGCCCAAATGGCTTCTATATTAGCCTCCTTGTGTTTCTCATTTATTTTTTCAAATTTCTCGTATTCTTGCTGCTCCGCACCAAAAATCTGAACGAGTCGCATTCCGGATATATGTTCTTGTAGAAAGGCGTTTAAGAGTGCTACCTGTGTTCTAACTTTTTGAAAAGCCTTCTTTACACTTTCTTTAAATAGATAGGTACTGAGAACCATTAGCGGAAGCACTATCATACTTACCAAGGCCAATTGCCATGACTTTAAGAGCATCCAAACTATAATGATAAGCAGGGTAAGAAGATCTGATAATAATTGAATGAAACCTTGGGTGAAAATGTTATTTATCGTTTCAATATCGTTTACCGTTCTTGTAGTAGTAGTGCCTATCGGTGTTTTATCAAAATAACTTAATTTTAGATTAATTACATGCTTAAAAACCCTTGATCTTAAATCCTTAACTACAGATTGTCCGAGTTTGTTGCTGCTGTAGATAAAGAAATAACGAAGAATGGATTCGAGGAAAAGTGTTAGTATGATTAAAACAACCAAAGTTTGAGCTCCTGATCGATATTGAAGGACATGCTTGTCGATTAATTGTTGTATTAGCTCTGGACGTAAAGGTCCCAAAATGGCGAGTACTAAAGACAAAAAAGTTGTAGAGAACAAGAGAGCTTTGTACGGAAAGGATAGTTGTATTACCTTCCAAAGTTGTTTGTAATCTGTGTTGCTTTTATTAGTTTCCTTCTGCATTTGAGTTTAATCTTGTAGGTAGGGATATTCAATATTCCATAAGAACAAAGCTTGGGGTGGAGCAGTTCGCTGATACTTTAATTCTTTACCTTCTTTTAGAGCTTCTTCTAATTCTTCTAGGCTAATTTTTCCTCTTCCAATATCTATTAAACAGCCCACCATTCTACGAATTTGGTTTCGTAAAAATCGGTTGGAGCTTACTTTGAATATAACTCTTTTTTCTTCTTTGAAATAACACCAATCCGCTTGATTTACATAAGAAAGATGATTGCTTAACTCGGGATTAAAACGACATAAACTAATGTAGTTGTTGTAGCTTTTGAAGAGTGAGCAGGCTTTCTGAATATTCTCAAAATTCAATTCTTTAAGTTGAGGATACCAATAAGAAGTGTTTCTTTGAAAAGGATCGAAAGTTTCGTTAATAAAATACCAATAGCATCTTTTCTGAGCGTCAAAGCGAGCATGAGCATCTTCTTTTACCTTATGAACAGCTAAAATCCCAATATCTGCAGGTAACATTTTTTGTAGAATAAACTCTAAATTGTCTCTATGTTTAGGCGCATCGTAGTGGAGAAAATACCTCTTGGCATGAACTCCAGTGTCTGTTCTGCCACAGCCAACAACATAAACGGCTTCATCATAAAGCTTGGATAAAACTTCTTCTATAGCTTGTTGAATGGAAATAAATTCTGGCTGACGCTGCCAACCAAAATAATTGCTGCCATCGTAGGAGATTTCTAAAAAAATTCTTTGAGGGTAATTGTTTTCCATTTATCGAGCTTGCAAAGATATTAATAACAATGGTAATGCTTATTTAAGTAAGCAAGTTAATTTTTAAATCAAGTTTTACATTGGCTTAATTCGGATCAAGTAATCTGAAAATTATTCTTCATTTTAATTAAAAAAGGATGGGATAATCACCGTCCTTTTTTAATAAAGAGCTATCTTCGTGCTTTAATTTTACTTATGTTACAAAGAATTCAAACAGTTTATCTTTTAATAGCTGGGCTTTTGGCTTTTGCCTTTAGTTTTATTCAAATGGACCGAATATTAACTTTCGAAATAATGAGTATTCCTGGAGTGCTAGTGTTTGTATCTGGACTGGATAGCTTGCTTGCAATTTCTTTGTTTTCCAACCGAAAATTACAATTGAAACTAGTCTATTTAGCAAGCACTGTTTTGCTGCTAGCTTTTGGAATATATCTATACTTGAATCTTAGTGTCGATTTTTACCTACACTTGGAATTCTACTTGCTTCTACTTGCTTTTGTCAATCATTTATTAGCACTGAGAGGAATTAAGAAGGATGAAGAATTGATTCGTTCATCCAATCGTCTTAGATAACTGGATGAAACTATTTACTAAGTGAAAAAATCCCATAAATTCAATTATTCGAGTATAAAAAGTTGTTTTAGAACAATTTATGCTTACATCACAATTTCTTAATAATTCAATTACTCAATCTTGCTTCATGCTCTTTTAATAGTCTGCATCTTTGTAAACTATAATTGACTTTACAGCGTATATGATTTCAAAATATCAAAAATCACATTTTTCATGAAAAGATTATTTACTTTTTTCTTTCTCTTTTTAGCTATTCAGACTACTTACTCACAGGTAAGTTTAGCCCAATGGCCTCTAACTACCAACGGAAGTCCGAGTTCTGTAGATCCAGATGTTGTTGCAGGTAACTTTACTAATGGTTCTGGGATAAGTGCAATTAGCTATGGTACCAATGGTGCTTTCTCTTCAGGTTGGTCAACAGGAGCCTTAAATGCAAATGATTATTTTGAAATACAAATTGAACCTGCTGCTGGCTTTAACTTAGAAATTAACGAAGTATTATTTAGTGAGAGAAGATCCGGTACGGGGATTAGAGACTATCAAGTGCGATGGTCAACTAATGCCAGCTTTAGCTCACCTACCACCATAGCAACAGTAAATGTTCCAGATAATACCAGTGATCGTTCGGGCAATATTACTGGATTGAATATTATTGTTAATGACGGAGAAACGCTTTACCTTAGATTTTATGGCTATAATGCAGAGGCTGCGGGTGGAACTTGGAGGATTAAGGATGCAAGTTTAGAACTTCTTGGTGTAGTTAATGCGGCCTCAGGCTGTTCCATAAGTTCTTCTGGCATAGCTAATATTCTTTGCCATGATAATGGAAGCAGCGGAACCCCTGCGGATGATTATTTGACTTTTGATTTAAATGTAAGTGCTGGTTCAGGCACAGCTGCTAGCTATACCTTATCAGTAAGTGGAGGAGGAGCAAGTTCCGTTAGTCCGAGTTCTGGAACTTATGGTGTCTTAAGTTCATTTAGCTTAAACACAGGTTCTGCGAATGGATCGGATGTAAGTTTAACGATAACAGATGCAACGACAGGAAGCTGTACTCTAGTGGAGACTATAAGCGATCCAGGTTCTTGTTCTGTCCCGGTTGTTCCTACACTTACTCTAAGTACGGCTACTTTAAGTGCTTTAGACTATCAATTTGGAAATGGTCCCTCTGCTTCGCAATCCTTTGTGCTTACTGGGGCCAACTTAAGTTCCGACATTAGCATAAATGCTCCAAGTAATTTTCTTGTATCGAGTGATAATATAAATTTCTCAAGCAGCCTTACGATTCCTTTGGCCACCGCTAATGGAAGCCATACTCTTTATGTACAACTAGAAGCGGGACTTGCTATTTCTAGTTATAGTGGAAGCTTAAGCGCAAGCAGTTCTCCAGCAAGTACGCAAAATCTAAGCTTAGATGGTACAGTTAGCGCTGTCCCAGCGGGATGTGTAAGTGTGTTTAGTGATGACTTTTCTGGGGGCTTGACTTCGTGGAGTAATACCTCAGATTGGACAATATCTTCTGGAGAATTAAAGCACAATCTATCGGGAGTAGCGGGTTCAAGTTACATCTATAGTGATATTGCTTCACAAGATTTATCTTTAGTCGACGCAGAGTGGAATCTTTGTATAAGAAATGGGGCTTGGGATCCTTCGAGTAGTAACAAGTTTGCTTATTTTTTGATTTCTTCTAGTTTGAACCTACTCAATACGCCAAATGGATATGCCGTCGGTGTAAACCAAATTGGAACTAGCGATTTTTTAGAATTGTATCAAGTTTCTGGTGGAAGTTACACCTCGATTATTTCAAGTTCTTTTGATTGGAATTCTAGTGATGACGTTTGTATAAGAGTTAGTAGAACCAGTACTGGCGATTGGGAGTTATTTTACAATGCTAATGGTGGTGGGGAAGCATCTGCAGGTACCGCCTCAGACTTAACATTTACCTCAGGTCAGTACACTGGAGCAACTTTTGAATATAGTACTGCAAGAGCTGGTTTACTTTGGATAGATGATATCGATATCTGTGCATCTAACCTAGTTGCAAATCCTGAAATCGATGTTCAAGGAAATGGTCAAAGCATTGCAGATAATGATTTGAGTCCTTCTTTATCAGATGATACCGATTTTGGTTCTGTTTTAGTATCTGGAGGTCCAATAGTTAAGACTTACACCATATTTAATACAGGAACTGCCGACCTAGACATAACTAGTCTGAGTAGTTCTAATGCAGTTTTTAGTATTGGTGGTATATCTCCACCATTAAGTCTAGCTCCTGCAGGTTCCACTACTTTCACGGTAAGTTTTGATCCAGCGGTGACCGGAATTGCGAGTTCTAATATCCTTATTAATAATAATGATCCGAATGAAGACAGCTATGAGTTTTTAGTTCAAGGAAATGGCACGGCAATACCCGATATTGTTTTGAGCTCGGCCAATCCCGCAGCTCCAGCACTTAATCTTGTTGAAGGGGCAAATAACAATGTGGTTTATGCTTTTTCATTAGCGGTTAGTACTTATGATGCAACGCTTACTGCATTTGATTTTGTGAGTTCAGGAACTGCGGTTTCTAGTAATTTCACGAATTTTAAAGCCTATTATTCTAATGATGCTAGTTTGAATGTTGCTACAGATATTTTCTTAGATAATGAAACTACTTCTTTAGGAGCAGGCACTCACAGTTTTTCAGGATTCGCACAAACTATTGCCAACGGTAGTACTGGGTATATTTTTATTACTTGTGATTTACCTTGTCCTTCTACAGCGGGCAACACCTTGCAGATAGAAGCACTTACAACTGCCAACCTAAGTTTCTCAAATGGGAATAAAACAGGTAGTGCTTTTGCAAGTGGCCTTCATACTATAGTGGATGATGTGCCAATAAATGTAACAGGGGCCGCAACAAGCGCCTGCGAGAATGGAAGCAGCACTATTACATGGACCAATGCAACCGGATGCTTTGATAATTATTTGGTAGTTGCATCCTTAAGCTCATTAGTAAGCACACCTTCTGGCAATGGAGTTTCCTATAGTGCGGATTCCAATTTTGGAGCTGGAACTGCTTTTGATGATGGCTATGTAGTATATAAAAATAATGGAACTTCAGTAAGTGTTAATGGATTAAGCAATGGTACCAATTATATTTATACCATCTTCACTAGAAATGGATCAACGTGGAGTAGTGGAGTAGAAGTAAATTGTACTCCAGTATCACCAATACCTGATAACGCCTGTGGCTCGAATGAATTAAGCCAAAGCATTACTTATTCTAGTGCTGCCAACATTGCAGATATTAATGTATTTGTTTCTATTGAGCACACTTGGAGAAGTGATTTACATATAGAACTTGAATCTCCTTCTGGAACTATTGCCCAATTATTTAATGGTTCTAACAGTGGTAGCGAAAACAATTTAGAGGTAATTTTCGATGATGCGGGAACAGGAATAAGTGCAACTTCTCATACAATTGACGGTATTGCAGATGAAACGATTATCAGTGATGTTGATCCTCTATCCGTTTTTAACGGAGAAAGTTCTGACGGTATTTGGACCTTAAGAGTTTGTGATGATGCGAGTGGAGATATAGGATTTTTAGTAGATTGGAGTTTGGATATTACCGATGCTTGTATTCCTACACATAGTTTTACCAGTTTAATCCCGGCATCTGGTGTTATAGGTACAGAAATTACTGTAATAGGAACTGGCTTTAGTGCTACCACCGAAGTGTATTTTGGCGCTCTTGCGGCAACTTCCATCTCTTTTGTTTCTAGCGATACCTTGAAGGTAATTGTTCCAACTGGAGCGAGTACAGGTGCCTTAAGTATAGAGGAGGCTTCTTGTGCTATTACTAGTTCTATTTTTAGTGTTCTTTCAAATGGTGGACCATGTAATTCTTCTTCTTTTAGCGATTTGATAATTTCGGAAGTTTACGATGCCGACTTAAACAATGTTTGGTATGTAGAATTATACAATCCAACTTCTGTGGCTATCGATTTAGCAGCAGAAGATTATGAATTGGATAGATATTCTAGCTTAGTTGCTCTTAGTCCTGCAAGAACTATTGATTTAGTTGGCGTAGTGCCTGCCTTTGGTGTTTTTGTGCTTGACTTAGGAACAAGCACAGCCACTTGTAGTTATCCTTGGGATTTAGTTGAATCTGGAGGAGGAATTAATGAGGAAGATAGAAATGTACTTACCAAAGGGGGCATGGATGTGGATGCTGTTAGTTTCCCGAATGAAACGGGCTATTCTATTAGAAGAAAATCTTTTGTTTCTGGTCCAACACCTAGCTATAATGCGTCAGATTGGGATTTATTCTTAAACGAATCTTGTGATGATTTAGGTCTTGCACCTGTAAGTGCTACACTAAGTCCAGAAATTACCAATAGCTTAAGTAATCAAGAAGCTTGTAATTTGGATTTTACGGTTCTTGTAACAGAAGGCGATTCTTCTACTTTGGGAGATATTAGCTATACCTGGTACTTTAATGATCAAGTAAATGCCAATTGGCTCGTGGTGAATAGCACTAATTTACCGAATTTGAATATTAGTGGAGAAGACTCTGGAAATTTGACAATCTCGAGTGGAATAGCTAATATAAAAACAATTGACGGTTACCAATTCTATTGCGAAATTACAGAAGCTGCTTTGTGTACAGATGTTAGTAATGCGGCTAGCTTCACCTTTGCACCAGAAAGATATTTTAGAACCAAGGCTAGCGGTAATTGGGATGATTTGAACTCATGGCAAATGGCAAGTTCGCTTCTAGGTCCTTGGTCGGATGCCTGCGATTTTCCAGATAGCGATAATTCGGATTATATATCTATCGAAGCGGGACATGAACTGATTTTGAACTTGGATGTTCAAGCGGATCAAATTATAATTCAAAGTCTTGGAAAATTAGTTCTAAATGAGAAATTAAGTGTGACTAATGGGGATCTTGCTGCTCACGATCTAGAGGTTATAGGGACGCTTCAAGATAATGGAACATCAGCCAATGGAATAGCGTTTTTAAACGGAGCAACTTGGTTGCTAGATGCAGATGGCATAATTATTAAAACCAACAATTCTTCGGTAAACAATTATAGAGATAATTATGAGTCGGGTATAGCTAATATTCCAGCTTCAGCACATTGGGCATTTGTATATGATGGTTCAGGAGCTGTTGCTGTGGGATCTATTGATATGTTCTACCCGAACTTATATTTTGAGTCGACTGCAGGAGCCCACGATGCTCAAGGTGTTGCAGAATTTTTTCAGGGTTTTTCGGGTTACCCAACGGTTAAAGGGGATTTAGTTATTGGAGCAGGCAGTATTACTGGAGCTTCAAATCCCTACAAAGTGTATTATAATAATACCAATTCTCAGCCAATGATAGTAGAAGGGGATGTTTATATTGAATCTGGTTCAGAATTTACGAACGCCCTTGCAGGGGGCGCACAGCCAGGGACGGGAGTTGAAATCAAGGGAGATTTAATAGCCAATGGAAATTGGACCTTATTAAGTGATACCGGGTTAACAAAACTTTCGGGAAGTACTAAGCAGTTTATTTCCGGTAGTGGACGAGTTCAAAGCTCTAAATTTGAATTAGCCAATATCGACAATGCGGAACTAGCAGGTATAGATCTAGAAATTACCAATAAGCTTATTTTTACTGATGGTAAGCTTATTACCAATGTGGCAAGTGCAGATTTAGTTTATGTTAAGAATGCCTCCCCAACAGCTATTACGGGCTATAATACTGCAGGCAACAGCAAGTATGTTGAAGGTAAATTACAATGGCTTACTGATGGAAGTTCCTCGTATACTTTCCCAGTAGGAGAAGAATTTAATGGGGTACAAGCTTTTACCGTAGCTTTAACTGGGACAGCGGGCTCGGAGATTTTGGGCTATCTAGAAACTAATACTACATCTCCTCTATACCCACATGCTTATTGCGATTTAGAAACGCCAAATGGAGGAAGTGGTCAGATTGGAACTGGTATAGGAACTCCCGATGGAACTTTAGATCAAATTACCTTTAATTTAGCTTCTCCTTTGCAATGGGATATCACTAACCCTAACGGCGGAATTAGCGCTTACAATTTAACGGTGTTGGCTAATGGTACTCAAGATATAAGTCCAATTGTTTCTACTAATACTGGTATAGAGATTCGCTATTTAATGAAAAATGGAGAACCGGGCAATACCGGGGTGGCAACAAGTTTAGGGGCTCCAAGTTTCAATACTAATGGCTTTGCTGCTTGTCCGAATCAATATTCTTTAAATGGTCTTACAAGTTTTTCTAAATTTACTTTAAATGGTGCAGATCAGTCTGCCACGGCTTTACCCGTAGAACTATTGTATTTTGATGCTAAACTATTAGACAAGCAGAATGTCTTGTTAGAATGGGCAACACTTACAGAAATAAATAACGATTACTTTAGTTTAGAAAGAAGTAGTGATGGACTTAATTTCATTACCATAAGCGAAGTGGATGGTGCTGGAAACTATGTGGGGCGCTTAGATTATAAGTATATAGATCAAGAAGCATTACAAGGACTTTCTTACTATCGTTTAAAACAAACAGATCACGATGGAAGCTTTGCTTATAGTGAAATTAGAAGCATCAACAATAGCTCTACTACCAGCGGGGTAGCTGTTTATCCCGTACCATTTAAAGATTATTTTTCCATCACTATAGAACAGAACGAAGTAGCAGAATTTTCTATATTCGATGTAAGTGGTAAATTAGTTCATCAAGGAAAAGTAGATTCTGAAAATAGAAGTATTGATATGCGAAGTTTCAGTAGTGGACTTTATCTACTTCGTTTAGAACTCCTTTCTGGAAGCGAGAGTTTTAAATTGATAAAGGAATAAATTTTCTAATGCATAAATCGAGTTTAACATAAAAAAGGAGAGCCGAGGCTCTCCTTTTTTTGTTTTTATTTATGGAATCTAAGCATAAATGTATCTTTGTATTATAAATGATTATTATGAAAAGAATTCTTTTAAGTTTTGTGCTTTTGTTTCAGATTTTGCAGGCACAAACATCGTATAACACCAAAATCTCCGAAGTAACTGTTTACCGCAACAATGCCGAGTTAGTATCCTCTGCAAAGCTGAGTTTGCCAGCTGGAAGTTCAGAAATTATTTTAAAGGATATTTCTACGAGTATCGACCCATCGAGTTTGCAAGTTAGTTTGAAAACTTCTAGCAAGGTTAGTCTTTTATCTGCGGTATATGAAATGGATTACATTAATCCAAATGAGTTAAACAAAGAACAACAAGCCTTATTTAATCAATTAGAAACCCTTAATACGGATTTGCGTTGGGCAAAAGAACAAAAACAAATTTACTATGATTTAGAAGTGGTTCTGAATGAAAATAGAAAATTAGGTGGAGCAAATTTAGGTTTAAATCCTCAAGACTTAGTGGTTCTATTAGAGAATTATAAGAACAAGCAATACGAATACAATCAAGCTTATTTGAAATATGAAAAAATGGAGAAGGAGCTTAATCAAGAGATTACTAAATTGCAAAATCAATTGAACCAATCTAAGGCAGAAAGAAACAAACCTTCAGGACAAATTAAATTACAAGTAAGTTCTTTGTCGCCGAGTACCGTAGAATTCTTTTGCACCTATATCGTAGCGAATGCCGGCTGGTCGCCAATTTATGATTTACGAAGTGAAGGAATTGATAAGAAAGTGAATTTAAATTACAAAGCAAACATCTACCAAAACACGGGTTACGATTGGAATAATGTAGACTTAACCGTTTCAACAGGGAATCCGGTGCAAAACAACAATCGTCCAATTTTGCATCCACTGTATGCCGATTTTTATCAGTACAATTATCTACAATCTAGTATGAGCAGAAATACAGCTTACAAAACAGAAACGGCAAATATGGCGTATATGGGCGATTTTGAGATGGAAGAAGTGATGATAGATTCTAAAGATGGCTTTGCCTATAATAATGGTTTAAGCACTACCCAATTCAGTACCCAATTTGAGTTGAGTTTACCTCAAAGCATTCCAAGTGATAATAAAGAACATTTAGTTGGTTTAGAAAGCTACGAGTTGGAGTCAGAATATATTTATCATGCTGTACCGAAATTAGAACCTAGTGCTTTCTTGTTAGCCAAGGTAAGCAATTGGGGGCAGTATAATTTATTGCCAGGAGATGCTAATATTTTCTTTGAAGGCACTTATGTTGGACAATCCTACATAGACCCAACCGTAAGTAGCGACACCCTTCTTCTTTCATTAGGTAGAGATGAAAGTATAAAAATTTCAAGGAGAGAATTGAAAGATTTTACGAGTACGAAGATGATTGGTAGCAATAAGAAGGAAAGCTACACTTACGAAATTGAAATTAAGAATAACAAGTCGAGTGTGGTGAAAATTGAGATTTTAGATCAAATACCGGTGAGTTCTAACAAAGAAATAGAAATTGAACTCGAAGATAACCATGGTGCAAAGTACAATGCGGAATTGGGACGTTTGGAATGGAATTTGAGTTTGAATGCTAACCAAAGTAATAAGTTACGATTTAGTTATTCAGTTAAATATCCTAAGGATAAAATTGTAAATGGTAAAAAATAAAGAATGAAGAAATTAGGAAGTATCCTCTTAGTCGTAGTTATGTTGCAAGCTTGTAAGTCGAGTGCTGTAGTAAGCGAATCTACAAGTAAAAATAGTGTTCAAGAAAATACAAGCATGCAGGAAGAAAGCCCGCAAATGGAAGAGGAGGCAGTAAAGGAACCAAGTGTGAGCCCTGCGTCTAAAGTATTAACACCAGTAGATAAAACTAAAATGCAAGCAATTCCCGTAAAAAAAGTTGAAACTAAGACTAATTAACAAAAATTATTTTTAAATTTGCACTCCCTTAAAATACTCAAAGTATTTAAGGGTAAAGGTCCGCTAGCTCAGCTGGATAGAGCAACTGCCTTCTAAGCAGTAGGTCTTAGGTTCGAATCCTAAGCGGATCACTAAGAGAGTAAATCCTCTTCACGATGTGAAGAGGATTTTTTATTTCCAGAATTCACCAAGCTCGCTTGAGTGAATTCTGGAAATAAAAAATACTTGGCTTCCTAAGCCAAGAGGATTGACTTTCGGAATTCGGAGAACTTAGGATCATGCAATAATCCTTTGCTCGCTTGAGTGAATTCTGGAAATAAAAAATACTTGGCTTCCTAAGCCAAGAGGATAGACTTTTGCAATTCGGAGAACTTAGGATCATACAGTCATCCTATTTATAAAATACAATTCTAATATTAAAACTATTTAGTTGAATTTACATAAAGAAAACTATTAATTTATAGTTTTTTATTAACTTTAGTGGGCTTAAATTAAGTAGATGCCTTCTATGCATAACATAGCCTTTTAGGTATTGGATAGACCCAAAGCACAACAAAAATTAAAAATTAGTGAATAGAGTTCTAGTCATATTATTAATTTTTTCTCCTTATTTTCTTCGGAGTCAAACTTTTAATAGATCTTTTGACTTTGATGGCTATATTGATGAGGTGGCCTCTGTAATAGTGACAGATAGTTTCTATTATTTTGTTGGAGGGTCTCTTTTGGAGAACTCATCTGACTATATAGTTGAGCTAACTGCTTTTCAATTGTCTAAAACTGGAGATTTGATGGATACGTTTAAGCTTAGAAATGACTCATTAAGATTTGGTTTTCTTTACAACAGTGATAATCTAATTATAGATGGCTTAGGACAAATAGTAATAGTATCCTTTTATATCAGTACTTCTAATTATGATGGGGCTTTATTTTCACTTGATGGTGATTTAGATTTAGTTTCCTTAGTAAATTATCCTTCGGATAGTGCGGAGGTGTTTGCATCTATTATGAATTTGGGTAATAATAATATTATAGTTGGTCAAACCAATTCTTTTGGCTTTGGTCAAGCGGATTACTATGTAGCAAAGGTAGATCAGGATGGAATAATACTCTCTGATACTAGTTTTGGTGGTACCGAGTTTGAACAAATAGGAAATGCGGTTCAAATTGGCCCAGATCGATTTATTTTATGCGGGCAAACGGCATCTTATGCAGGAGTAAGAGAGTTCTATGGTGTACCTGCTGCAAATGCTCATTTTATGTGTATTGACACTAATTTTAATTTGGTTTGGGAAAATGTTTTATATACCGATGGAATAGATTGGGCTCCTATGGTGAAGGAGAATGGGTATTTTTATTATTTGATAGAATATCCTGTTGGTATAGAATTAAGAGATTATTATGAACTTATCATCGGACAATTGGATATCCACAATGGAGACCTATTGTGGCAAGATACAGTTAAAATTGAAGACAAAATTGGCCTTCCTGGATTTATTGAGAATGTTAATGACGATGGTTTTATCATTATGTGTGATGTTTATAAGACTGGATATCCTGAAAGGCTGGCAAAATTAATTCGATATGATACTTATGGCAATTTAATGTGGGAACGAACTTATTACTCTGGTAATATAAGTGGCAGCCTAGCAGCTTGTATGGCCGTGGATTCAGATGGATCATTTATTTTCGGAGGGACAATAGTTAACCTTGAAACCCAAAGCCAGGATGCTTGGTTTTTAAAACTTAACCCAGATGGCTGCTTAGATAGTGCGGATTGCGGTTTGGTTTCGGGAGTTATTGATCTAAGTCCAGCATTAAGCACCTTTGGTATCCATGTTTACCCCAATCCAGCAAGTCAAGAGGCTTATATTAGTGTAGCGAATACTGCTGCCTATAAAAATGAAGATTTAGTTTTAAATATCTATGATTTAAAAGGTAACTTAGTTTATACTGCAAGCCAAAAGTTAAGCGGACAATTACCTGAGTTTAGGATGGATGTAAGAAGTTTTTCTTCAGGTAGCTATTTAGTACAAACTTGTGTGTTGGGTAAGGAGTGTGGGAGTGTTAAATTGGTGATAGAATAAATTCTAATTTAAAAGCACCCTAAGCTTCATTGGATAATAGTAAGTATATTGAAGATATGTTAGGTGAAAATTGTGTCTATTTTGAATTTCTAAATGAACACCATTCAGTGTAGATGTAAGTTTATGGCAAAGTGGATTTTATAGTATTGTAATTGAAGACACTGAAGGAAAAATAATCTTTCAGAGTACAACAAAAATTAAAAATTAGTGAATAAAGTTCTAATCATATTATTAATTTTTTCTCCTTATTTTGTTCGGAGTCAAACTTTTAATAGATTTTTTGACTTTGATGGCTATATCGATGAGGTCGCCTCTGTGATAGTAACAGATAGTTTCTATTATTTTGTTGGAGGATCTCTATTACAAAATTCATCTGACTACATAGTTGAGCTAACTGCTTTTCAATTGTCAAAAACCGGAGACTTGATTGACACGCTTAAGCTTAGAAATGATTCTTTAAGGATTAGTTTGCTTTATAATAGTGATAATCTAATTATAGACGGCTTGGGACAAATAGTAATAGCGGCATTTTACATCAATGATTCCGATTATGATGGAGCTTTAATTTCACTAGACGGTGATTTAGATCTAGTTTCCATAGTAAATTATCCTTTGGATAGTACGGAGGTTTTTGCATCTATTATGAATTTGGGTAACAATAATATTATAGTTGGCCAAACCAATTCTTTTGGCTTTGGTCAAGCGGATTACTATGTTGCAAAGGTTGATCAGGATGGTATAATACTCTCTGATACTAGTTTCGGAGGCACCGAGTACGAACAAATAGGAAACGCTGTTCAAATTGGCCCAGAGCGATTTATTCTATGCGGACAAACGGCATCTTATGCAGGAGTAAGAGAGTTCTATGGTGTACCTGCTGCTAATGCTCATTTTATGTGTATAGACACCAATTTTAATGTGATTTGGGAAAAAGTACTTTATACCGATGGAGTGGATTGGGCTCCTATGGTGAAGGAGAATGGATATTTTTATTATAGGATGGAATATCCTGTTGGTATTGAGTTTCGAGACTATCTTGAACGCATTTTTGGACAATTAGATCTTAATACTGGAGACTTATTATGGCAAGATACTCTTAAGATTGATGATGAAATAGAAAATTCGGGCTATATTCAAAATGTTAATGATGATGGTTTTGTCATCATGTGTGATGTGCACAAGAATGGTTACCCTGAAAATCTAGCAAAATTAATTCGATATGATACTTATGGCAATTTAATGTGGGAACGAACTTATTACTCTGGTAATATAAGTGGCAGCCTAGCAGCTTGTATGGCCGTGGATTCAGATGGATCATTTATTTTCGGAGGGACAATAGCTAACCTCGAAACCCAAAGCCAGGATGCTTGGTTTTTAAAACTTAACCCAGATGGCTGCTTAGATAGTGCGGATTGCGGTTTGGTTTCGGGAGTTATTGATCTAAGTCCAGCATTAAGCACCTTTGGTATCCATGTTTACCCCAATCCAGCAAGTCAAGAGGCTTATATTAGTGTAGCGAATACTGCTGCCTATAAAAACGAAGATTTAGTTTTAAATATCTATGATTTAAAAGGTAACTTAGTTTATACTGCAAGCCAAAAGTTAAGCGGACAATTACCTGAGTTTAGGATGGATGTAAGAAGTTTTTCTTCAGGTAGCTATTTAGTGCAAACTTGTGTGTTGGGTAAGGAGTGTGGGAGTGCTAAATTGGTGATAGAATAAATTCTATTTTAAATCTCTAAATCATGAAATATAAATTCCTATTCTTGTTCCTATGTTTTGTTTTTATTTCCTTCGGGCAAAATTGGTTGCCAATAGACACTGCTAAGGATTATAATTTTACTATTGGCGATGGCGAGCTAATTATGAGAACTATATCCACAGAAAAGAGTAATGATACTATCTTCTTTGAAACCGTATTAGATTCTTGCTATAGCTGCTCTTATTCGTCTTACCCAGATACTTTTTTATTGAAACAGCCTGATTTTTTAGGTTTTTACATGTTAAATAGTTTTGATACTAGCTACAGCTTTTATGGTAGAGATACCTTCACTATAAAAACAAATGCGAGTCTGGGCGCTTCATGGGCTTATGGCAGTGGTAGAACAGCTACTGTTATAGGAGAAGGCGTGCAAAGTTTTGATGCCCAGGTAGATTCTATAAAAACTATTTGGCTTGGTGGCGGGGACACCTTAGTGCTTGCTAAAGAACACGGACTTGTTCGTTTTCCTTGTCTTTGGAGAAACAAATTGTATCAACAGATTGGGATAGAAGAAATTTATGGAGCACAAGATTTAAGTTTTTGGGATATTTACAATTTTGAACCTGGGGACATATTGCAGTATCGATATAGGAGATCTGTTGACAATGAAGTTTATTTAACCTTTCGTAAAGTAGAAATCTTATTTAAAGAACAAGGACTTGATTATCTCGGCTACTACGTATTTGTTCAATCCAATTATAATCAAACAGCACTCACGCCATACATGGATACCGTAATTTTTAATTTTAAAGATTTATCGAATCTTCGTATTGGGTCAGGCATAACAGATACAGTAAACTTACCTTTTGTTAATTCCTATAATAAGGCTTATGTAAGTTCATTCTATTCATATGATGTGGATAATAGTGCAGTTAAAACTCTTGAGAGCAATCCGAGATACTCATCTGAACTGTTAGCAACGTACTATGTTCAAGAATTAGGAGATTCTCTTTGTGTTACGGATAATATTCATTTTAGATTTAAAGCAGAATATAAAGCGGGTTTGGGACAAACAAGTTTTCAAAAATGGTATCTGGATAGTGGAAATACTAATCAACTTATTGGTTATTATAAAGGAATAGATACTGTTGGTACTATATATCCTGATGAATTTTACGTAGGAATTAATGATGGTCCAAACATTAACGAAATGATCAAGTTTTATCCCAACCCTATTCAAGATAATTTATGGATAGAAGTCTTTAATAATGATGAACTTTTGATTGAATTTAGAAATGTTTTTGGACAAATTATTTGGAGTCGAGAAATAGAAGAAAGTGCCCAAGTGGATTTAAGCAATCTTCCAAAAGGCATTTATTTTCTTCAGGCTTGTACTCAGGGATATTCATGTGCAAGTGCAAAGTTGATCAAAAATTAGTAAAACCAAGCTGACAGGTTCCAGAACCTATCAGCTTGATTTAATTAAAAAGAAGGAGTTAGAGTTGGGCAATCAATTGGAACAAATACACCCTTCTCTGTGTTCTATTCTCTACAAAAGGAATACACATGCTAACTTGGAACGATGTAATGCATCTTACTATGCGAGGAAACCTCCAACCTGATAAAAGAGTAGAAAAAACTATAGAAGAATGGCAGGCAATGCTAAGTCCAGAACAGTTTAGAATAACTCGCCAAAAGGGTACGGAAAGACCTGGCTCGGGCGAATATTGCCACAGTCACGAAGCGGGTAAATATGCTTGTATTTGCTGCGATACGCCCTTATTCGATTCTAGTATTAAGTTTGAATCAGGTACAGGTTGGCCCAGCTTCACCCAAGCCGTAAAAGATAATGCCATCAAGTATGAAAAAGATACTAACTTTGGTATGATACGAGTGGAAGTAATGTGTAATACTTGCGATGCCCATCTTGGTCATGTTTTCCCGGATGGTCCGCCGCCTAGTGGTTTGCGTTACTGCGTAAATTCGGAATCGATAAAACTTATAAAAGAATAAAATGAGCTTAGAAATAGCAACAATAGGTGGTGGTTGTTTTTGGTGTATAGAAGCCTTAATGCAACAATTAGAAGGAGTAGAAAAGGTAGTTTCTGGCTATGCTGGTGGAAGCGTGCCAGGCAAGCCAACTTATCGTGAAGTTTGCTCCGGACTTACCGGACATGCAGAAGTAACCCAAGTGAGTTTTGATCCAGCTAAACTTTCTTATGAAGATTTACTCATGATATTTATGACAAGTCACGACCCTACAACACTTAATCGTCAAGGGGCCGATGTGGGAACCCAATATCGCTCTATTATTATGTATCATAGCGAGGAGCAAAAAGCCACGGCAGAAAAAGTATTGGCTAAACTTGCGTCCTATTATAGCGATAAAATTGTTACTTCTGTGGAAGCTTTAACTACTTTCTACGAAGCGGAAGAAGAACATCAAAATTATTATAACGATCATCCAGAAGCGGGATTCTGCAAGGCAGTAATTGAACCAAAGGTGAGTAAATTGCGTCAGAAATACCAAGATCGCTTAAAGTCTTAAAAGATAAGGTGCCAAAAATTGAAGACATAGTATTTAGAAATTCCTTTGTTGAGGAACTAGCAGGAGATGAGGAGCTTAAAAACTATCCGCGACAGGTTTATAATGCATGTTATTCGCGAGTAGATACTAGAATTAGTTCTCATCCTAGCTTGCTTATTTACTCCAAAGATTTGGCGAAAGAATTAGCTATTGCTAATCCAGAATCGAAGACTTTCTTAGATATTTTTAGTGGAAATGCGAAAGCTAAAAATTCTTTTCCTTATGCTATGTGTTATGGCGGACACCAGTTCGGACATTGGGCAGGGCAACTGGGAGATGGAAGGGCGATAAATCTTGGAGAATTAATTTCTAACAATAAAGCATATAGCCTGCAATTAAAAGGTGCAGGATCTACCCCTTACTCTCGCTCTGCAGATGGCTTAGCCGTTTTGAGATCTTCACTACGCGAGTTTCTGTGTAGTGAGGCCATGCATTATTTAGGCGTTCCAACAACACGGGCTCTTTCTTTAGCTATAACTGGCGATCAAGTACTTAGAGATATGCTTTATGATGGCAACCCCGCCCATGAAGCAGGGGCTGTAGTGTGTAGAGTAGCCCCAAGTTTTATTCGCTTCGGAAATTTTGAAATTCTTAGCGCTCGAAAGGATTATAGCAATCTAAAAAGCTTATGCGATTATACCATCAAGCATTTCTTTCCCGAGCTAGGAGAAGCATCCAAAAAAACTTATTTAGCCTTTTTTGAAGAAGTGGCGAAACGCACAGCAGACATGATAGTGCATTGGCAAAGAGTGGGCTTTGTACATGGCGTAATGAATACCGATAACATGTCGATTTTAGGCTTAAGCATCGATTACGGTCCCTACGGCTGGCTCGAAGATTTTGACTTAGAATGGACACCCAATACTACAGATAGAGAACACAAACGCTATCGTTTTGGCAATCAAGGAGAAATTGCCTTGTGGAATTTAATCCAATTGGCAAATGCCCTTTATCCGCTAATTGAGGATGTCGCCGCTCTAGAAGCAATTTTAGACAGATATAGAAGCAACTATGTGCAAGATTATTACAAGATGCAATTAGCCAAATTGGGTATTTACAACTTGAAAGCAAGTGATCAAGCTTGGATAGAGGCTCTCTTTAGTCTAATGAAGAAGGCAGAACTAGATATGACCATCTTTTATAGAAACTTGGCGAACTTTGATGAGAATACTCCCAAGGAACATTTAGTTGAGGTGCAAAAAGCATCTTATTTAAATGCTCCTGATTTAAAAGCATTAGAGGGAGAAATTTTAGAATGGCTAGAAAGCTACGCCACCCGCCTAAAAGAAGAGAATACCAAGAAAGAAGAACGAAGAAAAAAGATGCACCTTCTCAATCCGAAGTATGTTCTCAGAAACTATATGGCGCAAATGGCCATCGATGAGGTGGAAAAAGGCAGTAAGGACTTATTGCTAGAATTGTACCAATTGTTACAGCATCCTTACGACGAACAAGAGGAAATGGAGAAGTGGTTTGCCCTTCGTCCAGAATGGGCAAAGACCAAGATAGGCTGTTCGCAGCTGTCCTGCAGCTCTTAACTTTCATCAGCTTGTCTTGCTTCAAAATCTATTAGCAAGGCACTGGCTTTTTCTAGCTTGTTTTCTAGAACAAAGACCTCGGACATGCCCAACATGCCAAAGCCTGCTAGTCGAGCCGATTCCGATTGGCTCTTTACATAAGCTTCTATGCCATTTTCTTCTAAGTGCGTTCTAAATAGAATGCAGAGAAAATCGCTGGCGGTATAGATTTTTATTAATTTGCTCTTATCACTCATTTACTAAATTTAAGTCTTTTAATGCAAATTACCAAAGCCCAGTTTCGAGCTTTCTCAACAATAACTAAATAATCCTCCTTAAATTCGTGTTTCATGCTAAGTGCTCACGACATATTACGCAAATATTGGGGCTATTCCGAATTTAGGAGTATGCAAGAAGAGGTAATCTCAAGTGTTCTTTCAGGAAAAGATACCCTAGCCTTGTTGCCCACTGGTGGTGGAAAGTCGCTGTGCTTCCAAGTTCCAGCTCTGTGCATGGATGGTTTATGTATCGTGGTTTCTCCGCTTATTGCTTTAATGAAAGATCAGGTTTACCAATTGGAGAGAAGAGGAATTAAGGCGATAGCAATTTATTCTGGAATGAGTAAGCGTTTGATTGATCAAACTTTAGATAATTGCATTTATGGCGAAATTAAGTTTTTGTATGTTTCTCCCGAACGTTTGCTTACCGATATATTCCTAGCTAGACTAAAGCAAATGAAGGTAAATTTAATTGCGGTAGATGAAGCTCACTGTATATCGCAATGGGGCTATGATTTTCGTCCGCCCTATTTAGAAATTGCCAAACTTAGAGAGTTTCATCCTCAAGTGCCCATTCTTGCCTTAACAGCAACTGCAACGCCTCAAGTAGCTGTAGATATTCAAGAAAAGCTAGCGTTCAAAGAGTCCAACTTACTACAAAAAAGTTTCTTGCGATCCAACTTAAGTTACTCTGTTTTGTATGAAGATGCCAAGTATGCTAAACTCGTGGATATCTTAAACAAGGTGAAGGGAAGCGCGGTAGTTTATGTTAGAAATAGGAGAAAAACTAAAGAAATTTCTGACTACTTAAACCAATGCAAAATTAGTTCAGCTTATTATCATGCCGGACTAAAAATGGAAGATAGAAGCAAGATTCAAGAAGCTTGGATAACAAATCGGTATCGAGTAATTGTTGCAACTAATGCCTTTGGAATGGGAATCGATAAGGCAGATGTTCGTTTGGTAATTCACATGGATTTGCCCGATAGTTTAGAAGCCTATTTTCAGGAGGCGGGTCGCGCAGGAAGAGATGAAAAAAAGGCCTATGCGGTACTCTTGTTCAATCTTTCGGATAAGATTCAGGCCTTGCAGAGTTTGGAAGAAAGTATGCCAAGTATCCAAGAGATAAAGGCTGTTTATAATGCCCTTGGAAATTTCTTTCAATTAGCCCTAGGTTCTGGCATGGAAAAAGACCATACTTTCGATTTGGCTAATTTTTGCAAGCAGTATGATTTTAAGGCAATCAAGACCTTAAATGCCCTTAAGTTTTTAGAACAAGAACAATTGATTTTGCTTTCTGAAGGTGTTTTACAAACATCTAAAATTCAAATTTTAAGTGGCAAGGAAGATCTCTACCGTTTTATGGTGGAGAATAGAAATTTTGAAGCCCTGATTAAATTATTGTTGCGCAGTCATGGGGGAATTTTCGACGCTCTAGTAAAAATTAACGAAGTTCAATTGGCTAAAAGTTTAGCTATTTCTGTTCTCGATTTGCAAAAGGCTTTAAAGTATTTAGATCAAATAGGGGTACTTCAGTATGAAAAGGCAAATCAAGATGCCTATATAAAGTATCTTTGTGGAAGATTGCCAACTATCGATTTAAATCTTAATGTAGAGCAAATAGAAGCACGGATAGCGGTATACAAAGAGAAGATTCTAGCTATGATTGGCTATGCCAGCGATAAGTCGAAGTGCAGGAGTAATATGCTACTCGCTTATTTTGGAGAAGAAAGAAAGGATAGATGCGGTATATGCGATTTTTGCTTAGGGCGAAATAAACTTGAAATTAGTGACTTAGAATACCAAAAATTTCTAGGTTTGCTTCGAGAGGAAATGAAAGAGCCAATGAGTCTCGAGTTTATTGTGGCGAGCATCGACTACAACAATAAAGAGAAGTTGCTAAATTTCTTGCAGTGGCTTATAGAATATGAAGTGCTAATTAAGAATAAAAACGATAAATACTTTTGGAGCGAGAAAGAATTACATTAATTGCAACAAGCAATATTAACTACGACCAGCGTTTGCAAAAAATTGCAAGCTCCCTTGCTAAAAGAGGAGCAGAGGTGTTGTTACTTGGTCGAGCTAAAGGCGCAGCAGAAGTAGAGAGTCCCAAAAACTATAGGGCAAAAAACCTGACTTGTTTTTTTGAGAAAGGTGTCTTCTTCTATATGGAAATCAACTTGCGATTTTTTTTCTTTCTTCTAGCTAATAAAACAGATAAGTTATGTGCCAACGACACCGATACTTTATTGGCAGCTTATCTCGCTTCATTTTTTAGAAAATTTACATTTTATTTTGATGCCCACGAATATTTTTCAGAAGTGCCCGAATTGGAGGGAAGAAAGCTGAAAAAGGGGGTATGGAATTTCATAGAAAGACTAGCTATGAAAAGAGTGGATCAAGCCTATACGGTAAATCAAAGTTTAGCCGAGATATTTAGAGCCAAATACCATAGAGATTTTCAAGTGCTTCGTAATACCCCAGTTTTGGAAGAGCTTCATTTAGAAGCGCATCGAGAAGCTTATATTTTGTATCAAGGTGCCTTAAATAAGGGAAGAGGTTTAGAAGTTTTGATAGAAAGCATGCAACAAATAGATAGACCACTCTACCTAGCAGGGAAAGGAGATTTAGAGCAAGAACTTAAGTTTCTTGTTAAAAAGTTAAACGTAGAACACAAGGTGAAATTTCTAGGCAACTTACATCCCGAAGAACTAAAAAAAGTAAGTCAAAAAGCCTATTTGGGCATTAATATTCTGGAGGCTAGCAGTTTAAATTATTATTATTCGCTTGCTAATAAATTCTTCGATTATATGCATGCCGGTGTACCCCAAATTTCTATGGCATTTCCAGAATATCAAAGAATTGTATCTCAATATAAAGTGGCTTTATTAATCGATAGCTTAGACGTGGAAAGCCTTTACAAGGCACTTCAAGAAGTAGAAAAAGACAAGTCTTTATACCAGGAGATTCAAGCACAATGTAGAGAAGCAGCTCAAGTATATAATTGGACTAAGGAAGAAGAAGTTTTATACAGTATCTATTTCAACTAGCGTCATAGGCAAAAAAGGCATCTTCAAGATGCACCAAGCTGCTCTTGGAAATAGCAATGATATCAAAACGAATTTCTCCTTCAAACTGAGTTTCTTCTAAGTAATACGCGGCAAGTTTTATGATCCTATTTTTTTGCGCTGAACTTAAAAAGCTTTCTGGATTTCCAAAGGCAAGACTTGTTCTTGTTTTAACTTCTATAAAGACGATTTTTTTATCCTTTTCTGCTATGATATCAATTTCACTTTTATCTACTTTGTAGTTTCGTTCGAGAATTTTGTAAGCCTTATTTTTCAAATAGAAATAAGCTCGGTTTTCTCCTTTTTTCCCTAAATCGTTGTGCTTTGCCATTAGCCTATACCCGTGTTATGCATTAGAACTTCGTTATGAGAATAAAAAGCGCAATAAATCAGGAACTTAGCTTCGAAAGCCATAGCATCGCTATGGTTACAGAAGATAAGGAAGCGAAGTGACTGATTTGCAGTGATTTTGATTCGGAATAGATTTTCTAATGAATAATTCGGGTTAAATATACAAACTAATAACATTATTTGGCAGAGTGATAATAACCCCTTTACTTTGCATGCTAAATCAAAATGGATAATGAAAGAATTGATTGATAGATATCCTCAGCAAATCCGAGAGGCGCTAGAAATTGCGGCTAACTATAGCTTCAAAACAGAGTGCAGAGATTTTGAAAATGTGGTGATTTGTGGTTTGGGTGGATCGGGTATAGGAGCAAGTTTTTTTAAGGATGCTACAATTAAGGATATTCAAATTCCGGTAGAGGTAGTGAAAGGCTATACTTTGCCCAATTTTGTAGATAGTAATAGTTTGGTAATTTGCTCTTCTTACAGTGGAAATACAGAAGAAACGGTAGCTTGTTTAGAAGAAGCTGTAAACAGAAATGCGAGGGTTGTAGGCATTAGTTCTAACGGAAAAGTAAAGGAATTGTGCTTAGAACATGATTTGGATTTTATTGAGATACCTGGTGGTATGCCTCCTCGTGCATGTTTTGGCTATTCTACCATTCAATTGTTTCGCGTTGCCACCTACTTTAATTTGATTGAAGACAATTACCGCCAAGAGTTTGAGGGCTCTGCAGCTTTAATCGAAAATTTCAATGCCGAATTGGATCAAAGTGCTTTAGCCCTAGCCGAAGAATTAGCAGATAAAATACCAGTTCTTTATGCTGCGGATACGATAGAATCTATAGCCATTCGTTGGCGTCAGCAAATCAATGAAAATGGCAAGCAATTGTGCTGGCATCATGTAGTGCCCGAAATGAACCACAATGAGTTGGTGGGGTGGCGACAAAAAAATGAAAAACTAGCTGTAGTTTTTTTAAGAAATGAAGATGACCTAAAGCAAGTTGCAAAGAGAATGGATTTGAATGCAGAAGTTTACAAGCAATACACGCCACATATTATCGAAATTTGGTCGAAGGGTAAAAACTTTATAGAAACTAGCTCCTATCTTATTCAATTTGGAGATTATCTATCTTATCATCTTTCTCAATTAAGAGGCTTTGATACTACTGAGGTGAAGGTTATCGATGCGCTTAAAGCGAATTTAAAGAATGCCTAAGCACGAAGAAGAAATAGAAGATTTAGATAATGCGGAAGACCTCTTCCAAACACTTAGCTTGCATGTAGATAAAGGACAATCTCCTCTGCGTATCGATAAGTACATCATAAGTCAGAGTGAAATTAGTAGCAGAACCAAGGTGCAATTAGCTGCAAAAACGGGTAATATTTTAGTTAATGGCGAGGTGGTAAAATCGAACTACAAGGTTCGTCCAAAAGACGAGATTGTTATGGTTTATCCAAAGTCTATTCATATCCCCGACATGTCGCCAGAAGATATTCCTTTGGATATTCTTTTTGAAGATGATGATTTAATTGTATTAAATAAACCTGCTGGCTTGGTGGTTCACCCAGGCGTTGGAAACACAAGCGGAACTTTAGTGAATGCTTTATTGCATCATGTGCAAGATTTGCCAGGTGGGAGTAAAGAAAGAGCCGGACTAGTACATCGGATTGATAAAAATACCACTGGCTTATTAGTAATTGCCAAAACAGATGATGCTCTAAGCAAGTTAGCCAAGCAGTTTTTTGATCGTACCATCAATAGAAGATATTTAGCTTTGGTTTGGGGCGATGTGGCAGAGGATTCTGGCACTATCGAAGGACATGTAGGAAGAGATCAACGCAATGGTAAATGCTATCAGGTTTTTCCTCGAGGAGATTTCGGGAAGTTTGCTAGAACCCACTATAAGGTAATCGAAAGATTTGCTTATGTTACCTTAGTAGAATGTAAACTAGATACTGGTCGAACCCATCAGATTAGGGTACACATGAAGCATATTGGGCATACCCTTTTTGGAGATGAAAAATATGGTGGAAACAAAATTTTGAAAGGTACAGTATATGCAAAATACAAGCAGTTTGTTGATAATTGCTTAGAGCTTTGTCCACGGCAAGCCCTACACGCACGATCCTTAGGTTTTATTCACCCTAGTACTGGAGAAGAATTGTACTTTGAAAGTGATTTACCAGAGGATATGAAAGAAGTTATAGAGCGTTGGAGGGTTTATGCCAAAGATATTTACAATAAAAATATAGAATAAATCAAGCTCTTAAGTGCCTTTAAGTTTTTATCTTTAACACACTTTTTTAAAAATTAAATTTTATCGATGAGAAAAATTATTTTTTTACTTCTTCTTATTACCCCATTTTTAGGTAAATCGCAGTTAATCGATATGGGTATTCCTACGAGTTTTACTGCTCCTGTTTTGTCTTCGGAGAGCTTGCCTATTCAAGAAATGCCAGTTTTTGATTTAAGTTTGATGTTGTTGGAGGATTCAATCAATAATTATAATAAAATTGGACCATGGAGATTTGGTAAGAATTTTGACGTTGAATTTACTTTAGAAAACTCAGGTAGATGGGATGTGTTAGGTAACGGAGATAGAATTTGGCGTTTGCGTCTTGCTTCTGAAGGTGCCTTAAGTATGAATGTTATTTTTGATAACTTTTACTTGCCCGAAGGTTCTCGACTTATTATGTATTCCACAGATCGTGTGCACCTTGTTGGGTCTTATACTTCTGTATTAAATAATCCATCTGGTATCATAGGAAGTGAATTGGTAATGGGAGATGATATTATCATTGAATATTTTGAACCCAATTCTGCAACTGGTGATGGCGTATTAAAAATTGGTACTGTAACTCACGGCTATAAATCTCTGCAGCTATATGGCGACATAATAATTAATGCTTATGATCAATCTGGCGATTGCAATCATGATGTGGATTGTCCTGCCGGAGTGGGTAAAGAAGACCAAATTAGATCAGTTGCCATGATTGTTGTAGGAGGTAATGGTGCTTGCACAGGAGCCTTAGTGAATAATACAAATAATGATGGTACTCCTTATTTCTTAACTGCGAACCATTGTTTAGGAAATCCAGGTTCTTGGGTTTTTCGTTTTAATTGGCACGCAACAAATCCTTCTTGTGGTACAACGGCGGCTAGCGGAAATGGCAGCTACAACCAAACAGCATTTAATGCTACCTTAAGAGCTAGTAATGCTGGATCTGATGTGGCTTTAGTGGAAATGAATGGAAATGTTCCTACTACTTGGAATCCGTATTACGCAGGCTGGGATCGTAGTGATGTAATTCCCAATAGTGCCTATGGCATCCATCATCCAAGTGGTGATTTGAAAAAGATATGTTTAGAGAATAACCCCTTATCTAAGCAAAACTATAGCGGCGCTGCTTGCTGGCAAGTGGCTAATTGGGATGTTGGAGTTACGGAGCCTGGTTCTTCAGGTTCTCCTCTTTTTGATGCTAATGGTAGGATTATTGGACAGCTATATGGTGGTGGTGCGGCTTGCTCTGGAACGAATGATAACGGACAGCCAGATTACTATGGTCGTTTTGGTATATCATGGGATAATGGTTCAAATGCAAGTACTAGATTAAAAGATTGGTTGGATCCTACTAATTCAAATGTAACAACCCTTAATGGCTTTGATCCAAATGCTTCAGTTATTGCCCTAGATGCTGGTATTAGCGTGATTATTTCTCCAGATGGAACTTCTTGTGGTGCAAGTTTTACTCCAGAAGTGACACTCAAAAACTTTGGTTCCTCTACTTTAACTTCTTGTGTAATTAGATATAGAATTGATGCGGGTGCTTTACAAACTTATAACTGGACAGGGAGTTTGGCAACTAATGCTACCGTGGATGTAACGCTAAATGCTATGACTACAACGAATGGTGCACATACTTTTACTGCTTACACGCAAAATCCAAATGGTGGTACAGATGGTAATAGCGCTAATGACAGTCAAACGAGTAATTTTACCACCACAGTTGGAAGTGCTTTACCACTCACGCAAACTTTCCAAACAGCAACTTTCCCACCTACGAACTATACTTTAAATAATGGCGATGCTTCGACCACTTGGGCAAGAACAACAGCTGCTGGAAGTGGTAGTACGGCTTCTATGTTTATAGATAACTGGAATTACAATGCCGCTGGAGCCTACGATTGGTTTATTTTACCTACATTAAATTTCAGTGGCGTAAGTACAGGAACACTAAGCTTCGATGTGGCTTATGCCTATTACGACCAAACCAATGGAAATAATTTTGCTTACGATACTCTGGGAGTTGCTATGACCAATGATTGTGGTGCTTCTTGGTTTTGGATTTGGAAAGAAGGGGGAGTGGATTTAGCCACAGCTGGTGGCTTAGGTACTGCTTTTACACCAACTGCCGCGCAATGGGAGAATATCGTAATAGATTTGAATGACCCTGCCATTAACAACCAAGCCAATGTTCAATTTGCCTTCATTGGCATTAACGATTATGGTAATAATCTTTATGTAGATAATATTAATGTGCAAGTTGCAGTGAATCCTACACCACCTGTTGCCAACTTTACGGCTAATGCAACTAGTGTTTGTGCTGGTACCCAAGTTAGTTTTACCAACTCAAGTACTAATAGTCCAACTTCTTATGCTTGGTCCTTCCCGGGTGGAACTCCTAGTACTTCTACTGTTGCTAACCCAACGGTTACTTACAATACGCCTGGAACGTATACGGTAAGCTTAACGGCTACCAATGCAGACGGATCCGACGATGAAGTGAAGACTAATTACATTGTAGTTAATCCAAATCCAACGGTTAATTTGAATCCTACGAATCCGAGTTGTTTTAATGGCACGAATGGCTCAGTAACAGCTGTGGCAAGTGGGGGCTCTAGTTTTAGCTATTCTTGGACAGGCACTAGTGGAACTGGGGCAACAGTAAATAACTTAGGCGCTGGAAGCTATTCGGTAGTTGTTACCAATAATTTTACTTGTACAGGATCTGCTTCAACTACTTTAACGCAACCAAGTACTTTAGTAGTGAATGTTAATACGATTGCTGCTAATTGCGGTGGAGCAAATGGAAGTGCTACTGCTTCTGCAAGTGGCGGAGTACTACCTTATTCTTTTTCTTGGTCGGGAGGTTCTAATACCAATCTTAGTCCGGGTAATTACTCCGTTACCGTTACCGACGGGAATTTGTGTACAAAAACGCAAAGTTTTACCATTGGGAATACAAATACCAATCTAAGCGTAAGCGTAAATACAGTAAATGAAACTTGTGGTCAAGGAAATGGAAGCGCTTCTGCTAGCGCTAGTGGTGGTACTGCACCTTATACCTTAACTTGGTCGAGTGGTTCGAATACAGGCTTATCGGCTGGAAACTTTACAGTTACTGCTACCGATGCCAATGGATGTACTGGAACTGCAAGTTTTACCATTGCGAATACTAATAATAACTTTGCAGTTGTGGTGAATACTACGGCTTCTGCTTGTTCTGGAAATACAGGAACTGCAGTTGCAACAGTAAATGGATCTGCTGCTGGATATACCTTTAACTTTAGTGCTGGCACTAGTACAGGATCGAACTCTGTTTCTGGACTTGCCTTTGGAAACTATAATGTTAGTGTTACCGATGCTCAAGGTTGTTCGGTTAACCAAAGTTTTACCATTGGAAATTTAAACGCGCCAGTGATTAGTGCTGTCAATGTCCAAAATATTCTTTGTGCTGGAGGTGCCAATGGGGCAGCTCTTGCTCAAGTAAGTGGCGGAACACCTCCTTATCAATACAATTGGGGAAGTGGTTTTGTAGCTAGCTCTTCTACAAATTCCTTAAGCGCGGGTAATTATTCTGTTCTTGTAAGTGATGGCGCAGGTTGTTCTACTCAATCTAGTTTTACCATTACAGAACCAGCTCCGCTACTTGTTGTAGAAACGATTAATGATGACCATTGCTCTCAAGGTCTTGGTTCCATTTCTGTTAATGTTAGTGGAGGAACTCCTGGCTATAGTTATTCTTGGAATGGACAAACAGGATCGGCACTTAATGCAAATTTACAGGGAGGTACTTACAGTTTAAATGTATTGGATGGCAATTCTTGCAGCTTGAACACTAGTTTTGTGGTTCAAAATATAGCTGCACCGAGTATTAGCAATGTTCAAGTGGGCAATGTGAATTGTTATGGTGATTCTACTGGCTCCATCAACCTAGATGCCAGTGGTGCAGGAACATTAACTTATGATTGGGGAGTTGCTAGTACAGAAGATTTAAACAATGTGCAGGCTGGAAGCTATACGCTAGTGGTAAGTGATGCCTTTGGTTGTAGTTCTAGTATTACTGAGGTTGTAAGTCAGCCTAGTGCCGCACTGGATTTAAGTTTGACGGTAGTAGATAATAGTGCCACAGGAGGAACGAGTACTATTGCTAGTGTGGTTAATGGTGGAACCCAACCATATACTTTTACTTGGAGCAACGGTTTTAGTGCGCCGACAATTAGTAACTTACCAACTGGTTTATATAGCCTAACACTAACAGATGCCAATGGCTGTATAGATACAGCAAGTGCTAGTATTGGAAATGTTGGTATCCACGATTTTGTTTGGTTGGATAACATAAGTTTGTATCCAAATCCAACAGAGCAAAATTTGAATATCGAAATAAGTCTAGTGAGAATGGCGGATCTTGAATTGGAAGTATATAATGCTCTTGGACAAATAATTTATAAGCGCAGCTACCTTGCTTTCACTTCTGGGAAAGAACAAATTTCTATGGCAGAACATGCGCAGGGAGTATATTTCTTAAGACTGTCTTCTGCGGATGGCTCTAGAGTTTTCTCTTTTACTAAGCAATAGGCTTTAACTTAAACATAAACACGAAGAGCTACCTAAACAGGTAGCTCTTTGTGTTTATGAGGCTAAGCTAGCCCAAACTTTAGCTTTTCTAATGCTTACTACAAGTTAAATTATTCTGTGCTTCTATTATCTTTACCGAATGAAAAATAAAATTTTACTATTAGGCTCTGGCGAATTGGGTAAAGAATTAGTAATTGCACTAAAACGACTTGGCGAATATGTTGTGGCATGCGATAATTATGCAGGTGCTCCAGCCATGCAAGTTGCCGATGAGTATGAGATTTTTAATATGCTCGATGCCGCTGCCTTAGATGCTGTAGTAGCGAAACATAATCCCAAATTAATTGTGCCTGAAGTAGAATCTATTAGAACAGAAAGATTTTATGCCTATGAGGAAAAAGGCTTTACCGTAGTACCTAGTGCGAAAGCGGCGAATTTCACTATGAACAGAAAGTTGATAAGAGATTTAGCTTCAAAGGAATTGGGACTGAGAACTGCGGCTTATGAGTATGCTTTAGATATAGATAGTTTTAGAAGCGCAGTAGAAAGAATAGGGATACCCTGTGTAGTAAAACCTTTAATGTCGAGTTCTGGTAAAGGACAGAGTCTGATACGTTCTAAAGACGATATAGAGAAAAGTTTTCATTATGCCATGGAAGGAAGTAGGGGGGATTTAAAGGAACTTATTGTGGAAGCCTTTGTATCCTTCCATACGGAAATAACCTTGTTAACAGTTACCCAAAATAATGCACCCACTTTGTTTTGTCCGCCTATCGGACACCGACAAGAGCGGGGCGATTACCAAGAATCTTGGCAACCTTGCGCAATAAACGCAAAGAATTTAGCAGAAGCCGAAGATATGGCAAGAAAGGTAACAGAAGCACTTGGAGGGGCAGGTATTTGGGGAGTGGAATTTTTCTTAGCAGAAGAAGGCGTTTATTTTTCAGAATTATCACCTCGTCCACACGATACCGGAATGGTTACACTAGCTGGAACGCAAAATCTAAGCGAATTCGAATTACATGCTAGAACTATTCTTAGTTTGCCGATAATGGAGGTGCGTTTAGAAAGGGCTGGAGTAAGTGCGGTTATTCTTGCTCATAAGGAAAGCAGGGAAATGCCTAAATATGAAGGCTTATCTGAGGCTTTAGAAGACCCCAAAAGCGATTTGAGAATTTTTGGAAAGCCTAATACTCGAAAGTATAGAAGAATGGGGGTGAGCTTGGTATATGATGACTTAAATTCGGATATGGATGCACTTCGAAAAAAAGCCTTTATGCTTGCATCTAAGGTGAAAGTAGAATAAGAATATGGTAAATTAATTAAATATTCGAATTAGGAAATAGCTAAGCAAGAAAGAGAATATTGGGGCAATTGCCCAAACACTAAAGAAGCGTTTAACCGTTTTGTTTTGCATAGTTTCTTTCCAACCTTTTTTACTAATACTTATAGCGATAAATGCTGCACCGTTGAGCTGTACTAAGGATGTTGGGATGCCTTTACTGATCGAGGCGTAAACTAGTAAACTAGAAACTATTAAGGCAATAATAGTAGCGTTTAAGGGGTCAACCGTAACAATTCCTTCTCCATTTTTCTCAGTCACTTTGTTTCCAAATATGGAGCTTCCAATTGCAAAACATGGTGCTACAATGAGTACGGAAAGAATAATTATAGGTATGAAGTTTTGAGTGCTTGTAAAACCCAATTCATTTGCGGTTAGAGAAGCAATTGGAGCTGCTGCATTAGCAACATTATTTGCACCAATGGAAAATGCTACATAGAGCGAAGAAAGAATCAGTAGGAATTTCAATATTCTACTATTTTTAAAATTAGGATGATGCAGAAAGGGAAACTTACTTTGAAGGGTAGGAAGTAGGTATTTGGATATAAGCCAGCTAAGTATAAAAGAAACAATAGGTAAGATAAACCATGTCGGTAAAATTTCGTAGAATAGCTTATTGGTATTTAGGCTATTTAATCCAAAGGCCACCCCAGCAATGGCCAATACGGTAGATTGACTTGTAGATTGGGGAACACCTAATAGATTGGCAACAAGTAGACTAGCTGCAACTGCTGCGAGAATTATGGAAGTTCCTTTTGGGGTAAAAAATTCTTGGTCTAGTAGGCCCTTTCCTAAAGTTAATGAAACTTCTTTTCCTGCAATTATTGCTCCTAAAAGCACCATAATTCCAAATATTCCAGGAATAAGTGCAAGACGAATCACTCGTGAACCGTAGGCGGCAGAAAATGCAGGTGCCGTGCCACTGCCTCCCATATTGATAGCTAAAAACATAGCAAGAAGGAAGGGAAGAGTTAAGGGAGTTAATAATTCGGTCATATATTATTTTTTAATAAGGCTTATATTGTGATGTATGCTGATACGGAGGATGTGACGAGAATAGAATTGATAGCCGCTAGCTCGCTGTTGATACCAATTGAAATAGGCTAGTTCTATTCCTAAATTTTTTATGGGATTATAGTTAATAAGCGCTCCAATTCTATTTTGATCGAAAACGTTATAGATTATTTTTTTACCAATATTGATGTGTACTTCATTAAAAACTCCCAGTTGAAGTTTTTTTAGCACCTGATAGTTGAGCTTAATTTGGTAACGCAGACGCACATTTCCATATGCAAAATGACCCTTACTTTCTTCGAATATTCTAAATTCTGACCAGTAGCGATTTTGTAAGCTTAGTTTGTCGTTTAGTTGGAAATTATTACTTAATCCTATTTGAGGTCGTAGCTCCACTTTATTGTCAATTTCTTTGATAAAAGGGTCTTGAGGTGAACTTTGTAAGAAGTAGGAGAAGCCCAATGAACTTGTCCAATTAGGAATAAATTTGAAATGGAGATTTGTTCTAGCAATAAACTGATGTTGTTTCCATGGAAAGAAATAGCTTCTTTCTTCTAGTTCTTGCTGTATCGACCATTTTGGTGTAAAACTTATATTTAGGTCGTAACGTGTCCACAACAAATGTTGTCTGCTTATTTCTTTTTGGGCAAATGCAAAGTAATAGGAGGGAATAAGGATTATGCTTAAAAGAAGTTTTCTATACATTTTGAAGTATTTAAAGGTGAAAGTATAAAACATATAATTCCTATCAAAATAGTATGATATATGTTTTTTAAAAAAGAGCTATAAATTCTTAAGTTCTTCTAAGCTTTTGTTAAAAATGGGAAGCATTGCATTCCTTAACTCATCAAATAGCTTTCTAATCTGGCAAGTTTGCTCATCTGTGCATTCTTCGCACTTTTCATAAAAGTTCTCTGATACACAGGGAATTAAGGCAATGGGTCCATCAACTATTCTTACAATCTCTACAACTTTAATATCTTTTGGATGGGATATCAAGATATATCCTCCCTCTGGACCTCTTACACTCTTAAGAATTTTATGCTGCCTTAATTCTCTAAGTATGTTCTCTAAAAACTTATAAGGAATATTCTCTTCCTCGGCTATTTTCTTTGCAGAAATAGCTTGATTGTTGCCATTTCTGCACAAGTATAATATTGTTTTTATTGCGTATTTGGCCCTTTTTGAAAGCATACTACTTATAAGTTGATTACAAAATTAGCTATTATTTAGCAAGTATATCTATTTTAAACACTTCCATCCTTAAGCCCTATCCACTCGAACTTTTACTTTCTTTAGTTTTTGCATATCGCAAGCTTTCAAAACGGCTTGAAGCTTTTCCTTTGGTATTGCAGCAAAGCTTGCTCTATCTTTTACTTCAATTATTCCAATTTCTTCTTTACTTAAGTTTCCTATTTGACAAAGAAAGCCAAGCACATCAATCTTACTTATTTTATGCATTTTACCAGCACTCATATAAATGGTTGTAAAACTGGTGCTCTCTTCTTGATTAGGACTTTCGTTTATTTCAAAAGCCTCTATTGGATGTTTTATATATTCTGGTAAAGTTTTATCTTCATTCAGCATTAGAAAAACTTTACCGCTTGCTTGCATTCTTGCCGTTCTACCATTTCTGTGCACAAAACTATCTTCCTTGCTTGGAATTTGATAGTGCACAATATGCTTTATTTCTGGTATATCTAGTCCCCTTGCTGCTAAATCGGTAGCTAGAAGAATGTTGGTACTTCCATTTCTAAACTTTAATAAAGCCTTCTCTCTTTCTTCTTGATCCAAATCGCCATAAAAAACGCTATGATCTAAACCTGCATTTTCTAAAGCTTCACTTAAGGCTTGAATATCATTTTTAAAATTGCAGAACACGATACTTGGTTCGTGATGAAGTGTTTTTAATAAAGAACACATCGTATCCATTTTTGCACTCCAAGTACTTTTCACATAGAAATAGCTTAAATCTGGTTCTAAATCTTGATCTAGAAAATTAATTTCTAGGGGTTTTTTCAATTTAAAATAGGGGGGAAGTTCATTAATTTGGGTAGCAGAAGTGAGCATGCAATTTTTAATCTTCGGTAAATGATACAAAATACTTTGCATTTCTTTACCAAAGCCCAACTCTAAGCATTTATCATATTCGTCGATTATAAGTTGTTGTGCAGCACTTGTATTAAAACTTTGTCTTTGTAAATGGTCTAGTAGTCTACCCGGGGTAGCGATAAGCACAGCAGGAGGATGTTTTAAACTTGCTTTTTCTCTGCTAAATGGATGTCCACCGTAACAACTTAGCACTTTATAGCCGCTCTTTACTTGTCGGAAAACCTTTTCTATTTGTAGGGCTAATTCTCTAGTAGGAGCTAAAACTATAGTTTGAACCTCTTCTTTATTCGGATGAAGCTGCTTCAGAATACTGAGAATAAACGCTAGAGTTTTTCCACTACCCGTAGGCGCTAAGAGCAAAATTTCGCTATGCGTATCTAATTTGGATAAAACTTCTTTTTGCAAACTATTGAGCTCTTTAAAGCCCATGTTGGCAAGGATTTCTTTTGGATTAATTTTGGAAAAATTCATTTTTATCTTTTTAGAAGAGAAAATTTCTCTTTTAATTCTCACTTAGCATTTCTGCACAACGCATACCGTCCATAGCCGCACTAACTATGCCACCAGCATAACCCGCACCTTCGCCACAAGGATAAAGATTGGAGATTTGTGGGTGCTGCAAGCTGTCTTTATCTCTAGGTATTCTCACTGGACTACTAGATCTACTTTCCACACCAATGAGAACAGCATCATTCGTTCTATAGCCCTTCATTTTTTTACCAAAATCCATTAGTCCACCAGCAAGCGAATCGCTAATAAAATTGGGCAAAATCTTTCTCAAATCCCTACTCTCCAAGCCAGGTTGGTAAGAAGTTCTTGGTAAATCTTTGGAAAGGGTGTTTTGTATAAAATCTTCGACTCTCTGAGCAGGGGCTATGATGCTTCCCGTGCTCGCGAAGGCTTTGTGTTCAATTTCTTCTTGAAATTTTAAAGCAGCTAAAGCACCAAAATCCTTATAGCTTTGCCAGTTCTCTGCCCTCACTTCAACTACTAGTCCACTGTTAGAATAAGTTCCATTTCTAGCACTAGAACTCCAACCATTTACCACGGTTTCTTTATCGTTTGTACTTGCGGAAGCAACTACACCTCCCGGACACATACAAAAGGAAAATACACCTCTACCACAAGCTTGTGTTACAAGACTATAGCTTGCTGGTGGAAGATAAAGTCCACGATCCTTTCCTTTGTATTGAATGCGATCAATCAAATCTTGACTATGTTCAATTCTTACCCCCAGGGCAAAAGGCTTGGCTTCTATTTCTATTTGTTTTTTATCTAGCAAATAAAAAATGTCCCGAGCAGAATGGCCAGTCGCTAAAATGACATTCTCGCAAACTTCACTAGACCCATCGCTAAAAATTAATTCCACTATTTTTTGCTTTCTCAGCGTGAAATCTACTAGCTTTTTTTCAAAATGCACCTCTCCGCCATGAGCGAGTATGTTTTCTCGCATCGCGGCTATTATTTTGGGTAATTTATTTGTACCTATATGGGGATGGGCCTCATAGGCAATAGCTTCATCGGCACCATGCTGAATAAGTACATCTAGAACCTTTTTTACATTACCTCTCTTGGTACTTCTAGTATATAATTTACCATCGCTGTAGGTTCCAGCTCCGCCTTCTCCATAGCAATAATTGCTTTCTGGATTTATATAGCGTTTTTTATTTATTGCAGCAATATCTCCTAGTCTATGCTCTACCGCTTTACCTCTCTCTATTACTATGGGTTTAATGCCTTTTTCTAGGCATTGAAAAGCGGCATAAATACCTGCGGGACCAAAGCCAATAATATGGCAAGTTTTTTTTCCTATTTTTTGGAATTGAAAGAGATCTTGCTCCTTGCTATAGCTTTCCCCTTGAAGAACGACTTCAATTTTAAAAAGAAAGAGAACGGTAAATCCTCTTGCATCCATAGATTTTTTAAGAATGTGTATGCTGGCAATGTCACTAGTGGCTAGGCCTAATTTCTTGGCACAGATTTCTCTTATCTTATCTGGGGAGGCAGCTTCTTCTGCTAGAAGTTTAAGCTCTATAATTTTTGGCATTGGAGTTAGGTTTTTATCCTAAAAGTGCTGCAAAGTTAAAGAAGAAAGAATTAAGTATTACCCTTATTAAAAGGGAATACAAAAAATTAATAGGAGAAAAAGTCTTTTTTGAACTTAAACTTCATGCCCAGCTCGTGTACTTGTCCTACGTCTTGTCGAACATTCCCTGCACCCATGTCGTAAGAGTAAAAAATGCTCACTGCTTTTTTAATGGTAAAGCCTCCTTCAAAAATCATGGTACTTAATGAACGATAACCTATACCAGCAAAGAAAACATCTTGCATAGCAAAGCGAGCAGAAAGTATAGCTTGTGGCATAGAGCCAATTACGTAATGAAAATTGAAAGCCGGTTCTAAGTACATTGGCGTATCATTAGGTCCTGAGTTCTTTTTGAAGAAAATCTTACCACCAAACATGGCGTAATAATGTTGCATTTTTTTGAACTTCGTTTTCTCGTCATTTTGTCCAGCAATAGGAACGTTTAACTGAAGAAGTTGCGGTACAGCAACACTTGCAAATAAGGTTTTACTTTTGTAGAAAATCCCAAAAGAGGCATCTGGGAAGAATTGAGATCCTCTATTGTTAAATATGGCTTGATCCGTTGGTTGGTCTAAACGAATTTTAGAGCCATTAATTCTATATTGAACAAGGCTAGCTGCTAGTCCGAAGGAAAGCACCTTATACTCACTAATTCCTCTTCTGTATTCAGAAAAAACTAAGTTATAAGCAAAGGATCCGCCAATTCCAGAGAAGCTAGTTGGACCTATAAAGTCGTTGAAAATTGTTGCTCCGACACCGATGTTCTTGTTTTCTATACTTGTATGGAAAGTTGCCACCGCAGTAAAAGGCGATTGGTTAATATTTGTCCATTGCTTTCTAACCGATAAATTAATAACACTAGCTTGGTCGGTGCCAGCTACCGCTGGGTTGTAAATAAAGGTGTTCTCTCTAAACAAACTAAAGTCGGGCAATTGTTGCGCATTTAATTTGGCAAATAAGAAAACTAGTAATAAGGGTAAAAATCTTTTCATATTTCTTTCTTCAGTCAGTAAGCAAGTTAGTCTTAAATTTTATTCTAGAATGGTAATTGGTCCAGTGTAATTTTGGGTCTGCTCGCCATTTTCAAAGATCCTTAAGATATAATAGTAAGTACCTTCAGGCAATTCTTTCCCATTATAAGTTCCATACCAATCATTTTCGTAAGGACCAGCTTCATAAACCACATCTTCCCATCGGTTTAATATAGTAACCTTATTATCTGGGTATCGGTACAACCAACGGATATACCAAAAATCATTGACTCCATCTCCATTTGGAGAAATTCCAGAAGGTATAAAAGGTCCTTCACCTTCAGTATAACGTTCGTCTACAGTAACCGTAATGCTATCAATATCTTTACAATTATCTAAATCTTCTACCAAAACCCAAACGGTAGCTGTACTATCGTGCCAAAATAAAGGATCTTGACAATCCACACAAGAAAGCGGATAAGCAGGTTCCCAAGTATAAAAGCTTCCACCACTTGCATTAAGTTGCAAGGTATCTAATAAGTAAATAGTAGTATCATTTCCTGCAAAGGCAAAGGATGGTTTTGTAAAGGCAAGAGCGAAATTAGGTGTAGTGAAATCATTCCAGTTGTAAACATCAAGAATATCCCAAGAACCTAAAACAAATTGAGAATCTGCTGGAGCTTGTTGCCATTCTGGTACATTTTGCCAATGAACAATATCATTCCATTGGGTTCCATCCACTGCGCTCTCATAGAAGAAACGAATATCTACACTATCGCTGCCCATATCTTGCCAAATCTTGTGGTAATATCTGTCGTTAATATCACATATTAATAGTGCTCGTTCGTCTCTATCAAAACCTTCCAAAGTGGCATCAGAATCTGCAAATCTAGCTCTGTATGTTTGAGGTGATGTCGTAGTACTTACTTCTAAAGGTCTGTATATGGTACCGAAGATAGATGATCCAACAGGAAAGAAATAAGCTCCATCAACATTGGTTACTCTAGAAAGCCCGCCATTTTCTAAACTACTTACGAAGCCAATGCTATTCACTACCGAACTCAAGTCTGGATTGGTAACATAAACCACATTAGTATCCATGTTCATTTCCAAGAAAGCCAAATCTAAAAAGCCATCCACATAAACGTCTAAATCTCCGTATTTAATACCACTTGTTCTTAGCAGAAGATTATGATAATGTGTTTCATCTAAACCTCGAATTCTTTGATCATTATCTCCAATTAAATACACATAACCTTCTCCGATAGAGCTAAATCCTGTATTCCCCGCATTATTAATCCAATCTTGCGTGAAAAAGATGCTGTCTGAATTATCAAACACGCCATTATTTTCTAAATAAATATCACCTACAACAGATAAATAAGCACCATCTTTAATGGATACTAATCCACTATTATTACTTAGGAAATCTTGGGCCTGAATGGGAGATAGGAGTAGAAGTAAAATTAAAAATAAAGAGATTTGCTTCATGTGATATTTTTATTGCTAAACTTTCGTTAAAAGTAAGAATTTTTTTCTAATTTGGTAGCTTGAATTTAAAAAATTAAATGTTTTTCTAGATTATGAAGAAATCGCTACTCTTATTTTTATTGTCCTTTGCTTACATTTTGAATGCACAAGTGGGTATCAACATCTTACAGCCCGATTCGAGTGCAATTTTGCATTTGGAGTCTACAGACAGAGGTTTATTATTACCTCGACTTACTGGGGCACAAATGAACAGCATCAATAATCCAGTTAATGGTCTAACCATTTATAACACTGAGGATAGTTTGATCTATTACTATAATAATGAATGTTGGTTAAAGGCCTATCAAAAAAATTGTCAGGAGTGTGAGTTTACTTCTTCGGTAAACCAAGGTTTTGCAACTATCGATAGAACCACAACAGATACGGCTTACTTTGAAGTGGATATTGTTAAGGACAATGGTTTAGATTCTATTACTACGGTTGTTTTATCTTCTTTGCCTACGGGTATGACGGTTACGGTAGAGAATCCAATTGTGGATTCTGTTGGAACAACGATTATTAAGGTATATGCCAGTATATGGGCGCCACCAGGGAATTACCCCTTGATTATACAATCTGTTTGTGGTCAGAATGTTTATTTCCAAGGTATCACTGTAGAAGTGGAACCTTGTTTGCAAGTAGATATTGCAGCGCCATTAAATGATGTAGATTTACAAAGTGATTTCTCCTTACCTGGAGTTGGAACTCCAGTTTGTGTTATTGTTCACGTTTTTGATAATGTAGAAATTTCTTCAACATCTACGGCGAATCATGCAATGACTTGGGGAAATTTAGATCCAGTTTCTCATGTTGGTTTCTTACATGAAGGCTTTGTGTATGCTCGTGGAGGAAATGGTGCTCCTTTAGGTAATTTATTGAACTTGTCGAGTCCTTTTCAGGATGGGGCTCCAGGTGGCGACGCCTTGGAATTAACCTGTAGAACTACCTTTGATCTTCAAGGTGGAGTTTATGGCGGAGGAGGCGGTGGTGGTTCCGTAGGAACTAGTATTGCTATCGGTCCTTTTAACGTTCCAATTATTGGTAATTTAGGTCCTTTTGTTCTCTTAGAAGCTGGTGTTACTGGTGGAGGGGGATCATCTGGTGGACAAGCCTTGTCGGCTACTGGTTCAGGTGGTGTTTTATTAGGTCCATCTCTAACTGCTTCTGGTACTAGTGCTACAGTTGGTCCGAATGCTATTCCTGGTTTAGGTGGAGTACTAGCCTACCAAGTTCCTTTATCTTTCAGCGTTACGGTGGTTACCATTACGGTTACGCCTTTTGTTAGCTTAGATGCTGGAAATGGTGGAGATTTTGGTCAACAAGGGGGTGGTGCTTCAGGAACTGCTGGTGCGAATATTTTAGCGACCGTTCAAATTCCATTCATTGGAACACAAACATTAATCAATCAAACAATCAGTGCTAATTTAGGTCTATCTCAAGGTGGTGCACCTGGAGATGCTATAGATAGAAATGGAAATACCACATTGAATCTAATTACACCAAATTTTTTAATCAAAGGTGCCGTTCAACCTTAGGACATAATAAGAGAAGAAATTATGAAGAAGTTTTTTATACTTAGTATAGTAAGTTTATTTAGTTTATCTGCTTTTGCATTTGAAGGAATTATCGAGCAGGTTTACACGGATGCAATAAGCAAAGAACAAAAAAACTTTGTTTGGTACATCTCTGGAGATAAGCTACGTTTAGATATTATTAGTGGAGAGGAATCGATGACGATTATTCCTAATTTTTCTGCACTTAGCTTGGCCATCTTTGGTAATAAAGCAGATCAAGATGGGAATTTTTGGTATTCTAATTCTGCCTTAAGCGATATTAAAGTAAACGCGCCTAGTTTGCGTTTATTGGAAAGCGGGACTAGTGATTTTAAAGGTCAAACTGCGCAAGAGTTGAAGTTGATGAGTGATAAGGGTTTAGTGGTGGTTCAATATTTAAATAATATTGCACTAAATATGAGCAATATGAAGGCGGTATTTGCAGAGAGTGTTGAGTTTGGAGCAATTGCTCTAAATCAAGATAGCGGCTTTCCTGTAAGCTCTATGCTAATGACAAATAGCGATGCTATTTATACTTTAACTACCAAGTCGATTACAGAGAAAAGTTTGAATGATAGCGACTTTAAAGTTCCAAGCAATTATAAATTATTCACTGGGATAAAATAAAGCAAATCTTATTTGGCTAATTAAAAAAAAAGTAAGACCTTTGCAATCCAAAATTATTAAGCAATGTCAAGAGTTTGTGAATTAACAGGGAAGGGGCCAATGACAGGCAACAATGTTTCCCACTCGAATAGAAAAACGAAACGTAAGTTTTTACCTAACTTAATCACTAAAAAGTTTTTTATTCCAGAAATGGATAGATGGGTTACCTTGAAAGTTTCGACTTCTGCGTTGAGAACTATAAATAAATTAGGTGTGTACGCATACTTGAAGGATTTAGAAAAGAAAGGTGAAATTAAATTAATATCGGAGGAATAAGCAATGGCTAAGAAATCGAAAGGAAATAGAATTCAGGTTATTTTGGAGTGTACAGAGCATAAAGAAAGTGGTGTTGCTGGTACTTCAAGATATGTTACGATGAAAAATCGTAAGAATACTCCTGATAGAATTGAGTTGAAAAAGTTCAATCCAATTTTAAAGAAATATACTGTTCACAAAGAAATTAAGTAATTATGGCTAAGGTATCAAAAAACGCGAAAACTAACCGTCAGGCGCAAGAAGGTTCTAAAGACTACGTTAGAGTAATAAAAACGGTAAAGTCAGAAAAGAGCGGTGCATATACGTATCTAGAGAAAATTGTTCACAAAGACAAGGTTAAAGAATTTTTAGCTCAAAACTAAAAATGACTTTAGCTATCTATACTAATTAAAGCTTCTCACCTTGAGAGGCTTTTTTTGTTTAAAATTTACAGAAGTTTGAGATGAGTTTTTTTAATAAATTTTTTAGTAAGGAAAAGAAAGAAGACCTTGACAAGGGATTGGAGAAGACTAAAGAAGGTTTCTTTTCTAAGATTTCTAAGGCGGTAGCTGGCAAATCTAAAGTAGATGATAGTGATTTGGATAGTATTGAAGATGCGCTAATTGCATCCGACATTGGCTTGGAAACAACTATCAAAATAATAGAACGCCTAGAGGCTAGAGTGGAAAGGGATAAATACATCTCTACTAACGAGTTACACGGTATCTTAAAGGATGAGATTTCTAATTTGCTTGCGGAGAACAATTCGGAAGATATGGAATCTTACTTGCCAAATTCGGCGAAGAAGCCTTATGTACTAATGGTTGTAGGGGTAAATGGTGTTGGGAAGACAACAACCATAGGTAAACTTGCCTATCAATTGAAGCAAGAAGGTAAAGTAGTAGTCTTAGGAGCGGCGGATACCTTTCGGGCTGCTGCTGTTCATCAATTGGAAATTTGGGCGGAAAGAGCAGGAGTGCCAATCGTGTCTAAAGGTCAGGATGCCGATCCAGCCTCTGTTGCTTTTGATACCCTGAATTCGGCAATGGCTCAAAATGCAGATGTCGTAATTATTGACACTGCAGGTAGGTTGCATAATAAAGTGAATCTTATGAATGAGTTAAGTAAGATAAAACGAGTAATGCAAAAGGTGGTGCCAGATGCTCCTCACGACGTGATGCTGGTTTTAGATGCTAGCACGGGACAAAACGCCTTGCTTCAAGCGAAGGAGTTCACTAAGGCCACCGAAGTGAGTTGTTTAGCTTTAACAAAACTAGATGGTACCGCGAAAGGAGGGGTTGCTATAGGCATTAGTTCCGAGTTTAAAATTCCTATTAGATATATCGGGGTAGGAGAAGGAGTAGGACAATTACAACTTTTTAATAAAAAGGCTTTTGTGGATTCCTTGTTTTCTTAAAAAAAAGAAAAATTATTTAAGCTTTTTTCTTGCAAATCCAGAAATAGAAATTATCTTTGCAGTCCCTTTAAAACAGGGCGATTAGCTCAGCTGGTTCAGAGCATCTCGTTTACACCGAGAGGGTCGGGGGTTCGAATCCCTCATCGCCCACAAAAGAAATCCCTTTCCAAAATCTTGGAAAGGGATTTTTGTTATATATAACTACCAAAAGCTTGCTTTTAAGGTAGTTGTATATAACAAAAATTACCAGACATGAAGTGTTTGGAGGGATTTTATGCTTGTGTCAATAAAACCTTCAGGGATCATGTAATAATCCCTTTTGCTTTTAAGGTTGTGCTTTAAAACAAAAATCAAAAGCTGAGTAGCAGCTTGGGGATTTTATGCTTGTGTCGATAAGTCGATAAGTCGAAATCATGGCTATCGTATTGAAAATATCTAACTGGATTTAGTACTTAATTAGATAATTTTTATAATATTAGCTAAAGCGAGTAATACCAAGGCTTTGAGTATGGTTCGGAACCCTTTAGGGTTCCGAACCGTGTTTTTCTACCAAGGTCGATATGCCTTTGTAGCCTTCTTTAAGTTGCTATCCTTATCTAAACTCACTTCTCTTAATTGCTTATTTACAAACATTTCCATTTGATCATTATAATGCGGACTTTCAGGTCTGTTCGAACTTCCAAAGCAATTAATGCTCTCCATTTTCTCTAATCCTCCTTCATTATAGGTGGCAAAAAGAATGTAGGAATCTCCAAGTACGGTCTTATACTTACCATCCTTGTATGGCTTCGTATACATTTGGGTAATTGCTTCTGGAACGCCCCAAATTCCTAATTCTTTATCGCCTCTTACGTGTTTTTGTAAGTCACCAAGAGGAATTTCAAGACTACCAAAGTGTTTTAGCAAGTGCTTTTTAGCAAATCTTAAACCATCGGCAAAAACTTCCTCTGGTAGCTCATTGTTTAATTCGCCAATATGTTTTTCTTTCATGTAGGCGATTATCTCTTGAATGGCTAAGGATATTATGGCAGCTTGCAAATTGTCTGCTTCAACACTACCATTCCATTTACCAAGCACTTCAATTACATCTGCTATATCTGGATATTTGGAAGCATTCAAATTTCTAATCAAATCCAAATTTCCAATGGCTCTTGTGTGTAAGGGAAAATGCATGTGCGAATCATACTTTATTCTTTTTAAGTCGGCGTAGGAAATTTTTTCTATAGTATCTATTAAATCGTGTAGCCTAATACTTCTTGCTGTTAAGCCGCTTTGATATCCCATCGTTACATTGTAATCTTCAGGCTTTGGATTGTTTTCTGGAGCTGTGCAATCATAGCTACTATTGTTCATATTGAATACATAACCAGAACTTGGATTGGTAAGAAGGATTAAACTATCTAGAGGCATAAATTCTGCATCCCAAATAGCTTCTCGAGTATTACCCGGCACAATTTTTTGCCAATCATACTTTGGATTTCTATAAGGGAATAATCCGTTTGCTACATACATAATATTTCCTTCATAATCGGCATACATAATGTTCAAGCTCACGATTTGCTGCATTCGTAATGCCTCACTGAACTCATTTATATTCTGAGCCTTGTTCATATGGTACCATTGCTCAGCCGCTCCCAATACCTTGTTGGCTGGAAAGCGAAGCGCATAATAGCCTAATTTGTTTTTTATTACAGGGCCATGCTCGCTTTCATAGAAAGTTCTGCTTATCGGAATCGGAATTCCAGCAATCTTCACCTTGAGTTTTAACTTTCTTTCTTTTAAAGGCAACCACTCTTGATCTAATTTATAATAATTCTTTTTACTGGGATGCATTTCCAATTCATATACATCACTAAAATCATCGTAATTTACTGTGTGTGTCCACCCTAAAAATTCGTTAGTACCAATAAAAGGAGTGATCCCAGCTGCAAAAGTCGCCCCATGAAAATGCCATCCCTCTTCCGTATTAATTTGCACTTCGTACCAAGCTGCAAATCCTTCTAAGGGCTGATGAGAATTCGCTAGTAAATAGGTTTTTCCATCTGCTGATCTTGTTGGACTAATAGCAATACCATTTGATCCTGAGGGGGTTTCAACAGGAAGAATCGCATCTAAATCATTCTCAAAAATTCGAATCAAATCAAAGTGTACGTTCGAAAGAAAAACTGTATTCAGAACGTAGGTAGACATGATGTCTTTAGCACTAACAGGAAAGAGCTTAGCATGTCTTATCTCCTCACTGTGGGTTTCTGCAAAGCGATTAATGCCAGCTGCATAAGCTTCTACAAGCGCTTTAAATTCTTCTGACAAGCCTTGCTCATATTGGGCATCCACTGTTGCTCGTGCATTGATTATAAAACTTAAAGCATCCATAAGAGCCCCTTCCTTGCCTTTTACTTGCGAAAGAAGTCCTTTGCTAATTAAGAGTGACTCTTGAACATCATAAAAATTATCTTCACTTTGTACCCAGGCCAAAGCATAGGCAGCCTCCGCATCTGTTTTGCTATAAATATAAGGTACGCCGAATTCGTCTCGGAGAATTAGGATGTTTTCTAGAACAATCTGCTGTGCTTGCACGCCTAGTGAACTAAAAAAGAAGAGGCAAAAGAATCGAAAATATAGTTTGGATGACATGTATTAAATTTTGTTTTTGAAGTTAAGCCCCTTGGCGTGCTTCTACAAAATTTTTACTTGCTTTTTACTTGTTTTATATACAGAATAACAATTTGTTAATCTTATTTTACTTCCTTGAAGCTGGAACTTGCTCTAAAAGCTCCATAAACAAAATGCTATTTGGTTTCTTGAAAATGGAATTCTACCATTTTGCTTGTATCTTTAGCCAAGTTAAATAAAAATTATGTTCAAAAATCTTGCTGTCTTAGTCCTGTTTTTACTGCTTATTGTACTCACTCATGCTCAAGAAGAAAGCTATATACATCCTTGTGCTAGCCATAAACTTAGCTCATTTCAAAATCTAGCTAAAGCTGCCAATAAAGATTTAAGTGAAAGTGTAAAATACGATTTGCACTATGTAAAACTGGATTTGACTCTCGATAACATGAGTACGCAGATTGATTTCGGTCATGCTATTTTAAGAGCTAGGGTAGTAGTACAAAGCTTAGATGCTTTTGTTTGCGAATTGCACGAGGATTTAATCGTAGATTCTGCAAAGATTAATGGGCAAAACGTTGGCGTTTTACGAAATGCCTCCGAACTAAAATTATTAATTGCTAACCCGATATTAAATGCCAATGAAGTACAAGCAGATATTTATTATCATGGGACACCGCCAGCTGCTAATCAATTTTTTGGAGGTATTTTTAATGCTGTTTCCCCAAGTTGGGGTGCTAGAGTAACCTGGACACTAAGTCAGCCTTTCTCAGCCCATACTTGGTGGCCCACTAAACAGGATTTAATAGATAAAATTGACTCAAGCGAAGTTTGGTTAACAGTTCCAAATAACTTAAAAGGCGGTTCTAATGGACTTCTACAAAATGAAACAAGTTTGCCAAATGCAAAGACACGCTTTGAATGGAAGCATCAACATCCTATCGATTATTATTTAATTTCTTTGGCAGTAGGTCCTTATATTGAATATAATTTTACCGCAGATTTACCAAATACGACAGAACAGGTTTTTGTACAAAATTTCATCTACGACAATCCGAATACCTTGACAAACTTTCAAAATGATATTGATGAAACTGCGGATATGTTGTATCTTTTTTCTGAGCAATTTGGCCAATACCCTTTTAGAGATGAAAAATATGGACATTGCATGGCACCACTAAGTGGCGGAATGGAGCACCAAACTATGACTACCCAAGGTTTTTTTGAAAGATCTTTAACAGCACACGAACTCGGACACCAATGGTTTGGCGATAATGTGACTTGCTCTACTTGGGGGCACATTTGGGTCAATGAAGGCTTTGCCTCCTACAGTGAATATTTGTTTGAGGAAAGTATTAGCCCGAATAGTGCTCAAAATGATATGCTAGCTGTTCACAACAATGTAATGAGTGCTCCTGGCGGAAGCGTATACGTGGTGGATCAAAGCGACGAAAATTTGATTTTTAGCAGCAGATTAAGCTACAACAAAGGCTCTGCATTAGTACATATGATTAGACATTGGGTAAATAATGATGCTTTGTTTTTTGACGGCATGCAAGCCTACCAAAATACTTTTGCTAATGGAACTGCAAGCGCCGAAGATTTTATGAATACTATGGCTTTAGTAAGTGGAGTGGACTTTGGAGAATTTTTAAACGATTGGTATTATGGTGAAGGTTATCCAACCATCAGCTTAGAATATAATGAAACTTCTGCTGGCTTGGTGGTTCAATTAAGCCAAGAAAGTTCAGTGCCTAATATAACCGACTTTTATGAAAGCTACTTAGAATTAAATGTAAGTTTTACCGATAACACCGTAGAAACTTTTCGAGTACGAAATAGCTTCAACAACCAGCAATTCTTATTGAATACTTGGAAGGAAGTAAGTAGTATAACACTAGATCCGAATAATTGGGTTTTGAATAAAACTGGAAGTATTACTAAGAACCTTAACTTGGAGTTTACTCAAACTGCAATTAAAGAAGGGGATCATTTTAATCTGCAAGTTTATCCAAATCCTAGTTTAGGAAGTTTTATTGTAAGTAATCATTCTTCTGAAAAATTAAGTCTAGAAGTTTTTAATAGTTTAGGTCAACTAATTGCTAAGGAAGACCTAACCCCGGGAATAAATCAATTAAAAAAGAATTTAGCTAGTGGGGTTTACTTTTTAAAGTTCATGAATGCCTCTAAAATAAGCTACACAGAAGTACTAAAAGTTTATTGAAAGACTTTAGTGTAATCTCTTAAAACATTCAATAAATTTCATCATTGCCATGATGTTACTTATTTTTATTTTGCCCATCATAAAGGCCATTTGAGCATTGGTGCGTCCTAGCTCTACATCTGCATAAACCTTATCCGTACAAGTAATTACACACTTCGGCTCGCCCTGTAGTCCTTCACTAACCTTGCAAGTATCGTCTGCAATATGCACGCTAAATTGTCCACCTTCCGAACCACTAATATCAAAATGAAATAGAACGTTTAGTTCCTCATCTACCTTTTCAGGTAAAAAACGATCTTCTAAGGATAAAATAATTTCTCTAGCGGTACTTGGATTAGACATAATCTATCAAACGTTTGTTTGGTACAAATATAAAGAGAACTTCGAAATCTTTTCAAATTAATTCTAAATCGCTTTTTTGTAGTAATAAAAAGAACTTTGGCTTCTACCTTATTTATTGTAAACATAAAAAGCATGCTTTCTGTGAATTATTAATAATTTTACCTTTATAGACTTGGTCGAAATTTGAAAATAGCATTAATTCATATAAGGTATATTTATAAAGGAGGATTGGAAACTCGACTTTTTAATTACATCGAGTACTTTCTAAATCGAGGTGATGAAGTACATCTTTTTACTTCCAAGATTTCTCCTGATATAAAAATACCAGATGGCTTAATTATCCATTTAATCAATCTGAAGATTATACCTAAACCAGTTAGAAATTTCTTTTTTAATAAGCGCTTGAAGAAACGTCTTCGACGAAAAGAATATGATTTTATTCTATCTCTTGAAAGAACCTCTCGACAGTTTCATGTTATTGCACCAAGTACGCACAAGGGCTATTTGGTGGCTAAAAGAAGCAAGCTATATGATTTAGTAGATATGCTCCAAATTTATCTAGATAAACAAGCTTTTATGAAGGCAAAAATAGTGTATGCTTGTTCTGAAATGATAAAGAATGAAATCCATGATTTCTACAAGATTAATTCGAACAATATTAAGGTGCTTTACCCTCCTGTAAATTTGGCAAAGTTTAAGCTCGGTTTAGATAAAAATATGGCTAGAAAGCAATTAAATCTGCATCCTGGAAACAAATATTTTGTTCTAGTATCCACTAGTCATAAAAGAAAGGGCTTAGATTTACTATTGGATGTATTTGCCTATCTGCCTTCTAATTATCATCTCTTAATTGCTGGAACCAAAATAGATTCTAGTCTCGATAATATCCATTCTTTGGGCTTTGTAAAAGATATGAATACCTTGTATGCTGCAGCAGATTACTTGTTGCATCCTGCAGTTTACGAACCTTTTGGCCAAATTATTACGGAAGCTTTCGCTTGTCGGGTGCCAGTTTTGGTTTCGGAGCGCGTAGGGGCTAAAGAATTAGTAAATGACACCAACGGAATCTTGGTACCCAAATTGAGCAAGCAAGCATGGCAAGCTGCAATTTTATCTTTAGAAGGAAAGAACTTTAGTTTCGAAGGAATTGAGGATGTCTTAGAAGAACTCTCCTTAGAGTCGCATATGCGTAAAATGTTAAATTGGGCAATACTTAAAAATTAATAAAATAAGCCTTATTTTAGATGCGGAATTAAGATGTTTGCTAGATTCTTAAGCTATAAAGGATTAATTGAAAAATTATGAGTGAGAAAAAACTACTGTTAGAGGTAAAAAATTTGGTTACGGAATTCAATACAGATGAAGGAAGTGTACAAGCTGTTAAAGGTATCAATTTTAACATTTACAGAGGAGAAACAGTAGGTATCGTGGGAGAATCTGGTTCAGGTAAATCTGTAACATCTCTTTCTATTATGCGATTAATTCCATCTCCTCCAGGTAAAATCTCTGGTGGCGAAATAATCTATCACAAAAAAAATGGCGAACAAGTAGACTTGTTAAAACTAAGTGAAGAGGAAATGAGAAAGTACAGAGGTAATGACATCTCTATGATTTTTCAAGAACCAATGACTTCTCTTAATCCCGTATTTACCTGTGGAGATCAAGTGATGGAAGCAATTCTTTTGCATCAAAATGTTGACAAAGCTCGAGCCAAAGAGATTACCATCGAAATGTTCGAAAAGGTAAAACTTCCTGACCCACCAAGAATCTTCGATGCTTATCCTCACCAACTTTCTGGTGGACAAAAGCAAAGGGTGATGATTGCTATGGCTATGAGTTGTAATCCAGATATTCTCATAGCGGATGAACCTACTACGGCCTTAGATGTTACTGTTCAAAATACCATTCTTGAACTGATGAATGATTTAAGCGAGCAGTTGGATAGCTCTATAATTTTCATTACACACGATTTAGGAGTAATTGGAGAAATTGCTGATAGGGTGCTAGTTATGTATCAAGGAAATATAGTGGAAGAAGGTACGGTTTTAGATATTTTCAAAAATCCTAAGCATCCCTATACAAGATCTTTGTTGGCCTGTAGACCACCATTAGGCATCCGATTGAGTAAGCTTCCAACCGTTAAGGATTTTATGGAAGTAGATGCAGAAGGAAATATCAAGGAGTTGAGTACTTCGGTTCAAGAAGCAATTGCAAAGGTTGTTGTTTCTAAAGAAGATACCCTGGCAAGAATGGAAGCCCTTAAAGCTAAAACACCAATTTTGGAGGTGAAGAATTTGAAAACTTGGTTTCCTACTACGAAAAATTTCTTCGGCAAAACCACTTCTTGGGTAAAAGCTGTAGATGACGTTAGTTTTGATGTTTACCCTGGAGAAACGCTAGGTTTAGTTGGAGAGTCGGGTTGTGGTAAAACTACCTTAGGTAGAACCATTTTGAATTTGACTCCAGCCCACGAAGGGGAAGTTCTTTTTGAAGGAAGAGATATTTTAAAAATGAATGCTAGCGATTTGAAGGATCTGCGAAAAGACATGCAAATAATCTTTCAAGATCCCTATTCCTCTCTAAACCCAAGAATGACCATTGGAGGCGCAATTCAAGAACCTATGTCTGTTCATGGACTCTTTTCTAACGAAAAACAACGCAAAGAAAAGGTCCTAGATTTGTTACAAACCGTTGGCTTGAATCCAAATCATTATCATAGATATCCGCACGAGTTTAGCGGTGGGCAAAGACAACGTATTTGTATTGCAAGAGCTTTAGCTTTAAATCCTCGTTTTATTATTTGCGATGAATCTGTATCTGCTTTAGATGTTTCCGTTCAAGCACAAGTACTTAACTTACTTCTTGGATTAAGAGAAGAGTTTGGTTTTACCTATATTTTTATCTCTCACGACTTATCGGTAGTTAAATTTATGAGTGATAGAATGGTCGTTATGAATAAAGGTTTGATTGAAGAAATGGGCGTTGCAGACGATATTTATAACCATCCACAAAAAGCCTATACGCAAGGTTTAATTGGTGCTATTCCTAAAGGAGAGCTTAAAGATATTGAAGCCAGAATTGCAAAGTCAAAGAATTTGCAGGTTTAAAAAGCCTTTTAAAATAGCTTTACAAATTTTTCTGTTGGCTTACTTTTTATTTAAACTTATCTACTAAATTTTTAGAGATCGTTAAAAAGTTGGCTTCCGTTACCATACCAATTACATGCTCCTCTTCATTTACTACAGGTAAACAACCAAATTGATGCGTCGTCATGATTTCCATGGCCTCACTAAATTTTGCACCAGGGTGAATGGTCATCGGGTTTTTAATCATAATATCTTTAACCGTCACTGGCAAAGCTTCTCCTTGATGGAAATGCTTCATATAGGCCCTTAGCATAAGTCGGGAAGTAGCTAAGCCTACTAATTTACCTTCTTGGTTTTCTACTGCTACGTATCGAATCTTTTGCCAATCCATCATCTCACTTACTAATTCAACAATATCGTTTTCTTGAACGGTAAAGATTTTACTTGTCATGAATTCCTCTACAAAGATTTCATTAGGTTTCCAATTCGGATTGTCGCTCAATTCGGCTAAATCCCAGTTATGTACAGGCATATTATCTTTTTGTTTTTTAATGGTCGAAGCAGTAATGGCCGCTAAGGCTTCTTCTTTATTTGCTTCTTTAAGTAGTTTGTTAAAGGATTTGAGTTGCCAATAAGAGCCAGTTTTTACTTTTCTAACCCTTTCTTCAATAATACTTAAGTATCGATCAATATCAGCTTTTTTCACTTTTTGCTGTTCAAGTCCTTCTTTGGCAAGAGGTAGTAATTCATTCAAAATAAGATCTCCTGCAGCGTAGCTCTTATGATCTAACCAAAATAATTTTGCATCTAAGCCATGTACCGAAGACTTTACAAAATTAGATTTCGCTTCATCAAAATCCATGAGCTTCGTTATATCCCCATAATTCTGGTGCATTCCCACCATAAGTCCTAACCAAAGCGCAGCATTTGCCATTTCATCAGCAACTGTGGGTCCCGCAGGAAGTATTCTATTTTCTATTCTTAAATGTGCTTTGCCTTCACTTATACCGTAGCAGGCTCTATTCCATCTATAAACAGTAGAATTATGTACCTTAAGGGCCATTAAATCTGGAGCTGTTTGCGATTTTAATTTTTCAAATACATTTTCATTTATTTCTGTATTGAGTAAGACTCTATACTTTATAATATCTTCTTTATAAATTTCTAAAATAGATTTTTTTAACCAATCATCTCCAAAGGTTACCCGTGGACTCATTTCTCGTGCATGCTCCTTGTGACTTCTCGTGTCTACCGACTGAGAAAACAATGCAATTCTAGTTTCTTTCCATAAGCGTTTTCCGAAAAGAAGCGGAGAGTTAGTTGCCGATGAGAGCACGGGAGCAGTAATTGCTTGCGATATGTTATACATATCTACAAATTCATCGGGTTTACATTGAAGATGCACTTGAAATCCTGTGTTTGCCGCTTCAATTAATGGCGAATCATGTTCCGAAACCAACTCGTCTATACCGCTTATTTTTAATTCATAGTTTTTGCCTCTAAGTTTGTTAATCGAATCGCACAAAGCGTGATATCTTTCATAAGGAGTAAGGTTCTCCATAGTAAAGTCAAACTTGCGTAGTGTGGGCAAAATACCACATAAAATTATTTGAAGATCTAAGGATTCTGCTGCGTTTTTCGCAATATTCAAACAAGAAAGAATTTCCTCCTCCATTTTGCTCAAGCAAGAGCCTGAAAAAATTTGTGGAGTGGCATTAATTTCCATATTGAAGCGGGCAAGTTCTGTAGTGAACATGGGATTTTTTCCCAAAATTTCCATCATTTCAATATTCTTTCCTGCAGCTTTAGCATACTTATCAACCAAGCAAAATTCTTGTTCTGCACCAATTCGAATTTTATCTATTTCAAACATGCCCGTGTGCAACATTTTGTTTAAGGCATGAATATCATTAAGCAAGTGCTTTTCAAATACTTGAAGTTGCTTATCGTTTTCATTAACACGAACTCTTGGGGCACTCATACTACAGATATTTTGATGAAAGTTAAGGAATTTAAGATTGTTTTAAATTGGAATTCTAGCCTCGAGCTAAATATTATAGGACTAAATAAAAGTAAAAAACTAAATTTGTACATCAGCATCTCTTAGAGACATTAAAAATATTAATAATTATGAAATTCAAAGCTTTATTTGTTTTATTAATTCTACAACTTAGCTTGTTTGCACAATCTCCTTATAAATTATCGTATCCCGTAGACGTGCCTATATTGGGAGTTGCCATTGGCACTAGTATTGGTGGTTTTATTCATGAAAAAAAGAGAAGTGCCTTAAGCATAGACGATCTAGAAGGTTTAGATAGAAGTCAAATTTCGGTTTTTGATAGAAGTGCTACATATAATTGGAATCCTAAATTGGCTAAACTCAGTGATGCTCTAATGTATGGTGCTATGGCATCTCCTTTACTCTTTTTATCTGGTAAAGAAAGTAGAAAGGATTTTTGGCGAGTGGGTGCTATTTCTGCCGAGGTCTTTCTCTTGAATACAGGAATTACTTATCTAACCAAGGAATTAGTTCAAAGAAAACGTCCTTATGTTTATAATCCAGATGTTCCTTTGGAAAAGAAACTAGAGAAAGGAGCCACACAATCTTTTTTTAGTGGACATACCTCCACGATGGCTTCGATGAGTTTTTCTTTTGCTATGATGCATTCGCAGTATTATCCCGACTCGAATTTAAAACCTTTGGTATGGTTTGCAGCAGCAGTATTGCCAATGGCTATGGCGATATTGCGAGTTAGAGCCGGTAAGCATTATTGGACGGACGTCATGGTGGGCTATGGTGCAGGAGCTACCATAGGATTAGCTGTTCCACTATTGCATCAAATTAGAAAAAACTAGTTCGTACTTTTTTGTCCGAGGTATTTATTTAACTGATAAACACCGAGATAAACAAAGGGCGTATCAAATAGGGCAATAACTGCTTTGAAAACATATTGTCCTAGAATAATTTGTAAAGCTGCGGCCCAAGTAATAGCCTCAGAACTACCACTAAATTTTGGATACAGGATAAGCGCAATAATTACTACAAGACTAGTGTCTATCAATTGACTTAATATGGTGGAACCATTATTTCGAAGCCATAAATGCTTGCCTTTCGTAAGTTTACGCCAAAATTCGAAAAGCTGTACATCTACGTATTGTGCACTTAAATAGGCGATCATAGAGCCAAATACTATTCCTGGTGCTAAACCGAAAACATTGGTATACGATTGACTGTCTACAGGTGAGTTTTCCCAAATTGGAAGTTGGATGCTAATCAGAATGATTCCTACGGTAAAGAGACTCACTATGAAGCCTGTTAGAACTAAAGATTTGGCTCTTTTTTCTCCGAATACTTCCGAGATTACATCAGTTACTAAGAAAGTTATTGGGTAAGCAATGATACCCGAAGATAGGGCCCAATCTATGCCCAAAATAGGTAGTTGTAAAGTGAAAAATCTACCCGCAATTAGATTGGTCAAGACCAAAGAAGCAATGAAGAAACCAGCTAAGATTAGAAATACTTTTTCCTTTTTGTCGAGGGCTTCGTCTCTTATTTGTTCTTGCATGCTTTATTTATTAAAAATCATCAAAAGGGGCACTTTCCGAAGGACTCGTTTCATTGCTTTTAGCTCCAAGAGTATACCAAGTCCATTCGGCTAAAAATCTTTCTTCGATGATATTTAAATCCAATGCCGCTGATTTAGATATTTTTATGGAAATATTTTTTTCCGCATCTTTTTCTGGAACGCTTCCTACTACTTTTAAATAAATAACTTTGTTATTCATTAGGTTTCTTAGCTTAACAATTTGTCCGGCTGGAATGTTGTTCACCATGGCTAAATAAGCACCACTACTTGTGCCTTCTAAGTAGTTTCCAATGCCCTTGTCTTTTTTCAAAGTGTTTTCCTTTTTATTGTATGAATCGAACAATTGTTTATACAAGGCAACGTCTTCATTTACTACCTCCACTTGTGCAATCGTAGGATTAGACTTGCTAGGATTTGTTGGAGTGTCTATTTTTACACTTTCGGTTATTGGAGCTTTTGGTGTATCTGTCTTTACTTGGTCAAAGAGTGCATTCTGATCTACAGTAAGCTTTTGTACTCTAAGTTCTTGACCAATACTGATATTTGGATTAGCTAAATCATTCATTTGAATGATATCATCTACTTTTATTCCATACTGTTTAGCAATCGAGAAAAGTGTTTCTTTGCTTTGAACCACATGAATTTTGTAATCGCTAGCATCTACTTTAACTGCAGGTTTTTTAAGAAGAATTTGCAGGGCTTGTCCAGGTTTTATAATTAGGTCATCTCCAATTTCAGGATTGTTGGCTCTCAATTCAGCAATACTTAAATCATATTTCTTGGAAATGAAATACAAAGTTTGACCAGGCTCAACTTGATGAATGGTCATGTTTGTTTGTGCAAAAAGTCCAAAGGAAATAATGCAAAGCACAAATAATAAACTCAATTTTGCTTTCATAAACTCAATATTTATTTAATTTTGATTAAATATATCCCAATATCATACCACTTCTTTAAAAGAGCACAAATGAAATATCAACTCTACCTATTCTTAACGTATATTTTAATGAGCACCGTATATGTTCAGGCACAAAGTTCGGATACGATAAGAGCTATCGATACGCTTCCCATTTCCAAAATAGAAAAGAAGCAACATGTGGATCTAAGCAACAAAAAGGTATACCTATTTGAAATTCATGATGAAATTGGACCAGGCGCAACGAGAATCACGGAAAAAGCTATAGTTGCTGCTGAAGAAATGAATGCCGATTATATTCTCTTAGATTTAAATACTTTTGGTGGTCTCGTAACCGATGCAGATGCCATCCGTTCGGCTTTATTGGATACTAAAATTCCTACTTTGGTTTTTGTTAGAAATAATGCCGCAAGCGCTGGCGCTTTAATCTCGATTGCATGTGATAGCATTTACATGAAAACTGGGAGTACCATTGGGGCCGCTGCTGTGGTATATGAGGATGGTTCTTATGCGGAAGAGAAATACCAAAGTTATATGCGGAATAAAATGCGGGCTACAGCAGAGGCTACCAACAGAGATCCGGATATAGCGGAGGGAATGGTTAATCCGAAAGTGGTGATAGAGGGGGTAACGGATGAGACGGAAATTATTACCTTTAGTGTTGATGAGGCCATCCAAAATGGCTATTGTAATGGGAAAGCGGAGAGTATTGAGGAAGTGTTGAAAATTGCTAAATTGAAAAATCCAGAAGTAATTAAGCATGAAGTTTCTGCAACAGAGAAGCTTATTCAACTTTTGGTTAAACCTTATGTTTCTGGTATTTTATTGATGATTTTGATTGGAGGAATTTACTTTGAACTCCAAACTCCTGGAGTGGGTTTCCCTTTAGCAGCATCTATTTTTGCTGCAATTTTATATTTTGCTCCACATTACCTTGAAGGCTTTGCCGCCCATTGGGAAATCCTTTTATTTATAGTCGGAATTGTGCTTCTTATGGCAGAAATTTTTGTCATACCTGGCTTTGGTGTAACAGGAATAGCGGGAATTGCGGCTATTATGATCAGTTTAGCATTGGCATTGATTAAGAATATTGATGGTTTTGATTTTGGCTTTGTGCCAGCAAAAGAAATTGGTATGGCTTTCTTGATGGTATCGGGCATTATGGTTTTTGGAGTTGTTCTATTACTTTTTGCAAGCAAGAATCTAGCAAGTACAGCAGCGTTTAAAAGATTGGCACTTTCTACCGAACAAAATAGAAATGATGGCTTTATCATTAGTGCCTATGCGGGCGAAAATATGGATGGTAAAGAAGCTTTTGTTGTAGCTGATTTAAGACCATCAGGAAAGATAGAAATTGATGGTGAGCAATTTGATGCTCAAAGTGATGGCGAATATTTAAGCAAGGGTACCAGAGTAATTGTAAAGAAAAGACAAGGTGCTTATCTCATGGTAAAAGAAGTTCGAGCTTAAGATGAGGGTTCTTGGCGTGATACCTGCTCGAATGGCCTCAACTCGCTTTCCGGGCAAAGCCTTGGTAGATATTGCTGGCAAGAGCATGTTACAACGAGTTTTTGAGCAAGCAAGAAAGTCGCCTTTTTTAGACGAGATAATCATCGCTACAGATCACGAAGATATTTTGCTGGCCGCAAAGTCTTTTGGAGCTAAGGTAATGATGACTTCTACGAAGCATCGAAATGGCACGGAACGTTGTGCTGAGGTAATAGCTAATTTGGAAAGCAATTTCGACATTTTAATCAATATACAAGGGGATGAACCCTTTTTTGATCCTCAAAATATTGAAAGTTTACTTAGCTGTTTTAAGCAAGAGGAAGTTCAAATTGCAAGTTTAGTAAAGCGCATTGAAAGGGAAGAGGATATTAGCAATCCAACGGTGGTTAAAGTGGTGTTTAATGAGAAAATGAAGGCCTTGTATTTTTCTAGGGCAGCAATTCCTTTTGATAGAGAGAAAGTAGGTATTTCTTTTCATAAACATATAGGAATTTATGCCTTTAGAGCAGAACTTTTAAAAGACTTAGTTGTTTTAAAACCAAGTCGTTTAGAAAGTATTGAGAACCTAGAGCAACTGCGATGGTTGGAAAATAATTATTCGATACACTTAGCTCTTACAGAACACGATAGTAACTCGGTAGATACGCCAGAGGATTTACTTGCTTTGAAGAAACAGTTTAAGTTGGCAGACGGATGAATATAAAAATTTGGATAGAAGCAGCACGCTTAAGAACCTTACCCTTAGCTTTTGCAAGTATAATAGCTGGAACAGCTTGTGCCATTCATGCCCATAGTTTTTCTTGGGTGATTTTTGTATTGGCTCTACTTACAACCTTGTTGTTACAAGTCTTATCCAATTTTGCTAATGATTATGGGGATGCCCTATCTGGCAAGGATGATGCAGGCAGAATTGGTCCAAAAAGAGCAGTTTCTAGTGGTGAAATTAGCGCTTCTTCCATGAAAAAAGCCCTGATTTTATTTAGTTTTCTTTCTCTACTTAGCGGTATTGCTCTTTTATTTTTTGCATTCGAATCCTATTTATACATACTTCTCTTTTTAATCTTGGGCTTAGGTGCTATTGCTGCCGCAATTAAATATACAGTAGGTAAAAATCCTTATGGTTATATGGGACTAGGTGATCTTTTTGTCTTTTTATTTTTTGGTTGGATTGGGGTAGGAGGTACTTATTTTTTGTTCTGTTCAAGCTTTGATCCTAATGTATTTTGGATTGCAAGTTCTTTCGGATTTTTATCTGTTGCTGTGCTCAATTTAAATAATATGAGAGATATTGAGAATGATGCTAAAACCGGAAAAAGAACTTTGGCTGTTAAGTTGGGCTTGCAAAGGGCAAAGCAGTATCATTATCTCTTAATTGTTTTTGCTTTTTTGTTTTTGATTTCATTTGCTTTGCTGAAGCAATTTGAGTTAAAGCAATATCTATTTTTGCTTTTGGCGCCATTCTTTGCTCAAATGTTAAAAGCCCTTATTCGAATTAATAAGCCCCTTGAATTTGATCCTTTTTTGAAAAAAACGGCTTTAGGTACTTTCCTATTAAGCATCTTGTTTTTAATTGCTAATCTTATGTAGAATGAAGGCTAGATTTGAAAAATATACCTTAGAATTTGTTCGTCCAAGTGGTACTTCCCGCGGTGTTTTATGGAATAAAAACACCTATTTTGTTTATGTTGCTAATGGAGAAAAGGAAGTTGTAGGAGAATGTGCCCTTTTCGAAGGTTTGAGTTCGGATGATCGACCAGAATATGAAGAAGTTTTACAAGAGGTCTGTACTAATATTAGTTATTATTTTTCTCATGGACTAGAAAGTTTAGCAGCCTATCCAAGCATAGTTTTTGGTTTAGAGCAAGCTTTTCTTCGTTTAAAAAATAAAAGTTCTCAATGCTACGATAATGCCTTTAGTAGAGGTGAAAGGGGTATTCCTATTAATGGGCTTATTTGGATGGGAACAGAAGAATTTATGCTTAGTCAGATTGAAGAAAAACTAGCAGAAGGCTTCACTTGTTTAAAGATGAAGATTGGTGCTATAGATTTTTTCAAAGAGTTTGAAATTTTGAAAAATTTGAGGAAGCGATTTCCAGTGGAAGAATTAGAACTTCGCGTGGATGCCAATGGAGCGTTTGATGTGAAGAATGCTTATAACCGCTTAGATGAGTTATCTAAGTTAGATTTACACTCTATTGAACAGGTAATTCGACCAAAGCAAATAGACGCAATGGCACTTTTATGTAGAACCAGCCCTTTGGCAATTGCTCTAGATGAAGAACTCATTGGAGTAAATACAAGGCTTGAACGACAAAGCCTATTAGAACAGATTATGCCGCAATACATCGTACTAAAGCCTGCTTTAGTGGGTGGATTTAAGGCTTGTGACGAGTGGATAGAAATTGCAGAATCTTTAGGCATTTCTTGGTGGATAACATCTGCTTTAGAAAGTAATGTTGGCTTAGAAGCAATAGCGCAGTACACGGCAAGTAAAAATACTAGTGCTTTTCAAGGACTCGGTACAGGTAAATTGTTCACTAATAATACACCCAGTGCATTGTTTATTAAAGAGGCGCAACTTTGGACAAAAGTCTAATAGTTAGCTAGGATATGGAAACAAAAAAAGGAGCCGAAGCTCCTTTTTGATTTATCATTAACTTAGATTAGGCTAATACTTTAGCCACTTCATCGGCTGCTTCTTTTAATAAAATTACAGGAGTAACTTTCAAGCCACTAGCATCTATAAGTTCTTTTCCTTCTTTTGCATTCGTTCCTTGTAAACGAACGATTAATGGAACTGGAATATCTCCAATAGATTTATAGGCATCTACAATACCTTGAGCAACTCTATCGCAACGAACAATACCTCCAAAGATATTAACTAAGATCGCTTTAACATTTTTGTCTTTTAAGATTATTCTAAATGCAGTTTCCACTCTTTTTGCATCAGCTGTTCCACCAACATCTAAGAAATTTGCCGGTTCTCCACCGCTTAATTTAATCATATCCATAGTTGCCATAGCTAAGCCTGCTCCGTTAACCATACAGCCTACGTTTCCGTCAAGTTGAACGTAATTTAAACCAGCCTCACCAGCTTCAACTTCCGTAGCATCTTCTTCCAAAACATCTCTCATTTCAGCTAAATCTGGGTGACGGAATAAAGAATTTCCATCTAAAGAAATTTTTCCATCTACTGCAATTACTTGATTATCCGAAGTTTTTAGGCATGGGTTAATTTCTACCATGCTTGCATCACTCTTGATATAGGTATCGTAAACTGCTTTTAAGAATTTAGTCATTTCTTTAAAAGCTTGTCCTTCAAGACCTAAATTGAAGGCCATTTTGCGTAATTGATAGCCTTGTAAACCTAATAAAGGATCAATAAATTCTTTGTTTACTAAATGCGGAGTACTTTCTGCAACTTCTTCAATATCCATTCCTCCTTCTGTAGAATAAATGAAAACATTTTTACCTGTATTTCTATCTAATAGTAAAGACACATAGAACTCTTTTGGTTCAGAATCACCTGGGTAGTATACGTCTTGAGCAACTAAAATTTTATGAACTACTTTACCTTGAGGTCCAGTTTGACGATTGATGATTTTCATTCCTAAAATCTCACCGGCTTTAGATTTTACCTCATCTAAGTTCTTCGCTAATTTAACACCACCAGCTTTTCCTCTACCACCTGCATGCACTTGTGCTTTTATAACGTGCCAAGAAGTACCTGTATCTGCTGTTAATTTCTTAGCAGCTTCTACGGCAGCATCTGCACTTTCTACCATGATGCCTTCTTGTATTTTGGCACCGAATTTCTTCATTAATTCTTTTGCTTGATATTCGTGTAAATTCATTAGTATCGCTATTTTAAAAATTCGGTCAAAAATACATCCTTACAGTTTTAAAAACAATCAATTGGAGCTATTTATTCAAAGTATGTAGATTATTTTTAGAAACATTGGCGCATTGTACTTACTTTTGTGCTATGCTAAAGGCAATCGGAATTACTAAGAAATATGGCGAACTAAGCGTTCTAAATCAAGTTTCGCTTGAAGTTAAAAAGGCGGAAGTCGTTGCTATAGTTGGTCGATCGGGAGCAGGGAAGAGTACCTTATTGCACATACTTGGCACTCTAGATACAGCCGATTCTGGCTCTTACCATATAGCTAATAAAGATGTCTTTGCTTTAGACCAAAGGGAGCTTGCAGCTTTTAGGAACAAGGAAATTGGTTTTATATTTCAGTTTCATCATTTACTTCCTGAGTTTACGGCTTTAGAGAATGTTTGTATACCGGCTTACATTCAAAATACGCCGAAGAAGCAGGCAGAAAGTAGAGCTAAAGAATTGTTGCATTTTTTAGGTTTATCGAGTAGAGCGAATCACAAGCCCTCTCAACTTTCTGGTGGAGAACAACAAAGAGTAGCGGTGGCACGAGCCTTAATGAACGAGCCAGCCATTATCATGGCAGATGAACCTTCGGGTAATCTCGACACCAAGAATTCAGAAGATTTACATCAATTATTTTTTCAATTAAGAGACGAGTTTCAACAGAGCTTTATCATTGTAACCCACAATGAAAGTCTTGCTACCATGGCAGATAGAAAATTGCAGATGCAAGATGGTAGCTTCATCTAAAATTATATTATGAGTAAAAGAAATGATTTTTATTGGGTAGAAGAAAGAGAACCGCATTTAGAAAGACGTAGAGAAATTCTAAAAGCACATCCCGAAGTGAAGCAATTATTTGGTAAGAATCCTTACTTACCTTGGTCGACGGTTATTTTGGTGAGTATTCAAGTTGCTGTTGGGATAAATATTCATAGAATTATGGATTTACCTTATAGTTGGATTTACTTTCTTTTATTGTCTTATTTTGTAGGTGCTACAATTTCTCATGCCTTATTCTTGGCAGTTCATGAAATTACCCACGATTTAGCTTTCAAGAAAACGGCACACAATAATTTATTGGCTTACATTGCAAATATTCCGATTTTGTTGCCTTTTGCCATGTCTTTTAAAGAGTATCATGCCATGCATCATTGGGATCAGGGGGTAGATGGGATAGATGCCGATATACCTTTAGAAGGAGAGGCAAAGTTTTTTAGTGGTTTGTTGGGTAAAATAGTTTGGTTTGTTCATCAGATAGTTTTTTATGCCGTGCGACCAATGTTTGTTCGACCGCTTAAGGTGAACAAATGGTTTGTTTACAATTTTATTTTTCAAGTCGGAGCTATGTTAATTATTCTTCCCTTTGCAGGCTGGTGGGGATTGGCATATTTTGTTTTGTCTTTGATTTTTGCGGGAGGCTTGCATCCAACATCTGGGCATTTTATTTCTGAGCATTATGTATTTCATGAAGGGCAAGAAACTTATTCTTATTATGGTCCTTTAAATATTTTGACTTTCAATGTTGGTTATCACAATGAACATCATGATTTTCCGACAATTCCGGGAAACAAGTTGCCAGAACTTAAAAAGATGGCTCCAGAGTTTTATGATAATCTTCATTCTTATGACTCATGGACAGGTGTAATATTTAAATTTTTGTTCGATAAGAACATCTCTCTTTTCTCAAGAACGAAGAGAAAGAAAGTGGAAGAAGCCTAGTCTTTTAATTTAATATTAACCGGACTTACTCTTTTCTCTTTTTTTATTATAGGAAAAACCGCTCCGAAAAGAATATTGTGTTGAGAGAAGAAAAAGTGTTGACTAGCCTTATCTTCTTTGTATGGCGTGGTTTTTACATCGGGAAGATGAATGAAGCCTCCTTTTAATTCACTTTGAATATGAAAATAATTAAAGAAAGTTAGATTAACACCTACTTTTAAAGTGGTTCCATAGCCTGCCAAATGGTATTTATCCCATTCTTCTCCACCCAATAGAACTACATCACTTCTAGGTACTAACGCGCCAAGGCTAATGCCTTCGCTTAGATTAATATCGAAAAATTTAGTTTTTAAAATTCTATCTACTCTGTTTATTTCAAAATGGACATAATTTAGACCATCGGTATGCTCATATTGCAGAAAAGAGGGGTAGAGGGTGATTTCGTCATCTTGATAGCTTCCATCAAATACGGTTGCTCCATCAATTTCGCCTTCTATGCTAACTTCTTGATAGTTTTCTACCACATATTTCATATGGTCTAAGCCAAAGGCAAGATTCCAATTGTGGTGGAAATAGTAGCCAATTTTAAGGTTGGTTTGCGGAATAGAAAGTCGACTCGGATTTAAATAAACGGAGGCACTAAAAGGTGTATTTCTATCTTGCGCCTTAACATCGTACAAAGTGAAATCATGGTCTCTTCCCTTAAAGTGTATATCCGATTTGGTATAATGGTCCCAATTCCAACCAACAAGTATGTACAACTTGCCTTTGTTTATTTTTTTATAATCGAAAGCAGGTAAAGCTTGCATGTCGGCAACTTGAGCTTGGAGCAGTACAAAGCTCAAAAAAACAAAGTGGAGCAAAAGAAGTTTTCTCATAGACATGACCGCTAAGTCTTGATATAATAACAAATATATTCTTTTTAGATTAATAAAGAATAGTACGGCTAAAAGGATGGGCTTTTTATCTTTGTTAAATGAATAGGAAGGTTTCTATACTGATGCCAGTTTATAATGCTGCGCCTTTTCTAGTAGATTGTTTAAATTCTATTTTTTCTCAAGACTATGTGCATTGGGAGTTAGTGGCAGTGGACGATTTTTCAGAAGATAGGAGTTTAGAAATTTTAAAAGAAGCGGCTAAGAAAGAACCAAGACTTCGAGTGCTTCAGAATGAAAAAAAGGGGATTATTCCTGCCCTTCAATTGGCGTATTCTAATTGCAATGGTGTATTTATTACACGGATGGATGCGGATGATTTAATGCCAAAAAGAAAGTTGAGCCTCTTGCTTTCTGCATTATTGGAGAAAGGTAGGGGCTATGTTAGTACCGGCTATGTAAAATATTTTGCCGAATTAGGCGTGTCTCAGGGTTATTTGGCTTATGAAAATTGGCTGAATCAGCTATGTGAGAAAAACTCGCATTTTGAGGAAATCTATAAAGAATGTGTAATTCCTTCTCCATGCTGGATGATGTATAGAGATGATTTTGAACAGATTGGAGCATTTGATTCTAGGATCTATCCAGAGGATTATGAGCTTTGTTTCAGAATGTATGCTTTTGGCTTGCAGGTTCTAAGTCAAAAGGAAATTTGTCATTTGTGGCGTGATCATGCTAAGCGCTCCTCTCGAATAGATGAAAACTACAGCGATAATCGCTTTATTGACTTAAAAATTACTCAATTTTTAGCAATAGATTTCCGAGTCCAAAGGAGCTTGGTACTTTGGGGTGCGGGTAAAAAAGGGAAGTTATTGGCTCAAAAACTCATTCAAGAAGGAATTCCTTTTTTATGGATTTGTAATAATAAGAACAAAATTGGCAAAGAAATTTATCAGCAAGTAATGTTAGATGCAGCTACTTTGAACTTGGAGTCGAAGCAAATTATAGTTGCTGTAGCTTCACCTGAGGAAAAGAAAGAAATTCAAGCTAAACTTGAAGGCCACTTGGCGTATTATTTTTGCTAGTGCTGCAAGAGGAGAGTGGTGGCTTGGGCTTCTAAAAGAAACGCGTAGTAGCTTTTGACTTGCTATAACTAAGATTTAAGTTGTGAGTTTCTTTCTAAGATTTGGTTTTTATGTTTGTTCTCCATTAGAAAATAGTTTCTAATATGGATAGGAGTAGCCATTCGGATAAACTTTTTCTAGAATTGGAAGCATTTCCGCTTTTGCAAGAGTTTTCATCTGTTCTAGTTGCTCCATATTGAATTCCTTAGGATCTATAATTTTTGTCCAATATACATCAATGCTTCCTGGTCTTAAGGAAAGTAATTTTCTAGGCATAAGATCGGCCGCTCCTACAATGGTACAAACGGCAATAGGAATTTGTAATTGAACACTTAAACTAAAGGCACCATCTTTAAATTCTTTAAGCAACTCTGAGGTGGTATTACAAGTTCCTTCAGGAAAAATTACCATGCTTGCCCCGTCTTTTAAATATTTAAACATGGTTTCCATGCTCCACTTTCTGCTTTCCTTTTGATCTCTTTGAACAGGTACATAAAGTTTTTTAAGTAAATATCCCAGTACTGGGTAGCGAAGTATTTCTGCTTTACCTATAAATTTTTTATAATTATTACTAGCAACAGCAGAAATGAGAGCATCTAAATAAGACATATGATTACCCACTAAAATATATTGCTTCTTAGCATCTAGTAGTTCCATATTATGTACCTTAACTTTAATGCCCATTAGCACCAATACTATTTTACTAAAAATAACCGGAGCGAAATGCATTGCGCGATAAACTCCTTTGCTCGGAATGTTTACGCCAATTACTAAGATGGGAAAAACGATTATAAGTGCAACAACAAAGACTAGGCTGCACCAAAGGGTCCAGAATAAAACAAAAAGTTTATCTAAAATAGGGTTGCTGAGCTTCAAGTTAGGTAGATTGACTTGAAGTAAATCTAACGAATTAACTTAATTTTTTCAACTATATCAAAAGATTGTCCGTCCTTGCCGCTAGCTTTTAAATGGAGTAGGAAAATACCACTGGCTAAATCTTTGTTTTTAAATTTCCCATCCCAAGAATCTAAACTACTTCTTCCAATAAAAATTTCTTCGCCCCATTGACTGTAAATCTTGTATTCTAAGTCATTTATATCTCTAGTATAGACTTTGTAAAGATCATTTTGACCATCCTTATTGGGAGTAAAAGCCGTTGGAACATTTACCAGAGAGGAGTATATTCTATTTAATTGAAAGCTTAAGTTACTTGTACAAGAATTGCTTAGGTCGCTTATAAGAAAGTAATAAGTTCCCTCATATTCAGCAAAAAGTTCTTCAGCTAAACAAGGAGCAAGACAAGTATCTCCATTAGGATAAACAAGACTATAAGAAAAGGGATTGGTACCAATAATATCAAAAGTATAGGATTCTCCTGGATAAAGCTCTACGGAGTTTTGATAAAGACTAAAATTGCTTTTTGATATTTTATAGTATCGTTGAACTATGGAATCGCATAGGAAAGCATTTGGATTGGCAACTGGAATTTCTAGTAAGGTATCTTCATAAATCCAAAATCCAAATTGAAATATGGAATCGCAACGCTCAATTGTATCGCTTCCAAAGCTTGGGGCTACCACTTCAAAAGTGAGACTTGAATCTATTGCACCCAAACAAGAATTTGGGTCGATTACGGTATAGCTAATGGTATAGTTACCCAATTTCCCTTGGGGATTAAAAAAGTTGGTATTTTCAATATCTCCTGACCAAGTTCCACCTGACGTAGCATTGGCACTAAGAAAGTTGTTTAGGTTTAAAGGAGCTAGGTTATTACAAATTTTGCTAGGAAAGGTCCATGAAGCATTCAATCCATTAAAGATGGCATTACAGCCTGTATTGTAATAACTTGCTTGACCAGTTTCGTCATAATAGATGGCTGCTCCATCTCCACCAATAAGATCCGTAGGTAAATAGGAAACGGCTTGAACGCTCGTACAAGATGCATCCGAATAGCTTACTTGCAAGGTCCGAATGGAGGATGCTAAATTGCTGAAATGTCCGGAAGTATTTCCAGCACATTGATAAGCAATATAGATAGTATCGGATAGACCTTCAAAAGAATTGGCATTAATAAGCATATTGGTAGAGCTTACAATTAAAAGTTTTTCTCCAGCTGGAACGATACCATTTGGTGCTTCAATCAAAAGTCCACAGCTCGATACTATGGTTTGATTTAGTGCTGCAGTTAGTTGGGCATCTGGGCACCATCCTAAGAAATTATTGTTTGGCCAATCAAAAACTAGGTTGTTTAAATTTAAATCGGTATTTACTCGCAAGCTTACCATTTCATTTTCTCCTTCTGGATCTCCGCATGCATCTGCTAAGATGCTTTCAACGCTAAAACATTGAGCAAAAACTCTGCCTAGAAAGAAGAAAGAAAAAAGTAAAAGAAAACTTCTCATGAAGTGCTTTTCATTTGAAATAGAAAATCACTACAAAGTTAATTAGAATTTAGGGCAATTTAGATTTTCTCTATATCTACTTTTAGAGCTTGCTATCGTATAGATAAGGTATAATTCAGGTCCACCCATAAAGTTGTGGGCATTTCTCAAATCTGAAGTAGTAATATCGTAGGCAAATCCGAAGTCAAAACTTTGGTATTCTGCTCTTATTCCTAAGATGAAGGCATCGCTTCCAAATTTATTCGCTTCGTAGGCAGAGAGTCTATACTGTCCGCCGGCATAGAGTGCAAAGTTCTTTCTTTCATTCAACATCATCTTCACATAGGAGCCAAAATCTAATTCGGCGTGTGGACCTTGTTTTTGGAAAAGTAGGATAGGGATGATAGAGATTACGTCGTTTTTCAGATTAATTTTCGCGCTAAAATTAGCACTATATTTTCTGTAGAGGATGTCTTCATTGTTGTTACCAAAACTTACATTGGGTTGGGCTATATGAGATATTGCAAAGCCCGCACTAACAGAATGTCTCTTATTAATGTTGGTGAAATAGTTAATTCCTGCACCAAAGTCTACAAAGGAAGTATTGTTATAATTGGCAAAGTCTATTGGGTCGGTATTATCGTTAATTTCAAATAGATTGCCATAAATCAAATTTTGTAGGTTAATTTGTTTGTTGTAGTACGCAGCTTGCATACCAAAACCTATATAATGTTTAACCTTCCTACCACCAAATTGTTGGTTGTAAGCTAAATTTAGATTGACCCCAGTATTCTTAAACTCACCTTCACCTTCTACATCTTGATAAAAGCCTAGTCCAGCACCTAGAAAATTTCCTTTTAGTTTGTTTCTAAACAAATTAGCATCGGCTGAAACAGCATAGGTAGCAAAGGTGGTGTATTTAAACCATTGGTTTCTATAGTTGGCGGCAAAGCGTATATTATCATCGAAAACTCCTGTTAGCGCAGGGTTTAAATTTAATGGTGATGCCCAATATTGTGAAAAATGGAAATCTTGAGCAAAAGCCAAACTCGAAAGGAGCAAGATATTTAGTGTTAGCAGCAATTTTTTCATCTCAGTATTTTATCTAACTAGTTTAATGTTTTGTGTGATTTCAAATTTCTGTCCATCTATACCAACCGCTTGAATAACGGCTATGTAGATGCCACTTTCAACAGGAAGGTTTTTAAAGATTCCATCCCAACCATTTTCTAGAACGGTAGTTTCATACATTTTACCTCCCCAACGATCAAAGATTTCGAGTTTATAGCTGCTAATATCCTTACCATAAGATCTGTAAATATCGTTTTGACCGTCTCCGTTTGGAGTGAAAATATTAGGAACATTAAGTTCAGAGTAAAACTCTAAATTAATTACCAAAGTATCTCTAAATATACAGGAACTAGAAGTATCTATAATTGTGAAGTAATAGTAATTATCGAAAGTAGTAGGATATAGAGAATAAGACCCACAATTTCCTGGGCAGCTAGCACCTATATTAGATTCATAAGAGAATATACTGTTAATGCTTTCATTTTCGATAATGAAGTTAACGCTATCACCGGGATAAGCAATGTAGCTATCTGGACTTACAGCATAAGCTGGAGCACTTGTAATATTATATACTATAATACTATCGCAAGATTGAGAATTTGGAATGCTTATACTGAAATTACTTACCGGTCCATCAACCATAGTGGTATTATCTGCAAGAAGGAAAGGGAAGTCGTAAGGACAAAGTTCTAAATCTAAAGTATCTGTGCTCGAATTGCTTATTGTCAAATCAATAATGTGTATGGAATCACAAGAATTAATCGTGTTGAGATTTAGAATAATCTGTTGAGAGCTGGTATAGCTTTGACCATTAATAGTGTATGATTCACATGCACTTATACTTTCAGAGCTAGTTGCTGAAGTATGGATGACAAGATTAAAAGCAGTAATCGAATCACAGCCATTCGTTGCTCCACCTATGATAGTATCATTGAAACTAGTTGAAGCAAAATACCAAGTTCCGAGCACTTGTATAGAGTCGCAGGCACTTAAATTTGCTTGTCCTTGAGCTGTAGGAAGCAAAATTACGGTGTCGTAGTGCGTTGAATCGCAGCCCAAACTTGTAAGAAGGTTACTTACATTTATTCCAACATCTGCTGGATTACAAGAAGTAGAAGCGGAAGTGGTTACTACAGAATTATTGATCGTAATATTGAAAGTAGTAATCGAATCGCAGCCATTGCTAGCACCACCAACTAGAGTATCATTAATGCTAGTTGAAGCAAAGTACCAGGTGCTTAATACTTGAGCCGAATCACATTCTGTAATCGCCACAGTGGCAGAAGCAAAAGGTGCTAAGCTCACCGTATCGTAGTGGGTTGAATCGCAGCCCAAACTTGTAAGAAGGTTGGTAACATCAATACCTACATCAGCTGGATTGCACGAAGTAGAAGCGGAGGTGGTCACTACAGAATTATTAATCGTAATATTTAAAGTAGTAATCGAATCGCAGCCATTACTAGCCCCACCAACGAGAGTATCGTTAAAGCTGGTAGAAGCAAAATACCAAGTACCTTGAACTAAGGCAGAGTCGCAAGCTGTTAAATCGGATACTGCAAAAGCCGTTGGCAGCAAGCTCACCGTATCGTAGTGGGTAGAATCACAGCCCAAACTAGTAAGTAAGTTGCTTACATTAATACCAACATCAGCTGGATTACAAGAGGTAGAAGCAGAGCTGGTTACTACAGAATTATTGATTGTAATATTGAAAGTAGTAATCGAATCGCAGCCATTGCTAGCACCCCCAACAAGGGTATCGTTAAAGCTAGTAGAAGCATAGTACCAAGAGCTTAATATTAGAGCCGAATCACATTCGGTAATCGCTACAGTGGCAGAAGCAAAAGGTGCTAAGCTCACCGTGTCGTAGTGGGTAGAATCGCAGCCTAAACTTGTGAGTAAGTTGCTTACATTAATACCAACATCAGCAGGATTACAAGAAGTAGAAGCAGAGCTAGTCACCACAGAATTATTAATCGTAATATTGAAAGTAGTAATCGAATCGCAGCCATTGCTAGCTCCACCAACTAGTGTATCGTTAAAGCTAGTAGAAGCATAGTACCAAGAGCTTAATACTTGTGCCGAATCACATTCGGTAAGATCCACAATAGCAGAAGCAAAAGGTGCTAAGCTCACCGTGTCGTAGTGGGTAGAATCGCAACCCAAACTTGTAAGAAGGTTGGTAACATCAATACCAACATCAGCAGGATTACAAGAAGTAGAAGCGGAGCTGGTCACTACAGAATTATTGATCGTAATATTGAAAGTAGTGATTGAATCGCAGCCATTGCTAGCTCCACCAACAAGGGTATCGATAAAGCTAGTAGTGGCAAAATACCAAGTACCTTGAACTAAAGCAGAGTCGCAAGCCGTTAAATCACTTACTGCAAAAGCTGTTGGCAGCAAGCTCACCGTGTCGTAATGAGTCGAATCACAACCAAAAGAATTGATGAAATTAAATTCGAAAACTCCTGTATCAGCAACACTACAAGAGAAGCTAGTAGAGAAGCTAGTATCTGTTGGATTAACTGTTAGATTTAAGACAATTATAGAGTCGCAGCCTAAAACATTTTGAAGCGTATCATAGTAAATCCCAGAAACGTTTAGATTATTTCCTCCAAAAGTATAGAAAGCATTGGAACAGATATTTTGATTTATAGAATCCAATTCTACAGGAGGAGGGTTTATACTAGATTGGGCTAAGAATGCCGCAAATCCTGGCGTAGAGAAAATTTCAAATACAAGGGAGTTGTTGCCAGCTTGCCAATCATTACAAAGCGATACACTAACTATACTAGAACTTGAAAAACCTCCAGAGTTAGGCGTAAAATTGCCATATTGTGATTGAGGAATGCCGTTTACGTATATTTCTGTTATAGTATTATCGGAGAACACATCTAGATTTAAACAAAAGCTGTTTAATACACAAGCTTCACAAGGAAGGTCAAAGTTTGCTTGATAATAAAAGCTTTGGTCTACAGAATGAGAACCAGTGCTGTTATGAGCAATCCATGTTGCATCAGCCCATGGACTATTATAATAAACAGCAGGTGTAGAGCTCATTACTACGGCTGGGTTATATATTCCGTTTATTGTAGTTGACGAAACGGTCCATAATAAATCATTGCTTGCTCCAGGTAGTGTACTTCCACTTCCATTAGATCCAGTATTAAATGCTGTAGAACTAGGTGGACTAAGAGTTGAGCTGTTGATGGTGATATTGAAGGTAGTGATGGAATCGCAGCCATTACTTGCTCCACCAACAAGGGTATCGTTAAAGCTAGTAGAAGCATAGTACCAAGAGCTTAATACTTGGGCTGAATCACATCCTATGATATCCACAGTAGCAGAAGCAAAAGGTGCTAAGCTTACGGTATCGTAGTGGGTAGAATCGCAACCTAAGCTTGTAAGAAGGTTCGTAACATCAATACCTACATCAGCTGGGTTACAAGAAGTAGAAGCGGAGCTGGTCACTATAGAATTATTGATGGTAATATTGAAAGTAGTGATGGAATCACAGCCATTGCTAGCTCCACCAACGAGAGTATCATTAAAGCTAGTAGAAGCATAGTACCAAGAGCTTAATACTTGCGCCGAATCACATTCAGTAATATCCACAGTAGCAGAAGCAAAAGGTGCTAAGCTTACCGTATCGTAGTGGGTAGAATCGCAGCCCAAACTTGTAAGCAGGTTACTTACATTAATTCCAACATCTGCTGGATTACAAGAAGTAGAGGCGGAAGTAGTCACTACAGAATTATTGATGGTAATATTGAAAGTAGTGATGGAATCACAGCCATTGCTAGCTCCACCAACGAGAGTATCATTAAAGCTAGTTGAAGCAAAGTACCAAGAGCTTAATACTTGTGCTGAATCACATTCGGTAACATCCACAATAGCAGAAGCAAAAGGCGCTAAGCTTACCGTATCGTAGTGGGTAGAATCGCAGCCCAAACTTGTAAGCAGGTTGGTAACATTAATTCCAACATCTGCTGGATTACAAGAAGTAGAGGCGGAAGTAGTCACTACAGAATTAATGATGGTAATATTGAAAGTAGTGATTGAATCGCAGCCATTGCTAGCTCCACCAACGAGAGTATCATTAAAGCTAGTTGAAGCATAGTACCAAGAGCTTAATATTTGTGCCGAATCACATTCGGTAACATCCACAATAGCGGAAGCAAAAGGCGCTAAGCTTACCGTGTCGTAGTGGGTCGAATCACAACCCAAACTTGTAAGAAGGTTCGTAACATCAATACCTACATCAGCAGGATTACAAGAAGTAGAAGCGGAGCTGGTCACTACAGAATTATTGATCGTGATGTTGAAAGTAGTAATCGAATCACAGCCATTGCTAGCTCCACCAACGAGAGTATCGTTAAAGCTGGTAGAAGCCATTATCAGGATTACGAAAGTAGTAGTCGAATCAGCAAGCAGGTAGTCACAGTCACTACTTGTAAAGTAATTATTAATCGTAAGTTGTACCATGATATAGAATCGAAGTAATCGAATCGCAGCCATTGCTAGCTAACCAAGAGCTACTCCAGTAGAAGCAGAGTACCATCGTAGTGGGTCGAATCACAATCAGTAACCAAACAATAGTGTAAGTAAGTTGCTTACATTTATTCCAACATCAGCAGGATTAAAGGTAGAAGTAGAAGCAGAAGTCACTACAGAATTATTGATCGTACATATTGAAAGTAGAACATCTAGAATACAAGCCATTGCTAGTATCGTTAGCTGCAGTAAATGCTGTTCTCCACCAAATAAGAGCCCATAGAATACTTCGAATCAATCAGAATCGCAACACCGTAAAGCAGAAGCAAAAGGTGCTAAACTCACCGTATCGTAGTGGGTAGAATCACAAGCTAAACTTGTAAGTAAGTTGCTTACATTTATTCCGACATCAGCAGGATTACATGAGGTAGAAGCAGAGCTAGTCACTACAGAATTATTGATCGTAATATTGAAAGTAGTAATCGAATCGCAGCCATTGCTAGCTCCACCAACGAGAGTATCGTTAAAGCTGATAGAAGCAAAATACCAGGTTCCTTGAACTAAGGCAGAATCGCAAGCTATGCAGTAAAGGTGCTAAGCGGATACCATCACAAATGTCGTATCACAACCCAAACTAATGGTATCAAGGTCGTACATCAATAGAATCATCAGGGCCCAAAGTAGTAAGCAGACTTAGTCACCACAGAATTAGCATCGTAATTATTGAAAGTATTAACGAATCATGCAGCCATTACAGCTCCAGTATCGAGTACGTTAACTCTAGTAATTATATGGTTGACTAAAGGTCAATGTAAGCTGTAAATGTCATCACAAAAGAATCACAATCACTAGCTGTAGTAAAGAATCTGTTCCCAAGTTAGAAGCATCGTACATTTGTACCAACATTGAAAACAAAAGAAGCACCATTAGCGGTAGTATCACTACCCGTAAATAATTGACTCTGTCAAGTAATCGTAAGATGCAGTAAATACTTCTGTTCCACCAATTAGAAGCATCGCTATAGTTAGACCGTTACAACAAAAAAGCACCGTTACAAATCGTAGAATATCGAACACTGTAAATTAATGGTGGCAAAGTCAGGTAGTACTTGTTTGATGAACTGAATCACAGCCAAAGTCATTAGTGAAGTTTGTAGTAACTAATCCAGTATCCGCTGGATTACAAGATGTAAAGAAAGAAAAAGTAGTATCAATAATAGGTCTTTCTATTACATTAACCATCACTAGAGAATCACAACCATTAGCCGCAGTAAATACTTCCGTTCCACTTAAGTTAGAAGCATCATAAGTTGTTCCATTAAAGACAAAAGAAGCGCCATTGCAAATCGTAGTATCGAACACTCCCATAATTAATGGTGACTCTGTCACTGTAACTGTCACCAAAGAATCACAACCATTAGCTGCCGTAAAGACTTCTGTTCCACTAAGGTTAGAAGCATCATAAGTGGTACCATTGAAAACAAAAGAAGCACCGTTACAAATCGTAGTATCGAACACTCCCGTAATTAGAGGCGATTCCGTCACAGTAACTGTCACCAAAGAATCACAACCATTAGCTGCAGTAAAGACTTCTGTTCCACTAAGGTTAGAAGCATCATAAGTGGTACCATTGAAAACAAAAGAAGCACCGTTACAAATCGTAGTATCGAACACTCCCGTAATTAGAGGCGATTCCGTCACAGTAACTGTCACTACTGAATCACAGCCATTAGCTGCAGTGAAAACTTCCGTTCCACTAAGGTTAGAAGCATCGTAAGTTGTGCCATTGAAAACAAAAGAAGCGCCATTACAAATCGTAGTATCGAACACTCCCGTAATTAATGGTGACTCTGTCACGGTAACCGTCACTACTGAATCACAGCCATTAGCTGCAGTAAATACTTCTGTTCCACTAAGGTTAGAAGCATCATAAGTTGTACCATTAAAGACAAAAGAAGCACCGTTACAAATCGTAGTATCGAACACTCCCGTAATTAATGGTGACTCTGTCACAGTAACTGTCACTAAAGAATCACAGCCACTAGCTGCAGTGAAAACTTCTGTTCCACTTAAGTTAGAAGCATCGTAAGTTGTACCATTGAAAACAAAAGAAGCGCCATTGCAAATCGTAGTATCGAACACTCCCGTAATTAGAGGCGACTCGGTCACAGTAACTGTCACTACAGAATCACAACCATTAGCTGCAGTAAAGACTTCTGTTCCACTTAGATTAGAAGCATCGTAAGTTGTACCATTGAAAACAAAAGAAGCACCATTACAAATCGTAGTATCGAACACTCCCGTAATTAGAGGCGATTCCGTCACTGTAACTGTCACTACTGAATCACAACCATTAGCTGCAGTAAAAACTTCTGTTCCACTAAGGTTAGAAGCATCGTATGTTGTACCATTGAAAACAAAAGAAGCACCATTACAAATCGTAGTATCGAACACTCCCGTAATTAGAGGCGATTCCGTCACAGTAACTGTCACTACTGAATCACAACCATTCGCAGCAGTAAATACTTCTGTTCCACTTAGATTTGAAGCATCGTAAGTTGTTCCATTAAAGACAAAAGAAGCTCCATTACAAATCGTAGTATCGAACACTCCCGTAATTAGAGGCGATTCCGTCACAGTAACTGTCACTACAGAATCACAGCCACTAGCCGCAGTAAATACTTCCGTTCCACTTAGATTAGAAGCATCGTAAGTTGTACCATTGAAAACAAAAGAAGCACCATTACAAATCGTAGTATCGAACACTCCCGTAATTAATGGTGACTCGGTCACGGTAACTGTCACTACAGAATCACAACCATTAGCTGCCGTAAAGACTTCTATTCCACTAAGGTTAGAAGCATCATAAGTGGTACCATTGAAGACAAAAGAAGCACCATTACAAATCGTAGTATCGAACACACCAGTAATTAATGGTGATTCTGTCACGGTAACTGTCACTACTGAATCACAACCATTCGCAGCAGAAAAGACTTCTGTTCCACTTAGATTTGAAGCATCGTAAGTTGTTCCATTGAAAACAAAAGAAGCACCATTACAAATTGTCGTATCGAACACACCAGTAATTAACGGCGACTCGGTCACGGTAACCGTCACTATAGAATCACAGCCATTAGCTGCAGTAAAGACTTCTGTTCCACTTAAGTTAGAAGCATCGTAAGTGGTTCCATTGAAAACAAAAGAAGCACCGTTACAAATTGTCGTATCGAACACTCCCGTAATTAGAGGAGATTCCGTCACTGTAACCGTCACCAAAGAATCACAGCCATTAGTTGCAGTAAATACTTCCGTTCCACTTAGATTAGAAGCATCGTATGTTGTACCATTGAAAACAAAAGAAGCACCATTACAAATCGTTGTATCAAACACACCAGTAATTAGTGGCAACTCGGTCACGGTAACTGTCACTACTGAATCACAACCATTAGCAGCAGTAAAGACTTCTGTTCCACTTAGATTAGAAGCATCGTATGTTGTACCATTGAAAACAAAAGAAGCACCATTACAAATCGTAGTATCGAACACTCCCGTAATTAATGGCGATTACAAATAGTCGTATCGTCACGGTAACTGTCACTAAAGAATCACAACCATTAGCAGCAGTAAAGACTTCTGTTCCACTTAGGTTAGAAGCATCGTAAGTTGTACCATTGAAAACAAAAGAAGCACCATTACAAATCGTAGTATCGAACACTCCCGTAATTAGAGGCGACTCGGTCACCGTAACTGTCACTACTGAATCACAGCCACTAGCGGCAGTAAAGACTTCTGTTCCACTTAGATTAGAAGCATCGTATGTTGTACCATTGAAAACAAAAGAAGCACCATTACAAATCGTAGTATCGAACACTCCCGTAATTAAAAGAAGTGAGAATCACAGCCACTAGCCGCAGTAAATACTTCCGTTCCACTTAGATTAGAAGCATCGTAAGTTGTGCCATTGAAAACAAAAGAAGCTCCATTACAAATCGTAGTATCGAACACTCCCGTAATTAATGGTGACTCTGTCACGGTAACTGTCACTAAAGAATCACAGCCATTAGCTGCAGTGAAAACTTCTGTTCCACTAAGGTTAGAAGCATCGTAAGTTGTACCATTGAAAACAAAAGAAGCACCGTTACAAATTGTCGTATCGAACACTCCAGTAATTAGAGGCGACTCGGTCACCGTAACTGTCACTACAGAATCACAGCCATTAGTTGCAGTAAATACTTCCGTTCCACTTAGATTAGAAGCATCGTATGTTGTACCATTGAAAACAAAAGAAGCACCATTACAAATCGTTGTATCAAACACACCAGTAATTAGTGGCAACTCGGTCACGGTAACTGTCACTACTGAATCACAACCATTAGCAGCAGTAAAGACCTCTGTTCCACTTAGATTAGAAGCATCGTATGTTGTGCCATTGAAAACAAAAGAAGCTCCATTACAAATCGTAGTATCGAACACTCCCGTAATTAATGGTGACTCTGTCACGGTAACTGTCACTACAGAATCACAGCCATTAGCTGCAGTAAAAACTTCTGTTCCACTAAGGTTAGAAGCATCGTAAGTTGTACCATTGAAAACAAAAGAAGCACCATTACAAATCGTAGTATCAAACACACCAGTAATTAATGGTGACTCTGTCACGGTAACTGTCACTACTGAATCACAACCATTAGCAGCAGTGAAAGACTTCTGTTCCACTTAGATTAGAAGCATCGTAAGTTGTACCATTGAAAACAAAAGAAGCACCATTACAAATCGTTGTATTACCAGTAATTAAGTGGCGACTCGGTCACTGTAACTGTAGAATCACAGCCATTAGCTGCAGTAAAACTTCTGTTCCACTTAGATTAGAAGCATCATAAGTTGTACCATTAAAGACAAAAGAAAAGTTACAAATCGTAGCGTAATTAGTGGCGACTCTGTCGTCACTACTGAATCACAGCCATTAGCTGCACTTCTGTTCCACTTAAGGTTAGAAGCATCATAAGTTGTACCATTAAAGACAAAAGAAGCACCGTTACAAATCGTAGTATCGAACACTCCCGTAATTAATGGTGACTCTGTCACCGTAACTGTTACTACTGAATCACAGCCATTAGCTGCAGTGAAAACTTCTGTTCCACTTAGATTTGAAGCGTCATAAGTGGTACCATTAAAGACAAAAGAAGCACCGTTACAAATTGTCGTATCGAAAATGGAAACACTAGCCGTTAAAATTGTAAGATTAACATTTATAATGGAATCACAAGCATTAGAACCGACCAAGACCTCCGTTCCACTTGTATTAAACTCATCATAAATGCTACCATTAATAACAATGAACTCACCTGCACAAATTGCAGTATCTAGAGTGCTAATATTTGGAGGAAAGAAAGAAACGGTTACCGTAACTGTAGAATCACAACCTGTACTGGCTAGCAATACTTCTGTTCCACTTTGATTAAATTCGTCATAAATTGTTCCATTAAAAACAAAAAAGTCTCCGCTACAAATTGTAGTATCTAAGGTGCCAAGACTAGGAGGGAAGATGGATACATTTATCGTGATTATAGAATCACAACCATTGCTCGCTATAAAATATTCGGTACCATTTAAATTAAATTCGTCATAAATAGTTCCATTGAAAACAAAATTGTCTCCGCTGCATATAGTAGTATCTAAGGTAGCATTAGATGCCGGATTTACTAATAAGTTGACATTGTTAGAATAGAGAATATCTCCACATTCATCATGCATCATTACCCTAAAGTCGGAATTATTTAAGGCGAATGGTACATTGCTTAGAACCAAAACTGAGTCGTTTGTTCCACCATAGATTGCACTATTGCTAATATTCTCATAAATGCCTAAGCCAGGGTTATAAATTTGCCATTGATAATCCTCTATGCCATTAGTAATAACATAGAAGGAAGTGTCGCCATTTTCACAAATTTGGGCATTTATTGGATGAAGGATAATGGATCCAGACTGATCCACAAAAATCATATTTTGAGAGATTAGCGTGTCACAACTTGTATTAAAAATGAGCAGTCGAATAGAATCTTCATCTAGAGAAAATGGAGCACCATTTACCAGTAAAAAACTTGTTTGTGTTCCTGAATAAGGATAAGTTTCAGGAATATTTTGCCAACCAGAACCTTGGTTATCATTAAATTGCCATTGATAATTTTGATTTAGAGGAGCCGAGCCAGAACCTAAGGAAAAAATACCCCATTCACATATGTTAAGATTAACTAGTCCAGGTAGTGGGGTCAAAGAATTCACTCTTAGGGTAGCGTAAGCTGTATCCATCATATTACAGGAATCACTTAATAGAACTCGAAATTGTCTTCCATCATAAGAAGCATTCGTAAAGAGAACATTTAAAGTAGGCGTTGTAACTCCTGAATAAAAGCCGCCATTAGTCACATTTTGCCAAAATGACCCGTTGAATACTTGCCATTGATAGCTTACATCAGCTCCGCTTACATCGGCGGTGAAACTTACTAATTCTCCAGCGCAAATGGTATCATCTTCTAAAGGAGTATTGAATGATATAGCACTATAAACTTCATGATTTAAATAAAAGGAGTCTGTACGAGTACAGGCATTATTGTCAATCACCGTTATATAATACCAACCATAACACAAAGAACTTGCAGTATCTCCTGAATTTAATCCGCTTGTTGATCTAAATAAATTACCGGTGCTATCTCTCCATTCAAAACTAAAAGGTGCAGTTCCGTTGCCTAAGGCAGCCAAACTTCCATCGCAAGAATTTGGACAAGAAGGCAAGCTTAGAGCATTAAAAGTTGGTGCTTCACAACAGGCTACACTTGCAAACAAGGAGTACACTGGGTCGAAGGTACATGCAAGATCCACCCACGAGCCACTCTCTCCATCAGCAGTAGTATTTACTTCCACATTTAAGGATGCAGGTGTACCGAGACTACATTCATCCACGGTAATTTCCCAACAAAATTCCCATTCGCAACCTAGAATAAAAGGGGCATCACCAAAATTGTTTCCTGGATCTGAATCTGTTACACCCAAACAGGCTGTAGGCGCAACGCCTATATCATCTCCACAGATGGATTCAAAGAAAAATCCCGGGCCATAGGAAGTGCCAGATACAGCTGCTGTTATTGGACTTGAATAGTAATCCCAATATCTATCACCCAAGAGTTGAAAAGGATCGCAACTTGCAGGAATGGATGTTGGAGTGAAGGAACTTAGGTCCCATCCTGATCCAAAAGTAGGAATTACACCATGTAACCAATTAAAGGAAGTGGCATCCCAAGTTTCTACAGTAAAACAGAATTGAACTGTTTGTCCAGCTAGGTAGGTACCGTTTATTGGTGCTGGACTAGCAACTAAAGTCGAACTAACATTACAAGGATCACAGTCGATATAACTATAAAAATTCATTTGAAAATCACCTATATCTGTAGTGTCTTCTCCACTAATTTGCAAATAATAAGTGCTTCCCACATTAACGGCCTGAAAACTAACATTCAAATAACCTGAACCACTAGTTCCAACAGCACAGCCTCTTCCTATCATAGTCCCACAACTGCTCCCTTCATAAAGTCCTAAATTGGGAGTGTTTAATCCAATGATCTCTATATCCATAGTGTTTGACGTGGCTACAAAACTATACCAAACATCAATTGCAGGAGCCGCCATGTCGCCACTAGGTGAGCAACCTAATAAGTAGGAATACGGATCTTCAGCACTAGCTCCAATATTACTTCCACAATATCGATCGATTACCGTAGTGGTACTTGGACAAGGGGGTGGAGTACTCAAACTTCCTAAATTACATGCATTGGCACAATCGTCTGGCGGACTTACACTACAACTTGGAGTGCTTCCAGTACAGGCACCAGGAGTAATACAACTGATGGTGGCATTCCAACCCGCAAGGGTATTAGATCCATCTGAGGTAAATTGAAAAGTTAAGCAACCGCTTGGATCGGTAGAACTAATAACACCGCCACCAGGAGCATCAAAAACGGTATTACCGCAATATGCACCTAAATAAGTAGCCGAAGTGGAATTTCCATCGTAGGCTTCCAGATAATCCCAACAGGTAGTTGCGCTTGCCGTTTCTAATTCAAACTGTGTAAATGTTAGTTGTATATTTTGTCCTGGGGTACTCGGACAAATGGTCCAAACAATGTTTTCGTTGTCGCTGTAGTTTCCACTAGCTCCTGGACCAGTTCCACCGGTATCAAAAAATGATCCACTACAGCCTGTAATTGCTATGGGTGTTGGACCAGAACCTAAGACTTGACGCCATTGCAAGGTCATACAGCTTGTATTATCCAAGCAAGGAAATTCCGAAACTAAAACGTGAACATTTCCAGTAAAGGTGGCTGTCCATGTAACCGTAGATTGTGTCCCACAATCATCGTCATTCCATGCATAGAAGGTGTTATGGGCTGCATTTGCTATGGTAATATAAGTATCAAAATCGGTGTCGCCACAAGTGGTCCATTCATAGGTTTGCCCCATCGTTACAGCACAAATTGTATAGTCGCCACCATACATACAGGTACTAATGGTGGTAAAACTAGAGGAGCTTGTTGTATTGATCCCTAAGGGCCAATTGAAATTATTATTATTGCATTGCGCATTTGCTTTTCCAACAAATAAAAAAGACAAAAGAAGGCATGACAAGGTAGTTAGTAAGTTTTTTTTCATAGGCCGCAAAGGAAATCACCTTTCTACAAATTTATAAATAAAGGACTCAATTACAAGTCCTATTCAGATTTTTCTGAAATATACGATACTTTAGCGTGGATAGTTTTATCTCCTTGAAATTTTTCTTACCCCTTTCAATAAAATTTAAAAATTGACCTACAAATAGCTAATTTTGCAACTGAAAACCAAACATAATGCATAAAGTTTACAATAATATACTAGAAACTATTGGTGATACACCTATGGTTAAGCTAAATTCTATAAGCAAAGATTTTCCTGCCGATATCTACGTAAAAATAGAATCTGTGAATCCTGGTAATTCGGTAAAAGATAGAATGGCCTTGCGCATGCTAGAAGGAGCGGAGCAAGAGGGTCGAATCAAACCTGGCGGAACTATTGTTGAAGGCACTAGTGGAAACACTGGTATGGGCTTAGCCTTAGCTGCCATAGTAAAGGGGTATAAATGTATTTTTGTTACTACAGATAAACAATCTAAAGAAAAGGCCGATATTTTGAAAGCTGTCGGAGCAGAAGTAATTGTATGTCCAACCGATGTGGAAGCATCTGACCCAAGGTCGTATTATTCGGTTTCTGCTAGAGTGGCCTCTGAAATTCCAAATTCCTTTTATGTTAACCAATACGATAATCCTTACAATAGTTTGGCGCATTATGAACAAACAGGACCAGAAATTTGGAAGCAAACGGATGGAAAAATCACACATTTTGTAGTAGGAGTGGGAACAGGAGGAACCATTTCTGGTACAGGCAAATATCTAAAAGAGCAAAATCCAAGGGTGAAAATTTATGGTATAGATACCTATGGTTCGGTATTGAAAAAATACCACGAAACTAGGATTTTCGATGAGAAGGAAATTTATCCCTACATTACCGAGGGTATTGGAGAAGATATCCTTCCAAAGAATGTAGACTTTGACGTAATTGATTACTTTGAGAAGGTTACCGATAAAGATGGTGCTGTGATGACGCGAAGACTAGCCAAAGAGGAGGGGATATTTGCAGGTTATTCTGCGGGCAGTGCTATCGCTGGAGTACTTCAAATGAAGGATAAGTTTAAGAAAGGAGATATGGTAGTGGTGCTTTTGCACGACCATGGAAGTCGTTATGTAGGTAAAATTTTTAACGATGAGTGGATGCGCGAAAGAGGTTGGTTGGATAAGGAACCTACAGCTAAAACAATAATTGAAACGAAGAAAAATAAGGGATCGATTTCTGTAGATATTAATGAAAATATTGCAAGTGTTTTCAAAATAATGAAGGAAACCGATATTTCTCAATTTCCAGTGCTTAAAGAAGGCGAAATTGTTGGGAGTATCACAGAAAGAAATATTCTTAGTGCTTTAGTAGATGGTGCCGATGCACATACCACAAGAGTTAGTGGCGTAATGTTACAATCTTTCCCTTATGTGGGCCTAAATGAAAAGGCAAGAGATATATCTAAATTAATAAGTAAATCCAATTCTGCGGTATTGGTAAAAGATACTGCCGGACAGACACATATCATTACAGAATATGATCTGATTGATGCCATGGCGATCTAGTGTTTCAGCTCTTGATTAGCTCGGATAGACTTTAAGTAATTGTTTGCAGATAGAACTATGTCTTGACCTTAGCGAAAATCATAAAAATATAGGGCTATATATTTTTTGAATAAATATATAATTGCTAGTTTTATCTTAAATAATACAATTATAAAAAACATGAAACACGCTATTTTAATCTTGTTTGTCTTTTTTAGTTTTGCTTTTCAACCCTGCTTTGCGCAGGATGATGAAATTTCTGAGGAAGAATTGGAGCTTCTAATGGAAGAATTCAGGTCAGATTTCAAAACCGTAGTAAAAGATTTTCCAAATAATTTTCAAAATATAAAAGGGGCTAAAATTACAGATGAAGCTAATTATGAAAGTTTGATTCCATTAAATTTAGCAGAAGAAAGCTATTTGAGTCCAAGAACTTTTACCGATGAGTTAGCCTTTGTTGCTGTTTGTGGGGAATTTGAGGATGAGGAAGTTGCCAAGAATGTTCACGCTCTGGTGAAGTATCTAATTGAAACTACAAAATTTGATTTCTCTTTACTAAGTAAGCAAATAGACAATGAAAATGAAATGATGGATTATTGGCTAGTATGGGATTTGAATAGCGATAGATTTAGCAATATGGTAATTAAACTTCGACGTTTTAGTGTACCTACTTTTAATTTTGACCCTGGTATGCCTTCCGAAACCTATCATGTCGTTATTAATATTGAACGAATTAAGTCTTAATTTTTCTTCAAAAAATCTTTCCCTAGTTTTATAGGAAAGATTTCATCTTTCAGAACAAAGTTTCTTATTTCTTGTTAAAAAAATTTAAGGCAGTTAAAAGCTATGCCTTTAAAATTTCATGGGCATGGTATTTTTATATCTTTACCCAGCAATATTTGTTTATGAAAAAATTCTTGACCCTTCTTTGTGTCCTCCTTTTTGCAAAAGCCTTTTCCAATAAGCCTTCTTCCGAAATATACATGGATGTTCAAAAGATGTATTCCTTAAAGAAGGTCTTGTACATTGCCGCTCATCCCGACGATGAGAATACTCGTGCTTTAGCCTATTTTTCACTTCATGATAAGGCAGAAACGGCTTATTTTTCCTTGACAAGAGGAGATGGTGGACAAAATTTGATTGGTAAGGAATTAAGTGAAGACTTAGGTGTTTTGAGAACGCAAGAATTATTAAGTGCAAGATCTTTTGATGGTGCCGAGCAGTATTTTTCGAGAGCTGTTGATTTTGGTTTCTCGAAATCAGCAAAAGAAAGCTTGGAAAAATGGGGGGAAGAATTAATTCTATCGGATGTTGTTCTAATGATTCGAAAGTTTAAACCAGATGTTATTATAACGAGGTTCCCTCCAGATGAAAGAGCCGGACATGGTCATCACACGGCATCGGCTTTACTTGCCATAGAAGCTTTTAACTTAGCTGCAGATCCAAAATATTTACCAGAACAAGTTGCCTTGTACGGAACCTGGCAATGTACTTCTATTTACTGGAATTCTTCAACTTGGTCGAATCCCAATGTAGCAGAAGAAGCACAAAATAATCCGAACTATATCATTAAAAACATTGGTGGCTATGATCCTTTATTAGGGATGTCGTATAACGAAGTAGGAACCATTGCTAGAAGTCAACATAAATGCCAAGGCTTTGGTGCTATTGTAGAAAGAGGAGAACAAGTGGAGTATTTTGAGTACTTGGGAGGAAAGAAGTTGCAAAATGATTTCTTTGAATACAACACTAAAACTTGGAAAAGCCTGGCAAATGAAAAGCTTCAACAAGCTATGGATGCTCTTTTGCAAAACTTCAATTTTGTTCATCCTGAAAAGAATGTAACAGCACTTCTTGGCATCAAAACTCAACTGGAATCTTTACCAAATAGTGCCTTCAAAGAAGAAAAGCTAAACCTATGTGTTCAAATAATTCAAGCATGTTTAGGTTTGTATGCTGAAGTATTGAGTGATGATTTTGCTTATGCTCTAGGAGAAGAAATGACTTTAGAACTACAAGTGCTCAATCGCTCAGATATTCCTGTCACTCTTGTTTCGATAGATGGCAACATAGATAAAGCAATTCTCTTAAACAAGGATAAAACCTACAAGCAAAAAATAACTGTCAAGAATGAGGCAAGTCTTTCTACACCTTACTGGCTTACCCAGCCTTTTACCAATACTTTCACTGTAGAAGATGCCGATAATTTTTTAAGAGCAGAGAACAAGCCTAGCTTTACGCATGAGCTTAAACTAGAAGTAGGGGGTTCTCTACTAACATTGCAGCTTCCCGTAAAATATAAGTGGCGCGATCCAGCTTATGGCGAACGTGAAAGACCAACAGTAAGTACTCCAGATTACACGATTAATTTCGATGAAAAGTCCATTATTTTAAAAGCAGGAGAAACGAAAACACTAGCACTAAAACTGCACGCTTTTAAAGATAATTTAGATGAAAAGATAAGTCTTAAAGCTCCAGAAGCTTGGACCATATATCCATCGGAAATTCAGCTAGAAAGCACTAAGAAGCATCAAGAATTTTTTGTAAATGTGCAAATTCAAGCCTCAGAATCTAGTCGCCGGGGACAAGTACTTATTTTGAACAAAGATGGAGAAGAGCTAAAGAGCTATACAGAAATTGCCTACGACCATATCCCTACCCAAGTTATATTTAAGCCAGCAGTATTAGAGTGTATAAAATTAGATGCTCAAATAAAAAACGGTAAAATTGCTTACATTCGAGGTGCCGAGGATGTGGTGCCAGAAGCCATTGCACAATTAGGTTTTGAAGTGGAGGTTTTTCAAGTTGCGGATTTAGCTACGCTCGATTTGAGTACTTACCAATCGGTGGTATTAGGAATTAGAATTTACAATGTAGCCAGCGAGTTAAGTAATTTCGACGAGAAACTTTTTGCCTATGTTAAGGATGGAGGGAATTTAGTAATGCAATACAACACGGCATCTAGATCTACCCCAAATTTAAAGTTCGGCGGACCACTGCCTTTTGAGTTATCGCGAAATAGAGTTACGGAAGAAGATGCGCCAGTTACTTTCTTAGCACCGTCTCATCCGATAATGAATTATCCCAACAAAATCACCCAAAAAGATTTTGACAATTGGGTACAAGAAAGAGGTTTGTATTTTGCTGCGAATTGGGATGAAAGATATAAAGCTTTATTTTCTTGGCAAGATGAAGGAGATAGTGCGCAAGAGGGGGCGCTTATTGTAGCCAATTACGGAAAAGGAAGATTTGTCTACACTGGAATTTCCTTCTTTAGAGAACTACCCAATGGGGTAGAAGGAGCTTATCGTCTTTTTGCAAATTTATTAAGCTATGAGCCAAAAAAATAAGGAAGATAATACGAATTGGAAAGCTTGGTATTGGGGCTTGATTATCTTCTTGTTAGTCCAAATAGCAAGCTATTATTACATCACAAAACTATTCGAAGCGTGAATTATATAGATTGGATAGTTTTAGTTGGAACTCTTTTGCTTATAGTTTTATATGGTGCATGGAAAACCAGAAAAAACAAAGATTTAGATTCTTATTTAAAAGGTAATGCCGAGAATTGGGCCACCATAGGCTTGTCGATTATGGCAACCCAAGCAAGCGCAATAACTTTTCTTTCCACTCCAGGACAAGCCTACGAAAGTGGTATGGGCTTCGTGCAGTTTTATTTTGGTTTACCGCTTGCCATGATTATTATCTCTATTTTTATATTACCCATTTATTATAAGCTAAAGGTATTTACAGCCTATCAGTATTTAGAGCAACGATTTGATGTGAAGGTGAGGGCCTTTACAGCCTTTTTGTTTTTAGTTTCTCGTGGTTTAGCAGCAGGGATAACCATTTATGCGCCGGCCATTATTCTTTCTAGTTTGCTAGATTGGAACCTTCAATTAACTTGTTTGGTGGTTGGTGGACTAGTGATAATTTATACCGTTTCGGGGGGTAGTAGAGCGGTTTCTTTAACACAAAAATGGCAGATGGCGGTAATCATGGCGGGGATGTTTGCTGCTTTTTATTTTGTTCTACAAAGTTTTCCAGAACAAGTGGGTTTGAAGGAAGGAATCGATATTGCTGGTCGACTAGGAAAAATGAAGTTGATAGATTTATCGGTAGACCCTAAGAATCGTTACACTTTGTTTTCGGGTTTAATCGGAGGCTTATTCTTGTTTGTTTCTTATTTCGGAACTGATCAGAGTCAGGTGCAAAGATATTTGGGAGGGAAATCTTTAACTGAATCTCGTTTGGGTTTAATGTTTAACGGACTTTTAAAAATACCGATGCAGTTTTTTATCCTGCTCGTTGGCGCTATGGTATTTGTTTCTTTTCAGTTTAATAAACCACCTATTATTTTCAATACTTCTGCCACCAATGTAGAAACCCAAAAGCAGGCAGAATTAGTGGAGATAGAAAGTGCTTATAATGAGGTTTATCAAGAGAAAAGAGCAGCATTAAGTTCTTGGCTAGAAAATGGAACTCAAGATTTTGGCGTAATCAGCGCATTGCAAGAAGAACAAGATGCTTTGAGAAAAGATTATAAGGATAAAATGCTAAGTATGGATGCCAATTACGTGCAAAAAGATAGCGATTATATTTTTCTAACTTTTGTTTTGAATTTTCTCCCAACTGGCTTAATTGGTTTGTTGTTAGCAGTTATATTCTCTGCAGCCATGTCTTCTACAGCGGGCGAGCTCAATGCACTTGCTTCTACTACTACCATAGATTATTATAAGAAATTTTGGAGTAAGGGTGAGGATACTGCGAAGGATTTGAAAGTCAGTAAATGGCTTACGATAATTTGGGGTTTCTTGGCAATTTTAATTGCTTTAACAGCTGGCTTGTTCGAAAATTTGATTCAATTAGTGAACATTTTAGGTTCTCTCTTTTATGGAACCATTTTGGGTGTTTTCCTCTTAGCATTTTTCTTTAAAAAGGTAGGAGCAAAGGCAGCGTTTATAGGTGCTATTGTTGGACAAGTTTTTGTTCTTCTATTGCATTTATTAACAGTTATGAAATATATAGAGTTAAGCTATTTATTATATAACATTATTGCTAGTACGATAGTGGTATTAATAGGATTATTATTAGAAAATTTATTATTTAACACCAGTTTAAAAAACAAGTAAACATGAAAAATTTATTATTAATTATTGCAACATTTTTGATGGCAATGAGCACGAGCGCTCAAACTTTACCCAAGCCTAGTCCACTAGGAAATAACAGCCAAGTAGTTGGTGTTACCACAGTTTCTTTTGAATATTCTCGTCCGGGAGTTAAGGATAGAGAGATTTTCGGTGGACTCTTAGCTTATGGAGAATTGTGGCGTTTTGGAGCCAATAGCGCAACCAAGTTTACCATAGATACGGATATCAAATTCGAAGAAGGAATCTTAGCGGCAGGAAGCTACGCTATGTTTGCCATTCCGAATAAGGATATGTGGACTATCATTTTCAACAAAGACACTAAACAATCAGGTACAGAATCTTATTCGCAAGATTTGGATGCTCTAAGAGTTAAGGTAAAAGCTATGGAAAATTCTTTTACAGAAACTTTTACTTTAGGAGTTGACAATGTTAGAAATGACGGAGCCTCTTTAGTGATGTTGTGGGATAAAACAAAGCTTGAAATTCCTTTTACTGTTGAAACCAACAAACTTGCTGAATACAATATTCAGGAAGCAGAAAAACAAGGGGAGAATTTAGCAGATGTTTATGGTAATGCAGCTAATTTCTACTATGGTACTTTAAAGGATTACAACAAGGCTTTAGCTTATGCGGATAAGTCTATAAAGTTAGGAGAGAACTATAGAAATGTGTTTATGAAAGCGAGAATTTTAAAGGAATTAGGCAACACGAAAGAAGCTACTACTTTAGCTACAAAGGCTTTAGACTTAGCAACGAAAGAAGATGCTAAAGGCTATATGAATTTTATTTCGGGCACTTTAGATTCTTGGAAATAGTTTTTGTTGACTAGAGAATTAGAAAAATAGAGAAATAGAAAATTAGAGAGTTAGTTGATTAGTTGACTAGATTTCTCACGTCAGGGTCTCTCAAAAAGGACCCTGATGATACGTGAAAACCAAAAATGAATTTAAGAAACGAAATTTAATTTTTATGAAGGTAGTCCGATCTAAAAGCGAAGCGCTCTAAATTCTATTAGTCAATGAGTCTAAAAAAAAAGAGGGCTAGGATATACCTAGCCCTCTTTTTTTGTCGAATAGTCGAATAGTCGACTAATCGACAAGTCGACCAATCGAATCATCCCAAAATCGACCTCAATTTCTCCAAAATAACCACCATTGCCCAAGTATCTCGCTCACAATATTTAAGGAGATCTTTTGTAGTGGCCTCATAATCGCCCATAAATCGACCTTCAAACATAGCGAAGAAAGTGTTGCTCGCTGTTCCTCCATCTGCTATGTTCAAATCATTGTACGACAATTCAGGAGCAAGGGCTGGTAAGACATATTTAATCGAGTAACTTCCCATCATCTCTTTCTTGTAATAAGCTTGTTCTTGAAAAGGTTTCATCAAGTCGACGATACGAGCTACTAAGGCAAGTAAAGCTTCCGCTAAATCGGGAAATAGTGTTGCCAATTCTCTAATTCTGCCAATCTCGAAGGTTTTATTATATACCACAATACTGCCCTTTCCTTGGCAATCTTCCAACATCTTTTCTGCAAAGGCTCTTCTAGGATCTTTGCCATCCATCTCCGCTAAAAATTCTTTGTGTTCGCATGGTCCACCAGGCTCGTTTTGAATATGCAAGGAATATTGAAACACGCTTTGGTCATAAGAGCGCGTACCATCAAACAAGGGTAGGGGTGACATGAAAGTTTCGAAGTCGAGGAAGTAGAGAGGATAGTTAAGTTGGTCGAGGAAATTTTGAATCTTTGCTTTATCTATAGTTTCTCTTCCATGTTTTTCTCCTTTCACCTGATTTAGCTGAGCCTTGCTTAAAGGATAATCATCGGGAATGTCCTTGATATCTATAATGTCTTGATTGTATAGATCCCAAGCCTTAGCAGCGATTCTTGTAAGATTAAATACAGAATAGTTGGGTACGTGCGACCAGCAATGCGCCATAAAATCGCAAGGGTAGGGGGTTGCGCAATGTGGACCTATAGCCACTTCTGGTGCACTTTCCATTGCTTGTACTTCCTTCAATTCTTCAATTAGCTGAGGGATTTCTTCGCTTACAATCATTATTTCTTCAGTAATTTCACTTTTCGAGAAAAGTTCTTGAATATCTAACTCACCTTGCCGAACATAGTCGCGATTCAGATGCACAATAAATACCTCACCAATTGTTAATCCGCAGCCTTCAGCAACATATTTTTGCACCGCTGCGTCCGAGATATGAGGATCTTTTACTTTTGTCGTGCTTTTTACTTCATAAATATTCCATACGCCATCTTCTTTAGCTAGGATATCGATAGCAACCAATACATCATCAAAAATAAAAGTTGCTTCATAAATCACTTCTAAACCTTGTTCAATCAGTTCATGAGTTCTAGCCACGCATTGTCTATTCGGATAGTCCTGTCCTTCCGTAGCATCCATCCCACCTGGAAACAATTCTTGGGCTAGTAAGCCAATATCCGTCCCTGCCTGAAAAATTGCTTCTTGTCCGGCACTAATTTCTCTTAACTCAGGTTGGTGTTTATAAAGCCATAAGCTTTTGTGACACTGCTTGCCACGCATAATTCTTGATTTTGATAACATAGGGTTGGATATTTTTATTATAAAGGTAAGAGAGGTAAACGGAAGGTATTTGCGTTTGGCTATTAACTGATTGGTATTTTGTCTTTAGCTGATTATATAATTCATTGATCGATTGGAAATTATATTAATATTATTGATCTTCAAGGTCACCAAGTAAATTAATAAAATTAAGCCATATTTGACTTTGAAATTTATATAGTAGCGCACTAATTTAGATAACTAGAAGACAAGATATTGAGAGGTTTACTATGTCATCCTCGTTTTTTTTTGAAAAGTATAAAAGCACTTTGATATGTATAAAAAAATATACTATATTTAGACTCTGTTATGAGAAAATCTATTCGTAGTATACTTTTATTGCTTTTAGTAATTTTCATTGAAAATTCAAGTGTTCTGCCTAATCCTATATTAGTTAGTTCTATTGTAGAAAGCACTAGATATAACAATGTTTTAATTTGTATAAGTTCTACTGCTTCAAAATATCATGCCTATCAATGTTGGGGGTTAGATAAATGTACCCACGATATTCAGACTGTTAGCCTTAGTGTTGCCCAAAGTAAGGGTTATTCTGCTTGTAGGATTTGTTATAAGTAGATTCTTCATGATTTTTACAATTTTATTTTTTCAATTATCGCTCAGAGTTATGAGCTTGGTAATAGGTTTTAACACACTATATTTTTTGAAGAACTTAGATCAAACATGTAGTAATTGGAAATTAAACGATTATTGAAATCAGATTATGTTACCTTCTGTAATTAGTTTCTCAACTTGGAGGAAGTTTTGATGTTTTCCTTGTATATCTGCAGCTAATAAAGTATGAAAAATATTAACGGATATAACATTGAAACGGACAGTTGAATTCCTAGTAATAGTATGATTTGGAAAACATACAACGAAATATACAGATTCTGTATGATAGATATTTACGTTATTGGTTCTAATAGGTGGTTTTTGTAATATTTTAATGGTAATAATCTTAAGAAAAAGTAGATGAGGATGATTTTAAAGGAAGTAAAGTTGGTAAATATACATTAATTTATTATTGATTTTCAATCAACTTATTTTGAAATTTAAGGGGCGTTTTAAAAAGAAGAATATATAGAGTGAGAGGCTTATAATATTCCAAGCTAAGTTGTTCATATTAGGGAGAGGTAAACAGAAAGAATCCCGACGTTCCGATATGTTCTATTTTAGAGGCATGAAAAGTACATGAAATTAGTAATAAGCGAATTTTCTTAATAAATTATATTTTTATAGTAGTTCATAAAATAGAATGGCAATTGAAAGATTTAATACTCTATATTATAATCATTTAAAGTTTATATCAAAGGACTCAACGGATTTCCCTGAAACTGTTTACATTTTGTTTGTTTTTTACTCCTTTTTTTCAGGTTAGTTTGGGTGTCAAAAATTACATTCATTGATATTTCTCCAGTTCCACGACTTCTGAAATTTAGACCGCCCACACTAAAATCATAACTTGCCCCAATTTGATATCTCGTATTGGAAGAGCCAAATTTACCGGTATGACCAGCTAAAAATATTAAACTATTAGTATTACTTAACTCAAATTTGGTTGTTTGGTAATATAAACCCCAATACAATGGTTTAGAATAATTTATTGTTTGAGCATAGAAGTATCTGTTTACTACGTACATATTAAATCCCACGGTATAAGTGTTAAAAGGATTTTGATTTTCAATTAATATTTTAGGATTTATGTAAAGTTTATCTTTTTTAACTTTAAAACTTATGCTTCCAAAAGTGCTGTATTTAATGGGTAATGACTCTTGAAGATTATTTAGTGAAATATTAGGCTTAGTTAAATGGTCGGCTGCAAAAGAAAATTCTGTGGAAATAGATTTGCTGATATTACCTTTCAAAACAATACCAGTATTGATGTCTAGGTAGCTCTTTCTTCCATTTATTTGAGGGATAAAAGAGCTAGGAGTGTTAAGGTAGCCTTGGGTTGCAGAAATCTGATCAGAAAATGTTAATCGATTAAAGTCTACGCCAAGTTGGTTGTAGGCTACACCAGTTCCAAAATAGATATTTAAATTTTCGGTTTGTAAAGGCATATGCCAAGAATAGCTAAATCCAAAATGGTTGTGTTTATAAAACCCTTCACCTTTGTAACTTTGAAAGGCATTAAAGCCAATTCCACCTACAAGTACATTCCCAAATCTTTTATTTAATGATAGATTATAAGAACTGATGGCGCCAGGGATAGTTTTGCCGGGCACATTGAACCATTGATTTCTATAATTACCTCCTATTACTAAATCGCTTGCACTTCCGGCATATGCGGGGTTTAAATAGAGAGGATTTAAATCAAATTGAGAGAATCTGATATCTTGCCCGAATACAACACTCATAATAAAGACGAATATATTTGTTAAAAAATTTCTCATCTAATTATCGTTATAGTTCCAATATTTTTCAATTTATTGTCGTATGCTTTACCTTTCCAAACTTCGTCATTAAGAAAAATGGCATCAATTTCCCAGACATAAACACCTTGAGGCATTTCTTTACCTGTTTCGAAATGAATTCCATTCCAAAATTCTGCAGGAGTATCATTTGCTAACTTATTAGATCTCCAAATCAATTCTCCCCAAGTATCATATATGCTTACTTCATATTGTTTTAAACAAGTTCCTTTAGGTTGGAATTTTCTAACTTCGTCCGATCCAATATCTGGACTCATGGCATTAGGAACAAAAAGGCCATTTTCAGCGTACTCTAAAACAATTTCAGTATCTAAGGTATCTAAACATCCTTCTGAACTTGCTGTTGAAAGAGTTACATTAAAGACTCCATCACTAGGGAATGTATGAATTGGATTGAAATCACTACTAGTGTATCCATCTCCGAACGTCCAATTAGCGTATTGCGCATTAATTGAGTTATTTATAAAGACAATTTCTATTTCGCCGTAACATTCCGGTTCGCTTTCTTCATATTCGAACATCGATACAGCATCTTCTAAAACTATAATTTGAATAGAATCTGAGTCAAAACTGCAAGAATCGGATGAATAGATGTATTGATAAATTGTATAAATTCCAGATTCATTAAACTCTATTTGAAAAATTGAATCCATATTATTAGCACTTATTATATTGTTTCCGAGGTCGTAATATGTATAGGCTTGTCCTACAGAATTATTAATAATTTGAAAGGGGGTGTTGGGGCAAGATTGAAGTGGATAAACATCTAATTCTGCATTAACAGTGTTAGGGAATACTGAAATAGTTAGGTTGGAAGTATCCAATCCGCACTCATTAAAACTTAGTAATTGAACTTCATATTCAATATTAAAATCGTCATTATTGATAAATACATGCGAAAATTCATTTAAACCTATTATGGTTTCACTGAAACCATCTCCGTAATTCGCAATAACAGAATCAATATTTGAAAAAGTAGTATTTGTAAAAGTTACGTTTAGCGGGGAGCAGCCATCAGATTGATTTACAGAAAAGTTGGATAATGGCGAAGATAAAACCCAAACAGTATCCCTATGTATCGCTATTTCTTGACAAATAGGACTTTGAACCCATAACGTAATAACGTAAAAGGTATCGGCACCATTAGTAGCAGCTTCATATACATATGGATTAGGTGGTATTGCATTGGTTAGAAAGGGATCGCCATTTCCAAAATCCCAAACATAATCAAAAGCTAAGCTAGGATTACTTGGCGCATAATTAATTACAACTTCTAAAGGACCACAACCAATCTTAGGATTAACTATAAAGTTAGCATCTGGACTTAAGGCAATCTCAATATTGCCAAAGGAACTATCTAAACAACCAAACTCATTTTCTGCAATTAGCTGTATTGTGTAATTACCAGAATTAATATAAGTATGGCTTGGATTTTCACCTGAACCAATAGAGCCATCTCCAAAATCCCAATTATAGCTTACTCCATCTATTGTATCTAAAATAAACAATACAATAGAATCAGGACATGATACATTAGGATTTGAAAAAATTACTGAGGGAAGGGGATGAATGATAAGGTCTATTGTCGTGTCATTTGAGCAACTATTATTATCTAAAACAGATAGGTTTACAGAATAACTCCCTACAGAGTTAAATAAGTATGAAGGGTTTTGCAAAGTTGCAGATCCAACGCCATCTCCAAAATCCCATTCCCAGATTTCCAAACTAGCATTGTTTGAGCTTGTCAAATCTGTAAAAAAAGTAGAATCACCAATACATGTTAAAGAATTTTCAAAATTTACATTTGGAATCGGATTGGTTATATAGACTGTTGTATCGCAGTTTAAACATGTGCCAGTCCCAATACAGTATACCATAGAATATGTTCCTGCGCCGACATTTTGTGGATTGAAGTTGGTGCCCGAAACGCCCGGGCCACTCCAAGTTCCACCAGAAGGAGTAGGAGTTTGCTGGGAATTTAAATCGACTATACCATCATTAACGCATAGTTGATAATCAGGACCCGCATCCGCAAAAATGGGATTAATAACACTTACGATTAAGGAATCAGAATTCACACATCCATTAACATCTGTGAATGTATAAGTAAGCGTAAAATTTCCCGTACCATTCGGAGTAAAAACTCCGGAAGGACTTACATTAGGACCGCTCCAAACACCCGATCCGCCAGATGAGAGACTTGGACTAAATCCGCTTAAAGTTACCGGAATGGGTTGATTACATACGCTAATGTTAGGACCTGCCTCAACAATAGGTAAAGGATTTACAGTAATGGTAACGGTTGAACTATTTTGACAAGCATTATTATCAATAACAGTAACTGTATAGGTAGTAGTCGTTGTAGGCGAAGCAATCGGATTACTTATATTTGTTTGATTCAATCCAGTGGCAGGGCTCCAAGAATAAGAAACACCACCATTAGCACTTAGCGTTGTACTAGACCCAATGCAAATAGCTGTATTGGGAGAAGTTACAATAGTTGGTAAAGGATGAACAACAACTTGAACAACATCATTTGAAGCACAAGTACCTGAGCCAACAGAGTATGTTAAGGTATGCGTTCCAGGTCCAGCGATTTGGGGATTGAAGTTAGCACCCGAAACACCCGGGCCACTCCAAGTTCCACCAGAAGGAGTAGGAGCTTGTTGTGTGTTTAGATTTACTAGCCCAGCATTGCCGCAAAGATTGAAATCTGGCCCCGCATTAGCTGGAGTTGGATTAATAACGGTAACGATTAAAGAATCAGAGTTTACACAATTATTTAAGTTGGTAAAGGTATAGGTGAGCGTAAAATTTCCCGTACCATTCGGAGTAAAAACTCCGGAAGGACTTACATTAGGACCGCTCCAAACACCCGATCCGCCAGATGAGAGACTTGGACTAAATCCGCTTAAAGTTTCAGGAATGGGTTGATTACATACGCTAATGTTAGGACCTGCCTCAACAATAGGTAAAGGATTTACAGTAATGGTAACGGTTGAACTATTTTGACAAGCATTATTATCAATAACAGTAACTGTATAGGTAGTAGTCGTTGTAGGCGAAGCAATCGGATTACTTATATTTGTTTGATTCAATCCAGTGGCAGGGCTCCAAGAATAAGAAACACCACCATTAGCACTTAGCGTTGTACTAGACCCAATGCAAATAGCTGTATTGGGAGAAGTTACAATAGTTGGTAAAGGATGAACAACAACTTGAACAACATCATTTGAAGCACAAGTACCTGAGCCAACAGAGTATGTTAAGGTATGCGTTCCAGGTCCAGCGATTTGGGGATTGAAGTTAGCACCCGAAACACCCGGGCCACTCCAAGTTCCACCAGAAGGAGTAGGAGCTTGTTGTGTGTTTAGATTTACTAGCCCAGCATTGCCGCAAAGATTGAAATCTGGCCCCGCATTAGCTGGAGTTGGATTAATAACGGTAACGATTAAAGAATCAGAGTTTACACAATTATTTAAGTTGGTAAAGGTATAGGTGAGCGTAAAATTTCCCGTACCATTCGGAGTAAAAACTCCGGAAGGACTTACATTAGGACCGCTCCAAACACCCGATCCGCCAGATGAGAGACTTGGACTAAATCCGCTTAAAGTTTCAGGAATGGGTTGATTACATACGCTAATGTTAGGACCTGCCTCAACAATAGGTAAAGGATTTACAGTAATGGTAACGGTTGAACTATTTTGACAAGCATTATTATCAATAACAGTAACTGTATAGGTAGTAGTCGTTGTAGGCGAAGCAATCGGATTACTTATATTTGTTTGATTCAATCCAGTGGCAGGGCTCCAAGAATAAGAAACACCACCATTAGCACTTAGCGTTGTACTAGACCCAATGCAAATAGCTGTATTGGGAGAAGTTACAATAGTTGGTAAAGGATGAACAACAACTTGAACAACATCATTTGAAGCACAAGTACCTGAGCCAACAGAGTATGTTAAGGTATGCGTTCCAGGTCCAGCGATTTGGGGATTGAAGTTAGCACCCGAAACACCCGGGCCACTCCAAGTTCCACCAGAAGGAGTAGGAGCTTGTTGTGTGTTTAGATTTACTAGCCCAGCATTGCCGCAAAGATTGAAATCTGGCCCCGCATTAGCTGGAGTTGGATTAATAACGGTAACGATTAAAGAATCAGAGTTTACACAATTATTTAAGTTGGTAAAGGTATAGGTGAGCGTAAAATTTCCCGTACCATTCGGAGTAAAAACTCCGGTAGGACTTACATTAGGACCGCTCCAAATACCCGTTCCACCAGATGAGAGACCTGGGCTAAATCCACTTAAAGTTACCGGAATGGGTTGATTACAAACGCTGATATTTGGTCCTGCTTCAACAATAGGTAAAGGATTTACAGTAATGGTAAGGGTTGAACTATTTTGACAAGCATTATTATCAATAACAGTAACTGTATAGGTAGTAGTTGTTGTAGGCGAAGCAATTGGATTACTTATATTTGTTTGATTCAATTCAGTAGCAGGGCTCCAAGAATAAGAAACACCACCATTAGCACTTAGCGTTGTACTAGACCCAATACAAATAGCTGTATTGGGAGAAGTTACAATAGATGGTAAAGGATATACAATTACTAGAATTGTGTCGAAAGTAGCACAAGTACCTGAGCCAACAGAGTATGTTAAAGTATGCGTTCCAGGTCCAGCGATTTGTGGATTGAAGTTAGCACCCGAAACACCTGGGCCACTCCAAGTTCCACCAGAAGGAGTAGGAGTTTGCTGGGAATTTAAATCGACTATACCATCATTAACGCATAGTTGATAATCAGGACCCGCATCCGCAAAAATGGGATTAATAACACTTACGATTAAGGAATCAGAATTCACACATCCATTAACATCTGTGAATGTATAAGTAAGCGTAAAATTTCCCGTACCATTCGGAGTAAAAACTCCGGTAGGACTTACATTAGGACCACTCCAAACACCAGTTCCACCAGATGAGAGACCTGGGCTAAATCCACTTAAAGTTATCGGAATAGGTTGATTACAAACGCTGATATCTGGTCCTGCTTCAACAATAGGTAGGGGATTAACCGTAATTGTACCAGAGGATATTGCTGGCGGACATCCACCTAGTGTTGTTACTGTATAATTAAATATACCTATTGAAGTGGGAGTACCAGCTATTGTAGCCACATTTCCCAACCAAACTCCTGTAACCCCAGGTGGTAGACCAGTAAAAGTAACTCCTGTTGCTCCTATTGTGGCTAAAGTGATGACACTCATTTGAGAATTTATACAAAGAATTCGATTTACACCTGTTGCTATTGTATTTGAGGGGTTAACCGTAACTGTATAATTTATTGGTGTACCAATACAGCCAGCAAAAGTTGGGGTAACTGTAATTGTTGATATAATCGGACTAGTACTTGAATTTGTAGCATTGAAAGAAGGAATACTCGAATTTCCACTCGCAGCTAAACCAATTGCAGGATTTGAATTAGTCCATGTAAACGTTGCTCCTGAAGGTGAACTAACAAATGTATTTGCAGGAACTAAATTACCAGGGCAAAATATTAAGTTGGGTTCTGCAACAATTGTTGGTGAGGGATTAATAGTAAAAGTAGAATTGGCGTTTGTTGTTCCACACTCATTTGTAACTGCAACAGAAATAGTATTTGATCCAACACCTGTATAAGAAACATTTCCAGGATTTGGAATGGTTGAGGATGTTGGCGTTCCCCCTGGGAAAGACCATAAGTAAGTTAAAGGTGAAGTCCCACAATTAGTTACAGTTGCAGTTGGTAAGGTTGTTGCAGGACTTGAACAAGAGCTAATAGGGGAAACATTTAGGTTAACATTTGGAGATTTTTTAACAGTAACAACACGATTGGTAGTAAAGGTGCCACACTTATTAGTCAGTGAAAGCGTTATTGTATAAGTTCCGGGATTGTTGAAAACAAAGGAAGGGTTTATAGAGGACGCATTTGTTCCATTTGTAAAGCTCCAAGAGGCGGTAGTACCACAGTTAGTTGCAGAATAAGTTACAGTCCAATTTAAGGTTGGTGGAGTGCAATTACTAATTGTACCTAAATTATTCGTCGTATTTACATTTAATGGAATACAACCATTATTGTTATTGACAGTAAAGGAAGGTGTTGGAGGTGATTGAATACAAACAACTTTAGTAATAGTATCGATTCCACAACTATTTCTTACTAACATAGAAACATTATAAGTGCCAGGGGAAGAAAACTGAACACCCAAACTATTTGAACCCCAGGTGGATGGATTATTTGAAGGGTTAGAATTACCTAAAGATCCGTTTGTAATCGTCCATCCCAAAGATGGAGAAATTGTCCAATTACTTATTGTTACAGAATCACAAACTCCAAAAGCATTAACAGAAGCTCCAGCAGTTGAAGTATTTGTGAATGTTATAGTGTTATTGACACATGCTATTGTATCTGGAGATATTAAAAAATTAGCACTGGGTTTGATAGAAGTTGTTATCGGTTCAATAGTAGATACTGAAAATCCACAAGGGTTTTCAGCTCTAATTCTAACATAAAATGCATTTGGAGTACTCGCTCCTGTTGCACCACAAGATGTTTCTGTAAATAAATGGGTATAACTTGATGGGGGTGGATGATTATATGTTATTGAGGGTGAGTTAGTATTTGTACTCACAATATAAATTGTCCCAGGAGGGTTTGTTGAAGTTCCTGTAATTGGGAAAGTTAACGAATTTGGCATACAAATTCCAACTGTACCTCCAGGGTTACCTAAACCTACGGCTGGATTGCTACCACTATAAACAGTATATGTTTGTGTTGATTCACATAGATTTTGTCCAGTGACTGTAAGGGTGATTGTAAAATAACCTAGACTATTGTAGGTATGCGATGTTGTAGCATTCAAGCCCCAATTAGATGAATTGAAATTTGGCGTGCCATCGCCCCAATTAATCGTGTAACTAGTATTGGTTGCTGTTGTAGAAGAAATATTTGTTACCTCAAGGTTGAAGTTACCTCCTATACAATTAGTGAATGGTGTGCTACTTGTGTAATCCGCAATTGAAGCATCAGGTCTTTGCTTTATGGAAATATTTTGAGAAATTGATCCAATACAACCAAAATTATTTGTAGTTATCAAACTTACATTAAAATTTTGATTACTACTTCCAATAGCTGAGTTAAAAACATGACTCGGGTTTTGTAAATTTGACGTGTTATTTCCACCTGAACTTGGATCTCCAAAATTCCAAGCATAAGTTAAACCACTCCCTGTTGATGTACTTAAAAATGAAATAGGTAGATTAGAACAAGGTTGAGAAGGTGATGAATTAAAACTTGCTGTTGGCAATGGATTAACTGTTATGGTAACAAATGCAGTATCCATTAAGCCATTTGTGCAAGTTTTTATAACCCTGTAGATTGTTGTTGTTGTTGGAGAAGCTACAACTGTGCTTCCTACTGTAGTGTTTAATCCAGTTGAAGGAGACCATGTAAATGTACCTGCATTGTTAGAAGCAATTAAGGTTACAGAACTCCCGGCACAAATTGAAGGGGCCGATGGATTAATGGACACGGTACATTGAGCATTAACTTGAAAAGTAATTACTAAGGCAAAAAACGTAATAAATAAAGTTAATCTCATTAGTTCAGTATACAATTTTAATAGTTCAACAAAAATAAAATCAAATTAACTTTTATTACAATTAATTCAAAAAAAAGATAATTAATAATTTTTCTTTTATTCACTTTGTTTTAACCTTAAACCCTAGATGATACTGGAAATTTTATTAAATTATTCCAAACAATAGCCACATGAGAGTATACTTTACATTCTGCCATAGCTACAGTAACAGAAATATCTCCATGTTTACAACTTTTTAAACCCAACAAATAATAAGAATGATACTTTGGTGCGGTGTTGTTAATGCAAATTAAAACATTAGAATATTTGCTAGCAATACTTTAACTTTTCCTATTGAAAAAAGAATTAAAAAGAGTAATACTAATAAAAATTCAAGAAACAAACCAAACAAAGGTGAAGTTATTAAAAAATATTTAATTTGATGTTTTATGACCCAAAAATTTTCTTTAGATGTTGTTTATTTTGCCATCAATGATTTGCAAATAGCTGTTTGATATTTGAGTTGAATCTGTTCCTTTATGGAGATATTTTCTTATACATTTAATTCCATTTTCCACACCTCCTTTTTCACAGCTATAATAGGGATTTGCAAAATACCAATCGCAGTTTTATTTCTTGGCTAATGCTTAATGCAAAGCTCGTGCTCTCAGTCTTCTTCATCCATCCTCACCCATACCTCCCTGCCACTTCCTCCAAATGCACTAACGAAGGTTTCGTAATAAGCTTGGTATAGATATTTGGAAAGACCTTATCTACTCCGTAAGTGCTTATATTTTCTAGCTTGTACATACCTTGTAATTTCTTGCAGGTCATGAAAATATCAGCATGGAGTATTAGGAAGCCACTTTTATTTATGCTTCGGATTTTTATTTAAAACTACTCCTCAGTTTCAAACTTCTCCAACTCCTCACTCAATCTAGCTTCAAAAGCATCGGTTAGTTCAGAATTGATGTCAATTTTATTGCCTGCCACGCTGGCATCTTGAAAAACTGGGATAAGCGCTTCTATTTCTTCCCATTCTAAACCTATGAATTTTAAATAGGCGAGAACCTCAAAATTGTGTTCGCACATGCGGTGGTCATAGTTCATCATGCTAGGAAAAAACTTGGCTTTTTCCACTTGTTCCCAAAAGGCTTTTTCTTGGGTGTTTTTCATTTTTTTTAGCTCGGCGAAATTTGCATAGGCATTCTTCCAATCCTTTTTTTCGGATAAGTAAACTAGTAAGAATATCAGTCCGATTATTGCCACTAAAACTCCGGCTAAGATGCCAATGCCCTTCCAACTAAATTCCATGAAGGTATAGCCCAAGGTTCCGAGTACCCCAAGAATCCACATTGGTAAAAAGAACAATCGACCTTTCAAGCCACCAAGTTCACATAGTCCGGCAACGAAAGAGCCTATGGCTAGCAGTATTATTTGTCCTACGGCACCATTAGCAAAATCATCTGGCATCAGCCAATAAATGGGTCCAACAATAATCGCTATAATGAGTCCTACAGCTATAGCGTAAAAATTAAATATAATCATGGTTTAAAGATAATAAATTAGATACTTAGAGAAATAGAGAAATAGAGAATTAGAAAATTAGAAAATTAGAAAATTAGAAAAATAGATGATTGGTTTATCAGATTAGAACGAGCTCAAAAGGATTTTACCTTAGACAAGTTCTGAAAATAGCAAAGTTCCCCTCCCCGTGGAGAGGGGCCAGGGGTGAGGCTCTTTGTAGATAATTAGAAAAATAGAGAAATAGAGAATTAGAGAATTAGATTATCAAATTATACAAGCACGAGTAAATATATCGAAGACCATTCTCCTCACCTGTGATGGGGGGGAGTTAGAGGGGGGGACAGTTGACAGCTTTATTAGAGAAATAGAAAATTAGAAAATTAGAAAAATAGATGATTGGCTTAGCAGATTAGAACGAGCTCAAAAGGATTTTACCTTAGACAAGTTCTGAAAATAGCAAAGTTCCCCTCTACGTGGAGAGGGGCTAGGGGTGAGGCACTTTATCCCTCATCAGGGTCTCTCAAAGAGGACCCTGATGCTTATTAGCGGACTAGTTTACTAGAGAATTAGAAAAAAACTAGATTGTTTTATCTCAAAGCGTAGCGTTCTAAAAATCTTTGTCTCTCTAAGTCTATTATTCTAGTAAATGGCCGAACCCACGAGATAAGCATAGCTGTCTTGGAATTGAAGTTTTTTAATCACTTCGTATTTTTTCAATAATTCAGATGCTTGGTTTTCATCAAAAACCAGAATATAATCTCCTGGATTTAGCTTTTGTAAACTAGAAAGCAGTTCAATTTGGTAGTTATATTTTTCTTTATATAGTAGACAATAGTATTCAACATTCGGAGCGTAGGATCCTTCGCTTACATCTACTAATTTTATGTTTTTGATTTCGGGAAAGGATTCTTTTGACCTTTTTAAGAGCTGACAAAGCTCATTAATTGGACTAGGTTCTTGAACGAGGTAAACAGATTTTATAGCTGCAACATAAGGCGGAATTAATATTGCTAAATACAAAAAAAACTGCTTGGTATAAGAAGCTTTTAGCTCTACAGATGCTAAGCTTTTCAAGCTATAGTGAATTCCATAAGCACTAGCTAAGGTTAAAAATGGATAAACAGGAGCAGCATACCAAATGAGTTTGGTTTGCGCTGCGGATAGTATCGTTAAAATGACTATGGCTTCTAATATCACAAGCAGTATGAACTTTGGTTTTTCACTTTGAAAAATGGAGTAAATAAAGAATAACAAGAAGATTAAAGGGAAACTTTCCTCGAAAAAAATTCTTTGCAGATAAAAAAGGAAATTCCCTTCATGCATAATCACATGACTGATGCGTTTTACATTTCCTAAATGCCGAGCACCATTGAAATAGCTTAATAAAACGATGACTAGTATCACGCTTAAACCCAACCAAAATGTCTTAGCTTTTATTAGCTGCTTAATTTTTTTACTACTAAAAGCAAAAAGGATTAAAGCCGGAAAACACAGGAAAATAGAAACACTTTTTGTAAAAAAAGCCATAGTAAAAAATACTAGACTTAAGATTAAATTCTTTTGTTTTTGATCTTCAATATAGAAATAGGCTTGAACAACGAACAAGAAACAAAATAAAGCGAAAGGAATATCTTGATTAGCAGATCTTCCCATATGCGCACTAAGCATGGCTGGGGTACTTACCAAAAGTATAGATGCAATAATGCCTATGGAATAAGATTGCAATATTTTTTTTGAATAGTAAACAAGACTGAAGCATAGGGCGATAAAACTAAGACTTGTTGGAAGCCGCAGGGCTAATTCATTATAGCCAAATAGCTTCATGAATCCAGCTTGCACGTAGCTCATTAATGCTGGTTTACTGTTGTGCACTTCTGTTAAGCCAGGGAGCTGCGAAAAATCTTTTATCGGTACGCCATGTTCTGCAATATAGTAGGCTCTAATGGCAAAAAGTGCTTCATCCCAAGAGTCTATGCTTAGATAATCTAGTTGCATAAATAAGGGAATGGAAAAGACAATCAACAAGCCAAAAACGGCAAGACTAAAATTGAGCTTATCTTGATGCGAAGAGTTCAAATATTAAATTTTTACAAGCTGCAATTTAGGTAAAATTAGTTTAGTAGAGAATCAGATGACTTGAGAAATAAAAAATCAGCTTGTTTTAAGAATTTCGTAATAAAACATCTAATTTTTGCTCAATACGTTCTAAATTAGTATGTTGTGGGTGGTTGAAAGAAATAAAAGCTTCAAACTCCCATAATTCTAATACATCTTCTTTGAAAATGGAATATGGTAAATATTCTGGATTGTCTGAAATAAGTAAAACTTGTTTTCCCTTATCTTTTATGCGTTTAAATACAATGCCATCCTGCTGAGTAACTAGAATGTGTGCTTTTTTGTAGTTTAATTGCTTGTAGTTTTCTACATAAGAGCAGAGCACAATAGAACCTGGCTCTATAGGTAACATAGAGTAGCCCTCAATTTCAAAAGCACGATATGTTTTTGTGCTTAAATGGGGTATTGAAATAGCTGGTAATGTAGCTAAATATTCCAAATCAGCATAGCCTGCGGTGTAACCTGCTTGTGCTTTTTGCTGTACTAATTCTATATTTTCTTTATTTTCCTTATTAACGGTGATTGCTAATATTTTGGTGTGTCTGTTTTTAATAAGTGTATAGGATTCTTGTTGTAAGTCTTTTTTAAGCAGATCGTCAATGGATATAGAAAATACTTCACTCAGAGCAATTAATTGACTGAAAGAAGCTTCTGATTTTTCGCGCTCAAAATCGGTAATGGCAGATCGTTTTACTTCAATTTTTTTAGCTAAAACTTCTTGCGACCATTTATTTTTTCTACGTAAAAATTTAAGATTTAATGCAAATGTTTTCATAAAATACTTGTATATTGGTCGGCTTTTTCCACAAATAAAAGTGGTAAAATTCCACATTTTAACGCAAATATACGGAAATGATTGAAAATAGCAAACGAACAATACTACATATGGATTTAGATACTTTTTATGTATCGGTAGAACGACTTCTAGACAGTTCGTTAAACGGGAAACCCATCCTCTTGGGAGGCACAAGTGATAGAGGTGTGGTGGCATCTTGCAGTTATGAAGCACGTAATTTTGGTGTACATAGTGGCATGCCCATGCGGATGGCTAGAGAATTATGTCCAGAAGCTATAGTTATAAGGGGTGAAGCAAGTGTTTATACCCAGTATTCAAAAATGGTGTCAGAAATTGTTAAAGAGCGAGTACCCATTTTTGAAAAAGCGAGTATTGATGAGTTTTATGCGGATTTAAGTGGTATGGATAAATTTTTTGCTTGCTATACCTATGCTTCTGAGATACGAAAGACCATTTTAAAAGAAACAGGTTTGCCTATATCGTTTGGTTTGTCCGTTAATAAAACGGTATCGAAAATTGCTACGGGCGAAGCAAAACCTAATAATCAGATAAAAATTGATTTTGGAATGGAAAAAGCTTTTCTAGCACCTTTAAGTGTTAAAAAAATTCCGATGGTAGGCGATAAGATGTTCCAGTCCTTATGCAATTTAGGTGTTAAACACATTCAAAAAATACAAGAAATGCCTATGGAGATGATGGAGCATGTATTTGGTAAAAATGGTGTGCTTGTGTGGAATAAAGCCAATGGTATTGATAATACACCCGTAGTGCAGTTTCATGAGCGTAAGTCTATTTCTACAGAGCGTACTTTCGATAGAGATACTATAGATGTAGTTAAGTTGCAAACCCTTGTTGCGGCTATGGCAGAAAATTTGGCGTTTCAATTGCGTAGGGGTAATAAATTGTGTGCTAATGTTTCTGTTAAAATCCGTTACTCTGATTTTCAGACTTATAGCAAGCAAATAAAAATTCCTTATACCTCTGCCGACCACCTACTGATTCCTTATGTAGTGGATCTGTTTAAGCAATTGTATAATAGGCGGATGTTGGTTCGCTTGGTGGGAGTGCGTTTTAATGATTTGGTATCTGGTAATTATCAAATTAATTTGTTTGATGATTCAACGGAGCGCATTAGCCTCTATAAAGCTATGGATAAACTGCGTGAAAAATATGGTGCAAATAAGCTAACGCGGGCTTCTTTGTTAGAATGTAGAACCATAAGATCTTTTTCTAATCCGTTTAATGGTGAACCGCCCGTAGTACTGGCACATAGAAAAGCATAGATGTATCTTAATTGTCATACCTATTACTCCATGCGTTACGGCTCATTTAGCGAGAAAACCCTATTAGAGTTGGCTCAACAAAATGGTATACGCAGTATAGCTCTCACCGATATCAACAATACCTCTGCTTGTTTGAACTTTATACAATTAGCGCAAAAACAAGGAATAAAACCCATTGTAGGTATTGATTTTAGAAATGGAAACGAGCAGCAATATATCGGTATTGCTCAAAATAATGAGGGCTTTTTAGAACTTAATAATCATCTATCTCAGCACTTACATAATGAATTACTATTTGATTATTTGGCCCCCAATTTCAACCATGTTTTTGTAGTTTATCCCTTTAAAAAAGCAGAACAAATTTTGCAAAAAAATCTTTTAAAGCCTTACGAATTTATTGGAGTAAAACCCGAAGAATTAAATAAAATCCCTTTTTCGATACTAAAAAAGTACCCTCATAAATGTGTGGTGCAACAAATAGTAAGTTTTAGAAACAAACGAGATTTTAATACCCATCGTTTGCTACGCTCTATAGATAAAAATACCTTATTAAGTAAGCTGCCTAAAAATGAAGAGGCCGATGAACATGAGGTGATGTATCCTGTTCAGCAATTGAAATACCTATATAAAGATTATCCGCAAATAATTTATAATACTGAGAAATTATTAGATGAATGCAATATTTATTTTGATTTTTCGAAAGACAGGAAATCACAAAACTTAGAAACTTATACAGGGAGTATTGGTGAAGATGTTCGGATGTTGAAGCAATTATGTTATAAAGGTCTGCCCTATCGTTATGGAAATTCAATACCTGAAACTATATACAATCGCCTAGAAAAGGAGTTAGAAATTGTTCAAAAAATGGGATTTGTGTCTTATTTTCTGACTAATTGGGATATCGTAAATTATGCACAATCAAAAAACTATTTTTATGTGGGGCGTGGTAGTGGAGCGAACAGTATTATAGCATATTTGTTAAAAATAACGGATGTGGATCCCATAGAACTTGATTTGTTTTTTGAACGTTTTATCAATTTGTTTCGTACTAATCCACCCGATTTCGATCTTGATTTTTCCTGGCGAGACAGAGAGGATCTTACTCGTTATATTTTTGAACGTTTTAATAATGTAGCCTTGTTGGCTACTTATAATACCTTTCAGTATAAGGCTGCCGTGCGAGAATTAGGAAAAGTGTTTGGTTTACCTAAACAAGAAATAGATAAGTTGTGCGATGGGAAATATGATGTTAGCAAATTGGATCAACTTAGTGTTTTTGTATTGAGCTATGCTCGTCAACTTCATGAAATGCCTAACTATTTAAGTATACATGCTGGTGGTATCCTAATTGCTGAAAAACCCATTCACTACTTTTCAGCTACCAATATGCCACCTAAAGGATTTTCTACTACACAATTTGATATGGTAATAGCTGAAGATGTTGGTTTATTTAAGTATGATATTTTGGGGCAGCGGGGTTTGGCTAAAATTAAAGAAACCTTATCCATTATTACCTACAATCAGCCTAATAATCCACCTGAGGATATTCATAATATTAATCATTTTAAAACCGATAAAAACATTAATAATCTGATAAAAGAAGCACAATGTATTGGTTGCTTTTATGTGGAATCTCCCGCAATGCGCATGTTGCTTAAAAAACTTCGGGTAGATAATTACTTAGGATTGGTGGCAGCAAGTTCTATTATACGTCCTGGTGTGGCAAAAAGTGGTATGATGCGCGAGTATATTTTACGTCTTAGAGAAACTGAAAGGGTTAAAAAACGCGCACATCCAATTATGTTAAGTATCATGCCAGATACTTTTGGAATAATGGTTTATCAAGAGGATGTAATAAAGGTAGCACATTACTTTGCTGGATTAACACTAGGGGAGGCAGATGTATTAAGGCGGGGAATGAGTGGTAAATATCGTTCAAGAGAGGAGTTTGAAAAAGTAAAACAAACTTATTTCAATAATTGTAAGGAAAAAGGGTATGATGATAAAAGCATACAAGAGATATGGTTTCAAATTGAAAGTTTTGCAGGCTATGCTTTTGCTAAGGGGCACTCGGCTTCGTATGCGGTAGAGAGTTATCAGGCCTTGTATTTAAAAACTTATTACCCCTTAGAATATATGGTAGCTATTATTAATAATGGCGGTGGTTTTTACCAAACTGAATTATATATACATGAAGCACGCATGTTAGGTGCTACTATTCATGCACCGCATATTAATATTAGTCGAAGCGAAACTATTATAAAGGGAAAGGATATTTATTTAGGTTTATCTTGGCTGAGGGGCTTGGATACCAGTTTAGCTAGAAAAATTGTGCGTGATCGTGAAGAATTTGGTTTTTATGAAAGTTTGGAGAATTTTGTTGATCGGATATCTATAGGTATGGAGCATTTGGCAATATTAGTACGTATTGGTGCTTTTGATTGTACGGGCATACACAAGAGAAGTCTGCTATGGAAAGCACATGTTTTATGGCATTCTACACCTAAGCTATACCGCCAGACCTCTTTGTTTAAAGCAGAATCAAAACAGTTTTCCTTGCCAAGTTTAACATCTACAGATTTAGAAGATGTTTTTGACCAAATTGAATTACTAGGCTTTACCTTGGGAAATCCTTTTGATTTATTAGAGACATTACCTAAAAATAAGATTTTGGCTAAAGATTTTCCATCTTGTTTAAATAGAACGATTGCGATTTACGGATACTTTGTGGCAGTAAAAAATACACCTACAAGTGGTGGTGAACGGATGAATTTTGGTACTTTTTTAGATCAGACAGGACAATTTATTGATACCATCCATTTCCCCAATAGTGCTAAAAGATATCCGTTTAGAGGAAGAGGAGTTTACTTATTAATCGGCAAAGTTACCGAAGAGTTTGGTTTCTATACACTTGAAGTGAGTGAAATGGAAAAATGTGCGTATGTGCCAGATGCAAGATATCGTGTAAATAGTAAAGACTGGTATTAGATTAAAACTTATGCATACCTTACAATTCTTTATGGCATGAAGACGAAAGAATCTTCATTCAGACTAGTTTAATGGATAGGATATTTTTATACATGATAAGAACAATTCTCTAGAAATAGAATTTGCTTTCTTCATTTATCTACTAGTTTAAAGAATAGTCTACTGTCAAATTGTAGATTTATTGCTCCCAAACATATTCCTGCCCATCAAATTTCAAAAAATCTTCTGATGTAGATACTCTTTCTTCTGTTACGCATTCTCCATTTTCTATAAGGAAAACAGAGGATTCTGTAATGCTCGTTTTTACAAGAATATCACGCAGACCATAACTCTTGTCTTCCTGCATCTGCAAGATTCTTTTTTCTTCGTAGTATTCCTCCTCGCATTCTGCATCAATGTTGCCACTAAAGTACTTACTATCTAAATGGTCCAGAATTTTCTCTAGCTTATTTCCTTTTTTTCTAAATAGAGATAAGATTTCATTATTTATCGGATTGACTCGAGATTGCCCTACGAAAGAGGTCCTAATTCCAAAAGCAGTCTCTTTTTCGTTTAGAGTATAAGGAGCTGTATCGATGGTGATTTTCCGTAATTCAATAGCATCAGAAATCCATTCGCAAATATCGGTTTCGGCGAAATATTTATGACTTATTACACCACTATGTGGGTGTACTAGAACGATATGTGCGCTCAAATCAAACATAAACTCATCTTCATAAACTAGTTCGGGAATGACAACAATTAGGGTGTCATTAGCTTTGTTTAATTCCTTGCTAGTAATCAATTCTGGTTTTACATCCAAGAGATGCAAGTCCAATTGATCCATCACGTCTACTACTGCATAAAAATTTTCAATCTCCTTATTCAGGTTGATGCTTCTAATCTTCTCTATTTTTCCATGGGGATCGAAGCTAAAGATTTCTTGATTTACTTCTAAGTTGTTCCACCAAGAGGCGTGATTTACCTTAAGGATGTACTCGCTAATCTTGGCTTCCACTCTGCTCATCGATTCGGCTATTTCATCATAGGCTACTAGCTCCCAATCAATAATTTCGCCATCTAAAGTGTAGTTGATTAAAAGCGACTCTTGCTCGTTTTGGTTCTTTCTTACACAAACTACTAGACTTGCGTAGTTTGGACTTAGCATTAATCGGTACATCGAAAGCGCTCTCATTTTGTTTTTGAAAAAATCGGGATAGATCTTATCTAGGCTTAGGATACGGGCATCTATATTCTCGATATCGTCTGGGTCTATAAAGCTATCAATAGAAGTATTATCAATAAGAGGCAGCTCTTTCGCATAAGTAGAACGATAGTATTCTTCAAATGTCCACAAACTAGCTTCTTCATAAAGCAAGTCGTTTTCTAATTGCGTGGCTTCCAGCAGGTCTAGCTCCTTGTTCTTGTTAGAAGAACTTGTGCCATCGCTTTGGCAAGCAAAGAGTAGTAGAAAGAAGCAGCTTAGCTTAAGGGGAAGTAGTTGAGATGAAAGCATATTAAATTATGGTTGAGGCATCAAATATACTTATTTTGAATATAGTACTTGGTAGTTGGGGGCTAGTTTATCTTCGCACTCTTTAAAGTTTCGCTTATCTTGTCCGAACAAAAGAAAGCTTTAATTGGAATTTCCTTGTGGTTGGTATTATCACCGCACCACTTTCCTCGCTCTCCGTAGCCTGAGCGCAGCGGTAGCCAAGGATTACTTAATTAATGTAGTGTGCAGCTCTAATTTTAAGTGCTGTCAGGTCCTACGACCTGACATTTAAAAAAAGTCTATTCATTTGACAAGCTATAAATTTTTCTAATAAAAAAGTTTACCTTGTTGTTCTAATTTTTAAACCTTAAAAACTGATTTTAATAGGTCGGGAGGAAGTTCCCGACCGCACGGAAAAAATAATAATGACAAAATATTTTTTAATTTTATTGGGGTTGACCATACTCCAAAGTTGTTTTACTAAAAAAAACAATAAAGAACTAGAAGTAATGTATTTAAATTCGGAGTATGAGGAAATCACCAAAATTGTAAATCCCAAGGATAATTTATATTTATATGTTTTCTCATTTTCCAAAGTAAACAAGTTGGAGTTTGACACTGCTGGGCTTAACACGATCTCTTTTATGCTTAGATTTAATAATTTTGAATGTAAAAATTCGCGATATTTTTTAGATGAGTTTGGAACGGATATAGATCAATTTGATTTTACTCTATACAATTCCAATACTCTTACCGAAATTGCAATGGATTATGAACTTATACTTGAATGTGACTTACTATTGAAAGATATATTTCTACGTGAGGCTGTCAAGCAAAGCGCAGATAATATTTTTGCACGTAAAGAGTTAGTTAATCTTGCCATTTTAAGCGGCAAGTATGAAGAAGCGTTAATAATATTAAAAGATTATGATGAGACCTTTAAGAATTCCGATTATTACGTAAACGTAATGTCTTATTGTAGTGATAAAATAGATGGTTCAATTTCATCTAATAGTAGTTGTGAGGAGTTGTTAAAAAGCAACGTTTTCGAAAAAAAGGTTGATGTCGAAGGTTACACCAAATTTTGGTAAATAATTTGAGTAATGGTCCAAATGGCACTTTTGGATAAAATTAAAGTACCTTAAGGTATAGTAATAACCCCACTCTGCGTAGCTTACCCCCAATCCTGTCCGAACGCTTTCAGCTTCGGACTATTATGCAAGTAGCATTTGCTACAATTTTGAAATCAATTTCTCTCACTTAAATTAAATATTTTCCTATCTTTATTTAGTGCAAAATTCATCCTTTTTTATATCCAATTTTAGCTCTATAAATTACCATTCGTTTGGGATGGTAATGCCAGGACGCTCTTACACCAGTAGTGGCGGGGATTATAGGTTCGGCTTCCAAGGTCAAGAAGAAGATAGTGAGACAGGACTTGTGAGTTATAAGTACAGATTGGAAGATCCTAGACTAGGTAGGTTCTTTTCTGTTGATCCATTAGCTTGGAAATATAATTTTTATAGCCCATATGCTTTTAGCGGGAATAGGTTAATAGATGCAGTTGAATTGGAGGGGTTGGAACCAGAAGGATATATGTATAGATTTGCTGTTTCAGTAGATGCATTACTCTCGTATGGACTCCAATTAGGTTTGGATGGGGGTAAAATTGGTGTTCCATTTTCTCTTTCAGGCGGATTAGGAGTTGCAGATGCAAGTTTAGGAGGAGAATTTACCCTTATGTACGCTAAATATGATAATGAAACTCAAAAATTAGTAATTTATTTACCGTTTGAGGATAATGTTTATGCCGATTATATAGTTTATGAGTATTTTTGGAATTGGGCATTCGGGGTCTACGGTAATGGGCAAGAAATTTCTGTTCATGACGCAAGAATTCAATATAGGGGAGACAATGAAGTAAATAGGGAAAGGACTTTTACAGAAACCACTAATATCGGACCTGTATATGTTGAAGAGTCTAATAACAATGAGAATGTATTTTTTGAATTGGGTCTTGGAGCTAAGGCATTACGAGTTGGGATTGGGGGCGTTGGGATTGAAGTTAATGTTAAAGTTGATTTAATAAAAGAGGATGAAATTGGAAGTAAGTTTAAGAGAAATAAAATTGAGGTGAGAATTCCGAGGGAAAGAGATCCTGTTGATTTACCAAAACCAGATTATGGAGAAGATAAAGGAAAATAGTTCAAAGTTATCAAATAGTATATTAAGATTAAGAAGGTTGGATGTGTTTTATACAATATCATTAGTGATTTTTGTTATGTATTTAATGTTTATGTTCTATAGTTATATTTTCCAGCTGGATATCGTTTTAGATTTGATGAAAAATGGAATTAGTGAGGCAAACAGTACTCTATTCTTCTTTAATTTGATTGGGGTAATAAATATTTTGGTTACTTGGTTGTTGTCTCTGTTTATTTGGAAAAAATTTCAATTTCCAAATTCCTATTTGATTCTATTGCTATTTTTCAATATTTATTATTCTTACTTTTTTTACTTTACAAAAGTTAGACAAAAGATAAAAAAGTAGAAACCTACCGTCGGTAATGGTCCAAATGGCACTTTTGGAATAAAATTAAAGTACCAGGTAGAGCTAGCTTTCGTGCTTTTAGCAGATAAATTTTATTTCACCTTAAGCTTCTTGGTAGACGACCAATGATTCATCCATTGGCTATAAGTAACTTCTCCAGAACCTCCACTGATTCGATTTTTCTCCATCCCTTGAAACCCTCCATCCCATGGAAGGCGGGACTATAGCTGGCAATTTAAAAGTGCAACTTGCAATGCTAATTTTTTATTTCCCAGCAAACACTTTTAATTAAAGTGTCTTGTTTATAAAAAACATCATCTATGGTAATTCTGTTGTCTTCAATCTTAATCAATGGCGAATCAAGAAAAATTTGGTTATCTTTTCCTGAAATAAAATACACTACGTATCTATCTCCAACTTGGATTACTCCTTCAGTTTTACTATCTAGTAAAACAGCATCACTAAAGCAGTCTTCGACAATTGTATCAAAATACCAATATGAAGCTTTATAGCCTCGTTTTGTCCAGAATATTTGCTTGATTTCTGCTTCTGTACGAATTCCATTTAAAAGCAAGTGTTCAATTCGTTTATCTGCATATTTATCTATACAAATAAAAAACAATATCCAAAACAAGAAAAACAATACTGCTTGAATGACTTTTTTCTGAAAAGCAACTTTCACAGAATTATCATTTTATTCAAAAATTCCAAATAAGCATTTTTATACAAATTAAAATCATCTTTTAAGCAAATAAATATTATCGCATAATCAGAATAAGTTCCTTTTGTATAAAAGTTGTATCCTTTAAGCTCCAAGCCATCCTGAACTTTCTCATATTCCCAAACCATTCCTTCTATATTACAAAATTTCTCTGGATAGGACAGGTTAATACTACAATCCTTACAATCATTTAGATAGAATGTTTCAACTTTTTCATTGTAACTTCCGCTATAATCATCAAGCATAACTTTGTATATGCTAATTGCGTATTTCAACCTACCTTCAAAATCTGTTAGAAAAAAAGATTCTGCAAAGCGATCAATATCTTCGTTTTTAATTACATAATTAGCTCCTTTTTCGACCACACAAACATATTCATTTGAATCAGGGATGTGAAAACCTTTTTCTTGAGATAGTCCAAAAATTGGAAGTAGACATAGTATTAAGATAATTCTCATCGTATAATTATTATTTTTTTACTTCACCTTCAAAAACTCCAGTATAAGTTCCATTTTCTCCTTTTTGATTATACCAAGTTTGTCCAGTACTTTTCTGAGTGATCGAGACCTGAACCTGATTGACATAATTTCTAGTAAAATCTCCTGTAGACACGCTACTTGGTTGATCATTGGGAGCAATATAAGATTCTACCGTTTCTCCTGCAATCCCTACTGGAACATTTACTGCATTCTCTATAGTCTCTTGCGATAATCCACCAAGGGTAGAATTTAGGGTTTGCTTAACAGATAAATCTTTTGCAGCCTGTTCAACCATATTTTCGGTCCAAACTGTTGCTGAATTCGTAGTACCTTTTGCAGTGTTTTCTACCACTTTTTTATTAGCTTTTTTAAACAAATTCTCCGCAGCTTTGAGAGCATAACCCCTACTATTACTAAATAATTTATTCGAAATATATGATCCCGCTCCAGCTCCTCCTACACCGATAAGTGTTTGCTTAATGGCAGTACCATTATCGTTTATGCTCCATTTATTTGAAGCTGAAAAATTTACTTTCCCTTTCATATATTCCCCACCAATGGTAATAGCTAATTTTGTAAGTGATTTACCTGAACCGCTTGGGAAGAAAAAGCCTTGAGCAGTTGAAGCACCTACATCCATAAAATCAATGTCATCCCAAAAAGCACCCTTAATCCTATGAGATAAGCTAACATTTGTTTCCGTTTTTGACATAATAAGATTCGCAACTCCCTGAGATAACCACTCTGTACCTCCACCCACTACTGCGCCCCATATACCTTCAGCTCCCTCTAATTCTTTAAGAGCGATCGGACTATTTTCAGCAAAAGAATATGGACTTTGCCATGTGTAAATATGATTCAAAGGATCTACGGATAAAAACCTACCTAACCTAACATCATGTATCCTATACTTGAAGTCTAGGTGTCCACCATCCACACCACTTAGGTCACCATTTTTTTCTTGACCTTGGAAGCCGAACCTATAATCCCCGCCACTACTGGTGTAAGAGCGTCCTGGCATTACCATCCCAAACGGATAGTAATCAAATTTATATGAAAGTCCTGTTATCAATACGTTTCAGCTTTTTAAATTTAAGTCAATTCTTGCCATATTTGGCTAAAAAGGGGTAAGAATTTTACATGTTTTTCATATCTATTATGAAATTTAAATGTAATGTTTTATTTTTCCAAAATGAAAATAAAAATAGATTTAATTCCATTACTTGAAAAATTTATCAAGGAATCTGAGCAAGGAATACGGAGAAAAGTAAATGGTGAAAGAATTTCAGCTGGCTCAATTGAAAACTACAGGAACTTTTTGAAATTGATCCTTAAATTTTGTCAAGATTCTTCGTTCAAGTTCCATGCCTCAGACATCAGGAAATTGAATGCTCGTGAGTTTCAATCTGAAAAGAATTATTGGAAGAGGTTTTATAATAATTTCACCAACTATCTATATAAAAATGGTTGTCACGATAATTACGTGGGTTCGAATATTAAATATTTAAGAACCTTTTTAAATTATTTAAGAAAAGACAAGGACTTACATCTTGGAGAATTTTACAAGGATTTTTTTGTAAGGAAAGAAGAGATTGAAATTTTAGTGCTTAATCCAGAACAATTGAAGTTCTTAATTCACAATAAGGAATTTGAAACCATGTTAAGTCCTAGTCAAAGAAAGATCAAAGATATCTTTGTATTTGGCTGCTCCACAGGATTAAGGTTTTCTGATCTTGAGCTATTAACCACTAAGAATTTTGAAAAGATCGGCAACGAAAATTATATCAAAATTAAAACCAAAAAAACGAAGACCTTTACTCATATCAAACTTTCAGACTTTGCCTTTAATATTTATCTAAAATACAAATCAAACAGTGCTAAAAGAAGTTTGTTTGCTATAGTTAGCCTTCACAATTTCAACAAACAGCTAAAAATAATAGGAGAAAAAGCTGGATGGACAGACTCAATCTCTTATCGACGTGAAAAATTAGGGATGGCCATTTCCGTTAAGAAAGGAAAGGTAGCAAAAACCAGATTCTGCGATTTAATGAGTTCACACATGATGAGAAGAACAGCCATCACAACAATGCTCATCTTAGGAATGCCTGAACACATGGTTCGAAATGTTAGTGGACACACCAACAATAGTGGTTCTTTTTATCGATACGTTCATTACGCTCAAAATTATCTAGATCTCGAAATTTCAAAGGTTCATGATAAGTTGATGGAGGTCTAAAGTGCGTGGAAACCTTAGATTTAGGGCATAAAAAAAGGGAAGCGTTAACTTCCCTTGTTGCGGTCTGGACGAGACTCGAACTCGCGACCCCCTGCGTGACAGGCAGGTATTCTAACCAACTGAACTACCAGACCATGGTTATTATTTATTTCATATGGCAGGTATTCTAATCCCGAGCATTCGGGAAACTACCAGACCATGGTTATTATTTATTTCATATGGCAGGTATTCTAATCCCGAGCATTCGGGAAACTACCAGACCTTAAGTTTTAACTAATTTTCACCTTTTAAAATTTTCAATAAAGAATTGATTGCTTTAAAAGGACTGCAAAGATAATTTCTTTTTTATTATCTACAATAGCTAAATGCTTTTTTTTGAAAAAAAATTATAAGCCAAAAGTAACCAAGCACTTACAAAGAACAATCCACCCATTGGCGTTAACACGCCAATAATGCCAGGCAGAGCTAATAAGCTATCTTTTAATGCCAATAGATACAAGCTTCCGCTAAACAAAACAATCCCACTTACAAAAAAATAGAAGATGGCATTGGCATTCTTAAGCGCTTCTTTGTCATCTAAAATAAGCACAATATAAAGGGCTAAACCATGCACAAAATGATAAAAACTTCCTGTTTTAAAAATTCCCTGAGCATAATCATCCATGTACTCTTTTAAGGCATGTGCCCCAAAAGCACCGATCACCACAGCTAGTGCCATAATTATAGCGGCTAGTATATATTTAGATTTGTTCACAATTTAGAGTTTATAAGCTTAGTCGACAAAGTTCGTTAGATTACTTGGTAAAATTTATTTTTGTACTAAATCTTTATTGAAGTGAAGAAAATTTTAGTCATTTCCCTTTTAATTGCAATCCTTGGCGGACTTGCCTACTTATATTTTACCAAAACAAAGTCGTCAGTAAGTAGCAATAAATTGTACACATTAATTCCAGAACATTTCCCGTTAGCACTTGAAAGCGCAGATTGGAATGCCATTCAAATAAAAACCGATAGCTTAGCTATAGGACAATTTCTTAAGGCTCAGAATTGGTATCAAGGCACTTTGGTTAATCTAGAATGCTTACAAGAACTTCAAAGTTTTGCAACTCCAGTTTCAGCTAATAACAAGCTATCTAATACCCTATTTGCCTACGGTAATGCAGGCAACGGCCAATTGGCTATACTTTGTGCTTTAGATAATGCCCCCTTTCAATCTGTTGATGATTTACAACTGGCTCTAAAAGCAAATAATATCAATTTTACAGGCTATTCTTTTCAAGATCATCAAATTCTTCTCCTTAAAAATTTTAAAAATCAAGAAGAAACCGCTTGCACCATCAAAGATGGATTTCTCATCTTTAGTTTTCAATCGAGCTTTGTAGAGGAAGCACTGCTTTCTTCGGCTAAAGCAGCTAATTTAGAATGGGAAAGCTTGCTCGCTAGTAAGGATCCAAAAGCAGATGCCCTACTTTACATACAAGCAGGCCAGTTGAATTACCTAGCTAGTTATTTGGTGAACGCTGCTTCCATAAACCTCCTTGCAGAACCTCTAGCTTTTTTCGATAAAGCGGTTTATCAAATCAGTCTTTATCCTGAGGAAATTGCAATGAGTGGTTATTCTACAGCCAAAGAGGGCAGTTTAATGGATAGTCTACAAACTTCGCTGAGTGCTGAAAATGAATTAGCCAGCTACTTGCCATCCAATACTGCATTCTACAACGTACTTTCTACCAAGAATAAAAGTTTGTTGCAGTCGGAAAGCTTAGCTATTAAAAGCGTTTACAATTGCATGGGCGAAAGTTTTGTGCACTTTGTACTAGAATGCTACGACGAGCATACCGACAAGCGTAAAGGATTACTTTTATCGAAGGGTACAGAGGATGCTTTGCTTCACATGCAAGAAATAGATGCAGAATTTACTGAAGTTCAAAGTTTTGGAGAACACAGCATTTATAAATCTAAGGCTGGACAAGTCTTTAATCAAGCTTTGTTTTTGCCTTCTTTTTTAATGGATACTTTTTATTTTTCGCTGTTAGATGACCGCATCGTTTTAAGTTCTAACATCCGTGTTGTAGAACAAGTTCTTGCCGCTAACGACGAGCAAAAATTCTTAAAGAATAGCAGCGGCTATTCCGATTTCCGCTCTTCTCTATCTACTAAATCTAACCTAGATCTTTATGCTGATCTCTCCCTACTACAAGCTTATTTAAGTGCCAATTTTACGAGCAACCAATGGCAAGCGAGTTTGGGAAAGATTAATTTTCAGTTTAGCAATTTGGGAAGCAAGATTTTTACTCAAGCTAAAGTACAATTAAAAACAGAAGCTAAATCGAATACCAAAAGTCTGTGGAGTTTTCAAATGGACACGATAGCAAAGTTCCAAGCTCAAGTGCTTAGCAATCATATTACTAAAGAAAAGGAAATTATAACGCAAGATTTAGCCAACAACATCTACCTTCTTTCCGCTTCTGGCGAACTACTCTGGAAGAAGAAGATCGATGAGCAGATTATGGGCGAAATTTATCAAGTAGATTATTTTAAAAACAACAAACTGCAATACGTTTTTAATACGCCTTCAAAAATTTACATTATCGATAGAAATGGCGACATGGTAGATGGTTTCCCTATAGCACTTCCAGCAAAAGCTAGTGCTCCTATCTTGGTGCTTAACTACGATAATGCAGGAAAATATCGCTACTTTGTTCCTTGCGAGAATGCCAATATTTATGGCTTCGAACAAAATGGCGCTCCCTTAGCGGGTTGGAACCCTAAAAAGAATATTGGTTTGGTGCAAAGTGCTTTAGGCTATGGAGTATATGATAACAAAGATTACTTATTCTGTACTAACCAAGAGGGTAAATTCTATGCCTTTAATCGAAAGGGCGAAGAAAGATTTCCTGCTTTGAATGTTGGCGCTAGAGATTTCATTCTAGATAAAAATAGTTTTGTTGGTGGAGCAAATGGCAAATTAGAAAGCATAGATTTAAAAGGAGCGCTCAGCTCACAAGTCTTGTTAGATTCTAGCTATTCTTTTTTCCAAAAAGTATTTTCGCCAATTCAAAATTCTTCGGCTTATGCCATGGCTTCGTCCTCTAGCTTTAAGTTACAAGCATCTCAGTGGAATAACTTCGCTAGTTATACTACCGAAGCACCAATTACAGGCATGGAAGCGCACAAATGGAATAATAGCTTATGGTTTGTTTTGTATACAGAATCGAATACTCTTATTCTAGATGAATTAGCTACGCTTCGTCCGGGTTTTGCCTTAGCAAGCTCTGGTAAAATTGCAATAGAAGACTTAATTAGTGGAAAGGATAAGCTAGTAATTTATAACGACCTTCAAGGGAAATTACAGGTTTTGGAACTTAAATGGACCAATTAATTGCTTCTATACCATGCTCCTTTAAATAGGCATTAGTTTTCGAAAAGGGTTTGGATCCAAAGAATCCACGATACGAAGACAAAGGCGAGGGGTGAGCAGATTGAAGAATTAAATGCTTGTTTTCATCAAGCAATTTTGCTTTCTTTTGTGCATAGCTTCCCCACAAAATGAAAACTAGATTTTCTCTAGTTTTAGATAATTCTGCTAGGATACTATCGCTTAATTTTTCCCAACCAGCGGCAGCATGCGAAGTTGGTTCATAGGCATTAACCGTTAGTACGGCGTTTAGCAAAAGTACGCCTTGCTTTGCCCAAGATTCCAGACTGCCATCTTTTGGAATGGTTATTCCCATATCGTCTTGTAGTTCTTTAAAAATATTTTTGAGGGAAGGGGGAAGTTTTATTCCAGGGTTTACCGAAAATGCAAGTCCGTTGGCTTGTCCAGGATGGTGATATGGATCTTGACCTAAAATAAGCACTTTTACCTCCCTAGGGTCGCAATAATCTAAGGCCTTAAAAATCAGATTATCAGGAGGATAGCAGCTTTTTCCTTGCTTTTTTTGCTCCTCGATGAAATTTCTTATTTCTTGCAAATCTTGCCCTGAAAAGCTTGATTTTACTAGGGTTTCCCAAGATTTTTTTAAACTTATATTTTTAATTTCACTCATTTATTCCTAACATTGTCTAAAGAAGCAAAACAAAAGTAAAGATTCTTTCGTATAAACTAGTCCCTCAAGTACTTAGAGGTAATTTTTTGATGAGTAGAGACAAAAATTTAATTGTTAGTCCATCGTTTGGTAATTGCAACTTACCACTGGCCTTTTTTACCTTGAACTTTGTGTTCATTGATGTAAATAGGGAGGCTGCTCGTATCTTAGGTTTTACTAGAGAAGAATTACTAGACACAGAACTGTTCAACATCAACAATAAGGAGCAGTTGAATGTAGACAACAAGGAATTACAGAAATTACTAGATGGCAAATTGGAAAATCTCTGCCTAAAAATTGATTTCCCCTCTAAATCTGGAAGGATAATTGCGCTTAGTTTCACGGTTTCGCTTTTAGAGTTAGAAGACTCTAAAGTTTTTATTGCCGTTTTTTACCGAAGTACAGCGAATAATGAGATGTCTGATTTCCTTTCTAGCTCTTATCACAATTTCGGACAAATATCTAATCTCAATCCTGACATCCATTACATTTTGGATATAGAACGAGAAAAATACATCTACCAAAGCATTCCTCTTCTTAACTATTGTGGTTATCTCGCTAGCGATCTGCAAGGCGAAAAGGAAATTGATTTTTTAATGCAAAAAATTGACGAGGTAAATATTCAAAGTCAATCTAATGTTAAAACCTTTTTTAAGGAGAAAAAGGGCATAGAAGAGTATGTAGAAATTGAATATAGAATTCTTACTAAATACAACGGCAGAAAGTGGTTGCGTATAAAAACCAGTCCACTTTTATTGCTCCATGATAAGCAAAGTTCTAAGTTGACTTATGGCTTGGTAGAGGATGTAACCGATTCTAAAAAATGGTTTGAGCTAGAGCGTTCAAAACAAAAATTGAGTAAAGAATTAGCGAATCATTCTACGGATGTATTGTATCTCACCAACTTGGATTCTAAGGAAATAATCTATACCAATTTCGGAGAGAGAAAGTTTTTAGGATATTCTGAAAAGGAATGGTGTGATCCTAAGCTCGATAAATTAAGCATAGATTTCAAGGATAGTGTAGAAAATCATCTTAAAAAGCTGACGAGCTTGCATGATGATGCCATGGTTTGTGATGAGGTATTGTTCAGAACCAAAGAAGGCAAGGAAAAGTGGGTGCTTTTAAAATCAAAGGTTTTCTCGAGAGATAATCATTTAGTGCCTTATTTAATTTTAAGTTCTGCAATTATTATCGACGAATACAAAGCGGGCTTCCAAAATCTTAGCTTGGCGCAATCTACAACAAATGCCATTGTTAAAGCGATTCCCGACATGCTGTTAATGATGGATAGAAAAGGAAATTACTTGAAAGCAATTTCAGGAGTTTCTTTTGAAAAATCGGAGGTAGATCATTTGGTTGGTAAAAATGCCATAGACGTGCTGCCTAGTGATGTGTATAGATTAATTATGGATTCGATTGAAACTTGTTTAGTAACCAACGAAGTACAATCTATCGAGTTCCGATTAATTGAAAACGGAAATTTTGTTTATTTCTCTAATAATTTTTCCAAGCTAAATAATAACAATGTTCTCATCTTGGTTAGAAACATTACCAAACGAAAATTGACCGAGATCGAGTTAGAGAAAAAAGTAGCCTTGCTTTCTAAGAAAAATGAGCAATTAGAGCAGTTTATTACTAGAAATACGGAGCTAGAGCGCTTTGCTTACATCATTTCCCACGATCTAAAAGAGCCTTTAAGAAGCATTAACTCAATGGCTGAAATTATCAATCAGCAAATCAAGAGCTTCAATGATAAGAAATTGGAGAAGCTTATGCAACATCTAATGGATAGTTCTACGAGAATGAATTTAATGATAGAAGGAGTTCTTGACTATTCCAGATTAGATAGTCATATTGAAGAGCATAAAGCTATTGATCTCAACCTAATTGTTCAAGATGTACTCAGCGATTTGGACGTGTTTATTCAAGAAAGAAAGGCGGTTGTGGAAGTCGCAGAACTACCAAAACTTATTGGAGATGAAGTGCAAATCAGACAACTATTCCAGAACTTAATTAATAATGGTATTAAGTTTAATAAGTCGAAAGTTCCTAAAGTAGAAGTGGGCTACAAAGAAGAAAATGGCGAGATGGTTATTTTTGTTAAAGATAACGGAATTGGTATTGACCAACATTTTGCGGAATCTATCTTTAAGATGTTTAGAAAGTTAAACAGTAATAGCGAGTATCCTGGACAAGGCTTAGGCTTGTCTATTTGCAAAAAAATTGTGGACCGACATGAAGGAAAAATCTGGATGGAATCGAAAGATTCTAAAGGAAGTACCTTCTTCTTTACCTTAAAAGCTTAATCTACTATAATTCTTAAGGAATAAGTCTGTGGCTACAAGTTTTCAGACAAGGCCTAGGTTATAAATTAAAAAGAAATTACTCCTTAACTAACTGCAATTGTATAGGACCTAAACCCGACTCAAATTCTATTTGTAAAGAATAAGTACCCCGAGCTAAACTCTCCACATAAATTAAATTACTAGAACTTGCTAGTACTTCTTGTCCTAGCACATTGTAAATTTTTACTTTGTACGAAAGTCTTTCGAGACCTTTAATATAAATATACTCTGAGGCTGGGTTGGGATAAACTACTAGCTCTGGCAGGGGGCTAGATAGAATCGCAGTGCTGGTATCTGGCGAAGCTAAAACTACAAGACTAATACAAAATGAATTGTTGGCAACATTTAATTCATTACTAGCTCCATCAATGTAAACACAATAATTAAAGGTGCCAGGATTACTAAAGCTGTAAGAGATGCTTTCTGTTGCACTTTGATTGGGTGCTAGAGCACTAAAGCTTCTTGTGCCAACTTCTACACCATCTATTCTAAAAGAAATTCCTAGGTTTTCGTTGATAGCCGCATCGCCAACATTCTTGAAGCCTAGATTTAGATTGGTGCTGGTATTGGGGTAAATGGGCGTTGGACTTGCATCCATAGAACTAATAATGGTGTTGGCATAGCTAGGATTCAAAGTGCAATTTTGAGTATACGTATAAACATCATTTCTTATCGTTGTCAAAATAGTATAAACTTGGTCTCCTGGGCATTCGGTTACTGTGCAAGAAGGACCAAGGGTGTTGCCATCTCTATGGCCACACAGATTGATTAAATCTGCCATACCTGTACTAAAATAACTAGTATCTCTAGGGTCTTTATCGATATCGCAAGCCTTCCATCCGAGCAGTAGTTCTAAGCTAGTAATCATTGCGGCACTAGGAGTGGCAGTTGTAAAATCGCCCAACAAGCAAACACCCATCGTATTGGTATTCATACAAGAAAAGTGGGCTCCTGTTACATCGTTTCCTCGACCTTCATAAATTACCCCATTCGGATCTATTAAGTAATTGTAGGCAATATCTGCCCAGCCTCTATTATTCACGTGGTAATCCCAAATAGAACGAACGGTTGCTGCCCAATCTGGAGAAGAGTTGCTTCCTGCAGAATGATGAACTACCAAATGACTCACCGTAGTAGAACTTGGATTGCTAGAACTAGGACAATTGCCACTCGGACACCAATCTAAACGATATTCCATTGCTGGAAGGGGACAAGAGCAGTTTAGACTTTTATTATCCTTATTTAGTTTTTTTTTTGACTCGAGCTCTTTACTATCGCCGGGAAAGAAAAATCTGAAATTAAATTTGCTTAGTTCAAATTTGCTAGAAGCATCCGCACTTAATTTAAACTGTACCGCTTTTGTCTCGTTCGAAATAAAGACTTGCTCTCCATATTTGGTGTAATAAATAGAATTCGTATGTACATCCAATTTTATATTTTCCCAAGATCCCCATTTCTTTTTAGTTCTAGTTCTATAGGCTATTTCTATGCTTCCTTCCAAGTACTTATAATCATAAGAACAGCTCAGTGCAATAAATGGCTGCTTACTTGGTAATTCGGCTACTGCAAATTCCCTACTCACATAAAAGCAAGCCGCTTCATCGTCTAATTTTTCTATATGATCTGAATAAAAAGCTATATTTTTCTTTTCGCTAAAATTATCAAAATCGCTTAGCTCAATACTGTAATTACTACCTTGTTGCGCAAAGCAGTAGGATCCAATAAGAAGAAAAATCAGAAGCTTTATTATCCTCATTTTAATTAGCTTTAAACTTTTGGATACCCTCTTTTATCATTGCTTTATAGCTTTCGATGTCGGGAGTGTAACCTACAGCGGGCATTAATATTTTATTAGCATCTGGGTTAAGCATCACATAAAGAGGTTGCGAAACATAGGTGAAATTAATAGCTTGAAAATAGGACCACTTGTTTCCTTCAGTTCTCAATTTCTTTTCGTAACCACCATTCTTGATGGTAATTGCTTGTTCTTCTGGAAGGGCAGTTTTATCATCTACATACAAAGAAACGAGAACTACATCATTGGCAAGCATGCTTAAAATTTCAGGATCAATCCATACATTTTCTTCCATTTTTCTGCAATTAACGCAGGCATAACCCGTAAAATCAATGAAGAGTGGTTTTTGAACCGCTTGTGCATAGCATTGGGCTTCATAAAAATCGTGAAAACATGGAAGATCGTGCGGACATTCTTCTGAAAAATTATATTTTGCTAGATCTGCATCCGTTACATTGTTTTCGGCCACCGAAGAATGGTTGAAAATGGAGTATTGCATTGGCGGAGGGAAACCGGCAATTACATTTCTAACTAAAGGAATATCTTTACCAAATAAACTAGGTACGAGAACAGCAGCAATCAATATAAAGAAAACACCTAAAGCTATTCTTCCTTTTCCTATTACTTCTTTCATGCCAGCTTTAAATTGGTACCAACCAAAAAGATAGGCTCCCGTTAACAGGGCTATTAAAATCCAAATTGCAAAGAAAATTTCTCGCTTTATAATTACCAAGCTAGGATCTACTAAATCGGCATTTGATATAAACTTAAGTGCAAGGGCAAGTTCTAAATAACCTAAAATTACCTTTACGGTATTTAACCATCCCCCCGACTTAGGAAGCGAACTCATAATACCAGGAAAAAGAGCAAAAAGTGCGAAAGGTAAGCCTAAAGCAATTCCAAATCCAGCCATTCCTGCGGTCAAATACCAAGCTCCCTGGGTTAAGGTTCCTGCCAATAAGGATCCAACTAGAGGTCCCGTGCAAGAAAAAGAAACAATAACTAGGGTAAGAGCCATAAAGAATACCCCTATTACGCCACCAGCGCTTTCGGCACTACTAACCTTGTTGGCTAAACCACTAGGAAGTTGAATTTCGTAGTAGCCAAAAAAGGAAAAGGCAAAGACTACAAAAATCACAAAGAAGGCAATATTTAACCAAACGTTGGTAGCAATTTCACTCAGAACATCTGGAGCTAAATTAAGTAGATGAAAAGGAGCACTTACTAAAGTGTAAATCAAAAAGATGAAGAAACCATAGAGAATGGCTTGAAATATTCCCTGCTTTTTATTGCCGCTTCCCTTGGTGAAATAACTCACCGTTAAAGGAATCATTGGGAATACACATGGCGTAAGCAAGGCAATTAATCCGCCTCCTAATCCTAATAAAAACACTAACCAAATACTTTGCTCTGCTTTTCCAGTTTCAGTAACTGTAGCTTCAATATTAAGCACTAAGGCCTCTTGAAAGTTTGCCAAGTCGAAATTGCCACTAGCATCGTAATACGGGTGACAATCGTAATTGATGGCATGTTCTGCCTTTAGCTTTAGGGAGCTAAATAAAAGGATAGAGAAAAGTAAGATTAGCCGTGTCTTCATGTTCTTTATTTTACTTCAATTACAAATTCTATTGGATCTGGGAACAAGCATTGCATAGAATCGCAAGTCATGAATTCTAAATATCCCGCAATTTCTCCACTTCCTTTTGTTGTAATAACTTGACTAAAGCTAGCCGCATGTCCGAATTTTTTTATATCCATATCAAACATTTCGTCGTAGCCATCTTTAGTTACTTCGCCACTTTCTTCAATTTCGCCTAAGCTTACAATTAAATCACTTGCGTCGTAGTAGATACCTGTTGGAATAGGTCCGTCTTCTGCAATGGTGCTAGAGTACACGTACCAACCGTCTTCAACAGTAGCGGAGAAGCTAATTTTGTATTCATTTTCTGCGGTGTTTTCTACCTCGTAGGTCCACTTAACTGGATCTAAAACCTGCACTTCAACAAGTTCTTCAACAACAACTTCCTCTACAAGTTCTGGTGTTTCTCCAGATTTGCAAGAAAATAAAAATAAGCTAGGAATTGCTAATAAGGGTAATAAGTACTTTTTCATTTTTTAGTTTATTTTAAAGATAAAAGGAATTGTTTTAGGTGCTAAGCACTGCTTATCATCACAGCACATAAACTCGAGATAACCACTAATTTCCTTAGCTGGAAACTTAGGGTCTAAAGTATAAATGAAATCTACTTCCTTGCTATATTTCAACAAGTCTAGAGCAAACATTTCATCGTATTTTTGCTGGGCGTGACTAGATTTTTCAAGGAGAAAGCTATCCAATTTTATTTCTAAAGGGCTCTCAAAATGAAAACTAGTAGGAATAGGTCCAAATTCTGGAACATCTTGCGAATATAAATACCATGAATTTTCTATGCTAGCGTGAAAAATTAGGTCTAATCCAAATTCACCTTGTTCTACATGAAAATCCCACTTTACAGGGTCTAAGACCTGCGCACCCGCTGCTAAGCTTATCCAAAAGAAACTTATGAGAAGGATGGATTTTAATAAAGCTACTTTCATTTTATCAGGCTTTCTAAAAGATCAACTTTGTAAAGTGTAAACAAAGTTAAACAATATCATCAAAATTAAGCTTATGTGAACGATCTCTGCATAAATAGGGCGTTTAATTATGTTAATAAATAAAACTAAATACAGCGATATCGGAAATATTAAAGCCAGCAAGGAATAAGAAAATTCGTTAGTAGAAAGGAAAGAAGCTAATAGTACAAAAATGACTAAACTAAGGAGGTTGTTAATAAACAATCTAGAAAATTTAACTGTTTTAGCTGCTAAGCTTAAGGCTTGAAACAAACCAAGTATAGTTAGAATCAAGGTAAGCACAATAACTGCTATTACCTTTAGGTCGGGTTGAACCAAGATTAATTCTTGTAAATGAAAATTTCCTAAACTATAGAGAATTTTCTCACTTTGATCGCTTAGAAAAAAGTAAGCCAACATATTCGTAGTAGGAAGGATAAAGCTCAGAAAAATTATAAATATCCTCTTGATATTTAATGCATTATACTGAAAAAGTGCTATAGCAAAAAATGCCAAAAGGAGAATGCTTGGGTACCATAGTAAAAAAGAAACTCCGATTAATAAACTTATATTAAACACAAAACTATCGGAACGATCTTCTACATTTTCATAGAAGAGATATAAGCAAATTAGCAGAATACTCGTGGCCATAAGAGCAGGAGAAAAAGTGCTCCATTCTGGAAACAAGTGAATAAGCCATAAATAGAGCCAAGTGAGCAAGACACTATGCTTATCCAAATTTTTAATCTTCGAAATTATGTTATGAACAATAACTAAGTGAAGTAGAATTAGAAAGAAGCTTGTAAAAAAAATAAACCAAGAATTTTGCAAGATACTTTCTCCTAAAATATGGTAAATAAAATTTGCTAAAGGCGCACTCTGGTGCCAAACATCCATATCCTTAAATAAAAAAGAATTGGCGGCTTGTAAAGGGATAAAGCAAACTAGAATAATTAGAAAAGCTAAATTGCTTTGGCGACGAGAAAATAACTGCAACATGCTAATATCTAATTTTAATAAGTTGCATTCTGCTCTTAAAATGGCTTGGAATAATTAGCTCATTTGGCGCGGTTTGATAAGCCAAACTAACTATGGGTACTACATTTTTACTTCGGGTATTAAATACACTATAAGATTTGGTATTGCTATTTACCCCATCCACACTTGCTTGATTAATTTGTGAATCATCCCCAATTTCATCTAGGAATAACAATTTTAACTCATCTCTTTGATTCATTAAGAAGAAGGAGGAATAGGTGCCTCCATCGTTTTGTGACACTTGCTTTTTTCTTACAATTTGCTCATTTACGACCTTGCCCGTACTATCTACATGGTAAACAATGAGATCATTAAAATTATAGACTGTGGTGGTATTGTAACTCGGCATAATACCATTAACCGAGAAATAGCTATTACTTATAAATTGCTCTTCATTCTTAAAATAAGATTCGGCAATAACCAAAGCACCTCCATCAATCTTTGGTACTATGCTCTTGATATAGAAAGTAAATAATTGAGGAGGATCAATTTCGTTTTTCTTGCCTGTCAACTCGAAGTAAAAATCGGAACTAATATTATGAATACTGGTGAAAAGATTATTAAAACTACCTAGTTCTAATTTGCTTAAAAAGAACTGAGAAGCACCCATGGTATTTTTCTTACTATAGTCTTCGGCTTGAAAATATCCAGATATTAGCAAAGAATTATGCATTTCATCTATTTCGAACTGTAATCTCTTAAAGATATCTTTTACAGGGATGAAACTACCTAAGCTCACTTTACCACTCGCATCAACGTAAGTAAAATAATAGACCTCTGTACTAGATTTCTCCTTCGACTTAGTAATGAATAAGTAAGAACCATCATTTCTCAAAAAAACATCCACAAAACTCTGCTCTAACAGAACAGAAGTGTTGAGCTTTTGTTGATTAATTAGCTTCAAATTATTATCGTACACCTTTGTATAAAAATAGGCAATTTTACCTTGAGAGAAAATAGGAGAGTAGAGCAAGATTTTGCTTTCATCGCTCGATAATTGGGTTCGAAAATTATTGTCGAGGAGATCTTTTCTTTCTTGAATACTATCTAAAACAATAGTTTTTTGAGCAAGGCTCAATTTAGCATCCATTTTGTTTGCTTCGATATAAGTCTGTTCCTTCCCATGACGAAGCAAAATAATCCAAGCATGATTCGGCTGTACCCAAATTTTTTCTAGTTTCTCATTCTTGTCTAGCTGGATTTGCTTACTACTTTGAAGCTTCAAATATTGGTTATAGACATCCAAGACATGAATATCGTTTCCAAAGCGTTCCACCAAATATTTATCGTCTAATTTGCCAAGTATTCTAAAGCTAGGAACTTTATTATTCAGTTTAAGAGCGCTAGAAACATCTACTACTTGCGCCTTGCTGTAGTTAAGACTCAGCAAGATTACTAAGATTAAGTAATAAGAGCTAATGCGCATCATTTCTTAAAGATAAATATTAATAAGAAGTTTATTCTAGAATTACTCCAAACTAAGTGAATATTCTGCTAGAATAACGCAAGAATTAGTGGAATAGTTTGAGTTCTCTATTGTTTTAATCTCGGATCTAAGGCATCGGTAAGCCCTTCACCCATTAAGTTGTAAATAGTAACTGTAATGAATATGGCAAAACCAGGAGCTAAAGCTAACCACCAAGCGCTGAAGTTTTTTCTAGCAAGAGATAGTAATTTTCCCCAGGTTGCAACTTCAGCCTCTACACCAATTCCAAGGAAGGAAAGAAAGGATTCTGTTAAAATTGCGCCCGCAACTCCAAAGGCTATGGCAATCAATACTGGAGCAAGAGAGTTGGGAATAGCATGTCTAAAAATAGTACGCCATTCGCTATAGCCTAAACTTTGAGCAGCTTCAATATATTCTAGGTTTCTAACCCGCAATAACTCGCCTCTTGTAAATCTTGCGATTCCAGTCCAAGAGGTTGCACCAATAATAACCATCACTAACATAATTGAAGGTTTAGCAATTGCAACAATCGACATGATTAACAAAAGACGTGGAACAGAAATTAAAATTTCTATAGAGCGAGAAACGATGATATCAATGGGAACATTAATGCTTGCCTTTAATTTGAAAATTTTGTCAATTAACTTGGATACTAAATTCGCTAATACAAGTATAGCAATAAAAATCGCTAGGCCCAATAGAATTTGGGCAAGTGCTCCAAAAAGAGAATCGGCAAAGGCTTCGGCTATGGCGTAAGAACGCAATTGAAAGCCATAAAAATAGGCTAGGGGCAAAGCCAAAAAGAATAAAATAATGCTCGAAAAACTTGCTTTTAATTTTTCATCTCCAAAATACCCAGCCATGGCTCCCATAAAAATTCCGATGATAGAGGCGATAGACATAGAAACTACACCAACCATCATAGCAATTCTAGTTCCGTGTATCATACCCGACATCACATCTCTACCTATTTCGTCTGTTCCTAGCCAATGCCACCAACGTTTGCTTTTTACATTTTGTTTAGCTGTTGGACTTACATAATTAGCATTAGCAAAATCTGTTTCACTTTGACCATAAGGAATAGGTGCCCAAATAGCATAATCAAAATTAGTACTCTTCCAATCTACTATATTGTTGAGTTCTTGCGGCATGGATCCACCTAAAGCAACCAGGTACTCATTCATTAAAGGAAAGTAAGTCTTGCCTTCATATTTGCACATTAAAGGCTTATCGTAGGCTAAGAAGTCGGCAAACAAACCAATAACTACAATTAGTATAATAAATCTAAGCGACCAAACGGCAGGTCTATTTTTCTTGAATTGTCTTTTTACAATAGCACCATAGCTCTGATCTTCTGCAGCTTTTTTAACTTGCTTAGGGGCAGAAATAGTCGTTTGTTCTTTATTTTCGTTTTGAGTATCCATTTTCAGCTTACTTCTTTTTGGTGAATGAAATTCGTGGGTCAGCCACCGAATACAAAATATCTGCTACTAATATTCCAACCATAGTTAACACAGCAGAAAAGATAAGTACCGTAAATAAAACTGGATAATTTCGAGCTAAAACAGCTTCATAACCAACTCTACCCATACCTGGAATGGAGAAAATTACCTCAATTACAACCGAACCACTTATCATTACTGGGAATAAACTTGCAAACATGGTTATTATTGGAATCAATGAGTTTCTAAAAGCATGCTTCCAGGTTACTACTTGATCGGGCAAGCCTTTAGCAACAGCAGTTCTGATATAATCTTGCTTCAATACCGTCAACATACTGCCTCTCATCTGACGAGTAATATAGGTGAAAGAGCCGTAAGTCATGGCAATAATTGGTAGAATGATATGTGCTCCTAAATCTTTAAATACTTCCCATTTACTAGCAGTTTCTGACAAATCGTTGGAGAAAAGTCCGTAGGTTGGAAACCAATCTAAGCCGTATTCGTTCGTAGTTAGATAAACAATAAAGATAGTTGCTACCCAAAATCCTGGCAGGGAGTAAAGAATAAATAAAACAATAGACACACTTCTATCTAGCTTGGTATCTTTTCTCTTGCTTAAGAATACACCCAACCAAACCGAAAATGCATAAGCAATAAATACGGATATTAGATTAAGTCCCATAGTTATGGGCAGTGCATCTCCAATAATAGAACTTACTGGTCTACCATCTAAATAAGATTCACCAAAATCACCTCTAATAAATCCACCTTTTAAACTAGGATCTTCACTACTACCGAACCATGGTTTGTTACCAAATAACCAAACATGGTATTGATTTCCTGTTCCAATCCAATTGAACTTTGGAACTTTGGTCTTCCAAGGAGTAGCATTTGCTTTAATGGCAGCATAATTTGTCTTAAGTTGCTCAAAAATGGGTTTTACCGAACTAAAGTAAGCTACCTCAGTATAGGTAACACTATCTACTTTAACTTTGCTAACTCTGTTTACTGCTTCTTCCATGAGAGCCAAATCGGCACTCATTTTTATATCTTCATAATTGTTTAACAAGGAATTTATTCCCTCTTTCATTGTCTGCAAACCAGCGAAAGTATTGCTGTCTCGTGGAACCTCAAAAAGACTGGTTTCTAGTTCTTTAATCGATAAATAGAAAGCATTTATCTCCTCCCAATTGCCGTATTCAGCAATCAAGCGTTGTAAATTTTCTCTTTCTTTTTTTCTATAAACTTTGTGCAAGTCCTTAGGTTGCGCCATAGAAGTAAGCGAAAAGTAGAAAGCGGGCAAATCCAAGCCCAACTTTTTACTCATATCGATATAGGCTTTTTCTCCAGCTTGCTTTTCAGACATACCCCCACCTTGTGCTCCTTGAGTACCTCCTTGAAGTCTGGTTTCCACAGGATCTCCAGGCGCAGCTTGACTTAACAAGAAGGTTAAGAGGGTAATGATAAGTAGGGTAGGGATAAAATATAATATCCTCGTTAAAATGTATTTAAACATAAGTTTCTATCTTATTGAGCTGATGCTTTTCCAAAATTTGAGTTTAACTTAAATTCATTTTCGAAATGACCCGGACGAAGTAAGTAAGGGTTAGCATTATCAAATCTCTTGTGAAAAGCCATTTTGTTTAGTGGTGTAAACATAAAGATATATGGCGCTTCTTCATGAAGAATTTCTTGGAATTCCATATACATCGCTGTTCTTTTTTCTGGATCTAACTCATATCTAATTTTATCAATCAAATCATCTGTATAAGCATTTCCAAATCCTACATAGTTGCTACCACCATTATAAGAATCAGTATGCCAAATTTGTTTGAAATCGTCTAAGTCTGGTCCCATCATCCAACTCATAGTGCTCATTTCAAAATCGTGACCTTTAACTTGCTCTAAGAAAACAGTCCACTCTTTAGAAACAATCTCTATTTCCACTCCTAATTTTGCTAAGTTGTTTTTAAGCATTAAGGCAATGTTTTCGGCAGATTCACTTCCTGCTGGCAGTAAGAACTCTAATTTTAAATCTACCTTTTTACCATCTACCATTTTCTCTCTAATACCGTTACCGTCGGCATCAATCCAACCTGATTCATCTAGTAAAGCTTTTGCTTTATTCAAATCATATGGGTACAAAGCAATGTTTTTGTTGTAATATGGTTTATTGGGGTGAACTGGACCTACAGTTCTTTCTGCAAGATCGTAAGAAATTACTTTCTTAATGGTTTCGTAATCTAAAGCCATAGATAAAGCTTGACGAACCTTTTTGTCGTTTAATTTTGGACTCTTATTGTTTAAGCCGATATAGCTGTAAGAAGGAGCAATTGGCTCATGTAGAGAATAAAGAGCATTGAATCCAGCATTTTCTTTTAAATCTACATAATCTTTAGAAGGGATGTAGTGCATAACATCTATACTCTCATCTTTCATTGCAGTAACTGCGGTAGTGTTATCTACAATAATTTCATACACAATTTTGTCAGGGTAATTGTCGAAACGAAGTTCTTTACCAACAAAGGCTTCTCCCCACCAATTTTGTTTTTTCTCTAAGATTACACGCTGACCAGTAGACCATTCTTTTAATTTATAAGGTCCGCAACCAATAACGAAATCTGGGTTTCTTGAAAATTTCTCACTATTAAACTCTTCCGCAAACTTGATAATGTTCAAGTCGTCTGATAAACTAGCTAAGTTCGCAGGGTTTGATAATTGATTAACCGTAAAGCCATCCATTAAACCTGCAGCATCATAAATATGCTTAGGGTATAAGTAGCCAGAACTAACACTTTCCGATAAGATGTATTGATCTTGAGTGTAAATGGTGAATTTTTTAGGATTAGATGGGTCGATTTTGAAATCGTAAATAAACTCGAAGTAAGGACGAAGACTTTCGCAGTCTACTTTAGGGTTTTTGATAACTTTTAAGGCAAATTCGTAATCTTTACCTGTTACCGGTGTTCCGTCGTCCCAAACAGCTTCTTCTCTAATTTCGTAAGAAATAGCTAAACCTTGTTTTTTCTCACCAAAAACATCGGCTTCTATTTGCTCAATAGTAGGTCGAGCAACTGCAACAACGTTAGTTAAACCTAAAGTTGCTGGATCCGTTTCCAACAAGTTGTAAAAAACAAAACGCTCAACTAAACTAGCATTTGCACTTGTCGAAATTATGGGATTAATTTTATCTAAATCAGAACTTAAATGAACATATACGTCGTTAACGCCAGCTTTTTTACTTACAACTGCACTAGTGTCTGAGCTAGAAGTCCCACCACCACAATTGCTCAATGTCCATGCAAGTGGAATTAAAAATAAAAATTTTCTTATGTTTTTAGTGTTTAACATCTTCTTTGGTTTATTTTAAAAATAGATGCGCTAAATTACTAAATTTTCCAATAATGCGAAGACTAATTTAGAAAAGCCTAAATAGCTACTTGAAAATTAGTCTTGTGCTCCTTTGTAAGCTCCAAGAATTAATTCTCTTTCTTCATAACCCGGTCTGGCAAGGTAAGCTTTGGCATTTCCAAAGCGCTTGTTGATGGTTACTAGATTGTCAGGTGTATAAAGTAGCACATAAGGAACTTCATCATGCACAATGGCTTGTAGTTCTTTAAATAGGGCTTTTCTCTTTTCGGTATCTAATTCTTTCCGTAGTTCTTCAATCAAGTTGTCGGTATAGGCAGTTCCGAAACCAGGATAGTTACTTCCTCCATTGTAAGCATCTGTATGAAACAATTGCTTCGGATCGTCTAGTATGGCTTCTTGTACCCAACCCAATACATACATGTCGAAATCGTGGTTCTTACATTCTTCTAAATATACAGACCATTCTTTCGTCTGAATTTCTAAATCGATGCCTACTTTTTTGGCGTTTTCTTTTAAAAAGAGACAAACTTTCTCTCGTACATCATTACCAGAATTGTATTTGATACTTAAATGCAAAGGAGTAAGCTTCCCACCAATTTCTTTCTCCAACACGCCATCTCCATTCAAATCTGCCCAACCTGCCTCGCTTAAGTACAACTTGGCTTTTTCTAGGTTAAAATCGTAGGGTAGTAAAGTGTCGTTATAGTGTTCTTTACTAGGATGAACAAAACTGGCAATCGTTTTTGCATAACCATAGTTAAGGATGTCTATTATTTGCGGAACATTAACACAATGCGCTATCGCCTTTCTTACCAATTTGTCACTTAAAATTGGATTGCGCATATTGAGACCAATATAGGTGTAAGAAAGAAAATCTGGATGAAACATGAAATTCTTACCATTGAAACTTTCGTCTGTGCTTAACTCTTTAAAATCGTAAGGAGAAACTCCGCGCATGAGATCTATTTGCTCGTCTTTGACTGCGGTAATCGCAGTAATTTTATCATTGATAATTTCGTAGACTATCTTGTCAGGCGAACACTCAAAGCCAGGTAGATCAGCTAGTTGCTCACCCCACCAATTTTCTTTTTTCTTTAGAATTATTCTTTGTCCTGTTACCCACGATTCAAAGCTATACGGACCACAACCTACAACAGAACCTGCTTCTCGTTGAAATTTTTCTGCATTGAAATTTTCTGCGAAGCGAATCAAATCTTTATCTTCTCTTAAGTGCAGCAGTTTATCTTCGTCGCCTAAATCCTTTAAGCTAAATTTTCGCATCAAGGCCTCTGGATCGTATATATATTCGGGTAAAATATAAAGAACGCCACCGCTAGAAAACTCTGCCGCATAATGAACTTCTTTGGTGTAGAAACTAAACTTTTTAGGATTCTCTGCATCGATTTCTAGGTGGGATATAAAGTCGATATAAGGTCGCTGATGTTCTGCGTCAACCAAGGGATTTTTGCAAGCTTTATACGTAAATTCTACATCGTAAGCCGTAACAGGAGAACCATTATCCCAAGTGGCTTCTGGTCTAATTTCATAATCTATTCTCAATTTATAAGGTCCTTCCGTTAATTCTGTGATTACAGGTCTTTCTTTAGCTAACCAGGGAATAGGCTCCAATTTTTCTTTGTCAACATCTAGTAAATACATAAAAATGGAATGCTCAATATAAGTGCTTCCTGCGCCTTGAGAGCAAATTGGATTGAGCTTGTCTGGATCGCTTAATTCGTGCACTATAAGTTCGTTTAGACTGGTCTTGTTGCCAGTGTACGCCAACTCATTTAAATTTAAATTGGTTTTTTTTTGTTCTTGTTTGCAAGAAAATAGGATGAGAATAAAAAATAGAGGATAAATTTTATGCATATATAGGAACATTTAGGGGTAAAATTCGCTTATAAAGATAGAGCTAATTCTAGAAAATCTTAAAACAGAAAGAGAGCCATGCAAAAAAGAGTTTTAATAACAGGTGGAACGGGCTTGTTGGGGTCTAAAATCACGAAAAAATTATTAGAGAATAAGTGCACCGTAGCTTATCTAAGTACTAGGAGGAATTATAGAAAAAAAGGTGTTGATGTCTTCTACTGGAATCCTGAAGAAGGTGAATTAGATTCTCAAGCCCTAAAAGCAGTTGATGTTATTATACATTTGGCTGGAGCGGGTATAGCCGACAAGCCTTGGACGAAAAAACGCAAGCTAGAAATTTTAGAAAGTAGAGTGCAATCCACAAAATTGCTTATCAAAACCTTGAAAGAAAGTGATAATCAAGTGAAGCAGTTGATTGGGGCATCTGCCATTGGCTATTACGGAGACTCTTCCAATCTTTTGGATGAGGCTTCTTCAGGAGGCTCAGATTTTTTAGCGGAAGTTTGCAAGCAATGGGAAGCAGCTTATGCCCTAGAGGAAAAGGAAGTAAGTAAAAGTATTTTTAGAATAGGTATCGTAATGGCAGAGGATGGGGGAGCATTAAAGGAGATGACCAAGACCTTGCCTTTTTTTGTTGGCATACTAGGGGATGGCGAGCAATATTACTCATGGATACATATAGACGATTTGGCGGCGATGTTTATTCACGCCATCGAGAAAGAAAATTTTGAAGGCATTTATAATGCAGTGGCCCCTCATCCTGCTAGTCAGAAAACTATAGCCAAAAATCTAGCTCAATTAAACAAAGCCTTGTGCTTGCCAGCACCGAAGTTCGCTTTAAAACTAGCACTTGGCGAAATGAGTTCTATCTTGTTTTTAAATCAAAATTGCAGTGCTGAAAAGATACTTAAAACAGGCTTTAAATTTCGCTACCCAGAACTAAAAATTGCCTTAGAAGACCTTAACTAAATTGGTAAATTTTCTTGTATTTCTCTTCACTATATTTTAAGAAATAGTCGAAGTTTAGTCCTTCTCCTGTAGCATTTTTACACAGTTCTTCTGAGTTATAAAAGCGACCATGTTGGTGAATATTGCCTCTCAACCAAGATAAAATTTTAGTAAAATCATTGGCTTGGATATCCTCCTCGAAACTAGGAATATCCTGCTTCATTTTCGCTTCGAATTGCGCTGCATAAAAGCTACCTAAAGAGTAGGTAGGAAAGTAGCCAAAACCGCCGTGCGACCAATGCACATCTTGAAGTACACCTTCTTTGTCGCTTGGCACATCCACATTTAAATATTCTTTATAGGCGGCGTTCCAAGCATCTTTTAGTTCTTTAACTTGCAAGCTTCCTTCGAGCATTTTCTTTTCGAGTTCATAGCGAATCATGATGTGAAAATGGTAGCTGAGTTCATCTGCGTCGGTTCGAATTAAAGAGGGTTTTACGATGTTAACGGCTTCGTAAAATTTTTGCAAATCAACTTTTGCTAATTGCTGCGGAAAGGTGTTTTTTAACTTGTCGAAATTCAACTGCCAAAAAGCAAAGGATCTTCCAATATTGTTTTCATAAAATCGCGATTGACTTTCATGAATTCCGAGAGATACAGCTGAGCCACATGGTAAACCGTATTGTTCTGCAGAAAGGCCTTGCTCATAAAGGGCATGTCCTCCTTCATGTATGCAACTCCATAACATATCGTACAGGTTGTTCTCATTTACACGAGTAGTTACACGAACGTCTTCTGGACTAAACGATGTAGAGAAAGGATGCTCGGAAATGTCTTGCCTGCCAGCCTCCATATCGTAGCCTAGTTGCTTTAAAATTTCGATGCCGTAATTCCATTGCGCATCTTTAGCAAAATTTTGATACATAAAGCCATCTTCCACTTGTTTAGAGGATGCAATTTTATCCATCAAGGGTTTTAGTTTGGAGCTTACTTGAGAAAACAGAATATCTAAATCCGACACTTTGGCACCTTCTTCATAGTCGTTGATTAATGCATTATAGATGTGTTCTTCATAGCCGTATATTTCTGCTTTTTCTTTTTGAATGCTTAGCATATTTTCTAATTCCGGAACAAATGCCTTAAAATCATTACTTCTTCGAGCTCCTATCCAAGCTTGAAAGGCTCTTGAAGTGGCAATGGAAAGCCTTTGTACAAATTCGGTACTGAGTTTCTTTGCTTTCTCATAATCTTTAAGTAACAATTCTACATTTCTTTTTTCTATTGAATTAAGATTTTTGTCCTCATTACATCTTTTAAGCAAGTCTTCATATTCTTGAGAGGTAGAAAGCTCATGGGCTAGTCCGCTAAGGGTTGCCATTTGTTGGGCTCTATAGCGACTACCCTTGCTAGGCATGTAGCATTCTTGGTCCCAACTTAGTAAAGAATTTGCGTAGTGTAGATCAGCAATTTTATTGGTAATTTTTAATAGTTTTTCGAAATTGGATTTCATGTTTTTTTTTATTTTGAATTGCTTAAAATTTCAAGGTAAATTTATACCTTTATATCCTAAGTACTATGCTAAACCCTAAAAACTATGAAAAAATTCCACCTTAATCTCCTTATATTATTCCTTTTTGGTAGTATAAGCTTATCAAAAGCGCAAGATGTCCATTTCTCGCAGTATTATACTTTTGCTCAAGCCTTAAACCCTGCTTTAACCGGAAACTTTGATGGCTCGTATCGAGTAGCTTTAATTTATAGAAATCAATGGAGTTCTTTCTTAAACAAGAATGCTTTTATGACTCCAGGAGCTGCCATAGATTTACCACTTTTCGAAGGCCAATTAAAAAAGGATAAACTAGGTTTAGGATTAATGTTCTATAATGATAGAATGGGAGAGGCTAGCTTAGTAACCAATAATGTTGCATTATCGCTTGCTTACCACAAAGGATTGGGGAAAGAGGGGAAGCATAGAATATCTCTTGGTGGACAAGTAGCTTATGTTCAAAGTAGTTTAGACAGAGAGAGTTATGTTTTCTATGACCAGTTCGATGTTTTTAGTCACAGTGGCGTTGGCACAAGTGCTGAGTTTGATGCTAGCGATTTTGATCGTGGTTCTTATTTTTATTTCGACTATAATTTCGGCTTGTATTGGAAATCTCAATTTTCAGACAAGTTTAGAATGCAAGGAGGCTTTAGTACTTTCCACATGAGTCAACCGAATCAATGGTTCATTAAAGAAAACGACGATATTTATTTACACAGAAGATACCAAGGCGATTTAGGCTTTGAAGTATTCTTTACAGATAAGTTAGCTTTAGCTCCAGATGTATTGTACCAAAAACAAGGCGAAAATCAAATGATTTTGGCAGGAGGTTCCTTAGGATATTACTTCAACTCTGGCTTTAGAACAAACTCAAGCTTGCATCTTGGTGCTAGATACAGAGTAAGTCCGGTTAATGGTGATGCCGTTGTGGTGCTTACTCAAGTGGAATTTAGAAATCTTAGAATTGGAGGTGCTTACGATGTTAACTTATCTAATTTAAAAACTTCATCTAGCTTAAAAGGCGCATTTGAAATTTCTTTGGTTTATGTTGGAGAAAGTATTAGAAGTTACAAGGCAAACAAAAGTTTACCAGCAAGAAGATTTTAATTCTACGATTAACCCTAAATTCCCTACATGAAAAAGATTATCCTTGCCTTATTATTTCTTTCGGCATTAAATAGTGCTCTTTTTGCTCAAATAGATAAGGAAAAAGCAATTAAACCTAGGCATGAGTTAAAAATAGCAGACTTGCTTTACGCTCAAAGTCATTATTATTCTGCAATAGAATATTATAAGGAAGTGGTTCGTCAGAAACCTGAAAATCGATATGCAAAGTATTGGTTGGCAATGTCGTGTTTAAAGGCTTCTGATTATGAGAATGCGCTTCGCTTTTTTAAAGGTTTTGATGAACATGCATTTGGACCTAAGGAAAAAATGAAAAGGGTGGAAAAGGAAAATTTGGAAATATATGGTTTAGCAAATTTCTATTATGGTGTTGCTATGAAACACAATGGCATGTACGATGAGGCCATTGAGAAGTTTAATAAATTTAAGCAAGTTTATACATTAGAAGACAAGGAAGATTGGTCGAAAAAAGCAGATAACGAAATTGCAGGTGCAGAATGGGCTCTAGCTAATCCGAATAACAGAAAAGTTAAAGTGAAGAGTTTGGGAGATTTAGTAAATTCTGCTTACGAAGAAGCTAATCCTATTGCAATAGATGATACAACTATCTATTATACTTCTTTGAACGAGAATGATTTGGTTTTTGTAGATAGAAAAAAAGATATGCCAATGTATCATATCTATCAATCGAAGAAGGTAGATGGAGTTTGGCAAAAAGGGAAAAAGTTGCCAGATACTTTTCAAGATGAAAAATTTGGTACTGGTAATGCCGCTCTTTCTGAAGATGGTAACCGAATGTATTTCTGCAAATGCTTTAATAATGAAGTGGATGAAATAATTTGCAATTTGTTTTTATCGGAGAAATCCAAAAATAGATGGTCGGAGCCGGTAAAATTAAATGAAGAAATCAATAGCCCGAAATATACCACGACGCAACCAACCGTAAGAACTAGTGGCGACGGTATGGAAATCGTTTATTTTGTTAGTGACCGAGAAGGTGGAGTTGGAGGAATGGATATTTGGTATTTTATTAGAACAGCTCGAGGAGATTTTAAAGGACCACGTTTATTGGGTGGAGGTATTAACACAACAAGCGATGAGCTTACTCCTTTTTACGATAATACCGAGAATTTATTCTATTTCAGTAGTAACGGACATCCAAGCATAGGTGGTTTCGATGTTTTTGTTTGTCACGAAGATGAAGATTTGGGCTGGTCTGATCCTAAAAATGTAGGTAAGCCGATAAACTCTACAGCCGATGATATACACTTTGTTAGAGAAGCAGGAAAGACTAGCGGTTTTATTGCTTCGAATAGAGAAGGAACTACTTTAATAAAAGGACGATACAAGGGAGATGATCTTTTTTACTTTGAAGATTTTAAGTATGGACTTGAAGGTTTTGTTTTCAAAAGTGATGAAAATGGAGAAGCACCTCTGGAAGGAGCTATGGTTAGATTGTATACTACCGATCCTGAAGGAAATGATGTTCTTGTAGAAGAGTTAGCCAATGTTAAAGATTCTTATTTCTTCGATTTAAAGCCAGATAGAGAGTATAAGGTTGAAGTGCTAAAAACAGGATTTAATTCATCATTTGAGTATGTTTCTACTATGGATTTACCTTATGAGGATACCTTAAATCAAAATTTAAGGGTGGATAAATCTGCTGTAATGCTGAAGGGAAGTTTGTATGATGATACAGATAGCCTCTTAGCTAAAAAATTGGATAATGCTATTATTAGCTTAAGTGAAGTTTTGGATAATGGTAAACTGAGAAACTTATTAACAAGAAAGCTGACTGGCGAGAATAAAGATTTCTTATTTGATTTAGATTTGAATAAAAAGTATCAATTAGAAGTTGGTAAGGATGGCTACTTTAAGAAAACGGTTGCTTTAAGCACTATGGACATCCCAGAAAGTGTTGATACCATATACAAGAACATCATGATGAATGCTATTCAAGTTGGTAAGAGCTACGAATTGGCAAATATTCTTTATGATTTTGGAAAAGCTACCTTAAGAGATGAATCTAAATTGGTACTCGATGAGTTAATTACTATTCTTCAGGAGAATCCGAGCATTATAATTGAGCTTTCTGCTCATACCGATAATATTGGTAGCGATGAAAGTAACCTGAAACTTTCGCAAGCTAGAGCCGAGAGTTGTGTTGCCTATTTGATCTCGAAAGGTATTTCGAAATCGAGATTATCGGCCAAAGGTTATGGTGAGGCAGTTCCTATTGCTCCTAACGAAAACGAGGATGGTTCTGATAATGAGGAAGGTCGCCAAAAAAATCGAAGAACCGAGTTTAAAGTACTTAAAAGTTTTTAAGATTTAAACTTATAAACTAAAAGAGGCTTCTCCAAAGAGAAGCCTCTTTTAGTTTAAGCTGAATTATGCATTAGAAAATCTATTCTGAATCCATATCACTGTAAATTAGTCACTTCGCTAGTTAATCTTCTTTATGCATAGCGGTGCTATAGCTTTCGAAACTAAGTTCTTGATTTATTGCGCTTTTTATTCTCATAAGGAAGTTCTAAGGCATAATTCGGGTTTAAGAATAGTTGTAGTACTTAGCTTTACATTTCTCTAAAGCAAAGTTTGTTATATGCTAATTGCTATTTTTAGTTTTTATAAGGCTCGAAAGAGAATTGGAAATGAGGGTTCTTAATTAGAACTTGTCCCAAATTTGAAAGGCTAGAAATTGTCCGAAAAAGCCGATAAGAAAACCCGCCATTAATCCATTTTTATTGTACTGCTTTAGACTTAACTGCGCACTAGCTACTAAGCCCGTTGCTATAATTACAAGCAATAGAATAATGGTTAGGTTGTATTGGCTCGTTCTAAGAATGTTTAGAAGCATACTTATAAAGCCTCCCGCACCCACCATATGCCAACTCGTGTTACTCGTGAAATTTAGAGGAAACATAATGAATAAAGCTATAATGCAGCCTAAAATCATATTGCCGAGAGCAAAATAACTAGATGTTAAGTATAGACCATCTTCTTTAAACATATAATAGGCCCATAACCAAAAAGTACCTACAGCAATTAAAGGAATGAACTTCTCTTTATTATCTGCAGGTTCTAAAGAGGATAAAATTTCTAAGCGCCACATGAGTAGTATGGAAACCAAAGGAAAAACCAACATAATGGCAGTGAAATACATAAGACGCACTTCGTTATGAATTTGACTCGTGTCTGTAAAAAATTGTGGGTGTCCGTATATAATTACAAAGGCCATATAGACTGGCACAAGCAAGGGGTGAAACAGGTAAGTAATGATTTTGGCTAATGTTTCCGACATATTATAACTCCTTTCTTAATCGAGCTACTGAAATATTAAGTTGCTCTCGGTATTTGGCTACAGTTCTTCGTGCTATTTCATATCCTTTATCCTTCAGCATTTCCATTAATTTTTGATCAGAATAAGGTCTTTTCTTATCTTCATCTTTAATAATTTCTTGCAATATGGCTTTTATCTCTCTCGTAGAAACTTCATCGCCATCTGTAGTTTGCATAGATTCGCTGAAGAAAAATTTTAAAAGAAAAGTTCCAAACTCTGTTTGCACATATTTAGAGTTAGCCACACGAGATACAGTCGAAATATCTAGATTGGTAACTTCAGCAATATCTTTTAAAATCATGGGCTTTAATTGTGTTTCATCGCCAGTGCTAAAGAAATCTAGTTGATAATCGAGGATGGCGCGCATGCAGAGCATCATGGTTTGTTGCCTTTGCCTAATGGCATCTATAAACCATTTTGCAGCGTCAATTTTTTGCTTAATGAAAAGAATGGCACTTTTTTCATCTCCCGACTTTTCCTTACTATTCTTGTAGGTTTCATACATTTCTTTAAAAGAATTACTCACTTTAAGGTCAGGTGCGTTACGCATATTTAAGAGCAATTCTAATTCTCCATTTTCATTCTTGATGGTGAAATCTGGAATAATGTAATGATTTAACTTGGTATTACTATTATTGATGTAGCTGCTTCCGGGTTTAGGGTTAAGTTTCAGGATTTCATCAATAACACTCTTCAAATCTTCTGAATCTAAGTCTAAAGCACTCTCCAACTTGCTATAATGCTTTTTGGAGAAATGTTCGAAGTGTTGGTCTATTAATTTGATTGCTACCTTGATAATGGGGTTGCTGTCTTTTCTTTGAAGTTGTAAAAGCAAACATTCTTGCAAATCACGAGCTCCTACACCTGGTGGGTCAAATTCATGAATTAAATGCAAAATCTCTTCTACCTTTTCCTCGCTAGTAATTAGATTTTGTGAAAAAGCCAAATCATCAACAATGTTAATGAGTTCTCTCCTTAGATAACCATCGTCATCTATACTTCCAATTATTTGCTCTCCGATAATATATTCATCACCGTCTGTCTGCCGTATTCCTAATTGGTTTAAAAGAAACTCATGAAAACTAATTCCAACTGCAATGGGAATGCTTTGATGCTCCTCATCACCAGCCTCAGAGCTGTAATCGTTGGTTTTATAATCGGGAAATTCTCCTTCGTCGTCAAAGTAATCTTCTATGCCATATTCATCCAAACCATCTCTTTCATCATCTTCTTTGTGGTCTTCTCCCTGCTCCTCATATTCTTTGTCTAAATCGTCCAATACATTGTCGATAGCTTCACCTTCTTCTAGGGCTGGGTTTGCTTCTAATTCCTCTTCAATTCTTTGCTCTAGGTTCGCAGTAGGAATCTGCAACAATTTCATCAACTGAATTTGTTGGGGACTCAACTTCTGTTGTAACTTTTGAGATAAGCGTTGATTTAACATAAAACTCTGAATTCTAGTAGCAGCAAAATTAAGAAAATAAAATGTTTACTATCAAAAACTTTGCCCTAATTACCATGGTCTTGAAAGCGGTAGTATTAAAAATTTTATTTCCTTGAAAAAAGAATGGAAAGTAATACCTTTGCATCTTCTTTTAAAAGAAGTAAATTATGTGGATATATATCAATCAACTAGCCGATTTTGTTGGACAAAAAGTAACACTAAAAGGTTGGGTTGCCAATAAGAGAGATAGTAAAGGTTTAGCTTTTGTTACAATGCGAGATGGTACTGGTTTTTGTCAATGTGTCTTGGCAGAGGAAAAGCTTGCCGCTTCTTTCGAGGCTACGAAATTTTTAAGTCAAGAGTCTTCCTTTATTGTTAGTGGATTGGTTGTAGCAGATGAAAAACAAATTGGTGGATTTGAAATTCAAGCAGATTCGTTTGAATTAGTTCATGAATCTGTAGATTATCCAATAACGCCTAAAGAGCATGGAGTAGATTTCTTACTAGAAAGACGTCATTTATGGTTGCGTTCGAAGCGCCAATGGGCTATTATGAAGATTAGAAATGCTACTATTTATGCTATTCACAATTTCTTTCAAAAGAAAGATTTTGCGCTAATGGATTCTCCAATTTTTACAGGTAGTGCGGCAGAAGGAACCACAGATTTGTTCAAAACAGATTATTTTGGTCAAGAAGCATATTTGGCACAAACCGGACAATTATATGGAGAGGCTATGGCAATGGCTCATGGCAAGATTTATACTTTTGGTCCGACCTTTAGAGCGGAAAAATCTAAAACAAGAAGGCATCTTACTGAGTTTTGGATGATAGAACCAGAAATGGCTTTCTATGATTTGGACATGGACATGGATTTAATTGAAGATATGCTTAGGTCTGTGGTAAATGAAGTGATAGAAAGATGTACTCCTGAGTTGCAAATTTTAGAAAGGGATATTGAGGCTTTAAAAAGCGTTAATCAAGTTTTTCCAAGAATTTCTTATGATGAAGCAATTGCTATTTTAACAGGGAAGAAGGAGGTTAATGGTAAGAATGCCATTAGCTTGTTAGAAAGCGATTTGAGCACTACGAAAGAAAAAATTGAAGCTATCAAAGCGGAAATCATAGAGAGAGAAATTATCGTAAATGATAATGTAAGTAAAAAAGGAGTAAAAAACTTTAACAGAACTCTAGTTGGACAGTTAAAAGCGGAGCTTAAGGATTTGGAGGAAGACGAAAGAAATATCCCTCAATGGATAGCATCTGCTAAAAACTTTGAACATGGCAACGATTTAGGTGGCTCTGATGAAACGGTTCTAACCAGAATGTTTGGTTGTCCTATTATGGTATATAATTGGCCAAGAAAAATCAAAGCTTTTTACATGAAACGTGTTGAGGGTAATATGGATTATGTTAAAGGCGTTGATGTTCTCGCTCCAGAAGGCTATGGAGAGATTGTTGGTGGAAGCGAAAGAGAAACCGATCTTGCTTTCTTATTGGAGCAAATTCATGAAGAGGGCTTAAGTCAAGAAGACTACGAGTGGTACTTAGATTTACGTCGTTTTGGTTCTGTTCCTCATTCAGGCTTTGGTTTAGGTTTGGAGCGTTTGATTACATGGATTTGTAAGCTAAAACATATTCGAGAAGCCGTTCCTTTTCCAAGAACTAGTCAGCGATTAAAACCTTAATAGGTTTTTAAAAAGGCATCTATGGCTTTGCAAGCTTGGATGCTTCTACCTTCAGCTAAGTGGTCTATTATTGCGTAATGGTAGTCGTAGTTTTGTAATTCTTTTTCAAATTTATCGAAAAGTAAGTTTCGTTCTTCGGGTTTATCACGAAGTCCATCATTCACCCACTTTGTATTCGGGTAAAGTAGAAGACTGAAATCGTACCTTCTTTTGCTAATATGGTTTAAGATAAAAGTAGGAACTTCATAGCGGTAATAATTCAACCATATTTTAAAATTGATTAAGTCTGTATCGCAAATAATTAATTGCGAGCCATGCTGTTTTGCTTCTTCTTCTAGTTGGATTTGCATCTCAGCCATGTATAAAACATCCTCCCTATTGTAGTTATTATCTTTTAAATAGCTTCTTGCAAATTCCTTTACTAAGCCACATTTGTATATAGAACTTAACTGCTCTGCTAAGGTACTTTTTCCTGAACTTTCAGGACCAGTTATTGCGATATAGATAAACTCTTTTTCCATTTATAATAACCATAAACTGCAAACAATGCATAACAAATGTATAGAAAGAGATAGAAGGGCATGCCTTTCAAGAACATAATATAAACAACCAAAATGTTGATAGGAATCCATAAGAGCCAATTTTCTAGTTTTTTTCGAGCAGAAAGATAGGTAGCCACGATAGCAAAACCATTACTGGTAGCATCTAATTCTGGTAAGGTGCCATGAAAATATCGGAGTGGAAAATAAAATAAAATACTAAGAATAATCCCTGCTAAAATACTCATTATTAGTTCTTTAAAACTGAGCCCACTAATTGGTAATGCATTTATTTTACCTTTTTTCCATTGAAAGAAACCGTAAATTGAAATGATTACGTATATGAACTGCAAGACCATTTCACCGTAAATTTTATAATGATAACAAGATAAAGCATATAATAGAACAGCAGCTATTCCATAAACCCAAGCAGAGCGTTTTTCTTGAACCATTTGGATTATGTATAATAGTCCTAAAAATAGGCCACAAATTTCTATCAAATTAAACAAAATCAAATACAAGTTCTTTTTTTATAACAAAGTTAATAAATTTGCATCAGCGTAAGAGTTAAGTGCAGAAGCTAAATACTAAGTTCAAAAACATGAAATTAATCATTTATTCTATTCCTTATGAAATTAGCAACGAAGCCAAAAAAATAAATGCTTTGTTTGAAAATGGTATGGAAGAATTTCATCTCAGAAAGCCTGGCTATACTAAATTGCAATACACGAATTTATTGAATAGAATAGATGCCCAACATCATTCGAAATTAGTTTTACATGATTTTTTTTCTTTAGCTAAGCGTTTTAAGGTGAAAGGAGTTCATGTGGATAGCAAGGCGTTTGATGGCTTCTTTGGTCGCTTGTATTTTAAAAGTCTTAAAAGAAACTCCGATCTGCAAATTACAACTTCAGTAAATAGTTTTAAAGAATTGAAAAGATTACCTTCTTTCTTTAGTGCTGCTATGTTGGGTCCAGTTTTTACTAAATTCTCTGAGTCTAACATTAAAGAAAATTTTGATTTCTTTGAACTAAGAAAATTGGTAAAAGAATCTAACTTTCCTATTTATGCTATGGGGGGAATAGATTTGAATACAAAGAAAAATGTAGAAAGAATTGGTTTTCACGGCGTAGTTCTTCAGTCAAGTATATGGAAATCAGATGACATTTTTAATGCCTTTAATGCATTCTATATAGATCGCGGATTCGATATTCAAGATGATCGAGAATTTAGAATTGCTTAAAGGAAATTAATTATTGTTTCTTTACTAGTTATTTTTAACTCGGCTTCTCTACCAAAATATAGGGCTTGGTTATCGCTTAAATGTCCGTAAGGTGCATTAAAGCAGATTGGAAAATCAAATTCTTTGCAATGTTCCAAAATGATTTCTTCAGCTGTCGATCCGAAAGCAATCGCATTGTCTTTCATGTCCGACATTCCTCCAACAATTAATGCCTTTATTTGGTTTAATTTGTTCGCTCTTTTTAGAGCTAAAAACATTCTATCTACATGATATAAATACTCATCTAAGTCTTCTATGAAAAGAATTTTGTTGTCGGAATTAAAAGATGATTTTGTTCCTAACAAGCTATAGAGGATAGATAGATTTCCTCCAATAATTTCTCCTTTTATTTCGCCCTCTCTGTTTAAGGAAGACCTTTCAAAGCTTAAACTTAATTTCTCACCAAACAAGGCTTTTCTTAAACTTTCTAAACTTTGCTTGGTGTTCCCCGCAAAATTTATCGGCATGCTGGCATGGATGCTTTGAATTCCTAAATAATTATTTACGAGAGCATGGATGATAGTAATATCACTATAACCAATTAACCATTTTGGGTTCTTGGTGAAAGCTGTAAAATCAATGTAATCCATTATTCTTATGCTGCCATAACCACCTCTTGCAAAAAGAATGGCTTGGATATCGCTTCTATCCAAGTGTTCTTGAAAATCATGTGCTCTAAACTTGTCGTCTCCTGCAAATTGATGGTGTTCTTCTCCGATACTAGCACCTAAAACAACTTCCAAGCCCCATTCTTCTAGTAAGTTAATCGCAAATTCCAATTCTAACTTGCTAATTTTTCGTGCGGTACTTAGGATTGCGATTTTATCCTTTTTTTTTAAATAATTGGGACGTCGAAGACTCATACTTAGCTGTGTTGGATGGAATCAAAAATACGTATTAATCCCTTAGGATTTTAGATATTGCCTTCGTTATTTATAGTAGTGAAGAACAGATATTTAAATTATCTTTGCAGTACTATGAATATTCCGAAAAGATACACTATTACTTCTGCATTGCCCTATGCAAATGGTCCCATTCATATCGGTCATTTAGCTGGTGCTTACTTGCCTGCCGATATTTATGCTCGTTATTTACGTTTGCAAAATCGAGATTTGGTATTTATTTGTGGTAGTGATGAACATGGTGCACCAATTACTTTACGTGCTAAACAAGAAGGTGTTAGTCCGCAAGAAATAGTGGATAAATATCATATTCAAATGAAGGAAACCTTTGAGAAATTTGGAATCTCCTTTGATATTTTTCATAGAACATCCGCTCCCTTACATCATGAAACTGCGCAAGAATTTTTTCTAGATTTATATAAGAAAGGCGCTTTTATCGAGAAAGAAACGGAGCAATTTTACGATGAAGAGTTTCAGCAATTTTTGGCTGATCGATACATAAAAGGAGTTTGTCCGAAATGTCAAAACCCAGATGCCTATGGAGATCAATGCGAAAAATGTGGAAGTACCATTAATGCCTTAGATTTAAAAGAGCCTATTTCTGTATTAAGTGGCAAGACTCCCGTTTTAAAGAAGACTACGCATTGGTATTTACCACTAGATCGAGATGAAGCTTGGTTAAAGGATTGGATTTTTAAAGGTATTTTAGATGGCAAGGAGCAACACGACCCAAAGCTTTGGAAAAAGAATGTTATGGGACAAGTTGGTAGTTGGCTTCAAGATGGCCTACAAGCACGAGCTATTACAAGAGATTTGAGTTGGGGTGTTGACGTTCCTGCTGAAATTCCTAATTCTGAAAATAAGAAGCTTTACGTTTGGCTTGATGCCCCAATTGGTTATATTTCTGCCACCAAGCAATTGGCTTTAGATGGTAAAATTGAAAATTGGGAAAAGTATTGGCAAGACGAAGAAACAGCCCTGATTCATTTTATAGGAAAGGACAATATTGTTTTTCATACCATCATATTTCCTTCGATTTTAAAGGCTAAAGGATCCTATATTTTGCCTAGTAATGTTCCTGGAAATGAATTCATGAACTTAGAAGGAGACAAGATATCCACCTCTCGCAATTGGGCTATTTGGGTGCATGAATTGGTTGAGGAACATCCTAGTAAAATAGATGCTTTCCGTTTTGTCTTATGTGCTAATATTCCCGAAACTAAAGATTCGGAATTTACTTGGACAGATTTTCAAGCTCGAGTAAATAATGAATTAGTTGCTGCTTTTGGCAATTTTGTAAATAGAATTATGGTGCTTAATCACAAATACTATAATGGGCTAGTTCCTTATCATGAAGAGGAATTTTTGAAAATTAAGGAGGAATGTTTCGACATAGTTAAAGACGCTAAGCAAAAAATAGGAAGTTTGATAGAAAACTACAAGTTTAGAGAAGCTTTAGATGCCTTTATGCAAGTAGCACGCGACGCGAATAAGTTTTTAACAAGCAAAGAACCATGGAAAACAGCTAAAACTAAGCCTGAAGAAACGCAGGCAGTATTATATGCCTCCTTGCAAATTGTTGCGAATCTTGCAACAATAACGCAAGTCTTCATGCCCAATGCAGCCAAGAGTATTTTTAATATTTTAGGAATTGATGCACTACAATGGGAGGATATATCTCGCTTAGATTTGCTAACTCCCGGACATCAATTAAAAGAGAATCATCTTATTTTTGAGAAAATTGAAGATGATTTTGTTCAAGCTCAAATTGAGAAATTACATAGCACTAAGAAAATCGAAACAAGTAAATATCCAAAAATGAAAGAAGAAATACAGTTTGATGATTTCGCTAAAATAGATATCCGTATTGGAACCATAGTTGCCGCCAAGAAGGTGGAAAAGGCAGATAAGTTATTGGAGCTAAGTGTCGATATGGGTTTTGAAACGAGAACGATTATTTCTGGTATTGCCCTTCATTTTAGTCCAGAAGAGGTAGTTGGCAAACAGGTTCAAGTTCTAGTAAATCTAGCTCCTAGAAAGATGCGAGGAGTAGAATCTCAAGGCATGATTTTATTTGCGGAAGATTTAGAAGGAAAATTGCATTTCGTGTCTCCTCAAAGCGGTTTAGAAAACGGTAGTTCTGTAAGCTAAAAGAGAGTCAACTAAGTGACTCTCTTTAATGTTTTCTTAAACAAGTGGCTTTTATTTTTTAATAAAACTAAGTTTATTTATACTGTTCTCCGCTTCTACAATAACAAAGTAAATACCAGCATGTAAATGCTCAATATTAATAGAATTAGTATTTTCTGTTCTTAGGATTTCTTGTCCTTGCGAATTAAAAATACGAACAGCTGCTAATTTGCTAGCACTACTTAAATGAAGAATGTTTTCAGCAGGATTTGGATAGAGTATTAAGTCGCTTAACTCACTTATAGTTCTAATCGCACTTGGGATTTCTATATCCTTGTTTTTGTGCTGTTTGAAAAAATTCCAAATCTCTCTTGGGTAAAATGGGGCAAACCATTCATGATCCGCTCCATTTATTTTAAGGTGTTCAACCACCGTGCTATCTAGGCCATTATCCCATTTATAATACTCCACAGAATGTCCGCTAACCATAGCATAGTTGGCATTATAACTAGGATTAGGATCACATTGATTATTGTTTACCCAAAAATCTAATAAGCCAGGAACGGAATCACCCAAAATTGTATATAAACTGCCATTAGGGTTGTTGCCATCATAGCTAATTGTAGCATCGGAGGTACCATGAATATGTAATATTGGGATAGGACTAGCGTTACTTGTGTTTACATTAGAGCCTAAAGTGCCAGCTACAGAAGCAATAGCGGCTATTTTATTATTCAATTCTACAGCTAAACGATTGCTCATAAAGCCACCCATAGAAAATCCAGTAGCGTAAACTCTTTCTAAATCTACGTTAAAATTTGCACTAATGGAGTCAATCAAAGTGCTAAGAAAAGCGACATCTTCAATGTTCTCATTAGGAAAAACATTACCAGTAATGGGAATGCCAAGTGAAGTGCCATCTACATAGGCACCAACACCAGAATTCCAAGCTGCTCCTACTGAAAAACCTAAGTATGAAAAGTCGATTGCTTGGGGAGTTGCAACTATAAAGTTAGCCGTATCTGCAACTTGATGGAAGCCTGCTTGACTAAAATTTGCAATATTGTCGCCAAGTCCATGTAAACTTAGAACCAGCGGAGTAGCAACATTGCTGTTATAGCTGGCAGGAATGTGCAAAATATATTGCCGATTTAGGCCATCATGAACAAGAATTTCGTTGGTGGTTTGGGCTTTTAGAAAAATAAAACTGCCAAGAATTAGAAATAGAATAAAGTAGTTTTTTAGCATAGATTAAAATTTAAGTGTTTCGTGTAATTTACAATTTTTTAATCATCAGTAATAATCTTTTCATTTTTTTTTATATTTACACAAACCACACATAATATGAAAACAATTTTTACTTCTTTCTTTTTATTTTTCACCTTATTTCTCTTTGCTCAAGATTGCGATAATCGCTATCAAGCAGATTTGTTTACCAATGTAGATGTAACTACTGTAAAGTATGGAGAAGCAATGAACAGGCAAGGCGTTCTGCAAGAACTTTATATGGATATTTATCAAGGTCAAGGTGATACTGCTTCTAATCGACCAGTTGTACTTTTTTGTTTTGGGGGATCTTTTTATACGGGCTCAAGAACATCGCAAGAGCTAGTTTATTTTGCTACAGAGTTGGCTAAGAAAGGTTACGTTTGTGCATCCATCGATTATAGATTAGCTACTAGTGTAATCGATTTGATTCAAGAAGAGGTAATGGTAAAGGTTGTGTTTGGAGCAGTTCAAGATGGGAAAGCAGCCATTCGTTTCTTTAGAGAAGATGCTGCAACTACCAACACCTATAAAGTAGATTCCAATCAAATTTTTATAGGAGGAACTTCGGCAGGAGGAATTCTATCTATCAATTTGGCTTATGTGGATGATTTAGAGCAATTACCTACTACATGGCAGACTTGGGCAGATGAAATTGGAGGAATTGAGGGGAGTAGTGGCAATCCAGGTCATTGTTCCTATGTTAATGGTGTATTTGGATTTGCAGGTGCAGTAGGAGATACAGCCTATATTGAGGCTAATGACCCTCCTTTTTATGGCTGTCATTCCACTGGTGATCAAACTGTTTTATTTGGCTATGGTGCACCTCTAAATGGTTTTGCCCCAGTAAGTTTATATGGTTCCTCGTTAATTGAAGCGAGAATGAATAATCTTGGTATTTATAATTCAGTAGATGTGTATTCAGGCTCTAATCATCCACCATTAAACAACCAAACAAGACTTACAGACACCAAAAACAACTTGAGTGAGTTTCTCTTCAATATTTTGGATTGTAATTCGAATGATAGAAAGTTAGCTTCTCAAAAGTCTTGCGAGGATTTTTCTAATCCATCTACGGGTATAGTAAGTGCCAATCCAAATTATACATGGACTTTATATCCAAACCCAGCAAAATCTCAGATAAATATTGAAGGCTTGAATGCCACTTATTCTAGCGTACATATTTATGATGCTTTAGGTAGAGAGGTTTTCTACCAAAACTTAAATGGAGAGCAAAATCTAAAAATCAATATAGAGAATTTTGTAAGAGGCGTTTATTTTGTTAGCTTGAACAAAGGACAAGCTAAAGAGCGCATTAGCTTGTTAGTTGATTAAAATTTTGAAATTTAAATTATGAAAAAGCCACTAAAATTTAGTGGCTTTTTATTTTTTGTAATTCATCGTATAAACGACTTAGCGGTAAACCAACCACATTAAAATAATCTCCTTCTATTTTTTCTATGCCTATCATTCCGATCCATTCTTGAATCGCATAAGCACCCGCTTTGTCATAAGGCTTGTAATGGTCTATGTAATATTCTATCTCATTTTGATCTAGCTTTTTAAAATATACATAGGTGGTTTCTATGAAACTATGTATGCCTTCCCTGCTTAGTAAACAAACACCAGTTATTACTTCGTGTCTTTTTCCTGAAAGTTCTTGAAGAAAAGCAATCCCTTCTTCTCTGTCTTTTGGCTTTCCATAAATTTTGTTATTCATGTAAACAATGGTATCCGAGCTTATTAAGATATCGTTTTGTTTTAATTCATCTTGAAAGCCTTTGGCCTTTAATTCGGCTAAGTATTGAGGCACCTCTCTTGGATTTAAATCCACTGGATAGACTTCCTCAATTTCTTTTATTCTCAATTCAAACGTAGGAAGGATATGTTTTAGAAGCTCTTGTCTCCTAGGTGATTTAGAAGCAAGGATAAAGTTAGTTGAAGGAAAAATACTAAGCATAGTAGATTATTTAAGATACTAAAAGTGGAATTAGCAATCCAAACAACATAATCCATTTGATCAAGCTGCTCAAACGCCTAAAGCTATTTTTCGACTTTGCTTCAAACAAAAGAACCAATGCCAAGAATTGCAGTAAAAGTAAGTTAAGTAGGTAAATTATCTTAAATTTTCCGAGATCATCTTGAAAGCTCATAAAAACGAAGATAGAAACAATGAGGGCTACAAAACACAAGCCTAGTAGTAGTTTTACTGTTTTGATTCCAATAATATCCGCAAGACTAATACGCTTCGCTAAAACATCTCCTTCCTTATCCTCCAGATCTTTTATTACTTCTCGCATCCAATTATAGATGAAGGCATAGGCAGCATAAAGAAGAAGCCCTAATTCATGCCAAGCATCAAATTTTCTTTGGTAGTTGGGATGTTCCACTTCTAAATAGTAGCTTAGAAGAATGGCAAGTGAAATCAGGAAGGAAATGATAAAATTGCTTAGAAATTTGTAGCGACTCAAGTAGTGTGCATAAAGCCAAAGAAGTAGAGCTGCTAGACAAAAGAAAAAGAAGAATTCTAAGCGAGCTAAATTACTTGCTAGGTAGCCAAGAACAAGTCCCAAGAACAAAGCCGTATAAGCTACAATTTTTGCTTTAGTTGCGTTTTCTGGCAGAATGATGCCCTGCTTACCATTGGCTAAATCTAGGTGGATATCTTCTACATCGTTCCATATATTTCCAGCTAGAGCAATTAGGATGCTTGCTCCACTAATACATAATAAGTGCAGCCACGAGAATTCCTGAACGAAATATTGACTCACTATCCATTGCACTAGAAATAGCATCAAAAGATTCGGTAATCGTAGTGTTCGCCACCAAAGCTTAAGCATAAAAATCCTGTATACTTTTAGTGAACCAAGCGTAGATTTCTTTAATCTTATCGTCTTTCAGCATGAGTTCATGTTGGGCTATAGTATTTAAATCTCCTCTTCGTGCTGGACCTGTTTGGATAGTTTTCGGATCTTCTTCTAAGGCCTTTAATACAGTTTCTTGAAGTAAAGGTTTTAAAAGCTGAAAATCAAGTTCTTGCTTCTCCGTGTATTCCTTGGCTAAGGCAAAGAGATGGTTACTAAAGTTGTTTACTAATACCGCGGCAAGATGAAGTTTTCTTCTTTTTTCGTCGTCTAACTCTTGAACTTTATTCGAGCATAAACTTGCTATTTCTTGCAAAACTTCTAAGGTTTCTTTGTTGGAAGCATCTATTAGAATAGGAATATTTTCAAAATCTACTTTTCTGTTCTTGGTAAAGCTCTGTAAGGGGTAAAAACTTCCATAATTTGGACTAGCAAGTTTCAGACTTTCAATACTAATCATACCCGAACAATGCGCAATGATTTGCTCGTCTAAGTTTATTTGTTTAGCAAGATGTGGAATGGAATCATCGCTAGAACAAATTAGGATGAGTTGGCATTTTTTAGCCAATTCGTTTAAATCCTTGTAAAAATCTGTTTTGCAAATGAGCGCCAAATCGCTGCCAGTTTGTTGGTTTCTGGAATGAATTCCGATTAGCTTTATGGCATCTTTTTCACATAGTTCTTTGGCGAGGTGAAATGCAATATTGCCAGAACCTACTATTCCAATACTATGTAAGCTAGTTTTCACGATTTATTGTAATAACGCTTTAAAGAACTAAGGAAGGCGCCTAGTAACATAATGATACCTCCTATCCACAAGATATTGATATAAGGAAAAACTATAGCCTTCATAATAATAAAATCTTCTGAGCCATTGTAATCTTTCATTCCTAAACTCAAACTTTCCGTTTCTGGATTAAAAGCTAAGATTTCGAATTCTAAAGAAGACTTATAATCTTTTATTGCGGGAGCTTCAATTGAACCTGTTTTTAAATCGATGATGTAAAGTGCAGTTAGCTCTTTGGTATAACCGTCAAAACCATTTATTTGTAAATTGGCTCCTAAACCCAGCAAGCTATCATTAAAAACATAAAGCTCGTTGCTCGGATTGGAACTAAAGCCTTGAAGAACGATGAAGTGTTTATTGGTAAAAATGGTATCTCCTTTTAGCATTTCTAATGTCTTCTTTTCTAACTCTTTTGGTTTTTCAGGGATGGAACTTACGTGAGTAAAAATGTCCTTGTGGATGAAATGTTTGGTATCTGGATTAGAAACTAAACCCATACCTTCATTCACTTGAGCATCTGGGAATAAGGAAAAACTTTCCTGGTAATTACCTTCCTGAGTTTTCTTAAAGTAGGCCACTTCAAATAGTTCTTTCTTGCCATCTGCAATTCTTCCTTTATAGCTAACCTCGTAGTCTCCCATTTGGGCAGTATCCCCTTGAATTAGGAAAATATTAGTTTGATTTTCTTCCCCTTCAAAGCCTTCACCATAGCTTATACCCATCTTGTTAATGGATATTACTTCTTGTTTACCTTGAGAGATAAGAATTCCTAATAGAAAAAGTCCAAAACCTATATGACTAATGGATCCTGTCCATTGCCAAATTCTTCCTTTAGCCAGTAATAGAATGTACATGATATTGGAATACACAGCGAAAATGGAAGTACATAAAAGCAGCCAATAAGTAGATATAAAGCTAAAGCTAGTATCTCCAAAATTGTAGTCAATAAAGAAAGGAAATTCGAAGGCAAAGCCTAAGAATACGCTGCTTAGGATGGATAGAAAAAGACTTAGCGAAAGAAACTTAAAATACTTGCTAAAAACAGCTTTTCTATAAGCTAGAAACTGTACAAAGGCAGCACCGATAGCCATTAAAATGCCAATTACAATTTGAACCTTATTGTAATGTGCAACTACTTCCGTTCCTAAAGCTAAATTGGTTTTGAATAGAAGATTGGTTACTGGTAAAGAAGTGTCCCAGCTAATTTGAATCGCACTCATTAAGAAAATCAGGGCTCCAATAAACATCCAAAATTCTCTACTAAAAAAGGCCTCTTCTCCTTCCACTTTAGGCAAGGATTTTAGACGAAAGATTAGGAGAATCAAAGCTGGAACGGTAAGTAAAGCCATGTAAATTAACAATTGACCTGTCATACCTAAGTCGGTAAAGCTGTGCACAGAAGTATCTCCTAATACCCCGCTTCTAGTAAGAAAAGTACTATATAAGATGAAGATGAAACTAAAAATTAAGAAGAAATAGGAAATACTTAATCCTCTTTTGGTATGCTTGAAAGCAACTAGAGTATGCGCACCAGCAGCTATAAGTAGCCATGGTACTAAAGAGGCATTTTCTACCGGGTCCCAGGCCCAAAAACCACCAAAACTTAAACTTTCGTAGGCCCATGCGCCACCCATAAAAATACCTGTACCAAGAATTCCGACTGTAAACAGCGACCAGGCTAAAGCGGGTCTTAACCATTCTTGATATTCATTTCTCCATAAACTGGCTATAGCATAGGCAAAGGGAACCACTGTTGCGGCAAAGCCTAAAAACAATACTGGAGGGTGAATAACCATCCAATAATTTTGTAACAAAAGGTTTAAGCCCGTTCCATCTTGAATAAAATTTAGGTAATCTGCTTTAGCAAATATGGGAGCTTCTGTCATTACATTTCTAAGCAGGCTAAATGGATTAACACCAATTTTGTAGGAAAAAATATAGACGCCTAGAACCATAGATGCTAGAAGGAATTGTGCAAAACTTAGCACGCTCATAACGGGGTTCTCGTAGTCTTTCGCTTTTTTAATGAGAACGATACCTAAAAAGACATGCCAAAATTGCCAAAGAAGAAAACTGCCTTCCTGGCCTTCCCAAAAGGCAGATATGATGTAATAAATTGGTAGGTCGTTAGAAGAATGACTCCAGGCATAGTGGTATTCATATCTGTGCTCAAAAATCATGTAAAATAAGAGCGTAAAGATGCCCAATATTGCAGCTCCATGAATATAAAAGGCATTTCGTGCTATCTTGTTCCACAAAGGAGCAATGCTCTTCGTTTTATTCCATTCCGCCATAAAGAAGGATAGGGAGGCCAAGCCCACCATGACGAAGCTTAGTACTATGAAAAAATGTCCTAGGTTTCCTATCCAGAGTGCTTCGCCCTCGAAAAAACCATAATTAAATCGCTTAGATAAATATTCTAACATAGGCTTTAATTAGAGGAGTTTGCCTCTACTATTTGTATTTCATCTTCCACATATTTGGAAGGGCATTTCATTAAAATTTGATCGGCATAAAACACGCCCTCTTCACTTTTGCCAGTTACCACCAATTGTTCACTTCGTTCAAAGTCTTGGGGTTTAGGCGAATGATAAATTACTTGCTGGGATATGCCTTCTTTATCGAGCATATAAAAACTAAATAAATTAGGGTTCACTTCAGGTGCATATTGCATCTCACCATCTAAATCTAAATTACCCACAATTTTATAGACTCTTCCCGGATTTTCATTCGCAGTTTCAAAACCTTGATAGGAGGTGTAGTTGCTTGCAGATACTGCTATACCTGCGATGGCAATAGCAATCAAAATGAGCGCAATGATGTGTAACTTTTTCATAGTGCAAAGATAGCTATTCTTACAACAATAATAGAAGGTATAAAGTTGCTTTTAACTTAGTTTCACAGCTTAATTTATTTTCTAAAAATATAGTAGGAGGAATTCTTTCTCTTTTTCTTAAATTTGCGCCAAATTATAAGCTAATGGGAAGAGCATTCGAGTTTAGAAAAGCGAGAAAGTTTAAAAGATGGTCGGCTATGAGTAAGGTATTTACCAAAATAGGTAAAGAAATTGCTATTGCTGTAAAGGAAGGTGGTGTTGTGCCAGAGAATAATACGAGGCTTCGTGTTGCTATTCAGAATGCTAGAGCAGCAAATATGCCTAAAGACAATGTAGAAAGAGCAATTAAAAAAGCATCCTCGAAAGACCAAGCCGATTATAAGGAAGTGAACTACGAAGGCTATGGTCCGCATGGAATTGCCTTTCTTGTTGAAACTGCTACCGATAATACGACGCGTACAGTAGCTAATGTTCGTTCTTATTTCAATAAATGCAATGGTAGCCTAGGAACCTCAGGGTCTGTAGAGTTTCTCTTTGATCGCAAGTGTCATTTTAAAATAGATAAGAATGGTCATGATGCGGAAGAATTGGAGTTCGATTTAATTGATCATGGGGTAGAAGAATTATTTGTTGATGAGGAGTTTATTATGATTTATGGTGAATTTCAAGAATTTGGCAATATACAAAAGGCTTTAGACGAAAGAAATATTGAAGTAATCGAGTCTGGCTATGAACGAATTCCTTTAAATACAACCGAATTAACTGAGGAACAACAAGCGGATGTGGAGAAGCTAATCGAAAGGCTGGAAGAAGATGATGATGTGCAGAATGTTTATCATACTATGGCCTAAGTGCTACTTAAAGAAGCGCTTTTGACAGGCGGCCTTCAAGATTCTAAACTCACAAAGCATAGCCTTAACTATGAAAGAATTTAAAGCATATTTTATTGTTCCAGAAGAACCAGAAATAGTGTATAAAGCGCTTACCAATCCAGTGGTTATAAAACTATGGACAGGCTATGAGGCCGAGATGAGTGAAGAAGTAGGCGCGGAATTTTCTATGAGGGATGGTGATATTTGTGGAATTAATTTAGGCTTTGAGAAAAATAAGTTGATTCAGCAACAATGGTTTTTCGGAGATCAAGAAGAAGCTTCTATTGTAAGTATAAAACTGCACAAACATAAGAAAGGCTGCTCCGCCGAGCTACTTCATACCAACATACCAGATCAAGATTATGAGGCTATCGTGGCAGGGTGGAGAGAAGCTTACTTTGGCGAGTTAATCGATTTTTACACAGGCGAGTAGAGTTGCTTATCAAATAAAGTCAACTGTAATTTCTATAGTACTATTTCTTCCTTGGTCGTCGCTACAAGAAATTTTGAATTTACCTTCCGTGCTTGGATAGAAGAGTACACTTTCATTTTTTGCTGCAATTTTATAGACTTGTTCATTTACATACCAAACAACTTCTTGCACATCGCTGGCAGCCTGACAGGTAAAAACAAGGGCCTCCATTTCATCTTTTATCATATAATAATTATGCCCATCACTTGGTGTTGCTATTTTAGGCGGATCAAAATTATCCCATTTCTCGCAAGCAGGATTGTGCCTTGGAACAGCTAGATAGTTAATATTATTTCTTTCGTAGAAGGCTAAAATTTCTACTGGATGATATTCTAAGTATTGTGTTTTATATCCGGCTTCTGGCAAGCAATTCATACAATAGGAAAAGCTGTCGTTTTCGCTGATATAATATTTTTGAATATGGCTGCAGTTGATGTTACTAGAAATGCCCGGCAGGTAGTAATCTAATACTTGATGCTCGCACAAGTTGGATGGTGGGAGTCCAGAGTTGGGACAAACAAATCTAAAGTCTAAATCGCTAGGTGCTTTCAACCAAGCCTTAGAAGGATGGTCATCGAGGGCTTTGAATAATTTGAATAAAAGTGGCGTAGCAATACCCGCACCAGTAAGTTCTGGAACACCCTCCCCAGAAAAATTCCCCAGCCAAACGCCAATGACATACTTGTCGTTAAAACCTATACTCCAAGCGTCTTTTCGACCATAAGATGTACCTGTTTTCCAAGCAATTTCGGGTAAATTACTGGCACTTTGCCAGGCACTGGGCAAATCTGGTCGTTCTAATTGAGTTAGTATTTCATTTAGCATAAAGCACGATTTGTTAGATAGGATCTCGCTTGTAGCACTGTCGGTATCAGCCCATAAATACTTTAACTTTTGATATTGTCCTTCATTTGCAAAACTAGTATACAAAGCACTTAATTCTTCTAAGCTTACTCCACATCCACCTAAAACCAAAGACAAGCCTAGGATATCTTTTTGTTTTTTTATAGCCTCGAAATTACACAGCGTTAATTTGTCTATCGCTTTGGGTAGACCTAGCAATTCTAGGGCTTTAACCGCAGGAATGTTAAGTGAAAGCGCCAAAGCTTCCTCTATGCTTACATAGCCCTTGTATTCTTGATTGAAATTAACGGGACTGTAGCCATTGTAATTAATTGGAAGATCTGTAATTACGGTTTTAGGAGTTAACAAACCCGCATCAAATGCTAGTCCATAAATAAGTGGTTTTAATGTACTCCCAGGTTGCCGTATGGCTCGAACCCCATCTACCTGACCGGCATCTTCTGTACCATAAAAATTTGCTGAGCCGACATAGCTCAAAACTTCTCTACTTTCCTTATCGATTACAATAATGGCTCCATTGTGAATATTGTATGCTTGAAGAGTAAGCATGTAATCGGAAAGTGCTTTTTCAGATCTTTCCTGAAACTCATAGTCTAAAGTAGTCTTAATATTAATTTTGTCCTTTTCTTGATAACGCATTCTAAAGGAGAAATGAGGGGCATACTTTGGCGAGTCCCTTCTTTTGGCATCAAAGCTTTCTCCCATGGCATCTTGAATGTCCTCTAAGGGAAAAAGCTCATCCAATTCGAATTTGCGCAACCACTTGTTTCTTTCTTCTTCTACTAAAGCATTGTTTTCTCCAATTTTTAAGCTAGAGGGGCGATTTGGAATAATGCATAAGGCAGTGATTTCCCCTAAACTAAGATGATCTACATTTTTATTAAAATAAAGGATGGATGCCGATTTAACTCCTTCAATATTACCACCATAAGGCAGTAAGTTTAAATAGAGTTGCAAGATTTCATCTTTGCTCAAAGCCCATTCTAACTGTAAAGCTTTAAACATTTCTAAAATTTTGTTCCCATAGCTTCTCTTTTTTGGCTCTAATAGGCGAACGACCTGCATACTTATTGTAGAAGCTCCAGAAGTTCGTTTATTTTGAATAATATTGTTAACGAGAGCTCGAGTAAGCGCTATAGGATTAACTCCGAAATGGTAGTAAAAATATTTATCTTCTTTAAACAAAATTGCCGTTTTCAATTGCTCCGGAATTTCATCCAATTCGGCAAACATTCTCCATTTGTCATCTTCGCTTAGAAAGCTATATAATATTTTATCCTTTCTATCAGTTATTAGCTGCGAGTAGCTCACTTTAGTGTCAAGAGGGAAACAAATATTGAGAATTTGAAAAAGAATGAGCGCACTTAGAAAAAGGAAAACCAAGCTTTTTATGATTTTTTTTTTCGATATTTTATTTGTACTTTTCAAAATCTAATAATATTGCTTTTATACTTTCCTGGAAAATTTAAAAATACCTATTAAATGAAGAATTTATTTATTTTATTGCTCTCCTTTTTATTAATTTTTAGTTCCTGCAATAGAAATAAACATCAAATTTCCGTCTCCTATACCAATATGGAAGGGGAAGTGCCTTGTTTAGGTAATTTTATAATAACATTCAATGAGGCTATTGCTCCAGATTCCATTCTGTACGCGTGGCAAGATATGAAATATCTAGATTTTAGTCCAGAAATTGAAGGTAGATACAAATGGCTAAGTTCGAATGAATTAAGTTTTTCTCCAACTAAAGCCTTACAAGCAGCAACTAGCTATGAGGCCAGTTTTAATTCTGAACTCTTAAAAATTAATAAGGAATTCAAAAGTGTAGAGTCTAATGAGTTTAGCTTTTACACGCCAAATTTGCTTTTAGAATATGCCGATTTATATTGGCAATTGGAAGAGGATAAAACAACGGCTGTTCATTTGGATTTGCAATTTAATTACAAGATAAATCCTTCGGATATAGCTAAAGCCTTAAATGTAAAACTGGCTGGTGTGGAAACGAAAACCCTTCTCTTAGGTAATGGGGAAGATTATAGCTGCTCTTTTATTCTAAGCGAAGTAAAAGCTAGTGAGGATGATTTGGATTTAGAAATCAGTCTAAAAAATGGCTTAAAGCCAGTAGGTGGAACAAATAGTACAGAAGAAGATATTTTATTATCCAAGCAACTTCTATCGCCTTACAAGATTGAAATTGGCAAAATTCTAACCGATCATGATGGGATTAATGGCATTATAACGATAAAAACTTCCCAAGAAATTAGCAGCACAGATATAAAGAAATTTATTAGCCTTTCTCCTTCAATTAACTTTAGCTATGAAATAAGTAGTTCGGAGTTGGTTTTAAAGAGTAGCGAATTTGATGTTAACACCAAATATAAACTTAGCTTGAAAAAGGGCTTGATGGGGTTAGTTGGTGGTAAATTGCAAGAAGATTACCAGAGCGAACTAACTTTTGGCGAATTGGAACCGAGCATTCAGTTTGAGAATACAAAGGGAATGTATCTCAATGCAGCGGGAAAGAAGAATTTAGCCATTCGAATTGTTAATATTAAAGAAGTAAAGCTTTGTATTTACAAGCTATATGAATCTAATGTGCTTATGACCAATCTAGGAAGTAATTATTATTATGACGATTATTACTATGATGATTATTATTACGATGAATATGGAAGTGATATACAAGAACTAGATCTCATTTATGAGAAAGTCATTAAGACAGCAGATTTGAAAAAGAATGGCATGGCTAGTATCATTACCATGGATTTTAAAGATGTACTAAAAGACTACAAAGGAATATATTTTGTGCGAGTACAATCGTCAGAAGATTATTGGTTATATGATGGAAAGTACCTAAGTATTAGTGATATAGGTTTAATTACTAAAGTAGGTCAAAATAAGGTTTTTGTTCTTGCCAATTCAATAGCAAGTGCCGAGGCTTTAGTTGGGGTAAATATCAAAGTTTATGGTAGAAATAATCAGCTAATTTCTTCGGGAACTACGAATCCAGATGGTAGTCTAAGTTTAGCCTTGAAAAACACGAATTTCAGTGGCTTTAAACCAGCTCTAGTTACGGCAGAAAAAAACGGAGATTTTACCATTCTTAATTTGCAAGATACTAGGGTAGAGACTTCTCGCTTTGATGTAGGGGGTTATAGGGATTTGCCAAATGGTTTGCAAAGTTTTATTTATTTAGAAAGGAATTTATATCGCCCCGGAGAGGAGGTGCATTATGCTGCAATTATTAGAAATCAAACTTGGGTTTCTCCGGGTAAATTACCCATTAGAGTGGAAGTCATTAATCCTAGCGGAAAAAGTTTGGGAAGTTTTAAGAAGACCTTGAATGAAGAAGGCTCGCTATCTGGAGAATTTACAGTTTCCGAAAGTGCCCAAACTGGTACTTATACCATCTACTTGTATACTTCAAACGATGTGCTTCTAGCATCTAAAAATGTGCTGGTGGAAGAATTTATGCCAGATAGAATTAAGTTTAGTGCAGAACTGACAAAAGAGCAATTAACACCGAAATCCGATGCCTGTGAACTCGAAATTTTTGCACAGAATTTATTTGGACCTCCTGCGGCTAACAGAAATTACGAAATGGAAATTAGCTTTAGAAAAATGTATTTTAGTCCTAAAGATTTCAGCAACTATAATTTTAATATAAGCAATACCGATAATTACTTTTCTACCGATTTCAGACAGGGTAAAACGGATGAAGATGGTAAGGCTGTGGAAAACATTGTAATGCCTAAATCTTTTGCCAATATGGGGGCTATTCAAGCCGATATTATCACAACGGTTTTTGACGAAACGGGTAGACCGGTTAACAGAAAGGCGAGCTTAGAAATGTATACTCAAGAAAGTTTCTATGGACTTGGAAGTTTTCCGTATTATTTGGCAACCAACACCTCGCTAAACATTCCTATTGTTGCAGTAGATAAAGATGGAAAAGCAAAATCTGGGGTGAAAGCTTTAGTACAGGTAATTAAACACGAGTATCAAACTGTATTGAATAAATCTGGTTCTTTTTATCGCTATGAATCGAATAAAGTAGAAAAGCTAATTGCTAAGCAAGAGCTAAGTCTCAATGGAAAAACTAATTTTAATTTTACACCCTTGGTGTCTGGTCAATATGAAATTCGAGTGTACAATCCAGAGGTAAATGGCAGCTACGTGAGTAGTAGATTTTATGCTTACGGCTACGGAAAGACTTATTTATCTTCTTTTGAAGTGGATAATGAAGGAAGAATAGATATCGAGTCGAATAAGGATAGCTACGAAGTGGGCGATGATGCCACTATTTTGTTTAAAACACCATTCCAGGGCAAAATGCTGGTTACTGTAGAATCTGGAGAAGTATTAGAACATTTCATTGTGAACACCGATAAGCGTTCCGCTGAGATTACGATACCAATGAAAAAAGAGTATTTACCGAATGTTTACCTAAGTGCAACTTTAATTAAAGCCCATGTTGAATCCGAGTTTCCACTTACCGTGGCTCATGGCTTTAAATCGATTAATGTGGTAGACAGTAAGAGAGAGATGGCAGTAAGTATCAATGCTGCGCCTAGTTCAAGATCAAAAACCAAACAAACTATCAAGGTTAAAGGGGCTCCTAATGCTTTGCTTAGTGTAGCCGTAGTGGATGAAGGTATTTTACAAGTAGGTGGTTTTAAGACCCCACGTCCATATGATTATTTCTATCAAAAAAGAGCTTTAATGGTAAGCTCCTACGATTTATATCCTTTTCTATTGCCTGAAATTAGTTCTTCTAATTCAAGCGGGGGAGATGAAGGTTTTGACATGAGTAAGCGTGTTAATCCTTTCCAAAACAAAAGAGTTAAACTAGTAAGCTATTGGAGCGGATTACTACAAACTAATTCATCGGGAGAAGCAAGCTACGAAATAGATATTCCACAATTTTCTGGCAGTCTGAGAATCATGGCAGTTGGACATAAAGGAAATTCTTTTGGTAGTGCGGAGAGCAGCATGACAGTTGCCGATCCTATCGTGATTAGCACTGCCATTCCAAGATTTTTAAGTCCTGGAGATACCGCATATTTGTCTACTACATTAAGTAATACAACCGAAAAATCTACCAGTGCAAAGGCTAGTATTAGTGTAAGTGGCGCATTGAAGGTAATTGGCGTAAGTAAAGAGAGCGTAAATATTAAGGCAGGAAGCGAAGAAAGAGTAATTTTTAAAGTCTATGCTGGAAATGAATTAGGAGCGGGTAAAATTACCGTTACTTGCGATGCTTTTAACGAGAACTTTAAAGAGATTACAGATATCGGAGTTCGACCTGCGGTACCTCTGCTTAAACAAAATGGTTCGGGCACTATTCTAGCCTCTTCTTCGAGTAAACTAAATATGCAGCAAAGTAATCTTCTAGAAAGTACTAGTGCCTATAAATTAGTTATCAGTAAGAATCCTATGGTAGAGTTTGCCAAAGATTTGGATTATTTGGTTAGGTACCCTTATGGCTGTAGTGAACAAACCATCTCCACTGCCTTCCCTCAATTGTATTACGAAGACCTAATAAAGTCTATGTATAACAAGACAGACAAGAGTATGAATATTAATCAAAACATACTAGTTTCGATAAATAAGTTGAAAATGCGACAATTATACAATGGTTCGATTGCCATGTGGGATAATTGTAACTGCGAATCGTGGTGGGTGAGCGTCTATGCTGCGCATTTTTTATTAGAGGCTAAAAAGGCTGGATTTTCTGTGGATGAGGACTTCCTTGAAAGTATTTTATCTTATTTAAAAAACAGATTGAAATCTAAAGAAACGGTTAACTATTATTATTCAAGAAATCTTAACAAGAAGATTGCTCCAAAAGAAGTTGCTTATAGCTTGTATGTGCTGGCATTAGCCAATAAAGCAGATTTAAGTCTTATGAATTATTATAAATCTAATACTGAAATTCTTGCTTTAGATAGTAAATACCTATTAGCCGCGGCTTATGTTTTAGCGGGAGATAAGGAAAAAGCAAAAGTACTTCTTCCAAGCAATTTTTCTAGCGAAGAAAGTGTGCAACAATTCGGTGGTTCATTTTATTCGCCTATTCGCGACGAAGCCATTGCTTTAAATGCTTTATTAGAAATCGATCCTAATCATAAAGAGATAGGAGTAATGGCAAAGCATATTAGTCAATATTTAAAATCCACTAGCTATATCAATACCCAAGAACGAATTTTTAGCATTCTTGCCTTGGGTAAGCTTTCTAAACTAGCTAATCAAAGTGATTTAAGTGCCAGCGTGCTAATTAATGGCAAGAATGTAGCTACTTATGAAAGTGGCGTAATGAGTTTTGGTACGGCCGACTTAAAGAATAAGGAGGTGGAGATTAAGGTAAGCGGCAAAGGTAAGCTCTATTATTTTTGGGAATCTGAAGGGATTAGTAAGGATGGAAGCTTTAAAGAAGAAGATAGTTATTTAATGGTAAGAAAAAGCTTCTACGATCGCTATGGCAATCCAATTACCAATAAGCGCTTCAAGCAAAATGATTTAATAGTAATTAAGCTAAGCATTAAGGCGAGTTATAATGGTACTGTAAACAATGTGGTTATAACAGACATGTTACCAGCTGGATTTGAAATAGAGAATCCAAGAATTGATGACGTACCTGGTACGCAGTGGATTAAGAATAAATCTTATCCCGATTATCTAGATATTAGAGACGATAGAATCAATATTTTTGACGATATCTATGCGGTAAATGGAAACACACAAGACTATTACTATGTTGTACGAGCAGTTTCGCCAGGGGTTTATAAAATGGGGCCAGTAGGAGCAGATGCTATGTATAATGGAGAATACCATAGCTATCATGGTGGTGGCTATATAAAGATTATTGAATAAAAAACTTTGGGAGCTGGGCCTACCTTAAATTTAAGTTAGAGACCTAGCTTCTAATTTTCTTTTTAAGTCCGAATAAGAAATTGCGGAGAAATTGGTCCTTACATTCTCGGTACTGACTTTGCTTTGGATTTCTAAAGAAAGCACTTATTTCATGTTTACTGATTCTTAAATCTGCCAAGTCAAAGACCTCCAGTATGTCGATATCCTTGTAGTTCAATGCGATTTTCAACTTCCTAAAGATGATATTGTTGTTTAGAATTTGCTTACTATCCTTTGTGTAGTTTTCAGAGCGACCTCGTTTACTAATAATTAAACCATCCAAAAAGAGAGCTAAATCGCAATCTTGAATTTCTAGGTAATCATCTTCCTCTTCTTTTTTCAAGAAAGCACTTATTTCGGCTCTTGATTTTTCATGATCTGCCAACTTAAAAATGCTCATCATTTGATCATCAGAGAAGTTGAATATGTAGCGAATTTGTCTTAAAACATCATTGTTGTTCATTTCTCAAAGTTAAGAATCTTCCTTTCACTTTAAAATGTGGTACTATTCGGATTAGGATATTTCTTTGGAACTAGTTTAGTTTTAAGGTAGGCTAAGCGGATTCCGAGTTCTACAGGAAAGGCAATAAGGGTATAGTGGATAGCATTCAGTCTTCGAGAAGTAATAAAATTTTGAGAAGTATTGTAAGGGTCGATTTCAAAATAGATGGGTGCAATTAATTGCAAACCTCCGTAAATATCAAACAACCAGTGTCCACCAATTTTTATTTGTCCTCCGAAACTTACCCCACCTCCAGCCATCATGCCATAGCTGTCTTCTAGATTTAAGATTCTGTAGTCGAAATAGCCTGCTGCTGCCTTTATATTAACATAAGGACTATAGGGTGCACTTGCTTCAAAATACCTTCTATAGGATCCTTCAACTCGTATTGCCTGAGGAATCCAATATAAGTTGGTTCTTAGTTCAATAACATAGCTTGATTGTTCTTTGATGAATTTTTCAAAGCCAAATTTAGGCGCTAATATTCTTGGTGCGAATTTTATCAAGTAGTTGGGCTTTTCTACTAGATTATTCTCTTCGTATTGAGCATAAGCTAGGCTCAGAATAGAAAATAAAATGAAAATTATTTGTCGCATTGTTCGGAGTTAATAGAAGCTAATAAACCACCAATTTACTAGTTTTTCACATAGTTTGTTTTAACTAATCCAAGCTTATTGATTTTAATCATCTAGGTTTTTGATAATTGTCATAGACTAGGCTTTAGTTAAAACTTATTTTTACATTATTAATTAATAAAATTTCAAAAGATGAGCACAGAACATATTTATTTAAAGGATTTACATGCAGAGCATAAGGAGTGGACCAACGAGATGAGTTTATACAAAGAAGAATTGGCTTCTTTTGAAAATCGCTTGGGTGAAGTGGTAAGTAGAAATACGAATACGGAAGTCTTAGCCACGCTAGAACATCTACAAAATAGTATGATTCGTCATAAGGAAGTAATCGACGAAATCAATCACCATATTGGGGTTCACGAGCAAAAATTAGCAAAATATGCTGAAGAGAATCAAACTGCTATTGATAGAAAATACTTTGAAGATCATCCTGGTTTACGTGATAAAGTGGAAACGGAAAGAAAACTTTTTACGGAATTAAAGGAAGAAACTTTAGCTTACCTAGCAAAGGTTTTATAAGAGAATTTGACAACAAAAAAGGGGGCATTTATGCCCCCTTTTTTTATACTTGTAATGCTCCTGTGCTATAGGCTTTGGTAATAGGAGCGTGGTTAGCCGCATCAATACCTATACTAATAGCTTTTCTAGTATCTAGCGGATCTATAATGTCGTCTACCCACAATCTTGCGGCCGCATAATAGGGGTTCGTGGTTCTGTCGTATTTGTCCTTAATTTCATTAAACATCTGTTCTTCAATTTCAGGAGAAATTTCTTTACCTTTTTTCTTTAAGGAAGCTACTTCAATTTGTAATAAAACTTTAGCTGCTTGAGCACCTCCCATTACGGCTATTTTAGCGCTAGGCCAAGCTAACATTAAGCGTGGGTCGTAGGCTTTACCGCACATAGCATAATTGCCAGCTCCGTATGAATTTCCTACAACTATACTAAACTTAGGAACTACGCTGTTAGCCATAGCATTTACTAATTTAGCACCATCTTTAATTATACCGCCATGCTCTGATCTAGAACCTACCATAAAACCACTTACATCATGCAAAAAAACCAAAGGAATTTTCTTTTGGTTGCAATTCATTACAAAGCGAGCAGCCTTATCAGCGCTATCGCTATAGATAACACCACCAACTTGAAGTTCTCCTTTTTTAGTTTTAATAATTTCTCTTTGATTGGCAACAATGCCTACCGCCCAACCATCAATTCTTCCATAGCCACACACTATGGTCTTGCCATACTCTTCCTTGTATTGCGTGAAATCTGAATCATCAACTAATCTTTCTATTAGCTCAAGAGTATTATAGGGTTTTGCATTATTTTCAGCAATATAGCCATAAATTTCCTTAGGGTTTTTCTTCGGAGCTTTTGCTTCAATTCTATCGAAACCTGCCTTTTCGTAATCCCCAATTTTATCAACTAGCTTTCTGATGGTTTTTAAGCATTCTTGATCATTTTTCATCTTATAATCGGTAACCCCAGAAATTTCACAATGCGTAGTTGCACCTCCTAAAGTTTCATTATCTATTTCTTCGCCAATTGCTGCTTTAACTAAATAAGAACCAGCTAAAAAGATAGAGCCTGTTTTATCTACTATAAGGGCTTCATCGCTCATAATAGGAAGGTAAGCGCCTCCAGCAACACAGCTACCCATTACAGCTGCTATTTGCGTAATTCCCATGCTACTCATAACCGCATTGTTTCTGAAAATTCTTCCAAAATGTTCTTTATCTGCAAAGATTTCATCTTGCATAGGAAGAAAAACCCCTGCACTATCGACTAAGTAAATAATAGGAAGTCTGTTTTCAATAGCTATTTCTTGGGCTCTAAGATTCTTTTTACCTGTTATTGGAAACCAAGCTCCAGCTTTTACGGTAGCATCATTAGCTACAACAATGCATTGCCTTTTGCCTATGTACCCAATCATAACAACAACACCTCCTGAAGGACAGCCACCATAGTTTTCGTACATGTCGTCGCCCGCCAAAGTGCCTATTTCCAATTGTGGTTTATCTTCATCCAAAAGAAGCGCAATTCGCTCTCTAGCAGTTAGTTTTCCTGAAGCTTTATGCTTTTCTATGCTTTTTACACCGCCACCTAAATAGGCGGTTTCTTTCTTGTATTTTAAATCTCCAATAAGAAGACGCATGCTGTCTTCGTTCTTATTAAATTCTAATTCCGACATGTATATTACTACTTTAAGTTGTGCTTGCAAATTACATCAAAAAGTTAACAGAAAAAAAAGATAGTGTATAATTTGATACTTCCATGTATAATTTCATACCTTTGCGCTCGGGCAAGTCTCGTACGACCAGCTCCTGCTGAATCCCCCAGGTCTTGATCGAAGCAAGGGTAGGCGGTTGAGCGGTGCGATATGAGTAACTTGCCTTTTTTATTTTCTTGTCTTAGGCATTCTAGCCGATTTACTTTAGTGTTTTTGTTTAACCCTATGCTAATTAAAAGTGCCAATCCTCTTCTTTAGAAAACCAGTTAGTGCATTTTCATCTTAGTTGAGCAAATTTTAAAAAATAAGTTTGAAAGATAAGTTTGAATAGTTATAAATTATTTGTCTTATATTTAATTTATGACTAAGGTAATATATTCAGCACTTATTTCCGTTTTAAGCTTCTTCGTTTTTAAGGCTTCCAGTCAGACCTATGCGCCTTTTGTTGTAGACAGTGTGGCTTGGAAAGAGCGTTATAGTCAACAAGAAGATTTTGGAACATCTGTTTCTCAAAATTTTAACTTTATTCTTGGGGATACAATAATTGACACCTTTAACTATGCAAAAGTTTATATATCTAAGGTGCTTTATGAGTCAAATTACGCACCAATTGGCTTTCTCAGGGAAGAGCATAAAAAGGTTTACGCTATTCTTCCTCAATTTATGCCTATTGAATTTCTTTTATATGATTTTAGCCTAAATGTAGGCGATTCCATGTTATTGTGTAATAATTTAGGTTTCCCGAGTTTTATCTCCACAACACTATTATCTATTGATTCAATAGAATTAGAAGATGGAAGCTATAGAAAACGCTTTAATTATGACCTTCCATCTCAAATTGTCGAAGGTATAGGAAACATTGGTCCATATAATTCTGGGTTATTTACAACGAACGGACAAATGGGTGTTGACTCAGGAAATTCCTTGGATTGTTATTTTACTCCAAATAAAACCATTTATCGTTCAACTTATTACCAATTAGTAGACACTCTAGATTGTTTTACTATAACTGGAATTAGCAAGGAACCGACAGAGAAAATTGACCTTAAGGTTTATCCTAATCCAAGCTCGACTACTTTCATTTTTGAATTAGCTGATTTCGAAAATACTTATAACATGGAAATTCAAAATATCTTTGGTCAGGTAATGATTAATGAGAGAATATCTGCTCAAATTTCGTCAATTGATGTTGCTAATTGGAGCGAAGGATTTTACTATATTTTACTAAGAGATATGAATGGAATATTATTGGGAAATGAGAAAGTAATTATCTCTCATTAAATTCTTTCTTACGAAAAGGGCACCCTTTTCACTAATTTGAACCGTTTATTAAGTGAGGTTACTTTTCGCAATGGTACAAACGAGCCCATTGAACGTTTCTTTATATTTTCGTTCATTGTAAAAGCCTATGCCCAGTTTCTCTTTAGTGAAAGCACGTTTATAGTCATCTGTAAATAAAAAAGGTCCTGAATTTTCAGGACCTTTTTTTATTCATCGAAATCAGAACAACTATCTAATCAGAGTAACATTTCCAGAAAGAGTTACTCTTTCACCAGAGAAAGTAGAAGTAGCTTTTATAACGTAAGCGTAACTACTCACTTCTTGTTCTCTATTTTTATAGTTTCCGTCCCAACCATGGAAGTAGCCTTTTCCTTTATGGATTAGCTCGCCCCAACGATTGTAAATTTTCATTTCTATATCTTCAAAATAGTCTGGATTAACTACTCTGAAAATGTCATTTACACCATCTCCATTAGGAGAGAATGCGTCTGGAACCATTAGCTCTAATTCTCTGTCTTGCAAATAAACGGTTACTTCGTAAGAAGAGTTACAGCCAAAATCATCGTAAACTACCAGCGTATAGCTAGTGCTTGTATTTGGTGTTACTACAAGGAAAGAATCTGTTGAAATGGTTCCCAATCCCCAATCGTAAAGGTAGCCATCATCCGCAATTAGGGTGCTTGATTCTAAATTTAGAATGGTATCTGGATCTGCAATCAGATCTACAAGTGGTAAGGCAATTGCCGTTATATTAACTATGTTAATTTCGCTTACGCAACCAGAAGCTGCATAACTTGTATCTTGAACGCTAGTATCTGCAGAAACAATTAAGTCATTTCCGAATACATTAAAGCTAGTTCCTTCACATATGAGGGTATCTAAAATAAAGGTAGGAACCGAATCTACTGTAAAAGAAAGTTCAAAGGAATCGGTACAAACTCGTGTATCGGATATAACTAGAGTGTAATCACCAGGAGCAGCATTTTCTACTAATACATCTCCATTGTCTAGCACTAATGCTAGTCCATTAGTCCAAGCTAAGGTATAAGGACTTAAACCACCGTCAATTCTAATTCTTGCAAATCCATCACTTAAACCAAGACAAGTAGTGTTTAGGAAAGAATCCAAAACAAAATTGAAAGGGTCTGCCGCAATAATGGTTTCATTTAGAGTATAAACACAACCATTTACGTCGGTAACAACAATTTCGTAGGTACCAGGAAGCAAGTTCATCATAGTATCACTCAAGGCAGTTCCAGTATTCACCACACCTAGTTCTGTCCACGAGAAGGTATAAGGACTCGTTCCATCGTTGCCATTAACGATAATGCTACCGTCGTTGGCTCCCGGACAAGTTTCATCACTAACTACAGCTGCAGCAGTAAGCGTAGCTGGACCAGCACTTACTGTAGCCACTATAGAATCCATACAACCCAACACATTGTCGGTAACTACTACGGTATAATTACCTGCTTGTAAGCCATTAATAGAATTGCTAGTTCCGCCATTAGACCACGAATAGCTATAATCGTTACTTCCTCCGCTAACGCTTGCTGTAACACTTCCTAAAACTGCACAAGTTGCAGAAGTGGTGTTAACTTGAATGTTTAAATCGGTTACGCTAACCAAAACATCATCTGTGCTTGCACACAAACCAGAAGCGTTAGCAACCGTTACTGTATAAGTTGTAGTAGTACTAGGAAGGGCATTAACCGTAGGCGTATTAAAATTACTAAGTCCTGTAGTTGGTGTCCACTGAATGCTTGCATTGGCAGGAGCTCCACTTACAGATAATTGTACGCCTCCAAAAGTACCTAAGCAAAATTGTTGGTCGCTCGAAGCAGTAATATTTGGAGTTTCTTCAACAACTAAACTTATCGTACTAGGTAAGGAAATTCCGCAGCAGTTGGTTTCATATTGCAATTGTATAACGTAGGTGCCAGGAGTATCGAAAATTGCATCAATACTTTGGAACCCTAAACCATTGTAGGTGTTTGGAGTGGCTCCACCGCCTAAATCCCAAAGGAAATTGTAGTTTATTCCTGAATTAGTTGCTGTAAAGTTAACGCTTTGTCCCGAACATACTCGGTAAGCTCCATTAATGAATGGTGCTGTAGTTACGAACTCTGGTAAAATTTGAGCATCCAAAATGATATTAGCAAAACCTATATAATCTCCACTAGAATAGCTAATATCTTTTCTCCCAAGACTAGAATATTCTGTAAGTACTTGAGCACCATTTGCAGTACTTGGGTTACTTCCGGCATCGAAACTCCAAGTTGCGGAATTGTTCGCATCGAAATTAATATCCGTTTCGGTACAAGCAATATCATCCATGTTAATTACTGCTTGAGCAGCTAAGTCGAAATTGCTTGGATTGTTCAAGCCTGGTGCAACAGTAAGAGCGGCACTATTACTGATTATGTTTGGTAAGCTTCCGTTAATTCGCAGTTTAGCACTTTGTCCAGGAGTTCCATTTCCGCCAACACCACCATTTCCACCTATGCCTCCGTCGCCACCACCATTGTTAAAGTTTTGACATCCAGAACAAGGGTTGGTAGAAGAGTTTCCTCCTTGTCCGCCTTGACCTCCTTGTCCGCCTTGACCACCAATTCCGCCAAGACCTGCTAAGCCGTTGTTAAAATCGCAGTCGATAATTTCTGTTGCTGCGCCATTATTGTTGATATACAGGGCGAAAGATCCACCACCACCGTGACCACCTAAACCACCTTGACCAGGAAGTCCGCCGCCGCCACCACCGCCGCCGCCGCCGCCGTCGGTACCTGTAGCTGCTCCACCTCCTCCAGCGCCACTACCACCAGCGCCTATAGTTCCATTTGCGCCAGTAGCTCCAGCAGCACCTGGGGTGAAATATTGTCCCAAAACAGGTGCAAGTCCAGCAGCTCCTCCACCTCCATTGCTTCCATTGCCACCATTCGCTCCTGATACGCCGTGTTGTCCAGAAAAAATACCAAAAGCTGCGCAAGTTACACCGCTATTTCCGCCGCCACCACCTGCTGGTCCTCCATTTCCACCAGCGCCACCATTATTTCCGTCGCATGGTCCAAAGCAATTTCCAAACACACAAGGGCTACATCCTGTATCATTTCCGCCAGTACCACCATTTCCACCATTTCCGCCTCCAGCGCCACCGTTTCTTCCACAGGCATTGGCACCATTGGCACCATTTGCACCATTTGCTCCACTAGAGCCATTGCCTCCAGCACCAGCATTGCCACTTTCAATTTTAGTTCTTACGATAGAGTAGTTGCTGCAAGATTCTAGCACTAATCCATAATTTGAAATTCCATTTAAATCTAAACCAGCAGAAGGAGCATCCATTACTTCTATAGTTAGGTCTTGGAATCTAAATCCAGATTGACCAACTACCTCAATGGCAATTAGTCTAGGGGCTGGACCATTTATGTCGGTTACATTATTCGCCGTTCGTAAAATTCTGGTGGCCCCAACTGCACTTGTTTTTTTCCAAGAGTTGTTCGGGTCAAATCCACCTTCTAGAGTTAAATTACTTGTTACTGTGATGATTGTACTATCTGTAACATAGTCGCCCACGGCCATTTTGATGGTGGTACCAATACAAGCACCTAAGTTCATTGCTGTAATTAAGTCTAGTGGATTTGCTTGAGTTCCTGGCGCATTCGGACTTCCAGTTGGACTTACATAAAGTACATTACACACATTTACTTGAGGGGTTGCAATGGCAATGCTTGCACTTGCTTCTGCAAAACATCCGTTATTGGCATTGGTTGCAGTTACCGTGTACGTACCCGAGCTACCTGGACTAACGGTTATGCTAGGACCAGGAATAGCACCTGGATTCCAAACATAACTCGTGGCTTGAGGAGAGCTAGCAGTAAGCGTTGTATTTTGCCCAGAACAGATAAAAGAGTTGATTGGAGCTAAACTAACATCCACAGTTTCAAAACTTACCTTAACCGTGTCGGTAAGCACAATTTGCTGACCGGTACAAGTGGTGAAAGTCGTTCTAGCTACATAATCATTAGAAACATTCGGACAAACATTGGTGCTAGCGCCAGTAGCAAATACAGTTCCTGATTCTAACCATTCAATGGTTGAATAAGAGCTCGTACCATTAGGTAAAAATCTCCATGCCTCCGGAGAGCTAATATTATAGCTTCCCGTATTTCTATTTGGAGGGGTAATGCCTTGAGAACCCGTATTGTTTTGAATACCAATTACAGCCCTACCGCCATTCCAGATATTACATCTTGGTTTGTTCTCAATAAATACATCTATTATGTTTGAACTTTCGTGCAATACAATTTGGCTAGAAGTGTTGAGGTTCAAACAAATATATTGCGGCGTATTGTTGTAAATAACTACAAATTGTCTATTTGGAGCAGTACCTAGAATGAAATAGTTTACACTTCCTAATAAAAGTCCAGGAATTACTCCTTGAAATAAAGAAGGAGCTAAATCATGATAGGCTCCGAAAATATTTCCAGCATCAACTAGATTGGGAGAGGGTACGCTACTGTTAAAGGACCAAGGATGATTTCCGCCATTGCTTAGTGGAGCAGGACCTAGTTTAATTGCCCCATTCGTACCAACTTTTAAAGAATTGTAGGTATCTCCATAAAAACAAAATGGAAAAGGAATAGGAATAACGTCACTCCATCTATCATCTCCCGAAGTGAGTATCGGGTTTCCACCAGTAGCATTATAAGGTAAAGGTGGCGAATAGGGGATATTATTTACAGCATAATTATTCGTACTGCCAACTTGTAATATTTCTGCATTTAGATTAACACATGGGGTGTTACAAGGAATTAGTTGATCGGGTCCTAAGTTTACATTAGGGGCCCCACTTACTTGAGCAAAGCTGTTTTGTGCGAGTAAAATAACTGCAAGTGTATATAAAATTTTCTTCATATTGTAAGTGCTTGGTTTATAGTTTGCTTACGCTTGGTTCTTAAAAATGAGCCTAAATTTAGTAAAAAATATCTTCTAAAAGTAATCGTATTTTTAGTAGAGATTTGAATTCTTAATCAAGGATGTATTCTTCATCAAGTTTAGGAATAATCACTTTCTTGAATGCCTTAGCTTTTAGGTTTGTTTTGAACACACTTTGACGCTCCGTTTCTCCATGAACCAAGAAGATAGTTTTTAACTTTTCTCTATCTTGATTATCCAAGAAATTTAATAATTCGTCGTTATCGCCATGGGCACTGAATGAACTCATAATACGTACTTCAGCATTAACTTTTTTCATTTCTCCAAAAATGCGCACTTCTTTTTCGCCATCCATAATTTTTCTTCCTAGAGTGCCATAGCCGCAATAGCCAACAACTAATATGGTATTATTCGGATCTTCGATATTATTGTTTAGATGATGTTTAATTCTTCCAGCACTCATCATTCCCGATGCGCTAATAATTATTGCTGGACCTTTCAAGCTATTAATGGCTTTGGAGTCTTCCACATTTCGCGTGTAGTGTAATTTTCGAAAGCCAAAAGGATTTGGATCTTTACTCATATAGTCTAAGAGCTCTAGATCATAACATTCTGGATGCATCATAAAAATTTCGGTAGCGTCGACAGCCAGCGGACTATCAACAAAAACGGGTATGCTAGGGAGTAGACCTTCGTTTTCTAATTGATCTAACATATAGACGATTTCTTGCGTTCTACCAACACTAAAGGCAGGTATAAGTAGTTTTCCTCTTTTTTCTACACAAGCTTTTCGGATAACGAGTAATAAATCATCTTTATCGTTTGCTTGTCCTTCATGCTTTACGCCACCATAAGTGGATTCGCAGATTAAATAATCTAATTTTGGCATGGGAAGCGGGTCCTTCAGAATGGGTCTATCGGGTCTTCCAATATCTCCACTAAATCCGAAATAAGTATGGGAATTATCCTCTCGTTTGATTTTCAAACTAACACTAGCACTTCCTAAAATATGGCCTGCATCTCTAAACAAAACTTCTAAGCCTGGTCGAATAGTAAACCACTTTTCGTAGGATATACTTAAGAAATTTTTTGCGCAAACTTTTGCATCTTCTACGGTGTAAAGAGGTTTCATTTTTGGTAAGCCTTTACTTTCCCTTCTTTTGTTGATGTATTCGGCATCTTTTTCTTGGATGAAACCACTATCTAAGAGCATGATACTTGCTAAATTTCTAGTGGCGTGGGTACAAATTATATCCCCTTTAAAACCATCTGCTACAAATTTTGGTATTCTACCACAATGGTCGATATGCGCATGTGAAAGAACAAGAACATCAATTTCACTGGGGTCGAAAGACCATTCATAGTTAAAGTTTTCGTAACCATCTTCATTGCCTTGATAAAGACCACAATCTAATAAGACTTTATAACCATCATCTAAAGTTAACAAATGACTACTTCCTGTTACCGTACCAGCAGCTCCGCAAAATTTTAGCTTCATAATGTCTTTATTTAGTTTTGGTAAAGTTAGAAGATTGTGGGCTTTAATTCTAGGAATCTAGATATAATTATCTAATTTTGTAAGTGAAATTTAATTTAAAAAAAACATTAAGAATGAAATATTTAAGCGTAGTCCTTTTAGCATTTTCTTTTCTAGTAGCTTGTAACAACTCTTGTGAAAAGCCTAGTGGTGAGGAGCAAGTTGTAAATGCAGATGTGGTGGCAGATTCAGAATCTAAATTAGCATTAGAAGGTATGGTTTGTAGTATGGGTTGTGTATCTGCGATTCAGAATGAATTACGTTCTACCAACGGCGTTGCTTTTGCTGAAGTAAATTATGAAGAAAGTTTTGCGACTATAAAGTACGATAGTAAGTTGGTTAGCGAGGCAGAGTTAATTGCTGCAATCGAAGGTATTGGCGACCATAGCTATAAGGCTTGGGTTTTTGAGGAAGCTAATGAAGAGAAAAGCGATAGTTTGGATGTTGAATTGCTTGAAACAACTCAAGAGCCTCAAGATAATTCAAGTTCTAGCAACTAAGAAGATTAAAAGAGAAGGGCTAAATTTTAGCCCTTTTTTATTTATTACAGTTTAAATAATTCCTTAGTGAAAGTTTTAATATTAAGGTTCAGTTCTATTGGCGATATTGTTTTGACTTCTACCGTGGTAAGATGTTTGAAGCTACAACAACCACAAATAGAACTTCACTATGCCACGAAGGCTTCTTATGTTGGAATTCTTGAGTCTAATCCGCATATCGATAAGATCCATTTATTAAAAGATGACATTAACGCCTTAATTAGTTCTTTGCAAGCAGAGAACTTTGATCTGGTTTTGGATCTACATAATAACTTGAGGACCCAAATCATTAAGTTAAGATTACGGGTAAAATCGTATTCTGTAAACAAGCTGAATTTTGAAAAGTGGTTACTTACTCAATTTAAAATCAACAAGTTGCCCAAGTATAAGCATATTGTTGATAGATACTTGTATACAGCTAAAACTTTAGGAATAGTTAACGATGCGAAGGGCTTAGATTATTTTATTCCATCAAAAGACGAAGTTATTATTGAGAATTTGTTTGTTACAGCGAAAGAATCGTACATAGCTTTAGTTATTGGAGCGAAATTCGCAACTAAAAGAATGCCCTTTAACAAACTCTTAGAATTATGTGATCAAATTGACCTTCCTATAATACTTTTAGGCGGCTTGGATGATTTAGCAAGAGGAGAGGAGTTATCGATAAATAGTACGAATAAAGAAATTTACAATGCTTGTGGAAAGTTAAATCTAAATCAATCTGCATCCGTAATAAGGCAAGCAACTTTAGTAATTACCCACGATACTGGTTTGATGCATATAGCAGCAGCATTTCAGAAAAATATTATTAGCATATGGGGAAACACGGTACCTGAATTAGGGATGTATCCTTATATGAGTAAAGACAAATTTAAAGCGGTAGAAGTTAAGGATTTATCTTGCCGACCATGTTCCAAAATAGGACATAAAAAATGCCCCAAAGGGCATTTTGATTGCATGCAAAAAATAGATACTAAAGAAATTCTTAGTGAGATGCATTATTATTTAAAACCTGTCGAATAGCAATTTCTAACATAAGGTTTTCTTCTTTTTCAGGATCATAGCTTTCTTTTAAATCATAACCATAACGATTGGCAACTACATTATAGGCCCAAGCTTTTACACCGCTATTGTATTCTTTAATTAAATCGTAAAAAGGTGTTCCAGTTTCGCGATTAATCATCTTTACTAGAACCTTACCTTCCGAAACCGTAAGTTCCTTCAATTCTGCTTCGAATTTCTTCATCAAAGCTTCCTTTCTTTCCTTTTTAAACTTCTTGTATTCTTTTTTCTTAGAATCTTCTTTCTTATCATCTAATTCTAAAATTACAGTACGTGCTATTTCGTAATAAGGATATACTTTTTTTACTCTTTTCAAGTAGTAGTTATACCAGTATTCATCTTGCGCTGTTTCAAATTTGTGTCCGGTAATAGAAATTTCTGGAACATTTAAGACAGGGATAATTTCTCCATTAAAAACAGTTCCATAGAGTACTTGAATATTTTCGGAATATTCATAGCCGTCGCCTTGGGCTAGTGTAGAACTAAATGCGGCAAAGAAACAAACGATAAATCCTATTAAATTTTTCATAACAATTGGATTACAAGGTAAAATAAAATCTTTTAATCAACAATAGGAATTCAAGCTTCATGCCAAAAAAAATCCCGTTTCAAATTAATGAAACGGGATTTTCTATAAAATTATTACAACAAGATTATTGTTGAACTTTTACATCGATAGTTAATGTTCCAGTAGCTCCAGTTGAAAGAGCAGAAACGTGAATTAAACCAACTTTACCAGCTACAGTTTCGAATGCAATCACATCTCCAACAGCTAAGTTGTTTTCTAAGCTAGAAGAACCAGTAAATGCAGGGAAATCCGCATCATCAGTCATTGCAGTAAACTCAGCTGGAGTTACTGTAGTAGTCATGAATCTTGTAGCATTTTTAGTAGTGTAAGTGTCTGTTAAATCTACGCTATTTGCAGCAGTACCATCCACTAAATCGTCGTCTGGAGCAGCAAGAGTTGCTAAGTTAGAAGCACCATAAAAATATACAAAATCAATAAGGCTTGAATTTGTTGCTGCAGCTGCTTTCAAATAAACTTGACCATTAGTAGAAGCAAAAGCACTACCAATTGTTGGGTTAGTTTGACCACCTAATAAAGTTGCAGACCATGTTAAAATTGGATTAGCTCCACTAGTACCAGTTATAGTAATAGATTCCACATTAGATTTACCAGCTTTATCAGTTAGTGTAAAAGTAATGATGTTGGTCGAACCTGCAGCAGGAGCCGTGAAAGTAAAAGTACCTTGAAAGGTAGTCGTATTGTTAGCAAATGTAATGGTTGTGTCTTCGTTAACGCCATTAGCATCAATTACTAAAGTTTCTAATTCACTTTTAGAACTAGGGTTTTCACCAGCAGTAACACTAAAGCTTACTAAAGTACCAGCAACAGCACTTAAGTCAGATGAAGGGTTAGTGGTTAAGATTGGTAATTCTTCACTAGGATCGTCCGTACCACAGCTAGCTAAAAAACCAAGAGCAAACATTGCAAATAAGATGGTTAATAAATTAAATTTTTTCATGTTAAAAGTTTTTAGTTATTATGAAATTTGTAATGCAAAGATAAACAAAATTGATGCCAATAAAATTAGTTTCAAAAAAAACATTAATCTTGTTAACAGTTTTTTAACATGATGCCTAAAATTGAATGGAATTCCTTATTTTTAGGTCTAAATCCTGATTTGATGAAAAAAATTCTATTTTCCTTTAGTTTTAGTTTGTTCTATATAGCGGTATTTTGTCAAAATACAATTACACCTGATGAGAGGCTTTATGAGGTGTATCCAGCAATTAAGATACAATGGATGCTCGATAATAATATCGATAGAATCATGCAATTAAACACGATATTGCAAGCTTATGAAATTATTAAGCTCGAAGATTATCTTGGGCAAGAGATTGCTTCTTTACCAGTTGTGCAAGTCGATAACTTGGAGTCTATCAATCTTTTAAAACTAGATATTGCACCTAAACTAAATATGGAACAGTGGTTTTATCTAGTTAATCAGAATGTTCTTTTAAAAGTTTTGGAAGAAGGAGCAGCATTTTCTCAATACAAATCAAATTCAAGGTTCTAGCTTATGAAAAAGTTGATTATTGTAATATTTCTTATTGTTGCGAATGTCGTAGTTGCCCAGAACATTGTTTTAGATGATAACAACCAAGAATTATTTAATTGTGGCTCTACGGGAAGTTTACTGAGCTGCACAGAGTTTGATGAGATTATAATTTACTCTTTAAATGTAGAGGGAGGGCTTTTGCTTGATACCTTTGCTCCTAACGGAAATAACTTAAATCAGAGATTTTTTCCTGTTAATTTAGATATTAATAGTAATTTAGCTGCTTTAAGAGTTTTTAACTGTTGGGGGGAATTGGAATCGGGTTACCGAGATTGTGATTTAGGATGGGATGGAACTTTTGAAGGAAAGGACCAAGCTGCTGATGTATACAGCTATTACATAAGAATAGAAAAACCTTTTGAAGACTTTATTTAAAGCGGTACGGTAACATTAATTAGATAACAAAACAAAATTTATATGAAGAATTACATTAGTTTATTAGGTTTTTTACTCCTTTCTTTTGCTTTGAAAGCCCAAACTTGGGAAATTATAGCAAGTGATGAGGACTATAAAATTGAGAAACAACATATTGTTTGCAGATCCAATCAAGGATTTGAATACGACTATATTGTACTGAGGTTTACGAATTTAACTAGTCAAAATGTTTCACTTAGCTTCAATTTTGAAGAATGGTATAATGATGTTTGCAAATCTTGTCAAGAGGGAACAGATGAAAGTAGAATTCGCAGTGTGCAACTTGCTCCCAATGAAGTGCTGGAAGGAGATTGTAATTCTAGAGGTTTGATGAAGATTTTTCATCATTCTATTACTGTTCATCCGAATGCCTTTGTAGGAAAGCTTACAGATTTAGTAATTAATAAAATAGTAATCACCAAATAAGAGCTTATGAAAAAATTATACCTTGTTTTTTTTGCTGCGATAGTTGCTTTTTTCTCTAATGCCCAGTGCGTTACTAACTCGGTGCCAAATCAAACCATAGTGGATTGTGGGGATTCAGTGGTTATTACCTTAAGTGGCTTTGCGGATTTCGCATTAAATAATGATTTTAACACAGGAGTGCCGGGTACAGATTGGACGGCAACGAGCTCTGCTCAATTTAATAATCCTTATATCCCAAGTTTAACCAATGATACTTACTTATGGATGGGCCCTCAAGCGGATGTTCCTAGAGAGTTGACATCTTTACCTTTGGATTTGACCTACGGAGGACAAATCTGCTTTGATTTAGTATATGCTGTTCAAAGTCAACCTTCTCCGGTAGAAGGTCCGGATGAGCCAGACGAAGGAGTTTCTCTTCAGTATTCTATAGATGGTGGTACAACTTGGGTGGATATAGCTTATTTTCAACCAAATGGAGATATCTTACCGGCTAACCCCGGTCCAGCGGGAGTAGGAAATGCTAGTGGGCAAACTCCTTTTACGCAATGGGGTACTTATTGCTTCCCAATTCCTGCGGGTGCGCAAACTGCTACTACGCAAGTGCAGTGGTCTCAAATTTTTAGTTCAACTGCGCAATTTGACCATTGGGGTTTAGATAATATTCAAATTTTTGTTTCAGATCCGGCCTATGGCTTTTTTGATGGAGCTGGTAACTTTATTGCTGGTAACACGAGTGTAGTTTATCCAACGGCAGATTCTACCTACACGTATTTATATTCTAATGCAATTGACGATTCATGTTATTCTGCAGTAAGTGTTACGGTTAATCCAACCGATGCTGGACCAGACATTTTTGTATCTTGTGATGGTATTGGCTTTAATATGAATGTTACGGGAGTAGCTCCTTGGGCTACGGTGACTTGGTCGCCAATTGATGGTTTGGCAGATATTAATGATCCGAACACTTTTGCCTTACCTTTTCAAGACACGGAATATACAGTAACTTCTGCTTGCGGAACGGATGACATTCTGGTCTTGGTGGAAGAATCGTTTACAATAAACATGGATCAACCCGATACTATTTGTTTAAATGGATCAACCTTTTTAAGTTTGACTACCAGTCCAGCTTCGGTTGGGATTAGTTCGGTAACTTGGAACAATGTTCAAACTTTAGAAGATTCTGTAGGTAATACAGTTCTTGCTTCGCCTTTAATTACAACACAATATATAGCTACAGTTACTTCAGATAGTGGTTGCGTAATACAAGATTCGGTTGTTGTGAATGTTCAAGGAGTGGCAAGTGCAATAGGTGTTAATCCTGCTAATCCTAGAGTTTGTCAAGGTAGTCCTATAGATTTAGAAGCTGTTATTTTAGCTCCAAGTGCGCCTTACACTTTGAATCAAACTCCTTTTTCGCCTTATCCTACAACAGGGGGAACAGTAATTGGTGGATTTACAGATGACAATACTCAGGGACCTCTTCCTTTAGGATTTAACTTTCCATTTTTTGGAACACCTTACAATCAGATTTGGCTTTCATCCAACGGATGGTTTACTTTCTCTCCTCCAACGGGATCCTTTTTAGGAAATGCTACCATTCCAACAGCAGCTGTACCTAATAATTTCATTGCATGGGCATGGGATGATTTAAATTTTAATACTAGCGGTACTTTTTCTTATTACAATGGCGGGAGTTCTCCAAATCAGTATATTGTTTTGAATTTCTTAAACGTGGCTCACTTTGGATCAACAACTACGGTTAGCGTTCAAGTTGTGTTATATGAAAACGGCTTGATAGAAATTAACAATTTAAACGTAGTTCCGGATAATGCAACGGGTACTATGACACAAGGTATTGAGAATGCTACAGGCACAATTGGCGTAGCAAATGCTGCTTTTAATAATACGAATATGACTTCGATAGGGGAGTCTTGGTCTTTTGTACCATATGCTCCACCTGTAAATCCTGTATTTACTTGGTCTCCTCCAACTTATTTGAATACTACATCTGGGCCGAATGTAACGAGTACGCCTAATCAAGGTATAGAGTATTTTGTAACGATGGAAGACGGCTTTTGTACATCGGTTACTAGTGTTGAAGTAGTTGTAGATAGCCTTAGTTTCGATTCATTAACAAATGATCTTACTTTATCTTGTCCAGAGGATAGTTTGCAGTTTTTTGCTGAAGCAAGCACTACTGTTCTTTTACCTGAAGTAGATTCCATCTACCAAATTGGTTTTGGAACGGGAAGTACTGGAACGGGTACGCCGTATGAAGGATTTTGGGAAGATGGAAGAACCCAAACGATTTATTTAGCATCAGAATTGAGTGCAATTGGCTTAAGTGCTGGTGCAAGTTTAGAATCTATTGCTTTTAATGTAATTGACAAGGGAAGTACAGCACCTTATAATAATTTTAGAATTGCGATTAAGCATACTACCTTAAATACTCTTACAGCTTTTGATCTGGCTGGATTCTCTCCAGTGTTTGGTCCAGCTGTTGTAACTACAGCCTTGGGATGGAATACCCATGTATTTGATGTGCCGTTTGTTTGGGATGGAGTATCCAATCTACTAGTAGAAACTTGCTTTGATAACACAGCATGGACAAGTGATGATGATGTGCAATTTACCACTACGGTTGGTAATTTAGTTGCCTACGATAACACAGATGGTGCTGCAGGTTGTGCCATCAATACACCTGCATTTACCAGCTCTAGAATGAATACCAGATTCGGAACTACTTATGTAGCTCCTGGAGTAGCACCTGTTAGCTATTTGTGGTATTCACTGCCAGCCTACAGTTTTAATGATGATACTTTACAAAACCCTATTTTGTTAGACTCTTTAAGCCATTTTACGGAGGTTTTTGTGCAAGTTACTGATGGAACTTGTTCTAGAACGGGAGTTTTGTCGGTTCAATTTAATGGTGGTTATACCCTCACAAATGATACTGTTGTTTGTGAAGGAGATAATTTACAGTTAGAGGCAACAGGTGGCTTAAGTTATCTATGGACGCCGAATAATGGTTTGCTTAATGATGTTACGATATCCAATCCAATTGCAGGTCCTCTTGTTTCGCCTGCCATGGTTTATGTAGATATAGAACTATCGAATTGTACAGTTACTGATTCTGTGAGTATCGCTGTAAATCCTTTACCACAAGCCAGTATAAATAATGCAAGTTCTTTAATAGAGGCATGCTTTGGCGACACGGTAGTGCTTGCTAGTGATGCAGATCCTACATGGACATATACTTGGACCGGTCCAGAAAATGGCTCAGGTTCTAGTATTTCGGTAAGCGCAAGTGGAACCTATACGATGAATTTTGTTGATGCTAATGGTTGTTCTAACACCGCATCGATAGTTTTTGATAATTTCCCAGTACCAGTAGCTACAATTAATAATCAAAGTAATGAAAGCTTTAGATGCCCTCTAAGTTCGATAGTATTAACGAGCGATGCCGACCCTTCTTGGACCTACGTATGGTCTGGACCAGAGAGTGGAAATGGAGCATCTATTACGGTTAATACAGATGGATTGTATACACTAGACTTCTTAGATTTGAATTCTTGTCCAGGAAGTGCTACTATTTTAGTAAGTTCTGTAGATACAATTCTATTAAATACAGACTTAGTTAGAAATATTTTGTGCTGTAATGGGGATGAAGTAAGTTTTACTCTAGATTCTTTAATTACCAATGGACTTACTATAGCAGAGGCATATTGGGATGGAAGTACAAACTCATCTTTAGATCCAATAAGCATTGCCTCAGGAGATGATGGTATCTATTCGCTTAGATTAGTGGACGCTAATGGTTGTGAATCTAATGCAAGCTTTGAGTTTGAAACAAGATGTCTTGATCCGATAATTGATGAAATTGATTCTGTAGTAATTGGACAAGAAGTTAGCTATACGGTTAGTAGTAGTATTAACCCAGATAGCGAAACTTGGTATCCAAGTGAGAATTTTGTAGGAAACGTATATACTGGTTCTGCTCCAGGAAATAGCTATGAAGATGTGTTTGTAGAACTTGCCGCGTTATACACTTTAAATAGTGGAGAAAATTTAACATGTGTAGAAACAGATAGTTCAATAATTTTTGTAATTTCAGTCTCAGATCCTGAAATGCCAAATGCCTTTACTCCAAATGGAGATGCATTAAATGCAAGATTCTTTCCTGTTAACATGGATGTGAACTCTAGTATTGCGGCTTTCAGAGTTTATAACAGATGGGGCGATGTTGTTTATGAGTACAATGATGATTTGGGTTGGGATGGAACATGGCAAGGACAAGATCAACCAACAGACGTTTATACTTATTATTTAGTGATAGATAAATCTAGTGAAAACTTAGTTTTATCAGGATCTGTAACCTTAATTCGATAATTTTTAAAAACCTTAATACATGAAACCTAGAATTTTATTACTTTTCGCCATCTTGATGTTAGTTGGGAGTAAACTGGAAGCACAAGACATCCATTTTTCTCAGTATTATGCTTCACCACTAACATTAAATCCTGCATTAACAGGTAAATTTAACGGACTATATCGAGTAAATGCTATTTATCGCGATCAATGGAGAAATGGGGTTAGCCAAAATCCAACAGCATACATGACTCCTTCTGTGTCAGTTGATTTTTCTTTGTTGAAGAATAAATTAAAAACAGATGCACTTGGTGTTGGAGCAGTTATGTTTTACGATCAAATTGGTGGTTTGAAAACATTAAAAGCAGGATTAAGTGTAGCTTATCACAAAGGTTTAGATAAAAACAATAAGTATCATTTAGCTTTAGGTATGCAGGCTAATTATGGCAACAGACAGATTGATGCTGATTATACTTTCGAAGAAGAGTTGATTTCAACGCCTACGAATATTGATGATCAATACATCACTTCTATCTCTAAGCCGGTTAATTCTATTGACATGAATGCTGGTTTATTGTTCGATGGTCAATTTACAGATTGGATGACTTTCTACGGAGGCTATTCTTTCTTTAATTTATTACGCCACAAGGATGATTTTTTAGCTGATGCAGGTGGTCAAGCGCAATACCAAACGCCTTTCCGCCATGTTGCTCATGCTGGTTTTGAATTTGCGGTGAAAAAATTCTTAATTATCCCAGGTGCTTTATATCAAACAACGGTTAAAACAAGTGAAGTTAATTTTGGATCTACTTTCGGATACAAAATGGAAAGTAAAAAACAAAAAACAACTACTTTATTCTTAGGTGCTTGGTATCGTTGGGATGTTGCAGTAATTGCTAAAGCAGGAATCGACTTCGAAAATTTTAGAGTTTCAGGTGCTTATGATATAGGTGTTGGTCAATTAGGCAAAGATCTTAAAAACGACAATGCAGCTAAAATGCCAAATGCTTTCGAAATAGCGGTTAGCTATTTTGGTCCTTACGGTAAACCACAAACCACCGATACTTATTTATTCAACCCTAGATTTTAATAAAACCCGAATCCATGAAACTTAGAAATTTATTTTTATTTGGTTTATCAGTAGCAACTTTGTCATCATGCGCTACTTCGAAAAAAATTAGAATGGCCGATGACTTGTACGAGGAAGGAAGCTATTATAATGCCGTGGATGCTTACACGGATGTTCAGCAAAAGAAAGAGAATAATTCAAGACTTTCTTTCCAAATTGCTGAAACTAACAGACAATTAAAAGATTATAAACAGGCACAAAAGTGGTATCAAAAAACGCTTGAGCAAAATGAAAATGCTTGGCCTGAGGCAAGATATCAAAATGCAATGATGCTTAAAGCTCAAGGCGAGTATGATAAAGCAATCAAAGAATTTGATACTTTTTTAGAAAATGTTGAAGATGCTAAGGACAAGGACGGTCTTCTTTCTGATTTGAAACGCAAAGTTAAAATTGAAAAAGAAGGTTGTGAATTGGCTTTGGAACTAATGAATGCTAAGCAAGAGTCTGTGGTTGAAGAGATTCCTGGCATTAACAATAATTTGCAAGATTTATCTCCAAAGTACTTGAATTCTAATCAAGTGTTAATGGCAGCTTTATTACCAGAAGAAGCGGTTAATAGAGAAGAAGCTGCTGCGAACAATGAGGATTATTATTCTAAATTATTTGTAAATACAAACACTAATGGTGCTTGGTCTAAAGAATTGATGCCTGAAAATATCAATGTTGAGGGTAAGCATGTTGGTAATGGGGTAATGACCAAAGATGGTAACACAATGTATTTTACAGAATGTAGTGAAGTAAATGCAACAGCTATGACTTGCGATATTTACAAAACTACAAAATCAGGAAATACTTGGTCTGATCCAGAATTCTTAGATATCAATAAAAAAGGTAGTACTACTACACAACCGGCTTTAGGCTTGGATGCCAATGGAAATGAAGTGTTATATTTTGCTTCTAATAGATCTGGCGGTAAAGGTGGTATGGATATTTGGTATGCTACAATGAAAGATGGTGAGTTTAATACACCAACTAACTTAGGTTCAACTGTAAATACCAAGTACGATGAAATGACTCCTTTCTATGATGCGGCTAATGGTCTATTATACTTTAGTTCTGAAGGTCATCCAGGTTTAGGTGGTTTAGATGTTTTCAAAATTGAAGGTAATGTAGATTCATGGGGAGAAGCTGTGGTGAATGCAGGCTACCCATTAAACTCTAGTGCAGACGATTTATATCTAGCATTAAACGAAAGAGGAACGAATGGTTACCTTGTTTCTAATCGTCCAGGTACAACTTCAGACAGAGGGGAAACTTGTTGCGATGATGTGTTTAAGGTAAAATTAGTATCTGATAAGTATGTTATCGTTGAAGCTACAGATTCTAAAGGAAACAAAATGAGTGATGTAGAAGTTGCTTTATATCAAGTTTTAGGAGCTAACGATTTTGAATTCATAGGCGAAAGTAAAACAGGCTCTAGCCCAGTTAATTTCTTAATTGAAGAAGCAGATTATAAACTTAATGGTAATAAGAAAGGCTACTGGCCATCTGTGGAAACTCTTAAAATGGAAGAAATTGCAAATGCTTCTAATGATACGATTGTTAAGATTTTGGTTATGCGTCCGATTAATAGAGCTAAAGTGGAGAATGTTTACTTTGCTTTCGATATGAATGATATTCGTGATATGTATAAGGACGAAATGGATTCTGTTATTACTTTGTTAGCTAAGTACCCTGAATTATTGGTAAAAGTAGAAGGACATACAGATTCTAAAGGTTCTGATAAGTATAACATGGCTTTATCTGAAAGAAGAGCAAATGCTGCTAAAGATTACTTGAAGGAAAATGGTGTGGATGAAGAAAGAATCTTAGTTCAAGCTTTTGGTGAGGCTAATCCTATTGCACCAAACGAAAATCCTGATGGTAGTGATAATCCAGAAGGTAGAGCTAAGAACAGACGTGTTGAGTTCAAATTATTGAACGACGTAAATGAAGACTTACCAATAGAAATTGAGTACGGCTCGGCTGATCCAGAAACTATCGATTAGGTTTTGGCAAAATTATTGAATTACAAAAGGCGAGAATAAGTTCTCGCCTTTTGTGTTTTTTAGAACTAAAGCCATTAATTTTAAGTTTTCCTATGATGAAATATTTTTTTCTACTTCTTTTTAGCCTTGTTTGTTATTCCACAAAAGCACAAAGTGCATACTTCACCGACCCTAATTGGAATTACTTCTATGCATTTAATGATTATTATTTAGAGAAATTAGAGTTTTTACCTATTATTAGCGCTCAAGCAGGCAAGGATTATATCGCCTATATTAGAAATAATAATCGGTTTATCATTTATAGTAATGGTCAGAAGAAAGATTTAAACCTTAGTAATCCACGCTATTTTGCCAAGGACGATTTGATGGCCTATTTTGTAGATCAACAATTATGGGTTTTTCAGCAGGGAAAAACTAAATTATTGGATAGATGGGCTATAGACAATTTTGCAATTGGAGATCAAATTCTCTGCTTTACCAATAATTTTGACAAGTTTATGGTTTATTCTGAAGATTCCCTTCAGGTACTAGAATTATGGAAGGTTAATCAGGTGAAAGCTGGAGATAATTTAATTGCTTATTTGGATGTGAACAATCAGTTTAAAGTATTTTATTACGGCACTAAAGAACTCATAGAAGAAATTGCGCCACGAAGCTTTAAAGTATCCAAGAATGTAATTGCCTATGTAAGTAATCTAGAAGACTTTGTGATTTGGGATAGGGGAGTGAAAAGCACAATCCAATACCAAATACCGAGTTGGTACGAATGCGGAGAAGACTTTGTAGCTTATGTGGACGATATGGATCAATTTGTTGTGTACTACCTCGGTGAGCGTTTCGAACTACTTAGCTATAAACCTTCTATGATTATGATCAAAGAGAACATTATGGTATATGCCGATGATTTTGGTTTTCTATATGCCTTTTATAAAGGTAAAACCATCCGCTTGCAAAGCTTTGTGCCAGATAAAATTGCAATCGATAATGATATTGTTGTGTTTAAAGACAATTACGGCTACCTAAAAGGCATGCTGTATGGAGAGAAAACAGATTTTAGTAAAGAGATAGCACAAGATTTTGAAGTTTTTAATCAAAGCTTAGTCTATAAAGTTGACCGAGTTAGTTGGGTAGTATTTAATGATGGGAAATACTATAACTATCCGTAACTTTGCAATCTAGTATAGAATTATGAAATTACTTGAGTCTAAGGTGCTAGAAGCACTTGGAAATGTATTGGATCCAGATATAGGGAAGGATTTAGTTACACTAAACATGATTAAAGATCTTAAGTGCAGCCAAGATAAAATATCTTTTACGGTGGTACTTACAACCCCCGCTTGTCCGCTTAAGGAAAAGATTAAAGCGGATTGTTTAGCAGCAGTACAAGCTGTTTATCCAGATGTGCTTGTAGATATAGAAATGACAGCTAATATTACTTCTGGTAGAAATGCAGATATAAATATCTTACCCAATGTTAAAAATGTAATTTGTGTTGCCTCTGGAAAAGGAGGAGTGGGAAAGTCTACCGTTTCTGTAAACTTAGCTCTATCATTAGCGAAGCAAGGTGCAAGAGTCGGAATTATTGATGCGGATATACATGGACCCTCGCTCCCTATGATGCTTGGCGTAGGAAAACAAATGCCAGAGGTTCGAGAAATAAAGGGTAAAAATTACATCATTCCGATTGAAGCTCAAGGAATTAAGGTGCTCTCTATAGGTTTTTTAATAGATGAAAGACAAGCTGTGGTTTGGCGTGGCCCTATGGTAACTTCTGCACTCAGACAATTTGTTACCGATGTAATTTGGGGTAAATTAGATTATCTAATTATTGATATGCCTCCAGGTACAGGGGATGTTCATCTTACTATGGTTCAAGCAGTTAATGTAAGTGGGGCGGTTATCGTAAGTACGCCACAAAATGTATCTTTAATTGATGCGAAGAAAGCGCTAACTATGTTTACTATGCCTAACATAAATGTGCCAATATTAGGCTTTATTGAGAATATGGCCTATTTTACACCTAGTGATGCTTTGGATAAAAAATATTATATCTTTGGAAAGGATGGAGCGAAAAAACTTGCCGAATCGTATGAAGTACCCTTTTTAGGAGAAGTTCCAATTATAGAAGCTATTAGAGAAGGAGGAGATGAAGGTAGACCGGCAGTTACCCAAGGTGATGAATATATGAATGGAATTTTCGATAAAATTGCAGAAAAAGTAGCACAACAAGTAGCAATACACAATGCTAAACCTAAATTAGAAACAGCTCAAAATGAGAACTAAAGAAGAAATCTTACATCGTATAGAAATGTCTTTAGACACCATGCGACCCTATTTAAGAAAGGATGGAGGAGATGTAGAAATAGTGGAACTCACCGATAGCATGGAACTAAAACTGCGCTTACTAGGTAATTGCGAAACCTGTCCACAAAGTATTTTCACTATGAAGGCAGGTATAGAGGAAGCGGTGCTTAAATCGGTTCCTGAAGTTGTTTCAGTAGAAGCTGTAAATTTGCGAACGCCTCAATTTTAAGCAATGACAAGAGCGGAACTTATACAGCAGATTTATTCTAAAAAGTCCTTTCTCTGTGTTGGTTTGGATACCGATCCTAATAAAATTCCTAGTTTTCTTTTAGAGTTTGAAGACCCAATTTTTGAGTTCAATAAACAAATTATAGATGCCACTTCGGCTTATGCAGTTGCCTATAAACCCAATATAGCTTTTTATGAAAGCCTAGGTAGTAAGGGCTGGGATGCCTTAGAAAAAACTATTGCCTACATTCCTAAGGATATATTCACCATTGCAGATGCCAAGAGAGGGGATATAGGAAATACCTCTAGCATGTATGCAAAGGCATTTTTTGAACATTACGATTTTGATTCTATTACTATTAACCCCTATATGGGAGAAGATTCTGTAGTGCCTTTTCTAGCTTTCAAAGATAAGTGGGCAATATTGTTAGCACTAACCTCTAACATGGGTAGTAGAGACTTTCAATACCATAAAGACAAGGAAGAATACCTTTATGAGAAGGTAGTTAAAAAATCTTTCGATTGGGGTAATGAAGAAAACATCATGTTCGTAACTGGAGCTACTCATGCTTCTGAATTAGCTAGTATTAGAAATTTAGCTCCGAAGAGTTTTTTCTTGGTGCCGGGAGTTGGCGCTCAAGGTGGCGATATGCATGAAGTAATGAAGTATGCCGCAAATGATGAAATCGGAGTATTAATTAATTCCGCAAGGGCTATCATCTATGCAAGTAAGGGGGAAGATTTTGCAGATGCAGCTGCTAAAGAGGCTAAAAAAATGCGAGATGAAATGGCTAGATATTTCTAGAAAGCAAATACGCATTCCCTTCTAGCTTTTACTAATTTATCTATTTATTATCGACGGAAAGGCACAGTTTTGTGCCATGGATAGCATAAAAATTTCGGAAGATTTTATTCAATTTGTATGGAAGTTTGGTCTTTTTAGAAAAGAAGAGCTCCTACTAGGCGACGGACAAAAAATACAAATTGTTCATGTTGGTAAGCAAAATCAGGATGGCGGTCCCGATTTTTTTGATGCTAAAATTTACTTTAATGATATTTTGTGGATAGGTAATGTGGAAATCCACCATAATTGGAAGCAGTGGTATCAACATAAACACCAACTAGATGCCAATTACAATACGGTGATTTTACATGTTTGTTATTATGGGGAACAAAAGTCGGTTAAATTACAGAATGGTAGAGACTTGCCTTGTCTGGTTATTGGCGATCTAATTTTTAAACAAACTTTACAAAGCTATAATACACTTCAAAATACTAAAGCGGTATTTATTCCTTGCCAAGCCTTGCTAGGTCCAAGGCAGTTAGAAAGAATGGATTTGTATATGGAGAGTTGGATTATTGAGCGCTTGCTTAGAAAAGCCTCCGATATAGAGAAAGAGTTAGATTACTTACATGGAGATCTAGAAATGCTCTTTATTACGCTCTTGTTTCAATATTTTGGTGCACCAAAGAATAAGGACAATTTCACCCTCTTAGTTCGGTCCATTAATCTACGTTTACTACACCATCAGGCTTGTAGCCTTAGGCAATTGGAAAGTTTTTTATTTGGCATGGCAGATTTACTAGAGGCAAAGGATACTTATTCTAAGAGATTAGAACAAGAATTTAGCTTTGTTAAAGTTAAATACGACCTGAAGCCTTTGTGCAAAAGACAACATTGGAATTTTACAGGAATGCGCCCTCCTTCATTTCCAAGTATTCGGCTTGCGCAATTAGCAGCTCTATTATTCAAGAATCTTCATTTATTTTCTAGTATTTTGGAGATAGAGCAACTTAAAGATCTCCATCACTTGTTTAGAATTGAAGTCTCTGCATATTGGCAAAAGCATTATTTCTTTGCACAGGAAGCTAATTGGTGTACTAAAAATATAAGCTATCCGTTTATTAATAGTTTAGTTATCAATGTGGTAGTACCTTTTTTGTTTTTCTACGCTAAATACCTCGACGAGGAGAAATACTTCTTGAGGGCCTTAGATTTATTAAGAGAGATTAAGTCGGAAGAAAATTCGGTAATACGTGGTTTTAGAAAATTGAATTTTACCGTAGAAAATGCCTTGCAGAGTCAAGCCTTATTACAACTAAAAAGAGCGTATTGTGAAAAGAAAAATTGTTTGAATTGTAGGATTGCTTTTAGCATGCTATCAGGAGATATTACGTAACTTTGTACCCTTATGAGTAAAGTTAGATCAGTATTTGATGAAACGGTATATGGAGTTTGTGCCTATATTGGTAGAAAGTTAAATATGCCTGGCAAGAATATTCGCTTATTCTTTGTCTATGCTAGCTTTTTTACCCTTGGTTCGCCCATAATTATTTATTTGATTGTGGCATTTTGGATGAAATTAAAAAGTATGGTTAATGGGAAACGCAATCCAGTTTGGGATTTATAAATTTTGTATTCTTTTCGTTTTATTGGCATTCTCATCTATGCTCCGTGCTCAAGTAGAGAATGACAGTCTTACCGATAGGATGAAGGCATATGAATCTATAGATTTTCTAAAAAATGGTGCCCTAATTGTTCGTTTAAGAAGTAACTCTAAGAAAATTGATGCTTATCGCAGTTCTGGAAATACTGCTTTAGCGGATAAGTTAGAGCAGCAACAACACGATAGAAATTTGGCTATGCTCCAAGGATTTAAGGAGAATTTTGATTTTTGCAAGCTATATTTTATTTGGGCTGATGATTACAAACGCATTTTGGATGGCGAAAATTCTTCTTTCTTTTTAAATGAAAAAATGGAAGTGGATAGCACCATTCGCCTTAATCAAAACTACTTTCTTTTTTGTGATTTCGGACCAGTTTATGTGCAAGCTTTAGAGAATCAGTATGATCCCAAAAATAAGGTGGTAAGTTCTACACCTGCTTTTCAAGAAGCTCTGGTGATTAAAGATTTGAGTCTAACACAACTCTTAGATCCTTTCCCTTTTTATGTAAAAGTTCGTTTTTATGAATTCGGCGCAGCTGCAGAAAAATTGAATAGTGGTTTGTATAAGTATTTAGCTAAATCTTGGTCGAAAAAGAAATAGCCATGGCCGAGATTCTAGTTAAAAATTTTGGACTTTGTTCTTATGAAGAAGCTTGGAAACTACAACAGCTTTATTTTCAAGAAGCATTAGATGCTAAAAAATTAGGTCGTGAAGTGAAGAATATACTTTTAGTAGTAGAACACCTTCCAGTATATACCTTAGGTAAAAGTGCCAAGGAGGAAAACATCTTATTCTCCGAAGAATTTTTAGGCGCTAAGGTATTTAGAATAGAACGGGGCGGGGATGTTACTTTTCATGGTCCCGGACAATTAGTACTCTATCCTATCCTTAATTTAGAAGATTTTAAAATGAGCTTGAGAGATTATATCTTCAATATGGAAGAGCTCATTATAAGGACTATCGCCGATTTCGGCTTGAAAGGGGAGCGTTCGCTTGGGGCATCTGGAGTTTGGCTTGATGTTAATACCCCTAAGGAACGTAAAATATGTGCACTTGGGGTTAAGGCGAGTAGGCATATAACCATGCACGGTTTGGCCTTCAATATTAATACGGACTTATCTTGGTTTCAAAAAATAAACCCTTGTGGTTTTATAGATAAAGGCGTTAGCTCCTTAGAAAAAGAATTGGGTGAGAAGCAAGATTTTGAAGAACTTAGTCGGAAAGTTCTAGCTAATTTTCACCAGCTCTTTGCTTAATTGTTGACTTTTATTTTAGTTAATAATTGACTTAGTTCTTAGCTTTTACTTAATTTTGCTCTACCAAGCCACCACGAACTTAATGTTATTTGTAATTAATGAAGGAAAATCAAGCGCAAAAGTCGGTAGCTCCTTATATCTCTCCAGATATTCGATATTATAAGACAAGAAAAGAATTTGACATAGCGGTGGGAGAAGATTTCATCCAAGCCGCTAATGCTTTTTCTAAAACGGGAATTAGATTTTTAGTGGGACTATCCCATGGTCTTTCTCCTTCTGGAGCTTATCAGTATATCTTAGACAACTATTCTCGCTTAAAGAAGCCGGAATTGCTGCGATATACCTTTGTTAATTCTCCTTTGCGCAGACAAAGAGACTTGCAAGATGCTATGGATGCTAGAGCTTTTTTAAACAAGCTTTTAGAGCAAGGTTTATTAGACGAGGAAAATATCTTAGGTAGTGCTTTGGTAGTGCGCGATATTGAAAGTTATGCTGTAGAGTTTAATGAGCGTTTAATAGCCTACATGGAACGCTATGAAAAAACGGGTTTAGATTATGTTTTTGTAGCAACCAATCCCGAAGGTCATGTTGCTGGTATTGAAAGAAAATCGGATATTTTTAATTCTACCAATATTATTGAACTAGTTCTAGATAAAAAGAGGAACGAAAAAGATCTTACTTTAACGCCGTATTTTCTAAAGAAGTCTAAGCGAATCGCCTTCCTTGCCACCAAGGCAGATAAACGAAGAGCATTAGCTTGGTTGCTATATGCCAATGGAAAAGAGAACGAGAGTCCGAGTTTTTTGCGCTTCATTCCTGAAGTAGCAAAACGCTTGAGTATTTTTATTGATGATGAAGCTTTAAATTGGCCGCAAATTGCCATCGAAAGAAAAACTAGATTTGGAATCAGTACGATAAGAGTGGATTTACCTAAGCCTTACAATGAAAAGGCGAAGCGTAAGTTGCCGGTTATATTGATGATTCACGGCTTCTTAGGGCTCAATTCTTTTGATAGTCTACTTACTAATATTGCTTCGCACAAATATATTGCTGCTGCCATGCATTATGGTTCGGTACCAGATAAGTTAGAGGTGGAACGCTATTCTAAGCATGTAGTAAATAATATAGATGCGGTAGTAGCTTATTTTGGCGAAAGAGGTCATTCGGTGTATATATTAGATCATTCTATGGGGAATATTTACTTCATGATGATTAATAGAGAGTATAGTAAGCTAAAAGGTATACAGCAATATTTGAAGGGTAGAATAGGAGCGAATCCTTTTTTTGGCATAGAAGCAAAGCATGCTATTTTGGGCTTTATGGATAATGTTATTAATCCTTCTCTCTCTTTGGCAAAAAACCCAATAGAAAAAGCCATGTTTTTAAGCATGCGGAGTGTCATTCCTTTTGATACCAAGAAGGGGGTTAGAAGAAGAGGTATTGCCTTGTCGGATATGTTGATTCGTAAGGATACGGCTATGCGCGACAGAGTTTGGGTTGCTATGAAGGCACGAATTCTCTACTTAATGACCAATATGGATTCCTTGCCGCACATGAATAGAATTCCTATTGAAAGAGCCTTAAATCGTTTGCCAGCAAAGATCTTTGTAATACAAATTTATTCTGCACTTTTAGAGAGTAAAAGTTTCGACGGACAAGTGGGGATGAAGAATATGGAAGATAACAATATTCCAATTTTAGTGGTAAAAAGCGAACGAGATTGTATTGCTAAGTTTGTCCCAGATTTCCATAGTGGAAAAAATGTACAAGTTATTGATGTAACGAATCACTCGGAAACGGACTTGTTTAGAGAGCACTTGTACCACATGGTGAATACGGAAGAGATGATAGAATTAATAGATGGTTTTATCTCCAAGATAGAGAAGGCTAAAGAAGCAGAGTTAATTGCCTAGCGATTTTTTGTTTTGTTTAGGTGCAGCTTGGGATTATAGTCGAGAAGTCTAATTTCCCCCTCAAAAAAATCAAAGAGTATATAGTTAGAACTAATACCATATTCCTTTGTCCATGCTTCCTCAATAGGCATAAGTTCTCCGTTATAGGTCGAGATACCCATAAAAATTTCGTCTAAGCCATCCTGGTCATAATCGTCAATATCAAATTGATCATGATTGCTTCCATCCACTATTCCGAAGCCATAGCCGCCATCCATTTCAAAAGGATAACTTAGCGTATCTCCTAGGCTCGATAGTACTAATTGCAAACTGTAGCAACAGTGAGCCCCACCCGAATAGGAGAAAATTAAATAATCTTCGAAATTATCGCCATCAAAATCTCTATTTTGTAGGTAGTTCAGACTTTCTTGAATTAGATTTTCTACGGTATCATATTCATTCGGAAGTATCGTTTCAAGATTATTTTCAGCAATAGAATGTTTTGTTGGATCCGTTTTGCTACGACAAGCAAGGAGCAGAAGGAGGAGAGAAAGAAGATAATGGGTGATTTTAGACATTAAGCTAATTTATGAAGATTCTCCATCACAAGCAGCCATTTGTCCTCTTCTTTTCTTAGGAGAATATTTCCTAAGCCTTTGCCCGAAACTTCTTTGTCATGGAGGATGCCTCTCCATTCAAAATTAAAGCAGGCTAGAGCCGTTTTTTTCTTTTTCAGAAGCCATTGCACCTTAGTCATGGCATAGCTTTCATTCTTAATAAGAGAGAAATTTCTTTCGAATGCTTGTTGTATTGCCTCCTTTCCAAGATGTCGAGAACCATCTGAGAAAGTTATGCAGGCAGTAGGGTGAATCAATTTTTTCACTTGATTCCAATCTTGGGTAGCAAGAGCTAGCTCATAGAGCTTTAAGAAGTTTTCTGGAAGCATAAGAAGCAATTATTCAACTAAGATAAGTTTTCCATTTAATGCTAAGCTTAAGAAGAAGTTATTTAATTTTAAGTCAAATTATTTAGGCAGGTAGAAACTACAAGTTTTTTGTGATGCTGGAAGCGGATTTCCTTTTCAGTTTCTGGCAAAGTTTATCAAGGCATTTAAGTTGCCATTGTCAGCTTCTTTTAAGGCCTTAATATATTCTTTTCTGGTATTATCAGCTTTTAGCATATTAGATTGTTGCCAAGAGAAGACTTCTTTATGGAAAACGGACTCCATCAGGATATCTGCCATCAATCTGGAGTGTCTTCCATTTCCATTTGGAAAGCAATGAATACTTACAATTCTGTGTTTAAATCTAATTGCAATTTCCTCTGCGGGAAAGGTTTCATGTTCTATCCAATATGTAGTATCATCTAAGAGCTTTTTCAGTTCTGTTGCAATTTGCACCCAATGAATTCCAATATTTTTATTGGTCATTCTATAGTTACCTGCCCATTTCCAAATGTCGCCAAACATTTTTTTATGCAACTCTTGGATGAACTTTTCAGTCAATATTTTTTCTGCTTTTAGTCGAGATTGAATTGCCCAAGCTATGGCTTTCTCTATGTTTAACTGTTCCAATTCATTTAGTTCGTTTTGGCTTGTAAGAGATTTTATTTTTAAATCTTCTTTTTCCTCCTCATTTAGTGGTGTTTGTCCCTCCAAGTAACGTAAATTTAATCCCATAAGGCCTTATTTATTTCCCTTTTGAACTCCTCGGTTAATTCCTTTATGGCCATTTCAATTTTGTCTTCATGAATGCCTTGATCCTCTAAAATCATGGTTTGGTTAGCTCTTAAAACAATTTTACGGGCCAACTTTTCTGCTTTTAGGTGAATTAGATTTTGGATACTTCCATCTTTGGGAATAAAGCCATAGACCAAGTTCATATCCAAAGCATCGCCAACATCTTTTAATTTCTTGAGACTAATTTGCCCAGTAACTTCACGATCTTCAATTTTTTGAATGGCACCTTTGGTCATGTCTAATTTATGGCCTAATTGCTCTCTAGTCATATTAAGAGTGGTTCTAATAGCATTAACCCAGCCTTTTTCTGGTACTAACACCTTGCCTGCATCTTTAAAATGGACCAATTTTCTTTCTAGTTGCTCAATAAGTATATTTTTTTTGTTTCTCATTGCTTGATTTTCTGTACTAGTTAATGCTTAAACTTTATTTTAAGTATACAAATGTATATAAAATTTTTTAAGAAAGAATACAAATATGTATAATTAAATGGAATTAATTATACAAATACCTATAATTTTATTTGAGGAAGGGCAATTTGTTTATGCACTAAATAGAGCTTAAGCTATATCCTATAAGGTGGTAAGCTTCCTATGGAGAACGCATTATTTATTCCAGTATTTTAGCTATAGGAGTATTTATAAATAATTGAAAAGTGGAAGGACAAAGAATTTTTTTGCTAGAAGCGGCTATTCCGTCATACCCATATCTAATAGGAATTCTTCATAGCTCATTTTGATATAGTCTTCGTCGAAGAGATTCCAATTTTGAGGTAAATTAGGACTAATTTCAATGGCTTCGTATAGAATAGTTTCATTATCAGCTGTTGTAATTTGCATCCTTAACGGGAAACCAAAAAGTGAACTATTCTGCGAATATTCCTCCCAATTTCCCGGTCGAATCTTATCGCTTATATAGAAAATGGCTGTCCCACCATCTGAAAATTTAATGTTAGCTCGAGTACAAGAGTAGCCTAGAATAGTTTTCTTATCCTTAGCAATAATTTCCGCATTTTGGATATTTTCAAAATTACCAGGGTTGGTATTGCTTTGTTTCTCCTCTTCTTTGCTTAGATTTTCAATAAGAATTTTTCTTGTTAGAAAATCTAATGCCATAGTGCTTTTGTCTGGATTCTTTAGATTACTAATAACTTTTGTTGTCATCATACCACCCAAGAGGCTAGTTTCTATTCTAATTTCTTCGGAAGAGTAGTAGAATATTAAGTCGATATCACCAAAACCAATAAGTTCTTCATTGCTAACTTGTGCTCTAAATTTTATGGTGCCATATTTAAAATTTTCTTGGGCAAAAGCCAAGACTGCTTGGCTAAGAATTAGGCTTAAAAGCAATAGTCTTCTTATCATAGGTTTTTGAAATTATTGGTAAAAGTAGAAAAGATTTCTACCTTCTGCAAGAGGCACAAGCTATTGGCTACTTTACGTGCTGTCGGAAGCTTCCTTCCGACATATAATTCTACTATATTCTTTCTCTAAAGTAGTTTAATATACAATATTATCCAGGTTTGAATCTCAGTATTTCAAGGTGTAAAATGTTGTATAGGAATTCAAATTTAGCGGTAAGCTAAGATATTAATAAGTCCGTAGCTACCGCTTTGCTCAAGCTACGGACAGCGGGGGGACTTATTTACCATCTTTTTCTTCTACTGTATTTATTTTCGGTGCTGCAGGAAGCTTCCTCTTTTCCTTTAATATTTTAAATAGTTCGTCATTTCCATTTTGTCTTGCAAAGTCCATTTCACTTCTGAATATTTGCATACAAAGTAACAAATGGTGTTCTCTATCTCCAATTTTAAATTTCTTACCGTCAGGTTCGTACAAGTCAAAAACTAAACAAGTATTTTCTTCATTTTCTCTATTAGGAACTTCGATAGTCTCTTTTGGATTCAGAACAGCTTGAGAAGAAAACATTCCAATTGCAGTTAAAAATCCACAGGCTTTTCTTTCTATCAAATTGAATGGTGTTTGAGTTTCTTCGCTCGTGCTAAAATCGTGTTTTGTGAAAGCAACTAATTCATAAGTTCCAATTCGATTTTTCTTTGGACCATTTCCGTCAGGGTCTAACAATTCCATTGTCGCAAATCCAGTTCCTTTTATGTGATTTGGGAAGTAATACATATCAACTGCTCCGCCAACTGCAAAAGGGATTATTGCGTGTCCAACAAGATTGTGCATTTTTCCTAGAACATTTTCAAGTCCTTCAGATTTTAATTCATAATCCTTTTCGTGTTCTTCTTCAGTAAATTCTTTTTCAAATGGCGTTTCTTTTTTACCAAATAGTCTGTTTAAAAATCCCATTTTTCAATTTTTGTTAGTTTGTCTTAGGTTACACACAACGGTTAGCTAGCCACCGTAGCGGCTACTTTTATAGTTCGAGTTTGAATATACGGATTTCACTAGATGTTTTTTGAAAATGAAACGGAGCTATGGGGTGCTAGGTGATGTTAGGCGTATTTGTTATTTCAAGTTTAAGCTTTGTTTTCCATAAACTGGACTCTCAAACTTTATTATGTCTTCACTAATTTCACTCTCAAAGGGAGGGTCAATTGGAACTGTATCAATTGTGTCACCTTCTACACTTATAGCATATGCTTTAAGCTCAGTAATAACCACAATTGTATTTCCATATCTGGTAAAGCTCCAAAATTCAGCGCAAGACTCTTGTTTGTCAATATGTAAACTTTGTAGGTCTATTATTCCCCAGAAAAATCTAGCCCCGAAAAATACTTTATTTGTCTCTGGAATCAATAAAGTAGCAAATTGCCAATCCGTAGTCGAGTAATTGCACCAATCAAATCTGATTTTGATTTCGAAGTTCGAGTTTCGAGTTATTTTTAAAATTGTCGTCCTGTCAAAACCCCGTTTCCCTTTTTCAGGATCAACAAGGTATAATACACAACCCATTTGTAATGCATCTTTAAACTTTGATGTTTCAGAATACATGTAGTAATTATTCACCTTTGCATTTTTGAATTGCGCCTAACGTGCTAATATAGACCATGTCCAACTATATGGACATGGTCTATATCCCAACTTTATATTATTCGCAAGTTATGCAAAAACATTTAAAAGGTATATGCTTTTTAATTAATACTTAATTATTGTTGAAAACTACTGGAGTCGCTAGCAATTGTTATTCTATGAAAGGTGTAAAGCGTAATATGAAATTTAGCTTGCAAGCTTCCTATTCGTGCTAGCTAAGAAGCTAGCTTATGAAATGCTAACTAAGCTTTCTTCCGCCCAATAAATCGAATAACACTGCCTGTGCCTTTGTGGTAGAGCCCTTCGTTGAGTTCTACTTCTTTCTCTTCTAGTAAGATAAGCTCTAGTTCTGAAAAGACAGCTTGAATGCCTTCCATGCTTAAGAGCATTTCTAATTTATCTGGTCCGCCAATATTCGGATTCTTCGCTCTATATTCCAAGTTCTTGGTGCTGAAGCCTTCTAGTATTAAATAAGCTCCAGGCTTCATCATGCTTAGCAATTTGGGGTAATAGCTCTGAGCAATAGAGGGAGGGAAGTGGGCATAGATCAAAGCAATAGCATCATAGCTTTCCTTAGCTAAATCCAAATCAAAGAAATTTCCAACTTGATAGTGGATATGCACCCCTTCTTGCTCGGCAAGCTTAGTTGCCTTTACTTTGCCTTCTTCACTAATGTCAAAAGCATAAGCTTCGAGTCCGTTTTTTGCTGCATAAACCGCATTCCTGCCTTCGCCTTCGGCTGGAAAAAGCATTTTGCCACTCAGCTTTAGGCTATCTAGACTCTCCTTTAAAAAGACATTGGGAGCAATGCCGTAAGCGTAGGTTTCTTCTTTATATCTGCTATCCCAAAACTCTTTCATCGCTCTTGTTTTTTGCAAAGATACGACAATACTAAGGTGCTGGCTAGTGAGTAGAAATAAAAAAGCCTCTTAGTTCACTAAGAGGCTTGATTTATTTTATAAAGCAGGTCTTATAAAGTGCTTAGGTCTAAACCACTTGCGTTTAATCTTTCTAAGCTAGCTGCGTCTAATTTTTCGATATCACCAGCTTCTACAACTACAGTAGAAACTCCGTTGTAAGAACTATCGCTAATTACTACTAAATTACCTTCTGTATCCATTAACTCCATTTTCTTCACTTCAATAATGTCGGTAAAGTCTGGAGCCATTTCTTCTATAAGTACTTCTTCTTCCACCACAACACTCACTTCTTCAGCATGTGCTTGGATGCTTTCTCCTAAAATTGGAGCAATTACCAAACCTACCAAACAAGTTAATTTGATTAAAATGTTCATCGATGGTCCAGAAGTATCTTTAAATGGATCTCCAACGGTATCTCCAGTTACTGCCGCTTTGTGTGCATCGCTACCTTTAAAAGTCATTACCCCATCAATTTCAACACCTGCTTCAAAAGATTTTTTAGCATTATCCCAAGCACCACCAGCATTGTTTTGGAAAATAGCCCATAACACACCACTTACCGTAACACCAGCCATATAACCACCTAAAATTTCTGCAGCTAATTTAGCATCGGTTAATAACCAAGCTAAGCTAACTAATACTATAGGCGTTACAATAGTAATGGCACCTGGCAACATCATTTCTTTTAGAGCAGCCTTTGTAGAAATATCTACACACTTACCGTATTCTGGCTTGCCAGTTCCTTCCATAATACCCGGAATTTCTCTAAACTGACGTCTAACTTCTTGTACCATTTCCATAGCAGCCTTACCAACACTATTCATTGCTAAAGCAGAGAATACTACTGGTATCATACCACCAACAAATAAAGCAGCTAATACTGGCGCTTTAAAAATGTTGATACCATCAATTCCTGTGAAAGTTACATAGGCAGCAAATAAAGCCAAAGCTGTTAAAGCAGCAGAAGCAATAGCAAAACCTTTACCCGTTGCAGCTGTAGTGTTACCTACTGAATCCAAAATATCTGTTTTCTCACGAACTTCTTTTGGTAACTCACTCATTTCAGCAATACCTCCTGCGTTATCGGCAATTGGTCCGAAAGCATCAATAGCTAATTGCATAGCGGTTGTAGCCATCATTGCAGAAGCGGCAATAGCAACTCCATAGAAACCAGCAAAAGCGTAAGAAGCCCAAATAGCACCAGCAAAAAGAATAATTGGACCAGCAGTAGAAATCATACCTGTTGCTAAACCAGCAATAATGTTAGTAGCAGCACCAGTAGATGATTTTTGCACGATTTCTAAAATAGGTTTTTTACCTAAACCAGTATAGTATTCTGTCATAGCCGAGATAGCTGCACCTACTACTAAACCAATTACTACGGCACCGAAAACTCTAATTCTTGAAATTTCCATAGCCCCTTCGCCAAAGAAATTCATGAAAATAGTTTCAGGCACTAACCATTGAATTAAGAAATACGAAGCTACTAAAGTTAAAGCAATAGATCCCCAGTTACCTAAATTTAATGCATTTTGCACTTGGGCCTCTTTTGCATCATCTTTAGCATTTACAAAGAAAGTACCTAGTATAGAGAAAATAATACCTAAACCAGCAATTACGATAGGTAATAAAATTGGACCAAAGCCAACAACTGTTCCGTTGTGCACGAAAGTATCGTGGATGATATAATTTCCTAATACCATGGTTGCCAAGATAGTAGCCACGTAAGAACCGAATAAATCGGCACCCATACCAGCTACGTCACCTACGTTATCTCCTACGTTATCTGCAATAGTTGCAGGGTTTCTTGGATCGTCTTCTGGAATACCTGCTTCTACCTTACCTACTAAATCAGCTCCAACGTCGGCAGCCTTCGTATAGATACCACCACCAACACGGGCAAAAAGTGCAATAGATTCAGCACCTAAAGAGAAACCAGCTAAGGCCTCAAGTACCATGGTCATTTCGTGGTAGAAATCGCCGCCTTCCGTTACAAACACTTTAATGAACGCTAAGAAGAATAAGCTTAAGCCAAAAACAGCTAAACCAGCAACACCCAAGCCCATTACCGTTCCACCTTTAAAGGCAACAGATAAGGCTTTAGATAAACTAGTTCTGGCTGCTTGTGTAGTTCTAACATTAGCTTGTGTAGCAATACGCATACCGATATTTCCTGCAATAGCAGAGAAAATAGCACCCACTACAAAGGCAGGTACAATTAACCAATGGGTAGATGGAACTACAAAAGAAACTCCAAAAAGAACAACAGAAGCAATAAGTACGAAAACACCTAAAATTTTGTATTCTGCATTTAAAAAAGCTAAGGCTCCTTCATTAATATAAGCTGCAAGACTTTGCATTTTCTCATTACCAGCATCTTGTTTTTGTACCCAAGATTTTAGGTAAAGCATATAAGCAAGTCCTAGAACTGCCAATATTAAGGGTAAGTAAAAAGCTATTTCCATAGTTGTGTATTTATTTAAATTTTATTTAAGCGTGCAAATGTACGACTAAATACTAAAAAAAAAAAGTACTTGTGTTCTCAAGTACTTTTCTTTTTTAATGGAAGTTTTTGGGTAAATGTCTTCTTATTTGAGCTTTTCTTCTGCTACGCGTTCTCCTTCGTAGTATTGACTAACAAAGGCATCTTTTATTCCTAGCTTTCTGATTTCTAACTTAAATAACTCGGCTTCTTCTCTACTTTCAAAATTTCCGATAGAGTAGCGGTGTAAGTTGTTGATGTATTCGTGAATTACAAATCTATCTTCATTCATCATAGAAGTAAGATCTAAATTATTAAAAAGTCCAATTTGAATACGATATTTCGTTCCACTTTCATCCATAGAACAATCACTTAATTCCATTTCTCTTTTGGTTAACCACGAAATACTATCTCTAAGCTGGGTGTTTTTAATATCCTTTTTCTGAATTTCTTTTTTTAGAAATACCACCTCGTTATTTTGCTCAGAAATGATAACATCTTTCACCTCATCGGCTTCTTTCATGTATTTCAACTTCTCTGGATTCTTTTTCAATAATTTGATTTCCTCCAAGAGTGCTTTTTTTTCTTCTTTGCTCAATTCCTGACTAAAAACTTGGCCTAGTAAGAAAAAGCTTAAAAATAGTATCAAAATTCTCATATCGTATGTAAGCTTAATTGGTTTAATTTTTTGTGTAAAGGAGCTATGAATTCCAAATAAGCTGGAATTTCTTCGGCAGTTAATGGATTAGCCTTAGCAATATTTTCTTTGTAAGGGTCAACTTGCTTGCCATTTTTCCAAAAACGATAACAAACATGCGGACCAGTTGCTAAACCAGTGCTTCCTACATAGCCAATTACTTGCCCTTGCTCAACTGCCACTCCTGGCTTGATCCCAGAAGCAATTTTAGACATGTGTAAGTATTGGGTAGTATAGGTATCGTTATGCTTGATTTTAACGTAGTTGCCATTGTATTGCTTGTATTTCGCTTCTGTAACCACGCCATTGGCTGTGCTGTAGATAGGTGTGCCAGTTGGAGCTGCGTAGTCTGTACCTAAATGAGGCTTATTTACGCCGGTCACCGGGTGAAAACGATTAGGCGAATAAGAACTGCTAATTCTACTATAGGCAACTGGTGCTTGTAAGAAAAATTCTTTCATACTAAAGCCTTCCTCATCAAAGTATTCTCTTTTTTCTCCTTCGGCTCTTGTATAGGCAAATGCCTTACTTTCAATTCCTAAGTGCGAAAAGCTTGCTGCTTCAATTTCAAATTCGCCAATGGATTGTCCTTCTACAAACTCTTCGTAATAAATGGCTTTAAAGAAATCATTTTCTTGAATTCTGTAGAAATCGATGGTCCACTTATAAATTTCGGATAACTCAATAGCAAACAAAGGATTAGCTCCAATTTCTAACAAGGTTTGGTAAAGGGAACCCTTAATAATAGCCGATGAAACCACTTTTTTTCGAACTATGGGTTTCGATTTCACTTCAGCTAGCACTTGATCTTCATCAAAACTAAACACAGCATATTCTACCACATTCTTTTCATAAATAAATTGCTTAGGCTTAAAGCTTAAGCCCTCTTTAGCTAGTACCATGATGTACGAATTGCCCGACTTGAATCTTCGAGGATCAAAAATAGAATCGGAATAAGTACTTACTTGGTAGGCTTGTTGTCCGTTTAAATCAAATTTTGAAAAAACATTAGAAACATACTCATTAGGGTGTACTATGTTTTTGATGAAAAGTGTGTTGTTAGGCAAGAAACCATAAGAGGTTTTGTAGAAGCCTAGCTTTTCTTTATTGTTTAGTTGAAGTTTTGCTTGTTTAGCTGGAAATAGGCTAAAGGCAGTAAGCGAAAAGGCTAATAGGATGATTGCTAAATACTTGAAATATGTCATTCGTCAAAGTTAGATCTTCTAATAAAGGATTGCAATTCTCATTATAAACACTATTTAGTGGTTCGTGTCCAATTTTCTGTTCTACCTAAAGCAGGAAAACCAATGTAACCACGAACATCTAAATTATTGGCATCTACCAAGGTCATTTTGCACTTGTAGGTTTTTCCATTTTCAGGATCATAAACGGTTCCACCAGAATAGCTATTGTTGCCGTCTTTAGAAAAATCTTTGAGTATTAATAAGCCAATTATTGGCGTGTTTCTTTTTTCTTCGTTAGGATTATTACTATCTACTTTAGCTTTTCCTGTCTTTTCGTCTATTGGCTCTTTTAACCAAATGATTTTCCCAAAATATGCTTCTCCTTTTTTATAAATTTCTACTTTGCCAGATTTTGTGGTATTGTACCAAATTCCTTCTATAGAATTTTGTGCTTTTACTGCAGCAAGGGAGCAAATTATAAGGAGAAGAACCAAGGTTTTTTTCATATTTTTTCGTTTTTAGAACCAAACAAAGTTAGTATTTCTGTTTACAATTTCTTTTTTTTCACTTTCTTTTTCAATTATTTTAAGAAAGTCAGTCAAGCTAATCTCTCTAGCGCCTAAGCTAGCTAAATGAGAAGTAAAGACTTGACAGTCAATTAATTTAAAGGGAAAGCCTTCTAGCAATTTGATGAATGCTACTTTCGAAGCATTACTTGCTTTATGAAACATGCTTTCGCCGTAAAATACGCTTCCTAAATTAACACCATAAAGGCCTCCAATTAGCTCTCCATTCTCGTTCCAAACTTCAACCGAATGAGCAAAGCCAGCCTTATGTAAAGCTATATACGCATCTTGCATCTCTTTTGTTATCCAAGTGCCATCTTGATTTTTTCTTTTTTGCTCACTACAGTTTCTAATTACTCCTTCGAAATCTTGGTTTAGGCTAGTTTTCCACTTACTTTCTTTCAAGAATTTCCGCATACTTTTACTAATTTTTAATTCTTCTGGAAAGAGTACAAAGCGCGGATCTGGAGCATGCCATAGAATGGGTTCTCCCTCATTATACCAAGGGAAAATGCCATTTTGGTAGGCTAGTAGCAGTCTATCTATGCTAAGGTCGCCGCCAATAGCAAGTAGGCCATCTTCTGCTAGGAGTGGGTGTGGAAATACCAATTGCTCATCTAAGTAATAAACAGGCATTACTTCAAACTAATTTTTTCTAATTCTCTCCAAAAACTAGGGAAGCTTTTGTTTACTACTTCTGGATTTTCAATTTCGATTTCTCCGTAAATTATTGCTAGAGGAGCAAAGGACATGGCCATGCGATGATCTTGGTAGGTTTTAATGATTTTCTTTGAAGATATCGCTATGTCGTGATCTCGTTCTAAGAAGTAAATAGCATCTTCTTCTCTTAATCTAAAAGCAAATTGTTTCAACTCGTTTTGGAGAGCTTTAATTCTATCGCTTTCCTTTAAACTTAAGGTGTGTAAACCACTAAATTTCCCCTCTATACCTAAACCCACGCAAGAGCATATTACCGTTTGTGCTAGATCTGGACAATCTTTGAAGTCGTATTCTAAATAGGAGCTTCTATTTTCCGATTTACTTAAGCGGATGCAATCGCCCACTATGTCGGTCTTTACGCCAAGGCGATAGTAAATGTCGGAAACTTGATTATCGCCCTGCCAAGAGAATTTATGCAAGCCTTTCAATAATAGACTCCCTTCATCTAGTAAGGCAACAATACTGTAAAAATATGCAGCAGCACTCCAATCACTCTCAATTTCCAGACTTCGCCCTTGGTAGTTTTGCTCCTCTATTCGAATAAAATTTCCACTCTCTTCCACTTTCACCCCAAAATAACGGAGCATTTCTAGACTCATCTTAATGTAAGGGGCAGAATTTATTTCTTCGGAAAGTTCTAATTCTAAACCGCCTTTAAGTTTGGGCGCAATGAGCAAAAGGGCGCTTGCAAATTGACTGCTATTTTTAGCGCTGATCTTCAATTTTCCACCTTGAATCTTGCTGCCATTTATAGTAAAAGGAAGATGGTAGGCTTTATCTTGATAGCTTATTTCTGCACCTAGAGTTTCCAAAGCTTCGAGTAGTTCTCTCATTGGGCGCTCTCGCATTCTACTTGCTGCATCTACTAAATAGTTGCTTTTTTGTAAGGCCAAAAAAGCACTAATAAATCGGGTGGCTGTTCCAGCTAAGCCCAAATGTTTATGCAAACTTTTGTTGTTTAAAGAGCTTTGCAATATTTGCGTATCCTCGGCTTCCGACAAATTAAGTAGCTCTATTTTTTCATGGCATAGAGCTTGAACAATAAGCGCGCGATTGCTAATGCTTTTGGAAGCAGGAAGTTCGATAAGCTCGTCATCCAAAATTCGTTCTGTATAGCTTAAGTTCATTTAGTTAAGTTACGATAAAATTATGACTTGCACCGAAGGTAAAAAATCTCCGAGAAACTTAGTAATCCAAAAATTAGGAAAATAAAGAAGAGCTAAAAGTTTCTACCTTTGCTCGAAACTCGTCTTATGCCTTTAAATATCGTTTTAATTGAACCTGAAATTCCAAATAATACGGGAAATATAGGTAGACTTAGTTTGGCTGCTGGAGCCAATTTACATTTGGTAAAACCCTTTGGCTTCGAATTGAGCGATGCTCGAGTGAAACGTGCTGGCTTAGATTATTGGAAGCACGTCAATCTTTTTATCTATGAAAATGTAGAGGAGTTTTTTGAAAAGAATAAGAATGTCTCTTTGGCTTTTTTTAGTAGTCACGCAAAAAAAAGTTTTTGGGAAATGGAGCTCGAGCCCAACAGCTTTCTAGTTTTCGGAAAGGAATCAAAAGGTTTAGACAAAACTATTTTAGAACAGTATTCCAAGCAACAATATGCTATTCCTATTCATAGCGAACATGTGCGCAGTCTCAATCTAGCAAATGCGGTGGCTGTTGTGGTATACGAAGCTTTGCGGAAGCTGAAAATCTAAGTGGCTTGCTTATATAGACAAGCTTTTATTTCTTGCTTCGTAAGTAGACAATCGAGCACTACTTGTTCAGCTTTGGCTAAAAGACTAAAGTTTATCTTAGCATCTTGATTTTTTTTATCGTTAGAAGCTAGTTCTAGCAGCTCTTCAAATTCGACTAAGCTAATTTCTTGTCTACCAAAGATAGCCTCAATAGCAGCTTGATACTTAAGTGCTAATTGTGGATCTAAATTACAATAGCTAACTGAAAGTTCTATGGCCCATAACATGCCTTGAGCAACAGCTTCACCATGTAAGAGTTCCTGGCCATTTTCTAAGCGCCAAGATTCGAGGGCATGCCCTAGGGTATGTCCAAAATTTAATGCTTTTCTAAGTCCTTTTTCTAAGGGGTCGGCTGCAACAATATTTTGCTTAATACTTAGGGAAGTTTGGATCAAGCTTAAGCTAATTTCATCACTTTGGGTAAGCTGCCAAAAATGCTCTTCGTTGGCTATTAATCCATGCTTCAGCATTTCGGCTTTCGCGCTTTTTAAATGTCTAGGGTCTAAGGTTTTAAGAAAATGAATATCTATAAAAACTTCTTCTGCTTCTTTAAAAAGTCCTAGCATGTTTTTTTGCGAAAAGAAATCAATTCCAGTTTTTCCCCCAAGGCTAGCATCAACCATAGCTAAAAGACTTGTTGGAATATTTATAAAACGAATGCCTCGCTTGTAGCAGCTTGCAGCAAAGCCACCCATATCGCAAATAACGCCACCGCCTAAATTGATTAATAAAGAAGTTCTATCCGCTTTATGTTGGAGTAAGCTTTCCCAAATCAAAGTACATGTTTCTAAATTCTTATGCTTTTCTCCACTTTTAATTTCGATTACTTGAACATACAAACTAGGTAGGAATGGAAGGCAATCCTTTTTGGTGTTTTCATCTACTAAGACGAAAATTTGAGAAAAATATTCTTTATGTAGATAGTGGCTTAAGAGCTCCTGTATATTTCCAAAGTGAAGTGGCATCTTAGCTGTGTTTTGCTAGCGACCAAGCCTCCGGCTTTGCGTCAAATTTTTCTTTCACCCCACTCCAAATATTTCGAAAAAAATCGGATTCTCTATACCTTTCTAGAGCGGCTTCGTTTTCCCAGTGACTGTAGGTGAAAAATACATTAGCTCGGTTTTTATCTTTTAGCAATTCTAGGTGCGAGCAGCCATCGAAACTGGCTATAAATACTTTTTGTTTTTCGAAGATTTCGAGAAAGGATAAGATTTCTTCTTCTCTAAAACTCATTTTAACTATTCTTACTATCATACCTAAATTCGATGCTACTTTTCGCTTCTAAAATTGGTCCATTTTGAGCTGAGCAATTTTTAAATAAAACTCTTTCGATTGCTCGCTGAGTTTGGAGGTGTCGATTTTTAAGCTAGCTATAATATCGATAAGCGTACTCACCTTGGCTTCTGTTTCAAAATACTTATTTACAACTACGACCTTTTTTTCTTCTAGGATGCAATAGCCCGAATGAAAGTTGCCTTTTTCATAGCGAACAATATATTCTGCCTCATCTAGGAGCTTTTCTGCTTTTTTTAAAACGCTAGAGGTGTATTTCATAAATTATTACATAAAAAGCTAAGCCTTGTCTCAATTTTAGCTTACTTTTGAAAAGTAAATATAAAGAACTTAGCTAGAATTTTACTGGTTTTTGCTCCTTATAAAATTTTGCATACTATGAAAAAGATTTGGATTTATCTGGCTTTCTTTCTCCCGATGCTTTCAATAGCTCAAACGGAAAACTCAAAAGATAAGCAGTTGTTTGTTGCATATTTGGCAGCAGGCTTAAATACGAGTCAAATAGGTGGAGATTTAATGGCAGGATATAGACGAGTAGGCGGCAACCTTGGCGTGGGATCTTACATTATGTATAAGCCCTTTCTTTCTAATAGCATTGAAATTTCCTATTCTATGAAGGGAAGCCAGAGTAATTTTAGCAACAAGGACCCTTTAGCTTTTAGTAAGTTCATTTTTGATTACGTGGAAATTCCAGTAATGTTAAATTACCACGATAAGCAAGTAGCTATTTTTAGTGCTGGATTTACCCTAGGGCGCTTGATTCGTTACAAGCTAACTACCGGTGCTAGTGAACTACCTGCAGACCCAGTGAAATGGGAAATTGGCCTGGGAGCTGGAGCAACTTTTTTAATCAAGAAGCGCTTTGGCATTAATTTGAAAGTAAATTATTCGATGAACAATATTTGGGGTAAGCCTTTTGAAAGAGAAACGGTATCGCAAACAGGAGCTCCCGTTGTTTATAGAAGTAAAGCTAGAAAGGGGGGGTGGTACCACAATACAGTTTCCTTACGCTTCATTTATTTGTTAGTGAAAAAGGACGAAAAGTAGTGTTGTTAGCCAGACCTACTCATATAGATTCAAGTGCCTATTATGCTAATTATTTAAAGGCCGCTCAAGGCGAAGACGCTTTTGCTGAGTTTCAATCTTCTTTATCAGATAGTTTGCGCTTGATTGAAGACTTAAGTGAAGTAGATTTAGACTACGCCTATGCAGAAGCGAAATGGACCATCCGAGAAGTCCTGCTTCATATATTAGATGCTGAACGGGTATTTGCTTATCGTGCCCTACGAATTTTACGAGGGGATAAGACCGAATTGCCAGGCTTTGATGAAGATAGTTATGTGGCTAACAGCTATGCCACTTCTTGGTCGAAGGAAGATTTAATAGAAGCTTTCGAGCTTTCTAGGAAGTCGGTAATCCTGCTTTTTAAAAATTGTAATTCTAGAAACTTAGATGAGGAGCTTAAGGCGAGTGGAAAGATGTTTAGTGCGCGCCTATTAGCTTGGTTGATTGTTGGTCACAACAGGCACCATCTTCAGGTAATTCAAGAACGTTATCTTAAGTAAGGGTAATTCTTCCCTCACAGAGTCTATCGAAGAGGACCCTGTGGCAGCTTGCATACAAATCTCCTTCAATGTGGTCTCTTCGCAATGAAGCTGTGGGTATAAGGAAAAAGTTATTACTTAAAATGATTCACATTCAGAACTTGCAGGGTCCTTTTCAAGAGACCCTGCAAAGGGAATGCGTTCAAAACTTGCAGGATCATTTACCGCAGACACGGTGAAGTGCAGAGAAATCTTAAGTAAGCGTAATTACAGTTACTTCTGGTAAAATTCCAACGCGACCAGGATAGCCTAAGTTGCCAAAACCTCTATTAACATAGAGAAATTGCTCTGCTTCTTGGTAAAGTCCAGCCCATTGCTTGTAGGCGTATTGCGACGGACTCCATTTAAACCACTTGGTTTCTATACCAAATTGAAAGCCATGGGTGTGTCCAGATAACATTAAATCTACATTGGGGTATTCCTTTCTTACTTGAGCATCCCAATGACTAGGATCGTGACTTAGTAAAATTTGTAGGCTATTCGGGTCGATGCCTTCATAGGCCTTCTTCATATCTCCTCCACTCGGAAAATGCGAATTAACACTCCAATTTTCTACTCCAATCAGACTAATTTTTTCTCCATCAATTTCCAGAATTCGATTAGAATTTCTGATCAAATCCCATCCCATATCTTGATGAACTTTTAAAAAAGCTTCGAAGTTGGCTCTCTTTTCAGGACTGTCCTCGCTTCCGAAAGCATAGGCACCATAATCGTGATTTCCAAGCACCGAGAAAACACCATGTTTTGCTTTTAGCTGCGAAAAGATGGCTTTGTATTCATCCATTTCTTCGGCCAAGTCATTTACCAAATCGCCAGTAAAAACAATCAAATCTGGATTTAGTGCATTAATTTTATCTATGGCTTTTTGTATGGGTTTTGTTTGATTAAAGCTTCCCGAATGAATATCAGACAATTGAACTATCGTAAAACCTTTAAAGTTTTTAGGGAGCTTTTTAAGACTAAGATTTATCTTGTGAAATTGATAATTATAAGCATTCCTCAATACACCATAACTCAGAACTAGAAAAGGCACAAAGGCCGATAAAATAGCCATCTGACTAATAAATTTCCTTCTATCCTCAAGTTGCACGGTAGGAGATTGGCTGCTCAGTTTTTTGAAGGCAAAGCTTATAGAACGGAAAACATCTTCTCCAAACAACCAAGTAATTGCAAAAATTTTGGAAAGTAATCCAAAGAAGAAAATAGCTGCCGTAAGCATTTTTAAAAACTTCGGAATATTTTGCTGTCCGTACATCGCAGTAACAACAATAGAAATAATAATAAAAAGGGTAATCGACCAATAAAGTCCCGCTACTATTTTTCCTGAAAGAGTTTGAAGGGGAAACAAAGTTTTAAAAGCTTGATAGGCGTAATAATCAATGCCAAAAACTACAAATGTTAGAATTAAAAAAAAGAAAATTTCTTTCATGATATTAAATTACTAGGCTAGAACCATAGAAAGTCAAAATTAGTTTTTATTAAGGACAATTTCTAGTTGTTCGAATACCCAGGGCCAAGCTTCGCTGAAATAGTTTCTGCACTTGATCCAATCTTCTCCTTCATCCATCCAAGCGCTATGTCGTAAGCTGATTCTACATTGTTCTGGACTAATTTGTTCGAAAAATAATACTACAAATGTTTGTTTATCCCCATTTCTGATGGACGGAATGCTAGGAGGAGCATTCCAGCTAAAGCTGAGCATTTGCTCAGGAATATAACTCAAAACTTTGCAGGATTCGGAACCTCGCAAGCCTAAAGGTGCTTCTAGGTCGAAGTAAATTTCGTATGCTCCGTAAAGTTTAAGTTCAATCTTATTGTCTCTACCAAAAAAAGCTTTCAAGCCCTCATGAGTGGTCCAATATTTCCAAGCCTCTTCTTTTGAACAAGGGAATACTCTATCGATGTAAATATCTTCCATAAAAAAAGCCAAGATATTTAATCTTGGCTTTTTCTAAAAATTTACTTTTTTCTTAGTGCTTAGAAAGATAATCTGCAACACCATCAGAAGATGCTGTCATGGCTTCTTCTCCTTCGCTCCAGTTTGCAGGGCAAACCTCACCATATTTCTGGTTGTGGCTTAAAGCATCAATAACTCTTAAGGCCTCATTTACATTTCTTCCTAAAGGCAGGTCATTGATTAATTCATGACGAACAGTTCCTTCTTCATCAATTAAGAACAAACCTCTATAAGCAACAGGAGCTCCTTCGAAAGTCCAGTTACCATCTTCATCCCAATTATATTCTCCAGCTAAAACGCCATAATTCATAGAAATGGTTTTAGTTAAATCGGAAACGATAGGGTACTTTACACTTTGGATACCACCTTTATCTTTAGGCGTATTTAACCATGCCCAATGAGAGAAATGAGAATCTACAGAGCATCCTACTACTGCAACACCTCTTTTTTCAAATTCAGCTAATTTTTCTTGAAAAGCTAATAATTCCGTAGGACATACAAAGGTGAAATCTAAAGGATAAAAGAAGAAAATTACTTTCTTTTTTCCGATGTACTGTTCTAATGAAAAATTTTCTTGAAAATCGCCACCATTTACAACGGCGGTAGCACTAAAAATTGGAGCTTTTTTTCCAACTAATCCCATATTTTTATTATTTTTGATGATTAATAAATAGTTCTTGTGCAAAAGTAAAAACTTAAGCAGTTTTATTAACTGATTTGTTAAAATATTTGTTCCCCAAAGGCTAAATAAAAATACTTTATGAAAATTTCACACTTATTGTTTTGCACAGCTATACTTAGCACTATGTTAGCATGCAAGAAAGAGGAAAGTACCTCAGAACCTAAACTAATTTTCAAATATACTTTTGACGAAAATGGGGAGAGACAGGATAATTTTGGAGAAAGTGCTAGTATACCAGCGGGCAATGCAGCGCAAACACCAGAATTCAGCTCACTTGGAGTACATTCTATAGAGCTAATTAATTACGTGGTTTCTTTACCTACCACTAGCACGGTAATTTATAAGGGTGCAGAAAAAACGGCAGGTGGACAAACAGGGATAGATTTTGATTTAGAAAAATTGGTAAGTGAGGGGGATGTTTTAGTAGAAATTCCAATTAAAAACATTACTCCAGGCACCTATACCTATCTAAGAAATTCTCTGGGTTATCAAAATTACAAGATTGATTTCTTATATAACGACCCGAATTTTGGTGCTTTCAACCTACAAGGAGATATTGCATCCTTTGTTGGATATAGAACCTTTATTTCAGATTTTACCGTAGGGGGAACTACTATAAATGTGGATTCTATTGTAAGTCAGGGCTTTTGGGCATTTCATATTGAGGACCCTTTGCCTTATACCCATGTTGGACAAGCAGCAAGTACTACGGTTCCTAATCCTTTAGATGCGGTATCGCCAATTCCTCTAGGTTCATGTTTAGTTACTGGAGCCTTTGTTAGTCCACTCGTAATTACAGGAAATGAAACAGAAGATATCGTAGTAGAAGTAGCCATTAGTATTAATAATAGCTTCGAATGGGTAGATGTGGTTAATGATGGCAAATACGAACCTCTTGCCGGAGAAACGGTAGTAGACATGGGAACAAGAGGATTAAAAGCGATAATTAAATAATAGTTTAAACAAAAAACATGAAGAAATATTTTATCATTTTAGCTGTCTTATTAATGGCAAATGCGAGTTTTGGGCAAAGCTTAAATCCTAGTTTCGAATCTTGGGGTACTTTGAGTAATACCTTTAATGTGAATGTTTTAGGCTTGAACATTTGTGGTAATTTTTCTTATCTCGAGCCACTTTCTTGGTCCTCTACAAACCAGTTAACGGGTTCTGTTGATTTTGGAGCTATTGAATTGGTAACTGAAATCCCAGGTCAACAAGCCGCAAGTTCTGCTATTCAAATGCAATCTGTAGCCGTAAGTATCACTCCGCATTCTGGAAGTTGCACGGGTCCAATTGTAACTAGCTTTAACAACGTAGCACCAGGTTTGATTGTAAGTGGGGCTTTTAATATTGATGAACAGTTATTAATAGATGAGATTCTTGCAGGTTCTGGTGTTCAAAGTTTAAACCCGTTTTCTTATCCTAATACAGGACAACCTATAGCATTTATGCCTAGTAATTTAAAAGGTAGCTATCAATACACTGGTGTAAATAATGATTCTGCCCTTATTTTTTCTGGTGTAATGAAAGATGGCGAAATTTTAGCTTATGCTATTAGTCGCCTTGGAAATGCAGCGAATTGGACGCCTTTTGAAATTGAATATGTGTATAAATCTTGCGAAGTGCCAGATACCATCATTACCGTTATTACTAGTAGTAATTTAACGGTAAGCTTCGATCCTCTGACTAATGAGTATATTTTAAGTTCAGATTATACTGGAGAAAATGGCTCTATTTTGAAAATAGATGATTTAAGTATGGATACTGTAGACTTGAGCACTTTTCCTCCTATTGCAGTTAACGATAGCGCTCAAATACTGGTAGATCAAACAGCAACTCTAGATTTACGCACAAATGATTTATTTTGTGATGGCTCTATGCCTGTGCCAGTAATACTTATCGATGGACTTAATGGCTCTACCACAATTAATGGGCTAGGCGAGGCGGTTTATACACCTAATGCGGGTTTTTCTGGTTCAGAAAATATTACTTATTATGTTTGTAATGGAGCCTCTTTGTGCGATACTGCTATTTGGAACATACTAATTAGTGCCGCAGCCTTATGTGAAGCTGTAGATGATAATCGAAGTTTAGTAGCAGGAGGGTCTAGCGTGTTTGATCCCTTGCTGAACGACATAGATTGTGGGGGTACTCCTAGTATAGTAGTGATTCCACAAAATGGTACGGCTCAAGTAGAACCTAATGGTTTTATTTCTTACAGCCCTGTCGTTGGTTTTTCTGGCTTAGATAGCTTAACATATAGAATTTGTAGTCCTATAAATACTTCTCAATGCAGTACGGCCAAAATCTATTACACCGTATTAACTTCACTCAGAGAATTGCCTGCTACTTATTTTCAAATTGCACCTAATCCAGCTAATTCGTATATAAGTATTAAGTTGGAAAACAAATCCATTCTATCTAGCGTTCATGTTTACGACGTGCTAGGAGGCTTGTTAGATTCTTATCAGTTTGTAGGTCAAATTGACATGGATTTAAGTGCTTTTCAAGAAGGAGTTTACGTGTTTCATTTAGAAAATGCGGAGGGTAGTGCTTCTAGAAAAGTAGTCCTAGCAAGATAATTTGTAAAATTCTTATTCTTCTCTTTCTTAGAGACAAACTCTATGAAATTATCTTACCTTAAGTGGATATTTATGCTTATAGGGGCTATACGCTTTAGAATGTATGGTGCCTTTATCGGTTATTTTGTTGGTTTGTTCATCGAAGAGTTGTTAAGTGGAAAGGCGAAATTTTCTATAGAAAATCCTTTTGGAATGAGCTTTGAAGAGGAAGACAAAATAGTTTTAAACGCTTATCAAAAATCGCTAATTCACCTGATAGCGGCTTTGCTTCAATTGCATCAATTTATACCCAAAGCTCAAAGCCATTATATTTTAAAATACTTCTACCGAAAGTTTGGAACCAAGCAAGGTCAGGCTATGTATGATCAGCTTAAACTTAGCTTGAAACAAAGCACTTTCCCGCTTCAAGAAGCTGCCAATATTAGAATACAGCGCAGTAAACAAGATTTACTCGAACTAATGGACTTCCTAGTTGGGCTTTGTTCTACCGCTAAAGGGCTCTTTCCCAACGACAGAAAGCTCTTGGAAGAAATTGCATATAACTTAGCTTTGAGTAAGCAGGAATTTGAGTCGATTTTAAATTCTAAGGTACATCAAGAAAAAAAGCCAGAACCTAGAATAAGCTTCTCTTCTATAGATAGTTCATATGCCGTTCTAGGCTTGAACAGAAGCTCTAGTGAAAAAGAATTAAAAACGGCTTATCGAAGCTTGGTATTAAAATATCATCCAGATAAAACCACCTTAGATAGTAAACTAGCTGCTAAGAAGTTTCAAGAAGTTCATGAAGCTTATCATAGAATTCGCGAATCGCGTGGCATGAAATAGCTGCTATTTTTTAAGCAGAAGAATATCCTTTCCAAGAATTTGCCCTTGCTTGTCTTTGCTCAAAATAGCATAGCATCCTAGCTCCAACATACTTACAGAAAATATAGCGGTATTGCTTTGCAAAACGAGTTGACCGCTAAGATTATAGACTTCAAAGCTGCTTGCATTTTCCTGCTTAATTTCGATCCATTCTGAAGCCGGATTTGGAAAGATAAAGGAAGGCTCCTTGTTTAGATGATGTAGGGAGCTAAGTAGTTCAAAATCGAATAAGTATAAAGCAGAAAGAGAGGTACCTAAAGCTTCACTACTGATATAAAATTTGCTACTATCGGCATTGCTTAAACCTTCAATTTGATAAGAATAGCCCGACGGAATGTTTAAGGAATATTTATGTAAAGCGCTATCATCAAAATTAGGATACTCCCATTGATAAAAGTAAGCCGTACTGAAATCGTAGCCAATTAAATAAAGTTTGGAATCGACTGAAGAGCTACAAGCCCCTGTAATAAAAGAGCCAACATTTAGGCTATCAATTACTTGCAAAGTATAGTTGCCTGGCTGCTTGGGTATGGCGTAAACCTTAGTCCATTGGTTGCCCCAATTTTTCGAAAAAAGAAGGAGCTGATTGTCTAAAGCTACCAAAGCTTCTGCGTCGAAATTTGTGCTAAACGGACTAGGGTTGAAGCTTTGCTGATCGCCATAGTTAAAGGAGATAGTATCGGCATAAACCGTATCATTAGGGGTATTCCAATAACTATTCAAGTCGATGCGATAAATTTTAAGATCGCTTCTGCTTCCATTATTGTTGCCAAAATCACCTATATAGATATAGTTATCGTCAAAGGCTACATCCTCCCAATCTATATTGCTGGCATTTGCAAGCACTACGGTTCTGCTTACACTTCCATTCGTAGGATCAAGCTCATATAATTCGGGCTCAGATCCGGAGTCGTTGTGACTAATTAGTACATTTTGAATATAAATTAAACCAGACGATTCTTGTAGGTTATTGTTCAAGCCGCTAAGTAAATTTAAATTTTGAGCATCTAAGAGGGCAAGGAAAAAGCCAGATAGAAGTAGGCTTAGTAGGGTAGTTTTCATTTGGAATAGATTTTCTAAGGCATGTCTTGGGTTAAAAGAAAGCAATATAAATTTAAGCTTAATACTAATTTTGCTATGCAAATTATCCGTGATTTTATAGAATTAGGAATAAACTATTCAATTAGCTTTTAATATAGTAATTTTGCAAGGTAAAAGAAAGTTAGCAATGAAATTAAAGTACTATATTTTTAACAAGCCCTATAATGTCTTGAGTCAGTTTACAAGAGAAGCGGGTAACCAAAGCATTGCCGACTACTTTATTTTAGATAACAAAGATATCTATCCTATAGGGAGATTGGATAAAGATAGTGAAGGTATGTTGCTGCTTACCAACGATAAAAGTTTGAATGCTATAGTATTAAGTCCGAAGCAAGCAAAATCTAAAACCTATTTAGTGCAAGTAGAAGGACAAATTAACAAGGCGGCAATATCTAAGTTGTGTGCTGGTGTTACGATTACGGTTGATCAAAAAGCTTATCATACACTTCCTGCTTTTGCAAAAATAATAGATGCACCAAAATACTTATGGGAAAGAACACCACCTGTTCGTTATAGAAAGGATATTCCAACCTCTTGGGTAGAAGTTCGTATTGAAGAAGGAAAAAATAGACAGGTAAGAAAAATGCTTGCAGAAGTGGGTTTTCCGGTTTTAAGACTAATTCGAGTTGCAATTCAGGATCTCTATATGGATAGAATTGCTCCAGGCGATATCCAAGAAATAGAAAGAGTAGAGATAATGAAAAAATTGAAGATTAAGTGAGTGCTCTATTAAAAAAAGCAAATATCGAGGTCTTATACGAAGATGAAAATTACCTCGTAGTTTCAAAGCCTAGTGGCTTGCTTACTATTCAAGATCGTTATAAGGCCGAAGTTCCTAATCTAAAGGCAAAGCTGCAAGAAGTTTATGGCGAAGTTTTAACCGTTCATCGTTTAGATAAAGAAACTAGTGGTGTAATTTGTTTTGCACGAAATGCCGAGGCACATAAGGATTTAAACAGACAATTTGCAGAGGGAGAAGTAAGGAAAATTTATTGGGCTCTGGTAAGCGGTAGGCCAGCTATAGATGAGGGACAGGTAGATATGCCAATTTTAAATGACATGAAGAATAGCGGGAAAATGCTTGTTCACGCTAGTGGAAAAGAAGCCTTAACTTATTATAGATTGCTAGAATCTTATGGCAATATTAGCTTGTTAGAGTGCTTTCCTAGAACGGGTAGAACCCATCAAATTAGAGTGCATTGTCATTATTTAGGCTGCCCTTTATTAGTGGATAGTTTGTACCATAATAAAAGTGAGTTTTACTTAAGCGAAGTAAAACGTCGATTTAAACATTCTAAGTTTGAAGAAGAACGTCCTTTGCTAAGTCGACTAAGCCTGCATGCTAAGCAACTTGAATTTACGAATTTGAAGGGCGAAAAGCTGCTTATTGAAGCGCCACTTCACAAAGATTTTAGTGCCTTACTTAAGCAATTGAGTAAGTTTAATTAGTACTTTCTAATAAGTCTATATAGCGTTTTGCTAGTTCGCTATAAGTGAAATTCTTTAGAACAAATTCTTTTCCTTTTTTGCCCATTACTAATCTTTCTTCAGGGCTTAAATGGTAAAGATCTAAAATACCTTTAGCAATTGCTTCTGGATTTTCTTCTTCTACTCGAAGTCCACATTGGGCTAAACTAACTAATTCTTCTTGAAGATGAATGGAATGCAAAATAGGTTTTTCTGCATACATATAATCGTAGATTTTGTTTGGTGAAACCCCATAGTTGTATAATTTTTCTCGATTCCATCCGATATAACAAAGGTCGAATTTAGCTAAGATTGCAGGTATTTGGCTTTTTGGAATAGCATCCACAAAACAGATATTCTGAAGCTCTTTTGCCTGTGCTTTCAGCTTTTCTTTTTCTTCACCATTACCTACAATTACAAAGTAAATATCCTCTTGTTGAATTAGTTTTGCCGCTTCAATTAAATAGCTCATAGCATTAGACAGGCCGAGTTTTCCGGTATAGCCAACGATAAATTTAGCTTTAGGCAAGAGCGCTTCTAAGGCAGGATTTAAGGCCTCTGTATTGTTTAATTCCTCCAAATAAATGGCATTGGATATCCAAGTGGCAGTTCTTTTTATTTTATTCTCTTTTAAATAGTTTGAGTAAAATTGAAGATTGGAAACTAAGAAATCCGCTTTGTGTATAGCAAATAGTTCTACCATACGCATTAAAAGGATGAAGGGGTGGTATTTAGAAAAACTCCCTATTTCTATAAGAGAAAGTGGCCAAATATCTCTAACCTCAAAAATAATCTTTGCCTTATATTTCCATTTGAGATAATAAGCAGGGATAAAGCAAAATGGAGCAGTTGGAGAACACAGAATATAATCTGGTTTATTTTTAACATAGCGTCCAACAAAGAATAGTCTAAAACTAAAGTAAAACCATTTTAATATGCGCTTATAATCACTAGAACTTCTATACTTAAAAACTTTTATCCAGGTAAAATCAAGTCCCTCTATATTTTCATCAAAATAATTTTGATTCTCTTTATTTTCCGGATAGCTATCTAAGATATGCGAATAAGATGCTGAAATGGTATTCGTTTTCCATCCTAGTTTTTCAAATTCTTTAGCAAGATAAAAATGACGAAGAGTCATGCCATATTTTGGATTACCAGCATACTCATTGATAATCCAAATATTTTTACTCATGATTTAATTTTTTAGTTTCCATGCGATAAAGCAAAGCTAGGAAAAATGCAAAAAATAGAATCCCTCCTTGCGATTGAAAAATAGATTCAATTAAAGAAAAAGAGAAGACTATGCATAAAAAATAGAACAAGAGCTGGCTTCGCCAGGTAAAAGCAAGATAAAAATTAAATAGGTAGATAGTAAGAAGGCCTATAAATCCGAGTAGACCAAGCGCCAACCAAGATTCTAAGAACTGATTATGGGCATTAAGCTGCTGTCTGTAACCTTTGCCAAAGCCACTTACATTGTGCTTTTCTCGTAAATGGTAATAGCAATAATCGCCAAGATTATAACCTCTAAATGCTTTCTCTTTAATTAATTCTGCTGCATTTTTCCAAATCATAATTCTATCGTCTACGCTGTAATTGTTTACCTCTAAGCTTTCAGAGCTGAGCATGGCTTTGGCTTTAAGCCACTTTTCATTTAAAACAGGTAATTTCCAAACCATTAAGGCACTGAAACATAAAACTACAATTGTAGAAAGAAGAGCATATTTAAAAGCTATGGATCGAAACAAGAATATAGTAAGTAAAATTAAAGCTAGCACTATGGCCATTCTCGAGGCAAGGAGTAGTAAAATGAAAGCAAAAAAAGCTATTAGCAAGGGTACAAGACTCTTATTTTTTATGAAGAGGACAGTGGTATTTAACTCGAATAAAAGAACCATCGCAAAGAGCAAGTACATGGATAGATAACCTGGGTGTAAAATGCTAAAATCTAAGAGTCGCTCACTAAACAATAGTTCACCACCTTGAATATATCCCAGCAGAAAGCGAAATAAAATCCCTAAGGAAACGAGGGAACAGCTCATCACAAATACCTGGAAGAGTAGATTAATTTTATCGAACTTAGCTTTAAATAAAATTATGCTTGGCAGAATAAGTAAGGGGAGTTTTGTTCTTAAATCATTGACTCCAAACTTTTTGTACGTAGAAGGAAAATAGAAAACAAGATGTAAAAGAAAAAAGAAAGCAAGCAAGGCAAGCGCTATGTTTATTTCTCGGTTTTTGCTTCCTTCCTTTTTAGCTAATAGAAAGCCAACAAGCATAATAATAAAAGCAATAGTGGTTGCCATCTTGTGTAAGGGGAGTAAAACAGCCATCAAGATGCTTCCAAGCAAGAATAATTTATCGCCGAGCTTTTGGCTTCTATTTTTAATATTATTCAAGTAAAATGTTTTTGCTTTATATTTACACAAATTTATAGCTAATCATGCAAGATAAGGAATTAAATGTTGAAGAGCTCGCTGTACTCTTATTCTCTTTTTTAAAGAAGAATTTTATTGTATTAAGCGCCTTTTTGTGCTTAGGTATTTTATATGGTGCGTTTAAATATTATACTGCGGTTCCTGAAAATCAAAACAATCTTTTTGCGCGCAGCGAGTTCGTGCCTTTAGAATTGTTAAGTAATGAAGTAGCAAGCTTAAACTCTAAGTTAGAACGACGAAATTATAGCGAAATTGCTGCCAAGCTTGCGATACCAGAAGAAGAGGTAGTTCAGTGTAAAGAGTTTAAGTTTTATCCAATTTCGAGTAGTGAAGGCATGTTTTATTTGAAAATAGTTAGCGCTGGAATAGAAAATGTAAATGAAAATTTTGCGAATGGCTTTTTAGCTAGTTTAGAATCCAATAGTTTTATAAGCGATTATTTAGATAAAGAAAAGGAATTGATTCTTGGACGTATTGCTGCTAATGAGCGGGAGTTAGAAGTTTTAGAGGGTATGCAAAATGTGTTCTTAGGTCAAGGTAAATTTGAAAGTTATAATTCCATAATTTCTAATCCTAGTATTATTTCTGCTCAAGTGATTGCAATAAAGAATGAGTTGAATAAGGATAAGCAACAGCTAGAAAAAGTGAAAGTTTATTCGCAAATCGACAATGTAGAAATTCTTAGCTATCCTTCTTTGAAAATGCACTTATTAAGCGCTGCTGTAGTTTCAGTATTTATCGGTTTATGCTTTCTTATTTTGCGCAATTTCCTTAAAAATTTAAGAGATTAATTTTTCGTAAATTTTTACCATCGCACCTACATTTTTTTGCCAACTATACTTTGCTTCCACATTTGCTCTAGCGGCTAAGGCTAGTTTTTTTCGTAGTGCATCATCTCCAAGTAGAAGACGAAAAGCGGCACTTGCTTCTTCTATATTTTCATTGGATACTACTAAACCAGTCTTTGTGTCAGCTACCACTTCAGTTAATCCGCCCATTCGACTTACCACAACGGGAGTGCCACAAGCTTGGGCCTCAACAATTGCTACTCCAAAACTTTCTTCACATCTAGAAAGTGCAGCGTAAATGCTAAAGGAATGCAAAAATTCGGGTACCTGATCATTGCTAATTTTACCAAAGAATTTAACGTAATCTGCTAGGCCTAATGTTTTTGTTAAGGCTAACAAATTTTCTTTGTCGCTACCATCTCCAACAATATGAAGTTCTATATTTTCGAACTCGCTTCTAACAAGGGCAAAGGCTTTAATAAGAAGGTCGATGCCGTATTTGTGTTCTAAGCTTTTAACGGTGCCAATAATTCTTTTGTTTCCCTCTTCAGATTTCATGCTAAACTTATGAAGATCCACACCAAAGGGTGTAATATGTATCTCTTTTTCCGTATATTTTTTACACTCTAAAGCCATCGTTTCTGATGTAGAAAGCAAAGCATCTGCTTGGTTTAGATTGTATTTTAGTAGGATTTTATGCAGAAAGGACTTCTTGGGGAAACTAAAAACATCGCTACCCCAAACAGAAAGCACATAGGGCTTAAAACCGCATAGTGCCCCTAATAGTCCGTAGCTAGAAGCATAATGAGCATGAACAATATCGGGCTTGACTTCTTTAATAAGCCTTTTGATAGAAGGTAGGGCCTGCAGATAGCTCAGTTTAGATAAAGCACCTTCTTTTTTGTTGAGCTTAGTGTTTATTCCAAAGCATTTTACGTTTACCAGCTCTTCAAAATCCTTATGCTGTAAAGATTGTAAGCCAAATAAATAGATCTGAATCCCTTTCGCAGAAAGAGCTTTTACCCACTTAATCGTGTGACTTGAATTGCTATCTGCTAATAGAAGTATTTTCATTTCTCTAGTATCAAACTTTCTTTAACTTTTAAGGCTCTAGCCTTCCATGAGTTTTTCTCTGCTACCTCATGGATCTTGTTGCTCAACTTACTTATTTCATTTTTGTTGCTATATAATTCATGCATCAAGTTCTCAAAGGCTTGATGGTCATAAGCTATATTCCAGCCAATGCCATTCTCTTCAACAAACTTACCAGCATTGGTCCCTTTAGAACTAATAATCGCTTTCTTATGGCCGAGATACTCGTACAATTTAATAGGGGAGGCAAAGCCCCAATATTCTAAAGGTTTTACAAAAATAAGAGCGATATCAGCTGCTCTGTAGAGGGCTTGCAAATCTTCGCCAGTTTTATGTACAATGTTGATTTTGGCCGAAATTCCTATATTTTCATACTCTGTTTTCTTCGCTTCCCATTCCTTTTGCCGCGTGCATAAAGTAAGTTCTACAAAGTCAATATTTTTTACTGCTTTAAACAATTCGTGCATTTGATAGTGATCTCCTAATCCGCCTACATAAAGCAGTTTAATCTTTTCTTCAGGATTTTTCGCAGGGAAATTAGAAGAAACGTCATGCCCAGGTCCCAATTCTACCATCTTTTCTTTAGGCACATGAGCAACGTAGGTACCCATGGCTAATGAAGGTAAAAATAGTTTGTTTAGCAGTTTTTTATAGCGTAGTAAATCGTAGATGTACATCCACTTTGTCGGAATTCTTTTGTAAAAAACAATATCTTTTCGGTACTCCTCAAAAGCCCAATAAATATCTCTATAAAACAAACCTATCGGGATATTATTCTTTTTGCAAAAACTAAAGAAGCTGAAATCTAAAAATGGATGGGTGGGAAGGTGGTGGCTCTCTGTTAAAAGACTAGGAAGGGTAGAGCTTTCGGCATACATAAAGTCGTAGCTTTCTCCTGCTTTTATTGCCACTTTTATCGCTTTAATCTGCTGTTTTCTCGTCTTTGCATCTCCCATAATAAAATCTACTTCGTAGCCTATATCTTTAAAAGCTTGCAGCATTTTCATAGGACGAATATTCGTTCCTGAAGCTTGTTCTGGATTGATTTTAAAAGGAAGATGAAAGATTATTTTAGGCATGTTTATCGTTTAAAACTTGCGTAGATATTTGTTGTGCATAAACCGTAATGAAGCCTAATAACAAGATAATAAGAAGGTAGGCAAAATTATAGATGTAATCATTAAAGCCCCCAATCAAGGCAGTTTTGTAGCTAAAAAAAACATAGCAGCCAATAAAGACGGGAGCTTTTGGTAATCTTAGTAAGGAGTAGAAAAGCATACCAATTATAAAACCAACATAGAGGGGAGAGAGCAACAAGCCGATTATTCCGAAGTTAGCCCAAGCTTCTCCAATAAACAAAGTATTTTGCACTCCAGCGGTTCCATTCGCTACGGCTTTAGGATTAATGTATTCCATAATTATTCTACCCGCTCGTTCCGAATATTCGAGTCCGAAATGTTCTACTAAATTGCTTAAGCTGTTCCACTCAATAAATTCATGACTTTTGCCAAAAATTTCAAAGGAGAAAAAGGTTCCAGCTACTTGAGAAAAGAGCACTCTACCGCTAGCACCTTCATTGTATTGTAGAAAGATTTCGCTTAAATTGTTCACACCAAATCCTAGGTAAAAAAGTACAATAACTCCGATAAAACTAGCTGTGCCGAATACAAAGGCTTTTTTGCTAAGCTTCCCTTCAACCCAAACCCAAAAGAAGAGAATTCCGCTAAGGTACATAGCCATTGGCGACTTCTGTAAATCATAAGTAAGCATTAATATTGAGGAGAAGAAACAAAGTAAGAACCAGAAAAAATCGTAGTACTTTTTACTCATTTTATAATAAGCAAGAGCAACAAAGCTTAGCAAGGGTAGAAACTGTAAGCCAAATATATTTCGGATGTACACATTGCCTCCAAATTCTCGAGAAGCACTAATTCGCAGTTTTGCTAAGGCAGAACTATTTCCTTTTATAAGTTCAACAATAGGAAGGCTGCCCAGAGAGTAAAAGGTATACAACATGCTTAAAATACCAATTAAACTCAGACAAACAAGTATGCTTTTTAAAATCAATTCGTGTTTGCCAAGAAGTGCTTCTATACTTTTAGCTCTATAGTTTTTTATGGCTTCTTGAACACTAGATTTCAGCATGATCCGCTTAGCTAAAAGCAGTCCAATTGGGAAGCTAAGCATGGTATACATTATTGCTGCCCAAGCTAGAATTCGAGTTTGATCGTGGTGTAGCTTGTTAATTAGGTAATGCTCATCGATATGCAATACGATAAAAATTGAACCAATAGCCGACATTAAAATTAATGGCACATAAAATAAATACGAAAGCATATTAATTTCTCTAAGAGCCATACTTCCACTGGCTTTCTTAAATAATAGAAAGGAGAGAATCAGAACTAATCCACTAATAATAAGATAAGCAGAGGCTTCCAAGAATATCTAATTTTTTTTAGTACTAAGGGGTAAAGTTAAGAATATGCTGAGTAAATATACTAAAGCTCTAGAAATGGCAAATAGAATTAAACTAGAGTACATATCGTGAAACCAATAATAGCCTAAAACTATTGGCAGGATAGAACTCACTAAAAATAGAATTTGCCAAACAAACTCTAATTTTTGCTTACCAGCAATGATAAAGGTATTGGTTAAAGGACTTGTTATAAATTGCAGTAAAAAAAGTATCGCCAAAACTTGGGCAAAGCTTCCAGAAGTTTCCCATTCCACGCCGAATACAAAAGAAAAAAGAAAGGGCGCTGCAAAAATGAGTACAAGGAAAGGTAAAATTGCTAAGAGGCTTAAAGCTCCTAGAGTTTTTAAATAGAGCTTTCTAAAATCTCCAGTGGTATTATATTGCTCCGTTGCTTTTTGGCGGAATACATCTCCAACAGATCTTGCGATGATTGCAACAGGTAACATGATAACGCGTTGTGTTAAGGCAAAGTAGCCCACTTCGGTTTCTAAATAATAGAGGGCAAAAACAATGGGTGGACCATTAAGTGCAATGGCGTTTAGCAAATGACCAGGCATTAAAAATAGGGGAAATTGAATATAGGCTCTAGCTAATTTTTTTAACTCACTAAGTTTAATTTCTTCAAAAATTTTTAGACTAAAAGTGCGCAGATTGCTTAAGGTGGAAGCAATTAAGCCAAGAATTTTTGAAAGGATTAAACCCAAGGCTTCTAAATGAAGGTAGCCGAATAATAAGGAGCTAAGTCCAGAGCTAATATTGCTGCTTATTTTAGAAATAGACATGCTTTTATAAGCACTTATTCTGTTTGCCCAATGGTAATAGCTTTGATCTGCCCCTAGAACTAGTATGCCAATAATTATCAGCCAACTGTAAGGATAGAGGTCTTCCTGATGGAGTAGTTGGAATAATTGTTTGCCAAAGAAGATATTTATAAAAGCAAGTAAGAAGCAGAAGCCAACAATAAAGAATTGACTAAGTATTACTAATTTTTTAGCTTCATTTTCTTCTGAAGGTAAGATAATGGCTTTTTCATAACGTGCGCTGGCAATTACACCCAATATGCTTATATAGCTTACATAAACCATTAAGATACCGAAGCTTTCTGGCGAGTAAAGTCGAGTTAGCCAAGGACTAATAAGAATAGGTATTACTTGTGCAATGCTTGTTCCAGAAACTAAAACAAGTGTATTCTTTAAGAAGCTAGAACTTTTAAATTTTTCAAGCATTCGTAAGAATTAAATGGATTGAAAAATAGGAGAAGTAAAAGGGCTTATCCAAGAATTTCTTTCAATTTCTGTTCTAAAGCACTTCCTCTTAAATCTTTTCCAATTACTACGCCATTAGCATCAATTAAGTAAGCTGCAGGGATAGATTGTACGCCATATTCTTGGGCTGCGGCATTCGACCAAAATTGTAGGTCGCTTACATGAGTTGGCCAACTCAAACCATCTTGAGCAATAGCATTCATCCAAGCATCTCTTTCCTTATCTAGCGAAACGCTGAACACCGTAAAACCCTTGTTTTTGTACGCGTTGTACGCTGCCACAACATTTGGATTTTCTGCTCTACACGGCTTGCACCATGAAGCCCAAAAATCGATTAAAACTACTTTTCCTCTTAAATCAGAAAGTTTTAAATCTTGTCCTTGTGGGTTTTTTTGAACAATTTCAGGAGCTGTTGCTCCAATATCTACTTTAGCAGCAAGGGCTTCCATCTCTGCTTGTTGAATTGCAGCTTGTTCGGCATTTGCTAATTGTTCGCGCATTTCTAAGATGTAGGTAGAGTTGGGCATTAAAGCGCCAAATTCGTTAAGTTTTGCTTTTACGAATTCAATATCACTCATATCCTTAAGCGCACTCATTAAATAAATGCTGGTTATTGGATCCTTAGAGGCATTAATTCTAGATTTTACTTCTTCTTTAAGTGCTTGTTCAGCAGCCATGTATTTAACTTCAATAGCTTGCAATTCCTCTGCACTTGCGCCCGCAAATTGTCTGGTTTGGTATTCTTGTCCAAAGGCATTCATCTCTTCTTGCTTTGCTATAAAGAAATTAATTACCTCTTGAAAAGCTTGGGCATTTTCACTTTTTAAAATCTGTACTTCTTTTAAACTCGGATCTTCGGAGTTGGCATTAAATACTATTTCTTCATTATCCAATCTCAGCATCCAATATTTGCCATTCGCCGCAATTCTATAAAAGCCTGGTTCAGAAACCATTCCTTCAAATTCGTAATTACCTTCAGCGTCTGTAGAGGTGGTATCGATGTCTACTATTTTTTTGAAACTAACGAATTGTAGTATTAATTCTTGGTTACTTAAGCCAGATAGTTTACCCGATAAATGATAAGTATCTGTTTTTGAAGAACAGGCGCTTAATAGGGCGCTAATAAAAAGAATAAAAAATGAAAAATTTCTCATCGGTGTTTTTTATTTAAGTTTTTCGTTTAAAATTTTTGTAGCAAGCTTAGGGTCTGCCTTGCCTCCAGATTTTTTCATCACTTGTCCCATGAACAAGCCCATTAAGCCACTTTTCCCTGCCTTATATTCTGCAACCTTCTCAGGTAACTCAGCTAGCACAGCATCAACATATTTCTCAATTTCACTACTGTCTGAATTTTGAATGATGTTAAGCTCCGTTGCTAAAGCTAACAAATTACTATCTGGTTTGCTTAGAAGTGCAGGAAATAAGTTTAAAGATGCCGTAGTGAAATTTAATTTAGCATCTTCGATGAGCCCTATAATTTGCGCTATCTTTTCGGCTGCTATTGGAAATTCTTTGATTTCTACCGCCTTCTCGTTTAGATAGGATTTAACAGGGCCTAATAACCAGTTCGCAGCTGCTTTATAATTACTCGTATGACTTATAATTTCGTTGTAGTACTTCGCCACATATTTGTCTTCTGAAATAATGTTGGCATCATAAGCAGATAAGCCGTATTTCTCGGTATACTCTTGAAAAAGTTCTGAGGAGAGTTTGGGCATTAGTGCTTTTATGGATGCAACTTTAGCATCGCTAACTACAAATGGCGGCAAATCGGGCTCCGGAAAATAGCGATAGTCGTTGGCATTTTCTTTGCTTCTTAAGGTGAAGGTAGAACCATCCGCCGCATTGAAAGATCGGGTTTGTTGATCTATTATTCCTCCTTGCTCAATAAGGTCAATTTGTCTTCTTGCTTCAAATTCAATCGCTCTAGCAACATTTCGCATAGAGTTCATGTTTTTCACCTCACATCGTTCACCAAATTCTTTAGCTCCTTTTAGTCTCACAGAAATATTGGCATCACAACGCATGCTTCCCTCTTCCATATTTCCATCGCATATTTCCAAGTAGCGAAGTAGTTTTCTAATTTCTATCAAATACTGATAGGCTTCTTCAGAACTTCTCATATCGGGTTCAGAAACAATTTCTATAAGCGGAACTCCAGCTCTGTTTAAATCGATTAGGGAGTTATAAGGGTCTAGATCGTGGGTGCTTTTTCCTGCATCTTCTTCTAAGTGAATTCGAGTAATTCCAATAGTTTTTACTTGCTCATTTACATGAATGTCTAGGTGACCTGCAGTACAAATAGGAGTCTTGTCTTGAGTAATTTGATAGCCCTTTGGCAAGTCGGCATAAAAGTAGTTTTTTCGAGCAAAACCATTGTATGCTGTAATTTTGCAATTGGTAGCTAAACCCATTTTAATTGCCGAATCTATAGCGGTTTTATTTACTTTAGGTAAAGTACCAGGGTGACCAAGAGTAATTGGACTTAAATTGGTATTTGGACTAGAGCCAAAGCTCGCATTATCAGAGCAATACATCTTGCTTGCAGTAGATAGCTGAGCATGTACTTCTAAACCTATAACTATTTCGTATTTATCGTATGCAGACATTAAAAACTCATTCAGTTTTAAAACAAGCAACGAATTTACGGATTAATATAGATAGTTCTAGGACTTGCTAAAAATTCTTCAATTAAATTAATGAGGGAAAAAAATTGAAATATTCTTAAAGCAAGCTATTGTAGCCTGGAATTGAGTTTGATTTCCTCAATTAAAACTGTTTTTGCCTCCCAAGGATTTTTTATCTGAATAAATTGTCCTTCTCCGTTGCTAGCAAGTTTTTGCATTAGTTTTTCTCCTTCTTCGTCTTGTCCAAAACCAATTACAGATAAACGAATATTGTTATTGCTTGCTTGCTTTCTAACTTCTTTATTAAGTTCATTCTCGGTAATTGGTGCATTTACGCTAGAGAATAAACCATCGGTAGCCAAAATGATTTGATTATTGCCATCGCCAATATAGTAGTATTGCAGAAGTTCATAAGCCGTTTGTAGTCCATATACACCATAAGTAAGTCCTGATGTTTCTAAATTATCGATAGCCTCTATAATTTGTACCTTGTCTGAACCACTAATACTTTCTAGTACCACTTCCGATTTCTGGTTATAGGCAATAATGGCTACTCGGTCGATATCCCTTAACACCAAGGCTAAATTTTTCATCGACTCTTTTAATAGTTCCATTTTATTTTCCTTTGCCATAGAGGAAGAAACATCAATTAGAAAAAGAACATTGTTGGCCGCATATTCTTCTTTCGATAATTCTAGCTTGTTTGTTGCTTCGCTTGGAATAGCTGGTTTCTTGCTTTCTAATTCTTCTAAGGCTAATTCTTTGCTTTTTAACTCCTCCTTGTTAGCTGCTAGTTCCATAGCTAAGGCAAGCTTTTCTTGTTCCAATTCGGCAGTCTTTTTTGCTAGATTTTCTTCTTGTTCTAATAGCTTGGCATTTTTAGCTGCTAAGCTTTCTTCTGTTCTATTTAGTTCTGCTTGCATTGCCGCTTTTTCGGCTTCTAATTGCGCCATGAGGCTTTGAATGGAGTCTAAATTAATAGAATTTTTAACTGGTACGGAGCTAATTTCGAGTTCTTCCTCTATCTCAATTGGCTGATTTGCTTCTTCTTCTTCTTCTTCTTGACTTTGATTAGTAGCAAGTAGGGGCTCTTCAAGAGTAGTTTCGGTTTCCGTAAGATCTACAGCTTGAGGTGGAGTAGATTGCTCGTCTCTGGCAAAGCTAAATTCTGTTCTACCAAAAGACAATTGATTTAAAAACTCTTCTGGTTTTTGTTCCTCTTTTTTTGCCTCGTAAATACTATTAAACAAATCAGAAACAGGATTGAGATAGATGCGAATAATTTCATTATCATCATCTATTCGAATCAAGCTTTCGCCAGAGATATAATTATCAGCAGAGGCAACAATCTTATAGTCATCTTTCTCTAAGTTAAGAATCGCCATTCCCTTATAATCTGATTTTATATTGCGTGTTTTCTTTTTGTTTAAGATGGGACCATAGTAAATATCCGCATCAGGAATAGGATCTAAGCTTTTTTTATCGATTACTCGTACCACATAATCCTTGCTTGGCACAGAAGTCACCTCGCTTTCTTCTACCACTGGAGTTTTCCATGTTTGCAAACTATTCTCTTTAACACTTGGTAATTCCTTGATTTCTGAAGGAGGAACTTGGTACGGCTCTTCAGTCTTCGCTATAGTCGTTAAGGCCAGAGTAGGGGATTCATAAGGAGAAGATGGACTAACGGGATTTGTGCTTGTTGTTAGCTTGTTTTCCGATTCGGACTTGTAATATAAATCATCTTTAGGAATACTTTGTTCAAAAGCAGATGGTTTTTTGCTTTCTAGTGGCTCTAAGGCTAAGTTTTCCTTTTGCTCCTCTTCATTAGGTAGAACAATGGCTTGTTCTGGATTGTCTACCTTATTTGGTGTTTTTTTGTCGAGTTCACTGGGTAAATTATCCTGTTTTATTGGTAATTTTTCTTTTTCTTCTAGCTTGTTGAGGGCAAGTTCTTCTTGAGCAAATTCTAGCGGTAATATGGGTTCCAAACGAACTTTGAGGTAGCCAGAATTTTGACCTAGAAAGAAAAAACTATGGTGAGGCTTATAATTGGGATGCTCTACGATAATTTCGTAGTTTCCTGTTGGAAGTTTAGAACCAAAATCGCCATTTTTATCGGCAAAGAAACTTGCATTTCCTTTAGAGCTTAGGTTGATAATCTGCACACTCGCTCCACTCAAAGGAATTTCACTTTCAATTTCTGCTACATTGCCAAAAAGTTCTCCCTTTGGTTTGCTATGTTCTGGTTTAGCCATCGGACACTGTATATAAGCAGTTGGCGATAGGGCCTTAATGTTTCCTGTTATTTTTAGTTCGTAGGCTTCTGGACTAGTATTAAAGTAAATTGGGAATTTACGGGTAAAGGATCCAGTTCCTGAGGTATAATATATGGCTTTAATCAAGGCGGTTTCTCCTGGGTAAATTGCTTGATTTGGATAAATAATCTCTAAGTCATTTTCTGAAAATAGGGGAAGTATACTTACTGCATGCTTACTATTGTTGGTTATTTGAAAGCTGGCAGCTTGATTTTCCCATAAAGAAACGTCTCCGAAATTGTACGTTGCATTGTCAATTTCAATGCCTAATTTCTTTAACTTTTGACCGAAACTAGTATTAAAACTAAGAAGATATAAGAATATAAGGATGAACTTTTTCAAGGTAAAAGTGTTGTTTGTAGGTTTAAACGATTTAATTGCATACAATATGATGCCAAAAATCAGATATCTGCAAAAATCTATCATTTTTTCGACTTTTGCATGGTTTTTAAGCTGTAATTTCATCTTCGCCCAAACAGCGAAATTAGAAGGTAAACTGGTAGATGCAAAAAATAACGAAGCGATACCTTTTGCCTCTGTTTTTATTCAAAACACCACGATAGGTACAACAAGTGATTTAGATGGCTATTTTGTATTAGAAAATTTAGAACCGGGCTTATATAATGTTGAAGCTTCTTGCTTAGCTTTTAAATCAAAAGTTATTTACGAAGTGGAAGTCTTTAATAATAGACCTAGCTTTATTTTGTTTGAACTAGAAAGCAGCGAAGAGGAATTAGAGGAGGTAGTCGTTAAGGCTAAAGCGTTTAATAAAGTAGAAGAAACTCCTCTCTCCATACGTAGTATAGGAATCAACGAAATTCAGCGCTATCCAGGTGGCAATAGAGATCTATCTAAAGTTATTCAATCTTTGCCTGGAGTCGCCTCTTCTGTTTCTTTTAGAAATGATATAATTATAAGAGGGGGAGCACCATCTGAAAATCGATTTTATTTAGAAGATATAGAAATTCCAACTATAAATCACTTCAGCACCCAAGGAGCATCAGGTGGACCTGTAGGTATGATTAATGTAGATTTTATTCGCGAGGTGGATTTTATGAGTGGTGCATTTCCTGCTAATCGAGGAAATTCTCTGAGTTCTATTATGAATATAAAGTTAATTGATGGCAGAGACGATCGACCAGGGGCTACCTTTACTATAGGGGCGAGCGAAGTTGCTGCAGCTTTCGAAACACCATTAAAGGACAAGGGCAATTTGATTTTTGCGGCAAGAACCTCTTACCTTCAGCTGCTCTTTAAGGCCTTAGGCTTACCTTTCTTACCTACCTACAACGATTTTCAGTTCAAAACTAAGTTAAAGTTAAATACAAAGAATGAGTTAACTATTTTGGGACTAGGAGCTATAGATATTTTTAAGCTGAATTTAGATGCAAATGAAACTCCAGATCAACAATATGTTCTAGGCTATTTGCCAGATAATGACCAATGGAATTATACCATTGGGCTTCGACATAAATTATTTTTGGAGAATAGTTATTGGACTTTTATTGCGAGTAGAAGTATGTTCAATAATAGAGTACTTAAATATCAAGATAATGATGATAGTTCTGAGGATAATTTAAACTTAAAAATTGTATCTCAGGAAATTGACAATAAATTTCGCGTAGAGAATACGGCTAGAATTAAATCTTGGAAATATACTTTTGGCTTAGGAGGAGAAATTTCGACTTATAAAAATTCCACTTTTAACAAACTATATATCCCTAATGTCGGGGAGCAAAGTGTCAGTTTCAATAGCAATTTAGTATTCGGGAAATATAATGCTTTTGGACAGCTTAGTAGAGGTTTTTTTAATGAGCGCTTAGACCTTTCTCTTGGGCTTAGAATAGATGGTGCAAGCTATAACAAGAGTATGGCTAATCCTTTTCGGCAATTTTCTCCAAGATTTTCTTTGAATTTTGGAATCACGGAGCGTCTGAGTTTAAATTTCAATTCTGGAATTTATTTTCAACTTCCTGCCTACACCTTATTAGGCTACGAAGACAGTGAGGGGAATTTATTGAATCAAAATGCGCTTCAGTTTATAAATAATAAGCAAGTAGTTTTAGGCCTAGAGTATGCCACCAAGAAAAATTCGAAATTAAGTGCAGAAGCCTTCTTGAAGTTGTACGATAATTATCCTTTTCTTTTAAGCGATTCTATTTCTTTTGCCAATTTAGGTGGAGATTTTGGTATAATTGGAAGCGATCTAGCAGATGCAAGCTCCGAAGGGAGATCTTATGGTTTAGAACTATTGTTTCAACAAAAATTGTTCAAGGGTTGGTATGGGATAGTGGCCTACACTTTATATTGGAGTGAATTTAAAGATAAGAAAGGTGATTTTGTGCCATCTGCTTGGGATGCGCGCCATATAATAAGTTTAACAGGAGGGAAGAAATTTAATAAGAACTGGGAGATTGGGGCTCGTTGGGGGCTTCAAGGTGGTTCTCCTTACACTCCCTACGATTTAAGCTTGTCTGCAATTCCGGAAAATTGGGATGCAAGTGGCAGGGGTACAAAGAATTATGATTTGTTAAACAGCGAAAGAACCAAATGGACACATCAATTAAACGTTCGCATAGATAAAAGATGGTTTTTTCAGAAGTGGAGTTTGAACTTATATTTAGATGTACAGAATGTTTATAATTTTAAGGGAGAATCTGCTCCTGAAGTCAATGTTGAAAGAGATGCCAATGGAATTCCGCTATTAAATTCTAATGGAAGCTATTCGCCATATACTTTTACCAACGAAATTGGAGTTCTATTACCATCTATAGGCATAGTCGTAAAAATATAGTTCAAAATGAAGCAATATTAAAAACAAAGCTTTAGTTTTATCTAAGGAAATGAAAAGAATCGTAGTAAGCATAATATTTCTAATTGGTATATTGAGTCAATTACAAGCTCAAAAAAAGTCTAAAATCTACACGGCCTTAGATGAAGAGAATGCTATCTTCAAGAATGAATGGAGTATAGGCTTAAGAATGCATACGAATGGTATCGGTGCTTTTTATGAAAGGGTTTGGATTAAAAACATCTATAAAAAGAACGTTTTACAAACTAACTTTTTTTATTTCAACAATTTTAAACAAAAGAAAGTAAAGTCAGATTACGCTCAAGTATATGATGCCAAAGGCTATTTCTATGGAAAGCAGAATAATTTTTGGAACCTTAATTTACTTTTCGGTCAACGGAAAATTTTAGCCGAGAAGGCAGATTATTCTGGTGTACGAGTTGCCATGGTATATATGGGAGGTTTGAGTTTAGGGATTTTGAAACCCTATGGCTTATTGGTAACCCAACCCGATTTAAGTTCCCCACAGCCAGAGCTTATTTATTATAACATAGAAAATGAAGCGATCTTTTTAAACCAAGATCCTAGCTATGATGTTTATGGTGCAGCTGGATTGGCAAGAGGTTTTAACAAGATCAAACCTATTCCAGGAATTCATGCAAAGTTTGGATTCAACTTTGATTGGGCTTCTCATGAATATCTCGTAAAAAGCATTGAGGTTGGCGCACAACTAGATGTTTATTACAAGAAACTCCCAGTAATGATTACCGATAGAAACAAGCCCTACATCCTTAATTTCTACATTTCCTTTCAATTGGGCAAGCGTTGGTAAATGTCAAAAAATGGCAATTTTTCGTTTTTTTGGAAGAAATAATTCTTTTAAATGTAAGGGTGGTTGTATATTTGAAAGGTTAAGAAAAATTTAATAAAAATTTAAGTATGAGAAAATATTTATTCGCTATTGGAACCCTTAGTATTTTAGCTGCTTCGTTCTTTGTGCTAAGAAATACAGCAACAGAAACGGTAAGCAATTATAACGAGGAAAATACCGTAGATGGCATTTCTAAATCGCAACGATTCTTAGAGGCTTTACAGTGGAGAAATGAAAAATTATTAAATGAAGAAACAGGCGAGTTCAATGTAGCTGATTATTTTGCAGCGGTTAAAAGAGCTGATGAGTTAAAAAATAGTGCAGCTAAAAAAGGTGCATTAAACATGACTTGGAGTTTAATTGGTCCAGATAATCAAGGGGGAAGAACAAGAGCCTTAATTTTTGATTCACAAGTGCCTAATAAAATGTGGGCTGGTGGTGTTGGTGGAGGATTGTTCCAATCTCTAGATGCTGGTAATTCATGGACAAGAGTAGAAACTTATAATGGCTATTTTCCTATTGCCTCTATTGCTCAATCTTCTACTGGAGAATTGTATGTAGGTACAGGTGAAGGTTTGGGTAACACTATCGTTGGTTCAAGATTTTCTTCTCAATCTCCTGGAAATGGAATTTATAAATCTACAGATGGTGGTTTCTCATGGTATCATTTACTAGGAACAGATGCAAATAATAGCAACCAAGTGGTAAGTGGAACTTGTGATTGGTGTGGTGTTAATGATATTGCTATTAGTCCAACAAATCCTAATTTAATTTTAGCCGCTACAGAAGGTGGTTTGAGAATTTCTACTATTGCAGGTGAGGATGTTGGTGCTTGGACTTCAGCATCAGGAATTAGCCAAAGTTTACAAGGACAAAGTGTTGAAATTACTTCGGATGGTCAAACCGCTTTTGCCACTTTTGGAGGTAGAGTTTTCAGAAGTACAGATGCAGCTAACAATTTTACAACAGGATGGGTACAAGCGCCTGTAACTGGTGGTCAACGTGCAGATATTGCCATTGCTCCTTCTAACGAAGATTATGTTTACGCTACGGTAACTGGATCAAACCAATGTTTATTGGCGGTTTGGAGATCTACAGATAAAGGTCTTACTTGGAACATCATCGTTAATGGTGGTACACCTTATGTGAATGATCCATTTAATCAACCAACTTCAGGAATTGGAGAATGTGCCGGACAAGGATGGTATGATCAAACAGTGGCGGTGAATCCTGCCGACGAGAATAAAATTTATATTGGAGGTATTTCTTTATATACTTGGGGAGATGGTTACGGTATGAAACGTGCCGATAAAATTGATACAGAAGGTGGAGGACCTTTTGATAGCGATTATATTCATGCAGATAAGCATGAGATTATCTTTAATCCACTTGATCCAACTGGAAATACTATGTTGATTGGTAGTGATGGAGGGGTTACTTTATGTAACAATGCGAATAGTGGTTTCCCAGATAATTTAAACTTCATTCAAAAGAATAGGGGCTACGCTACTTTGCAAATTTATGGCATGGGAGCTGGTGCAGCAGGAGAGGTTCTTTCTGGAAATCAAGATAATGGTTCTCAGTATATCGATGGTTTAGGAAGTTCTGTTCAAGCTGCCAAAGAAATTTCTGGTGGTGATGGTGTTTATGCTGAAATTTCTAATTTAGATCCAGATGTAATGTTTGCTGGGGTGTATTTTGGACAAATAAACAGATCCGTTAACCGTGGTTTATCAACCAACGATTTCGTAGATGATAACATTAGTAAAGGCTGTGGAAGTATTAGATGTACTACTGTAACAGCTAATAGTCCTTGTGATCCTTCAGGTGGAGATGCTCCTTTCATTTATCCTTTTTATTTGATGGAAACTTCTACTGTTACGAATCAGCAAGCTACTGCTTCTTTAAGTGCACGAAACGATACCTTGTTGCTAGCTTCTGGTGCTACACAAATTGTTTATGATACCTTGTTCCCAGCTTATAGTGTGAGAACAACAATTACCATTAAAGATGGGGTTTCAACTACAGAGAAGGAAGTAACGAATACGCCTACTGATGGATATGAATATACTAGTGCAGTATCGGAAAGTGTTACTTTCTTCAGTAATCTGGCTAGTACTTTATTCCCAGGTGAAACGGATTTTATTAATGACCCATTTGATGCGAAGTACTTCGTAACTTCTAACTGTGGTTTGTGGATGTGTGTTAATCCATTGCAAAAAACTAAGAATCCGGTTTTCTACAGAATTTCTGGTGCTCCAGGTGGAATTGGAGGCTTTGATGCCTCTCAAGATGGGGATGTTCTTTATTATACATCAGGTTCTAATTTAGTAATTATTCAAGGATTTAATTCTTTGAATGCTAGTCTAGATCCTGCAGGTTGTTCTACCAATGCTTGTACTAATGGCTTGCTTTCTATCAACCAAATTAGTTTAGGTTCTTTAGGTACTTCAAGATTAGAAGGAGTTGCTGTAGATAAGAATGATCCTAACACGGTTCTAGTGGTAAGAAATGGTTTTGGTAGTACCAATAAGGTATGGCGAGTAGAAAATGCCTTAAGTGCTGCACCTACTATTGTTCCTTTACATAATTCTACGCTTCCATTTATGCCTATTTACGATTGCGTTATTGACCATGCTAATGGCGATAGATATTTAGTAGGAACAGAATTGGGTGTTTGGTCTTCTGATGATGCAGGAGTTACTTGGACAGAAGAAAATGATGGTATGTTTGGAAGAATGCCAGTTTACAGCTTACGTCAGGAATGGATGTACGAAACAGATTGTATGGTTCTATATGCGGGTACCCATGGTGGTGGTATGTTCCGGTCAACTAGCTTAATGGCAGGTGGTTGTGATCCAGTTCCTTACCAATGGGAAAAGGTGGATGTTGCTATTCGCGATGTATCCGAAGTGAATGTAAATAACATCTTATTGTTTCCTAACCCAGTACAGAATAATGCAAATCTTAGTTTTGAACTTTCTAGCACTACCTCTATTAGTTTAAAAATTGTGGATGTAACAGGAAAGGTAATCTCTGCTAAGAGCTTTGGTAGAATGTATGCAGGCACGCAAAATTTAGAGTTTAACGCAAGTTCTCTAGTACCTGGCAACTACTTTGCAGTAATAAGCGCAAATGGAAAACCAATTGGTTCTAAGCAATTCCTTAAGAAGTAATTTTTAAAATGTCATAATGGAAAGGGCGCAATAAAATTGCGCCCTTTTTTTATGCGTAAGCTTAAGATTAATGCCGAATAATATCTTTGACCTACAGTAAACGCATTGCTTTAATAACTTAATATATTTCCTAGACTTAGCTTAGCTAAGAAAACGATTTCACATTTTTCGTTGAATTGGCCATGGATTAGATTTTCTACCTAAGTGGAGTTAACTTGCTACAAGATTTCAAGAAGCTAGAAGCTAAAATTCTTGACTGGTGTTTAAGCCATTACCATGAATTTGAAAAAGATTTGTGTAAAGTAAAAGCGAAAGCAATAGTCTAGATTACTTTTGCTTTTAAAGGGCTTCGTATTCGAAAGAAGGATAGCCTTTAAAGCCGGTATTTGCATCATAAAAATCTAAGAATCGCAGTTTATAGAGGCTACCATTTCTATCTTTTATAATATAGACCTTGTTCTTGTATATATTGTATTGATCAGAAAATTGCTTCCAATTATGACCTATTACATTTAAATTGGCACTAAACTTACTTGGATCAACATCGCTGCTTTGAAAATCGGAATAAGCTATTTGATCTTGCATATAAGCTTCTACACTGTTTTGATTAAGGTAGGCTCCTGTTACTGCATATCCTGTTAAGAACTCGCTACCATCTGAGGTGTACACGGTATCTGTGAATCTAGTAAAGAGTAAATCCCAAGTGTTTTTATCTGGTTCGATTTCTACAATGCTTGAGCTATTCCAAGAAAAACAAAGATAATTTTTACTAGGATCCTTAGGTATACTGAATTCTCTTGGATTGCTTCCATCCAATTCAGCAAGCTTGAAGAAGTAACTGTCTTCAAATAGGCCAACAAAAACAAATTGCTTGTAGCTTCCTAATTCGAGTCCATTAGCATCTATTCCTGGGTGAATTAAATAAACAATACCTGAACACCAGGTGCTATCACTAGAAACTTCTTCTAGGTAGCTATCTATTGCAAGATTATCTAGTAAGCCATGAGATCCATCAAAGCGCTTATCGCTTTCTGTATAATTAAGGTCGAAAGCCGCCCCAAAATTGCTGCTATTGGTTTTAAATACCCACATATTAGCAGCAGCATTTAATCTTACAAAACTAGCATCATCCCCACAATAAAAGGCTAAGTTCCAATCGGTATATAGATTGGTGGAAATGACAGAAGTATCTCCTAAACCATAAAAGACTTGATTGAGATAATCATTGCCAATTTCTATGGTTTTATAATTAGTGAATGCAGCTCTTTTTTCTTCTTCCTTAAAACAAGAACTTAAAAGTAGCAAAGCGGCAAAAATTGCAATAAGCTTTTTCATCTTCCCGTGCCTATTTTTAATCCAACAAAATAACTTCTACCGGCAGCAATTTGACTTTGATTTGAACCACTATGGGCACCATCAGAACTCGTACCATTTACATTAGAAACATTAAGTAGATTTTTAATTCCACAATTTATGCTAATTCTTTCTTTCCAAAATGTTTTCTGCATGCTAAAGTTCATTAAGTCATAGGCTTGAATATTCACTATCTCTACCTCATTATTATCTACACCCGAAATTCTAAAATCTTTTCTAGCTCCATTCCACTTGTTGATCAGGCTAAAAGATAGATTCGCCTTTCGAATAAAATAACTTATACTACTTTGCATTTGTGGATAGAAATAGAATTTATTATTGCTATTCTGGCTTGCTAAACCGATATAAGAAAAGCCAAAATTAATGGACAAATCCTTGAATTGATAGCTAGCATTTAGTTCCGAACCCGTGCTACTAACTTGCGCTATATTTACATATTGAAATACATTGTTTTCATCTGGTGTTAGGGCAATGGCATTGTATTTATAGGTGTAAAAAAGCTTGGAACCTAAACTATAATGATGAAGCTTTTTACTGGCTTCATATTGAACGGAAGCACTAAGGTTTTGCGATTGTTCTGGTGTAAGATTTTTATTGCCAAAAATATCGTGATTAGCATCATTAAAAACCAAATACATTTCTTTTAAGCTTGGTGCACGAAAGCCCATACCATAGTTAAGTCGAACTTGCAATTTGCTGTTTACATTGTACTTGAAGAGTAAGGATGGGGTAGGAAGGGTTTTGAACTTGGAATTATAGCCATAGCGAATAGCAGCTTGAAGTTTTATTTTTTCATTGAACTGGAAGTTAGAACTATAGAAAAAGGCGAGATCCGCAATAAGAGCGGCAGAACCATCTTCATCAGAGAATCTCCCTCCTATGCCATTTTCAATATTAAAGTCGATACCGGTTTGAAAATCAAATAATTTCGATGGATTTTTATAGCTGATGAAACTACGACTCATCCATTGCATAGCTTGTGTGGTATCTTGATTATCTTCCCCCTCAGAATCTAAAACAAGAACCGATTCTAAGGTACTTAAATCTTTTTGGTATTTATTTTTAATGCGAGTATAAGAATTAAAAGAGTTGGTACTATTAAGACTTAAGTTATCATTAATTTTTCCGTTAGTGGTATTCGTAAAGTCAATTCTTCTTGTAAAATACCAATCGTCGAAGGCTTTAGGAATTACTCCAGATGGATCGAAACGATTAAGAATTTTATCTTCAAAATAAGAAGCTTTAAATCGAACAAACCAGTCTTTTTTCGTTCTCAATAAATAGGAAATATCTCCAAAATATTGTTCTTTAGGGTTCCATTGTACATCGCGATCGTAGCTACCTGGATTCCACCCATCAAAAAAGTATCTTCCACCGTTTAACTGTACTAAGTGTTGTTTGATTTTGAAGCCTAAGAAACCATCAAAATTATACGTTCCTATACTTTCGTAATAGGAATTTGCACTAGCTTCAATTTTCTTCTTTTGATTTTGCTTAGAAATCAAGTTGATAACACCAGCAATAGCGTTCGATCCATAAACTGCGGATAAAGGACCTTCTACAATTTCTATTCTTTCAATATTGTTTAAGTTTATTTGACTTAAGTCAATATTGCCATCTAAGCGTCCAATTATAGGAACACCATCCATCATTATTTTAACATTATTTCCTCCTAAGCCTTGTAAACTTAACTGCGTACCTAATACACCATCGGTATTTATTTGTACATTTAATTCGGTCATTAAAGCATCTGAAAGATTTACAGCAGCTCTTTTTTCTATATCTTCTTTCGCAAGAAGTTTGACCTCATACATGCTTTCTTTTGCGACTGTCTCTGTCGTGTTACCAGTAACTACAATCTCATCTACCACTTGATCTAAGGGGAAAATGTATAGAATACCTGTACGCTTAGGATTAATCTGCTTTCTAAAACTTTCATAACCCACATAGCTAATTTCAATCACTACATCATTAAGAAAGGGAATCGCTATTTCTCCTAAGTCGTTAGAAATAGTTTGAACACTTTCATTCGTGCTTAGATCGGTAATTTTAACATTGGCGTAGGCGAGCGCTTCGAGACTTTCAGCATCGTATATTTTAATATAGTTTTGGGCATTAAGCCTTACGCCAATGCCCAAAAAAATAAGAAGAAATATCTGAAGAAAGCTCTTCATTATTTGCTTAGTGGTTTACTATTAACTTTTCCGTTTTGCGAGTATTACCTTCTATAATTTGAACTAAATAAAGGCCATTTTCGTAGTTCGTTAAATCTAAGCTCAAATCATTTAGTCCAGCATTTAAATCCAGCTTGTTTTGGTATTGTAAATTTCCAAGAACACTATATATTTCTACACTAACTTTGGTGTTCTTGTCTGCTTGAATTAAAACATTTGCTTTAGTTCTACAAGGATTAGGATAAATACTAGCAATATTAACTTCGTTCAGATCCACTATAGAAGTAATGTTGGTAATGAATTCTTTGTTGAATTTTACTTTTCCTGTAGACCCACCTTCAAAAGCAGTGAAATACAATTTATAAATATCGTCGTTATTGGTTTTAATAAAATAAGTTAAAGAATCTACTAAATAATAAGGAGGCATATTTCCTATTAAGTATTTCCAATCATAACCAATAATATTTTTGTTAGGTAAGAAGGTTTCGCCTAGGTAAGAAGCTGAAGAAACTTCTTCTCCTAAAATCTTCGCCACTTGAACACCAACGTTTAATTGAACTCCGGTAACAGGGTAGAAGGCAAAGCCCAAATCTGTACTATATTTATTGAAAACGATATCCCAATTGTTATTATTTGGTTCAATATCCAATAAAGTATGGTTGTCCATATTTAAGTAGGCGTAATTTCTATCTAACATATCTGCTGGATAGATTAGCATGGTAGTATCAAAAGAATTGTCAAGACTAGCATATCTATAGGTAAATGTGCCAGTTTCTTTCTGCACTACCATAACTTTGAAGAAACGTTCGTCGATAGTTTTAAGTACAAATACTCTTGAAGCACTAATTAAGTGCGTAGTGAAGTTGTATTCTCCCCAACCATAGTTGGCATTTCCTCCTAAAGCATCATCTTCGAAAGCAGAATAGGCATCCCAGGTCGAGTCCTCATCGTGTAATTGTGTCCAAGTACTCAAACCAGTGGTATCTGTTATACTTGCAAAATCTGCGGTATTTTCAGAAGCATTCCAAAGAGCTACACCTCTCGCCTCATTAATCATAATGGCCGCCGACATGGCACTATTGTAGAAGGCAACCGTCCAATTTGCTCCACCTACTTCTTTTACTGTACCATCGTTTAAACTATAATAAACATCGTTGGTGTAGTTTGGACCCATACTGATACTATCTTCTACAACTTGGGCTGTCGTGTTAAGAAAGATACTTGCTAAAAAGCTTACTAAAATAAAATTTTTCATGATTTTCATTTGTTTATGCAAAGGTCTATCAAAACAAAGTTGTAAGCAATTTTAAAGGAAAGAATAGTGTCATTGAATTGTCAAATGTTTCAGTAGACTATACTGAGAACAAGGGTTCGCGCTTTGGCATTATTCCTAAATTCGCATAGATAGATGCCTTGCCAGGTACCCAAATTAGGTGCCCCATTAGTTATTGGTATTTGAAGGCTTGCTCCCAGTAAGGAACATTTGATGTGAGCTGGCATATCGTCGCTGCCTTCATAAGTGTGAGTGAAGTGTTTTTGATTTTCTGGCACTAAGAGATCTATGCTTCTCTCTAAATCGAAACGCACACTTGGGTCGGCATTTTCATTAATACTTAGAGCTGCCGAGCTATGTTTTAAAAATAGATGAAGAAGTCCAAACTTGGGTACATCAACTAAATGTTCTTGAAGTATATGGTCAATTAGATGATAGCCCCTTGGAAATACAGGTAGAACGACTTCTTTTTGCCAAATAGACATCTTACTTAACTAGTTCGATATAGTCGCTAATTGGTGCACAAGTACAAATTAAATTTCTATCCCCTAGAGAATTATTTACTCTAGAAACGCTAGGCCAAAATTTATTACTTTTTGAAAATTCGCTAGGGAAAGCCGCTAATTCTCTAGAGTAAGTATGGTTCCAATTGCTAGAACAAACTTCTAATAGGGTATGAGGAGCATTTTTGAGTGGATTGTCTTCTGCCTCAAGTTCCCCAGTACCTATTGCCTCCATTTCTTTTTTAATGGAAAGCATGGCATCGCAAAATCTATCTAATTCTTCTTTGCCTTCACTTTCCGTTGGTTCTATCATTAGTGTTCCCGCTACAGGGAAAGAAACGGTAGGTGCATGAAAACCGTAATCAATTAATCTTTTAGCTACATCTTCCACTTCAATCTTAAGGCGTTGTTTAAATGGTCTGAAGTCTAGAATCAATTCATGAGCTACTTTACCGTGCTCTTTTCCTGTGTACAAAACTTGGTAATGATCTTCTAAGCGAGCTTTGATGTAATTAGCGTTTAGAATAGCGAATTTGGTAGCATTTTTCAAACCCTTTCCGCCAAGCATGAGTATATAAGCGTAAGAAATTAAGAGAATGGAAGCACTTCCCCATGGGGCTGCTGAAATTCCGCTAATTCCATCTACGCCGCCCATTTCTACTTGGGCATTTTTAGGTAAGAAGGGCGCTAAATGCTTGGCTACACAAATCGGACCCATGCCTGGTCCACCACCACCGTGTGGAATAGCAAAAGTTTTGTGAAGATTAAGGTGACATACATCAGCACCTATAGCCCCCGGATTAGTAAGACCAACTTGAGCATTCATGTTAGCCCCATCCATATATACTTGTCCGCCCTTGGCATGAACTATAGCAATAATCTCTTTAATATGATGCTCAAAAACCCCGTGAGTAGAAGGATAAGTAATCATTAAAGAGGAAAGATTGTCCTTGTGTTCTTCTGCCTTGAGTTGTAAGTCTTCTTTGTCTATATTGCCATGACTATCGCATTTCACTACCACAACTTTTCCACCTGCCATTACTGCTGATGCAGGATTGGTGCCATGGGCAGATTCTGGTATTAAAATGATGTTTCTATGTTGATTCCCATTTTTAGCATGGTAAGCTTGGATAACCATAAGTCCAGCATATTCTCCCTGAGCACCACTATTGGGTTGCAAAGAAGTGGCGTGCAAACCGGTTATAATACTCAGTTGTTTTTCTAATTCAGAGATAATTTCTAAATAACCCAAGCTTTGATCTTTTGGTACAAATGGATGCATGTTTGCAAATTCATTCCATGAAAGCGGTTCTAGTTGCACTGCTGCGTTTAGCTTCATGGTGCAAGATCCTAAAGGAATCATAGCGTGAGTTAGAGATAAATCTTTGTTTTCTAGCATCTTAATGTAACGCATTAGTTTCGTTTCACTTCGATAAGCTTTGAATACTTCATGTTGTAAAAACAGACTGCTTCTTAGTTTACTTGGAGAGAGCTCAAACTTATTAAGCTTATTATTGGAAGAGCTGCTGAAGGCCTTAAAGATGGCAATGATTTGAAGAACATCCTCTTGGCTAGTACTTTCATCCAAAGAAATTTGCACTCCTTTATTGGAATAGTGGAAATTAATTTGATTTTCTAAGGCAAGCTTTTTAATACCGTCTACATCATTTGTAGCAATTAAAATGGTATCAAAGAAGTCTTTGTGAACAACTTGAAAATTCAGAGCTTCCAAGGCTTCCGCTAGCTGGGTGCTAAGTCCGTGAATTCTTTCTGCTATAGCTTTTATTCCTTCATACCCGTGATACACAGCATACATACCTGCGATATTTGCCAAAAGCGCTTGGGCAGTACAAATGTTCGAGGTTGCTTTTTCTCTTCTAATATGTTGTTCTCTAGTTTGAAGAGCCATCCTTAAAGCTCTTTGCTCTAGTCTGTCCTGCGAAACACCAATAATTCTTCCAGGAAGAAGTCTTTTGAATTCGTCTTTAGTGGCAAAAAATGCTGCATGTGGACCACCAAAACCCATAGGAACCCCAAAACGTTGCGAATTTCCAACCACAGCATCGGCATCCCATTCTCCTGGAGCTTTCACAAGAGCTAAACTCAAAAGGTCGGCAACTACGGTTAAATACGCCCCATGTGTATGTACTTTTTGCGCAAAATTTGCATAATCTTCTACACTTCCTTCTGCATTCGGATATTGAATTAACGCGCCAAAATAAGTAGGATCTAGTTCTACCGTTCTATAGTCTCCAATATGTAATTCAATACCAATTGGAAGGGCACGGGTCTTTAAAACGTCAATGATTTGAGCAAAGCATTTTTCGTCTACAAAGAATTTATTGGCAACAATAGTTTTCTTGTTGAAGGCATTAAAAAACATACTCATCGCTTCTGCTGCTGCCGTGGCGTCATCAAGAAGAGAAGCGTTGGCAATAGGTAAAGCGCACATATCGCTAATCATGGTTTGGAAATTGAGAAGGGCTTCTAAGCGGCCTTGTGCAATTTCTGCTTGATAAGGGGTGTATTGCGTATACCATCCTGGGTTTTCAAAAATATTTCTTCGAATCACCGCAGGGGTAATGGTATTGTAAAATCCTTGTCCTATGTAAGTCTTAAACACCTTGTTTTTCTGTGCCTTCGACTTAATCGTTTGCAAGTATTCATACTCGCTAATGCCTTCAGGTAAAGCTAAGTCTTCTATAAGGATATCGCGAGGAACAGTTTGTTCAATTAACTCATCTAGAGATTGAACACCTATTTTTTCTAGCATATCTTTTTCTTGTTGATTAGAGATGCCAATATGACGATATTCGAAGGAATTTAATTTTGAAAAAGCCATGCTAGGAAATTTTTTGCAAAGTTACGCTCATTTCAATTTAAATTAGTATTTCCTTGCGCATCTTGTCCACTTTAAGAACAAGAATGTGAATAACTGTTAAGGATGATAAGCTAAACAATTATTTGTTTTAGCTTTGTAGCAATACGAGCATTTTATGAAGAAAATTCTAGGCTTATTTTTTTTATTTAGCATGGCTTTTGGCTTGAAAGCTCAGGAGGCATCCGTTATTCAGTTTTCGGGCTATGTACTAACTCCCGATACCTTATTAGGAATTCCTTTTGTTACCATTCATATCAACAATACGAATAGAGGAACCATTAGTAATGTGGATGGATTTTTTTCTTTTGCTGCTACAGAGGGAGACACAATAAATTTTAGCAGTATTGGCTTTGAAGATTCTTATTATGTAATCCCTAACAACCTGCAAACCAATAAGTACTCTATTGTGAAGTTAATGGCTAGTGATACCTACTACATTGATACGGTTACCATTTATCCTTGGCCAAGCAAGGAAATGTTTAAGCAGGCTTTCTTAGCCTTAGAATTAGAAGAAAGCGATGTAGATCGTGCCTTAAAAAATTTGGAAAGGGAGTATTTAAAAGAAATGGGGGAAGCAATGGCTATGGATGCCACGGAAAACGCCAACTATTATTTAAGATCCGAAGCAAAGAAATACTATTATGCAGGACAAGCACCTCCTCAAAATATCTTCAATTTATTTGCTTGGGCACAATTTATTGAGGCATGGAAGCGGGGAGATTTTAAAAGAAAGAAATCTAATTAGAGCCTGAAAATTTTATTGGATAAATTCCATTATTTTAATATCTTTATAGAAACCCGACCTATGAGATATATATACTTAGTAATTTTTAGCTTCATTTATGTGCAAATTCAAGCACAAACCACCATTGAACAAGATATTGTAAGCCTTAAAAACTTTGTGGAAAACAAAGATTACCGTTCTGCTATGACCTTAGGAGATAAGCTCATTGGAGATGGGGTAAAGGAAGGATATGAGCGACATGCAGGTGAAGTTTATCTTTACAGAGGTATAGCCAAATATCATTTTGAAATTTTTGATGATGCCATTGTGGATTTAAAACAAGCGGTGGCTTTTAACAAAAATCTATCCGAGGCATATTTGTATATTGCCGAGATATATTACGATTTAAGTCGTTATTCTTCTGCTTTAGAAAATATCATTTACTATGTAGAGAATCACCCCGATAATGTGCATGGTTTGGCCGTTAAAAGTAAGTGTTTGTTAGAACTTGGTGAACCCATGGCGGCAAAAATAATTATTCAAAAAGCCATTACTTTGGTGTCTTCAGAACCGGAATTATATTATGTTCGATCTGCTATTAATAGTGCTTTAGGAGAAGAGGACAAAGCCTGCAAGGATGCTCAAATAGCACTTAAATTTGGCTACGAAGAGGCGCAATCTTTGGTAGACTCATTTTGTTCTAAAAAAGAAGAGTAGTTTTCCTAATGAAGAGAAGCTTTTTTGTATTCGGATTAGTCATTCTGCCTCTTTTATTATTTTCACAAAAAAAGAAGTTTTTATTTTTCGACGAGAATTGGCAAGTAGTTAGCTTAGCTGAACTCAGTACTTATAGTTGCGATTGCTATGTAGATGAAAGAGAGAAGTTCGTTGGTCCTTTTAAGTGCTATCATATCGCTAGCGAGAGTTTGGTGAAGTTTTACAATTTCCAAAATGATGTACTTCATGGTCTTATAAAGGAATACTATTTGGACGGGAAAGAGAAGTTAGTAGCAGAGTACTTTCTTGGAGAGCCAGTGCACGAATGGAAGGAGTATGACCAAGAAGGAAATTTAATTCTTCATAGAACTTTTGATGAGAATTCGCGACTTGTCAAGGACTACTTTCAAGAGTCAAATCCTTATGACGATAAAATGAATTTTTCTGCAAAGGCAGAAGAAGCGCCTATCTACACCTCGCAATGTATGTTGCTAAAAATGGAAGCCCAACGTTATGCTTGTAGTGATGAAGCCTTATTTAATTATTTCTCTAAGCCTCCTTTACCACCAACTTACTTAAACAACCCCAACTTTGCAGGGAAAACTTTTGTTGTTAAATTAAAATATAAAATAAATAAAAAGGGCATAGTGGATGAGAGTGAGTTGCTAGAAAGCTCAGGAGATATTTTTTTGGATGAATTAGCTTTAGCTCATGTACTCAATATGGTACCTTTTGAGGCAGCTAAGGAATATGGGAACCCTATTGCCATTTGGCAAGAAGCCGACATTGTTTTTAAATTCTAATACGGATAATTTTCTTTTATTAAAGTGAATCTAATTTTTCTGCTATTTTTGTAGCATCATTTAAAATTCAAAACTTATAGAATGTCTAAAGTATTAATTATTGGTGCTGGTGGAGTTGGAACCGTTGTTGCTTTCAAATGTACAGAAGTGCCAGAAGTTTTTAGCGACATCATGTTAGCTAGTAGAACGGTGTCGAAATGTGAAAAAATTGCAGATGATATTGCTAAAAAATATCCGAATAGAAAGAGAATCTCAACTGCTGCTGTAGATGCAGACAATGTGCCTGAATTAGTAGCTCTAATTGAAAAATTTAAGCCAGAATTAGTTATTAACGTAGCACTCCCTTACCAAGATTTAACCATTATGGATGCTTGTTTAGAAACTGGTGTGCATTATTTAGATACGGCGAACTATGAGCCTAAAGATGTGGCAAAATTTGAGTATAGCTGGCAGTGGGCTTATCAGCAACGATTTAAAGATGCAGGTTTAATGGCCTTGTTGGGCTGTGGATTTGATCCAGGTCAAACGCAAATTTACACAGCTCATGCAGCCAAACACCATTTCGATGAAATTCATTATTTAGATATTGTGGATTGCAATGGAGGTGATCATGGTAAGGCTTTCGCAACGAATTTCAACCCCGAAATTAACATTCGAGAAATTACCGCTAAAGGAAAGTATTGGGAAAATGGAGCATGGCACGAGATTGACGCTATGAGTATCCATCAGCCGATAGAATACCATAATATAGGAGTGAAAGAAAGTTATTTGCTTTATCATGAAGAATTGGAAAGCTTAGTGAAGAATTTCCCTACTTTAAAAAGAGCTCGATTTTGGATGACTTTTGGACAAGAATATCTTACTCACTTGCGAGTAATGGAAAATATCGGCATCACGAGTATCCAACCAGTAATGTTTCAAGGACGAGAAATTATTCCTCTAGAATTTTTGAAAGCCATTTTACCTGAACCAGGTTCACTAGGCGAAAATTATAGTGGAGAAACTTCTATAGGATGTTACATTAAGGGACTTAAAGATGGTAAGGAAAAGACTTATTTCGTTTGGAATAATTGCAAGCACCAAGCTGCTTATGATGATACTTTAAGTCAAGGAGTTAGTTATACCACAGGAGTTCCTGCTATGTTAGGAGCGAAGATGATGTTAACTGGCGAATGGATGAAGCCTGGCGTTTATAACGTAGAAGAAATGAATCCAGATCCGTTTATGAAGGAAGTAGGTCACTATGGTTTACCTTGGCAGGAGATTGTGGATGTAGAAGTTCCTTTTTCGGATTATTAAAATCTAAATTAAATAAGTAAATAGGAGTATGAAAAGAGCTAGATTAAATCAAGCTCTTTTTCATGCTCATAATGTAGCCCAAGTGTAGGGCCTCATGCACATTATTAAATTGAATAGCCTCTTCAATATTTCTTAGCACATAGCCATAACTTGTGGGATATTCTTCAAATTGCTTAAAGAGCTTGGCTTCGTAATCTTTTTTAAGTTCTAAATGAGTAGATGCTAATAGTTGGCATATTTCTAACCATTCTTCTTGTTCTACAGCTTGTTCTACTACAGTTCCTTTTTTAAATTTTTCGACAAAACTAGCTTCAACTAAGAGTTTATTAGAGCTTAGCTTATAAGATAAAATTTGTTGGGTAACCACAATATGAGCGCAATTCCAAGCAATGGTATTCTTGAAATTTTTTGGCATATAATTCACCTGGTCCAAGCTTAAATCTTGAACAGATTTTAATAACAAAGCCCTTGTTGATGCATGAATTTCAAAACTTGCTTCCATGCTGCAAAAATAGAAAAACTTAGTTATTCTTTCGTTTTGCAAGTGCTAATACCGAAAAGGGTATAAAGCGGACAAAAACTTAAGAAAGAAGTTGCTAAGAATACAAAAGCTAAGACTAATAAAACAATGCCCACGGTTCCACTTACCACCCCAAAATAGTTAAGTAAAACAAATGTCAAGGCCACAACTAATCTTATTAGCTTGTCCATATTTCCCATATTCTTTTTCATAAGATAGATTTTATCTCTTGAAGATACGAATCTTTAAATAAAGGATTGTGATATAACTTACAGAACCAATTTAGTGTTCTTTGCGTAAACGCCAAACACCAAAAACAGCTTCTTTTATAATGCCTCGGCTCATTTTAGATTCTCCAAGTACTCTGTCGGTGAATATGATAGGAATTTCTAAGATTTTAAAGCCCTGCAACTTGGCCTTGTATTTCATCTCTATTTGAAAGGCATAGCCTATAAATTTTATTGCATTTAAATCTATGCTCTTTAATACCTCTGCCTTGTAACAAACAAAGCCAGCGGTGCTGTCTTTTACTCCTGTACCAAGAATAAACTCTACATAATAGGAGGCAAACTTGGATAAGAAAACCCTAAACATCGGCCAATTTCTAAATCCTCCTTCACTTACATATCTGCTACCCACTGCTACGTCAACATCCTCTCTAGAACATGCCTCATATAATTTAAGCAGGTCATTGGGGTTATGCGAAAAATCACAATCCATTTCAAACACAAGTTCAAAATTCTGTTCTAAAGCATATTTAAAACCAGTGATATAAGCAGTGCCTAAGCCCAACTTTCCTATTCTTTCAATTAAGTGTAGCTTTGTTCCAAATTCCTTTTGTAATTCTTTAACTTTTGCTGCAGTTTGATCTGGTGATCCATCATCTACAACCAAAACTTCGAAGCTTAGTGGCAAAGCAAAGACCGTTCGAAGCATTTTCTCAATGTTCTCGATTTCGTTATAGGTCGGTATGATGACTAAACTTCTTTTCAAAGCTGTAAACTTAGTTTAATTTCTTTTAATTTTTGTTTGGTGTGAAGCGGGAAATCACTTCGTTGTATCCAACCGTAATATCCTGCATCTTTTTTTAGCACTTCGGCAATACTGATTCCTTTGTACTTGCCAAAGTTAAAACAAGGAACACCATTTATCATTGCCAAGCGATTAGCTGTATCGATTTGGTCGAGATCATTTCTAGTCTGGATGTTTATTTGGTCAATATCTTGTGCTAAGTCTTCGTATTTTTCTAACTGAGCCATAAAAACCTCGTGAGTTGCTTTAACATCTGCTAAGGCAGAGTGTGCATTAACTAAATCTTTACCACAAAAATATTTATAGGCAGATGTTAAATCTCTTTTTTCCATCATTACGAAGATGTTTCTCACATCTATCAAGTTTCTATTATCTAAACTAAAGTTTTTATCTACTCGCAAAAATTCTTCAATTAAAATAGGAACATCAAAACGATTCGAATTAAAACCTCCTAGATCACAAGGATTAAACAACTCGAAAAGCTCCTCAGAGAGTTCTCTAAATGTAGGCTCATTCTCCACGTCCTTATCGTAAATACCATGCACTAAACTCGATTCAATTGGAATAGGCATTTCCGGGTTGATTAAATATCTATACTCCTTTGTGCTCCCATCCAATTGCATAATTACAGCACCAATTTCAACTATTCTATCACTAGCAATGTTAACACCAGTAGTTTCTAAATCGAAAAAGGCAAGGGGTTTTTTTAAATTCAACTGCATCTCACAAAAATAGAATTAATAAGCTTAAAACTTTAATTAATATATCTTAAAATTGGGGCCAACAAGTAGGAATAGACAGATTTAGTTCTTTTTCGAAAAATAATCTTCCCAAAGAATTCCATCAAAATTGCCCGAACTCATTAAAAGAAATACGGCTTCCTTATCGAAATCAGTATCCAGGATGCGTAATAACTCCTCTGGCGTTCTCGCAATTTCTATATTCTCTTGCTTAAATCCCATTTTTATCTCCAGATCTTCAATGGGCTTTTTATTTTTGATGCGGAATGCTTTTTCGCTCATATAAATAATAGCTTTATCGGCTTTGGACATACTGTTTTGATACTGCTCTAAAAATTTTGGATCGGTACTACTAAAAGTATGTAGTTCCATACAGGCTATTAAGTTCTTTTTTGCAAATTGTTCTCTTACACTATTTAAGGTGGCCTCTAGTTTAGAAGGAGAATGAGCAAAATCTCTAAAAGCAACAATCTTAGCATTGTTTTTAATTGCTTCTAATCGTTTCGCTGTGCCTTCAAAACTTTTTGCGGCTTCATAAAAATCATCGCCACTTATTCCAATTTTTTCGCAAGCTAAGCGAGCTGCTTCTAGATTTTGTAAATTATGTTTACCAAAAATTGCTAGCTCATAGGCCTTCTCCTTATAAATCAGCACACTTTTCTCCTTCTCAATTCTATACTCAGGAGTGTTATAAAATTCAAGCTTGCAACTAGCATTTTGAGCAATCTCTTGGAGAGTAGGATCTTCTTGGAATAAAATAGCATGGGCACTTGGTTCAAGATTTTTTAGAAAATCATCAAAAGTTTTAACATAACTCTCCCAAGTAGGAAAAACATTAACATGATCCCAAGCAATTCCTGTGATTATGGCAATTTGAGGGTGATAAAAATGGAATTTAGATCGCATTTCTATGGGAGAAGAAAGGTATTCATCGCCCTCAAGAACGATATAAGGAGCATTACTTAATTGAACGCTTAAGTCAAATCCTTTCAAAGAAGAACCCACTATATAGTCGAACTTAAATTTTTGAGCCTTCATTACATGCATAATCATGGCAGTTGTACTCGTTTTTCCATGACTTCCACCAACCACAATTCTAATTTTATTTTTGCTCTGTTCATAGATGAATTCTGGAAAGGAGTAGATTTTCAAAGCTAATTCTTGGGCTTTTTGCAATTCAATATTATCTTTTTTAGCATGCATGCCTAAAATTATTGCATCTATCTCCTTGCTGATATTTTCTGGATAAAAGCCTATTTTCGAAGGAAGGAGCTTTGCCTTTTCCAAATTGGATTTAGCTGGATCAAAGATTATATCGTCTGAACCACTTACTTCATGCCCCATGTTTTGTAAACAAATTGCCAAATTGTGCATGATTGCTCCCCCAATTGCTATAAAATGTATTTTCATTTCTCTCTGGAATAATTTAATTAAGTAAATTAGCGTTTCAAATTTAAGTAAACAAATAAGAAACTTATGAAAACTAAGAAAATAACCGTCTTGATAGCTAGTGTTTTGATCGCAGCAACTATGCTAATTTCTTGCCACCGTCAAACTTGTCCAACCTACGGTCAAAAAGCAATAGACAGAGCAGAACTTAGAGTTTAGCTGAATGAAGCATATAGCTTTCTATATAGTTCTAATACTTTTTGCTTTCTCCTCTTGTAAGGAAGCTAGCTTTAGAGATGAGGCCGACTTTGGTTATTCCTATATACCCAAGGAGCTTGACTATTGGCAGGAATTCGAGGTAGATTCTATCTATTATGATGATCTTAGCTCGCCATCTACTATAGATACTACGCATTTCTATATCCGTGAGTACTATGAGAGTAATTTTTTGGATGCAAGTGGTAAGGAAAATATTAGAGTGGAACAGTATAGAAAGCAAAACCTATCAGATACGTGGTCTTTGTACCAAGTAGGAAGTATTCTTATTAATTCCAATGGTTTTCAACGTTATTTTAAAGACCTAAGATTTTTAAATTTAGTTTTTCCAGTTCGTGAAGGATTGGAGTGGCAGGGACATGCTTATATTGATGCTTTTGAAGAAGCTAGTCTCGAGTACTTGGACCCCAACCGATTCGATTGGTCTTATGAATATTCGGAGGTGAATATTCCGTACAACAACAGTAACTTTAGCTTTGATTCTTGTTTGCTTGTTCTTCAAATTGATGAGGAAAATCTATTTGAAAAAAAATACGCAAAGGAGATCTATGCTAGGGGAGTTGGCTTGGTTGAAAAAGAAGTGATGATTTTAGAAACCCAAGCGCCGCCTAGCGCTGCCAGTTTTTTAGAAAGAGCCGAGAGTGGGTTTATTTACAAGCAAAGCCTAATAGATTATAAACATTGAAACATTTTACGCTACTTTTTTTTCTAGTTATTTCCTGCTCATTAAGTGCTCAAACTACTTATTGGGTAAGTTTTAAGGATAAAGCCAATTCTCCGTATAGCCTAAATAATCCCCAAGAATTCTTGTCGACAAATGCTTTGGCTAGAAGACTTTACTTTAATTTAGCAATAGAAGAAAGTGATTTACCATTAAATTCAAATTATGTTGCAGGTATTCAATCTTTGGATGCCCAAGTAAAAGGAAAATCTAAATGGCTTAATGCTATCTTGGTAGAATCTTCTCTAGCTAACTTCGAAACACAAGCTAAAAGCTTGAATTATGTGGAAAATGTTATTGCAATCAATGCTATAAAGCCGAAAGAGATCAAGGATAAGTTTAATTTGAAAGAAAGTGACTTAAAGTCAATAGAAACAAGTGGTTCTTATGGTTTTTCCTTAGCCGCTATCGACATGATAAAAGGACGTTATCTGCATGATTTAGCTTTTCAAGGACAGAACATAGATATTGGAGTAATGGACAATGGTTTTCGCAATGTGGATTCCAATCGTTTTTTTCTTCAAGCTAATGTAGAAGGAAGAATTCGTGGACAGTATAATTTTGTGGACGATACTTCGGATGTGTTTAGTGAAGGGGGGCACGGGGCATATGTAATGTCGACTTTAGCGGCCTATGTTGAGGACACGCTAATAGGAACCGCTCCTAAGGCTAATTTTTATCTCTTTACTACAGAAGATGATAATGCAGAAGGCTTGGCAGAAGAGATTAATTGGGCCTTGGCCGCAGAGTGGGCAGATTCTGTGATGGGCAATTGGATAGTTTTAAGCACTTCTTTGGGCTATTCTAAAGGATTTGATGATAAGGAAACGGATCATACTTACGAAGATATGGATGGAAATACTACCATCATTACCATTGCTGCAGATTTAGCCGCCAGAAAAGGAATGATTGTGGTAAATTCTGCAGGTAATGAAGGAGATGATAGTTGGAAGTATATCACAGCTCCAGCGGATGGGGATAGTGTTTTTACCATTGGTGCCGTGGATTTAAATTCGGAAAGTACGTTTTTTAGTTCTTTTGGACCGAGCTACGATGGAAGAACAAAACCGAATGTTTCTGCATTAGGTCTAGATGTTATTGCTGTAAATGATGAAGGTATTTTAAGAAACATAGCGGGCACTTCTTTTTCATGTCCGATAATTGCGGGAATGACAGCTTGTTTATGGCAGGCTTTTCCTGATCGAAATAATATGGAAATTTTAAAAGCCATAGAAATGAGTGCGCATCTTTATCACGCACCCGAAGATCAAATGGGCTTTGGTATTCCAAATTTTGAATTAGCCTATAAAATTTTAGAAAGTAATATACAAAGCGATAAAGAGTTTCTGCTCTTCCCCAATCCGGTTAAAGATATCTTGCAAATATGGTTTTTTAAGCCGAAAAGTTCTATCTATTCGTACACCATTGCCGATGCTAACGGTAATATCGTTTTTGCTGAGCAAGAGGCAATTACTCCTTTTGAAAACAAAATTGATTGTAGCAATTTAGCCAGAGGTACCTACTATTTGTTAATAGAGTTTGGTAAAACCAAGATTAAAGAAAAGTTCCTTAAGCTCTAAAGCTTTCTATAAAGTGAATCAAGTTCTGTAAGTCACTTTGATTCGTAACAAAACCTACGGATATACGCACGGCACCACGCATCTTGCCGAGGTAATTGATCATTTCTAAAAAGTTGGCACCTTCTTTTGCAGAATAGTATTTAGAAAGTTCTTCATTGCTGATGCAGTTATTTACTTCATCGATACCTGGATTGCAAAAGCAACCTGTTCGGATAGAAATATTCTTTTCATTTGCTTTAGCTTCCACCTCGTAGAAAGGAATATTTTTTCCATCCTTATCTAAAACATTGAAAATTATAGTACCTCCACGGCTCTGGGTGTCTTTGGGACCATAAACCGCAACAAGAGGATTGCCGTTAGTATGTTTTAAATTTGCAAAATGGCTTAGTATAAATTGTGTGTGCTTCTCTACTCTTTTGTTGATATTCACCATTCCAATGTTCTCTATATAATCGAGGCCATTTTTAATAGCTGGAATTTGCAAATAGTTGATTGTTCCGTCTTCAAACCTTTCATGATTGGTGTTTAACTTATGAAGAGGTTCATTTACTGCGGCGAAAGAAACTGTTCCACCAGCAAACCAAGGTTTGTGTAATTTATTGAAAGTATCTTTTCTGACAAATAAACACCCAATTCCCGTTGGGAAACCAAATATTTTGTAAAAGGATATACTAACAAAATTAGCAGGATATTCTTTAAGGTCTAACTTGCTTGTTGGAACGAAAGCTGCGGCATCCAAAAGAACATCCCAAGATAAATCTTGTGCCTTTTTAATCCAATTCAAATCATGCTTTACTCCAGAAACATTACTTTGAGCAGGGAAGGCTAATAGCTTATTTTCGAAATCTAGCTTATTATGGAGGAGCTCTGATAGTTTAGTTTCGTCTATTCGCAAGTCTTCATAATACATCGGACAATACTGGAAAGTACCCTTTTTCGATTTACAAAATTCTCTTAAGCCGTTTACCGAATTATGGTTATCTGCAAAGAGCAATAATTGAGATTTTTCGTTGAAAGGATAACATTCACCAACAATTTTAAGAGCGTTGGAGGCATTTGCGGTAAAAATGCAAAAGTAATCTTCGCTAGCATTAAAGTACTCTAGTACTTTTTTTCGAGCCTCTTCTACCATTTGGGTAGCTAGCTTCGAAGTAGGGTTAGTGGAATGTGGATTCCCAAGCACGTTCTTACTTAAAAAATCATAATGCTCTTTTAGTAGCGATTCTGGATATAAATTCCCTCCAGTATAATCAAAGTAAACTTGCTGATTTTCTTCTAGTCGAGAAAAATCTCTTTTGCGAAGCTCCTCAAAAAAAACCTCGGATTTTAAGTCTTGTTGTTGGGTAGAACTACTGATTTCCATGAATGCCTTCCTTTGAAAACAAAGATAATCAAAAGCTTTTATTAAGCGCTTAAGCTAACTATATTCAATGTGATGAAAAGCTTCTATGAATTTTTTAGTGTTTCTTCTATAAACAAAGCTGAAATCAGGATACATCGTTGTATTTTTACCATCTTTAGTTAGGTACCAGCTCTTACAAGCCCCCTTCATCCAAATCGTATTTTTCATTTTTTCTTGAAGCTCTTCATTGTAAGAGTCTTGAACTTCTTCTTTAATTTCAAAGCTTTTCCATGCCTTCGCTTTAGATTTTTGGATGGCATCTATAATATAATTCATCTGCGATTCTATAAAGTAAATTACAGAGGTATGTCCTGTACCTGTATTAGGGCCCATTGCCATAAAGAGGTTTGGAAAATTGGCAACACTGATACCATAGTAGGCTTTCGCGCCTTCTTTCCAGTATTGACTTAGACTAAGATTGTTTTTACCTTTAATCTCAAAGGGAATTGCGTTTTCGGATGCGTGAAAGCCTGTTGCAAAAACAACTAAATCGGCTTCAATTTTTTCTTTAGTTTTCAGTTGAATGCCTTTTTCGTAAAAGCAATCAATGCCTTCTGTTACTAAATTTACATTGGCTTGAGAAAGACTTGGATAGTAGTCGTTACAAACTAATACTCGTTTGCACCCAATGTCGAAATTGGGAATTAGTTTGGCTCTTAATTCTTTATTGGGAACTTGTTTTTTCAAATGCCGTAATGCAAGCAATTGAACTAACTTGGCTAATTTAGGAAATTTCACAAAAAATAGGGCTCTACTTTCATTTTGAACAAAGGTTAAAGCTCGCAGTGCTTTATAAAAACTATCTAATTGAAGTAGTTTACGCTCCCAAGTTTTCAAGGCTCTGTCTGGTCTTGGTAGTATCCAATGAGGCGTTCGTTGTATTACATAAAGCTTTTTAGCGATCTTGGCTAATTCGGGAACAATTTGCACCGAGCTGGCGCCTGTCCCGATAACCACAATGTTTTTGTTTTGACAATCAAAATCGTGCTCCCAATGCGAACTGTGAAAGTATTTCCCTTTGTAAGAATCTAAACCAGGAATATGGGGTATAGAAGGCTGACTTAATCCGCCGGTTGCACTAATGATGAATTTGCTTTGAAGACTTTCGCCACTACTTAGATTGACCTGCCAAGTACAGTTTTTTTCATCATAGTGAAGACTGCTAATAGCTATGTTGGTGCGGCTTTTCTCTGTTAAATTATTAGTTTCAATTAATTGTTTGGTGTACTCGTAAATCTCATCCCTTTTTGCATAAAGTCGCGACCAAGAAAATTTTTCAAAAGAGAAGGAATACAGTCGCGAAGGAACATCTACCGCTGCGCCTGGATAAGAATTGCGCCACCAAGTTCCACCTAGAGCTTCATCTCTTTCTAGGATAATAAAATTATCTATATTATTTTCTTTTAGTTTTATTGCAGCACAAAGACCACTAAAACCACTACCTATAATGATTACTTCGTAGTCTTTCATTCTTAGCCCAAACTTAGTTCTCGTTCCTTTAATTTTTTAATTTCTTTCGCCATGATCCAAAACCATAGTGGTGGTATTAAGGATATGACCATCATGCCTGGATATCCTGTTGGCATTTGTGGACTTTCATCAAAATGGCGAAGTATTTGGTAGGGTCTATTAGCTATGTAATGATGGTCGGAATGACGAGTTAACTCAAAAAGTAGGATTCTCCCAAAAGGATGATTGGAATTCCAAGAATGAATAGGTAGTGTTTTCTCCCATGCACCATATTCGTTTTTCTTTCTTCTTAATCCGTAGTGTTCAATGTAGTTAACCGTTTCTAATAGTAAAAAGCCAAAAATTGCAGAAGCGATAAAACTCAACATGGGTATCCAACCGAAAACTAGATATAAGGCAAGTAAGAAACTTCCTTGAATTAGGTGATACCAAATCATTTCATTATTTATGGAAAAAGCAGATTTACCTAGATTTTTCAATCGCTCATTTTCTAAATGCCAAGCGCTTATATAACCACCAACTACCGATCGTATCCAAAAAAAGTAAACTATTTCTCCTTCTTTAGAAGAAGCAGGATCGTCGGGAGTACTAACATTTTTATGATGTCCGCGATTGTGTTCTATAAAAAAATGCATATAAAGGGAGGTAAGAAGAAGTGCTTTAGAAAGAAACTGTTCATATTTTTTGTTTCTATGTCCTAATTCATGCGCTACATTAATTCCAAATACACCGCAAGCAAGACCTAAGGAAGAGATATATCCAATGTACTCGATAATAGAGTAGGAGGCATTAGCTATGCTTAGTTTGTGCATGGTATAAAAAACTAAGAAATATTGAATCGGGACAATGGCATAAACCATATAATCGTAAATGCGATCTTTTTTGGCCATTTCTTCTTCTACCTTACTCATGTTTTTGGTAGATGAAGGAAGAATCGCATCTAAGAGAGGAACGAAAACAAAGGCATAAACTAAGCCTCCCCAAGTATACCAGCCGCCTTGATTGATGCAAATGAATATAATGATGGGACTAATTAATACACCTAGATATTTTAAACTTTTAATATTCATATGGCTAAAGTTGGATTCTTAACAAATGTAAACTATTATTTTTAAAAACTAAACTAAAAACGTAAAAATAGTTTACTTTTGTTTTATGGGAAGAAATTCAATAGCAAAAAAGCGAACAGAGAATCCGAAAAAGCGTTTAGAAATTATTTTGGGTTTGATAGATTTTTTTAAAAAGAACAGCTTAAGTACTAGTAATATGGACGATATTGCCTTAGCGCTGAACAGAAGTAAGGCTACCTTGTATAAATATTTTAAGTCGAAGGAAGCCATGGTAGAAGCTGTTATCCATTTTAAAATTGACGCGATTTCGGCTTTTGTTCTTATTTTGAATGATGAACAAATTCCTTTTTTTCAGCGTTATCAAAAAAGTTTCGATTTGCTACAAGAACACATAACCGATATTCCTAATGAATTTATGAAGGATTTGAAAGAGGTTTTTCCAGAAATATTTCTGAAGATAGAACGACTGATAGAATTTGCAAGTGCCCAGCTAGCCGAATATTACGAAGAAGGCATGAGAAGAGGTGTCTTTAATAACTTAAATGCTCGAATCTTGTCGCAGAACGATTTTGTTTTTTTCCGCATGCTAACGGATGCCGATTTTCTTAAGGAGCAGAACCTTAGCATGAAAGAGGCTTTTAAGGACTTTTATGAGATTCGCTGTAATGGTTTACTAGCAAATAAGTAGATTTTTAATCAAGTCTTGCCTATCTTTGCACACTAATTATTGAAATTCAAGAAAAATATGAATACAAAAACGATGAATTATAAAGTTAAGGATATTTCACTTGCCGAGTGGGGTAGAAAAGAAATCCGTTTAGCTGAAGCTGAAATGCCGGGGTTGATGGCTATTAGAGAGGAATTTGGTTCTTCTAAACCTCTACAAGGAGCAAGAATAGCAGGTTGTTTACACATGACTATTCAAACTGCTGTTTTAATTGAAACTTTGGTAGAGCTTGGAGCTGATGTTACTTGGTCTTCTTGTAATATATTTTCGACTCAAGATCATGCAGCTGCAGCTATAGCTGCAGCCGGAGTTCCTGTGTTTGCATGGAAGGGAATGACAGAAGAAGAATTTGATTGGTGCATTGAGCAAACTCTACATGCTTTTAATGGTGGCCAGGCTTTGAACATGATTTTAGATGATGGTGGCGACTTAACCAATATGGTTTTCGATCGTTTTCCAGAATTGGCAAAAGATATTCGAGGCATTTCTGAAGAAACTACAACAGGGGTTCATCGTCTTTACGAAAGAGAGAAAAAAGGAACCTTACTTCTTCCAGCGATAAACATTAATGATTCGGTAACGAAATCAAAATTTGATAACAAATATGGTTGTCAAGAATCTTTGGTAGACGCCATCAGAAGAGCAACAGATTTAATGCTAGCTGGTAAGACGGCTGTGGTTGCTGGCTACGGTGATGTAGGGAAAGGTTCTGCTGCATCTTTAAGAAATGCTGGTGTTCGTGTAACGGTTACAGAATGCGATCCTATTTGTGCATTGCAAGCTGCAATGGATGGCTATGCGGTAAAGAAAATGGAAAATGCCATTAAAGAAGCGGATATTGTGGTTACTGCAACTGGTAATAAAGATATCATTCGAGGAGAGCATTTTAAGAATATGAAAGATAAAGCCATAGTTTGTAATATTGGTCATTTCGACAACGAAATTGATATGGCTTGGTTGAACAAAAATTATGGTTCAACGAAAGATGTAATCAAACCTCAAGTAGACATGTACAATGTAGAAGGTAAGGAAGTAATTGTTCTAGCTGAAGGTAGATTAGTTAACCTAGGATGCGGTACTGGTCACCCAAGTTTTGTGATGAGTAATTCTTTTACTAATCAGGTTTTAGCCCAATTGGAATTATGGCAACACACCAATAAGTACGAAAACAAAGTATATGTTCTTCCTAAGCATTTAGACGAAAAAGTAGCTTCGTTACACTTATCGAAAATTGGTGTTGAATTAGAAGAGTTAAGTCAAGAGCAAGCGGAGTATATTGGCGTAAGTCCACAAGGACCTTTCAAGCCAGATTATTATAGATATTAGTCTTCGGATTAAAATTAAAGAAAAGAGCAAGTTGTTTACAACTTGCTCTTTTTGTTTTAAATCGGAGCGAACAAAAGTTGTACAATTGCGTTTTGAAAAGAAATTCTTGTTTACCTTTAAGGCACAAAGCGTATTTATGAACAAAAGGATTTTAGGCTTTTTAATTCTTAGCTCTTTTTTTTCAGTTTGGATGTTTTCCTGTTCGAAATCGGAAGGGGAAACGAATATTAGCAGTTCTAGTTCTAATAGAAGTCACTATAAGGGCGAAAATTGTATGAATTGCCATTATACCGAAGGACCAGGAGAAGGATGGTTTAGTGCAGCAGGAAGTGTTTATGGCGATTTCTTGAATCATAGAGCACGTATCTTTGATGCCAACACAGGGGCCTTACTAAAGATCGTTCAAATCGATCTTCAAGGCAACCTGTATACCACCGAAGAAATTGATATGACAAATGGCATAACAATTGATATTATTGATGAACAAGATAATATTGTAAGTGTAATGCAAACCGTAGTTTTCAATGCGCAATGCAATCTTTGTCATGATGATAAATATCAAGGAAAAATTTTCTTATAATGAAGCAAACGTTTTTAGTAGTATTCCTTCTATTGGGCTTTTTATTAAGCGCTCAAAATGAACAAAAATGGTTAGTAAATTTTGAAGAAGCAAAAAAGGAAGCACAAAGTCAATCTAGGCATATTCTCGTAAGTTTTTCAGGATCGGATTGGTGTGGTAATTGTATGCGTCTTTCTCAAGACCTCTTTGAAAGTCAAGAGTTTAAAGAATTCGCCACAGAAAACTTGATTTTGCTAAATTTAGATTTTCCTGCTAAGAAAGCAAATAAATTGAGTGCTGAGCAAACAGCCCACAATGATGCCCTAGCCGAAAAATTTAATCCAACTGGAGTTTTTCCGCTCACCTTAGTCTTGAATGAGAAGGGCGAGCTTATTAGTAAAATGAAGTATCCTTGTAAAAATGTGGAGGAGTATTTACACGAAATTCAGTTAGCGCTTAGAAAGTAGGAACTATGAAGAGGCTTCTGATTCTCTCTTCCATTCTACTATTTTGTCAATATAGTTTTAGTCAGTTTAGTTATTCTAAGGACACCATCCTAATGGGTTCGGCTTTTAATTTTACTGCTATACACGCAGAGAAAGAAGGCGCTCAACAAGCCGTATTTGCTGGAATTCAAGAAGTATATAGAATAGAATGTTTTCTCTCCTCTTGGAAAGATAGTTCAGAAACTTCTGCCATAAACAGAAATGCAGGAAAGCAAGCCGTGAAGGTTAGTATTGAATTGTATGATTTAATACTTCGGTCAAAAAAAATATCGGCCCTTTCTAATGGCTACTTTGATATCAGTTTTGCCTCAATAAATAAGCTATGGCAATTTAATCAGCAAGAACAGCTAGCTCCCGATAGTGCTTTGGTAAGGCAATCTATTCAAAAAATTAATTATAAAAATATAGTTTTAGATAGTGTATCCTCATCTGTTTTTTTGCTAGAGGAAGGAATGAAAATTGGTTTTGGTGCCATTGGAAAGGGTTATGCGGCAGATCGTGCCAAAGAGCTAATGAAGAATCTGGGCGCCGAAAGTGGTGTAGTCAATGCCGGTGGCGATGTTTTGGCGTGGGGTACAAAATTAGACGGAAGCCTATGGACTATTGGCATAGCAGATCCAGCTCATAAAAATGAAATTTTATCCACTATAGAAATAGATAATTTTGCCATTGTTACTTCTGGAGATTATGAGCGTTATCTCACTATTAAAGAGGAGCGCTATGGTCATATTATTAATCCTAAAACGGGCTATCCAGTAAAAGGCGTCTTAAGTGTAACTGTATTAGCTCCAACTGCCGAGCTCGCAGATGCATTGGCCACAACAATTTTTATACTTGGAGAGGAGGAAGGAATCGCACTAGCAAACCATCTTAAAGGGGTAGAATGTATTTTAATAAATGCTGAAAATAAATTCTTTTTTTCTGAGGGAATTCAGTTAAATTTGTTTGAAGATGAATAAGTTGAGTCTCATAATCGTAATACTTCTATGCTTTGTGCTTCCATCTTGCACGAGTGTTAAAGCCTATCAAAAAATGTATTTAAACGATGTGGATATGCAATTATCCGATTCACCTATTGAGAATTTCGAAATGGGATTTCAAACCTATAGAGAAGGTGTTTCTGGTGGAAATGGTGGCAAAACAGGGGGAGGTTGTGGATGCAATTAAGAGGCATATTGTTTTTAAGTTTATGTCTAATTAGCCTAAACTTGTTCGCTCAAGATTCTACTGCTACGAAAATTCATTTGGAAGATGTCAGTATAGATTTCCTTTTCAATTACTATGAGCAAGATGGTATTCATTCGCCGGTAACAGGAGGACAAGGAACAGAAAAATTGACGAATACTGCGCCTTCGATAATAGTTAATATTCCTTTAGATACCAAGAGAAGTTTATCTTACAGTGGCGGTTTTGATTATTATACTTCTGCTTCATCAGACAATATTAATAATCCCTACCTCTATGCCGACCATGTTAGCTCTGCCTCTGCAAATGATATTAGGGTGTATTCTAATTTAGGATTTAAGCAAAAAAATAAGGATAAGAAAACAAGTTATGGTGTAAACATGGGTTTGTCTTTTGAGTTTGATGTAGCCTCCGTATCGATTGGTTCTTCGTACTCTAAGCAGAGCAGGGATGAGAATAAAGAGTTTTCTATAAAAGGTTCTTACTATTTTGATTCTTGGAAGTTAATTTATCCTATTGAGCATAGAAATGCTTCTGTAAGTCCTTTGAATTCGGATCAAAGGCACTCCATCAACTTGTCGATGGTAGAATCGTGGGTAATGAACAAAAGAATGACTGCTTCTGTAAATTTAGATCTGGTTTCGCAAATGGGATTATTATCTACCCCTTTTCATAGAGTGTATCTAAATAACAATACCGATGCTTTAGATTCTAAGATAGAGCTCTTGCCTTCTTTTCGATTTAAAGTTCCTCTAGGCTTCCGTTACAACTATTATATAGCGGATTTTCTCTTGTTAAATGCCTACTATCGTTTTTATTGGGATTCATGGAATGTTATTGGAAATACAGTGCAGATTGACTTGCCTATAAAGGTTAAAAATTTCATGAGAATTTATCCTTTTTATCGCTTCCATCATCAGCTTGCAGCCAAATATTTTGCTCCATATGCTCAGCACACTGTTACTGATGCCTTCTATACTTCTGATTTCGACTTGTCGGGTTTTGCAAGTCACAAATTTGGTTTAGGTCTTGGCTTTTCTCCTTTATATGGCATTTTTCATTTTAAGAGTAAAAACGAGAAAAGAAACAATATGCTAAAAAGTATTGATTTAAGATATGCTCATTATATCCGAAATGACGGACTTAGAGCAAATATCTACAGCATTGCTTTTAGTTATTTGATTAAGCGCTAAGTGCTTGCTTGAATTTGGCTTTCTGAAAATTGGAATTCATTACAATTTATAACATATACAAGTTTACAAAAGCTATATTTAACTTTGACCTAATATAGAAACTTGCGAAATGTCTACAAAATTATCCGTTAATATCAATAAAATTGCCTTACTTAGAAACGCTAGGGGGGGGATGGTTCCTGATTTATTGCAGTTTGCTAAAGACTGTGCCGCTTTTGGGGCGGATGGTATTACGGTGCATCCCCGACAAGATGAACGTCACATCACGAGGAGAGACGTGAGGGATTTAGCGCAAATTTTCCCTAGTTCGAACTGCGAATTTAACATTGAAGGTTACCCTAGTCTTGATTTTGTGCGCTTAGTTTTGGATGCCAAGCCAAGTCAGGTTACTTTAGTACCAGACACAGTGAATCAACTTACCTCAGATCATGGATGGGACGTTAAGGCCAATTTTAAGCTATTAAAAGAAGTGCTTTACGAATTTCATTTGGCGGGTATAAGAAGCTCTTTGTTTATCGAGGCTGACCCAATTCAATTGGAAGCTGCAAAGGAGGTGGGAGCGGATAGAATAGAGTTTTATACTGGTCCGTATGCTGAAGCCTACTATGATGCACGGAGACACATGCAAGATGTAAATAAGACTGTTGAGAAATTTAAGTCGGTCTTAAGCTTAATAGAAGAGCTAGAACTTGGCATTAATGCGGGGCATGATTTGAATTTAGACAATTTAAAGTTTTTTAAAGCCAATATTCCGAATCTTTTAGAAGTATCTATTGGTCAGGCTTTAGTTCGAGATTGCTTATATTATGGCTTAGAGAATACGATACAAATGTATAAAAGGGAGTTGGCGTGAAAACACTGCTAAAAATTTTCTTTACTGTTTGGGCGGCAATTGCATTTATGTTTTGGATTGTAATTGCTTATGTTGCTTATCAGCTGTTAAGATTGTTTTATGGAGGAAAGAAAGATAGGCAGTTTTTGCTCTTCCTTTATCACTTTATAGGCAGAATGGTGGTGCTCTTTGCTTTTCTTCGAGTGAAGAAAGTTTATCATAGTAGCTATAATGCAAAGGAAAGTTACGTAGTGGTAAGTAATCATTCTACCATGATGGATATTCCTGCTAATGTGGTTGCTTCGCCACCAGAAATAGTATTTAAGTTTTTGGGCAAGAAGGAGGCCAATAGAATCCCATTTTTTGGTTATCTAATAGATCGACTTTGTATTTTGGTGGATAGAGCAAGCGAAGAATCTCGAAAAAGCTCTTATGCTAGAATGAAGGCGGAAATGGATAAGTCGTATTCCATTATTCTTTATCCGGAAGGAACCAGAAACAGGACGAAGGAACCTATAAAAGAGTTTTATGATGGTGCTTTTCGTTTGGCAATAGAAATGCAAAAACCTCTAGTGGTAAATACACTAGTGGGCATTAAGGAGCTTAATCCGCCAACAGGCTTTTTCACCTATAGGCCGGGAACTGTGGAATCGCATTGGGATGAAGCTATAATCACGAAGGGAATGACTCTAGAGGATATTCCTCAACTGAAGAAAAGAGCAGGGGATATCATGATAAAGAGACTGTTAAAGCATAGCTAGGCCAATTGCAATTTATCAAATAAAATTGCTTTGTTCGCATATAAAATCGCTGAAATATTATAGGGTAGAACTAAGAGAATTCTACCATCTTTAAAAACATAGGGCGTATATTCATAGCCTGCAGAAAGAATAAGGCTTTGAAGTTCCTTATCTAATTGCCCCTCATATTTTTTAATACCTAATTCAATATGCTTGCTTTGAACAATTGTGATATCCTTTGCCATCTCCGTGCAAAGCTAAGTTAAATTGTATAAATCTTTGTTTGGAAGAGTGAACAATTAAAATAAATTGTAACTTTAAAGTAGATATTATTTTGAAACTATGAGAACGTTATTAATTATTTCGACTATTCTTTTGCTTTTTTCTTGTAATAAGGAAGAAGAGAATGAACTCCCTATCCTTACCGAAAAGCATAAAAGTTTAGTTGGTGCTAGTAATGCTTTTGGCTTTAATTTATATCAAGAAGTAGCTAGTAATGAAAGCGCTGATGCCAATATTATTTTATCGCCGCTTAGCGTAAGTACAGCACTTGGGATGTTGTTAAATGGGGCAAAGGGGCAAACGGAAACTTCCATCCTAAATACACTTGGTTTGGATTTAAGCACCGATGAGAATAATGCAAGTGTAAGAGATTTACTAGATTTTTTACCTAATGTAGATACGCAAGTTCAAACTTCCATTGCCAATTCTATTTGGTATGAAGAAAGTTTTAATGTAATACCTGAGTTTATTCAAGTAAATCAAGACAACTTTGATGCTGAAGTTTCTGCCTTGGATTTTTCGGATCCCAATTCCGTAAACCTCATTAACTCTTGGGTTAGTAATGCTACAAATGATAAAATTCCACTTATTCTAGAAAGTATTAATTCGGATGAGAGGATGTTTTTGATAAATGCAGTTTATTTGAATGCTCCTTGGGCAGAAGCTTTCGATCCAAATAATACTTTTAGTGGGCAATTTCAATTAGAAAATGGTACTTCGATAAGTACTCCTATGATGCACTCTGAAGATATAGAATTTGCTTACGTTTTAAATTCTGATGTAGAAATGATCAATTTACCTTATGGAAATGGGGCTTATTCTTTTACTGCCATACTTCCAGCACCAGGTAAAACTATTCAAGAAACAGAAGCTTTATTGAACCCTACAAATTTAAAAAATTGGCAGTCTAGTCTATCAACTGCACATTCTCTACATCTAAATTTTCCAAAATTTGAATTGGAATTTGAAAGTAGTTTGAAAGAAGCTTTAAGTGCTTTAGGTATGGGAATTGCCTTTAGTGATCAAGCAGATCTAAGTGGTATTAATGAGGAAGGTGGTCTTTTGGTAACAGAAGTAAAGCATAAGTGTTATATCAAGTTAGATGAAGCGGGTACAGAAGCTGCTGGTGCCACTTCAATCGGGGTAGGAGTTACTAGCGTTCCACCAACAGTTAGCTTCGATAAAGCTTTCTTGTTCGTAATAAGTGAAAGCAATACTGGTGCTATTTTATTCATGGGTAGGATTAGTAATCCCAATCCTTAGGCTAATAGCTAGTTATTCAAATATTAGCATTCCAATTGTTCGGAGTTCTACCGCTTTCATCATTTCAGAGCCAGTTCCATTATCCAATAAAGCTTGGCATTCGTCTACTAATTCTTTTTTTAGTTTAGTTGCATTTTCCCTTAAGGAAACCTTGTTTATTTTTTTCAAAATTCTACAAATCTTTAATTGAAATGGGAAGTTATCAATAGAAAGTAGTTTTCTATAAATAGAATTGATTTCTGATTGGTAGAGTTCATAGGCATCCTTTTTAAACCAACTTATTGCTCTCAATAAGCGAATAGAAATGTATTCATCTCTAATTCTTTCATTGTGAACACCAAGGATGAAATCTTCTGAAATTTGTAGGGATTTTTCAAATTCTCCTCGCAGTAAATAAGCAATCATACAAGGAAGCAAGGCTTCGGGATGTTGAGATTTATTAAGGAAATTGCTTTTCATTAGTTGGTCTAGACGTTCTACGTCGGCATAATCAAAATCTACGTCTTTGTTTAATACAAAATTCAAAATTCTTAAATGTAAAAGTCTGAAATTTAGTTTTTCAATAGCTTTTTCGGAGCTATATAAGCCTAAGATTTTTTCTAATCGTTTATAGGAAGCTATGAATAAATCGGGCATATGAAGGTAGCTAGCAACTACAGCAAAATTTTTAACAGTGACGCTTATATCACCTAATTCTGACTCTCTACTATGTTTCGCTATATTACTGTCGAAATAATTTAAGTATTCTTGAATATAGTTTTCTATGTTTTCCATTTTCCCAGAGATCATTTGCACTATAAAGCGATTGTTTGCAGCAACGCTGATATATAAGAAATTGCCCTGAGCCAACTGGATGATATGATTTGCCAGTTGAATTAGTTTTTCAGCCTCTTCCAGGTTGGTAGCACTCTTTTTAACGATGCCACCATTCTTATGAAAAAGCTCCTCTAGTTTTAAACTTAGTTTGTTTATTTCTATGGTTATGTTCAAATTTTTATTACTCGCATCCAGTTTTTCCAAATAATCATGCAAGGTTTCAAAATGTACGGATATATTGTTTTGTAATAAGGTACCTCTTATTTGATAAATGTATGGTTTTAAGTAAATTAAATTGCACTCTTCCACAAAATTTTCCATTTGACACAATTTTTTTTCTGCTAAATCCGCTAGGTTTTTGTCCTTGAATAACTCGTACTCTTCAAGCATGAAAAATAGCTTTTGTATATTCGTTCTATCCTTTCTGTAATCAATTAAGGTTTGACAAATAAGCTTAAATAAATTGTTCAGGGCAGCGTGAATTTTCGATTTGTGAGCGATATTAATTCCTCGTATTTTTTGTAAAGCCTGAATATCAAAATTACTTTGTTTATCTATTTCATCGAAAATGGATATAAAGCTTTCGTTATTTTTATTATCCCTTTTAAATGCAAATTTTTTAAAATAGGCCTTTTCTGTGGCATCCATACTTTGAATTAATCGGTATACGGTGTGTTGCTTTGAATTTGACATCTTAAATTGGAATATTTTAGTTGTAAATAATTGATTTTAAGCTTCTTATATACTTAATTAAGTCTTGTTAACTTTGAATTTACTAAAAAATTGTATTGATGTACTTAAAGTACTTCAATATTTTTGATAGATGCTAAAACTAAGCCCTCTTGGAAGTTCATTCTAAGGCAAATAGGGCATAATGGATGATGATGAAAAAGCTTTCTTCCCATATGGTAAGCCCTTTGGTTTTAATTATAAGTTTACTTTGCTTTCGAGTAAGCCTGAATGCTCAAGTTTTTCTTAATGGGGCTCTCGTACATAGTAATTCGAATTCCCTCATATATGTTCAAACGGATTCCTTAATAATAAATGGCGAGTCCTATTTTTTGCAAGAAGGTGAACTTTATATTGATAAGGATTTAATAATTCTAGATGGAAATTTAAACATCGATGGTTTAGTAGATGTTGAGGGGAATATATTAAATAATGATAGTTTAGTAGGCCTAAGCGCTTCTAGCGAGATTCATCTTAAGGGGAATTGGACGAACAATCAATTTTTTAGTGCGGGTTTAAATTCTACATATTTAGACGGTAATGTTCAACTTATTAGTGGATCAGCTGTAAGCAATTTTTACAATCTAATAAATCTAGGCAGCTTATTGGATGTCAAACGACTTGTTGGGGTTAATTCTATTGTCTTAAATCAATTAGATCTAGGAGATGTTGAGTTTGCAACAGATGGGCATACCCTCACTGTTCTAAATCCAAACATTAATGCTATCCTACGCAATAATGGTTTTGTAAGCAGTATAGATTCTGGTAGACTAGAAAGATTGGTTAACAGTACGCAGCCCTATCTTTTTCCTACGGGTTCTAGCTTAGGGGTGCTACGCTACAGACCCATTGAGATTAGACCAACTACCAATTTAGTAGATACTTTTGGCGTTCGCTTGGCAAATGTGAATGCCACTAATGAAGGCTATGATGTGCTTAAATTAAGTGATTCTCTATGTGCTGTTAATCCTAGTTTTTATCATCGGATTTATGGCAATACCGAAGCGGATATTAGTATGTTTTACCTTCCTCAAGAAGATGGAAACTGGGATGCAATGGCTCAATGGCAGATGCTCGATGAATGGGATAAATTACCTCAAGAAATAAATTCGAATGCAGGACAATTTTCTAGTTTAAGAATTAATGCATGGAGTAATTTTGAGGAGAACGCTTTTGCTTTAGGAATCCAAAAACCTTATCTTGATTTGGTAGATACCCTACAAGTCGATTTAGGACAAAGTTTGCTTTTGAGTCCAACTTATGTTGGCGCTAATCCAAGCCAGGTTTTATGGTTCCCCTTTGATGAGATTGCTTGTCCTAATTGCTTAGAAACAGAAATTGAGCCTAGTATAAGCCAGTATTACAACTTGGAGATTAGTGTAAATCAGCATTGTCGTATAGTGGATAGTGTGCTTATTCTTGTAAATCCAGGTTCTCTATTCTTACCTACTGGATTTTCGCCAAATTCAGATGGAGTAAATGATTTATTTTATCCTCTCAACAACAACTTAGATTATTATTTGATAAAGATTTTTAATCGCTGGGGAGAGCTTGTTTATTTTGGTAATGAGCTTGGATCTGCTTGGGATGGAACTTATAAAGGACGTAATGCTGAAATCGGAGTTTATAGCTTTTACTCAGAATATAGATTTAAGAATAATACTGCCGTCGAATCCTTAAATGGAAACGTCACGCTAATTAGATAAATATTACCATTATGAAGAAATTTTTACTATTGCTGCTTGTTCCCTTTATATTTCTTGGACTTAAAGCCCAAGATAATGTTGGTATAGGAACACTAACGCCAAATCCAAACGCTTTGGTAGATATGTCTACCACGAACAAAGGTCTCTTAATACCGAGGTTAACAACAGTGCAGCGACTGGCAATTGTTAGCGCTGGAGTGGCAGATCAAGCCTTGTTAGTGTACGATACGGATTTAGACATCTTCTTCTATTGGGATGGAACTCAATGGATAGGATTCCCACTTGATAATGATCCGACTAATGAATTACAGAGTTTTAGTTATGATGCAGATAGTATTTATCTTTCTGGAGGGAATGCCATTGCCATTAGCGAATTAGCTATCGCTGGACCGCAAGGCCCGGCAGGTCCACAAGGCCCGGCAGGCTTGGATGGAGTAGATGGCGCTCAAGGCCCGGCAGGTCCACAAGGACCACAGGGTGATCCTGCTACCGATGATCAAACACTAAGCTTATCGAACGATACCTTATACATTGCCGATGGAAACTTTGTTGTGCTAAGCGACAATGTAAACGATGCCGATGCTGACCCAACAAACGAGCTACAAACTTTAAGTTTTGATACGGATAGTTTGTATTTGAGCAATGGCGGAAGTATTGCTCTAACGGAACTTAGTAACTCTTTTGTTTTAAACGATAGTACCTTGGTCATTAATGGTGACACCCTCATTCTAGCAGGAGGCAGCGGAGTAGATACCGACGATCAAACACTAAGCTTATCGAACGATACCGTACATGAAACTTGGAGTTGCTTATAATGTAAACGATGATGCTGACCAACAAACGAGCTACAAACTTAAGTTTTGATACGGATAAGGATTTGGCTGGTATGCCATTTCTGACAAGCACAAGATGGACTGGTGCGATGATCAAAACCAACTAGCGCAAGTATGGACTACTTTAACGATTGATACAGATGGTATTGCCGATTTAGGAAGCTTGGCGGTAGGATTAGATAGTATCTATGGACAAGGAGATTCTTTAGTTTTAGTGAGCAATGGCGGTCTAGATACTGCTTATGAATTTAGGAGCAAGTACCGATACCGACGATCAAACATTAAGCTTGTCGAACGATACCTTGTACATTGCAGATGGGAACTTTGTTGTGCTAAGCGATAATGTCAACGATGCCGATGCTGACCCAACAAACGAGCTACAAACTTTAAGTTTTGATACAGATAGTTTGTATTTGAGCAATGGCGGAAGTATTGCTTTAACGGAACTGAGTAACTCTTTTGTTTTAAACGATAGTACCTTGGTCATCAATGGTGACACCCTCATTCTAGCAGGAGGCAGTGGAGTAGATACCGATGATCAAACATTAAGTTTATCGAACGATACCTTATACATTGCCGACGGGAACTTTGTTGTGCTAAGCGACAATGTAAATGATGCGGATGCTGATCCAACAAACGAGCTACAAACTTTAAGTTTTGATACGGATAGTTTGTATTTGAGTAATGGTAATGCTATTTCTTTAACAAGTATACAAGATGGAACTGGCAGCGATGATCAAAACCTAACTAGCGCGAATTTAAGTGGCACTACTTTAACGATTGATATAGAGAATGGAAACTCGGTAAGTGTGGATTTAGGAAGCTTGGCGGTAGGACTAGATAGTATCTATGGACAAGGAGATTCCTTAGTTTTAGTGAGTAATGGTGGTCTAGATACTGCTTATGTAAATTTAGGAGCAAGCACCGATACCGACGATCAAACCCTAAGTTTATCGAACGATACCTTATACATTGCCGACGGAAATTTTGTTGTGCTAAGCGATAATGTCAACGATGCGGATGCTGATCCAACAAACGAGCTACAAACTTTGAGTTTTGATACGGATAGTTTGTATTTGAGTAATGGTGGAAGTATTGCTTTAACGGAACTGAGTAACTCTTTTGTTTTAAACGATAGTACCTTGGTCATCAATGGCGACACGCTTATTCTAGCCGGAGGTAGTGGAGTAGATACCGATGATCAAACACTGAGCTTATCAAACGATACCTTATACATTGCAGACGGAAACTTTGTGGTGCTAAGCGACAATGTCAACGATGCGGATGCTGACCCAACGAACGAGTTACAAACTTTAAGTTTTGATACGGATAGTTTGTATTTGAGTAATGGTGGAAGTATTGCTATATCAGAACTCACTAACTCTTTAGTTTTAAACGATAGTACCTTGGTCATCAATGGCGACACGCTCATTCTAGCAGGAGGTGGTGGAGTAGATACCGACGATCAAACATTAAGCTTATCGAACGATACCTTATACATTGCCGACGGGAACTTTGTGGTGTTAAACGACAATGTAAATGATGCGGATGCTGATCCAACAAACGAGCTACAAACTTTAAGTTTTGATACAGATAGTTTGTATTTGAGTAATGGCGGAAGTATTGCTTTAACGGAACTGAGTAACTCTTTTGTTTTAAACGATAGTACCTTGGTCATCAATGGCGACACGCTTATTTTAGCCGGAGGTGGTGGAGTAGATACCGACGATCAAACACTAAGCTTATCGAATGATACCTTATACATTTCCGACGGAAACTTTGTGGTGTTAAGCGACAATGTCAACGATGCGGATGCTGACCCAACAAACGAGCTACAAACTTTAAGTTTTGATACGGATAGTTTGTATTTAAGTAATGGCGGAAGTATTGCTTTAACGGAACTCAGTAACTCTTTTGTTTTAAACGATAGTACCTTGGTCATCAATGGTGACACCCTCATTCTAGCAGGAGGTGGTGGAGTAGATACCGATGATCAAACACTGAGCTTATCAAACGATACCTTATACATTGCAGACGGAAACTTTGTGGTGCTAAGCGACAATGTAAATGATGCCGATGCTGACCCAACGAACGAGTTACAAACTTTAAGTTTTGATACGGATAGTTTGTATTTGAGTAATGGTGGAAGTATTGCTATATCAGAACTCACTAACTCTTTAGTTTTAAACGATAGTACCTTGGTCATCAATGGCGACACGCTCATTCTAGCAGGAGGCAGTGGAGTAGATACCGACGATCAAACATTAAGCTTATCGAACGATACCTTATACATTGCCGACGGGAACTTTGTGGTGCTAAGTGATAATGTAAACGATGCGGATGTGACAAAACGAGCTACAAACTTAAGTTTTTACAATAGTTTTGAATGGCGGAATATTTAACTGAGCTTTTGTTTAAACGATAGACTACAATGCACACGCTTATTTTGCGGAGGTGGGGAACCGACGATCAAACACTAAGCATCGAATGATACTTATACATTGACGGAACTTGTGCTGGACATGTAAACGTGCAGATGGGATCCAACAAACGAGCTACAAACTTAAGTTTTGATACAGATAGTTTGTATTTAAGTAATACTTTTTGAATGGCATTCAAGATGAACGGAAACAGATGATCAAAACTAACTAGCGCAATTTAGGAACAACTTAACCATCGATATAGAAATGGTAACCTTAGTTGATTTTAGGTTGCAATTAATATATCTGACAAGGAGATTCCTTATTTTAGTGAGCAATGGCGGTAGATACTGTTGAATTAGGCGCGAATCTAATACCGACGATCAAACACTAAGCTTATCGAACGATACCTTATACATTGCCGACGGAACCTTTGTGGTGCTAAACGACAATGTAAATGATGCGGATGCTGATCCAACAAACGAGCTACAAACTTTAAGTTTGATACGGATAGTTTGTATTTGAGTATACGTGTTTATGCGAAGTATTGCTTTAAGGAACTGAGTAATCTTGTTTAAACGATAGTACTCATCAAGGACACCTCATTCTAGCAGAGGGGTGATTACCGAAGATCAAACAGTTATCGAACGATACCATACATTGCACGAACTTGTGCAGGACAATGTAAATATGCGATCTATCAACAAACAGCTACAAACTTAAGTTTTGATACGATGTTTATTTGGAATGGAATGCATTTTACAAGTACAGATGGAACGGCGATGATCAAAACCTAACTAGCGCAGTTTATGGAACTACTATCTAACATGATATAGAGAATGGAAACTCGGTAAGTGTGGATTTAGGAAGCTTGGCGGTAGGATTAGATAGTATCTATGGACAAGGAGATTCCTTAGTATTAGTGAGTAATGGTGGTCTAGATACTGCTTATGTAAATTTAGGAGCAAGCACCGATACCGATGATCAAACACTTTTATCGAACGATACCTATACATTGCCGACGGAACTTTGTTGTGCTAAGCGAATGTAACGTGGATGCTGAAACAAACGAGCTACAAACTTTAAGTTTGATACGGAAGTTTGTATTTGAGTAATGGCGGAAGTATTGCTTTAACGGAACTCAGTAACTCTTTTGTTTAAACGATAGTACCTTGGTCATCAATGGCGATACCTCATTCTAGCAGGAGGCAGTGGAGTAGATAAGATCAAACGATCGAACATAAGTTACTTGCCGACGGAACTTTGTAACGATGTAAAGATGCGATGCTGACCCAACAAACGAGCTACAAACTTTAAGTTTTGATACAGATAGTTTGTATTTGAGCAATGGCGGAAGTATTGCTAACGAACTAAGTAACTCTTTTTTAAACGATATACCTTGGTCATCAATGGGACCCATTCTAGCAGGAGGTGGGATACCGACGTCTAGCATCCAGACGATACCTTTACATTGATGGGAACGAGCAGATGTAAATGATGCATTGACCAAAAACGGACAAACAGTTTTGATACAGATGGTTGTATTTGAGCATAAGCGAAGTTGCTAACGGAACTAGTAACTCTTGTTTTAAACGATATACCGGTCATCAATGGTGCACATTCTAGAGGAGGCAGCGGAGAAACTGATCAACTAAACGACGATACCATACATTTCGACGGTAAACTCTTAATGATGAATGGAAACTCGGTGTCTAGGACCGGTAGGTTAGATAGATCCGACAAGGAGTTCTAGTTTAGGAGCAATGGCGGTCTAGATGATGTAATTTAGCGCAAACACGAGATCAACACTGCATCGAACGGGCTCGACGGAACTTTGTGTGCTGAAATGTAAGATGCCGATGGATCAACAAAGCTAAACTTTAAGTTTGATACGGATAGTTTGTATTTGAAATGGCGAAGTATTTTAAGGACTCAGTAACCTTGTTTTAAACGATAGTACTGTCATCAATGGGATACGCTCATTTAGAAGGTGTAGTGATACCGACGATCAAACCCATTCAAGATATCATTGACGAACTTGTGTTAACGACAATTAAAATGCGATGGAAACAAAGATACAAACTGTTTATAATATTTGTTTGAGTCATTTTAACTATTCAGATGAACGCAGATATCAACTCTAGAAGTTAGGAACACAACCATCGATATGAAATGAACCGGTAAGTTCGATTAGCTAGCCGAGACAGTAGTATCAGGACAAGGAGATAGTTTAGTAAATGAGTCTAGATACCATGAATGAGACGATGACGATCAAACACTAAGCTTATCGAACGATACTTTATACATTGCCGACGGAAACTTTGTGGTGTTAAGCGACAATGTCAACGATGCGGATGCTGACCCAACAAACGAGCTACAAACTTTAAGTTTTGATACGGATAGTTTGTATTTGAGTAATGGCAATGCCATTTCTTTAACAAGTATACAAGATGGAACGGGAACAGATGATCAGAACCTAACTAGCGCCAGTTTAAGTGGAACTACCTTAACGATTGATATAGAGAATGGTAACTCGGTAAGTGTGGATTTAGGCAGTTTGGCGGTAGGATTAGATAGTATCTATGGACAAGGAGATTCCTTAGTATTGGTAAGCAATGGTGGTCTAGATACCGCTTATGTAAATTTAGGAGCAAGCACCGATACCGACGATCAAACACTAAGCTTATCGAACGATACCCTATACATTTCCGAAGGGAACTTTGTTGTGCTAAGCGACAATGTAAACGATGCGGATGCTGACCCAACAAACGAGCTACAAACTTTAAGTTTTGATACAGATAGTTTGTATTTGAGCAATGGCGGAAGTATTGCGATAAATGATCTTGCAATTTTAGGACCGCAAGGACCAGTAGGACCACAAGGTCCAGCAGGCTTAGATGGAGCGGATGGTGCACAAGGCCCAGCAGGACCACAAGGTCCAGCAGGTTTAGATGGAGCAGATGGTGCACAAGGCCCAGCAGGACCACAAGGCCCGGCAGGCTTAGATGGAGAGATGGCCACGAGGTCCAGCAGGAATGCAGATTGCAATTAGATGGCGCAGATGGAGCTAAGGACCAGTGAACGAGGGTGGGGACGGACCACAAGGCAGCAGATGAGTTGATACAGAGCGGATTGGGTTTGAGCAATGGCGGAGCAGCGATAGAGGCTTGCAATAGGACCGCAAGGCCAGTAGGACCACAAGGTCCGCAGGATTAGATGGAGCAGATGGTGCACAAGGCCAGCAGGACCACAAGGTCCGGCAGGCTTAGATGGAGCAGATGGAGCACAAGGCCCAGTAGGACCACAAGGTCCGGCAGGATTAGACGGAGCAGATGGCGCACAAGGACCAGTAGGACCACAAGGTCCGGCAGGATTAGACGGAGCAGATGGCGCACCTGGCCCCGCAGGTCCACAAGGACCGGCAGGCTTAGACGGAGCGGATGGGGCACCAGGCCCAGTAGGTCCCCAAGGTCCAGCAGGCTTAGATGGAGCAGATGGAGCACAAGGCCCAGTAGGACCACAAGGTCCAGCAGGCTTAGATGGAGCAGATGGTGCTCAAGGACCAGCAGGACCACAAGGTCCAGCAGGCTTAGATGGAGCAGATGGCGCGCAAGGCCCAGCAGGTCCACAAGGTCCAGCAGGATTAGATGGAGCGGATGGCGCTCCAGGACCAGCAGGCCCACAAGGTCCAGCAGGCTTAGATGGAGCAGATGGCGCACCAGGTCCAGCAGGCCCACAAGGTCCAGCAGGCTTAGATGGAGCAGATGGCGCACAAGGCCCCGCAGGTCCACAAGGACCGGCAGGCTTAGACGGAGCGGATGGGGCACCAGGCCCAGTAGGTCCACAAGGTCCAGCAGGTTTGGACGGAGCAGATGGTGCACCTGGCCCAGCAGGATTAGATGGAGCGGATGGAGCCCAAGGACCGGTAGGTCCCCAAGGTCCAGCAGGCTTAGACGGAGCAGATGGTGCTCAAGGACCAGCAGGACCACAAGGTCCAGCAGGTTTAGATGGAGCAGATGGTGCACAAGGACCAGCAGGACCGCAAGGACCGGCAGGCTTAGATGGAGCAGATGGAGCACAAGGCCCAGCAGGACCACAAGGTCCGGCAGGATTAGACGGAGCAGATGGCGCACAAGGCCCAGCAGGACCACAAGGTCCAGCAGGATTAGATGGAGCAGATGGCGCACCAGGTCCAGTAGGCCCACAAGGTCCGGCAGGCTTAGATGGAGCAGATGGCGCACCAGGTCCAGCAGGCCCACAAGGTCCAGCAGGCTTAGATGGAGCAGATGGCGCACAAGGCCCAGTAGGACCACAAGGTCCGGCAGGATTAGACGGAGCGGATGGTGCTCAAGGCCCAGCAGGACCACAAGGCCCGGCAGGATTAGATGGAGCAGATGGCGCTCAAGGCCCAGCAGGCCCACAAGGTCCAGCAGGCTTAGATGGAGCAGATGGTGCTCAAGGACCAGCAGGCCCACAAGGTCCAGCAGGCTTAGATGGAGCAGATGGCGCGCAAGGCCCAGTAGGCCCACAAGGTCCAGCAGGCTTAGATGGAGCGGATGGAGCTCAAGGCCCAGTAGGTCCACAAGGACCAGCAGGACCACAAGGCCCGGCAGGTTTAGATGGAGCAGATGGTGCACAAGGCCCAGTAGGACCACAAGGTCCAGCAGGTTTAGACGGAGCAGATGGAGCCCAAGGCCCAGTAGGACCACAAGGTCCGGCAGGTCCACAGGGAGATCCAGCGACTGATGATCAATTTATAGATCTATTTTCTTTAAGTGGTAATAGCATTCAGCTTTCTTTAGATAATGACGGCCAGGCACCTTCAACTTTGGACTTGTCGCCATTACTTGGCGACCATAATACCTTAGACGAAGCCTATGATGAAGGGGGTTTAGGATTAGGAAGAATTATTAATGCTACTGATGGTGCCTTGAGAGTTAATGGTGGGGATGGTTTTATAGTTACAGGTGCGCTGAATTCAGGAGATCTTATCGAAGTTACTGGAGCTGGTACAAGAATGTTTTTCAATCCGTATAGAGCGGCCTTTAGAACGGGACAAGTAACTGGTAATCAATGGGATAATGATAGTATTGGAAGAGTTAGTTTTGCTGCAGGTTTAAATACAAAAGCCTTAAGTTTTTATTCTACCGCTATGGGCTTCAATACTATAGCAAGAGGTTCTAATGCAAGTGCCTTTGGTGCGAACACGCAAGCCTTAGGTAGTGTATCTACAAGTTTTGGTTCTTCTACTATCGCTCGTGGTAATACCTCAGTGAGCTTTGGTGCCAATACAGAAGCTGCAGGATCAAATTCTAGCTCTTTTGGAACAAATACGATTGCACATTCTTATTCTGAAACAAGCATAGGAACTTATAATGAAAACTATGTTCCCAATTTCACAGGGGGCATACATGCCAACGACCGCTTGTTTGTAGTTGGGAATGGAACCTCGAATGTAAACCGTAGTAATGCTTTTACCATTTTGAAAAATGGAAATATTGGAATTGGAAATAATGCTACCACCCCAAGTCATTTATTACATTTAAATAATGGACTTACGGATCCTCTGCGTATTGAGAATTTAGCAAATGACCCTAGTTTAGATAATATAATGGTTACCGATGCCAATGGCGTGGTTCACATTCGAGATGCATCTACCTTAGGGGCCGTAAATACGGATAATCAAACGCTTACGCTTTCAGGAACCAACTTAGCCATAAGTGGGGGGAATTCTGTTAATTTATCTACTTTGCAAGATGGTACAGGCACAGATGATCAAAATTTAACCGGAGCAAGCTTAACAGGTACTACCTTGCAAATTGGTATAGAGAATGGCTCTTCAGCAAGTGTGAATTTGGCTGCTCTTAACACAGATAATCAAAATTTATCTTTATCAGGTACGAACCTATCCATTTCTGGTGGAAACACGGTTAATTTATCCACTTTACAAGATGGTACAGGTACTGATGATCAAAATTTAACCGGGGCAAGTTTAACGGGTACAACCTTGCAAATTAATATTGAAAACGGATCTTCAGCTAGTGTAGATTTATCGCCTCTTCAAACTAATGATGCCGATTGGTTTCGTAGAAATACCACGAATTCTCCAAATTCAATTACCGATAATATCTATACAGAGGGTAATGTAGCAATAGGTGCAGGCCAAGCTAATAATTATCGTTTAGAAGTTGAAAGCAGCTCTGGTAACAATACATTTTCGTTTGGGAATGTTACAACAGATGTGGATGCTGCAGTAATTAATAAAAATGAATCTAGTGGAAATGCCTTAGTTGTTAATCAATTAAGTGGCTATACTGTAACTCCAAAGTCTGCCATATTAGCTTTCAACGAATTGGGCGACTGGGAAACCAGATTAGCACACTTTGAATCTTCACCCTTAGCAAGCTACGGAATACATGTTTTGGGTCCAAATACCGCTCTTAATTCACATGCTGCTTGGTTTGAAGTTTCAAATACTTTGAATTATTTAACGGATGTAAATGGAGTTACTTCTCGTATTCAGTTTAATAATAATGCTCCTTATAGTAACTACGCTTATAATGCTATTTTATCTGGAACGGGGGGCTCCACTAAATATGGCTACCATGTTAATGTTCCTACTAGTGTTGGTGGTACCCATTACGGAATTTTCTCTAACGTACTTAAAGCAGGAAGCTATGCTGGCTACTTCTTAGGAAGGGTATCTATAGGTACCACTACTGCAAATAACTATATTTTGCCGGCATCACGAGGTACGAATAATCAAATTATGCAAACAGATGGAACGGGCAATGTTACTTGGGTAGACCCTTCTAGTATTTTGACAAACCACAACACCTTGGATGCCGCCTATGATGAAGGTGGAAACGGAGCAGGCAGAGTAATAAGTGCAACGGATGGCGCAGTACGTGTTAATGGCGATGATGGTTTAATTGTAACAGGTACTTTTGGAACTGGAGATCAAATTGAAGTTACTGGTGCTGGTACGAGAATGTTTTTTAATCCTTTTAAAGCGGCCTTTAGAGCAGGTCGAGTAACATCTACACAATGGGATAATGCTAATTTAGGCAACTATTCTTTCGCAGCAGGTTATAACACCTTAGCTAGTGGTACTTATAGTTTGTCGGCTGGACAAGGGAATACAAGTTCTGGAGAAGCTAGTACAAGTTTTGGTTTAACGAATATTGCCTCTGGAGATTACTCCTTTGCTGTTGGAGAGGATAACGATGTTCAAGGCATATATTCTGGTGCAATTGGTTATGGCCACAATGTAATTTCTGGTTCTTCCTTTGCTGCCGGAAGATTGAATACGAATAATGGGGTTCAATCTGCAAGCATTGGCTATAATAACTCCTCTTTAGCTCCACAAACCATGACCTTTGGAAATTTTAACAGAGCTATGGTAGCAACTGGAGCAGCTATGGGACATGGAAATATAAGCCAAACTTGGGCTGAAATGGTTTTAGGGATGTTTAATGATACCGTAGTAAGTCCAAATACCACAAATGCTAGATTACCCGATGACAGATTGTTTGTGCTTGGAAATGGATTAAGCAATGCGAACAGAAGCAATGCTATGGTGGTGTTAAAGGATGGTAGAACTGGAATTAATAATGTAAATCCAACTAACGCTATGTTGACCATTAATGACGACGATTATGACCTCACCGTAGATTTGGATATGGATAGAACTTCAGGTACCTTATTATATGGTTTGCGAAATTTTGTAGATTTAGATGGAACTGCAAACACAGGATATGGTATCTATAACAATATTGAGAAACTTCCTAGCAACACGAGTAATGGAAGTATGTATGGCGAATATACTTTGGCCTACAACAGATATTCTGGAACCTTAACCTCTGTAGTGTATGGAAACAATGTTTCTGCTTACAAATACAATGGTACAGTAGGTGATGTTTATGGAGGTCGTTTCTATGCATATAGACAAATGACAGGTGGTAATGCCTACGGGGTTTATGGTATCGTGGCAGGAAATGCTACCAATAATTGGGCTGGTTACTTCGCAGGTAATGTATACACCACCGGATCCTATTTGCCATCCGATTTTAAATTGAAGAGAAATATACAGCCTCTAGAAAGCGCAATAGATAAGCTAAGAACTTTAGAGATTAAACGCTACGAATACAATACCGAAGAATATGATTTTATGAATTTGCCAGAAGGAGAACAAACAGGTCTAATTGTTCAAGATGTAGAAAAAGTATATCCTGAGTTAATCAAAACGGCGGTACATCCAAAGGCAGATTCTGTGAATGTATACCAAGGCTTAGAAAAAGAGCACGATGAGGTGGAGTATAAGGCAATCAATTACACCGGACTTATTCCACATCTTGTAAAGGCTATTCAAGAACAACAATCTATGATAGAAGTAATGCAAACAGATGAAACAGAGTGGAATAGCTTATTGGAAGAAGTGGAGTTGCTTAAGGATGAAAACCAAAGCTTGAATAAGGAGAATGCTCAGTTAAAAGAAGATATGGAGGGCATACAAGCTAAATTAGAGCAATTGGAATTGCTAATCAATACGATAATCCAAGATAAATAAAGATGTATCCTAAAGCTTAGGCTTAATTTGGGCATGGACCTTTGTTCATGCCCATTTTTATACCATTAAGATCTGCTCGTCTTGAATTAAGTTTTCACCTCTCCATTTTTGAACTAATCTTACTACACTTACCACATCCTTAACACAATAGTCGACGATTCTTTTTAGGTCTTTCTCTTTCCAATATACTTGGTTAACCATGCTGCCATCAATATCGTCTTTGGGAGAAGGAATATTAAAAATTTCGGTGAGTAAATTTAAACTGGTATAAGCTTTATAATCTCCAAATTTCCATAATTGTAGCGTGTCGATAAAATCGAGTTCCCAGGGTTTTTTACCTGCTACATTGATGCAAGCGGGTAGTGGTATACCATGAACTAGCATTCTTCTGCATAGATAGGGTACGTCAAATTCTTTGATGTTATGTCCGCATAATTGTAAGTTATTCTTGCTTAATACTTGAGAGAACTGTTCTAGTAGTTCCTTTTCATTATTCGAAGAGTAAGATTTAATTCTCAACGTTTCATTTTGCAAAATACCACAAGAGATGCAGATAATCTTGCCAAATTCTGCATAGATGGCAGCAGCATTCTCATAGCTCGAACTTTCTTCTTCTAACTCGCTTTTTTTAATAAATTCGTGCTTCCTTTTCCAAAGTTTTTGAATGTCCTCTGGGGCATTATCTAGAGTTTGCCATTCGCTTGCAGTTTCTAAATCAAAAAACAATATTCTATTCAAAGGGGTATTTAGCCACATCTTTTTGTTTCAAAGCTAAATGTCCAAAAGCAGTCTGGATTTGAAATTTAGTAAGTTTCGATTTTTAATGCTTGAACAAACCTTTTTCTTTGGTATTTGTTCTTAAAAGAAAAACCCTATGGCTTTTTATCAATTCGTAAGAGAGCAAAGCATTCCAGCGACTTTAGACGAAGTTTGGGATTTTGTTTCCTCACCAAGAAATTTAGAAAAAATTACTCCAAAGCACATGGCTTTCGAGGTCACATCTAAAGGCGCTGATGCAAAAATGTATGCTGGGATGATTATTAGTTATAAGCTGCGTCCATTAGCTTGGCTACCCTTCAAATTACCTTGGTTAACTGAAATTACACATGTAGTAGACAAAACCTATTTTGTAGATGAACAAAGGATTGGTCCCTATAGACTTTGGCATCATCAGCATAAACTTACCGCTATTGAAGGTGGTGTAAGAATGGAAGACATAGTTACTTATGAGCCACCATTTGGAATATTGGGGGCTTTTGCGAATGCTTTATTTATAAAAAAACAGCTTCAAGCTATATTCGAATTTCGCTATCGGGCTATTGAGGAAATTTTCGGTAAAATGAAAGAATAGAGTTCTGTAAAACGAAGAAGCCCGAGTTGTATTAACAACTCGGGCTTCTTCCTTTACTTCCTTAAAAAAGTTTACTTGTTATCGTCAACTTCTTCAAATTCAACATCTTCTGCTGCATCCGCACCTTCGGTAGCACCTTCTGTTGCATTTCCAGCATTTGCTTGTCCTTCAGCACCAGCTTCGGCTTGTTGCGCATTGTAGATATCTTGACTAGCAGCTTGGAATACGGTATTTAATTTTTCCATTCCAGCATCAATTCCAGCTAAATCTTCCGCCGCATGTGCTTTTTTCAATTCAGCTAAAGCTTCTTCGATTGGCGCTTTTTTATCGGCAGGAATTTTATCCCCATACTCTTTAATTTGTTTTTCCGTTTGGAAAATCAAACTATCTGCTTGGTTCATTTTCTCTACTCTTTCTTTAGCAATTTTATCTGCATCTTCATTCGCTTTAGCTTCTGCTTTCATTTTGTCAATTTCTTCTTGACTCAAGCCAGTAGAAGCTTCAATTCGAATACTTTGCTCTTTTCCTGTTCCTTTATCTTTAGCACTAACATTTAGTATACCATTACTATCGATATCGAAGGTAACTTCGATTTGAGGAACTCCTCTCATCGCAGGTGGAATATCTCCTAAGTGGAAACGTCCGATACTTCTATTGTCTTTCGCTAAAGATCGTTCTCCTTGAAGAACATGTATTTCAACCGAAGGTTGGTTGTCTACCGCCGTGGTAAATACTTGCGATTTTTTAGTTGGAATGGTAGAATTCGACTCAATCAACTTGGTAAATACACCACCCATGGTTTCTAAACCTAGAGATAAAGGCGTTACATCTAAAAGTACGATATCGTCGGTTACATCTCCACTTAAAATACCACCTTGAATAGCAGCACCAATTGCCACAACCTCATCTGGATTTACTCCTTTAGATGGTTTTTTACCGAAGAAGCTTTCTACCGTTTCTTGAATTTTAGGGATTCTAGTGGATCCCCCAACCAAAATAACTTCGTCGATATCCTTGGTAGTATAACCCGCATCTTTTAGCGCATTTTTCATTGGCTCTAAAGTTCTAGTGATTAAACTATCGCAAATTTGCTCAAATTTAGCTCTAGTTAATTTTTTAACTAAGTGCTTAGGAACACCATCAATAGCGGTTACATAAGGTAAGTTGATTTCTGTTTCAGAAGAACTAGATAATTCAATTTTTGCTTTTTCAGCAGCTTCTTTCAAACGTTGTAAAGACATAGGGTCTTTTTTCAAGTCGAAGTTTTCGTCTTTTTTAAACTCATCTGCTAACCAGTCAATAATCATGTTGTCGAAATCATCACCACCTAAGTTAACATCACCATTAGTAGATTTTACTTCGAAAACACCATCACCTAATTCTAAGATAGAAACGTCGAAAGTTCCACCACCCAAGTCATAAACTGCGATTTTTAAATCTTGGTTTTTCTTGTCTAAACCATAAGCTAAAGCAGCAGCTGTAGGCTCGTTAATAATTCTTCTTACTGTTAAACCAGCAATTTCTCCAGCTTCTTTAGTAGCTTGACGCTCAGAATCATTAAAGTAAGCTGGAACAGTAATCACCGCTTCCGTTACTTCAGAACCCAAATAATCTTCTGCAGTTTTCTTCATTTTTTGAAGAATCATTGCCGAAATTTCTTGAGGAGTATACATTCTGTCGTCAATTCTAACTCGAATGGTATCATTGTCGCCTTTAACTACTTCATAAGCCACTCTCTCTGTAGAAGGGCTTTCGCTAAAGCGCTTACCCATAAATCTCTTTACTGAGGCAATTGTTCTTTTTGGATTAGTAACCGCTTGTCGTTTAGCTGGATCTCCAATTTTTCTTTCACCATTGTCCATAAATGCAACCACCGATGGTGTAGTTCTTCTTCCTTCATCATTCTGAATTACTACAGGGTCACTTCCTTCCATAACCGATACACACGAGTTCGTAGTACCTAAGTCAATTCCTATAATTTTTCCCATTTTATATGTTTTTTATTTTTTTAATTAAGGTTTACAAGTCCTTAAAGTCAAACTTTATTCCAAAGCAGAAAGCTCTGAATAATGGTGAAATTTTGTCATTGATTAGCTTAAATCTTCTTGTAAAAGTGTCATTTCGGCATAAATTATTGTCAAAAAGGAAATCTTGTTTTTTTGTTTTACCTTTACCAACTGTACTGGTTACAGCTAAGCTTACATTATTTTAAACCCTTTAAAGTCCAAACTATGTCTGTCCACAAAGATGTTAAAAGAGTTACTACGCACACGCTTCAAGCTATGAAAGATGCTGGAGAAAAAATAGCAATGCTTACGTCTTACGATTATTCTTTAGGAAAGATCGTAGACGATGCTGGTATTGATATCATCTTAGTTGGAGACAGTGCTAGTAATGTGATGGCGGGTCACGAAACTACTTTGCCTATTACTCTAGATCAAATGATCTATCACGCCTCTTCGGTAGTGCGAGCTATTCAGAGATGCCTAGTTGTGGTGGATTTACCTTTTGGATCTTATCAAGGAAACAGTAGAGCAGCCTTAGATTCTAGTATTAGAATAATGAAAGAAAGTGGTGCACATGCCATCAAGCTAGAAGGAGGTATGGAGATTAAAGAATCTATAATAAGAATTCTTACTGCAGGAATTCCGGTTATGGGACATCTAGGCTTAACTCCGCAGAGCATCTATAAGTTTGGCACCTATACGGTTAGAGCAAAAGAAGATGCAGAGGCCGAGAAGTTAATAGAAGATGCCAAAATGCTAGAAGAAGTAGGATGCTTTGCCTTGGTTTTAGAGAAAATTCCTGCTAAGCTAGCAAAAAGAGTAGCTGAAGAGGTAAGTATACCTGTAATTGGTATAGGAGCAGGACATGAGGTTGACGGACAAGTGCTTGTTTTACATGATATGCTTGGAATCACCTCTGAGTTTAGTCCACGTTTTTTAAGACGCTACGCCAATTTGTACGACACGATTAAAGGTGCTGTTGAACAATATATTGATGATGTTCGCAGTGTAGATTTCCCGAACGAGAAAGAACAATACTAATTCTCTTCGCTTTTCTGCTAAGTGAAGACAAGTAATCTTTGCTTATCCAAACTATTTGTATTTTTGCAAAGAAATGGAGCGATTAATAGGACGATACGGGAAATTTGGGGCAGCAAAAACTTTCATAATTTTTGCAGGAATTCATGGTAACGAGAAAGCTGGAATTAAAGCCTTAGAAGAACTCTTTGCAGATTTCACTAAGAATCAAATAGCCTTTGATGGTACTATTATTGGGATAGCAGGAAATTTAAAAGCCTTGGAACAAAATGCTCGATTTATTCATAAAGATTTAAATCGACAATGGTACCTTAGTAAGATAAGGAAATTAGGTGCCTTACCTTATGGCATGTTGAATACCCAAGAGGATATTGAACAAAAGGAAATTCTAGACTTGATTCTTGAAATTGTTCACGACAAGGGAAAAAAATTGATGCTTATAGATTTGCATACGACTTCTGCAAAGGGAGGCTGCTTTACCATTACCAATACCTTAGAAAGAAGCAGCGAACTGGCTTTGCAAATACCTGTACCAGTGATAAATGGAATGACGAATAAGATTGGTGGAACTACCTTAGAATATTTTGATCAATTGGGTTTGCCCGCTATTGCCTTTGAAGCTGGTCAGCATGAAGAATTGGAGGCCGTAAACAGAATCAAGGCCGCACTCGTTTCTATTTTTAAACATACTGCATGTTTAGAGAAGGAGCTGGTAAAGGAGTATGAGAGCAGTTTCTTAAAAATGCAGGAAGATTTTGCGCACTTACCTAGAAAGGTAAATGTTTTATACAGACATCCGGTAGAGGAGGAGGATGCTTTTGTGATGGAGGAAGGTTTTGGGAACTTTCATCGGATTCAGAAAGGCGACTTGCTTGCCAGAGATAAGCACGGACCCATTTACTCGCATTTGGATGGCTTAATTTTAATGCCGCTTTATCAAAAGAAGGGGAATGATGGATTCTTTATTGTAGAAGAAGAAAAAATTGGATATGAATTTTAGGATATTATTGCGCTTAATTGCCTTTGTTTTAACCTTCTTACTCATCTTTTTATTTCCTTGGGATATTATTCAAATTCCTTGGCTTTATCGAGTGCTGTATTATGGTATTGAATTCGTTCTTTTTGTTTCGGGAACAGAACTGGCCAAACACATTTTTGCACATTATTACAGAAAAAGAAAAAATATTAGACCAAATGCTAAGGATAATTTTATTGAGGCATTAAATAATTTGCATTATATCATCATCTTTTTTGCGGTACTGACCACCATATTGAGTTTCTTCGATATTCATATTATCGACGTAATCACTTCACTTAGTATTGTAGCTGCGGCAATTGCCATTGTTTCTAAAGACTATGTATCTAATATTATCAGTGGTTTACTTACTGCTTTCGGTCGCGAATTGGAGATAGGCGACAATATACATATTTTGCATCATAAGGGTAAAGTACATTCGTTTAGCTTATCGAAGGTGGTTTTGTTAAACGACGACGACGATGTGGTGTTTATTCCGAACAACTTAGTATTCTCTACAGATTTTACGAATTACTCCAAGCGAAGAATAAAGAAAACAAGCATCGATTTTGATTTGCATACTAAATTCATGCGACCAGCAGAAGAAATTGAGAAATTCCTGGCTTATGCTTTAGAAGATTATTTGGATAAAATTGATCCGAAATCGATTTACTTACGGATTGAAGAGGTAAAGGCTGAACATGTAAGTTTTAAATTCCAATACATCCTTTTAAACGGCAATAGAGAAATGGAAAGGGAGATTAGAAGAAAGGTTAAAAGACAAATTGTTCTTTTATTGAAGTAAGAGGGGTATAGAGAAATAGAGAAATAGAGAATTAGAAAATTAGATAACTAGATGACTTGTCTACTAGAAAAAAGTCGAAAGATCGAACAGTCGAAAGGTCGACAAATCGAAATATCGAATAGTCGAAACCAAGAGCAACCTCATGTTTAGAATTCTATTCTTAAATAAAAGGAGATTGCCGCGTAATTCTCGTCCCTCAAATTACTCGCAATGACGGAAAAGAGATTTAGTTAACTATAGTTGAACAATAACAAAGACGAATACCAATACTCACCGTCATTGCGATGAGGTGCTAGCCGAAGAAGCAATCTCATGTTTTAAATTCTATACTTTAATAAAAGGAGATTGCCGCATAATTCTCGTTCCTCGAATTACTCGCAAAGACGGAAAAGAGAAAATTAGAAAAATAGAAAAATAGAGAATTAGATAACTAGATGACTTGTTTACTAGAAAAAAGTCGAAAGATCGACAAATCGAACCATCGACAAATCGAAATATCGATCAATCCACAATCAATTTTTCCATCCCAACTCTTCTTCCTCTATCATATACCCCAACAAAATAAACGCCTGCTGCAAACTTGCTGATATCGATAATTTGCTTGCCAGAATATTGCGGCAAGGACATAGAAAACACTTTTTCTCCTAATAGGTTATGAATCTGTAAAACCGCTTCGCTCTTGCTTTGCCATGGCAAGAAACCGTAATCTATTTCTACATAAGAACTAGCCGGGTTGGGTTGGAGTAAAATTTCTATTGGAGTGCTTAGCTCTTTTATGCCCACTCCAAGCGTATCGCAAGCACTGCCCGTTAAAGCACCAAGGCGGTAGTTGGGGAAGTTGGGGAGACCATAAGAACCAGGACGAAGAAGCGGGACTTTCACTTCTAAATTACAAGCCACCCCAGCTTGGTCTGGTTGGTGAATAATGTGAAATTTAGATTGCTCTCCAGCACTTATAAATATCTCTCCATTTGGAGCAATTTGAGATGTTGCAAAGCCATAATTTTGAAGTGTCGCTGTATCCGAATTATGAATCAAAATTTGAGAAGCAAGAATATCCTCGCTTTCTAAATCATATTGAAGTATTCTTGCTGAGGAAATCAAATATAAAAATCGGTTATTGGGCGAGACAGCCACCGCTCCAACAGCTAAATTCGATATGCTTAATTCTAATTCACTTAGTGGAATCTGTCTTGGCTTACTCAACAAACCACTACAGCGATCAAAATCAAAGATTTCTACACCGTCTTTAAAACTGCCTCTTACAAACAAACTTCCATCGGGACTGAAAATACTTTGCCCGGCATCTATATAAAAACTCTTCACTCCAAGACATTGTTTATGCACTTGCATTATGGTATCCGGTGAATACAACAAGGTGTAATAACAATTACTTCCTCCCTCGCTCGCCATAATCCACCAGTCCCTTCCATTACCATGGCGGCAGGCACTAATTCCTCCTCTATCTAGAGTATCTTGGAGTATTGAATTATTCTTGGATTGAACATGAAATTCACCAAAAGAATCTTTTCTTATAAGTGAATAAAAAATGTCGGTGCCATAGCCATAATTGCCATTTTGATTAATTCCGGAAATTGTATCTGCCCTTAGGTGAAATAAGAGGTAAGTATTTTTATGACTGAGAGATTTAACAAAAAAGGCACCGTTTGGAGTAGGGTAAGCTCCAGGCGTAGCTTGCCAAGATTCTCGGATATAACCTGGATTAATCGAATCCCCATTTTCGATTATATTACCTAGATTGTCATAAATGGCAGCCCCTCCAGTAAATAAAAGTAAATTTCCCGAGCTATCACTTATACTAGCATTGGTACTCAATAGCCTTAGAGAAGAATCGGGATTTAAGGTACTAAGACTAAAGTCAGTTTCCGTAAAATTTATTTGATTCAGCGTGCCAGAACCTAACAGCCAAGTATAATCTTCTTTTTGGCTATAACTTAGTAGACATAAGAAGTAAGAAAGGAGGTATAGAACTAGCCTTTTATTCATGAAATTAAATATAGATAATATTTTTTTGAGAGAAATGGATAATTAGAAAAATAGAATATTAGAAAAATAGATAATTAGATAATTAGATGACTCGTTTACTAGTCCACTAGAACAACGGTCGAATAGTCGACAAATCGAATCATCGACAAATCGAACCATCGAATCATCGACAAATCGATCAATCCACCATCATCCTCTTCACCCCAATTCTCCTTCCGCCATCATATACCCCCACAAAATAAACGTCCGCTGCAAACTTGCTGATATCGATAATTTGCTTACCAGAATATTGCGGCAAGGACATAGAAAACACTTTTTCTCCTAATAAGTTATGAATCTGCAAAAGCGCTTCGCTCTTGCTTTGCCATGGGAAGAAACCATAATCTACTTCTACAAAAGTGCTTGCTGGGTTGGGTTGGAGTAAAATTTCTATTGGGGTGCTTAGCTCTTTTATGCCCACTCCAAGCGTATCGCAAGCACTGCCTGTGAGTGCGCCAAGGCGGTAATTGGGGAAGTTTGGTAGACCATCTGAGCCATATCTAGGAATAGGTATTTTCACTTCGAAATCACACGAAACACCATATTCATTTGGATTATTAATAATGTGTATTTCGTTAATCCAACTTCCTCCACCTACAATTATTTCTCCTGTTGGAGCTAATTGCATTGATAAAAATAAACGATCTAAAGTAGTGGCTGTATCTCTATTATGTATTAATTGTTTAGATAAAATTATATCTTCAATATTTAAGTCATATTGAAATAATCTGCCTCCTGTTGCCACATACAAAAATCGATTATTTGGTGCAATTGAGACACTGCCACTATATTCATTGGTAAAGTTAACACCAAACTCGCTCAGTGGAATCTGTCTTGGGTTACTCAACAAACCACTGCAGCGATCAAAATCAAAGATTTCTACGCCATCTTTTACACTGCCTCTTACAAATAAGCTACCGTCGGGACTAAAGAGGCTTTGACCGCCATCTGTGTAAAAACTCTTCACACCGAGACATTGTTTATGCACTTGCACTATGGTATCGGGCGAATACAACAAGGTGTAATAACAATTACTTCCTCCCTCGCTCGCCATGATCCACCAATCCCTTCCATTACCATGGCGGCAGGCTGCTATACCTGAAGTATTCATGGTATCTTCTATTAAAGAATTATTTTTACCTTCTATATAGTAATTATTAGTGTTTTTTGTAATCTTAGAATAAAGAAGTTCGACTCCCACCCCGTAGTCTAAATTAGGAAATACGTAACTATTTGTATCTTCTCTTAAATGAAAAAGTAGATGGCCATTATCATTCAAGGATTTTAAGAAGATAGCACCATTCCTTGAAGTATATGCACCTGCTGGGATTCCGTCAAATAGCTCCCATATGTAACCATAATTTATCGAATCGCCATTTTCGATTATATTGCCCAGATTATCATAAATGGCGGCTCCTCCAGTGAATAAAAGTAAATTTCCCGTGCTATCACTTATACTAGCATTGGTTATATGAATTCTTAGAGAAGAATCGGGATTTAAGGTACTAAGACTAAAGTCTGTTTCCGTAAAATTTATTTGATTCAACGTACCAGAACCTAGCAACCATGTATAATCTTCTTTTTGGCTGTAACCTAGTAGACATACGAAATAAGACAGAAGGTATAGAACTAGCCTTTTATTCATGAAATTAAATATAGATAATATTTTTTTGAGAGAAATGGATAATTAGAAAAATAGAGAATTAGAGAATTAGAAAATTAGATGACTAGTAAATCAGTAAACTAGAAAAACAGTCGAAAACTCGACAAGTCGAAAAAGAAGAAGCAAACTTACGTTTTGAATGATTCACATTCTTAACAAGTTTATATCGTGATTTTTCTTCAATCGCATCTTTCCTTTTTCCTTGATGAAAAAGGAACAAAAAATCAAGACTGATGATTAAAAAGCTAAAAAGGAGTTAATACAACTGATGAATCTCTAATGCTTCGCCTAGATCTTCGATACTTTCTTTGATAAATTGAACTAACTCCTGTTGTATTAACTCCTTTTATTAACGCTTTTTACTCATAGGTCGAGAATGCAAATGGAAAAAAATAGAAAAATAGATGACTAGTTTACTAGTTAACTAGAAAAACAGTCGAAAAGTCGCATAGCTAGTCCCGGTAATTCGGGATCGCTTAGTCGAATAATCGAGTAGTCGCTACTTTATAAGAGTCCTTTTTTACCTAGGCTTAGCTCTTTTTAAAGTTTAAACTCAAAGAATTTACGCAGTATCTTGATCCGGTTGGACCATCGTTAAAAACATGACCTAGGTGGCTGCCACAGTTTTTGCACAATATTTCGGTTCGCTCTCTATCATGAGATAAATCTTTGGCTGTAGCAATGACCTCGTTATCAATTGGGCTGTGAAAGCTTGGCCAACCGCAGCCCGCATCGTATTTGCCTTCAGAGCTAAATAAAAGAGTATCGCACGCACCGCAGCTATAGTTTCCTGCTTCAAAATGAAGATTGTATTGGCCACTATAGGGGGCTTCTGTTGCTTTCTCGCGGAGCACCTTGTATTGCTCCGTGCTTAATTTGTTTTTGAAATCTTCTTCCGTCATGCTTACAAGTCTACCGCTATCATGTTTCGAGTAATATCTTCCATATCCTCTCTTTTTCTTATCAGGTAATCCTTTCCCTTATAAATCAAAACTTCGGCTGGTCGAAAGCGCGAATTGTAATTACTTGCCATACTCATACCATAGGCACCTGCATTATGAAAAGCAATTAAATCTCCTTCATTAACCTCGTTCAATTTTCTATCTGCTGCCAAAGTATCACTCTCACAAATGTAACCAACAACAGAATAGATGCGCTCAATGCCTTGAGGATAGCTTACATTGCTTACTTCGTGGTGGGCATTGTATAACTTCGGACGAAGTAGGTGGTTCATTCCTGTATCTAAGCCAACAAATACCGTGGCAGTAGTTTGCTTTACTACATTGGCTTTGGCAATAAAAAGCCCTGCCTCACTTACCAAATATTTGCCCGGTTCGAAGAAAAGCTCTAAGTCTCTTCCGTAGCTAGAACAAAATACTTTAAAACGCTCACTCAATTTTTTACCTAGTTCAGCAACATCAGTCGTGTTATCATCATTCCAATAACTTACTTTGAAACCACTTCCTAAATCAATGAAGTTTAAGTCTGGAAAATCTTCGGCTATTTCAAAAAGAATTTCAGCTCCACGCAGAAAGACATCTACATCTAAAATATCGCTACCTGTGTGCATGTGCAAGCCTTTTACATCCAACTTAGTGTGTTGAATAACGCGCTGTACATGACGCATTTGGTGAATAGAAATCCCAAATTTAGAATCGATATGTCCTGTGCTAATTTCATAGTTACCCCCAGCCATAATATGCGGGTTGATTCTTATGCAAACAGGAACGCTAGAACCATATTTGTGACCGAATTGCTCGAGTAGAGGAATGTTATCTATGTTTATAATCACCCCTTTGTCAACTGCAGCACTCACTTCTTCTATAGAAACACAGTTGGGTGTATAAATTATTTCCTCTGGAGAAAAACCTGCTTGAAGCCCCAGTTCTACCTCTTGTATAGAAACCGTATCCAAACCAGCACCCAACTTTTTCATAAACTTTAAAACACTGATATTACTTAAAGCTTTGGCAGCGTATTTTATGTTTATTTTAACTTTGAAAGCCTCTCTTAGTTGCTTGTACTTTTTTTCAATAATAGCAGCGTCGTATAGGTAAGTTGGAGTGCCATATTTGCTAGCAAGTTCTTCTATTGGCAAATTTGCAAAATAACTTTTGTTGTCTTTTACTTCTATGGGGGTCATAATTTCTACGGAATAAATATTTCAGCCTGCAAGATAAGGCTTGCTCGCTTTTTTTTAGCTTAATTCTTGCTAAAACTAGCTTAATGCAGAATGATTTTTTTTGAGTATTGTTTCCCTTCGGTTTCTATTCGCAAATAGTAAACGCCCTTGCTCAAATCTTGCAAACTTAACTCACTAGCGAGAAGCCTTCCCTCAGAACAAATTATTCCTTCGCTCGAAAGCAGTTGATAGCTGTAGGAGTGTAAAGCAGATAAGCCTTGAATATAAAGCACTTCACTAAGCGGATTGGGATAGATTTGTAAATCCAGGTCCTTTCCATCTGCAAGAGAATTTTCTAGATCTACAACTATCGTTTTCGTAATCGTATCGGAACATGAGAGGATACTCGTTGTAATTAATTGAACTTCATATAGGCCAGGTAGAAGATAGTTGTGCTGTGGATTCTCCAAAGAAGAGATTTGAGCATCACCAAAATCCCAAGCATAGAAATAGGCATTGTAAGCAGCAGCTTGGAACTGAACTTGAAGTCCGTTGCTAACAAAATCGAAATCTGCTTCACTACAAAAATTAACTTGGATATTTTCGGTAAGAGTATCGGAACAAAAGTCATTGCTTACGATTAAGCTTAGTCCGTAAGTGCCTTCCTCTTCGTACCAATAAGAAAAATCATAGCTGTTGCTAAGCGAGCCCTCACTATCAATCCAAAGGGCTTCATTACTAAATAGAGAGGTATTGACAAACTGGAAGCTGCTGTCATTTTGAAGAATTTGAAAAGAAGCTTCTGGACAAATGCTCGATTCAATTAGCGTATCTGTTCTTGTAGTACAATATGCATCGCTGAGGGTTAGTTCTACTAAGTAAAACCCAGTGTCGCTAAACTGATGTTGTACTGTAGGTCCGGTGGCGTTGGAGTTGTCACCGAAATCCCAATAATAGCTGTTACCAGAATTCGGACAAGCAAAATCAAACAAGCCATCATTGCTCGTAAATTGTATGATTGGATTAGCACTTTGATTAACTTCAATAAGTACCTGGCTTTGTTTAGAAACTTGTCGCTTATCTAGTTCCACAGCCTCTAAAAGATAGCTGCCCGAGCTAGGGAAATAGATACTAATTTCATTATGATTTTGGCTTATTATGTTGCCTCCAGTAATATTCCAACAATACTTACTTCCTAAGTGAGCTTCCAAACTAAAACTAGCAGTATCGCCTAGGCATAATTGCCTGTCGCCTAAAATTTCTATAGAATCGCCATACAGTATTTCATAGAGAAATCGACTTCCTTGACTTATTATGGTATCTGTTACCCAGGTTTGCAACTGGAGAAGTTGGGGTTCATGTCCTAAACCATCTAAAGGAAAGAGTTTGTTTTTTACGCCAAGATGATCTAATCTTTGATGAATTAAATAACTGCCTTGAACGGAAGGGAAGATAGGTAAGGAGAAGGCGTTTCCTTCTACATATGGTACAATCAAATCGTTGGTGCCATGAAAAGAAATGACGGGAACATTATCGGCAGGATCATTTAGGATATCGATATAAGCAGTATCTAAAACCGCTCCCCAATTATTAATTATTCCATGAATTTTAACCTCTTGGTTATTAAAGTTGTTGTTGCCACTGCAATTGGCGCAGCCCAAGTCTTGCGGTTCGAGTAGTATGCCGTAAGTGGATGGAATATCTACTCGGTCGGCTTCGTTCATATAAGTAGAAACAAAGGCAGATAAGCAGCCAGCACTAGTGCCAGTAAGAAATATTGCCGAAGTATCAATGCCGTATACATCAGCATTATCCACTAAGAAGCGGAGTGCTGCTCGTAAATCTTGTGCTGCCCTATACACCGCTCGTTCTGCGCTTTGTCCGTCGAGCACATTAAAGCCCAAACGATAATCTATCGTGGCAAAAACAAAACCTCTTTTTGCATACATTTCTGCCATTTGAGGAATCACCGGTTCGGTGCGCCAACCGATTAGAAAGCCACCACCGAATTGGTGTAAAATTAAAGGGCGTTTTTCGAGGGTATCGCCGCTAGGTTCAAAAATGTCTAGATAAAGATCCTGATTATTAACGATTCCATAGGGGTCGGATGCTCCAAAGCGAATATTGCTGGTTTGTGTAACACTGGAAAAAACTTCCGAATAATACCTTCCCGAATTGCAATTAAGCTGAGCAAAGCCATTCGCAAAGCATAACATAGTTAAGAAAAGGAAGAGTTTTTTCATACTGAAATAAAGATAAATATTATTGCTTGATTTCTTGCATGGCTTATAAAATAATCTGCAAAGAAGAAAAAATTCATTTCTTGTAAAATAAATGTTACTTAAATTTGCTTCAATGTTAAATAATTGTTACCTTAGGCTGAAATTAAAGTAAAATGAAAGGTTTATTGATAATATTTGTGATGATGATTGGCTTTTTTGGCTTAAACGCGCAATCCAATTCTAATGAAGTGGAGAAAAATGTTGTTTTGGAGAAAATTGATAAGAGTTCTGAATTAGCTTTTGTATACCAAAATGGAGTTTTGTTAGAGAAAGGGGTGCTAAAAAATGGCAAGCGCGAAGGAGTTTGGCAATCTTTTAATGAAAAGGGGAACATTGTTACTGAAGCTTCTTTTTCTAAAGGAGTGAAGAATGGTGTATGGATAGTGTACGACCAAGCAGAAGTTAAGTATGTTTTATACTACCAAAACGACCAAAGAATTCAAGCTAATGATTTAGCGAGCGCTAAATAAGATAGAATAATATGTTTTTTATGAAAGGTCTAACTTAGTTAGGCCTTTTTTCTTTTAGATACGCTTGATAGAACTTTTTGAATTTGGCGCTATGGTCAACATTTATCCAGTAAACACCTTCATCCAAAAATTTCCTCCAAATTGCAAGTTTCTCTGGCATCGCATAAAACCTCAATTTTTTATTACATTTAGAAGCTTCTTGAACCATGCTTTTTAATAGCTCTTCTTCATGCACGGGCATGCTCTTTTTGCCATTCCATGAAAAGATGCTGCCGTAACGAGCACTTCCTCTAGGAACAAGTTGTTCGGGAAACTCGCTATTACAGCTACTTACATTACCATCTAAAAATACATAGATCTTTTCAAGATCTTGAACTTGCTTATAGCTAAAGCCGCTGCCTGAAATTACCAATTGAAGTGGTGCAGGAAACAGCTTTCCATTTTCGTAATAACTAAAGTATTTCGTATAGTTTTCTATGCTTTGTAAGAGTAGGGGAAGCGCAGCGCTAGAAGAAGATTTAAAATCTATCATCAATACCAGTTCTTGCGTAGTATCCGTGTAGAGATGAGCATGTTGGTCTAGAAACTCAATTAAGGGGAGCAGATAAAGTTCTTCGAAGCTTTTTCTTTGGTTTAAAGCTACATTAACATGGGCAACTTTTAGACTTCCTTTATAGGCAAATACGTCTACTTCTATACTGGTACAACCATTTTTCAGAGCATCCCAAAGTGGCTTTTTTTTGAGGTAGTCATTGTGCGAGTGCGCATGTTGGGTTGCCTCGAAATAAGGACTTTGCGACAAAGCAAAGGAGAACAATATGGTAAAAGTAAGTAAAAGCTTGTAGCGCATAAAAGAGGAGAGGACTAGATATAAAAATCCCTCGTTTTGTAAATTTAAAACGAGGGATTCATTTTTATTTTTCGATGATTAAAACTTCCACTCTACGATTGATGTGGAATCTAGGCGATTGAATTTCAGATTTACCTTTAGAAACAACTTCTAATCTATTGGCATCAATACCATAGTTATCCACTAAATAAGATTTAACTGCTTCTGCACGTCTCATTCCTAATTCATAGTTATATTCATCGCTACCTCTTTCATCACAGTGACCGCTTAATAAGAAAGTTAAATCCTCTAATCTCAAGATATCCTTTGCAATCATGAAAAGTTCATCTTCATATTCTCTCTTAATAGTAGCTTGATCCGTATCGAAGAAGATCGATGGGAAACTAAGCCCTCTACTTTCTCCACCTTTAACTTTACCGTCAATTGCAATACCTTGGAAATTCACAAAACTTCCTTTAGGCGAATTTGCTTCTAAATCTTTGTGGTTAGGAACACCATCGCCATCATCATCAAGTGCTTGTCCGAACTCATCCACTTCGGCACCTTTATCACTAAAAGGCTCTAAATCTGCTTTATCTGGAATGCCATCACCGTCGCTATCTAAAGCTCTACCACTACCATCCACTACAGTTCCCTCTGGTGTTTCTGTATCCTTATCAAAGTAATCTGAAACGCCGTCTTCATCTTCATCTTTCGTTAATTGCTTAAGCGTTTTTTCCATCTTATCAATTTTCGCAATCTCCTCATAGATTTTAGTAAAAGGACTTACCCATTCGATATGATCTTTGTCTTTTTTCTTCGTTCCTAATTTAAACTCTAAACTAAGGTTTAAGTTGGTATAAAGGTCATTCTTAATTCTTCCTGGATGGTCGTAAGCAAAACCATCTAATTTATCGGTAAACACATAATTGAAAACATATTCTATTCCTAAATCTGCTACATTACCTAACTTGAATTTTGTTCCTAAAGCCATTGGAATATTCACTTCAAAGGTTCTATCTTGTTTAAATTCCACTCCTGCAAATTCGGCTGGAGCCTTATCCTCAATAAACATTACATGTGGGTCGAACCAAGTACCTCCAATACCAGTGTACATATACAAAGAGAATTTTCTTGCCTTGATGGGTCTTCCTTGTTGTTGCGATTTAATATATCTGTTTACACCAAAAACGGTATTACTGATGTTCCAATAAATATTCATGGAACTCGCAATAACATTATTCTTAAAATACACGCCTTTGTTTATACCTGCAGCTTCTAAGTAGTTTCTATCCTCTTTGTGAATAACCAAAGAATCAAATGCTCCTTGAACCACGTTGTAGGATGCTTGGAATTGTAAACCAAAAGCAGCATCAAACATTTTCGTAACTCTCAAACCAGCATTCCATTGATTCTCATTAATTGGGTCGATTGCTCCAAAGAAATCCTTGTAACGGATGTCTGTTACCGGGTTGGTTAATCCACCAAAAACACCTAACGACCAAGTTCTGTATGGTTTGGCAAAACTTCCGCTAGAAGAGCTTCTAGTCGGGCTTGCAGCTTTCTCTTCTTCTACTACAGGGAGTTCTTTTGCTGTTTCTTCTTGCTCTACTTCAACAGCAAGAGGCTCTTTAGAATCTTTTTGTTTTTTATTTTTACTTGCATCTTCCTGAAGATTATCGCTAGCGTCGGCAGGAAGCACTTCTTTCACTTCTTCTAGCACTACTTCCGCTTCTTCAGTCTTTTCTGCAACTTGCTCCGCGCTTTTATCTACTTTAGATTTTTCCGTTTTTTCAACTTTTTCTTTTTTGCTTTTGGTCTTATCTTCTTGCGTTGAACCATTCAACATTTGTTCAATTTCTGCTTGAGTTTGGGCATAAGAATTCAAATTGAAAAGGCACAAACTAAGAATAATTATAAGGGAAGTATAGGTAAGTTTCATCTTGGTGTTTTTATAGTCGCGTTCAAAATTAATGAAAATGTTCTGAATACTTACAGATAGTTAATTTTTTTGTCGTATTCTGCGCTAAAAATATCAATTATTTTCTCAAAATCTTCTTCTTTTTTCACAAAATCTAAATTAGAACTATCGAGTATAATTACCTTAGATTTAGTTTGTTGTTTAAAAAAATCGAGATAAGTCTGATTCAAAGCCTGTAAATAGTCTGATTTTATATCTTGTTCATAGTCGCGGCCTCTTTTTTTTATGTTTTCTAAAAGTAGGTCGTTTGGTTTGTGTAAATACAAAATGATATCGGGTGCTTTGATGTTGGGGTAGATGATATGAAAAAGCATCTTGTATAATTGCAGTTCATCTCCTTTTAAGGTAATATTGGCAAATACCAAAGATTTGAAGAAGGCGTAATCGCTTATTATTTTAGATTCGAATAAGTTGATTTTATCTAAGAGCTTGCTTTGTTGCTGATAGCGCTCCGCCATAAAGTACAATTCTAGAGGAAAGGCATTTTTATCTGGATCTGCGTAAAAATTCTTCAGGTAAGGATTGTCTTCAAAATTTTCAAAGACTGGATTACAAGCAAAATGCTTTGCCAACATTTTGGTTAAAGTGGTTTTACCTGCTCCTATGCAGCCTTCTATGGTGATGAAATTATACAAGTGATGAATTATAAATTTGAACCTTGAGCTTGTCGGGGCAAATATCTAATAATTCTGACACTTTTTTTTGAAGAATAGGGTGTACATAATCTGGAATCAATTCATTGAGTGCAACTAGAGTAAAACGCCGATTGGGGATTTCTGGATGTGGGATGCTTAAGTTCGTATCTTTCAAAATTAAGTTTTCATAGAATAAAATATCTATATCTAAACTTCGATCTTCCCATTTAACTCTTCGTTTTCTACCAGCTTTTAGTTCAATGGCTAAGCAAGCTTGTAGTAATTCTTGTGGATTTAATTGGGTGCGAACTAAAAGTACTTGATTCAAAAATGCCTTTGTACTTATTTCGCCCCAAGCCTCTGTTTCATATATTTTGCTCTCTTGCACTATGGTCGCGAGATCTCTTTGAATAAAAAATCGTGCAAAATCTAAATAGGCTTTTCGGTTTCCTACATTTCCACCTAATAATAAACATGCCTGCATTTTAGTAAATATATTCTTACTTTTGTTCTAAATTGTAAACATAAGATTATGAATTTTTTTAAGCAAGTTTTGGCAACAATTGTTGGACTAACCATATTCCAAATCATAAGTCTCATTTTATTTTTCATTTTCATCGGGGCCTTGGTAGCTTCGGTTAAAACCATGGGGGATGGCTTGGCTTCAGAAAATGTATCGGTGGAAGACAATTCAATTTTGGTTTTGGATTTAGCCTATGATATACTTGAAAGAGATGCTTTTTCTTCTTTTGATTTTACGGATATAAATAGTTTTCCAAAGGAAAAACCAGGTCTTCAAAGCATAGTGAATGCCATAGAATACGCGAAAACGGACGATAGGATAAAAGGTATCTATTTAAAAAGTTCGGTAATGCCTAATGGCTATGCCACCATAGAATTGCTAAGAGCTAGTTTAAAGGATTTTCAGTCTTCAGGAAAATTTGTGCTTGCTTATGGAGAAATGCTCGATCAAAAGTCTTTTTATTTAGCCAGCGCAGCAAGTGAGCTCTATGTAAATCCAGAGGGGTATATAGAACTTCGAGGTATCGGTGCGCAATTAACTTTCTTTAAAAAATTAATAGAGGAGAAGTTAGAGGCGGAAGTTCAAGTATTTAAGGTTGGTGATTATAAAAGTGCTGTTGAGCCCTTCATCCTAGATAAAATGAGCGATGCAAATAGAGAACAACTGAGTTATTTGCTAGGTGGAATTAAAGAAGATTTTGTAAATAATATTGCCACAGAAAGAGGGCTTAGTCCGGAGGACTTTAATACCATTTTAAATAATTTAAGCGCTCTACGACCAGATAGTTGTGCGTATTTTGGCTTGATTACAGGAACTAGTTATTACGATGAAGTTTTGAGTAATTTAAAAGAAAAACTGGCACTTGCAGAAAAAGAAGATTTAAATACGATTGATGTTGGTGACTATGCCTTAGCGACAGCCAAGACATCAAATTCGGAAAATAGAATAGCTGTTGTATACGCAGAAGGAGATATAGTGGATGGGAAAGGAGACGAATCGAATATTGGTGGAGAAAGTTTCTCTAAGCAAATTAGAGCCTTGCGCTTGGACGATGATATCGATGCAATTGTATTAAGAATTAATTCTCCAGGAGGAAGTGCATTAGCCTCTGAAGTGATGTGGAGAGAGCTAGAATTGGCAAAGCAAGTTAAGCCAGTAGTAGTTTCTATGGGAGATCTTGCTGCTTCTGGAGGTTATTACATTGCTTGTAATGCCAATCGCATTTTTGCCGAGGAAAATACCATTACCGGTTCCATTGGAGTTTTTGGTTTGATTCCTAATCTGGAGAAATTTTTAAACAACAAGATTGGTGTGAGCTTTGATGAAGTTTTGTTAAACGATCATGCTACATCTACTGGAATTACTAAAAAATTGGACAGTTTCGAGGCAAAGGTTATTCAAAGTAGTGTAGATGATATTTATGCTACTTTCACATCTAGGGTTGCCGAAGGAAGAGGCATGCCTTTAGAAAGTGTTTTGGAAGTGGCTAGTGGAAGAGTTTGGACTGGACAGCAGGCCTTAGAGAGAAACTTAGTGGATGAAATTGGAAGCTTGGATGATGCTATCGCCTATGCCGCTATTTTAGCAGAATTGGATGATTATAGATTGATGGAATACCCAGAAATCAAATCGCCATTAGAAGAAATTTTGGGCGATTTGGGTATGCAAGCCAAAGAGAGCAAATTGAAAGCTGAATTGGGCGTACTTTATCCTTACTTTGAACAAGTGAAATCGCTGGAAGAAATGAAGGGGAAGGTGCAAGCAAAACTGCCTTATATCTTAGAACTTTACTAAACTTTTTTAGAAGTATTTCTTGAGGAGGATCTCGACTTTTTTAATGCTAAAATACTATTGAAAAAGAATAATTAGTATTATCTTGGAGCTCTAAACCCAAGCCCTTATCGCAATGTCGAAATATTTTATTTTAGCTACTTTATGTAGTTTAATGAGCTATGTTAATTCTTATGCTCAAGAAGAACTAAAGTCATCATGGATTTTAGACAAAGTAGAACTTTCTGGTTTTGTTTCCCAAGAACTAAGTTTTACCCAAGAAGAGAGCTTTTTTGCAAACTATTTAGATCCTAGTTTAAGCTTAGATTTAAGTTCTTCTAAACTTTCCATTGTGGTGGGTGGAGATGAATTAGCCTATACTTACGAAGTGGATGGCGGAACTCTAATTTTTAGTTATCTAAATACGGTTTACATTCAATCCAATGCCTTGCTCGAAACAAAGCAAACCAAAGGAAATACCGCCTTTCAATTCCATTTAGATGCAGGTAAGTTAATTCTTCATAGAAAGAACGAGACCTTCATAGAGAGATATACCTTTAGCTTAGCCAATTAATGATCATCTAATTTTATTCTTATGAAAAAATTATACTCACTATTCTTGTGTGCAATTTTCACCAATTTAATTTTTGGCCAATTGGTTAATTATGAGGTAGAAATTATTGCAGTAGAACGAACGAATTATTCAGATTGTGGTGGTTGTGGTGCACCGGATCCAACCTGGATAATCGATTTGGATGATAATGCTAGTACCACCATAGATAATGTAGGAATTCACGTACCTGCAAACGGTACGGTTTATACACCAGTTAATTACTCTTTGAGCAATAGAGTGAATAGCTCCGCTACCAATTTTGTTTTAGCCTTAGATGCTTGGGAGGATAATTGTAATAACGATGTATTTAATTTTAATACCTATAATTTCTTTACCTGTTTTCCTAGTGTTTTTGGAGATAGTAGAAGATGCCAAAGCTCCAATGTAGCTTCGGTAAACTTCAGAACTTTTGCCCCTTGTGTTTGGCATAATGGCACCGCTAATTTTTGTGGAGATTATAGATTTACTTATCGTTTTAGATGGTCCTTTAATCAAGCTCCTGTAATAGCTACACAACCTAGTCCAGCAAACAATAATTTATGTCTTGGACAAACGGTTAATTTTAGTGTTGCTCCAGCTTTAGACCCTAATGGTTGGCCTCTTGGTACCAACTATCAATGGCAAGTTTCTACGATTACCGATTGCGCCTCTGCTACAGCAGCTTCTTGGACAAATGTTGGTGGGGCTACGAATGCCAATTTCACCCCTCCTCAAACTCCAGGAACACGCTTGTATCGAGTATTAGTTACCTCTAATTGTACTTCAAATTTTAGTAGTAATACCACTGCTTCAAACTGCGTTCGAGTGACTTATAATCCTTATGGCGTTCCTGGCGATTTAGCTCCTGCTATTCAATCGGGAATATGTGGTTCTGTTGTGCTTCCTGGTTCTACTCATAATCTTTCTACTTTACTGCCTCCAGCGGTAGGTGCCGCAAATGGGGTTTCCTATGTTTGGAGTACCACGGGAGGAAGTTTTTCACAAACCACAGGAACATCCACTGTGTGGACAGCCCCAACAACTGCAGGAAATTACATCTTAACTCTAACTTATGTTGATGCTTGTTCTAATGCTGATGCCTTCACCACTTGCGTGGTGGACGTGGGAAGTCCGAATTGCGATTTCGCTTATGTGGCTACTACTGGAACCGATGATGTTTTTGCAGGTGGACCAGATAATCCTTACAGAACTTTAGCTTATGCAATATCTCAACTTGCGGGTAGAAAGTACATCAGAATGGCAGGGGGAACCTACAATGAAAGTAGTGTAATTCAATTACAAAATGATTTGGTAATAGAAGGTGGCTATCAGTTCAGTGCAGGTATTTGGACAAAAACTAGTGTACAGCAAACCAATTTGGTCTTATCGGGCTTTCAAAATAGTACGGTTACCGGAAATGCAAGTGCAGAACACAGGGTGGGTATCTATGGAAATAATGACGATCGATTTACCCTTCAGGATTTGAACATTAGCACAACAGCGATAACGGGAACTACATCTAATAACAGAGGAAGATCGAATTATGCCATTTTGCTAATTAATGGTTGTGAGAACTATAATATAGTTCGTTGTACTATAGTTTCTGGAAATGCGTCTAGAGGTGCAAACGGAACTACTCCAGGTACTGCTGGTGGTCCTTCTGGAGGCTCTGGAGCTGGTCAAGGTGGGGTAGGCGCAAATGGATCTGGAAACCCAGGTGGTGGTTCTAGTGGTTCTGGTGGACAAACAGCTGCTTATAATGCCTCTATTCATCCTTCTTATGTTTTTCCTGCTGGAGCTAATGGTTCTGGTGGTGCAGGTGGAGCTGGAACGGATAATTGTCCTGGTGGACCAGGTTGTGGATTCTTTGGACCAAGCGATAGCGGTTGTGATGGTGCCGCAGGAAGTAATGGGAATCCTGGAGCCAATGGTAGAAGCTGGCAAGCTAATGATCGTCCAGTTGTGGCTATAGCAAACTCTCCTTATTATATTCCAGGAGCGCAGGCAGGTAGTGGACAAGACGGCGGTGGCGGTGGACAAGCAGCCGGAGGTAACGGCTCTAGAGGTGGGCAATCATCACCTCTCTGTATAGATTGTGATGGTAGAACTGGGGGAATAGGAGGAAATGGTGGACAAGCAGGTCGAGGGGGAAGTGGAGGCTATGGTTCTGGAGGTTCTTTTGGAATTTATACGAATAACTCCTCTCTTGGTGCGAACATCACCAATGTAAATATTAATGTACCTGCAGCAGTAGCGCAAGGCGGTACTGGTGCCAATGGTAGTAGTGGTGTAAACGGAAGTGGCGGATCAAGTGGTTCTTGTAATGGCTGTGTACTACCTGGAACAAGATGTTCTGGTAGCGGCGGGACAGGAGCAAGAGGAGGAGACGGCGGAAGAGGACGTGATGGCTCGAACGGAGAAAACGCACATTTAGTGGTAGATGGGGTAAGTTCAAACCCAAGTACCTCTATACCGAGCTTCCCAATAGTTTCTATAGAATACAATAATGCAAAAGCTTGTATTTATAGTGAAATTAATCTCACTAAAGATGGCCCTAACTCTTGGAATATTAACTTACCATTTGTAAAAGATCTAAGTGATAGTCCAGCACCGCTTGTTACCTCTTCATTTTCAAATGGTTCTCCAGAGGTACAAGTATTTAGTACTACACCTGGTCAAATTGTTAACCTACAAGTAGGTGGCTCAACTTATAATGGCTATTTGAGAATAGCAGATGATGTAAGAGCTCTTCCTGTTCTTACTGTTTCTCCTTCGAATACAGCATGTATTGGAACAACAGTAGATTTAAGTGCTAGCTCATGGGGAACAGAAGTAGAATATGATTGGAGAATTTATCAAGGAACAGATGTAGACAATCCATCTCTAAGTCCTTCTACTTTAGCCGCGCCTAGTTTTAATTTAACTGGTTTAAGTCCAGGTCTTTATACCGTTCGTTACCGAGTTAGAGAAATATGCTGTGGTTGGTCCATTCCAGTGTACGATACCATAAAAATTGTAGATAAACCAATAGTATATCAAGTTCAAGGCGGAGGCGGCTATTGTACCGGATCCTTAGGCGCAACTGTAAGCTTAAGTGGTTCTCAAAATGGGGTAGTTTACGAACTTTTATTGAATGGTGCTCCAGTTGATACCGTAATTGGTAATGGTGCTCCTTTTGATTTTGACCCACAACTTACTCCAGGAAACTATACGGTTTTAGCATCTAGTCTACTTGCTTGTGAACGCCTAATGCAAGGGAGCGTGAATATATTTGTTTATCCTCAACCTAACGATCAAGATGTATTAGGAGATCCCTATATCTGTAATGCTGGCGCTAATACGACTACGCTTATTAGTTTAGATGATAGCGAAATAGGAGTGAACTACCAATTAATTTTAAATGATACGGTTCCTTTAGGCGTACCAATTTCTGGAACTGGTTTTGGAGTTTCTTTCGGCGCTCAGCAACAAGCTGGTCAATATACCGTATTGGCAACGAACAATGCTAGTTCTTGTACTCGATACTTGAGCGATACCTTGAATATCTTATTGTTGAATGGTCCAGCTCCTTTTAATGCTCTTGGTGGTGGAAGTTTTTGTGCAGGTACCGCAGGTGTGGAAATAGAACTTTCTTCATCAGCTGCCAATGTGGCTTATCAATTGTTTTGGAATTATACGGTACCTATTGGACAAGCCATTCTAGGAACGGGCTCTAGTTTAAGTTTTGGTAGCCATAGTTTAGAAGGAGAATATACTATCATTGCAACAGACGATTTAGGCTGTGAAAGTACCATGCAAGACACTCTTAACGTTAATGAGTTAAATCCGCCAACTTTCCAAACCGTTATTGTAGATGCTTTAGATTGTTTTGGAGATTCAAGCGCCTCTATTACCGTTACCGCAACGAGTTATAACGGTAATCTTTCCTATATATTAAATGCAGATACCAATACCACTGGAGTCTTTAATAATTTAGCTGCGGGTAATTATTTATTGTCTATAGAAGATGATAGTTTATGCTCCAATATTTATCCTGTTACACCAATTGCTATAGCAGAACCTGCACCATTAGTAATTGGTTTAGAAGCAATTAACGATGTACTTTGCTTTGGTCAAAACCAAGGGGGAATTGGAGTCAATGTTAATGGTGGCACACCATTGTATAGTTATTCTTGGACAAGCTCTAATCTTGCTTTTAGCTCTTCGAATGAAGATATTTCAAATCTAGCTGGTGGCGATTATTATTTAAGTGTAAGTGATCAGAAGGGCTGTAGTGCAGCTGATACTTTTACGGTAAATGCGCCTACAGCGGCTTTAAGCGGCGTAATTACTACGGTAGATTTACTTTGTAATGGAAGTAATTCTGGCGAAGCAAGTATTACGGCTTCGGGTGGAACAGCTCCTTATACTTATTTATGGCATACGAATGATACTGCCCAAACAATTGTTGGCTTATCGCCAGGCAATGTGAGCGTAACGATTAAAGATGCTAATAACTGTAGTACTTATGTGTCTAGTGCCGTAGCTGGACCAAGCACTCCTATAAGCATTACCCTAATTAGAAAAAGCAATGTTAGCTGCTTTGGAGGAAACAATGGCGAAATTTTAATAAGTGTTAGCGGTGGTACAGCACCTTACGATATTTTATGGTCGCCGAATGGAGCTAGTACTACCAGTTTAGATAGTTTGGAAGCTGGAATTTATACCGTAACGGTAAGCGATGCTAATTTATGTACCGCTGTAGCTAGCTATACCATTACAGAAGCTCCAGAAATTCAAACTAGCATAGCACCTACGCAACCTGGTTGCCCAGGAGAGGAAACAGGCTTAGCGGCAATTGGAGTAAATGGAGGAACAGCTCCATACTCTTATGTTTGGAACACTACACCAGCGCAATTTGGTATTGTAGCAACACAACTTTCTGGAGATAGATGGTATACGGTAAGCGTTACCGATTTTAATTTATGTGTTAAGGTAGATTCTGTTTTTATCCAAAATCCAGACACCATGATTGTTAATGTTTTACCTGGAAATACGAGTTGTATAAGCGGTAATGACGGTTATGCTTATATAGAAGTAGTGGGTGGAACGGCTCCATTTAGCTACGAATTGAATGGAAATTATCAAACCGATAGTGCCTATACTGGTTTAACTCCAGGTAGCTATTATATTTTTGTTGAAGACAATAAAGGCTGCGTGGCAAGTTCTCAGTTTTCTATAACACCCACTACCTCTTTAGATGCTACCTTGTACGCTTCTAGTTTAACTGATTTTAATCAAGTAGATGAAATTTTGGTAGTGAGTGGAGAGCCAATTGATTTGAGAGTAGACCTCGCAAATACCAACTCAACAACAGAGGTAATTGCTTATAATTGGTCGCCTTTGGCAAACCTCGACATTACGAATTGCCTAATTGATTCTCTATGCGATAATCCAAGTGCAAATCCAACGAGTTCGATGCAAGTGGTAGTGGAAGTTATTGAATTGGTTAATGGTGTTGGTTGCTCTACTTTCGATACCATTAATATTGAGGTGAGAACCGATTATCCTGTATTTTTCCCTACTGCTTTTTCTCCATTTAGTGACGAATTTAAAACGGATTGTTTGAACGACTATTTTGAAATGAATCTTGCTGGTGCTGAAAATTTAGATGTTAAAATATTCAATAGATGGGGAGAGTTAGTGTTTTCAAACCCTAATCAAACTAATGGTCCGAGCGATCCTAACAACTTAGATTGTAGTAATCCAAGAAATGCCTGGGATGGTACATTTAATGGAGAACCAGTTCCGATGGGAGCCTATGTTTATCAGGTGATTGCTACCTACTTTGATGGTAGAGTGGAAAGCTTTAGTGGAACTGTAACTGTACTTCGTTAAAATAAAGATAGAGAATGAAAGAAAGTCTGACAGATAAAGTAAGTATGTATGCTGCAATGCTTGTTTCAGGTATACTAAGTTTTTACTTTATGCTTACCGAATCTGGACCTTTTCTTTTTTTGGCCGAATTACAAGCTGACTATCTCTTTGATGGATCTTATTACCCGAAATATACTTTTGTTGCCATCTTTTTGGCAATAAGCGGCGTATGTATGTTAGTTATTATTTAAGCCGCTTTTTAAGAAGGTATTGAAAGATAATTAAGCTTTTAAAAACAAAAAGCCCTTCTTTAGAAGGGCTTTTTTATCAATTTGTCTTGTCCTGGAAAAAGTTGACTCAAACTAAAAAGAAATGAGTAAACAGTCTAGAGAAGAAAAAACAGCGAAATCCCCCCAAGTTTATAGTGAAGGATTTAAACGAATGATAGTCTCGGAGTATGAATCGGGGAAATCAAGTAAAGCAGGGTTAAAACGCAAATATGGTATTTCAGGAAACTCTTGTATACCAAGATGGTTAAAAAAATATGGTAAATTTGATCATCCTACCTATACATCAAAAGGAAGACCATTGAAAGATATCCAAAAACGAAGAGAGAAAGAGCTAGAACAATCTATTCGAAGTAGAGAAAAGGAGCTAGAAAAGCAATTAGCACTAAAAGAAGCAGAACTTCAAGCCTACAAGCAATTTATCTCTATTGCTGAACGAGAATTAAACATTAAGATTGTAAAAAAGTCTGGCGCCAAGCAGTCCAAGAAATAGCAAAGGGAAGCAACTTGAGTGTACCTCACTTAAGCAGACTGTTTGGCTATAGTAAGCAAGCCTACTATAAGAGAACATCCACTAAAACCAATATTAGCCACAAAAAAGAGCTTAAATCATTAGTGTTAGCAGTAAAGCATCAGCTTCCGAAATGTGGCGGCAGAAAGATACACCATATCATCTCAAAGAAGTTGAAAGCTCAAGGGGTGAAAGTTGGTAGGGATAAGTTATTTGATTTTTTACGTGATGAAAATTTACTTGCTTATAAAAGGAAGAAATACCATAAAACAACGAATTCAAAACATTGGATGCGGAAGTATCCTAACCAAATTAAAGACCTAGAAATAATACGTCCAGAACAAGTATGGGTTGCGGATATTACATACCTACAAGTAAAAAAGAAACACTATTATCTACACTTAATAACAGATGCCTATTCTAAAAAAATCATGGGATATCAATTAGCAAATAATATGATGACTATAGAAACTACCAAAGCTCTAGAAAAAGCACTAGATAAAAGGATTTATACTAAAAAGTTAATCCATCATTCAGATAGAGGTTTACAGTATTGTAGTAAAGAATATACTGACCTATTAAAATCTAATCATATCGAGATTAGCATGACAGAGAACTCCGACCCTTACGAAAATGCAGTCGCTGAAAGGATTAATGGAATATTAAAAGACGAATTTGGTATGGATCACATATTTGAAGACTTCTATTCAATGAATAAACAACTTGATGAAGCCATACATATCTATAATGGATTTAGACCACATTTATCTATCCACTTAAACACTCCAAACCGAGCTCACTTGCAACAAAAAATGAAAATTAAAACCTATAAAAACAAAAAGGGTTCAAAACTAGTTTTGAACCCTTAATTATTCTTGTAATTTTACAACCTAATCAGTCAACCTTTTTCAGGACGTTACAATTAACTTAGGCGATGATTAACCTTCGTTTTTAGCACTTTGAACTTCAACTCTAATGTCTTGTGCTAAACCTTTAAGTTCTTGTAACTTTTTTCTAAGTCTAGTACCAGCAGCTTTGTTTCCTTTACCAAAGAAATTTGCAGCATCATCTGCCATTGAAGCGGTAAGCTCTTGTAATTGTGTGAATTTTTCCATTTAATAAGGTTTTGAATTTATTAATAATAAAGCGAAGTTACGTAATGCTCTAGTTTAAATGCAAGTAAATCAAGGCTTTTTGTATAAGGAGTAATCCACAATTCAGCGTATTTATGTTGATTATTTTCATTTTATACTATTAATTCGAGTAAAATCCCAAATTTTTAAATTTTTACTACCGGAATATTTAATTCTCCTAGCTGGATATAGTAAATCCCTGAACTTAAATTTTGCAAATCTATTTTGCTTTCTCGTTTTTCGAGCACCATGGTTTCTAAAACATTTCCTAGTATATCTCGTATTTCTATTTTAACAGGGAATGCTAGTGTTTCAATAAAAAGAAACTGCTTTGTTGGATTTGGATAGACCTGAATGCTAAGCTCTCTTTCCTTTTTGAGATAGATAGATTCAATATTGGAATAGGCATAGCTGCCATCATAATCCAATTGCTTCAAACGATAATAGTTGTTGCCAGGGCTAGGAGTGTAGTGAGGGGCATAATACTTATGTATTTCATTGGAGTTACCATGGCCATCTAGCCAAGCTATTTTTTGCCAGTTCAATGCATCCAGACTGTGTTGCACTTCAAAACCTGCATTATTTATTTCGGTGGCAGTTCGCCAATTAAGCTCAACATAAGAATTTTTATTCCAAGTCGCTGCAAAATACAGTAATTCAACAGGAAGCAGCTCTCCATCGCAATTAAGTGAATCGCCCAGTATGATCCATCCATTTTGATTTATCAGCTGATTTCTTGCACTCTCTCCCAAACAATACTGCAAGCTATGCGAACCAAGATGAACACTGTCTTGCACATTTTGACTTACCCAAGCTATAAGTGTATTATCGTAGTTTTGTGGTGAAAGACCAGAATTGCTAAGCATCATCGTCATGTTAGTTGCCTTACTAATGTCCCAAGCACCTAAATTTTGGTCAAAGCTAGTTGCTTGATTAAACATAAGTTCCATGTTTATTGTTGTATCCATTAAGTTTTCGCCAATATTCCATGAACTTAAGTTTTGGTTAAAGCTTGTTGCTCCTTCAAACATTCCATTAAACCAACTTACATTCCCAACATCCCAGTTGCTCAGATCACCATTAAAACTTGTAGCATTATAAAATGATCGCCAAGCAGATTGCATTGAACTGGTGTTCCAAGCACTGATATCTCCATTAAATTTGTTCGCAGCATAAAATGTAAATCCAAAATTTTCTACCTCAGAAACGTCCCAATCGTTTAAGTCTTGGTTGAAATTGGAGCATCCAAAGAACATCCCTTGAATGTTTTTTATTGAACTTAAATTCCAATGATTTAAAGGGTCATTGAAAGAATCGCATAGTGCAAACATATTTTGTAGGGACAAAACAGAATCTAAGATTGGTGCATCCTTAGCAAGTACTTTCAGTTTTTTACATGAACGAAATGAATTAGTAAAATCTTTCCAAGTGATGTCGCCCCAATTTAAGATGGCCATGAGTTTACTTTTATCCGTAAAGGCAGTTCCTCCAAATAGAATACTAGGGAAATCTCCATAAATATTAATTATCTGAGTATCTATTGCAGAATAGTTATGCGTAATAGAGGAGCTTATATGGTATTGGTCGTAATTGCCGTCATTATCCCAATCAACATGGTAATCATAAACCAAAGTACCATCATTATTTATTGGGATATTGAATGAAGTATTATTGGTAATAGTATTAGCCAAAAAGCCATCGCCTTCTGTATAGATTTTAATCTTAAAAGGATTAGTGATGTAGCTTTCTATACAACTCTCTTCAAAACCATCGTCTATGCCGCTATTATAAATAGCTAAGGCGATATTGTCAGCTTGAGCCAGACAAGCATTAGCAAAACCATCGTCTGTACCGCTTTGATAAATATCTAATGCGATATTGTCAGCTTGAGCCAGGCATGCATTGGCAAAACCATTGTCTATGCCACTTTTATAAATAGCTAAGGCGATATTATCTGCTTGAGCCAGACAAGCATTAGCAAAGCCATCGTCTATGCCGCTATTATAAATAGTTAAGGCGATATTGTCAGCTTGAGCCAGGCAAGCATTGGCAAAACCATCGTCTATGCCGCTTTGATAAATAGCTAAGGCGATATTGTCAGCTTGAGCAATGCAAGCATTAGCAAAACCATCGTCTATACCACTTTGATAAATAGCTAAGGCGATATTATCTGCTTGAGCAAGACAAGCATTAGCAAAACCATCGTCTGTACCACTTTGATAAATAGCTAAGGCAATATTGTCAGCTTGAGCCAGACAAGCATTGGCAAAACCATCGTCTATACCGCTTTGATAAATAGCTAAGGCGATATTGTCTGCTTGAGCCAGACAAGCAATGGCAAAGCCATCGTCCGTACCGCTTAGATAAATAGCTAAGGATGAATTATCCGCTTGGGCAAAACATGAAGAAACACTACCATTGCCCATACCTGTATAGTAGATATTTTGTGCATGCACAAAATGGAGATAACAACTTAGTAATAGTAGTGTTTTTTTCATTTAATAGCTAGTGGAATTCTCCTCGTAAAAGTTTTTAGAATGAAATAACCCCTCTTGCTCCAACATGGGGCTCTCTATTACTTAAATCAAATGAAATTTGAGACCTATCGGCTACATATAATTGATCATAAGAATTCGAAAGAAAACTTCCTCCTCTCAAACCATAAGCAGTATTAGAAGCTGGAAAGTAAATAGGGTATGTTAAACCTAGAAAATCTCTACCAGCAGGAGTATGACAGTTTACCACTATTTCGGCTAAATTACCACTCAATTCCATAACGCCGTAATAGCTAGCTCCAGTTTGAAACCTCCCTGGTGAGTTATTGCCAAAGCTACCAACGCGAATTGGTAAAGGAAAACTATAATTACAATTTGCAAGTGAATCACTTGGTATTTCATTTGCAGCGTCAAAATTATTAATTCCATTTAATGGAAATGGTAGACTTGTTCCCCATGCAAAACTATTGGCGGGAGCAGAAGCAGGTCCTTTGCATACTTTCTCATATTCCATTTCAGACATAGGTCGTAAGCCAATCCAGGCGAGGTATGCCTTCAAATCGTCTATATTTAAACTGTTAAGTGGTAAGTGCGGTGAGTTGGTATAATAATAATGGAATGCTGCGTTATAGAATATGCCTTCTCTATATGGACCTGAACCCATATAACGAGCATTAGCATCTGTAGGGGAGAGTTTGTTTAAGTATTCGGTATATTGCCCTTGTGTAATCTCGTGTTTCATACAGTAAAAGGCCTTAAATCCATTCGGATAATATTGACCAGGATTTAAGGAATTCTCTAAGGTCCATGGTGAAGGTGCCCCAGGAATATATAGCGAATTAGGTAAATTGGCACTTGAGCCACTAGTAGAACTTGTTATGGAATAGACTCCCGAGTAGATTTGACTTTGTTGAAATTTATCTTGTTCTGTTCCTAAATTGCTACCTAAAGGAAAAGAACCTTCTGGAATGTATACCATTTCAATAGCGAACAAACAAATTTCTAAACTGTCAGCATCACTCAATCCGATTTGTAAATAATTCCATTCTAGCTCAATATTAGAATGGCTCACCATTGGCGTTATTCCAGGATAGAGGTCGGTATTTGAATAAACCATAACGCCTCGAGAAAAGTTTGTGCCAGATAAATGCGCTACACTATTAATTACAGTAGTAGTGGTGTCATAGAGGTGACCATCAGCCAGACCTGTACCATTTATATAACTAAAGCCAACATTAGCCCAATCTTCGCTCGTTTTTTTTCTTACTTTAGCAAATATCCAAGCTGCATCCCAATTAGAAGGTCCTGCGTTCGTTCGCCAAGAATTCTCCCAGCTTACATCAAATTTTACTCTGATAGTTTTTGCTACAACATCTTTTCCGGTTAAAGAAATATTGCTTATGGTAATATTGTTCGCATATGTACTAGTCGTAATTAGTATTAAAATGCTTATAACTATTCTTTTCATGCTTTAATATTTTTTATTGCAATATTAAAGGCATACTAGGAGTGGAAAAAACCAAAATATAGACTTATATTTATTTTTAACAGAGTTGATGTTTGTTTAAAGAGCTAATTATCAATGTTTTAAATCCTAATTTTATTAATTTTTTAAGGCTATGGAACCCATCTTTGAATTAGTACATTCTATGAATAAAAATGAAAAGGCTCATTTTAAGAAGTATAATGCACTGCGCTCTTATAAAGAAAAAAACAACTTGTTTCGCTTGTTTGAGTTCATAGACAAGCAAGAAGTTTACGATGAAAATCAACTGAAAATCAAACTTAAGGATAAGAATTTTTCGCTCACTAAATTTTCTCTATTCGAACAAATTCATGCTTCCCTTAGGAATTTTCACGAAGATAGTAGCTCCACTTTAAAAGCTAATGCCTTACTCAACTCGGTGGAAATCATGGTGAGTAAAAACATGATTCAACATGCAGATTTCCTGAATAGCAAAGCTAAAAAAATTGCTCTAGATGAAGGACACCAAGAACTTTTACAAAGAGCCCTCTTTAATGAGTTGTATTTTTTAATGGTTCCTGAAAAATTACCAAAAAATATAGAGCAGCACAATGCCCTATTTGAGGAATTAAAGCAATGTAATAGTCAGCTGCAACACAGAAACGAGTATATTTATTTGCTTGCTATAGTTATGTTACCTATCCGACAAGGCATCTCCTTAAGTAATCCGCTCCACAAGGAAGTTTACGATATCTTTCTTGAAAGTAAAGCCCTTCAACTTGCCGATGATCTCTTAAGTCCAGAGTATCATATCTATAAATATAGAGCACTATCCATGTTAAGTACCTTAGAAGGGGATCTTCAAAAATCTTTAGATTTTAACTCGAAAATTGCCGAAATTTTAGCCAATAAAAAGGATATCCTTAAAAATAATGCGCGTTCCTTGATAGCCGCTTACAGAAATGTATTGGGTGGAAGTGTACTATTGAAAGATTGGACTAAAGGGGAGAATGCCTTAAAAATGCTGAGAAGCTTTATCCAGCATCCTGATATTGTTAAAAATAATTCACAACTAATATATGCTACCGAGTCTTACTTTGTTTCGGTGGGTTATTTTTATGCCAGTCTACCTTCCTTTACAATCGAAGCAAAAGAAACCCTCGAAGAGCTTAGAAAAAGTATGATAGAATACAAGGAGTATATTAATCAATCTAGAGAAGATACCTTGGTTATTATATATTATTACTTTGCCTTGATTGAATTGCGCAAAGGAAATTTTGAAAACGCCCTGCAGTATGCAAATGATTTTTATCTAAACAGAAAGGATCTTAATCGCTTCCAAAGCTTAGTGTTTAGTATCGATTTAGTTAAAATACTATGCTTTTATAAATTGGAAGAAACAGAAGTGGCTACCAATTTACTGAGATCGGTAAAGCGACAGTTTAAAACACAAATTGAAACTAGTCCGTTTTTAAAGGAAGCGGTTTCCCTAATTAGCTCAAAACTAAGTAATAGTTTGTCTAAAAATACGCCGCTTAACGCTAGTCCACAAAATGAACTTGAGTTAGCAATCCATTCCGGCCTTGAACACATGTAAAAGTGCCATATAAGGCATCTGCAACTTGTTCATGGAAAAGATGAAAAGAGTATAAGGAGGACTATACAAAATGTTTATCTTTGCGGCGTCAATTCCGTATACATGAGTAGAAAAGCATATAATCCAGCAGAAGTAGAATCCAAGTGGTACCAATATTGGATGGAAAACAAGGTTTTTAGATCGATTCCCGATGATAGAGAAGCCTATACCATTGTTATACCTCCTCCGAATGTAACGGGTATTTTGCATATGGGGCATATTCTAAATAATACCATTCAAGATATCTTAATTCGTAGAGCGAGAATGTTGGGTAAAAATGCTTGTTGGGTTCCAGGTACGGATCATGCTGCCATTGCTACAGAATCTAAAGTAGTTAATTTACTTAGAGAAAAAGGGATTTCTAAAGGCGATATAGGAAGAGAAGAGTTTTTAAAACATTGTTTTGAATGGAAGGATAAGTATGGTGGTATTATCATCGACCAGCTTAAAAAAATGGGTGCTTCTTGCGATTGGGATAGGGAGCGTTTTACCATGGAGCCTAAATTGAATACTGCGGTTACGGAAATATTTAATATTTGGTACGAAAAAGGCTATATCTACCGAGATTGGAAAATTGTTAATTGGGATCCTAAAGCACAAACTACCCTAAGTAATGAGGAAGTATTGCGAAAAGAAGTTCAATCGAATCTTTACTATGTTAAGTATAAATTGCTAGATTCTGAGGACTTTGTAACCGTGGCAACCACTCGTCCGGAAACCATTATGGGAGATACCGCTATTTGTGTGCACCCAGATGACCCACGATACCAGCACTTGCATGGTAAGAAAGTTTTGGTTCCGATGATTAATAGAGAAGTTCCAATAATTTGTGATGATTACATTGATATGGACTTTGGTACGGGAGTGCTAAAAGTAACACCAGCTCATGACACGAATGATTATGAAATTGGACAAAGACATCAGCTTGAAATTATTGATGTTTTTAATGCCGATGGTACTATAAGCGAGGCTGGACAAATCTTTGTTGGAGAAGATAGATTTATTGTACGTAAAAAAGTTGCCAAGCTACTAGAAGAGAAAGAGCTCTTGTTAAAAACGGAACAACTTACGAATAATGTGGGCTATTCCGAAAGAAATGCAGATACGGTTGTAGAACCTAGGTTGAGCTTGCAATGGTTTGTGAAAATGGATGAAATTGTTAAACCTGCCCTAGAGAATGTGCTTAACGATGAAATTCAAATTTTACCCAACAAGTTTAAAAATGTTTACAAACATTGGTTGGAGAACATCAGAGATTGGCCTATATCTAGACAACTTTGGTGGGGACATCAAATACCGGTTTGGTATTATGGAGAAGAATTTGTTGTGGCACGTTCTGAAGAAGAAGCACTAGAAAAAGCAAGACTGCGATTTTCTAATGCAACCTTACAATTAAGTGATTTAAAACAAGATAACGATGTATTAGATACTTGGTTTTCTTCTATGTTATGGCCGATTTCAGTATTCGATGGTTTCGAAGAAGATAAGAGCGAATTTAATTACTACTATCCAACGAATGTACTAGTTACCGGTTGGGACATCATTTTCTTCTGGGTGGCAAGAATGATTTTTGCTGGCTATGAGTTTACTCCAACATTCCCACTTGCCGATGGTTCTCCGCGACCACTAGAGCTCCAAAAGCCCTTTAAAGATGTATACTTTACTGGAATGGTAAGAGATAATCAGCGTAGAAAAATGTCGAAGTCTTTAGGTAATTCGCCAGATCCTTTACAGCTTATTGCTGATTATGGAGCGGATGGCGTACGTTTCGGCATGATGAGTTGTAGCTCTGCTGGTAATGATTTACTTTTCGACGATAAACTTTGTGACCAAGGGAAGAAATTTTCTAACAAGATATGGAATGCCTTTGGCTTAGTACAAATGTGGGCGGAAAATGCAGAATCTAAGCCCAATCAGAATCAACATACTTTTGCCTGGTTCGAAGCTAAGCTAAATGAAATGATAGTTTCTGTAGATAAATCTTTAGAAGAATATAGAATTTCTGAAGCCTTAATGAACCTGTATAATTTTGTTTGGAACGATTTCTTTAGTACTTACCTAGAGTATGTTAAACCAAATTATGGCGATAGTCAGGATAAAGAAACCTTAGATAAAACCCTAGCTTATTTTGAGAAAGTACTACAAGTTCTTCATCCTTTTATGCCCTTTATTACGGAAGAATTATGGCAAGAATTAAGCCCTAGAACGAAAGGAGAATCTATTAATTTAAGTTCTTGGCCTAAGGCAGAGAATTTTGATGTGATGGAGCTTAGCAAGGGAGAATATTCTAAGGAAATCATTTCTGCTATAAGAGATATTCGTTTAAAGAATAAAGTAAAAAATGCCGATAAACTCAAAGCTTATGTGCTGGAGGGAAATGAAGAAATTTATGAAGATTTCCTAGGAACCATTATCAAATTAGGTGGACTAGAATCACTTACAAAGGTTTCAGCTGAAATTTCTGGGGCCGAATCTTTTATTGTAAAAGGACAGCAATTTTTTGTTGAATTAAGCAAGGATATTGATATTGATGCGAAAAGAGCAGAACTTCAGAAAGAATTAGATTATACTAAAGGTTTTGTGCTTAGCGTAGAAAAGAAACTAGCGAATGAGCGCTTTGTTCAAGGAGCTCCAGAGCAAGTTATAGCAAACGAAAGACAAAAATTAGCTGATGGTTTAGCCAAAATAAAATTGTTGGAGGAGAGCTTGCAAGCTTTATAATTTTTATTCTACTTGACCTGCCCTCAGCTCTTGTATAGAATGAAGAGAGCTCTCTCAGATTTCGACTAAGGTGCATTTATGTGACCTTCTATGCCGTAATTTCAATTTCTTTTTTTATTTTAACGCTCTACTAAACCCTGATTTTATGTCCCACGGCGAAAATAACAAAGAGAGTAGTCGAAAAAGAATGCACTTTTCTCCCAATTTGCTTTCTTGTATGACTAATGCAGTAGATAACAAATTACTTCTTACTATAGAATATGAATCTAGGGAAAGTGAGTCGACGACTAGAAAAGTAGAGCCCATGGGCTTAATTTATAAAAATCGCAAGCGACATCTAGTGGGCTGGTGCAAGCTAAGGGAAGATTGGCGAACCTTTAGATTGGATAGGGTAGAAATGGTGAAGTTACATAGAGATAGCTTTACGCCTAGAGAGGGTTTTAATCTTAGCGATTTTGAAGTAGATGATCCAAGTTTTGAACAAGAAGAAAGCGAAGAAAATTAACTTGTAAATTTTTAATGCATTTTCTTTAGAAGCATCTCCCTTGTTTTTAGTCGATTTATTTTAGTATTAGTCTCGGGGAACTTTTCTATAAAGAATATTCTCTTTGGTCGCTCATAGTTTTTCAGTTCGCTAAAAGCCTCTTCCTTAATTTCTCTTTTTTCACCTTCAACCACGAGTACCAGCTCATTATTCAAGCTAATGGAAGGTAGTGAACTAATGATTATTCTTTCTTTAAAAGCGCTTTCTAATTTCCGTTCAATTTGCTCCGGATGCATTTTAAGTCCACCAGATTCTATGGCAAAATCGCTTCTACCTAACCACTTAAATTTATCTTTTCCCTTTAGTTCAATAAGGTCATTGGTTTCTAGCTTCTCATCTAATAGAGTGGGGGCTTTCAATATTAAGGTGCCCCTAGCCGATAATTCGATTTCTATATGCTCTAAACATTGATAGTATTCTTGCTTACCGATTTCTCGAACGGCAAAATGACTAATACTTTCCGTCATTCCAAAACTACTGAACGCTCGAATATTATGTTTAACTAGGGCATCTTCCAGCTGTTTTTGTATGGCTCCACCGCCAATTAAAACAGTTTTTATTCGCTTTAATTTTTCGGGATTTTGAAGCAAACAAGTTTGTACTTGATAGGGAACCATGGCAACAAAGTCTATGCTTTCTTCTGTAGTTAAAAGCGGATTTGCACTTGCTTTTTGTACTATAAGATTCATACCCGAATAAAAGGCACGAACAAGCATCATGAGTCCACCAATATGCTTTGTAGATAGGCATAATAGAGCCGTGTGCTTTTCTGAAAGTTCAAAATAACGACAAGTCATTTTAGCGCTTGCCAGAAGTTTGTTCTTTTCAATTCGTATAAGTTTAGGCTCTCCTGTAGAACCAGAACTTTGCACTTCAATATAGCTTTTATCATCAATTAGCTGACCAAGCATGCCCCAAAACTCGAGCAAATAATCTTCCTTTAGCTCCATAGAATGAACATAGCTTTGCAAGTCTTCTTTGCTCCAAATTTTTCCGTTGAGTTTAAGGGTGTTGAAATCTTTCATAAGTGCTATCCTACAAATTTACTTATATTAGTTTTTAAATTTAAACAAAGCTTTAATGCGGCCCTACTTATTCCTTCTCTTGTTCGTCCCTATTTTTTTTAGCTCGTGTAAAACGAGAAAGGAGAATAAGATGGAACAAGCTCGAATGAACGAAGTCGTGGTGAAGTCTGAGGATGTTCCTTCCGATTTTCAATTTTCTGATTTAGATAAAATTCCGAAAGAGGATTTATTGTACCATATCGAGAAGGTGGAGTTAAAAAATAAATCATTAAGTATTGTGGTGCAATATGGGGGTGGTTGTGTAAAACCCCATCACTTTGAATTGCATACCGATGGAAGAATTTCGGAAGAGGGTAATATGAATTTCTTTCTCTTGCACAAAACAAGAAATGATATGTGCAAGGCCTTAATTATTGAAGAATTAAATTTTGATTTGAGCTTGCTATACCAATTGGAGTCAAAGTTGTTAAAAGGCATCGTTTTAAATAAAGATTTCAAGCTTAGTCTGTAAATGCAAATTATTATTCATACAGACGGAGCTGCTCAAGGCAATCCAGGTAAAGGAGGCTACGGCATCGTAATGCAAGCTGGAAAGCATTACAAGGAACTTTCGGCGGGTTATAGACATACCACTAATAATAGGATGGAGCTTTTAGCTGTAATTGTTGCTTTAGAAGCAATCTTGATAGAAAACGCCCAAGTTCTGGTGGTTTCTGATTCTAAATATGTGGTCGATTCGATAGAAAAGAAATGGGTTTTTTCTTGGGAAAAGAAGGGGTTTGCCAAGAAAAAAAACCCCGATCTCTGGAAACGTTTTTTGCTTGTTTACAGAAAACATAAAGTACAATTTAAATGGATCAAAGGACATGCTGGTCACCCATTAAACGAAAGATGCGATGCTTTGGCTGTACAAGCAGCTTCATCTTCTAGTTTACTAGTAGATGAATATTACGAAACTCATGGAAAGGACGAGAGTTTATTCTAGATAGAAGAATCGTGCGTCTTAGCAGATGACTCCACCAAATTGTAAATGCCACGCATTTCTTTTTCGCTAAGAAGTCGCCACTTACCAATTTTCAAGTCGAGATTAATATTCATTATTCTCGTTCTTTTTAAACTTAATACGCTATAGCCTAAATAATCGCACATTCTTCTAATTTGCCTATTTAAACCTTGAGTTAGAATAATTTTAAACTCATTTCTTCCCGTTTGCTTAACTACACATTTTTTTGTAATCGTACCTAATATGGGAATGCCATTCGACATCCGATCTACAAAATCTTTGGTAATAGGCTTATTCACACTAACTATGTATTCTTTTTCGTGATTGTTTCTTGCACGTAAAATTTTATTCACAATGTCGCCATCACTAGTAAGAAAAATTAAGCCCTCGCTTGCCTTATCTAATCGTCCAATAGGGAATATTCGTTTAGGATAGTTTATATAATCGATAATATTGTCTTTTTCCACACCAACATCGGTAGTACAAACGATACCAACGGGCTTGTTAAAGGCCAAATAGACATGTTTTTCTTTGGGTTTAGAAACATATTTACCATCTACTTGCACACTATCATTCGGACCTATTTTGCTTCCCATTTCAGGAACTTTCCCATTCACCTTTACCCTTCCTTCCTCAATTAATTTATCTGCAGCACGACGCGAACAATAGCCGATTTCGCTAAGATATTTATTGATTCTTTTTTGGTCTTGAGCATCCATAATACTGGCAAAGATATAAAATACTGCACTAGAATAAATTAGTTATTTATTAGCGCTTTACCATTACCACTACAAGCGCCAATTAATACATAGTTTTTATTATTTAGAAACTAGGAAAACTAAAAAAAGTTTAATTGCCAATTTAGATTGTTATTTTCGAAGAACAAAAAGAAATTATATTTACAGCAACAAATGCCTAAAGGACTTTTTAAAAATATTTTTGTACTGCTTTTAGCCAATTTACTTATTAAGCCTTTGTGGATTTTTGGAGTAGATTTAAAAGTACAGAATATTCTAGGCGCCGAAGAATACGGACTCTATTTTGTTGTTTTTAATTTCTCCTTTCTATTCCATATTCTTTTAGATCTTGGCATTAATCAATTTCATAATCGCGAACTAGCGCAAAACCCAAGTTTGTTAGAAAGCCATTTTGGGAAGCTTTTTGTTTTGAAACTTTTGTTTTCTTTTGCCTACTTTGTAATTACTTTTCTACTCGCTTTAAGCTTTTCCTATTCACCCGAAAAAATGCAATTGCTTTTCTTTTTGGCTCTACAACAAGTACTGCATTCCTTTATTCTATTTAGTCGAAGCAATTTTACCGCCTTACAATGGTATGCTTGGGATGCTTTCTTTTCGGTATTCGAGAGGTGCTTAAGTATTTTGTTTTGTCTGGTACTGCTTTATTCTAATTTCTTTGTAGAGTTTAAACTTCTCTATTTTATATATGCGCAAAGTCTTGCCTTGGCACTAGGAGCTATCGGCTCGGTTCTCGTCGTCGTTTTTAAAGGGAAGCTAAGGTGGCCAAGTCTAAATTTTGATGGCATTTTGCCTTTAATAAAATTAGCTCTTCCATTTGCTTTAGTGGTTTTATTGATGACCATTTATACTAGAATTGATGCCGTGATGCTCGATAAGCTTTTGCCTCAAAGTGGCGATGAGGAAGCAGGTATCTATGCGGCTGGTTATCGACTCTTAGATGCGGTTAATATGATACCTTTCTTGTTAGCATCGCTGCTCATTCCGAATTTCGCGCGCCAATTAAAAAATTCAGAAGATTTTAAACCAATTCTTTGGACAGCCTTTGATTTGTTTATAGCCTTATGCATTCCTTTCGTACTTTTCATAGCCTTTTTCTACCAACAGCTACTGGATTTTCTCTACCCAAGTAATAGTCCAATTTGGAACCTAAGTTTTCGCTTTTTACTTTTCAGCTTCCCAGCTATTTTTCTCTCTTATATTTTTGGTGGCTTTCTTACCGCAGCTGGCAGAATGAATTTAATTAGTTTCTTCGCCTTGCTTACTATTTTACTCAATTTAACTTTGAATCTTATTTGGATTCCCAAATACGGCGCGAGTGGCGCAGCGGTAGCTACTTTCATTTCACAATACCTAATGGCTTTTGCACAAATGTTCTATGTAATTTATCATTGGAAATTGAAATGGCAAGTGGTTAAACTTGTTAAAGCAGTAATTTACCTGCTTTTACTTTCTGTATCCCTCTTCTTAATTTTAGAATTGAATAGTACTTGGATCTTGAAATTCTTATTCTTTACTTTTATTGCCATACTTTTGTCTTTAGCTTTGCGTTTGATTGATGTACAAAAACTACTCAAGCTATAATTAAACCCTATTCTATGAATTCAGATTTTAATTTGATTGCCGTTATAAAAACCTTGTTAAAATGGAAATGGCATATTCTTGCTTTTACACTTTTCTCCTCTATAGCCGCGGTTATTATGACAGTCTTTGTGATGAAACCCTACTATCAAAGTTTTGCTTTAGTGTATCCTACCAATCAAAGTATGGCAGATAGAAGCTCCTTATTTGGAAACGAAGCAATTGATGCAGAGAATTACTACTATGGCTCCAAGCACGATGCGAATAGAATAATAACCATAGCCACTGCTTCGAATTTGGTGCAATACATTATCCAGAAATATAATTTAGTAGAACACTACGAATTTAAAGGAAAAAAGTACGAAGCAAGCAATACTACCGAAGAGTTTATGGAGAACTATCAAGTGTACAAAACGGATAAGGATGCGATACGAATTAATTTGATAGACACAGACCCTGTGCTAGCCGCAGAAATAGTAAATGAAGTAGTGGCAACTATTGCCAATGAAACGACTCGTCCGATAGAAGCAAATAAGCAGCAATTGGCAGATTTATTTGCACAAAAAGCCCTAGAGAAAAAAGCGCAAAGTGATTCCTTGCAAAGTGCTTTAGAAACGACCTCTTTAAATTCGAATACTTATGCCATTCAAAAAGCCTTGTATGAAAATAGTTTAGAAGAATATTACGAAATTTCTAAGCTTGCAGAAGAGTATGAAATGGCAGCACAGCAAAGCATGGCTGGAATAGAAATTATAGAACATGCCTACCCTGCAGAGAGAAAACTGAAGCCTGTGCGGTCAAAGATCTGTATAGCTGTTAGCTTACTATCTTTTCTTCTTGCCTGTTTAGGCGCTTTAGGAATGGAGCAAATTGCATATATCCAAGAAGAACTGAAGAAGTAGCAAAGAGCTCCATGTTAGCGGAACTTCACATAAAGCAAAAACATTCGTATTTATACTTGGGCTTTGCTATGCTTAGCACTTTATGTTTGCTTGCAGCATTTTATTTTGAGCAAAAAGCCTTGTTGGCTCTTCCCTTTGTGGCGCTCTTAGGACTTTGGGCTATCGTAAATTTTAGAACTTTGTATTTTTTTCTGCTTGCTTTAATTCCCTTATCCATAGAGTTTGATGTAAGCGAAGGCTTAGCTACAGATTTACCAACTGAGCCCTTAATGATGGGTTTTTTGCTAATTTCAAGTGCTTACCTCTTACAAAATCTTAGAAAAATAGATTTCTCTTTCTTCAAAAATCCAGTAATGCTCTTTTTAATTCTGCATTTAATCTGGATACTCTTTGTTTCTATTTTCTCTACTGTTCCCTTATTCTCTTTCAAATTTATCTTAGCAAAGTGGTGGTATGTAAGTGCTTTTCTTTTAACGAGCGCTGTAGTACTTCGCGATATGAAAGATTTAAGAACCGCTTTTTGGTGCGTTTTTATTCCCCTAAGTTTTACCGTAGTTTTAAGTCTTGTGCGACATGCCCTGGCCGGTTTTGCCTTCGATGCCATTAATCCCGTATTGCGCCCTTTTTATAGAAACCATGTTAATTATGCTGCGATATTAAGCGTTTTTCTTCCTTTTGTAATCTTTGCACGTACATGGTATGCCAAGTATAGTTTCAAGTATTTCATCTTAGTGTTTTCTGTTGTTCTCTTTCTTGTTGGAATTTATTTTTCTTATACTAGGGCTTCCTATTTAGCTGTATTGGCGGTTTTTGCTGCCTACTTTATTTTTCAACATAAGCTTACAAAATTGGCGGTATTAGCATCTTTTGTGGTCTTGTTTTTTGTTGGACAATTTATCATTCATCAGAATCACTATTTAGCCTATACGCCTTCTACAAAAACCGTATCGCAACACGAATTGGGAGATTTGGTAGATGCCACCTTTAAGGCAGAAGATGTTAGTAGTATGGAGCGAATTTATCGTTGGATAGCTGCTATTCATATGATAGGAGATCGTCCGCTTGTTGGTTTTGGTCCGAATGCTTTTGTAGAGAATTATAAAAATTACACTGTCTTTATATTTGAAACTTGGATAAGTGATAACCAAGAGCGGAGTGGGGTTCATAACTATTTTCTAATGACCGCAGTAGAACAAGGTTTGCCTGGACTTCTAATTTTTATTGGTTTACTAGTTTCCATTTTTGTTTGGGGAGAAAAACAATTGCATCAATTAAGTGGCAATCTTAAACCAATGTATATGGCAGTAATGCTCTCTATGATAGCCTTGCTAGTTAACCTACTTTTCAGCGATATGATAGAAGTAGATAAAACAGGTTCTTTCTTCTTCTTCAATCTAGCTCTTTTAATTCTATTGCCAAGAGCATTTAAAGGATTGGTACAAGAAAAGCAGTAGATAATGGTCCATTTTGGCTCTAATTTTTATTTCTAAGGAATATAATGTTTGAATTATCTTTGCAGCTCCTAAACTAATCTATGAGCACCAATACCAGCAAAATCTCATTCCAAAATACGGAAATAGCTTATGCGCATTTTTCCAACCATGGCTTAAAAAAAGCTGCCGGAGTTTATCAGCTTTTGGGAAATAATTTCTTAGTGAATCTTGGAACCGTGCTAACTAAAGTTGCCCTAGCTATACATTTCCCTATTCGGCCCTTTGTGAAGCCACTTATTTTTAAACAATTTTGTGGTGGGGAAAGCTTGAAGGAATGTTTGCCAAGCATCCACTTATTAGAACAAAAGAGGGTAGATGTAAATCTAAATTATGGCGTAGAAATTAAAAAGTCGGAGAGGGATTTCGATAAAAGTTTTTGCAAGAATAAAGGAGCTTTAGAGTTTGCCGGAAGAAAGAGAAATGTAAAAGTAGTGTCGTGCAAACTTTCTGGATTGGGGAATTTTGATTTGCTAGAGAAAAAGCAGAATGCCCAAAGTTTAAGCTCGAAGGAAGAAGCTGCTTTTGAACGAATGAGAAAGCGCATGGACGATCTTTGTGCTATTGCTAAAGAACAAGATGTTGCTATTTATTGGGATGCCGAAGAAAGTTGGGTGCAAACAGAAATAGATCGCTTGGTAGACGAGTTCATGCAAAAGTACAATACAGAAAAGGCCATTGTGTTTAATACTTTCCAACTTTACCGAATAGATAAGTTACAATATTTAAAAGATAGTATTGAACTAGCAAAAGAAAAGAATTACTTTTTAGGCGCTAAGTTGGTTCGCGGAGCGTATATTGAAAAAGAAAATCAATGGGCAGAAGAGCACGAAGAGGTTTCTGTATTGCATAGTAAGAAAAAGGATGTGGATCAGGATTATAATGCGGCTTTAGCACTTTGTTTAGATAACATAGATAGGGTATCTTTTTGTGTTGCATCGCATAATGAAGAAAGTAATCTTTGGACGGCCAATGAAATGCTAAATAGAGGCATTGCAGCTAACCATCCGCACGTTTCTTTTTCTCAACTATACGGCATGGGCGATTTCATTTCCTTTAATCTCTCAGAAGCGGGCTTTAATGTGGTAAAGTACATGCCCTTTGGACCTATAGAAGAAGTTATTCCTTACTTGATTCGAAGAGCACAAGAAAATTCTAGCGTAGACGGTCAGACTAGCAGAGAATTGAGCATGCTAAAGAAAGAAATTCAACGTAGAAAACTTTAAGATATCGCCTATAAACTCCTCATATCAGCTAGCAATGATCCCTTCTATAATTTAGCTTTGGAAGAATACTTACTAGAAAATTTAGATACACGTACTAGCGATTATTTTCTTCTTTATGTCAACACCGATAGTGTAGTTGTAGGTCGGAATCAAAATATATTTGAAGAAGTAAATCTTGCATATTGCAAGCAGCATCAAATAGATATTTGTAGAAGAATTAGTGGGGGAGGAACCGTTTTTCATTTTTTAGGAAATCTCAATTGGTGCCATATTAGTTCTTTCTCCTTAACTAAGGTAAATCGCTACGATTGGGCTGCAGCGCCGATAATAAACTATTTACTTAGCTTAGGATTAAAACCTTATTTAACGCCAAGAAATGCCATAGAGGTAGGTGCTTTGAAACTTTCTGGACAAGCACAATTTACCAATAGGAAAAATGTTTTGAGTCACGGCACCTTGCTCGTAGAGCCAGGACAAAGTAAACTTCAAGCGGCAATTGAAGCTTCTAAATCTTTAAAAATAAGATCAAAAGCGGCTAGCTCCGTACGAAGTAAAACTAGCTCTATTAGCGAAGTTCTTCAACAAGAACTGAAACTAAGTGCTGTGTTGGAGTATTTTAGAAATAATGAAAATTTTATAGAGGAAACACTTCCTAAGCTTCCAGTTAATTATCAAAAATTCAGGTCGCACGAATGGATATGGCAACGTTGTCCGAATTTTTATGCCCAACATAAGTTTGCCGAAGAAGAATTAGAATTGCAAGTAAGCAAGGATAAGATCATAGCTATAAAAAATGAAAAGGGCCATCTCTTGGTAGATAGCCCTTTCCTGAATCAAACCTATGAAAGTTTTCTTGAATCTTATGGTTGAGAGTATGCAGTTGTTGCAGAACCTTCGATTAAATGATCGTAAGGAATTCTAGAACCATTAACATATTTCGTTACAAAGGCATCTTTAATTTTCAATTTTCTTATGTTTTGAGCAAACTCGTAAGCCTCATCAGCATCTTTCCAAGAACCTAAAAAATAATGAATTACGCCATTTACATTTTCGTAGCCTATGGGTTGGTTAAACTTCAATAATTGAGTAAAGTCGAAATAACGGTAAGCACCAATTTGAACTCTATATTCTGTTCCAGAACTAGCATACATGCTTTTTTCTGTACTTGTTTCTACATTAGCAGGAGCAGTCTGCATATTTTGCATTTTAGCTTGAAGCTCCATAATACTGTCGTAATAAAGGGTTCTTAAGTAATCTGCCTTGTAGTAATCTTCTTTTACTTCGTTTAATTCTACATCGTAAGCATCAATTTGCTCTTTGTAGTTTTTAATCATTTTTCTATAAGAACTCGGATTCTTAATATATTCTTTAAGTTCCGCTTTGGTTTTTTTGTCCATTTCTTTCATGGTAGTTTGTGCACTAGCTTCTTGGATATAACAAAAAGATAAAATGGAAATTATTGCAATGTTTAAGTAAAGCTTCATAGTTAGTTATTTAGTATCACAAACTTACTTGCATTTTAAAGCCCAAAAAAATCGCTAATTGTTGATAATGATACTAGGGTATAGTTTATAGGACAACTTTTTTTTGTATCTTGCTAGGAATTTTAAGCACCTAAAATAAAATAGAATGAAAACTGCAAACGAATGGTTCGAAGCTTACGGAGCGAGTCACCAAAACAAAACCAATAAATTTATTCACTGGGTTTGTATTCCGCTTATTATGTTTAGTCTCTTTGGTTTACTGATGGCTATTCCTATGCCGGCCGACTTATTTAGTTTTTACTTTAATGCAGCAAGTCTCGTTTTAGTTGCTGCTCTAGTTTTTTATTTCCGACTTTCCCTTAGTCTCTTTTTAGGTTTTCTATTTATCGGATGGCTTATGTTATTGGGTAATTATTTCTTATTCATGAAATTGGGCATGAATAACGGCATGTTAGCTATTGTTTCTATAGCGATCTTTGTATTAGCTTGGGTTGGTCAGTTTATCGGACATAAAATAGAAGGCGCTAAACCTTCTTTTTTTGAAGATTTACAATTTTTATTAATTGGTCCAGCTTGGTTACTTCATTTTATCTATAAAAAAATTGGACTAAAATTCTAGCTTTGGCATAATACTTGCCTTAACTTTACTCGTTCAATTTTAACCACTTAGATTATACTTTATGAGAAAATATTTTTTGCTTGCAATAAGCATATTTACCTTGAATTTATGCTTGGCTCAAGATGCAGCAAGTGTAGTAGACAAAATGATTAATGCACTGAGTGCTGGAAAAACCTTCGAGTATACTATGGCTCAAACAGAGCGAATTAATGGCACCATGCATAAGAATAAAATATTTACCAAGGTACAGGAAAGTCCAAAGAAGGTTTTTATCGATAACATTGAAGGAGCAAATAAAGGCGTTCAAGTAATGTATGCCACTGGCGAAAGAGATAACAAGGCCTATGTAAATAAATTATTTGGAGTAAAGCTAAGTCCGTTTAATGGCATGATAAGAAAGAACCAGCATCATACCTTACTCGAAAGTGGTTTTGGTTTATTGCTTCGTTCGATTAAAGATGCCAAGAAAAGAGCCTTGGCCGAAAATGCCTTCGATAAGGTGTTTAGCTTAGAGGGTAGCGTAACTTTTGATGGCAAATCTTGTTACAAGCTAGTCTTAAACGACCCAACATTTAGCTATGTTAATTATACTATCGCCGCTGGCGAAACGCTTTACAGTATCAGTATGAAAAAGAATATTTGCGAGCAGTTAATCTTAGAAGCAAATAGTAATTTGAATAGCTTCGACGATGGTAAGGCTGGAAATGTCATTAAGATTCCTAGCTCTTATGCTAAGAAAACTATTCTTTATATCGACAAGGCAACCATGTATCCCATCTACCAAGAAATGCACGACGACAAAGGACTTTTTGAAAAGTATGAGTTTTACGGCATGAAGGTAAATCCTGCTTTTAGCGCTATGGATTTCTCTACCGACAATCCTGCTTATAATTTTTAAGTGCTATGGAAAGGCATATCTGGATATTCCGTCATGCGAAATCCTCTTGGACTAATGCTGGAGTCTTAGATGATATTGATAGAACGCTTACACCAAGAGGCGTTCAGGATGCCTATAACATGGGAGAGCGTTTATTAGCCAGTGGCAAGTTACCTAGTTGTATTCTTACTAGTCCTGCCAACAGGGCTTTGCATACAGCAGCCATCATTGCCAAAACAATAAATTTTAAATACGAAAACCTATTGCTCGAAGCCAGCTTGTATCATGCAAGTGCCGAAGAGCTAATGCGAGTTTTGCAAAGTTTTCCCAAAGAGTGTACGCATATAGCTATTTTCGCTCATAACCCTGGAATTACAGATTTTGCTTGGCAAAGTGGTGAGGAGATTCTAAATGTATCTACTTGTGGCGTCTTACACTACAAAACAGAGCTTGAAAGCTGGAGCGATTTGAATTTTTCGAAGCTAAAGTTTCTCTCTTACGATAGTCCTAAAAAGCTCTTATAAGCGAAATATTTTCATTTCTTGTTCGAGCGGGTTAAAGCTAGAAAGAAGGCTATCCAATGCCGTAGCTGAATGGCGAATATACCATTCTAAAAAATTGGTTCTTCTTTCTTGTAGAGTCTGCTCTGGAAAAAGTTTCTCTTTTATTTTTTCTAGCTGATTCAATTTTTGCTCATGCAGTTTCTTTTCTGCTCTTAAGAGTTTTGCTTCTAAATTGCTGAAGGAGTTGAGTACTTTTTGTTGCTCTGCTTCAACGCTTTGACTAAGATTTTTTTCGATTAAACTAGCTGTGTGCTTAATTTTCTCAAATAAGGCTATCAATGCCTCTCTTTCTTCATGTAACTCTAACTCGTGCTCTGTGTCGGCCTCTACTAATGCTTTTTTTAGCTGGTCTAAATCTTCAAACATACGCTCAATTCCAAGCCCCCAAGAGCTAAGTTTATCGAGTTGATTGGCGGCTAAGTTGATGGCCATATCGCGAAGTAGTATCACAGGTTCTTGAATCTGGTGTTTCGCAAAAAGATCCTTTAACTGCAACCAATATGAAACTTCCCCTGGTCCACCTATGAAAGCAATATTGGGTAGCACGCTTTCTTGATATAAAGGGCGTAAAATTACGTTTGGACTAAAAGCCTCAATTTGCTCTTTTAGGGCAGTTTTCATTTCTGTTTCGCTGAATGACATTGAAGTATTAACGAGATGAAATTCTGAATCTTTTCGCTCTATTCTTTCTCGCTTGTTTTCGCTTAAATAAAAGACATTTATCTCTCTAGAATTGGCTTGAACATGGTAATTTTCAGCAAGGAATTTTTCATTTTTTTCTAAAGCGAGATTAGCGCTATTGTTAAAAATCTCATCTTCTAATACCGCTTTAAAACTTTTCTTGAGTAAAGCATCATCTTGATCTAGCACCAATAAGCCATAAGATGAAAACAAACTTAGTATCCACTCTTGGAAAGCCTTTCCGTAGCTAATTTCTTTCTGGAAATACTTGGCGATATTCTGGTAAATAAATTGGGCTTCCTCACTGCTACCAAGAACTTGTTCGAGCTCTTGTAAAACAAGATCCATGCCCTCTAAGGAAAGTCGACCAACAGCACCTGTACTTGCTCTGTTCCACTCTAATTTTTTAGCATAAATATAGGTGTGATTTACCTCTTCAAAATCATGGTCTTCGCTGCCCATCCAATAAACTGGAACAAAATTATCCTCCGGAAATTTTTCTTTACATAGTCGAGCTAATTTTATAGCACTAAGTATTTTATAAATAAAATACGAAGGACCTGTAAATAGGCATAATTGATGTGCCGTGGTAATCGTAAAGGTATTTGCAGCTTGGAGGCTAGTCAAATTGTTTTCTTGTTCTACGCTTAGTTGAAAGTTAAGGTATTGCCCCCTTAATGCTCGGTATAAGTTATCTCTTGAAGTGAAATTTGCCTTGGCCTGTTTGGCTAGAGCTAAGCCTTCCCAAGAGGGAGCAAAGCTATACAGTTGCTTTAGTTTTTCCTCCTGACTCAAATAATCTTGCACCAAGCTTGGTAATAAGCCGAGTTCAGAAAGCGCTATTTTCTTTTCTAAAATCATTCTACTAATTCACCAATTAAATCGAAATCGCTACAATCTGTAATTTTTACCTCAGCGAATTCTCCAATAGATAAATATTGTTGGGTGGCATCTACAAGCACTTCGTTATCTACATCCGGACTATCATATTCAGTTCTACCAATAAAATAATCGCCTTCTTTCTTATCGAAAAGTACTTTAAAGCTTTTGCCTACTTTCTCTTCATTTAATTGGTAAGATATTTCTTGTTGAACTTCCATCAGTTGATTGGCTCGTTCAATCTTTAGTTCTTCCGGAATATTATCTTCTAATTTATAGGCATGCGTTCCTTCTTCGTGAGAATAGGTGAAAATGCCAAGTCGCTCAAAGCGCATTTCTTCTATAAATTCTTGCAATTCAGCAATGTCCGCATCCGTTTCATTAGGATAGCCAACTAACATGGTGGTTCTGATGGCTATGTCGGGTAAAATACTTCTAATTTCTTGGATGGTATTTCTAGTATCTTGATTGGTAAGATTTCTTCGCATACTTTTCAGCACCTTATTGGCTGCATGTTGTAGAGGAATATCTAGGTAGTTACAGATTTTGTCTTGTCGAGCCATCGTTTCGATAACATCCATCGGAAACTGGGCAGGATAAGCATAATGTAAACGAATCCATTCTATACCTTCAATTTCGCAAAGAGTATCTAAAAGGGTAGATAGCGAACGTTTTTTATATATGTCGAGACCATAAAAAGTTAGCTCTTGTGCAATGAGCATGATTTCTTTCACGCCTTTTGCGGCCAGATTACTTACTTCCTTTACAAGCTCTTCTGTAGGTTTGGATATATGCTTACCGCGCATAATTGGGATGGCACAAAAAGAGCAAGTTCTATTGCAGCCTTCCGAAATTTTCACATAAGCGTAATGTTGCGGTGTGGTTAGTAGGCGTTCGCCCACTAATTCGTGCTTGTAATCGGCTTTAAAAGTTTTTAGCAAGGCAGGAAGCTCTCTAGTGCCATAGTAGGCATCCACTTCTGGTATGGCTTCTTCTAAATTGTCTTTATAACGTTGCGATAAACAGCCAGTAACATATAATTTATCAATAGCTCCATTCTTCTTAGCTTCAGCATATTGAATAATGGTATTAATAGATTCTTCTTTGGCTTTATCGATAAAACCACAAGTATTAACGATTACGATGTTGAAATCGTCGTTTACCGATTCGTGCACTACGTCTATTTGGTTGCCTTGCAGCTGACTCATCAATACTTCTGAATCTACTACATTTTTAGAGCAGCCTAAGGTAACCACGTTCACCTTATTTTTTTTGAGTGTTCTTGTTTTCATAATTTGCGTAGCAAAGGTAAACAATGTTTTAGAAGTATGAGAAGAATACCATAATCCTAGACTTAGTTTGAAAGACTTGCAAGCCATAACCCCTAAGCTTGAAATTTAGTTCTTTAAAGGCTTGTCTTTCCATGTAGATAGCCCTTTAAGCTAGTAGTTTTTTTAGTAAGCTTACTTGTCCGAGGTGGTAATAACTGTGTTCTATGAGTCCTTCGATGTTTCTTTCGTAAGAACCGTATTTCGGATCATGGAAGTCTTCTTGAAGTTTTTCTCGACTTAATTTTTCGAGTGCAAGAGCAAAGTTCTCGGCATTCGTTTCTAATTCAAGAACCAATTGTTGCCATGCTTTTTCACTTTCTATTGGTGAAGCATCTAAACTGTATTTATCGCTTATTGTCAAAGGTCCACCTTGAAGAACCTGAAGCACGCCAGCTAAGTAGTAATTAACATGAAAATAGAGTAGTGCTATGCTATTGTGCTTACCGGTGGTAGCACGAGCAAGTTTCCAATCGATACTTTTGGCTAGCTTCGAGAAATTCGTATTGGCTATCCAAGTTCCGTTTAAAAAGACTTCTCTAATTCTATTGGCTAGTTCTTGATTGCGGTTCATGTTCTTTTTTTATGGAAGAAAATACGAGAATAAAGCTACGCGAAGTAAGGAGCTTTTCCAAGTGCCATTTATTCTTAGTTCTTGAGGAATTATATTGTTCAATAGGAGCGCAACAAATACAAATACACTATATTTGTTTTTTTTGCGTTTAGCATAGTACAAAACATGCAGGTAAGAGTAGTCATTTTATTTTTGATTTTAGGTGTAAGCAGCATTCAAGCACAAATAGGAGGGAAGAGCACTTATCAGTTTTTGGCTATGCCTGTTTCGGCAAGAGCCACAGCACAAGGTGGTATTTATAATCATCTTTACGAAAATGATGCAAGTTTAGCTTTAGGAAATCCTGCAATGTTGCAAGCTTCTATGCATAAGTATATGGGACTATCTTATGCACCTTATTTTGCTGGAAGTCATGCGGCGAGTTTTTCTTATGTACATGCCTTTAAATTGGCGAATTTTCAATTTGGCTCGCAGTTTATGAACTACGGCAAGATGATAGAGTACGATGAGTTAGGAAACGATCAAGGTTTGTTTAATGTTACGGATATGGCCCTAATAGTTGGGGCGGGTAGGGCATATAAGGAGAAGTACAAATTTGGAGCGAATGCAAAGTTGGCTTATTCGCAAATAGAAACGTATTCAAGCTTAGGTATGGCCTTCGATTTATCGGCAATGTATGTCGATTCTGCTAAATATTTTTCTGCCTCCTTAGTTATACGAAATGTGGGCTTTCAAATGAAGGCTTATACTAAGGGAAAGGGGAGTCAAGAGTTGATGCCGACCGATATTCAATTTGGCATTTCTAAGCGATTTAAATTTTTACCATTTAGAATTAATGTAACGGCCCACAACTTTACCAGGTGGGATGTGCGCTATGACGACCCGAATGCCAATACCCAAACATCCAGTAATATTTTTGATCAAGAAGAAGCGGAGCCTAAGAAGGCTGCGGTCTTCTTTGATAATTTTATGCGTCATTTAATAATTGGAGGCGAATTTCAATTTGGGAAAGCCTTTAACTTGGGCTTCGCCTACAACCATCATCGTAGAGCCGAACTGGGCTTGGCGGGCAGAGGCGGACTTTCGGGCTTTAGTGCAGGCTTTGGAATCAAAATTAAGCGCATACAAATTCAATATGGTGTCGCTAAATTTGCAGCTAAAGGCAGTTCCAATCAAATTAGCTTTAACATCAATTTAGGCGAGCAAGTAAAAACTAAAAAAGCAAAAACTTCTAATCATGGCGAAAATACCTCTAACTAAGGAAGAAGAAGATTTATCAGCTTATATTGCCAATAAATGGATTAGCATTATCTCAGCAGGTGCATTTTTTGGTCTCGGTGTTTGGATGCTTATTAGTCCAGCAAAACCCAAGCACGCCTACATAGAAAAGGCTACGGTTTCTTTGCTTAAAGATTTGTGGGGGGTACCTTTCGGTCTAATTATTTTAGCCATTAGTTTGCCCATCATTATTTATGCTATATTTAGAATTTCTAAGTTGCGAAACTTTGTGTGGATGCGATTAAAAGATGGTTATTATTTGTTTGAGGGGGGACTGCGAATAAGCGGACTGAATTCCATTCGAGATAAGAAGCATTTGTTGGTTTTTTATCCAGAAAAGCAAAAAGTTTTGCAGTTGAGTAATTATTATGGTGGCAAGTATATGCGCTATGAAGAAGCTAAAGAGGTGAAGGACCTTAACAATGAGCAGATCTATTGGAGCGCCTATGATAATAGTTATACGATTATCCATCACGGTAGGAATTTAGCTAATTCTACTTATGAATTTAGAGTAAATGACCTAGTGGTAAGTGCAGATGGGCTTGGCTATAAATTACTTCTAAAGGAATATAAATTGCTTCAAGATGGCGAGTTGCGACTTGCCCAAAAACTCTAGTTTTTTCTTGTAATATTTACCGCGAAAAACTAGTTTTTGTTTAATTATTCCTTACCTTTGCAGCCCAAAAATTTATTTATTTATAACCCAGTTTTTTGAAAAACTAGCAAATCGCTCGAGGTGCTTGCACTTAAAGCCTTGATAGCCAAAGAACTACAAACAAAACAAAATGTCAGAAAAAAAAGACGACTTAAAAGCGATTAATGGTGTAGGCCCCGCTTTTGAAAAAAGATTGAATGCTTTAGGTATTCATACTTATGCAGATTTAATTGCATTAAGTGACGAAAAAATCGCTGAATTAGAAGAAAGCGATTCGATGACTAGCTTAGAAGAATGGCACAGATGGATGGATGAAGCAAAAACTTTATCTACTGCTGAGGCTGCTCCAAAAGCAGAGAAAGAAGAAGCAGCTGTAGTGGAAGCTCCAGTAGCTAAAGCTAAGGCTCCTGTAAAGGAAGAAGTTATTGAAACAGCTCACGACGATTTCGATTGGTCTATCGACAAAAGAAATGTTAGCTTGTATAAGCCGGAGACTAGAGCGGAAATGGAAGAAACTTATTCTAAGTCTTTAACTACGTTGGAAGAAAGTACAGTGGTTAAAGGTACTGTGGTAAGTATCACTTCTACAGATGTAGTATTAAACGTTGGATTCAAATCGGATGGTTTAGTAGCTAAGTCTGAGTTTAGAGACATGGAAAACTTAAAAGTTAACGATGTTGTAGATGTTTATGTAGTTACTACAGAAAACAAAAAAGGTCAATTAGAATTATCTCGTAAGAAAGCTAAATTGCTTACTGCTTGGGAAAATATCAAATCGGCTTACGAAAATGATGAGATTGTTAAAGGTCTTATTACTACTAAAACTAAAGGTGGTTTAATTGCAGATGTATTTGGTTTAGAAACTTTCTTACCAGGTTCGCAAATTGATGTGAAGCCAATTATTGATTACGATGTATACGTAGGTAAAACTATGGAGTTCAAAGTAGTTAAAATTAATGAGTCGATTAAAAATGCGGTAGTTTCTCACAAAGCATTGATCGAGTCGGATATTGAAGAGCAACGTCAAGAGATTATTTCTCAATTAGAGAAAGGTCAAGTATTGGAAGGTACAATTAAAAACATTACAGATTTCGGTGCATTTATCGATTTAGGTGGTGTGGATGGTTTACTTTACATTACAGATATTTCTTGGGGAAGAATCAATCATCCAAATGAAGTATTAGAATTGAACCAAAAAATTAACGTGGTTGTATTAGAATTTGACGACAACAAGAAACGTATTTCTTTAGGTTTGAAACAATTGCAACAACATCCTTGGGATGCTTTTGGTGAGAAGATTGAAGTTGGACAAAAAGTTAAAGGTAAAATCGTAAACGTAGAAGATTACGGTGCTTTCTTAGAAATCAACCCAGGTGTTGAAGGTTTAATTCACGTAAGTGAAGTTGCTTGGAGCAATGAGCCAATCAATGCTAGAGAATTCTTCAAATTAGGTGATGAGCACGAGGCTGTGGTAATGACTATTGATAGAGAAGACAGAAAAATGTCTCTTTCATTAAAGCAATTAACTCCAGATCCTTGGAACGAAATTACTACCACTTTCCCTATTGGTTCTCGTCATACTGGCGAAGTGAAAAACATCACTCCTTACGGTGTGTTTGTTGAATTGCAACAAGGTATTGGTGGTATGGTTCATATTTCTGATTTATCTTGGACAAAGCGTTTCAATCACCCATCAGAGTTTACTAAAGTAGGTGAGCAAATTGAGTGCGTAGTTCTAGATATCGATAATGAAAACAGAAAATTATCTTTAGGACATAAGCAAATTGAAGAAGATCCATGGGATACTTTCCAATCTGTTTTCCCTGAAGGTTCTGTACACGAAGGTACTATTCTAAGCAAAGAAGATAAAGGTTCTATTGTGCTTTTACCTTACGGTTTAGAAGGTTTTGCTCCAACACGTCACTTGAAGAAAGAAGATAATTCTGAGCCAAAAGTGGATGAGAAATTAGATTTTAAAGTTATCGAGTTCAATAGAAACGATAAGAAAATCATTCTTTCTCACGCGGTTATCTGGAATGATAAATTGGAGGAAGAGAAAGCTGAGAAAACAAAAGCTGCTAAGAAAAATGCAGATACTACAGAGAAAGCAGTGAAGAAATTGCAATCTAGTATTGAAGCATCTACTTTAGGAGATATGGATGTTCTTTCAGAATTGAAAAAGAAAATGGAGTCTGACGAAAAGAAAGCGAAGTAAGCAGAAACCTGAAGCTAAGAAAGCCCCATCGAAAATCGATGGGGCTTTTCTTTTTTATAGCGGCTTTGAATATTCTATTTCGCTAATCCTTGACTGTTTGGATCGTCGATAAGGGCAATATGGTAATAAACAAACTCGAGCTTTTCGAAATCTTCTTCCTGATTTTGGTAGGCTTCGAAATTGCTAAATTTACCCCACACCTGAATCCAGAAATTATCTTGAAGTCCTCGTATACTCGCATAAGCATTGTAAGAAGAGCTAGCGTAGCTATTTAGTCCTTCGCCACATTCGATCAGATAAATAGGGCAGGCAATGCCCAGACTGTCGTTGCTCGTGCTTTTAAAAAGTAATTCTTGCTTGGTGTTGAGTACTAGGGTGCCTATTAATTCTATAGCAGCTGTATCTGTTTCAAGAGTAGTGCAAAGGCTTAGATCATTGTTAGCATTTTGTGATGACTCTTGTTGGCAAGCAACTAAGCTGATAAGGAAGAATAAGGCAAGATAGCTTTTCATTTCATTGTAGTTAGAACTAGTAATACATGCATCAATATAGATACTTAATATTCGTATAACACACCTTGATTGCTATCGCTTAGATTCAAATAAACCCGATCGCCATCTACTTGTAAATTAGAAATATCGAAGCTTAATTCTTTGGTAAAATAAGCTAGGCATAACTCGTCATTTTTAAGCGATAATCTTAAATTTCTTTGTGGTGGGTAGGACTCTAAAATAGCCTCAGAATCAATAAGTTTCACTTCCCAGCTATCGCCGCTGCAGCCACTCGCGCCAAAAATTAGATGCAAGCAGTTATCTTCGATCCAGATGCTGTCTATGCTTACTAAATCGGAAGGAGCGTTATTGTATTGAGCTATGCTGCTTATGCTTGCTAAATCGCAAGTGCTGTTGATGTCTTTGTTTTTGCTGCAAGCCAAGAGACTAAGAGCCAAGAAACTGAGTACTAGTGTATATTTCATAATCATAGGTTTTAATTTGTCCAAGTCACTTTTAATCGGGCATCTACAAAGTCTTTCCCGTCAAAAATACAGAGACCTTGCCAAGTTCCAAACCAAAGGAAGCCATTTTTATCTTCAAAGATACTTTGAACTACATTGGTCCTTAGGCTATCTTCGCTAGTGTAAGTCATAAATTTAGTTTTCGGCATTTAGGGTTTAAACCCCGCCTTAGTTATTGAAGATAGTATTTTTTTATATATTTAAGAAGGAGCTCTAGCTCTTTAACAAAAGCTAAACCGATTGGGCTTTTTGTTTGGCTAGTTTATTGTTTTTTCGCTGAGCTACTGAGATGAAAAAAGTAGGAAGGATAAAAAAGATTCCGAGAGCTATCCCCCCCCCTAAAAATAATTTTTATCTTCCAATCTGGTAGAAAGCCACCAATAGTTGCCAGAGGGGTCTTGGATGCCCGATTGTCTATCGAGGTAGGGCATGTCTTGCGGGGCAAAAACTTCTTTCGCACCAAAGCTCAGGGCTCTTTCGTGCATAGCATCTACATCTTTAACATAGAGATAGTAAGTGCCTGGCATGGCTGGAAATTCGTCTGAAGCTTCGGATATCATGAAGCGAGCATCGCCCAAAGCAAGAATGGAGTTAGCGAGTCGGTTTTTAACTTCATCTCGAGTAATTTGAAGGATTTCTGCGTAAAAGGCTTGTTCTAAAAATTGAAGCAGCTCCATAGGTCGGTCCACAATCATATAGGGACTTACACTAGAAAATCCATCGGGTTTGTAGCATAGGTAGATTGGGTTCATGGCTTAATAAGTTTATACGATTAAATATAATTAGGTTAAGCTAAACTAAGTAATCTAGAGGAAAAATTCGCTTTTGTAAGTGTAGCGGATTCTTAAAAATTTCTTTATCCTCTTGTCTAATTACATAGTTTCTAGTGCATCTTGCTTCTTGTCGCCCAGCTCGTCTGGCTCAATATGAATGAGCACATGACCAAGGTCTGGAATATTGGCAAGCAAGTGATCTTTTAAGTCGTGCGATAGGGCATGACCTGCTTTTACGCTGATGTTGGCATCTACTACCGCGTGCAAATCTACATGATATTGCATGCCCGCTTTACGAATGAAGCACTTCTCAGTATTTTTAATGCCTTTTACTTCGAGGGCTTTTTCGCGAATATCTGCTAAGAGATCATCGTATAAGTGTTCGTCCATAATTTCGCCAAAAGCAGGACGAAAAATTAGATAACTATTATATAAAATAAAGGCAGAAGCAAGCAAGGCAGCCCAATCATCGGCACTTTCATAGCCTTCACCAAATAGCAAGGCGATAGAAATTCCAATAAAAGCCATAATAGAACTAATGGCATCGCTTCTATGATGCCAAGCATCCGCTTTTAAAGAAGAACTATTGCTTTGCTTCGATTTTCGAATAACAATTTGATAGGAAACTTCCTTCCAAAGGATGATAGCTGCAAGTACAAGGAGGGTCCAAGCCTTTGGCGCGCTATGTGGTGTTCGTATATGTTGAATGCTTTCGTAGGCAATAATACTGGCAGAAAACACTAAAAAAGCCACTACTAAAAAAGTGACCAAAGCTTCCATCTTGCCATGACCATAGGGATGGTTCTCGTCGGCAGGTCGATTAGAATATTTTATCCCCAATAAAACGAGAATAGAAGAAAAGATATCGGTAGTAGACTCTATGGCATCAGCTATTAAGGCATAAGAGTTTCCGAAGAAGCCAGCTAGAGCCTTAACTAGAGCCAAAAAAGCATTACTCATTATGCTAAAGAAGCTTGCCCTTAGGGCTATTTCCTCCTTACTTAACTTAGCCAATTAGTTTTTTTCGAAGGTGAGATAATCGGTGCCGCCATTACCGCCACTTACATCTATTAACTCGATTTTGTTAGCAGATTGAGAAATAAAATCCCAATCGTCGTTTAAGTCTTCAAAATCGTTCGTTAGATTGAACTGAATATTAAAATCTAGATCGTCTTGACTATCATCATTGCTATTGCTATCGCTTATGCTCCAAGTGCCCGTATAGCTAGTAGAACCATTGCTGGCTGTTAATACGCCCGAACTATTAAAGCTAAAGTTATAGGAAGTAAAGTTGCTCGTTTCATCCGAGCCAGAATCTATAAAGCTTGTTATTCGCCAAGTACCATCTTGCACATTGCTAATAACTGTATTTTGAATATTGTCGCTTGGATTGTCATCCTCTTTAGAACAAGAAGCTAGTATGAATAAGCCTAAAAATGCCATGTAAAAGATGAAGCTTTGGGTAGTGCGTTTTCTATTTTTCATTGTATTTGCTTTAATATTTATAAATCTTACTTTCTTCTAAAAATCAAAATCTAAGCTTTAGCTACACCTTTGGTCTTAGCAAGATCAGAAGCCAATTTAAAGATAGCGAGTCTATTTTATTTGCTAAAATATTACTTCGTCAATTTTTTTTCGGGATGCAAGTTGAGCTTTTCGTTCTTTGACTTGCTCAATAGTAGTTAAAGAAAAGAGGCTGCGCCTAGATAAGTGTTAATTACTTTAAAAATTTAACTCCTTGATTAAAAAATATTTCCATCCTACTTTTATTATCTAAATCAATTCCTATATTTACCACCATGTTTAACTCATCCATTTTAACTATCTGTTGTTGTACTGCTTATCTCGGTAAGGAGGACGTATAGCTATATTTAAAATTTAAATTATAAAAGCCCCTTCTTAGTTTTTCTTAGAAGGGGCTTTTTCGTTTTATATGAAAAATTTAATCGACAAAATTCAATCTTACAATGCCGTTTACATGGCAAAATTGCCGGCTACTTCGGACATAGAGCAGTTCGTGGATAGCTTAATTGATTTTCTATTTCCCATGCGACTTGGAGCTAGCAGCGCTCGAATGTCGACTTTAGCAGATGTAGAGCTTTTAGAGGAGAAGTTTCTTACCCTCATTACATCTGTGGTAGATGAAGATAAAAGGCTTCCTTTAAGCCAAGATTTCTTTTCTAAGCTAGAATCCATTTTTGAAAACTTGCATTTAGATGCCGCAGCTATTTTAGAATTTGACCCTGCAGCTAATTCTCTTCTTGAGATAGTAAGTGCTTATCCGGGCTTTTACGCAGTTGCCGTGTATCGTATTGCCTCCGAAATGGAACAATTAAAACTGCCTTATATACCAAGACTCATGAGCGAGTTGGCGCATAGTAAAACGGGTATAGATATCAATCCAAGAGCACGAATAGGAGAATCGTTTTTTATTGATCATGGTACCGGAGTGGTTATTGGCGAAACAACCGTAATAGGGAAGCAAGTGAAGCTCTATCAAGGGGTAACATTAGGTGCACTTCAAGTCAGTAAAGAACTGGCTAATACCAAAAGGCATCCTACTATTGAAGACGGGGTGATAATCTATTCGGGTGCTACCATCTTAGGAGGGGAGACCATTATAGGTTCCAATTCTGTAATTGGAGGGAATGTATGGCTAACGGAAAGTGTACCATCTAATTCTATTGTATTTACCCAACACGAGACCAAGATTAGAGACAAAAAAGAATATGTACAAGCGATTGACTTCGTAATTTAATTAATTATAAAAAATAGTAAAATGAAATTTAACAATGTCTTAGGTGCTATAGGAAATACACCACACGTAAAAATTAACAAGCTTTTTTCTTCAGATTATAAGGTTTATGCCAAATTGGAAAGGCAAAATCCGGGTGGTTCTATTAAGGATAGAATTGCATTAGCTATGATAGAAGATGCCGAAGAAAAGGGCTTGCTAAACAAGAATAGTGTTATTATTGAACCCACTTCTGGAAATACTGGAATTGGCTTAGCACTAGTAGCAGCCGTCAAAGGCTACAAGCTTATTCTAGTTATGCCAGAATCTATGAGTTTAGAGCGTCGTAGATTAATGCGCGTTTACGGGGCTGAGTTTGTTCTTACTCCAAGAGAATTAGGCATGAAGGGTGCCATAGAAAAGGCAGAAGAGCTTGCTGCTCAAACAGAGAATTCTTGGCTTCCTCGACAATTTGATAATCCTGCCAATATTGGCATACATGAGAAAGCTACGGCTCAAGAAATAATAAAAGATTTTCCAGAAGGCTTAGATTATGTAATAACCGGTGTAGGAACAGGTGGACATATAACGGGAGTGGCCAAAGTTTTGAAGGAGAAATTCCCTAAATTAAAGGTGTTTGCTGTTGAACCCGAAGCTTCGCCCGTAATTTCTGGAGGTGCTCCAGGTCCACATCCCTTGCAAGGAATAGGTGCAGGTTTTATTCCTAAAAATTTGAATGTGAATTACCTCGATGGGGCTATCGCCGTTGGTAAGGAGGAAGCTTTTGACTATGCACAAAGAGCAGCTAGAGAAGAAGGACTTTTTGTTGGCATATCTTCAGGTGCTTCTTTAGCCGCTGTAGCAAAGAAATTAGCGGAACTTCCGAAGGGAAGTAAAGTACTTACTTTTATATATGATACTGGCGAGCGTTATTTAAGCGTAGAGGGTTTGTATTAAAATAGATGATTTGTAGATTCTAGGCCTTTAATTAAGAAGAAGACTACCTCTAAGCCTAAAACAAAAAAATCCTTGTTCATTGCTGAACAAGGATTTTAAAACATGATGAAAAAAAATTAGTTTATTACCAACTTGTATCGATCGCCTTCGGCGCTTATCAAGAAATACAAGCCACTAGGTAGAAGTTCTAAGTACACTTGATTGAAACCAGCAGTTAATTCTAATTCTTGGTATACTGAACCAAAGAGATCTACAATTTGCACTGCTAGCGCTTTGTTGCTTTCTACTCGAATGAAATCTTTTACCGGGTTAGGATAAACGGAAGAGAAATTACTAGCATGGAGTTCGCTAATGCCAGTTGCTGTACAGTCTTTATTAAAACTGTGTTGTGCATCGAAAATATAGGGATCTTCATTAGCTAGAATACCATTAATCCAATTGTTGGTGCTGTATTCCGTACTATCTACCAATATGCAATCTAAGTTTGGATTGTTGTGGATCCATAAATAATCGAGGTTTTCGTTGTTACCATTAGCAAGGTTCAAACTGCTTAAGATGCCATTGTGCGCATAAAGCGAAGTTAGATTGCTATTCTGACTTAAATCTAGACTAGGCATTTGTAAGTCGTGACAGAAAACACTGCTTAAATTGCTTAACATACTTAAGTCTATAGAGGTGATATTCGTTTCGTTGAAGGCTATATTAACCAAATTGGGTACGGTACTTAAATCAATAGAACTAATTGGGTTTTGAGCAAAGTATAAATTGAATAGGCTTGTTGAACTACCTAAGTTGAGGCTGCTTATTTGATTGTTATTACAATTAAATTGTCCAATATTCGGATTGTTACTAATGTCTAAACTGCTTAAGTTGTTATTATAACAAACTAAGCTTTGTAAATTAACATTCTGACTTAGATCTAAACTGCTAATTTGGTTACCCACTATGATTAGATTGATTAGAGCTGTATTATTACTAATGTCAAGAGAGCTCAGTTGGTTATTAATTGCTTCAAAGGTTTGTAATGCGGTATTCGCACTAAGATCAACACTGCTAATATTATTATAAGAGCAAACTAAACCTTTTAGGTTAATGAATTCTTCAATACCGGTTAGGTCGCTGATGTTTAAACTGGCACAAGCAATAAAGGCATTAAAGTTGTTTGCTTCACTAACTTGAATTTCGCTATCATTGTTGGTGTTTATTGCAGAATTGCCAACTAAATAGGCTTTAAAATTGGCATCTGGAATATTCACCACTGCTGGACCACAGTTATTGCTAAAGGAAACGCCAGCATCAAATTCAAAGCTTGGACCTGTCCAATTGTACGAACTTGTATCGGCATCATCAATTTGTATGCAGCTTAAATTTGGAGTAGAAGCTACAGCCAACAAGCTAAGATTGGCATTGTTGCCATTGGCAATGTTCAAGTAGTTTAATGGCGTATTTAAACCAACTGCTATAGAACTTAGAGCTGTATTTGCACTAAGATCCAAACTGCTTATTGCGTTGTTTTGACAGTTAAGGGTAGTAAGAGCTAAGTTATTACTTAAGTCTAAACTAGTTAAAAATGAACTCCAGCAAACCAATCCAGTTAAGGATGTAAAAGCTTCGATACCCGTTAAATCGCCCATGTTTTGGTTAGCACAATTAATAGTGCCGGTAAAGGCTTGGGCTTCGCTTACTTGAATTTCTCCGTCATTGTTGGTATTGATGCTCGTATTTCCTACTAGATAGGCCTTGAAGCTAGCACTCGGAATGTTTACGTTTTGCGCAAAATTTTGGCTAAAAGCAATAATAAGTACCGCTGTGAAAAGTAATTTTTTAATCATCTTTTTAAGTTTTAAGTTTCTTTAATACTGCAAAGGAAGTTGACTAAGTTGAGATATCTAGTCACTAGTTTGTGAGTGGCACAATTAAGTTTGTGAGTGGTATTTTAAATTAAGCTTCTAAGAGAATTCTAAGAATCAAGCTTTAAGTAAAGCACTTAAGCGTTGCACTAAGGGAGGGTGGGAGTAGTGCACAAAAGTGTAAATTTTATTGGGAGTAAGGTTGCTTAAATGGTTTACCGATAATTTCTTTAAAGCACTTATCAGACTTTCGGCTTGATAGGTTTTCTTTGCAAAAGCATCTGCTTCGAATTCGTTCTTTCTAGAATACATGTTCATGGCAATGCCAGTAAGTAAAGAAATTGGAGAATACAGCATCGAGAAGCCAAGTAATGCAATATGAAAGCTAATGGCATTGGTGCCTAGAGCATTGGCAAGAGCCTCACTATGGGCCAAAGTTCCAAAGATAAAAAGTAAAACCCCAGTTTGTACAATGGATAGTAGCATAGACTTCTGCACGTGTTTCATCTTATAATGACCTACTTCATGCGCTAGAATGGCCGTCAATTCTTCTTCTGTATTATCTTTCATTAAGGTATCGTAAAGCACGATGGCCTTTTTCTTGCCAATTCCACTAAAGTAGGCATTAGCTTTACTTGAACGCTTAGAGCCATCAATTACGAAGATATTGGTAAGGGGAAAATCAACGGTCTTAGCATAAGCTTCAATAGAGCTTCGTAAACTCCCTTCTTCTAGGGCTTCTAATTTATTAAATAGGGGAACGATAAGCGTGGTATAGAAACTCATAAAGAACAAACTAAAGCCAGTTACAATAAGCCAAGCAATCCACCAAAACTTATCTGGCATTAAATGGAAGACCCAAACGAGAGCACTTAGTAGGAGTCCACCAATTAGAGCACCCAAAGCCAAACCCTTTAAAAAATCGAAGATAAAGGTCGACTTGCTCGTTTTATTAAAACCATATTTCTCTTCGATAACAAAGGTGCTATACCAAGAGAAAGGTAATTGAATAAGGCTACTAGCTAAAGAAAGTATGCCGAAGAAATAGAGACTTTGCAGAATAGGGGAGCTTGTCCATTCGTGAACTAGCTTATCTAAACTAGCAAAGCCTTGTGCGAACAACATCACTAAAAGAATGAGTAAACTTAGTACTGCAGATGTTAAGCCTAGCTTAGCATTTGCTTTGGCATAGGCTTTTGCCTTTTGATACTTCTCTTCATCGTAAAGATCACGAACTAAATCGGGTAATTTCGTATCCCAAGATTTTGCATTTAAAAAGTCAAGAACTTTGTCGAAAACGAATTCAACAAGAATAAATGCCACAATCAAAATAAAGATGCTATCGCCGCTCATAAATTTTTAGTCTTTTATTAGCTTTAAAATACTAGAACCTTGCTTAGATCGGATGTCGAGCAAGTAAAGTCCTTGACTCGCATTTAGATTAATTTCCATAGCGCTTGCTTGATCCGCATACTGAGCTTGTATTAATTTTCCTTCCACCGTGTAGATTCTAAGTTCTAAATCTTCTAGGCTTAAGCTAAAATTCAAATAAAAAGTTCCAGATGAGGGGTTAGGGTAAACGCTAATGTAAGGAGCTAAATCATTTTCCTTTATACCAATAACCGTAAGCGGTACACAAGACGAAAGTTCTACACAGCCTCCTAAACTTATTTCAACAGCGTATAAACCACTTGCACTTGTAATAAACAAAGAATCAGTTTCTCCTAAAAGTTCTAAATTACTGTTGCAATCTATCCATTGGTAGGTGGCTCCAAGCTGATTAGCCAGAGCGGTATCATTAAACACCGTTAGACTAGTATCTATACTAATTACATTCAGATTAATAATGTGGGTGCTATCACAAAAGTTGCTTCCGCTAAAAGTTGCGCTAAGCTGTTGTGAACTTGTATATACTTGTCCATTATAACTTAGTGAATCGCAGCCACTTAGACTTTGGTAAGTAGTAGTATCGGTTCCAATGAATACATTAGAAATATGGGTAGAATCGCAACCATTAGCAGCTACAAAACTATTACTAAAACTAGTAGAGGAGAAGTACCAAGAACCGTTTAATTCTAGAGAATCGCAGCCATAAATGCTCTGTGAAGTGGTAAAACTAGGAAGTAAGCTAGTTGTTGTAATTACCAGCGAATCGCAGCCGTTTGCATTAGAATAAAGCTGGGTGGTGGTTCCTACATTATTTGGATCACAGCTGCTTAAATAGATTTGATTTGGACTAGAACTATTCGATATACTCAAATGGAAGGTATGTGTAGAATCACAGCCATTTTGAGCACCATAATTTATACTTATTGCTTGAGAATTATAATACCAAGAACCAGCTATGAATGCAGAATCGCAAGTTGCGAGGTTACTAGAAGTAACAAAGCTGCTATTAATTTGAATGTTAAAGGTATGGGTAGAATCGCAGCCCAAACTATTAATATAGCTTTGGCTAATACTTTGAGAGCTATAATACCAATTTCCTAGTACGAAAGCCGAGTCGCAAGCAACTACCGCACTGCTACTCGTTTCACTAGCATGAATAGTAAGATTATAGGTAACCACAGAATCACAGCCGTTGGCAGCTACAAAGTTGTTGGTGAAGCTAGTTGTGTTAAAATACCAGTTTCCTAGAACTTGTAAAGAATCGCAGCCAACTTGGTTTTGCATAGAACTTGAGCTTGGTGAAAGTGTAGTGGTGGTAATTACTATCGAATCGCAACCCACACTGTTAATGAACAATTGGGTTATGCTTCCTACATTAGCAGGATTACAGCTTGTTGCGGCTAAATTGGTGACAGGGGAACTTTGGTTTATCACGAGGTTGATGGTGTGAATAGAATCGCAGCCCCCAACCGCACTAAGCGTAGTTGTAATGGCCTGAGAGCTACTATACCATGCTCCCAGTACGAAGGCAGAATCGCAACTCACCAAGCTAGAGCTAGTATTAATGGCAGGGTTAATTTGAATGTTGAAAGTGTGGGTAGAATCGCAGCCTGCACTGCTGTTGTAACTCTGGCTGATGGCTTGCGAACTCGTGTACCAATTGCCAGCCACAAAAGCGGAATCGCAAGAAGCAACTACACTAGAACTCGTTTTGCTTGGGTTTACTTGGATTTGAAAAGTTGCCAAAGAATCGCAGTTGTTAGCTGCTACGTAGGTATTCGTAAAACTAGTAGAACTATTATACCAATTGCCTAGTACTTGCACAGAATCGCAGCCAATAAAACTCTGTGTGCTGCTAGCACTTGGCAGTAAACTAGTTATAGTAGTTACCACAGAATCGCATCCATTGGCGTTAAGAAAGGTTTGGCTACTAGAACCAACTTGGTTTGGATTACAAGTTGTTAAGTTGATTTGTGTTGGAGTAGAACTTTGCTTGATGCTTAAATTAATAGTGTGGATAGAATCACAATTATTACTAGCAGTAAAGTTACTCGAAATTGCTTGCGAACTAAAGTACCAGTTGCCATACACAAAGGCCGAATCACAAGCCGTTTGGTTGCTGCTTGCACTAAGTCCATGGTTTATGGTAATATTTATAGTGTGAGTAGAATCACAGGATGCATTGGTGCTTAAGTTTTGAATCAGAGCTTGAGAGCTAGTATACCAAGTTCCTGCAACTTGAACCGAATCGCAAGCTACTAGTGTGCTACTGGTGTTTTTCGATGAGTTAATAGTAATGCTATATACCATAATAGAATCGCAGCCTGCAGCAGCGCTTAGTGTATCGTAAGCTAATGTGCTGCTATAGTACCATTGCCCATTGCTAAAAGCGGAATCACAGCCAGCCACAAAAACACTATCGAAACTAGTTTGACAAGGAGGAGCGCTAAGGCAAATTTCTATAGCCCATGCGTTTAAATTTCCTCCATCTTGATTGGCAACATCTTGTATGGTTAAAGTCCAAGTTCCATTAGCATCTTCTCCATTAAAAGCACTTAAGGCTTCCTCTGGGATATAGCTGGCACCATTGGTTGGCGGACAAGGGTAGTTGTTGTTTGCGGCGGCATCATCAAATTGGATGTCGAAATTGTTTTGACTGCCACAAATTCTATCTAAAAGAATTACATCGGTACCATTCGGACTGCTTAGGGTGAAAATCAAATCGTTGATATAGGTATGTGTACCACTTAAATCGACCACATTAAGGTCGGTAATAATACCTTGTAAACCGCTAATCGTTAAATCTGAAGTGATAGTTGGTGTTCCAGAACTACTTATACTAACCGGAATGTCGGTGCTTGCGTATACAGCACAATTTTCGGTAGTGAAACTAAATACAGCGCTAAACATTTCATCGCAAATGTTTGAAGCTCTTACTCGCCAATAATAGCTGGTGTTAGTATTTAAGCTGGTGCTGGTGTAGCTGTTGCTGCTTAAGCCACTAGCAGTTTCTACGATGTTAGTAAAGTTTGCTGTAGTAGATATTTCAATTTCATAGTTGGCATTTGCAATATTTGTCCACGAGAAGTTCGTCGCTACAGGAATACCACTCGCCCCATTGCTTGGACTCGTTAAATTTAGAGCACCACTCAAACTAGGAACAATAGTTAAGCTGAAATTTAAAGTTTTGCTTCCGCTAGTACTTGTTGCTTGTACGCTGAAATTATAGGTGCCTGGTGCGATCCCCCCAGTATTTGTTAGCTCTAGCTCAGAATTAAAGCTTGGTGGATTTCCATTAGCTGAAAAACTGGCATTTAGTCCAGCTGGCAATGCGCTTACACTTAGATTTACATTATTATTAAAAGTACCAATTAGACCGATTTGAAGGCTGTATCTTGCGGTATCACCCAAACAAATGGAATTGGCGGAAGAAGAGCTTGTAAAGCTAAAATCATTAGTGATGGCAGTTATCGTAAAACTATTGTTGCTTACATCATAAAAAGTTCCGTTGGCACATTGCACAATAATTAGAGCATTATTAGTGGCAATATTTGGCACAAGTACACTTTGACTACCATCGTTACTTACATTGCTAGCAAGGGTATCGGGGAAACTTAAGCCGCCATTGTAGGATATCAGAATGTTTACATTAGCACAGCTAATTGGGGCAGCGGTGGTGTTGGCTACGCTCCAAGTTACCGTTTGAGTTGAATTTCCAGCCCATGTTATTCCTATGTTACTCGGCGAATTTACCACAAAAGGTCCGGCACTTCCTACTACATTCACGCTTACATCTTCGTGGTCGTTGCATCCACCTCCAGGCGAATTATCTCTTACCACCACTCTAAAATTCATGCTTCGGCTAACGGATGACAACACTTCCCAAGTAGGCGAATTGCCTGCAATAACATCTGCTAAGTTAGGAAAGTAACGCGTTGGATCAGTACTTGGGTCCAAACTACGAAAGTTGGGTCCAACTGTAGAGGTAGAAACTGGTGGCATAGTTGCTATGCCGTTATCCATCTGTTCCCAACAATAGGTAAGCACATTGCTTGCATTTGGATCACTTCCAAAAGCAGTTAAGCTAAATGGGGTATTTGCTGGAATAGAATAAGTGGTAGCTGGAACGCTAACGCTAGGCGAGGCATTAGGAAGCGGTGTTTTTACTGCACAAGAGTTGCCTGTTCCGGTAATAAAATCGCCCATTTCTTCCATATTAATACCGTGAAAATAATCATCGCTATTGTTTTGAACATTCGGGTTACAAATTCCAGCATAGCCCATAATAGAAGATGCGCTACCTGGTTCCATGGCTGTTGCATTGTTTCTATTTCCACCACAGGAATTGTTAAAAGAGTGATTTGCGCCATATTGATGCCCCATTTCGTGGGCTACATAATCGATGTCAAAGGGGTCTCCTACAGGAGCAGAACTTCCAGTTACTCCTCTAGCCTTGTTCGTTCCACATGGGGAACGCAATTGGGCAAGACCACCGCTATTCGTACCAAAAACATGTCCAATATCATAGTTAGCACTGCCTATTACTGCATTGGTATTCGTTTGGTTTTCATTTATCATGGTTCCTGGAGTACCATTAGTAAAAGGGTCAGTACCGCCATTAGTATAAATAATTAAGTTGTTATTGGCTATGATGTTCATGTGAATGGCCATGTCTTTTTCGAATACTCCATTCACTCTATTCATCGTGGTTACTTGAGCCGCTGCAGCCAATGCTACGGTTCCACCTTGAAAGGCTGTATATTCTCCTGTGGCAGAAACTGCTAAACGATAAGTTCTTAATTCGCAGGTTCCAAAACTCTTAATAATGCTTGGGGGGCTGGTTTCTTCCACCTCGTTAATGATGCTTTCTACTTCGCAAACCATTTGTTCATTTGCTCTTTGATAATCTTTCTTGTAATAAACAAAATAGTTTTCTGTGTCTAAACCCGTATGCGATACTGGGTCTATATACACAGAGCCTTTTTCCGTACCTAATATCAAGGCATGAAATCCTTGAGGCGTAATGTCTAAACGAGTATACCATTCCGGATGGTTAGGGCAATAGGCTAAGAAGGTTTTGATGTCTGGAAAGATCTCTCTAAATCCCAATTCATAACTCGGTGATTCTACCACCTTGAAGTTCTCAAAAGAGCCATCTGGTAGAGGAAGGGCAATTTCAAAAGAGCTGGAAGTAACATTGCCGAATAAATCTTGCATGGGTGCTGCAAAGAGATAAGATTTCATTTGCAAATAATCCAAATTATAAACTTCAAAGGAGTTGGGGTAGATATACCTTGGTCCATTAATTACAATGCTATTCAAATTGCTTTGAGTCCAATATTGATTTTGGGCGGAAAGACTAAATAAAAAGAAAAGTTGCGCTAGAGCTAGTAATTTTAATTTCACACAATTTGGTTTGGCTGCTAAAGGTACAGAAGATTTAAAAAAAGAATAAACATTGAACATGCTATTTTGTTCGCTTGAGAAATTCCATAAATTCTCTTTACATTTGAAGGGATGAGAATTTTATCCTTCTTTATACGGCCTCTTGCTAAGATAGTTACAAATCTAATATATAGTAAGCATGCAAAAGCTACTGATATACAATTAGATATATTAAGTCAATTAATACAAAACTCTAAACACATTTCTTTCGGAAAAGATCATGGTTTTGATACTATTAGAACTTATGATGATTTTAAAAAGAAGCTAAAACTTCAGGATTATGAAAGTTTAAAAAAGTACATTGATCGATGTCGAAAGGGAGAAAAGGATGTTTTGTGGAAAGGCAAAGTCTTGTATTTTGCCAAAACTTCTGGCACAAGTTCGGGTTCTAAATACATTCCTATAAGTCGCGATTCTATGTCGCACCACATTAGTGCTGCCCGAAATTCCTTGTTTGCTTACATCGCAGAAACTGGGAAAGCGGATTTCTTTAATCGAAAGATGATCTTTCTTCAGGGAAGTCCAGTAATGGATCAAGAACATGGTATTCCAATCGGGCGTTTATCGGGCATTGTTTACCACCATGTTCCTGCATGGTTGCTAAGCAATAGACTTCCGAGCTATAAAGCCAATTGCATAGAAGACTGGGATGAAAAAGTGGCTAAAATAGTGGATGAAAGCTTAAGAGAAGATATGAGCTTGCTAAGTGGTATCCCTCCTTGGTGTTTGATGTATTTTCAATCTTTGCTTAAGAAATCGGCTAAAGAAAACTTGAGGGCTCTCTATCCTAATTTACAATTATACGTACATGGTGGTGTTAACTATGCGCCATATAAAGATCGGATGTCACAACTCTTGGGAGAAGGAGTGGATACCATAGAGACTTATCCAGCATCCGAAGGTTTTTTTGCTTATCAGGATAGTCAACAGGAAGAAGGCTTGCTTTTAAATATAGATGCCGGAATCTTTTATGAGTTTGTAGCACTAAGAGATTGGCACACAGAAAACCCACCTCGTTTGCATCTTGGCGAGGTGCGCTTAAATGAAAATTATGTTTTGATAGTTAGCACCAACGCGGGTTTGTGGGCATATAATACTGGAGATACTGTGAAATTTGTTCATTTAAATCCATATCGGATAGTGGTAAGCGGAAGGACTAAGCACTTCATTTCAGCTTTTGGCGAACACGTTATTCAAGAAGAAGTAGAAAAGGCCATTAGCCTAGCCTCTACAAAGCATCATTTAGAGTTTGTAGAGTTTACTGTAGCTCCCAATATTCAAGAGGAGAAGGGGAAGTCATGTCATCTTTGGTACATAGAGTTTAAGCATCAAGACGGCAAAGATAGAGCAGCTTTTATGCAGGACATAGATGCGCTTATGCAAGAGCAAAATGAATATTACAGAGATCTTAGAGAAGGGGGGATGCTAGCCCCAGCAACTTTAATAGAGTTGAGTGCAAATGCTTTTCGTTCTTACTTTGAGGAGAGTGGCAAGCTAGGCGGACAGAATAAAGTGCAGCATTTGGCAAACGACAGAATTTTAGCAGATAAGCTAGAAGTATATGTGAAAAAGGGTTAATTCTGATTTTTATTGCTCAAATTTTCGTAATCTTGCGCTTTAATTTTTTTGATGGCAACGTTTATTACAGTAATACAATTTTTTGCAGGTTTATCGATTTTGATTATCCTTCACGAATTAGGACACTTTTTGGCAGCAAAGTATTTTGGTGTAAGAGTGATTAAGTTTTATCTCTTTTTCGATTTTCTTTTCCCTTTTCCAGAAGTAGCCAAGTTTTCTTTGTTTAAGAAAACCGTTGGTGAAACAGAATACGGCATAGGTTGGTTTCCCTTTGGAGGCTATGTTCAGATGGCAGGAATTATGGATGAAAGCATGGATGAAGAAGCCCTTAAACAACCAGCACAGCCCGACGAATTTCGTTCTAAACCAGCTTGGCAGCGTTTAATTATTTTACTAGGTGGTATCATTGTCAACGTATTGGTGGCTTTTGTTTTGTATTCTATTTTAGCCTTTGGTTGGGGCGATTCTTACTTAGCGGTTGATGATCAGGTACATGGTATTTATTGCGATTCTACGGCCTTAGATTTAGGTTTAAAGAATGGGGATATTATTACTCATGTTAATGGTAAGAAGGTAGAAAATGCCGACAAAGTAAAGATAGAAATGTTGTTTGCCTTAGCAGATAACATTACTTATGTAAGAAATGGACAAGAAGGTCAAATTGTAGGCATTGATAAGTTGTTTTATAAGAATGTAATTGATAATCCAGAGATTGTTTTATTCGAAACAGCAACGCTAAGTGTAGTGGATACCATTACCAATGAGGATTTGAAAGCTTCTGGACTTCAAAAAGGCGATAGAATCATTGCTTTTGAAGGAAAGCCCGTGGCCTATCAACAAGATTTAGCTTTATTGAAAAAAGGCTATGAAAATAAAGAAGTTAGCTTTTCTGTTCTTCGCGGCGCGGATACCTTAAACTTGTCGGCAAGCCTAGATGATAAGGCTATGTTTGGTTTTGGAGTGAATATGGATGAGTTTAAAATGACGCATCGTTCGTATAATTTCTTTCAAGCTATTGTTGCTGGTCCAGTGAAAACTTGGAATACTTTGAAGTTTTATATTGCTCAATTTAAGCTAATGTTTGATCCTGTGGTTAAAGGTTATCGCCAAATCGGTGGCTTCGGAACCATTGCGCAATTGTATTCTGGTGGTTTTTCTTGGTATGCCTTTTTATCTAAAACGGCCTTTATTTCTATAGTTTTAGCATTTATGAATTTATTACCTATTCCTGCCTTAGACGGTGGTCATGCGGTTTTTACTATTTATGAAATGGTCTTTAGACGTCCAATGCCAGAAAAAGTGATGTACTATGCTCAGATAGCAGGAATGGTACTTTTGTTTGGTTTGTTGATCTATGCTAATGGTAATGATTTATTCCGTTGGTTTACTAAATAAGTGAGCTTAGAAATTCGAATTTATTTTAAAACCCAATACTCTGTGTATTGGGTTTTTTTATTCTAGGAATATAGTTTTCATGTCTACATGCTCTTGTCTCAATAAAGCATAAAACTTCTGACAAATTTTAGAAAGAAGTGCAAGCTTAAGAAGTAAATCTTAGCATTTAGTTCTAACTTTATCCAATGAATTTATTAAACAAAATAGGGGAACTTAAGCGAAGCAATATAGAGTATTACTATGCGCTTTGCCTACTTTCTGTTTATGGTATTTGGAAAATAGTAAAGTTAGTTTCCGCGGCAATAAGTTCTTTAGACAAATTTGGAACTAGTTTTAATGAAGGACTAGCAAATATTTATGTTCAAGCCATCGCAAGTTTGTTAAAGTTATTTTCTATAGAATATAATACTTTTCTTACCACAACATCCTATGGCGAGTTTATCACGATTGCTATAGATGGCGCTCCTGGCATCTACGTAGCCTACCATTGTTTAGGAATTACTGCTTCTTTGGTTTTTGCCCTTACTATCGTTTTGTTGCCGGGTTCTTCGCTACGCAAATTGTTTTTCATTACTTCAGGATTAGCAACGATGTTTGTCATGAATACCGCGCGTTTAGCAGTTTTGGTGGTGCTCGATAAATATGTAAGCAGATTTTGGGTAGAAATGAACCATTCTGTAATTTTTGTAATCATGTTTTATAGTATTTTACTACTATTTCACTACCTGTTTTTGAAGCCCTATCTTCAAAAAATGAAAGCATAAAAAAAGCTCTTTTGCATTGCAAAAGAGCTTTTAAGTTCTAAACGTTTTCTCCTTTCATCATTTTTTCCCAATACAAATAAGGAAGGATATATTTTTTAAGCATCCATAAACGCCAATGTTCTTTAGAGGAATCGAAGATTAACATTTGTTTTAATTTTGGATCTGGAGTAAAGTTAGAGTCGTAGTCGAACTCTGCTAGTATCATTTTGCCATAGCCTGTAACTAAAGGACAAGAGGAATAACCATTGTAAGATTTACTTCCTAATTGTTGCTTGTCGATTAGTTGTATCAAGTTGTCTACCACTATAGGCACTTGCTTTCTAATGGCAGCTCCAGTTTTTGCAGTAGGCAATGCAGCCACATCCCCTAAACCAAAGATATTTGGATACTTTTTGTGCTGCATGCTATGAATATCAACATCCAACCAACCAGCCTCATTCACTAAATCCGATTCTTTAATAAATTTCGGCGCGGTTTGAGGAGGAGCTATGTGCAGCATATCGAAAGGCATTTCAATTACGGAATCTCCAGAAAGTTTTTCCTTTAGCACATTGTTTTCATTGATTACACATTGATTATCTCCAGCATTAACTTGTTTGAAGGTGATGATTCTATTTTCACCATCTATTTTAATAGGAGCGTAGTGAGGCTTAAAATGTATGCCATAATTCAGAATTACTTTTTCCAAACTTTGCTTGATTTCTTTAACGCCAAATACCACGCCTCCTGGAGTTGCAAATACCACATTCGATTGATTCGAAATACCATGTTTTTTAAAATAGTCTGCGGCGAGATAGGCAATTTTTTGAGGCGCACCTCCACACTTGATAGGGGTAGTAGGTTGGGTGAAAATAGCATTTCCCCCTTTAAAGTTTTTAATTACTTCCCAAGTATGTTTTGGATCGGTATAGTTGCTACAAACTACTCCTTTTCCTAAAGATTCACTTAAGCCTTCAATTAGACTAGTGTCCATTATTAAGCCGGGAGCAACTACCATGTAATCATAGTTAATTGTTCCAGAATTTTGGGTAGCCACTTGCTTTTCTTTTGCTCTTATTTCTGTTGCAAAATCTTGTATCCAGGTTACCCCCTTCGGAATAAGACTCGCCATTGGTCGCTTAGTCTTTTCAAAGTCATAGGTGCCAGCACCAACTAAGGTCCATGCAGGCTGATAATAATGGAATTCGGCGGGATCTAAAATGGTGATTTTAGCCTTGCTATGCTTTTTTAGCAGTTGGCTTGCTACCATGATGCCAGCAGTGCCAGCCCCAATGATAAGAATTTGGGTGTCTTTCATGTTCTTGTTGATTTGGTTTACAGATAAAGCTATAAAATGAAATTCTTTTGCATTGTATCCAAGGTTACATAGGCGACTTTGACTGGAATTATCTTGCTTTCTCAAGCATCTTTTTCAAGGCTTAGATAAATAATTCAAAATCTAGTTTTATATTTGCACTCCCTTAAGGCCCGAGTGGCGGAATTGGTAGACGCGCTGGATTCAAAATCCAGTTTTCGCAAGGAAGTGCGGGTTCGATTCCCGCCTCGGGTACTGCCAGAAAAGCTCAACAGAAATGTTGGGCTTTTTTATTAGTCGAAATCCAGCTTAAATTATTTAAAGGAAAGAATTTAATGCAGAATAGCATCCTATAGCCGCAAAGAGAGCTTAGTAAAAGTAGAACGATTTTATTTTTCTAAAAAACTAGTATCGCTTAAGGCCTTCAAAAAATTAACTAAATCGCTTTTTTCTTGTTCACTTAAATTCAGTGGTTCACTGTCTAAGCTTTGTGAAGGTAAATCCATTCCTTGTCCTTTACCTCCACCTTTATTGTAGAAGTCTATCACTTCTTCTAGACTAGCAAAAACACCATTGTGCATGTAAGGTGCACTTAGTTCTATATTTCGCAAAGCTGGAGTTTTAAACGCAAATTGGTGAATTTCTAATTTAGTGTTTCCATACCTGCCTACATCTGAATCAATAATACTAGGATTCTTCTTGTCTTTTGGAACCCCTAAAATTTCAGATTCTGTGTCGGTATAATGCGGCGGAACTAAACCATTAAACAAAGGGAAAAAATGACAAGTAGCGCATTTCGCTTTGCCCGCGAACAAATTGAATCCATTTATTTCCGATTGATTCAAAGCAGTCTTGTCTCCTGCAAAGTATTGGTCCAATTTAGAATTCCTACTTGTAAAAGTACCAATATACTCGGCTATTGAGGTAGCAAGTTTATTCGCATCGATTTCTCCGACATAAGCTTTTTTGAACAATTCTGCATATTCTGGTTTTTGTTTTAGGCTATCTATTATAAGAGATAAGTTGCCGCCCATTTCTAAGTCGTTATGAATTACATTGATAACTTGGGTCTCTAATTTCTTTGATCTAGAATCATAAAAGAACTTAGTTTGATAGGCCACATTGATTAAGGATGGCGTATTTCTTAAGAGGCTTGTTTCTCCATCGATACTAAGATTTTTAACTAAGCCATCGGTGAATGCATATTCTTTAATATGACAGCTAGAACAAGCTCTAGTATGGTTGGAGGATAAAAGTTTTTCTTCAAATAATTTCTTTCCAATGGCAAGGCTGTGCTCGGATTGTAGGGGTGCAAAGTAAAGTTGGTTCAAGCTATTCGGGTCGAATAAATAGCGGGCCTCTCTGTTAATGGCATTCTTGTTAGAAGGGAATTCATAATTCAGTTCTTTTGTAAGCGTATATAGATAAGAAGAAAGAGGATGCAAGTGCCTATCCATAAATTCTAGCCTATTAAATTTATCGAAGTCTTGGTTTTTCTTTAAATAGTTTATCGCCTTTTGAGTGGTTTTTATTCCATACGAATAGAGAGCTTTTTTATTGTTTTGAACAAAAAGGGCTTTGTAAAAGGAAAGTACTTTTTTGAGAGATTCCAAATTCGCATGCGCTTCTGCTAGCGAGTTTTTGGATCTTACTCCATCGAATCCAGTGATTCCAAGTGCCTCTAATCGGTATACTTCAACTCGTAAGGCATCTATAACGATGGTGTTAAATAAGTGAGAATTTTCGGGCTTTCTACTTTGAGAAATTTGGATTTCCTCTTGAACAAGTTTAATAAGTAGGACTAGTTCCTGTTTTAAATTGGCGCGACTTTCTTTATCTGGCTTGTAGATTAAATCTTCAATAACTTGGAGTCCATGTGCTGCTATTACATCCGACTCTAGATTCGATTCATAAGCACTAAGAACATTGGGTGAGTTATAATTTTTATTCTTGAAATTATCGGTATAGACTACAAGAAATTCTACGTATTTGAAGGCTATTCGACAAGCTAGGAAACTATTTTTAAGATCGCTTTCGGGAATATTTTGCTGCTCTAGGTCTTGTAGTTCAAGGAGCTTAGCTTCGAAGGAGTTTAATTTTTCTAAATGGTACTTACTAATGCTCTCTGCAATTGTTTGCTCAGTGCTTTCCTCCATTAGATTAAGAGAAAAGGCAAACATGACTAAGAAAATTGCAGCTTTAATAAAATTCATTGCTATTTAGAGGCATTATACGGATGCTAAAATATGCAAATAGTTTAAAGCAAAGCTTAGTTTTTGTTTATCAAATTTGAATATGTACAATTTTAGGAAGTATTTTTTTGTTCTCCTGAGCAGCTAGATAAAGACACAAACGGGCCTAGCATGTGACTCTTTTTACAGGGCTGTCTAGCTTAACAAGCTTAATTCTTTGGATAGTATTTCTGCTTCCAAAATAAAGCGAGTTTAACCAAGAGGATGAGCGCTGGTACTTCGATTAAGGGACCAACCACTCCGGCAAATGCCTGACCGGAATGCAAGCCAAAAACCGCAATGGCAACGGCAATGGCAAGTTCAAAATTATTGCCAGTGGCAGTGAAAGAGATACTAATATTTTCCTCGTAATTAGCGCCAAAAAATTTGCTCCAGAAGAAGGAGATGACGAACATTAGACTAAAATAGATTACTAGGGGAAGTGCTAGTCGCAATACATCCAAAGGAATGTTGATTATTACTTCGCCCTTTAGAGAAAACATGACTACTATAGTAAAAAGTAGCGCAAGGAGAGTTAAGGGCGAAATTTTTCGAAGGTATATCTTTTGATACCATTCTTCCCCTTTTATTGTGATTAGAATAAATCTTGAGGCAAGGCCTAAGAAAAATGGGATGCCTAGATAGATGGCTGTGCTTTTTGCAATACTCAGTACAGACACGTCAATCAAATCTCCTGAATAGCCAAATAGAGGAGGGAGTTTGGTGATGAAAAGCCAAGCGTAGAAGCTGTAAGCAAAGACCTGGAATATACTGTTTAAGGCAACTAAAGCTGCTGCATATTCTTTACTTCCTTCAGCGAGATCATTCCAAACGAGCACCATGGCAATACATCTGGCAAGTCCAACAAGAATTAAACCGGTCATGTATTCGGGATAGTCGTGTAAAAAGATTAGCGCCAAAACAAACATTAGAATTGGACCAATAACCCAGTTTAAAAGAAGAGAGCTTACTAGGATTTTAGGGTTTTGAAAAATCTTGGTGAGGGAGCCGTAATCTACCTTGGCTAGGGGCGGATACATCATAAGTATTAAGCCTATGGCGATAAGGATGTTGGTGTTTCCGCTTTGAAAGGAATGAATAAAGCCAGCAGAGCTTGGAAGAAAGTAGCCAATCGCAAGACCTAGAACCATTGCGGCAAAAATCCAAAGACTTAGATATTGATCTAGAAATTTTAAATTTTTCTTTGTTGTACTCATTCCATTTTTTTGACCTTAGAAAATACATAAAACATTTCTTCGCCAATTTGATAGGCGCGTTCTAAATATCTACTGTCTTCTTCTTCTGTGTTATCGTAAATTTTCGGATCCTCGTAAGGGAGAGATACTTTAGCGGTGGCTCTAAAAGTTAAGGGACAATTTTTATCGGCGTCTGAACAGGTCATTACGGCAATATAGCGATTGGGAAGGGTGAGATGATCTAAACGCTTAGAGTGAACCATGAAGGCGCTATTAAAATTGTGAAATTTCACCAAATAGTTATCTCTGGTATTCTCCAATTTAAAAATTAGAAACCCTAGAGTTTCCAGAGCCTTTTTGGTTCCTGGGTAAATCATGGTCGGCTCCATCCCACTAGAGAACATTTCGGAAACAATGCCATAATGGCTTGCGGCAGTATGTGCCCAAATTTGGGCCATAATACTTCTTCTAGAGTTATGGGTGCATATAAAGTTTAGATGCACTCTTTGAAAAGTATCAATGCTTTTTTGAATGGCTTTTACTAATTCATCTAGCACCTTTTTTCTTTCTTCACTTATGTTTTCTGAGTTAAAACCTTCAATGGTTTCATCAATTATCATCATGGTAGATTCGTATTTTTTTATTTAACAACAGCCTGAATTTGGTGCACAGCAAGCTTTACTCTCCTGTAGGCTAGCAAGATCTTTTTTCAATTTTTCCTGTGGAATACCACACTTGTCTTGAGCTAAACAATCGGTGTGGGTATTGAGCAAATGAAAGACCCCATCGCTATAACTTAGTTGGTATTTTTCGATAGTCGATCCTTGATATTCCACTTCTATTTCTCCATCTATTAATTGCAGTTTATCCTCTGCTAAAGCAATAATGCTTAATAGTTTACTTGCAGCTAGTCGGTGGTCGTAATCGTTTGCTGTCCAAAGCTGAAAAGTAATGGAACTTTGCTTTCTTAAAGTACCGCCGCAGTCGATGAAGCTTTTATCTAATTGACCAATTTCTGTTAGATGGAAATGTTCGGGTAGTAGCTCGCCATTGGGCATTATAAAGCGCACGTGGTCAAGATTTTCTAGGTTTTTTTTAATTTCGCTTAGTTTCATATTCTATTTATTTACAACAGTTAGTATTCTTTTCTATTTGATTTAATAAGTTTCCAAGAACGGTATGAATTTCTTTTAAACCATCTGGATTAATGCAGTAGCATATGTTTTTTCCCTCGATATTGCCTTGTATTAAGCCAGCCTGCTTTAACTCAGCTAGATGTCGTGAAATAGTAGGTTGGGCGAGGGGTAGTTCTTCTACGATATCATTACAAATACAAGAAGGACTTTCCGATAAAAATTCTATAATAGCAAAACGAGCAGGATGACCTAAAGCTTTCAAGCTATTCGATATGTTTATGGTTTCTTGTTTAAAACCATCCGTTTTTGTTATTCCCATATTGCAATATTACAATATTAATTTTTGATTAGAAAATTTTCTTGGATTAATTTTTTATAATCGATCCTAAAGGTAATTGGCGAGGGAGGAAAAAAAATCCCCAATGAGTATTCATCTGGGATTAGTAAGAATTTGTAGCATTCTACATATTATCTATCCATTCCCGGATAAGGGCAATGCCTTCGTCATGAGAAAGGTTTCTGCCTATTTCAGGCATTCTTTCATTGACTACATCAGATATCATGCGATATAAAAGAATAGACTCGTCTGCATATCCTGGTTTAATTACATAGCTAAATCCACCCGATCCACCTCCAGCAGCAACGGGGTTTTTCCAAAAACCTAAACTAAGCGAATCTTGGTTGGCATATTCTAAGTATAAGCCAGAATTTGCGGCGGATCCTTCTAGTCGGTGACAAGAGGAGCAATTTACTGCAAGGTAGGCACGTGCTTTATCTTCTGTGCTCGCATTGCTCTCGTTCATGCTTGGCCAATGCGCCGTGCTCGGATTGATAGGAGCTTCTAAAATACCCATGGCTATCCATGTGGCAATTTGGTTTGCGCTGCCACTAGAGTAACTAAAGTTCTTATTTAAATTTTCGATTACCGGACCAATGGGTTCTTGTTTCCCGTTAAATGCATGGCAATTTTTACATTGATTAACATTCGGAATGAGATAGTTGAAGCTTTGGTCTGTGCCATTAATATGAGCACTTATTGTCCTATTTCCACCTATAATATTTCTATTTGCATCAGTCTGTTCTTCGTTCCATTCGTAGGTTTCTGCCTGCCAACCTTCGGCTTTGTGAATGAGCAAACGAGTTTCTATGTATTTTTCTGTTCCATTAGTACTTGTGTAATAGAAATGTTTAATCAAAACAGAGCCAATGGGTAAATCCAAGGTTTGCCCTTCTTCATAGGGGATGATATTTCCATCGGGTACATAAATAAAGCGCTGCTTCATTGCATAATCGCTGAACAAGGGCATATTTAAATCATAAGGAAGCACACCTGCTTCTTCATTCGGGATTAAATCATGCAGTGTGCCTTTGAAAAAATTATATTCAGAAAGCATCGGAAAGCCATCGCCTTCAGGAATGTTTACTTTATTAAGAGGCTCTTCTTCCTTTTTGTTACACTGCATTAAGCCGAACAAAAGAATGCAAAAGCTTATAAGTCGAACAAAATTTCTCATTATTAAAAAGGATCGAATTCAACAGCGGAAAGAGGAGTTTGCGTGCAATCATGAACAGAAATATCGGTAATTATCGACTGAAAACTCATATCATTCAAAGCATTCATGTTTACAAAACTAGTGCCTGCGTCTTCTTGTACACAAACCGCAGTAGGCAACAAAATCAAACCGTCTAAGAGAATATTGGGCTGATCTAAGTTATTACTTACTAGCAAATTAATAATATCGGCTACTAAACTTGGTTGATTTGCAGCACTTATAGTTCCTGTCATGGTGTGCGAATTATCATGAATAAAAATACTATAAGGAAGCGGTTGGAAATTAGGATCATTTGGCGTGTCGTTAATAATTAAATAACTCGCTACTAAAATCCCAGCAAAATCATTTTCGGATAAGCTGTTGTTGAAAATTTCGACTGTATTGGTGCTTAGAATCATACAGCCAGTTCCAGCAGGAACATTCCCTACTATATTTCCAGAAGGTGCAAAATTAGCTCGGTTATTATCATAAACATTGTTGTTAAAAACTCGCACATGACTACCATATTGCGTTAAGCCAGGTAAATCAAAAACTAAGATACCTCCAGTATTGTCTGTAGCTTCATTATCGAAAACATCGGCGTTGGTTGTGTTTTCAATTTCGATACCAGCCACATTGCCTTCGGCTAAACTATTTTTTACAATTACTTTGTCTGATTGTCCAACATAAATTCCAGCATCCGAAGCACCGTAAGCGTAACAATTATCTATATAAACCTCGGTACATAATACAGGGTAGAGTCCATAAGCGCCATTGCCAGCATCCGGAGTACCCGACCAAATTGTCCCAACTCCAACAAAACTAATTCTATCGCAATCCCTTGCTTTTAAAGCATCGCCAGTAGCATCTATTATACTTAGATTTTCAAAGCGAATATTCGATGAATTCGTCACTAATACGCCTTCCCCTCCAGCAGTTTGACCGCTGAAGTCTAAATACGTGACTTCTCTACCGGCCCCTTTAATGACAATATTTGTCTTGCCATCCATAGATAAGGTATTGGTGAAATCATAAGTTCCACCTTCAAATTGAATCGTATAGCCTTCTTCCACTTCGATAAATGCCATTTGGGCTTCATCTGCAGCAGTGGACGAATTTTTAATCACTATTACTTTTTCTTCATCTACAGCGTCGTCTTTACAAGAGCTGATCAGAACTAAGGGAAATACGATGTATAAAAGGTATACAAACGAATAATTAATTTTGAATTTCATATGGATATTTTTGGTTTTACTGATAAAAATAAGAAATTTTTCTAAACAAAATGCTAAGCGCAGATACTCTGCGTTTATACTCTGCATCTTTGAGAAAAACATTTAAAATGAATAGATCCGATTTTATCAAGCAATTAATGGGTGTTGGTGTGGCGGCTGCACTTCCTTTAGACCTAGGAGCCGAGCTTCAAAAAGTTTACTTGCTTCAATGTTTTGTGCGAGGCTTCCAATACTATGCTGGTCCAAAATTAATTGCAAGTATGAATACTTCATCTAAGCTTTTAGAATTAAGAAGAGAAGCCGATAATCCCTTCGATAAGTATGCTATCGCTCTATATTTTCAAAATCAAAAAATTGGTTTTATTCCTAAAGAAGCGAATAGAATTTTGAGTCGAATGATGGATGCTGAACTCTTAGATTTTTTTGCCGAAATTACCCATGTTGAGCAAGATGCTGCAAGTTGGGAGAGTATCCGAGTGGCTGTTTATATTTTAAAAGAAAATAATTTGGGCGACAAGCCAGTTCCTGCTAGCTTGAGAGAGATAAAAGAACCCAAATATCGAAGCCTAGCCACGAAAATAACGAAAACTAAGCAACACGAAGTAGAAACTAAACCAGCACTTAGTCAGGAGGAAAAGTTTCAAGTCTTAATGAAAGACCAAGAGCGGATGGAACAACTTATTAAAAGAAGTGAAGAGGAAGAAAAGCTTGCCACTTCAAAACTTCGCTAACTTGGTCACGCTCTAGTTAGTTTATTGTGGTCTGCCATTTTGTATCCAGCAGCTTACTAAGCTAATATCGCCACTAGCTAGTTGACTACCTCCATCGGGCATTCTCTGACAAGAACCACTCCAATCAATACTACATAAGAACTTGTTATCTGCTGCTGCACTAAAAGTTCCTGCATAGGTATCTAAAGCATAACCTCCTTGTGCATCGGCAGCCGTATGACAACCAGATATAGCACAATTCGTATCCATAATAGATTTAATGTTTGCTGTGTAAGTGGGAGATAAAGAGCTACAATCTGTATCCGTAGGTTCATCTTCCTTATTGCAGGCAAGAACAGTTAGAAGACTTAAAAATGCTAGTCCTAATAGTTTAATTCTCATGTGAAAGTATTTACGGCTAAAGTAAATCTTTTTTCTAATTATATATTATTTATCCATCTAATTTTATGATTTAAATTTGACAGAAATGAGTCTGCAGAATAAAATAGATGAATTCGGTAGATATATTGTGGATAATTGCTCCAACTCAATTATGTGCTGCTAGCTTTTTAGTATCTACTTTTATAAAACTTTAACCCTAAACCGAAATTATATGAAAAAAATTACCCTACTTATTTGCTGTTTCTTATTAATTCAACTACAAGCTCAAACTTGGAATCAATTTGGTGCTGCTATTAATGGAGAAGCAGATGAAGACAGAAGTGGGTCTTCTGTAGCACTTAGTGACGACGGATTTACCATGGCAATTTCTGCCATAAAGAATGATGGTAATGGTGCACAGAGTGGACATGTTCGTGTTTATGCTTGGGATGGCAGTGCTTGGACACAAAAAGGCGCAGACCTAGATGGCGAAGCAGCAGGAGATGAAAGTGGAAGAGGCTTGAGCTTAAGTGAAGATGGTAACATCCTAGCTATTGGTGCTGGTTTGAACGACGGTAATGGTCCACAAAGTGGTCATGTTCGAATATTTCAATGGGATGGAAGTTCTTGGCTGCAAATGGGCGCAGATATAGATGGCGAAGTAGCTGGAGATATAAGTGGAGTAAGTTTGGATTTAGCCGCAAATGGCTTGCGCGTTGCGATTGGAGCTCCTTTTAATGGGGGGAATGGATCTAATTCCGGACAGGTACGAATTTTTGAATGGAACGGTGCTTCTTGGGTGCAACTTGGACAAGATATTGACGGTGAAGCAAGTTCCGATTTTTCTGGCTTTAGTCTAAGCTTAAACGCCAATGCCGACATAGTGGCAATTGGCGCTTACTTAAATGGAGGAACTGGAATAA
>JACJYT010000004.1 GCA_020635975.1 Chitinophagales bacterium
GGCACAAGCTGAAAACCGACAATGACAGAAACAGTAGATAACATAGAACTTGACAAGGAAAACGTTGAATTCAACAACGCTGCTGAATTTGTCCGACATACAGATAAATTAGTCTATCTAACAGGAAAAGCAGGAACAGGTAAAACAACCTTTCTTAAATACATAAAAGACACCACAAATAAGAACACAGTAATACTTGCACCAACAGGAGTTGCAGCAATTAATGCAGGTGGTGTAACGATTCATTCCTTCTTTCAAATCCCTTTTGGACCTTTTGTTCCTGACGATTCACGGTTAAGGACAACCGCAACAGGAACAGAAAATAGAGAAACAATTTATACGACTTTTAGATACCGAGAAGATAAACGTGAAATAATTGAGAATTTGGAACTGCTAATCATTGATGAAATTTCAATGGTAAGAGCAGATATGTTGGATGTAATTGACAGAATTTTAAAAGTTTATCGTAAAAAACCATATTTACCTTTTGGTGGTGTTCAGGTAATATTGATTGGAGACACTTTTCAATTACCACCAATTGCTGATAATGAACAATGGTCTATTTTATCACAATTTTACAAAACACCATTTTTCTTTAGTTCAAAGATTATAGAGCAAAATACTCCTCTTTACATAGAGCTTAAAAAAATATATAGGCAGAACGAACAAGAGTTTATTGACTTATTGAATAGAGTTCGAGTTAGTCAAGTAAGTACGAATGATTATAAGGTTCTTAATGCAAAATACAATCCTACATTTTCGGGTAATGGCAGTGATTATATAATTCTTGCTACTCACAATAACATTGTTAACGAAACAAATCTTACAAAGCTAAATCAACTCACAACTGAATTATTTACTTATGAAGCCAATGTATCAGGAACTTTCCCTGATAAGCATAAACCAACAGACCATTACTTAAAACTAAAAGTTGGTGCTCAAATTATGTTTATCAAAAATGATACAGGCGAGTACAAAAGATATTATAACGGAAAAATTGGAAAGATAAAGGAACTTGAAGAAGCCTCTATCACTGTAATATTTGATGATGAATCCGAAGTTGAAGTTGAAAGAGCCGTTTGGAATAATATTGAGTATTCATACAATAGAGAACAAAAAAAGATTGTAGAAGAAATTGTAGGAACATTTGAACAGTTCCCTATTCGTTTGGCTTGGGCAATTACCGTTCATAAAAGCCAAGGATTAACATTTGAAAAAGTTATTGCTGATTTAGGAAGAGCCTTTGCTCCAGGACAAGTTTATGTCGCTTTAAGTCGTTGTACTTCATTTAGTGGACTAATGCTTAAAACACAACTCAATAGCTATGCAATAAAAACCGACCCAAGAGTTATCGAGTTTGCCCAAAACGAAACACCCGGAACGTTAATAACTGAACAACTTAATACAGGTAAAGCAGATTTCTACTATAAAAAAGCAAGAGAAGATTTTCAAAAAGGGAAAATCAAATCTGCATTTGACTTTTTCAAAAGAGCTTTAAAGTTCCGTAATGATATTGATACGGACATTTTTAAGAAATTCATTGAAGTTCAAGGAAAACGTCTTTTGGACTTTAAGCAAAAGAATTCTTCACTAATAGAGCGGCTTGAATTGACAAACAATGCACTTTCAGAAGCACAAGAAAATATTGAATTGCAAGTGCAAGAACTTAATAGTAAATCAACTAAAATATCAGAACAAAATTCTTCGATTGGACTGCTTTTAGAAAAAACTTCCGAGTTTGAAAACGAAATCGAACGACTGAAAAAGACATTAAAACAAACCGAGAAAAAACTATCTGACTCTCAAATTCACTCTGATGGACTTGAAACCAAACTTCAGAAAACTGAATCAGACTTGCGGAATAGGAACAAAGAAATTGAAATCCATAAAGCAGAAATTGAACGACTTATAAACTTGAAATGGTACGACAAACTATTAGGAAAAAAATAAAAAGCCAGTGCCTAACAAAGAACTGTGGTAAAAAACAACTAAATAAGCTTATTTTTTCACTAAGACACTTGTATAGTTCGGATCGTAAATCAAGCCATTTTTAGCTACTGCAAAAGCTTGTTTTAATAACTTATTGCAGACTGCAATTAATGCTAGCTTTTTACTCTTTCCTTTTGCTACAATTCGTTCATACAATGCCTTGCAAGCTGAGTTATACTTGCAAGCGTTAAAACTGCACATAAATAATAAATTTCTCAGCTTCCCATTGCCCATTTTACTTATCCTTTCTTTCCCTCTAACACTGCTTCCAGATTGTTTTATAATAGGCGTTAGTCCTGCGTATGAACACAATTGACTACTTGATTCAAAATCTTTAAAGCCATTGGTAAATACAATTAACATTAAAGCTGTCTTCCTTCCTATGCCAGGTATTGTTTCTATTCGTGTTAATAGTTCTTGATGTTCTTCTTTAACTATTTCCATTAATCTAGTTTCTAATTTACACTGCTCTTTAGCATTAATATTCACGCTTCTTTCTAAGCTTCGAATGACTGTTTTTGACGGATTACCTAACACATCTTCTCCATGTATTTTATTCTTCAATTGCGTACTTTGCTTCGTATAAGTATCCAGCAAACTCAGCAATTGCCTTGATTCTTGAGCCCCTTTTGATTCCCCTTTCCATTCTTGTATTTTTACATTAAGCGCATAATTGTAGATTTGCTTTGCATCCGATTTATCCGTCTTTACTTTACTAAGATTCATTTGGATAAATCTTTTAACCTTTAATGGATTTTCTACACTTACGCTCACCCCATTATCTAATAAATAATAGGCTAACTGATAGTGGTAATAACCTGTGGCTTCCATCACACAATATGACTTCTCCGATAGCTGATTTACAAACTTTCTAAAGCCATTTTCATTATTTGAATATTGATGACTCCCTTGTCCTCTTGAATAAACATCAAACACATCTTTGCTGATATCAATTCCATAATAATTTTTATCTTTACTCATAACAAATTGTTTTTTTGAAAGAACAAATACCTTACTTTTTAACAACTTAAAATCGAGATCTAAAGTCTCATAGAACTGTTCAAAATAATAGGTAAAAAGAGAGGGGATTTTCAATGTTGACGAAGTCCTAAGCTTCTACGTATATAATAACCTTACTCCTCTCTCTTGTTCTTTCTGATTCAATACTAAATTAGTGAATTGTAAACTTAAGAAGGACTGTGTTAAACTGAAAGTTAAGAGCAAAAAATCCCCAAATGCTCATAGCCAAACCCTTAATTCAAATTAGTCTAATCAAAATCCCTCACTTTCTTAGAGATTCTCTGTTGGAAAATCCACAATTTTAAAGACCCCAAAAAAGTGTTTTCCATCTTGGCTTGGATTCGGTTCTTTCTTTTGTAAGTATGGATATCTGAATTCAAAAGCATCAGGGTCCTTTGCAAGAGACCCTGCTGAGGGTAATAAAAGCAGCTAACACAAGCTAAAACGCATAGCTAAAGCCCACAACACCCGTCTCTCCCAGTTCACTAGTTCAAGTAGTTCAATCAATAATTTAGTCGTATTTGCATAGCAGTAGGAAAGTGTCCCTCCTATTTAAAACCAAGCTATTACATCTACATTTTTATAATTCCATCAAAAAGCCTACTTTTATTGTCATGAAATCGATTATCCTTACTCTCCTTAGTTTTGCTACTTGCTTTGCCGCTTCAGCACAAAACAAATCCACCAACTGCGAAGAAGTAAACGCCTTGGTTAAACTTATACAGAATGATCCCGCTAAACTACTCGGTGAAAAAATCGTGGAAGTAGAAAGTTCCATTTGGGGGAAGGATTATGAAACCATTTACTACAAGCCCAGCTTAAATTTCCAAAACTTCGTAGGGAAAGCTTATAAAGATAATTTTGGCACCTACGTAGTTTATGAGGTAGTAGTAAATGATGAGAGCAAAGATAAAACCTATCAAATTGCCAAAGGTTTGTACGAATTATTTGATCAATGTTTGAACGAAGATTGGACCTATGTGCATCCCGAACAAAAGGGCAGCGCAGATAAATATTTCTTTGTGCAAGCAGAAGATAAAGACAAGGGAGACAATATTAAAGACTTTGTGAAGCCCTACATCTCCTTTTCTATTTACAATTATAAGACCTTTACGCTTAATTTGTCTTTTTTAGATCCTTTAGCAAAGTAAGCCTAAGGATCAAAAGTTCATCGCTCCTGTTCGAATGAAAAACTTTATCTATCTTTTTATTGCTGTTTTTTGCTTTCAGGCAAAAGCACAATGGATAAAAGATGAATCTCATTTGGATGCTGACTTTCTACAATTCAAAAAGGAATTATTGGCTTGTGCCATACAAAAAGATAAAATCAAACTTAAAGAATTTCTGGCCGAACGTGTATTCGAAAGTAACGACGGTTGCCCTTACCCCGGGTGCACTAAAGACGAACTTATTCAATACTACTTTATAAATAATGCCGAAGATTCGTGGAATGATTTGCTTAAAGTGATACGATTCGGGTTCATTCAAAAACTAGATGAAAATCCAGACAGAATCGTTCCGCACGATTCCCTTATTTTTTATGGCCCCTCTTATACAGAAGGTGTAGATAGCAATGAAGAGGTCCTCATTTTGGGAGAAAACGTGAACATCCGAGAAAAGCCAGGCCTAGATGCCAAAGTAATTCGGACCGCTAGCTTCGAAAAATTCTCCTGCGATTGCAGTATTTTAACCAATAAAGAAAGCACTTACCAAAACCGGGATGGCATTACTTGGTTAGAAATTAGCCTGCCATCTGGACAAGGAGCTTATGTAGCGGCAGAATTTACCTCTAAACGCCTATCTAGAGAAATTACTATAGCCAAAATAGAGGGTGAGTGGAAGATTATCTCCTTTTATCAATCTCTTGGCTGTTAAACTAAAAAAGTTAAGTTAATAGCATGTACCTTTAAACTATAGCAATTCACCCAAAGAGTTTGAAGCTAACTTATTACAAACGAAGCAAATATGATTTACGATAAAATAAAGCAAAGTTTTGACAAGCAAGGCTTAATGACAAGTTTAGACGCTAAATTACTTTTAGTAGAAAAAGGACTCGTAAAAATTAGCTGCCAGTATAAGCCCGGTTTGAGCCAGCAACATGGCTTTTTTCATGCTGGTGTGGCAACTAGTATTGCTGATAGTGCCTGTGGTTATGCCGCCCTTACTATGCAAAATGAAGACGCGGATGTGCTCACTATAGAATTTAAAGTGAACTTTCTTAAACCAGCAAAGACCCAGCAACTTATTGCCATTGGCAAGGTAATCCAAGCTGGCAAAACAATAACGGTTTGTGATGGTCTTGTCTACGACGAAAACGAAGCGAAACTTATAGCTAAAATGACCGCCACGATCATTACTATCCAGTTAAATTAAACATATTAACTGAGCTCCTCTCCTTTTAAATTAGCCTTGCCGTTAAGAACACTTGAGGAAAGGCTGAAAACTTAATGAAATAAATACTACCTTTAAAATAGTTGAACTAAGCAGTTTCTTAAAACAAGTACTCCTATAACAACAAAAGAATGGCAACAAAAATTACAATTTCGGCATTAATAAAGGCACCAATTGAGGTGGTTTGGGACAAATGGACAAAACCAGAACACATTACCTAGTGGAATTTTGCTCATGAATCTTGGCAATGTCCGAGAGCCGAAAATGATTTGCGCGTTGGAGGCAAATACTTTGCTAGAATGGAAGCCAAGGATGGTAGTTTTGGTTTTGATTTTGAAGCGATTTATGATGTAGTAAAAAACCAGGAGGAACTGAGTTATACCATGGGAGATGGTAGAGTTGCCACAACGACATTTGAAAGCCAAGAAGGCCTAACTAAGGTAACTACGATCTTTGATGCAGAAGACCAAAACCCTGTTGCTATGCAAGAACAAGGTTGGCAAGCTATTTTAAACAATTTTAAGGCCTACGCGGAAAAATCGAAGTAAGTCTTACTTTAGTTCTATCTGCTAATTATGTTGGCTTCTGTGAGTTCATAGCGAGGGCGCCACGAACATGCGCCACGAACATGCACTACGAACAGGTGATACTACATGCGCATCGAACCTAGCTACTCAAACTTCTCGCCATGTTGCGATAAGTCTAAGCCTTTAAGCTCTTGTTCTTCTCTTACACGAATTGGAATTATTTTATCTACCAACCAATACAAGGCTAAGCTACCGAAAAAGGTAAAAATTGCCACTCCGAAAAGCGTTATTATGTGGTAAACAAAGGTGCTTGTTTCTCCATAAATAAGTCCTACTTGCTTAGCAAAAACAGCCGTTAAAACCATGCCCACAATACCCCCAACTCCGTGACTAGGGAAAACATCTAAAGTATCGTCTAAAACGGTTTTATTCTTTAAACGAATCGCATAATTACTAATAATAGAAGCAACAAAACCTATAAACATACTTTGTCCGATATTAACAAAACCCGCCGCTGGAGTAATAGCAACTAAACCCACTATAGCACCAATACAAGCACCAATGGCCGACATCTTTCTGCCCTGAAATCGCTCAAAAAAGATCCAAGTCAACATCGCAACAGCAGAAGCAATATTCGTATTGGCAAATGCTATAACTGCATCTGCATTTGCCCCTAGTGCAGAACCCGCATTAAAACCAAACCAACCAAACCACAACAAGCCTGTACCTAAAATTATATAGGGCACATTAGCTGGATTATGACTTACCTGCTTTCTCTTGCCTAAATAAACCGCTCCGGCTAAGGCCGCAAAACCAGCCGACATGTGTACAACCGTTCCTCCAGCAAAATCAAGCACCCCTAGGTTGCGTAACAAACCATCTGGATGCCAAGTCATGTGCGCTAAAGGAGCATAAACAAATAGAATAAATAATACGATAAATAGAATATAAGATCTAAAACGAACCCTTTCTGCGAAGCTTCCCGTAATTAGAGCTGGAGTTATAATAGCAAACTTTAGTTGAAAAAGGGCAAACAATAGAAAGGGAATAGTACCCGAAAAGTTAGGATTAGGATCTAAACCAACATTTCTAAAATTCATGAAAGTAAGCGGATTTCCAATGATCCCGCCTATGCTTTCGCCAAAACTTAAGCTAAAGCCAACTAGTACCCATACCACGCTTACTACCCCTAAAGCAACAAAACTCTGTAACATGGTAGAAATAACATTGGGCTTTGCCACCATGCCTCCGTAAAAAAAAGCTAATCCAGGGGTCATCAATAGAACAAAAGCACTTGCCACTAACATCCAAGTAGTATCTCCTTTGTCAATTCCAGCTCCGTCGCCTACATAAGGTGCACTAAAAAATAAGCCAAAGCAAACTAAGGCTACCAAAACAATAAAATATAATTTCTTTCCCATTTGGAGATTTTGTAAATAATTAAAATATTGTCGGTTGGTGCCGCAAATTAATTAAAATCTCAGAAAAAAGTTAAAAATTTTGTGTCTTAGGTGGCAAAAACCACAAAATGCGAGAAAAAAATTAAATAATTTCAATCAGGAGGCTTTCGTCTGTCTTCGTAACCTTTGCCAAATTAAGCTTAGTCAGGGTTTTTACGGCAAGGTCCCACTTCTTATTACTTAATGCCACTTGTTCTTTTAAGTCGTTCAAAGGCATCGCCCCTTGAGTTTCTAAGAGTTGATAAACCAGTTTCTCCTCCTCGTTCAAACTTTCTACACTTGGATTCAGTTTTTTAATCTTTTCTGGTCGCATTTGCGGGAAGAAAAGTACTTCTTGAATTGCCGGATTATTGGTTAAAAACATAATTAGTCTATCCATACCAATACCTAAGCCCGAAGTTGGTGGCATACCATATTCTAAAGCTCTTAAGAAATCTTGATCTATTAAACCCGTAGCCTCATCGTCGCCTTTCTCTGCCAAGCGAATTTGCTCTTCGAAACGCTCTCTTTGATCTATCGGGTCATTTAACTCGCTATAAGCATTAGCTATTTCCTTACCACAAACCATCAACTCAAAACGCTCGGTCAATTCAGGATTGTGTCTGTGCTCTTTGCACAGCGGACTCATTTCTTTTGGATAGTCGGTAATGAAGGTGGGTTGAATAAAATTACCTTCGCATTTTGCTCCAAAAATCTCGTCGATTAGCTTGCCCTTGCCCATGGTTTTATCTACTTCAATACCCATGCCTAAGGCAGCTTCGCGCAATTCCTCTTCTGTTTTGCCACTAATATCATAATTAGCATATTGCTTAATGGCGTCGGTCATGCTAACTCGAGCATATGGGGCCTTAAAATCTACTTCATACTCGTTGAACTTCGCTTTCGTGGTTCCATTCACTTCCTTCGCACAGTGCTCAAGTAAGTTTTCTGTGAATTCCATCATCCAATTGTAATCCTTGTAAGCCACATAAATTTCCATGGCTGTAAACTCTGGATTGTGGGTTCTGTCCATCCCCTCATTTCTAAAGTTTTTAGAAAACTCAAAAACGCCATCAAAACCACCAACAATTAAGCGCTTCAAATAAAGCTCATTGGCTATCCTTAAATACAAAGGAATATCTAAAGCATTGTGGTGAGAAATAAAAGGACGAGCAGCCGCACCACCAGGGATGGCCTGCAAAATTGGTGTTTCTACTTCCATATAGCCTTTATCCATAAAGAAGTTTCGCATGGCAGTAAAGAGCTTCGATCTCTTAATAAAAACCTCTTTTACATGAGGATTTACTACCAAATCGGCATAACGTTGGCGATAGCGCATCTCTGGGTCGTTAAACTGATCGTGCACCTTGCCATCTTTATCTGTTTTAGGCAATGGAAGCGGTTTAAGCGCTTTGCTCAACAAAACAAATTTCTTTACTAAAACGGTCTTTTCTCCTACTTGCGTGGTGAATAATTCTCCTTCTATTCCTAAAAAATCGCCAAGATCAATGAGCTTTTTGAAGACCTCATTATACATGGTTTTATCTTCATCTGGACAAATCTCATCTCTGTTAAAATATACTTGAATTCTACCTTCACTATCTTGAATTTCGGCAAAGGAAGCTTTTCCTTGGATACGAGCAGACATCAATCTTCCCGCAATAATTACTTTCTTGCCTTCTTCGTAGTTTTGTTTTATATCAGACGAATTGCTGTTTAATGGGTATAAATCTGCTGGGTAAGGGTTAATTCCCAAATCTCGAAGACCTTGTAACTTCTCTCTTCGAATTAATTCTTGTTCTGATAAAAACTGACTCACGGGTGTAAAATTTCCACAAAGCTAAGCAAACTGCTTATAATATGCTAAGAAGCCAAGCAATTTAGTCTTCAATCTGGATGGCAATTTCCTCCCAACGCTGCATCTGATTTTCTAAGTCTTTCTTGAATTCCTCGTATTGCTTAAAAAAGTTTTGATCGTTGATGTATTTCTCGTAAGTATTTGGGTCTTTTAGTTTGGCATCTGCCTCTGCAATTTTGTTCTCGAGGGTGCTAATTTTTGATTCTAGAGTTTTTAGTTCTTTCCGCAAGTCGTGCAAGTACTTATTGTCTTTCTTCGACTCTTCTTGCTTTGCCTCTTGTTTTGCTGCAGGCTCTTTGTCTAATTCAAAATCTCTAAAACTTTTCGCCGCCTTAGATTGAAGAAATTCATTAATATCTCCAACATACTCCTTTATACCTTGATCAATAAACTCAAATACCTTGTCGGTTAAGCCTTGCAAGAAATCTCTATCATGAGAAACAACAATTACTGTTCCCTCGAACTGCTTAATGGCCTCTTTTAATTGATCCTTAGAACGCATGTCTAAATGGTTAGTAGGCTCATCTAAAATAAGAAGGTTAGAAGGTTCCAAAAGAAGCTTACACATCGCCAACCTTCCTTTTTCTCCACCACTTAATACTTTAACTTTTTTGTCGACATTCTCGCCACTAAACAAGAAAGCGCCGAGTAAACTTCTAACTCGCGGTCTCATTTCAAAAGGAGCGGCATCATCTATTGTTTGAAATACCGTTTTGTTGCCATCCAAGCTTTCTGCTTGGTGCTGAGCATAAAAAGCCAAACTTACATTATGGCCTAGGGTAATGCTACCGTCATAGGGAAGTTGCCCAACGATCATCTTAGCCAAAGTGGTTTTACCCATACCATTCTTACCTACAAAGGCTACTTTTTCGCCACGGTTTATTTCAAAATTTAACTTGTTCAATACCTTTTTTGGACCAAAACTTTTAGAAACATCTTCTAGTTTAACCACCACTTTTCCTGAACGAGGCGGCGCTTGAAAACGAAAATTAATATTGCTGTTATCACTGCCATCTACTTCCAAGATATCCATCTTATCCAATTTCTTGATAAGGGATTGCGCAAACTTTGCCTTATTCGCCTTAGCGCGAAACTTTTCTATGTTGCGCTCGGTCTGTTTGATAAATTCTTCTTGGTTTTTTTTAGCTTGTTGCTGCTTCTCTATTCTATCTGCACGCTGAATCAAGTAGTTGCTATAATTACATTTATAATCTTCTATTTTGCCATTCACAATTTCACAGGTTCTTGTGGTAACATTATCTAAGAAGGTTTTATCGTGCGAAATAAGAATAGTAGCGCCGTTATAATTATTTAAAAACTCTTCTAGCCACAAAATCGATTCAATATCCAAGTGGTTGGTCGGCTCATCTAAAAGAATCAAGCTAGGCGTTTGCAATAAGATTTTAGCCAATACAATTCGCATTTGCCATCCACCACTAAAGGTTTTAACTGGTCGGTCTAGCTCGCTACTGGTAAATCCCAATCCTTTCAAAATTCTTTCAATGGCTTCTTCATTGTGTTGAGCACCTAAATGATGCAACAACTGCTCTTGCTCACTCAACTCGTTGATGTAATCCATGTACTCATCACTTTCATAATCTGTTCTGGTAACGAGCTCATTATGGATTAATTCAATACGTTTTTCTATTTTTTCTACTTCACTAAAAGCCTTTTTGGTTTCTTCAAGAACACTTAAATCGCTTTGTATGTCTATGTCTTGTGGCAAATAGCCTATCGTGTAGCCGCCTGAAGTTTCTATAGTACCTGTATCTGGCGTTTGATATTTAGAAATCACCTTTAACATGGTCGACTTACCCGCACCATTTTTTCCTGTTAAACCAATTCTTTCCTTATCACCAACTTGAAAACTGATGTTTTCAAACAAAAATTTACCACCAAAATGAATGGAAACGTTATTTACTCGAAGCATACTGCAAAATTAAAAACTTTAATGTTTTATATTTGAATCTTAATCTTAAGTTTCAAAACATTTTTATGAAAAACACTTATTTCTTTTTAGGCCTCTTTGCTTTGGCTATTTTGAGCTCTTGCTCTTCTTTATTTACAAAAAAGGTTTCTATTGATAATCCGAGTGATTTAGACCTGACTGTAGTGGTGGATGGAACAGAATATCTAATTCCTGCTTATTCTTCAGAACTTGTAGAGCTACCGAAAGGCGAGCATGCAGTTGTTGCTAGTAGCGATGGCCAGGAAATATTTAACGAAACCGTTAGCGTAACAGATAATGGAATTTTAAACGTAACTCTAGCTACCTATGTGGTTTGGAAAGATTTATACTTAGAAGACCTAGACGATTATGCTTCTTATGCTGCCTCTGCCTTAGACAATAAGGACCACGAAGTTAACAACAATGTTTATGAAGAAGTGGATTTTGTTGTTTTTGAAAACATGAGCTTTATAGCAGAAGATTGGGATTATGGCATAGACGAAGAATGGCCAATGGAAGTAGATATAAGCTCTGGCAACTATGTGGTAAAATCGAAGGTGTATAGATTGGAAGATATCGAAGCAGAATGGGGCTTTTATGGCGACTTCGACTTCAGTGAATATAGCGACGAAGAATTAAATGCTTTTTTAGATAGTTTAATTCAAGCAGAAGGCTGGGAAGATAGCATAGAAGTAGACGCCAATTTAGCGGAATAACATAAAAAAGCCCTGAGTTAACTCAGGGCTTTTTTATTAGTTTACATAGATATACATATACATACCTGGACTATCTTCATATTCAATATTTTCTAGAGCTACAATATAGTTGTAAGCACCACTCTTCCCTTTAAATTCCAAATAACCATCATCTGCAAGAACTCCAGCACCTAGCTTCTTCGTAAAGAAAGCCACCACCTTATTATAAACATCATCAGCTGCTTGCTTTGAAGTAGCATAAGACTCTACCTTAATGTGATACAAGCCTTTCTCATCAAAAGTATAAGTAATGTCGGCAAAATTCATAATATCTGCTCCCATGTCGGTGGTAATAACTAATTCTGTTTCTACATCCTCTTTGTAAAGAGAACTAGTGCTTCTTGTTAATTCAAAATCCTTCACTTTAGATTTAGACCAATCAAAGTAAACGCCACGAAAAACACCTCCAGCATCTGGTTGCATTAAATCTTGAAATAAGGGTTCAACATTAACGGCACCACTCCTATCTAGGCCCGCTCTTTGAGCATAGCCGCCCGTAAACACAAAAAGTAACATTAAAGACAAAAATATATTCTTCATAATTGCAAAGTTTTAATTTGTAATCTAAAATAGAAAATAAGTTCTAAGTTTCCATTTTCATGGAGTAATATTTTTAATGCTTAGTATTTAAGACAAAAGACAAAAGCGCTTTGTGCAAATCTTAATAAAAGAATTTTTGCTCCTAGTCAATTATTGAGAGCTTTGACAATCAATAAAATAGAAAAAGAATGAAATACATTTTAAGCTTAATTTTAGTAGCTGGACTTTTAACAAGCAAGGCCCAAATAGACCAAGAGCGCATTGAAGGCTTTAGAGATTTTAAATGGGGAACCCATGTAGACTCCATAATGAGAGATGGAAGTCCGGTAGTTTTTACACCAGCCGAAAAAGTTGACATCTTAAATGGTGGTAAATTTTACACCCTTAACAAAGACAACTTATACCTTGGTAGCATTAAGCTTAATCAAATCTATTATGTGTTTTCCGACAAAACCAATAAACTATACAAGGTAATTTTAGAAGGTAAAAAGGCCGATGTAGAACAAATGGATTTCATAGTAGACTATAAATATGGTAAACACGTGAATGAAGCTATAGACGACGACAAAATATCTAAGCAATGGATCGTTGCCGATGTAACACTTTCCTTATACAATTTTAACTATAACAAATTTGAATTTGAATTATTAAGCGACTGGGAAGCAGCAGAGGCTTATAGAAAAAATATTAACGTTACAGACTTCTAACACTAACTAAACTAGAAAAAGGGCTTGTCGAAATTTGACAAGCCTTTTTTTTTATATATTTACACATAAAAATTATTTATGTCTACGAGATATAGAACAGAGAGCTACGGCTCTAAATTGGGTAATTCCTTTAAAGGAATTATTGGTGGTTTTTTTGCCATCTTACTTTCGATTGGCCTATTATGGTGGAACGAAAGCAACTCGGTAAAAGAAATTCGCAAAATATCGGAAGGGAAGAAAAACACCATAAGCATTTCTGCAGACCAGGTGCTGAGCGAAAATGAGGGGAAACTTGTTCACCTTAGCGGTGAAGCTTTAACAGACGACATTATAAGAGACGAAGAATTCGGTTTTGAGGTCAACGCTATTCAACTCATAAAAACGGTTGAAATGTACCAATACAAAGAAAACAAAAAGACTGAAAAAAAGGACAATCTTGGTGGCAGCACAACCTACATAGACACTTATACTTATGAAGAAGTTTGGAGCTCTAGCTTAATCAATTCGGATGGTTTTGATGAATCTTGGAGAGAAAATCCAAAAGACTTCGAACACAATAGCGAAAACTACTTAGCTAGCAACGTGCGCATAGGAGCTTTCCGTTTATCTAGCGAACTAATAGCTGGAATTAGCGGAGCAGAAAGCTACCCAATTTCTGAAGCCATGTATTCGGATAGTTTGGGCAATAGCACACTTTCTGGCGGTATGATTTACTTTGGCTCTGGCAGCAAAAATCCGTCTATAGGCGACGAACGAATTTCCTATAAAGTTATCTATCCAAAACAAATTTCAATCATCGCTCAACAAGCTGGATCTAGTTTTGTAAGTTATATTAGTAGCAATGGCAGAAGTATTTCTTTGGTAAGTTCTGGTCTAGTAAGTGCCGATGAAATGTATGCAGCCGAAGCCCAAAAGAATAAAATTTTATCTTGGGTACTTCGCTTTCTTGGCTTCATCATTATGTTTGCTGGCTTTGCAGCCATACTTAAACCTATCTCTACTTTAGGCAGCGTTATTCCTCTATTAGGTAATGTGTTAGAAGTTGGAACTGGCTTAATAGCTGGACTCCTCGCCTTTGTTATTTCCTTTGTTGTTATTGCTTTAGCTTGGATTTTTTACCGACCAATTTTAGGCATTAGCTTACTTTTACTTGCTGGTGGTGCTTTCTTCTATGGTAAAAAAATCTTTAGCAAGAAAGGCGATTTACCAGAGGTTAAAAAAATGGATGAAAATGCATAAGGAAGAAAAAGCTAAGGTGCTAGCCAAGGCAAACGGACCCATAATCATTACGGGTAAGTTCGTTTTCGAGGATGAAGATGGGAGCACGCAAGATGCGGAAAGAATTGTACTTTGTCGTTGTGGCGAATCTGGAAAAATGCCTTTTTGCGATGCCAGCCATAACCGCGTTGGATTTATAAGCCGCTAAAGCTATTTTACAACTTTCCAATTAGAATATCCAAAAATTTGATTGCCGCCGAATAGGCTATTTTCAATTTTACTCAATATTCTGTTTTTAAGCTTTTCGTGCTTATGCAAAGGGCGATCTAATTCGTGCTTCGTGCCGTAATTCAGTTCACTTGCCCAAGAGAATTCTTTAATCTTTTGTGCCAATACCAGGGGGTGACTTTCCTTGTATTGAGATAAATTACCTAAAGCGCCATAGTCGAAGCTATCGGAAGCTTGAGCAAACATTTGTTCTACCTTTTTCTCGCCTTTAAATACCGTGTGCAAGTTCTTCCTTTTGTTCTGCATGTATTTCGGAGGGCGTGTCCAACCATAATGAAACATATAGGCATCCACCTCAGCAACGTTTAACTTGAAGGTATTTTCCTTTTGACGATAATTCTGATAATCAAAATTCGGGATTCTTCTAAAGGATTGAGCATCTCCCCAAGAATGTATCTCGGGCAGATTTCTGATTACTCGCATTTCTTTTGGGTAAATACCATGGCTTTGCAAATAATGCTGGTAATCACCATAAAAATGTCTGTATCTAAATAGTAAAGCATCCACCTTGCTGTCGTGTAATAATTCTTCACATTTTGCTTTTATTACCGGCAGGTATTTCTCGTGCATTACCTCATCCGATTGAATGTAAAAAAGCCAATCGCCCGAGCAGTGCTCTTTGGCAATGTCCGTTTGCTGTGCTAGGATAGTTCCATCCGTATATTTCTCCGTATCCCAAGTGGTATCTATAATTTTTATCTTATCGGAGTTGAGGCCTAAGATACCTGCACGAACATCTCCTACCTTATCATCCAGCGCTACTACGAACTCGTCTACTATAGGCAGTATCGACTGAATAGATTCTAAATAGGGATAATAGAGTTGCGCTACTTTATCGTTAGCAAGGGTAAAACCACTAATTTTCATTGCCACTTATTTCTTACCAAGAATTTTGTCGTAGAGGCTTGCATTAACTGGATCTGCCTTTTTAACCAAAGCTAAGAGCGCTGTTTTATCTTCTTCTGGTGCTTGCGAAAAAGCGCCAACTATCTCTTCTTGTTTCGACTCTGACCAAGTTTGAACTAAAGGTAAATTCGGATTGTCTTGGGCCACTTTAGCAATTTCTTCTAGGGCCTTTAAAATATTGGCTCGAGCTAAAGCTGGATCGCTATAGAAATTATCCATTCCTTGTAAATGATATAAATACATCGCATTTCTGAAAGGCTCGTATCTAGAGTTTAGCATGTGCGTAATAAACCAATATCGGTTTCTTTGGTTTTTGTCGTAAGATTTCCAACCCTTGTATACATTGCCATCCGAAGAGCTTACCAAGGCAACTATATCTGCTGCCTTTTGTAAATATTTCTGACCGCCCTTATCCGAATAAGTGTCATAATCTACGCCTATAGCCGTGTACGCATAAAAAGCTAAAACATGACTGAGGTTGCCAATAAATTGAAATTCATTAAATTCAATAGGGTCAAATTCCTTATAATTAAACAAGAAATCATTATCGATAATATTTAGCACGGTACTGTTGTAATCGCTATTGTAGATAGGTCGTTTGGAAACTACCGTTAAACTTGCCGTAAAGGTATTTTCGCCAACTTGCTCGGTAATGCCAATAAAAAAACTCATTTGAATTTTTTCATGGTCCTTAAAATTTTCGGTAGTCCACTTTCTATTATTTAAAAACTCTTGGATGCTATTCTCTAGAGTTTTAAACACTTTTGGATCCGTAGCTACCTTAGAAACATCTGGAGCGCTAACAATAACATCACATAATAATTCTTGTGCTTCTAGCTGTTCTATAGAAAAACCAAGCATCAAAATAAAAAGAAAAATATTCCTCATAAAGCCGCTACTCATTTATTTAACAAAATTCTCTAAGTACCTAATAATATCCTCAGCCAATTCTGTTTTAAGTTTTAACTCAAATTTAGTCAAATTATTGTTTTTATCTAATATGCTAACTTTGTTCGTATTATGTTGAAAGCCTGCGCCTGCATCTTGTAAAGAATTCAGAACTATAAAATCTAGGTTTTTCTTTTCTAGTTTTAAGCGAGCATTTTCGAGTTCATCGTTAGTTTCTAGAGCAAAACCAACCAAAACTTGCTTCTTTTTTCTAGTGCCGAGAGTTTGAAGGATGTCTTTTGTTTTAACCAACTCAAGATGTAAGTTTTCTCCTTTCTTTTTAATTTTAATAGGCGAGGGATTGGCAACCGTATAATCGGCAACCGCTGCAGCTAGTATGGCTATGTCGCAAAAATCAAAATAGGCCATGCAGGCCTGATACATTTCTTCGGCAGATTCTACAGGAAGCAACTCAATATTAGGATGCTTCACTTGGATACTAACAGGGCCACTAACCAAATGCACTAGGGCTCCTTTTTCTGCCAAGGCTTCGGCAAGAGCATATCCCATTTTTCCGCTTGATCTGTTGCCAATAAAACGAACAGGGTCTATTGCTTCGTAGGTTGGTCCTGCGGTAAGTAGAACCTTTTTATTTTTTAAAAAATGCATCTTCAATGAAAGCGATTATTTCTTCTGGTTCAGCCATTCGACCTTCTCCAGATAAGCCACTTGCAAGTTCTCCATTTCCTACAGGGAGACAAATGACTCCGTCGGACTCAAGCGTTTTTAAATTTCTTTTCGTACTAGGATGTTTCCACATGTCGAGATCCATAGCTGGGGCAATTGCAACCGGACATTTTGCACTTAAATAGACAGCCATTAAGAGATTATCGCATATGCCATTTGCCATTTTTGCTAAGCTATTTGCCGAGCAGGGTGCTAGTAAAAAAAGATCTGCCCATAGGCCCAATTCTACATGATTGTTCCAAGAGTTCGCACCGTCAAACATTTCGATTAGAACGTCTCTTTTGCTTAAGGTAGACAAAGTTAATGGAGATATAAAAGCAGAAGCACTTGGCGTCATCAACACCTGCACTTCTGCTCCATTTTTAACTAATAGGCGACACAAGATAGCAGCCTTATAAGCGGCAATACTTCCCGTGATTCCTAATATGATTTTTTTGCCCTTAAGCATCTAATTCTGCGTCGCCCGCCTTATCTCTGAAGTAGATTTTTTCTTGTAAAAACTCCTCAGTAGATAAAATCGTTGGATGTGGTAATTTTTCGTAGTATTTAGAAATTTCAATTTGTTCTCTGTTTTCTAAAACTTCTTCTAAAGTATCTGTAGCCGAGGCAAATTCTTGCAATTTGTCGTGCAATTCATTTTTTAATTCTACACCAATTTGATTAGCTCTCTTTGCGATGATGTTTAAAGACTGGTAGATGTTTCCAGTTTGATCTTTAATCGTTTCCATCTCTTTCGGCTCTATCGTTTCAGGAGCTTCTAGATTTCTGTATTCTCTAATTTTATCCATTGCTAATTTTTTTTAAATTCTTTTGACTTGCGTTATAAATTTTTAATGCTTCTTTACTGTATTTACTCGTTTCATATAGGTTGATAAAATCGCTATATGCTTGAATAGTTTCTATGTAATGTTCTTTACTTTCTTCGGCAGCCAAATTTTGTGCTTGCAAGAAATGCGTTCTAATAAGCTCAAAATAGGTTTGCTCTTGGAGCGCTTCGGCTAAAGCTTTATTCTTTTCTGTTTCTAAAAGAGCGCTATGCATATTGTAGATTTCAAAAACATCCTTAAGTTTCTTATCTCTTTTATCTAAAGCATACAACATGGCTGCATGATGGGCTGCTTTAATCGAGTTTAAATGAGCATCCTCTTTAGTTGCTTTTACTTGGTCCATAAAGGCACTATTCGCATACCTGGATTCAAAAGTATTGGCCACCTTAATTACATCTTCGTAACGCTCTTGTTGTTTACTTACTATACTTTGTTCGGCATACTTATAAAATGACTTCACAATCTTAAACTGAATCTCTTCTGCGTCATCTATATCCGGATAATCTATTAATAGATTCTTGTACGCAAAAGCTGCCGCTCTAAAGTTTTCTGTTTTGTAATACAATTCGGCCGCCTTAATCGCCTTAGTTTCCAATTTTAAACGAAGCTCGTCTATTTTGTCATTACACAAAGCCACTCGATCGCTCTCTGGATATTGATTAATAAACACTTGATAGGCTTCTATCGCCTTGTAAGTTTCTGTTTGATCCAAATTATATTTAGGCGATTGCCGATCGTAAGATTTAGCGTGCATAAATAAACACTCTTCAGTATACTTGCTAAAAGGGTGTTGTTGCACATAATTCTTAAAATGATAAGCAGATAAAATATATGAACCCTGATTGTATTGGGCCATGCAGTAGTAATAATAAATCTCTTCTGTTGTTTTAGAACCTTTATAAAGCCCCATCAACTCCTCGAAAACCGGTATGGCTTTAAAATAAGCCCCCTTATTATACCATTCTAACGCTTGCACATACTTAAAGTTAGCATCTGCATTCCGCAAGACCTTCTCTGTAGTTCCACAAGAACTAACAAAAAAGAAAAACAAAAGAAATAAATATGGAATAATTTTTTTCACGGGGTGCAAAGATAAGGTTTTATACGGATTATAATTAGTTTTCAACACATTTTCCATACGCAAATATGAATTTTTTTTATTTTTGCGGGCTGTTAAAAAAATACAAACCCCTTTTTTATGCAAAAAGTATTTGATTTCTGTAAAAAATTAGCTGAAGCATCCTGGTTTCAAGGCTTTATTATCTTCATTATTCTTCTTGCTGGAGTCGTGGTGGGGATACAAACCTATGAGGTAAGTGGCACTTTAAAAGAATCTTGGTTGCCAACCTTACATCTTCTCGATTTGATTATTCTAGCCATATTCACCGTAGAGGTTGTGGTTAAGATGTTGGCCGAAGGAAAAAAACCTTGGAATTATTTCAAGGATGGTTGGAACATCTTCGATTTTGCCATTGTTGCTGTAGCACTTTATGCTATTTTACCGGGAGTAGAAATCAATGCTTCGTTCATCGCAGTATTGCGTTTGGCAAGAATTTTCAGGGTATTTAAACTAGTTACGGCCATTCCTAAGCTTCAAGTTTTGGTGGGAGCTTTAATTAAGTCCATCCCTTCTATGGGTTATGTCGGTATCTTGCTATCTATTCTATTCTATATTTACGCCACCATGTCGGTTTTCTTTTTTGGCGAAAATGACCCTTTACACTTTGGTACTTTAGAAAGAGCAATGCTCTCTCTGTTTAGAATTGTAACCTTAGAAGATTGGACAGACATTATGTACATTCAAATGTGGGGTTGCAATCACGAAATTTGGGGTTACAGCGGCATTTTAGATTGTCCACCTAACGCTAATGGCTTTGGTTGGCCAGCGGCGCTTTTCTTTGTTTCCTTTGTTTTAATCGGTACCATGATCGTATTAAACTTGTTTATTGGTGTAATTATGAACAGCATGGACGAGGCAAAGGCAGAAGCTGAATTAGAAGAAAACATTAAGCGAAAAGAAGAAGGTAATGTTAGCACAGGCGACGATCTTCATGCTATAATGGAAAAGCTAGATGAGCTGAAAAAGGAAATGGATTTCGTGTACAATCGAATGAAAAAAGAAAAATAACTAGCGAAAAAGCAAAGATTTTCTCAGCCCCCATTCTGTTAGTGTAGGGGTGTTAAAGCTTTCGAAACTAGCTACTCGATTTCTTGAGCTTTTGCTTCTCTTATCGAAGTGCAAAGGCAGCATTAGGCTTAAACTTTTCAACAAAATTCTTGCTGAACTACAAAGCCTAATTTTCCTTATCTTTGCTTACATGAGCACAAGCCTTAAAAATTATGCTGCGGGCATAGCCCCTTTTTTACGGGGCCCTTACAGCACCATGTATGCTATTCGGCCTTGGACAATTAGGCAATATGCTGGTTTTTCTACAGCCGAAGAAAGCAATGCCTTTTACAGAAGAAATTTAGCTGCTGGTCAAAAAGGACTTTCTGTTGCCTTCGACTTGGCCACACATAGAGGATACGATAGCGACCACCCCAGAGTTATGGGTGATGTGGGAATGGCTGGAGTTGCCATTGATTCCATCCTAGACATGAAGCTTCTATTTCATGAGATTCCCCTCGATAAAATGTCGGTATCCATGACAATGAATGGTGCCGTATTGCCAATCATGGCATTTTACATTGCAGCGGCTAAAGAACAAGGAGTTGCACTCGAAGACTTGTCGGGCACGATACAGAACGACATTCTCAAAGAGTTTATGGTTAGAAACACCTACATCTATCCTCCTAAAGATAGCATGCGCATCATAGGCGACATCTTTAAATTCACCTCTAAGCACATGCCGAAATTCAATTCGATTTCTATTAGTGGTTATCACATGCAAGAAGCTGGAGCTACTCCAGAAATAGAATTGGCTTACACTTTGGCAGATGGTTTAGAATATATAAAAACTGGTATTGCAGCAGGTTTAGATATAGATGATTTTGCTCCGCGTTTGTCCTTCTTTTGGGCTATTGGAATGGACCATTTTAAAGAAATCGCAAAAATGAGGGCAGCCAGAGTGCTTTGGGCCAAAATTGTAAAAGATTTTAATCCGAAGAATGAAAAATCCATGGCATTAAGAACGCATTGTCAAACTTCTGGCTACAGCTTAACCGAACAAGATGCCTACAACAACATAGCTAGAACCACCATAGAAGCCCTTAGTGCGGTATTTGGAGGAACGCAATCTTTACATACCAACTCCTTTGATGAAGCCATTGCACTTCCAACCGATTTTTCTGCTAGAATTGCTAGAAATACACAAAAGTTTATCCAAGAGAAAACAAAAATTACAAAGGCCATCGACCCTTGGGGCGGTTCTAAACATGTGGAAGAACTTACAGAACAGCTTATAAAGGATGCATGGGCCTTGATGGAAGAAGTTGCCGAACTAGGCGGGATGAGCAAAGCCATTGAAAGTGGTTTGCCCAAAATGAGAATTGAAGAAGCAGCAGCTAAAAAACAAGCTAGAATTGATAGTTCACAGGAAGTTATAGTTGGAGTGAATAATTATCTAAGTGAAGAAAAGCAAGATTTTGAAATCTTGGAAATCAATAATATTGCTGTAAGAGCTGCTCAAATCAAACGGTTAGAAGAGCTTAGATCGAATAGAAAGGAAGAAGAAGTTGAAGCCATTTTAAATGCCATTTCAGAAGCTGCCGAAAAAGGAAATGCTAATCTTTTAGAACTGGCTGTGATTGCAGCTGAAAAAAGAGCTAGTTTAGGAGAAATTTCCTTTGCTTTAGAAAAAGTATTTGGAAGATATAAAGCGGTTATAAATAGTATTTCTGGAGTATATTCAAAAGAAATGGAAGCAAATAGTAGTTTTGAAGAGGCCAGTTCCTTAGCCGATAAATTTGCAGAAGAGGAAGGTAGGCGGCCAAGAATATTGGTGGCTAAAATGGGGCAAGATGGTCATGACCGTGGCGCTAAAGTAATAGCCACTGGTTTTGCAGATTTAGGTTTTGACGTAGACATAGGACCCCTGTTCCAAACACCAAAAGAAGTTGCTTTACAAGCGGTAGAAAATGATGTTCATGTGCTTGGGGTTAGCAGTTTAGCAAATGGACATAAAACCCTAGTACCACAAGTTGTTGCCGAACTAAAAGCCCTAGGTCGAGAGGATATTATGGTGGTTGCTGGTGGCGTTATTCCGCAGCAAGACTACGAATTTTTGTTTCAAAACGGTGTTTCCTTCGTTTTTGGTCCAGGCACTAAAATACCGGAAGCCGCTATTGATGTATTGAAGAAACTACGCGAAACACTCTAAACTTATAAAAACCAACAAAACCTTAGATATGAATCCAATTTTAAGAAATATACTAGCTGTTGTTGCCGGAATTGTTGTTGGAAGCGCCATCAATATGGGCATCATCATGATAAGCGGAAGTCTTATTCCCCCACCAGAAGGAGTGAATCCTGCAGATATGGAAAGTCTGAAAGCTAACATGCATCTATTCCAACCCAAGCACTTCTTAATGCCCTTTCTTGCTCATGCTTTAGGAACTTTAGCTGGGGCCTTTGTGGCAGCTCTACTTGCTGCAAGCAACAAACTAAGACTAGCTATGGTAATTGGTATATTCTTCTTAGCTGGAGGAATTGCAAATATCATGATGTTGCCATCGCCATTATGGTTTAGCATCTTAGACCTAGGACTTGCCTATTTGCCTATGGCTTACTTGGCTTATACTTTTGCCAATAGAAGCAAAGTTAGTGCTTAACTAAGTCTTTCTAATTCTGCTATATAGAAGCCATCATTTCCGGTTTGGTTTGGCAAAAGTAAGCGTTCCTTTAGCAATTTGAAATTGGGATTATTCAGAAGGAATTTTTCAATTTGCTTTTCGTTTTCCTCTGGCAAGATGGAGCAAGTTGCATATACCATTTTGCCTCCACTTCTTAAAATTTTACTATAGTTTTGAAGAATTTCGGCTTGTTCTACTTCTATTCTATCTATGAAGTTTTCATCTAGTTTCCACTTAGCATCTGGATTTCGCTTTAACACTCCTATACCCGTACAAGGAGCATCCATTAGTAAAAAATCGGCGCTATCCTTGAGTCGTTTTATGGTCTTTGCTACAATTGGCCGAGTTTCAATATTGTGAGCGCCAGCTCTTCTAGCTCGTCTTTTAAGTTCCGCCAACTTCCATTCATATAAATCCAAAGCGATAATTTGTCCTTTATTCTCCATAAGAGAAGCTAAATGAAGGGTTTTACCTCCAGCTCCAGCGCAAACATCTAGCACCCTTGAACCTGGATTAGGTGCTAAGCTTTCCGCTACCAACTGCGAGGATAAATCTTGCACCTCAAACCAACCCTCTTGAAAAGCTTGCGTTCTAAACAAATTCTTTCGGTCTTTCAACACAAGAGCATTGGGCCAATTTTCTACTTCTAAAGCCTCAACATTTTCTAAGGCTAAGCTTTTTACTAGTTTCTCCTTTGTTGTTTTCAAGGTGTTAACTCTTAAGTAAACCTCGGCAGGCTGATTAAGCGCATCAAAAATGGCATCCGTTTCCTTGCCATAACTCGACTTTAATTTGTTGTAAAGCCAATCGGGAACAGAGTGCTCTATGGCGGGATTTTCTATTTTTTTGGAAAAACCACTTTGTAATTTTTTAAAGTTAATTCCTTTAAACTCCTCAAAAGGAGCAAGCTCATAGCCCTGATAAAGCAAATAAGTAGCAATTAACTTGTATAGGTTGGAGCTCTTAATTTCTTCGTCCATGTAAAAAGCCAAACGTCTCTTCCATCTTATGATATCATAAAAAGATTCTGCAACAAAAGATCGGTCCTTGCTTCCCCACTTCTTGTTTTGCTTTAGAAGCTTTTCCAGCACCTTATCCGCATATTTTTCTTCAAAAAATGCCTGATACAAAGCCTGCTGAAGACCTATAATTAATACTCGATGTAATTTGCTCATTGCTGCAAAGATACACAATGTATAGTAGAGCGGTTCTCTCTTTTTCTGTTTACAATACAACAAAAAAAGCTTGTTGATTATTCTCGGGATTCTGTTTTCGCCTTAAATCCAAAATATAAATCCCACAATAAATTCTTCGGTATGCTAGAAGTTTAAGCTTCCCGCTTAAACAAAATTTCTCTTAAAGGAAAGCTTGCTTTGTTTTTTTAAAAAGACTAGCTTTGTTTTATAGATAAACTTCCATCAAATAAAGAATCATTTCTAAGCTTGAGTTCTATCCCTAATATCGAAATTAAAATTCTTGGACTTTTTGAAAAAAGAGACAGTTCCGCAATCAAATTGATTCACGATGCCTATGGACGAGCTCTTTACGGTGTTATTTTTAAAATTCTTGGAAAGGCAGAAGACACAGAAGAGGTGCTACAAGATGTATTGGTTAAAATATGGGAAAAGTCTTCTTTATACGATAGCTCTAAGGGACGATTATACACATGGATGTTAAATATTGCAAGAAACACTACTATCGATAAAACGAGAACAAAGCTTCATAAACAAAATTCAAAAACCGATAGTCAAGATGATTACGTACATCTAGATAGAAGTAGCATGGAGTTGAAGCCAGAAAATATTGGAGTAAAAGACTTGACCAATATACTTAAAGCGGACCAAAAGGAAATAATAGAATTGGCCTATTTTCAAGGATATACCCAGCAAGAAATTTCAGAAAAACTAGATATTCCAATTGGCACTGTTAAAACAAAAGTTAGAACCGCTCTTCTCTTTTTAAAAGATTATTTGAAGAATGAATATTAAAGAATACATAGAATCAGGAGTTTTAGAACTTTATCTCTTAGGGTCGCTAAGTGCGGAAGAAGAGCGTGAAGTAGCTAAGCTATTAAAAGAGCACCCTGAGCTTCAAAAGGAATTAGAAAGAATTGAGGCTGATTTAATTTCTTTAGCAGAAAGCAATGCACCAGAAAGTTTGAACGAGGCTATTTTAGTCGGGGCTTTAGAGAGAATTAAAGCTGGTGCCGAAGAATCTAATGCTACAACCACAGTAATAAAAGAGCTTCCTGTGGCAGGTAAATCTTGGTTAAACTATGCGCTAATTGCTGCATCCTTTGCGCTCTTACTTAGTTTAGGTCTTAATGTTAAATTATACACTAATGTGCAAGAAGCGGAAAGTCAAATTTTAGCCTTACAAAATCAAAACTCCGTATTTGCAGAAGAACTACAAATACAAAACACCAATTATAGCATAAAGGAAAAGCAAGTTTTTGCACTAAGTGACCCGAATGTACTTAGAATAAAATTAAATGCTGTGCCAGGTAAAGAAGGTGCTTTGGCCATGGTTTATTGGAATAGCGAAAGCAAAGAAACCTACATCAGTGTACAAAACTTACCAGAGCCCCCTGAAGGAATGCAATATCAATTGTGGGCTTTATACGACGGTGCTCCGATTGACGCTGGTGTTTTTGATCTCAATGGAGAAATTCAAGAAAACAAAACAATAGAAAATGCTCAAGCTTTTGCTATTACCTTAGAAGAAGCGGGAGGGAAACCTAGTCCAAATCTTGAACAACTTTATGTATACGGAGAAGTATAAAAGAAGAAATAGCCTTTAATTAGTAAGTTACCAAACAAAACTACACCATGAACATCCAAACCATTCAATTTTCCAAAGAAAAAAACAAAGAATTTGTTGTTGCATTAAAACATCGTGTGAACCAATACTTCAAAGAAAAGGGTATTTCTAAACAAGGCAATTTCTCCATGGTTTTCAAGAGCATTTGCATGGTTGCTATCTTACTTGTGCCCTATTTTCTTATGATGTTTGGAGTAGTAACGAATCTTTGGCTCAGCTATATCATATGGGCTATAATGGGCCTAGGAGTTGGAGGAATAGGGATGTCTGTTATGCACGATGCCAACCATGGCGCTTATTCTAATAATAAAACCATAAATAGAATTATAGGTAGATTTATTGATTTGGTTGGGGGCAATGCCACTAATTGGAAAATTCAACACAACTTGCTTCACCATACCTATACCAATGTTCATGGTCTTGACCAAGACATCAATGCTGGGGCTATACTAAGACTATCTCCAGAACAAAAGTTGCGCAAATTTCATAAGTATCAACACATCTATGCTTGGTTTTTATATGGCTTAATGACCATGCCGTGGATGACCGTAAAAGATTTCTTTCAAATGAATGAATTCAGAAAAAAGAATCTGAATAAGGGTCGCTCAAGAAAATTCTGGCAAGAATATAGTCTAATGGTTGCCATTAAAATATTCTATTATAGCTATATGCTCGTTCTTCCCATCCTTATACTTCCCTTTGCATGGTGGCAAGTTCTCTTAGGATTTATCTTTATGCATTATGTAACAGGAGCTGTATTAGCTACCACCTTTCAACTGGCGCATGTAATGCCCGCTACCACCTTTCCTTTAAATATAAAGGATAATGCCATGGAAGAAAATTGGGTGGTACATCAATTAGAAACTACTACTGATTTTGCTAGAAACAATTGGTTAATATCTTGGTATATCGGCGGTTTAAATTTCCAAGTAGAGCATCATTTGTTTCCGAATATTTGTCATGTTCATTACAAGAAAATATCGGCTATTGTTGAGCAAACAGCCAAAGAATACGGCATCGTTTACAACAACATTCCTAGTATGGCTAAAGCCTTAATAGAACATGGAAAAATACTTAAAAGCCTAGGCCAAAAAGACTTTGCATTTTAAACCGAATCTTGCCTTACAAAACTTAGTTCTTAACGATAATCTCTTCTGAACTAGTCTTCTTACTTAGCTTCGTTTTCGTATCTAGAAAATTAAAAGCCACTTTAATATTGTGTAATCCAGAATAAACCTCTTGGAAAGGTTGCCCTGCAGAAAGATTGTAGATATAGCCAAAGTCTACAAATTTCACGCTAGCCCCAGCTCCAAACAAAAAGCTTTGCGTACTTCTAAAACCAAGTTTAAGCCAAGCAAAATCTAGGTAGTCTACTTTGAAATTTCCTTCTATTGTTGGTTTGATATAATTAGGACCAAAAGCAATAATTTCTGGTTGCAAAGAAAACTTAGAACCCATAGCTATTTTGTAGCTTACATTCGTAAAATAAACGGGTGCCAAACCTTGGATGCTCTGTACTAATACAGGAACCGACATGCTTACATTCAATTGTTCTTTCCAACTATAATGAAACCCTAGTCCGGTAGTAAAACCCGCTTTGTTAAAAGTGCCATTTACCAAAACTGGATCTTCCATATTCGTGTAGGCATTAATTCTATCTTGCTTTAAATTGTTTAAGATAACTCCAGCGTTTATTCCAAAACTTAAGCTATTTCCTTTTCCAAGCTTCATTCTTTTTGCTAATAGAAATTCTGCTGTTGTTGTTTGAAAAATTTGATAGAAACTAGAGTTTACTTTTGCTCCTACCGCCAATCCCAACTTGCCCATGTTGCCATACATCAAGAAGTTAAACTTGCTTGAATTTTGGATGGCATCGGATAGAGATACTATAGTAGAAATTTTTAAACTCGAACTATCCGTAGTAATACAGGCCGTGTTGTAGTTGTCTTTTTCGAAGTTAAAATTGTTCATGTTTAGCATGTCTTGTGCTTTAAGTCCAAATGCTAAAACGAAGCTCATTAAAGTAATAGTGAAATTTTTCATCTTCATAATTTTTGAGGTTCTTTGGCTAGTTTCTTATCAAATTAACTATGCCCTTAAATACTGTCTCCGAGTTGTTGCTGTCTCTTAAAACATAATAATACACTCCAGAAGGTAGCTCTAAACCTTTTGTTGTTTTGCCATCCCAAAGATTGTCGTAACCAGCAGATGGACTTCTTCTATAAACTAGATTGCCGTTTTCATTGTAAACCTGAAATTCAAAATTCTCAAAAAGGCTAATGTTTGGCACTTCAAAATAATCGTTGTAACCATCTCCGTTTGGGGTAATCACATTGTTGGCTTTCAAATCATCTAACTCTATTTGATCGGCTATTAAAACTTCCATTTCCTTGATGAAAAAGTTTCCTGCAGCATCTGTAACTCTTACAGAAATGGTGTACGAATTCCGTACCTCATAGTCAAATATTTCTGCACTCAACAAGTTGCTGCCATCCACAGTAAATGAGGTGTTATCTGCGCCTCCTGGCTCCAAACTAAAAACATGACTATCTGCTAAACTCGGATCTACTACTTGCAATACGCCAACTAAAGTCCCTGCTGCTTCATTCTCTACAATGATATTGTCGTCGTTTTCAAATAAAATATCGCTAGGTGCTTCATTGGTATTTAGAACTTCTAGAATAAAACTATTCGAAATGCTGCAGCCATTAGCGGCTACTGCTTCTACTTCCACTAGAAATGAACTTTGAGTAACAATGTCAATGTCTTGAGCAAAAAGAATATAATTGTCGCTAATAGTAAACTTGTCGTTGTCGTTTGTAGTGCTATTAACAAAGCTATATTCATAACTATCATTATCTGCATCTATGGTTTGCAACTCGCCTAAAGTATCACCCATTAGGCTTAAATCGTTAATAAGAATATTCTCTAAGTTTAGTGCGCTTGGAGGCGTATTATTACTTAAGAGAAAAGGATTGTTGGCAGAGCCTAAAGAAGCATTTTCAACAAAGGCAATTGACTCTAACAAATCTATAATTGCCCCGTCAGCATCTCTATACACTTTTAGATTTAAAGTCTCTCCAGAACTAATATTACTGTAGATAACTAGATAAGCCAGTTGCTGACTCTCTACCGTAGTGCCAAAATTAATATGGCCTCTACAGGTATTGCCATCAAACACCCCTAATTCGTCGTTTGCACCTAAGCTAAAATCACAATCTATTAGCGCACTGGCAGTAAGGGTCATAGAATATTGATAATCTGCCGGGTTGACACTCCATCCACTTTGCGCCTGCGCCAATCCAAAGGCGAATAGTGCCATATATATTCCTAGTAATTTTTTCATTTCTTTCAATTTTAGAATGTATTATAAACGGATTAACTGAGCTCTCTTTTTATCATTCAACTCATTGCTTAACTCAAAAAAGTAGGTGCCAGCTGGAATGTGAATAGCTTCTTTTTTGAAATCAATACGAAGTGTATTCATGCCTTGCATTACTTGATGTACTTGAGTATAAATTACTTGTCCTAAGTTGTTGTAGAGGCTTATAGTAACTTCAGCTTCCGTGGCACTGATGTATTCCACATTTAAATTCTCCTCAAACAAATTCGGGTAAACTAAAAAGGCATCTTTTGCTGTAGGAAGCTTTTCCTTATCAAAGTTTCTACAATCCTCTTCGCTCAACTCTAGCATATAAGGCGAAGTCAAACTTCCTTTTAACTCGTTCGAGGTAAACTTCAAATGATTAATGGCAATTAATTCTTCTGCACTCTCAAGATTTAACAAGCGGTATTCTAAATCGTCATTTTGATCGCCAGCAATAGTAACAAAAGCTATCATGGTATTGGCCACCAAGTCGAATCGGCTTAGCGCTCGACAGTTGTTTTGCTTGTCGAATACTCCAAGAATCCAGTTTGAATGCTCGTACATGTCTTCCCAGAATAAATCGCAATTTTGCAAACTTACGATATGGGTCATGTTGCTAGAATAAGCACCATTATTTATTGGCCAACGATTATCCGTTAAAGTAGCATTTGGAACAACATCACTTTTAAAAGCACCTGCAAAAGGGAAGGTAAAACTAGAATTGACAGCCGATTGATACATGTAGCTTCGTCCAGGAATCATGGCATTCAAACTTCCTATCCAACCTAAATTCGTGTCGTAAATTGCAAATTGCGATTTGCCCTTTATTAAATCACCACTTGTTGGATTCAAATTGCCTAAGGCTTGATTGATTTCCTGATTTCTAATTGAAATAAAACCAATCCATGTCCAACCTTGATTTAAATTAATGATTCTTGTTGTTGGATCAATTATACTCCCTTCAAGCTCGAGCGTATCAGCATTAGCTACTCGCAATCTATAGCCTAATTCCGGACGAACTCCAGTAACACTTAGTGGACCTACCCAAGTACCGCTATTCGTAAAATTACTGAACTCGCTTTGGGCTTTTAATTCATCGTTGGCATCTGGAGAGTAAGAACTCAACAATGGCGCTAAATTCAACGAATCTTCACTTAGTAAGTTAAAAGCAATCCAGTTCCAACCAGCGCTCAAAGGAATGTTTTGTACTATGCTATTTCCCGCTTCGAACAGTTGGGGCGCATTGAGCGAACCTATGGTTTGGTTAGCTGCAAATACCAAGCTTGGAACTACATCAATGTATTCACTTCCTGTACTAGCATCCCAAATTTTGAAACTCAGATTTTCGCCAGAACTTAGGTTGCTATAAACATCTAAGAATACTAAATATCTATCTAGAGAAGAAATGTACTGTAAATGAGCTGCTCCTCTTACTTCATTATTTACAAAAGCCGCTAAGATATCTTCATTATCTGTGGAAACTACTCCTTCAATCTGTAAGTAGCCAACTACATTCATAGAATACTGAAATGCTGCCGGGTCAACTGTCCAGTTTGGTTCTTGATCTCTAACTTTCAAGTTTAAGGCTAGTTTCTCTGGATAACCAAAATCCGTTGTTAAATGTATGTCTTCTGTATAATCACCAATGTTCGTGTTTGGATCTATAGTGAAATTTATCGTTTGCACGGCATTCGGCGCAATACTTCCTGTGTTTTGACTAGCGCTTAACCATTCTGGCAAATTAGAGATAGTATATGTTTTTGCCGCTCCACCTGTATTTAATACAGCAGAAGAGAAAGACAAGTTTGCACCAAAATCTTTGGTTAATGTAATGGCATCATCTTGCCATATTACTTGGTTTTTATCTATATAGGCAATCCAAGTTTTTGGCGATTGCATTACATTACCACGAAGGTCTCTTATGCCACCAACGGTAATGTCTAAAGTAACATTTTCAATAAGCTCTGGAGCACTTGTTGGTGTAATGATAATTTGATCATTGTTTACAGAGTAAGTGAAGTTTACCGCTTGAACAGGTCGTTGCAATTTAATTGTTGGCGTGCTAGAACTATAAGTTGCGCCATTAAGTGCTTGTGCCGTATGTGAAGCATCCGCTGCATCTATTAAACTAGCTGTAAGAACCGGAACACCAAGTTGCAATTGGTATTCTTCGAAAGGAAGATAAGCTATTAGTCCTAACTCATCACCCAACAATCTATTTTGCTTATCTCTGCTTATTTGTTCAATCTTCCTAGCGGTATTCCAAAAACGGAATTCATCCACTTGTCCATCGAAATACTGATCAACGTTTTGAACAACCCCTGTAAAATACGCTCTTGCACCAAGGCTGAAGCTAGCACCTCCAAACTCTTTCAAACTTATTGCTTGCATAGAATTTTGAAGATTCCCATCGATATAGGCCGATAAATTTCCCGTACGTTGAAGAACCAAGGCAAAATGGTGCCAAGATCCATCAAAATAATTGTTCGATACGGCAAGGAAATCCATGCCATTGTGCTTCACATGAATTTGTCCTAGTGCATCCTTTTCGATATTCCAAGAAATTAAAGAATCTGCATAAAGATTTGTGCCAGAACCATTAGAGAATAAACTTGCAAGCCCACTAGAAGCAGAATTAAACCAAAATTCTAAGGTAAAATCCATTTCATCACTTATAGATAAATTAGCGGCGTTACTAAGTTCCAAATAATCATCCACACCATCAAAACTGAGCGCCTGACCATTAGGCTCTACTTGCCAAATAGCACCGAAAATTTGTGCGTCTCTATTTCTAATATGATCTTTTGCTAGGCCGCCAGTTGCTTCGTCCATTTTCCAATTATAAAGAAGTCCAAGTTGTCCTTTATTCAATTCTATGTTGATTGTAGGAATAATATCTGAAAGAGTTCTGTACTTATTCCAAATTCGTAATTCGTGCACATTACCGTTAAAGAAAGTAGCCTGACTGGCACTTTTACCTATATATAAGGCACCCGCCGCAACAAAATCATTAAACAAGCTGGTGTTGCCAGGATTAACTAAAGCGCCATCAATGGTCAACTCTAGAGTTTCGTTATCGAAATTATAAGAAGCCGTATAAAAATGCCAAAGGTTATCATTTATAGCAAGGGTACTATTCAACTCTTCGGCTCCCAGTTTAAAGCTAAACTGATTTGCAGCGTTAAAGCCAATAGATAAATTTTCTATAGGACTTTGACCTTGAGAAAAAAGTACTTCTTCGCCAAAACTGGCTCTCTTAGCCCAAAACTCTATGCTAAAATCACGACTTTGAATATTAGCGCCTGCACTAACTTGTAGGTAATCGTCCACACCATCAAAATACAAACTTGTGTAATGGGCAAGTGCTGTTTGATTAAGTACCCCTCGAATATCAAAATTCGTAGGATTAATTGCCCCCAAATCAATGGGTTCGTTAAAACGAATGGCAATATCTTCATTTGCATCTAATATTCCATCTGCAGGTACTGGCGTTCCGAAAGGATGTGGGTTAATTCTATCCATTACGCCAGAATAGGTTGTAGAATTTAACTCTGCCAAACTACAAATTGAACTAACTCTTAAATCATAAGCGCCATCTGGCAACTGTGCAACATCCCAATCGTAGCTAGTAAAATTAGTAAAGCTTGATATAGGCAAATAAGACGGCTGACCTGTTGTATCCTTCCAAAAAGATTCTAAACCAATCCAATTTGCCGCGCTACTTGGCTTATATTCTACCCTAAATCTTTCTAAATCGAAGAAATTAATGTTGTATCCACCCACTACTAGAGGCAGGGTATCTTCAAAACTATTGTTTAATACCCAATTATCGTCTGGGTTAAGTAATTCTACATCCGTACAAGTTGGTATAAAGTGTACCGAAATCCAAACAGAATCTGCTATATCCTTGAAGTTTGGAGAAATTCCAAAATCGTATTGACAAACAGAATGCGCTATTACTAATAAGCTATCGTAATTGTAAACAGCCCCCGGACCTTTTTCTAGGGTTAAGGTTAGGTTGATAGAAGTTCCAGCTGAAACTTGTGGTGTTTGCGTTGGGAAACCATTAATATTTACATAAGCACCAAAAGGATTGTGGTCAGCTAAAGAAGTAACCGTATAAGGTTGATCATCGCCGGTTTGTGTTAAGTTGGTTAAGGTCAAATTAAAGACAGCAGCTTGATCTATCGGTACATTAGTAATAATAGATTGATCTACACTTAAACCAGGTAAATCTCTTTGCAAAGTAGCCTCTGAAATAACGGTACCTGGATTATAATATGCAGTTACTTCCGCTTCTTCATAAGGGCAACCTGTTTTTCCACCAGCTCTTCTTTTAAAAATAGGACCCCAACCAAACATAGAAGGGAAAACATCTACAGAGAAGAAATCGGCATTGTCGGAATCTGCCAAAGTATAAGAGATGGTATTGCTAACCGTACTATCAGTAGCATTAGAATTAGATCGGGCAAAGTCTACGGTAAGTCCGCTAGAAAATCCAACCCCTGTATTGCTTATCTTGCCAGAAATTTCGGCACCTAGCGAGGTGGAAGCTCCAAATTCGAAAGAATTCTCTTCAGAAACCGTTCTTGTACTCGACTTGGTGAAAGTAGCTGTTGCGCCACCACTAATAGAATGGTTGGTAGCTACAAGGTTAGCAAATCTATCATTAATTTGATCCACTAAATCCAGATACTCTAAATGCTTAGCTATGGTTTCTACGGCGGCTATTCCCGTTCCTGTGGTGACCGCAAAACCAATAGATTGGGCAATGGCAAAACCCGGTGCTGGTGCTACTGCAGTGGCTAGACCGGTGGCAATAGCTGTACCGATAGCTGCAGTTCCACCTATAGTTTGAAGTGCATAATAAGCCGCATTGGCTCCTTCATATTTCGCTTCGAGCAATTCTAACTCATAATTTTTTAAACTATCCAATATCGTTTGATTATTGATATTTACCTTCTCGAATTCATTTTTCTCAATAGCTTTTTCCCACAACTTAATTTGTTGATTCATTAAACGAATGGTATCTGTTAATGAATCGGCATAAGTTACCGGGTTATAGAAGTAACTCGGACCAGTAAAATCTTCTGGCCAATTATACAGCAAGGGTTCAATAGTTGCTTGAGCTCCAAATACAGGATCATCATTATTCCTACCGTAATTAGGGTCGCCGAAAGGAAGAACAGAATTGTATTTTGGATTAGATTGCATGATGATATTTCTCAAATTAATCAAGTCTGGCAATACAATATTTTCAATAAAATCTTGGGTATAAATAAAGCCAGTATTGTAGCCTCCAGGCACTACAGACAATGAGGCAGTTTTTGCCATAGCAAAGCCATTGCCGTAATTTTGAATACAGTCAACATAAGTACACATAGAATCTGGAACCAGACGCAAGTAGTCGGTTACACCAAACTCTACGTTGGTAGAATGACCTATGTATAAATCGCTTCCGCTACCAATGTTGGCTGGGTTGGCATTAGTACTCCATTCTGTAGTATTTTCTACCACTCTTTCTAGAAAGCCACTTCTTCCTCCAGAGATACTAGCAGAAGTACCAATAGAAGTATTCTGTTCTATTTCTGTTGCTGTTGAAACTCCAAATCCCACATTAAACTTCGCCCCTACATCAATTTGATCAGTATTGGTTAATTCTAAACCAAGGTTCCAACCCCAAGATTCCGTTTCGGCAACTGCATTGCCAACGCTACGCACTGCAAAACTTTCTCCACCTGGAGGGTCTCTTAAAACATAATCTACATTCTCTGGACCCGAAGTAAAGAAACTATTTCCAAAGTTCTGACCACCTAAAATATAGGCTCTATAAACATCTGGTAAACCTGTAACTGGGTGGCTTAATGGCAACCACGGAATAATTTGTCCGCTAGAAGTTTGTAAAGAAACTTCCATGGTTCTAGTATAGCTAAATTCTGGGATACTAGTATTTGCATTGAAATTAGGTTTAGCCACCTGAAACTCATAGAGTAAGTAACTTAACTCATCTATATTTGTTACTACATCGCTTAGTTCAACACCCGAAACAGGGTCTATGGCCAAATTGTTGTTGAAGATGATTTTACCATCAGAAACGGGTACCGTGTCGAAAACAATTGCCCCACCATCTAAATTGTAATATTGCTCGAAGGCTAAGATGTATGCCTTGTATTTAAAATCTTCATCGTTAAAATGGCTTTCTGTAAATACATCATATAGGAAAGGGCTTTGTCCATCTGCTAGACTAACTTTTAGGGTGGTATCTACGGTATTCGAATAATCTACAACTTCTAGTACATGATCTCCTTTAAATCTTTCTAAGCTCAAACCAAGAACATCGTTTGCGAAAACTTCTAAACTAGGACTTTCTCTGTAGATATAATCCAAGCGCTTCTGGTAGCTTACACTATCAATGGTGTATGCCATGAATAAAGAATCATAGCCTAGGGTGTCGCTTAAAGTTTGCATTGGTGGAGTGTTCGATAAATTCAACAGATCCAGCACGCCAAAATCTATGCTTGGATTGCTAGGGATGCTCACATCCATTACATGTCTTAGTGGTAGAACATAAGCTTCATATTCGCCAGTATTTAAATCGGTAAAGATGGTGTCTGCCGTGCAGCCATTTTGAGAAGAGAAAATAATTCTTGCCACACCAATATTGTTGTTGGAAAGACCAAGACCAGGAAATTTATTAGCCTCACGCAAACCACCAACGACTCTACCAATTACTTTTACTTTGGTAGAATCTTCAAACATAATTCCTGTTACTGCTTGCTGAAAATTATACTGTCCGGTAACAGGAAAGCGACCAGCACTAAATACATGCCCTGACTTCTCAACAGATACCGAATGCATACCGATAGGAACTTGAATGTCGAATTGTCCAAGAGCATTTGTTTTAATAGGCAAATTATCAATATCTGTTACGATATTACCATCAATTTTAACAAAGGCATCTTCTACCGGACAAGAAGTGCCTTGATACAAGACAGATCCCGTAACTTGGAAAGAAGATATATCTTCAAAATTCACGTTGTTTTGAACTGTGGAATTATCGCCTATAAACAAAACTCGGTTACCAGGATTAAATTGATGCGTTCCAAAAGAAGGCGTTACCGTAAAGTTTTGTCCCACCCCAGAGTAAGGAACAATTACATTATAATCGCCAGAACTATTGGTATAAGCTGCTATGGCTAGTTGATTAGCCGTTGGAATGTTTGATGACCATAAATTTGCCCCTGGTAATAAAACGTGATTCTTATTAAAAATCACTCCTGAAGAAGATTTATCATAGGCATAAAAACCTAAGTTCTCGTCTAAATCGTAGTAAGCTTTTAAGCCCAATTCGGTTCCCCTAGCCTTTACATCAAAAGTATTAGCAAGTTCTTGATTTGTTTTCGCCTTATTCCAAAATCTAAGTTCATCCAAATTACCCTTAAAACCATCTCCTATACAAAGCGAATTAACCGTTACACTGCTTAATGTTACTGCTTGAGAATCGACAAGCACCCCATTCAAGAATAACTTTACATAATTATCACTAGCTGAATAAACCCCTGTAAGTTGAACGTATTGATTAACTGCACTTAAGGGAATGGCGCTAGAAGCAGAATAGCTTAGCGTACCAGAGGCATTGGTAACACTAAAAATGAAATTATTGGCGTCGCCTCCTAAAAAGAAAGGACTAGTAGCTAGTTCACAATCAGATAGGGCCGCCCAGCTTCCTGTTGGTGCACCGTCCAATCTAAGCCAAGCTTCTACCGTAATGGCCGCAAAAGCGCTATTGTCAAAAGATGGACTATTGTTTTGAGCTAGTTGAGAGCCATCAAAGTACAAGCTACTTCCATTAGAACCAGATACATTCTCTACTAAAATTTTAGCTCCTTGAACGGCTATTCCTCCTAGGTAGCTTACTTCTCCGTTAATAACTCCAGAAGATGCTCTAAAGCCAATAGTTTGAATGGTATCCGAATATAAATTCACGCCATTACATTCGCCATAGGCCACTAAAAAATATTCGTATTGAACACCTGCATCTGCTAGGTAATCTAGATAGATATTGCTATTTGGATTGCTTAAGGTATTTAACAAAGAAGGATTCGAATTGTCTCCAAGTAAACGTCTATAGATATTATAGCCTTCTAACAAATTATTATTGGCAGCTACAGTCCAAGTTAACTCCACCCTGTTGGTGTAATAGCCCTTAGAGGCATCAATGGCATTGCTTGCAAAAGTTCCAGATAAATTTAGAGTTATTTCTCCGCTTACGGCAGCTCCTGCAACTCCGTTAGGATTACAACTGTTTATTGCTCTGATCTCGTAACTGTATTCCTTACACGCTTGCACATCGGTGTCGATATACGATGTTTGATTGGCGGCAACTGAAACTGGAGTGCCACTAACGCCGTCAACGGTCTTAAAGATTTTGTATTCTGTTTCGTTTTGTGCATCTGTCCATGTAAGTTGGAGCGCTGCATTAGAGCTAAGAGTGGTTTCTCCGATTGTTATGTTGGTTGGAGCGGTAGGGTCTGCAGGTGAAATACCTGTTACCGCAGTTGATATTGGGCCATTACCACAATCATTTATGGCTCTAACTTGTACATTATAATTCGTACCCCTATTAATACCTGTTATTGTATAATTCGTATTCGTTGTAGTGGCAGATCCTCCGCCTGTCCAAGTAACTTGATAGCTATCGGCACCTACAACCGTATTCCAAGAAACATTGATTGTGCTATTACAATTCGTAGTACTTGCGCTTATGTTGTTAGGCACAGTGGGCACGGATTTTCTTTTTCCATTGGCTATACTAGATTCGTCTCCTAAGGCTATTCTTGAAGCTTCATATTCTATATAACATTGAACAGTATAGGCATGGTCTACACCTGGGCTAGCACCAAAATCTTGGTAAGACTCGGTTTCCGTTCCAGAAGAAGGAAAGAGAAGAATGTTATCAGCTATTAGGTTTCCATCTCTAAAAATTTTCGCCTTCCATTTCGTTCTTAAACATCCATCTGAACTAGCGTTGAAGGTAGTAGGATTATTCCATTCTAAACTTACTTTACTACAATCTTGATTATTGTTTATTACCTGTAGATTAGTCACCTTTCCAGGATCCCTAACCGAAATAGTTTGGGTAGCATAATTAGCCACATCATCTGTAGTAGAGCCTTCTCCACCTGTGCAATTAATTAAACTTCGGCCATAGCCAATAGTAAAGCCATTAGAAAGGGCATCGCTTGGCATCTTGTAAACTACATCAATATCAGCATAGCGTCCTGTTGTTGTACCACAGCCAATTCCACCACAAGTGGTTGTAGAGCTGATCGTCCAAGACAAACCTGTTCTTTGATCATTAACATAAAAAGTTTGGTCTCCAACTTCGGCTCCAAAACAAGTTTCAGGTCCATCGAAATTTAACTGCTCTGAAGAAGAAAAGCTAAAGCCGCCTGGAATATAATTGAAAACTTCCAAGATATTGGTATAATTACTTCCATCCACACTATAATTGGCATCAAACTGTTGAATAGTTCTAACATCACAGCCTAAAACGGAGATGGCTCTAAAGCTCATGGTGATTTCTCCGGTGCAGGTATTATAGCTAAAACTTGAGCTTGGAACTAGATTGTCGCAAACCTGAGATTGTAATGAAAAAGTCCCTGCAAAGAAAAAGATAAGAAGGGCAAGTATTCTAAACTGTAAATGATTGTATAATGCCATCATAAGCGTAATTTTTACATTCAAACCTACACAGTAAATTTCCGTAACAAAAATGCATAGAGGTCTTTTGCATAAAAGGTAAGGTGCTGAGGCCGAACGGCAGCAATACTTAAATTAACGGCAGACAGAAAAACTTATAGGTGTGGAACTTGTTTAGAGCGCTATGCGAATTTGAACTTCAGTACCCATAGCATTTTGTAGGTTTTCATCGAACAAATCGATATAATGGATTTGAATCTTATTTTGCTTGTGTTTATCAAGTAGAGCTAAGCGAGTTTGACTAATGGCAGTTGATTTTCCCAAATGCTTTTCTCTATTCGCTTGGTTCTTAGCGGCTTGAGCCCGACCTACACCATTATCTTTTACTACTACTAAAAGATAATCGCCTTCTTCTGTAAAAGAAATACTAATTTTTCCTGCTGTATTAAGTGGCATGAGTCCATGCTTTATGGCATTTTCTACAAAGGGTTGTACTAACATGCTTGGAATTTCAAGGTACTCTGTGTCTAGGGAATCTTCATAAAGCACTTCAAAATTCAAATTTTCGCCCATTCTAATTTGTTCTATGGAAAGATAGTCGTTCAAAAACTGAATTTCCTCCTCTAAACCTATGGTATCTCTCTCTGCGAATTCCAAATTTGCACGCATTAAGCGCGCAAAACTTTTCAATAATTGCTTGCTGGTTTCTGTGTTATTGGCATTCAGAAAACTCGTAAGTGAACTGATGGCATTAAAAATAAAATGCGGGTTCATTTGGGAGCGTAAAGATTGTAGTTGGAAGCGAAGGGATTCTAATTTAAGCTGTTCCAACTCCCTTTCTTTCTGTGCCGTTTCGAATTTAACATTAAATTGCTCCACGCTTCTTTGCGAATTTTGCTTTTCTAATTCCAATAGTAAGTTAGCGTACTTCTTATAGAAGCTTTGCGAATTTTTGTAGTCTTCCAAATGCTCGTATGCCTCAGCTAAACACAAATATATGCTAACGTCCTTCCTGTCTTCTATATCATTTGGTCTAGCATTAAAATATCTTTCCAGCCAATAAATTACTTCCTTATAATTCTTTAATGCACTATGAACAAAAGCCAAGCTAATCATGGTTTTTGTATAGAAAAAAGTGTCTTTAGAAAACTCCTCTATGTCCATCAAGGAAAGGGCTAGTGTTAAGCATTCCTTATGCTTTTCTTCCAACAAAAGGAATTCTACTTTATCCGATAGAATTCTATTAATATAATTCGGATTATTAAACTCCTTTGCCAATTGTAAGGCAGTTTGATAATTGTTCTCGCCTTCATCGAACTCTTTGAGTTCAAAATTGCACCGAGCTATTAACATGTAGCTTTGTAGTAGTATGCCGGGGTTATTGGAATTGATTTCCTTATCAATTTCTAGGGTGCGGATAAAATACTTTTTTCCCTCTTGATACTCTTGTTGTTGAATAAAAAGCAAACCTATTGAAAACAAGGCTTTGGCTTTACCATTAAGATCTGCGCTTTTATCGAACAAAGTAATGGACTTTTCAAACTCTTGTATGGCTAAATCAGAGTAGGCTAACTTTTCATATAGCTTTCCCAAATTATTATGGTGATGCGCCTTTTGTGTGTGGCTCAGCTCTTTATAGAAGTCAATTTGAACTTTTTGAGCTAGCTCTTGGGCCTTTTTAAATTGCAACTTTTCAATATACAAGTTAATTAAGGAGTTATAGGTAGAAAATCTCTCTTCTATGTTGCTTTTATCTTGAATAAGAGGAAGCATAAGTTCGGCTAATGCAATGCCTTCATCAACCCGACTGGTAGCACGATAAATTCTAAGTAGAAGATTTTGTCCCTTAATAAGATATTTACTATCGCCCTTGTTTTTGCTTTCTTTTATTAAATTTTGAGTAAGTTGCTCGGCCTCTTGCAAATCTTTATAAAGCAATAATTCAATTAACTCCAAGCTAGTTTTGTAAAATTCTTCGGCATTAGCGCTTGTCTCTAGCTTCTTTCTTTTTATTTCTATTAATGCATTATCCATTTAGTTAGCGCCAAAGTTATTATAATCCCATAAATTGAAAAAACTCATCGCGTCGTCTTCTTGCTATTGGAACTTCTAGGTTGTTTTCTAGAAGAATATGTCCATTCTCTGTTTTAAATATTTTCTTAATAGCGTTAATATTGATGATATAAGATTTATGCACTCTAAAAAAGTTTTTTTCGGTAAGAATCTCTTCCAACCTTTTCAGCGCTAAGGTGCATAACACTTTCTTCCCATCACTAAGATAAATATTGGTATAATTCCCGTCGGATTCGCACAGCCAAACATCCTTTTTAAACAAAAATTCAAAACTATCCATAGAGGGAACCACTATTTTAGAAAATTCCTTTTGTTCCAAACTCTTCAACATGGCATCTAGTTTTTTATAATGGTCCGTACTACCTAGATAAGGTTTTGCCTTTTCTACTGCAGATTTAAGCTCTAAGGGATCTATTGGTTTTAAGAGATAATCTATCGCATTATGCTTAAAAGCTTTAATAGCATAGTCGTTGTGCCCTGTTACAAAAATTACTTGAAAATTTGTTTCTCTAAAAGCTTCTAACAAATCAAAACCAGAGCCATCGGGTAATTCAATATCTAAGAAGACCAAATTAGGAGAATGCTTTTTTATTAGTTCAATCCCTTCTTTAACAGTCCTTGCTTCACCAAGAATTTCAACTTCGCTAAGCTCCGACAAAACCAAGCATAGCTCTTGAGCACAATGCTTTTCGTCGTCAACAATTATTACTTTTATCATATTGCCTAGCTAGTTTGCTGCTAAGTAAAAATAATAAAAGTGAGGTTCTAAATAAAGATTAATAAAGAATATATTCTACTAAATTAACTTATCCGGAATTAAAACGAGATTTAATACTAACTCAAAGCTTATAAACTCCGGTTTTTTAATCCTTTAGTTTAGGGCTAATTGGCAAAAAAGTAATAGCAATTCCGCTTACTATAAATGCCCCTCCTATAATCATTGCATTGCTTAGCTCTTCATTTACAAAGAGCTTTGCAAATAGAGCGCTGAGAAGGGCTTGAGAAAGCAGGCTTAAGCTTACTCTCGTAGCCCTCATGTGCTTGATAGCATAGTTTATTAGCAGCCAAGCTAGTAACTGTACCAGAAGTCCCTGAGCAAACAAGATTAACCAAGTTTGGGCATTAAAACCAACAAAGGAAGTCCCCATAAACACATTCCAAAGTCCAAGGTAAATTGCCGCACTTAAAACTGAAATGGCGAAAAAGGGCATTACTTGCATTTCGCTAAGTGCTTTCTTACTAAATAAGATATAGGAGGCATAAAAGAAACCCGCTAGCAAGGCATAAAAAAAAGCTCGATCTAACTCAAAATTAATTAGCTTTTTAAAACCAACCATTATGCACATACCAAAAACTGCCACTACCGCGCCAATCCAAAAATTTCTGGTAGCGGGAAGTTTTAAGAAAAAATAGGAGGCTAAACCCACCCAAATCGGAGCAAGATTTACTAGAAGCGTAGCTTCGGCCGCACTTGATTCTTTTATGGCTATATTCCAAATCGCAATATCTGAAGCAAAAAAGACACCACATAGTAAGGCAAACAAAATAGTCTTTGTGCTGGTATATTGCCAAACACGGGTATATAACAAATAAGGAAGAAGGATAAGGGCTGGAATAAACATTCTGTAAAAAGCAGCCACAAGAGTGGATGCCTCATTCAGCTTAACCAATGTTGGATAAAAGGATATTAAAACAATGCCTATTATTAGGGCAAATCTAGCTTTTAGCATCTTGCTTTTCTTTCCATAAAATTATAACAAGTATGCATGCTTTGTATACTTTATATAAATAAAAAAAGGGCCGTTAAACAGCCCTTTTATATTTTTGCTTTAAGTCTTAAACTGTCATTATTTCCGCTTCCTTAACGCTTAATACTTTTTCTACTTTAGCCGTATAATCATTTACTACTTTTTGCACATCTTCCTCGGCTGTTTTTGCCATATCCTCGCTTAGTCCTTCCTTTTCCAAAGATTTGATATAATCCATCGCCTCTTTCCTGGCAGAACGTAGAGAAATTTTTGCATGCTCTCCCTCTGCTTTAGTTTGTTTAACCATTTCCTTTCTTCTTTCCTCTGTTAATGGAGGGATATTCAAACGAATAAATTCGCCATCATTTTGTGGAGTTAAGCCTATATTGGCTTGTAAGATTCCCTTCTCTATGCTTTGTAAAGTAGATTTATCAAATGGCTGAATGGAGATCGTTCTAGCGTCTGGAGTATTAATATTAGCTAATTGATTAATTGGACTTTGAACACCATAAGCCTCTACCAATACACCGCTTAGCATACTTGGACTAGCTTTACCTGCTCTAATTTTTAACAAATCCTTTTGTAAGTGCTCTATTGCTTTGTCCATAGAATCGCTCAACTCGGCTAACATCATTTCTAATTCTTCTTGCATGTCGATTGTTTTATCTATTAATTACTAACTATTGTGCCAATTTGATTTCCTTGTAATAGTTTCTGCAAATTACCTGGTGTATCCATATCAAACACAACTATTGGAACATTGTTTTCTTGACAAAGTGTAAAGGCCGTTGTATCCATTACACTCAATTTTTTACTAAGCACCTCTGCAAAACTTATGCTATCATATTTGGTGGCGCTTGGGTCCTTTTCTGGATCTGCGGTATAAATACCATCTACTCTGGTTCCTTTTAAAACAGCATCTGCATTAATTTCTGAAGCTCTTAATGCTGCGGCAGAATCAGTAGTAAAATAAGGGCTTCCTGTTCCTGCAACAAAAATAACTACCCTTCCTTTTTCAAGATGTCTGGTGGCTCTTCTTCGAATATAAGGTTCTGCTATCTCTTTCATCTCAATTGCTGAAACTAAGCGAGTATAAAGACCTGCTTTCTCTAAACCATTTTGAAGAGCAACTCCATTAATCACAGTTGCCAGCATTCCCATATAATCACCAGAAACTCTATCTATCCCACTATCATTAGCTTGAAGACCTCTGAAAATATTTCCTCCACCAATTACCACTGCTATTTCTACGCCCATGTCGCTAGCTGCCTTAATATCCTTTGCGTATTGGCTAATTACATCTGGATTTATACCAAATTGTTTGTTGCCCATTAGGCTTTCTCCACTCAATTTTAGAAGAATACGTTTTAGTTTCATTACTTAATTTGACGCTAAATTAATTAATTTATTCCCATAAAAAAAGGGAACCGAAGTTCCCTTTTTAACTTTATAAGTTTTATTAGCTACCTAATTCAACTCTTGCGAATTCAACAACGGCAGCATCTTTACTAAAATCTTCTATCGCCTTAGCCACTGTTTTGCTATCATCTAAAGCAAAAAACTGGTCTAATAAACAATACTCTTGATCTAACAAAGTGTTATCTGCAACGAACCTCTCCACTTTACCTGGTAAAATTTTATCCCAAATTTGCTCTGGCTTACCTTCTGCTTTCAATTCTGCTCTAATTTCATTCTTAACTTCTTCCATTACTTCTGGAGTAAGTTGAACCATACTTACAAAACGTGGTACATTTTTAAGGTGTTTACCCAAACGTACTCTTTCTTCATTTTCTGTAATAATTTGATTTTTGAAGGCTTCTGTTTCTTTTGCAATAAAATCTGCCTCAAACTCTTTGTAGCTCAAAATTTTCGGCTTCATAGCTGCAATGTGCATAGAAACACCTCTAAAGAAAGAAGCTGCATCTGCTTTACCACCATCTTTATAAGAAACTAAAACTCCAATTTTATTACCAGCATGGATATAAGCAGCAATATTATCTCCGCTGATAGTTGCAAAATTGCTAATAGAAATATTCTCTCCAATTGTACCAACTTTTTCAGCTACCTTATCTTTTACTGTTGTATCTGCATATTTCAAATTCTCTAACTCCTCTTTGCTAGATACTTTGTTATCTAAAGCGATATCCGCAAGTTCATTAGCAAACTTGATAAATTCTTCATTTTTCGCTACGAAATCTGTTTCGCAAGCAAGGTGAACAATTACACCTCTAGTACCGTCTGCAGAAGTTTTAGCAATAACAGCACCTTCGTTGGCATCTCTACCAGATCTGATTTCTGCTAATTTAGCACCCTTCTTTCTTAGGTAATCTATTGCGCCTTGCATGTCGCCATTAGACTCTGTAAGCGCTTTTTTGCAATCCATTAAACCTGCGCCAGTTTGTTTTCTTAATTCATTTACTTGTTGAGCAGTAATAGCCATTTTCTTTTTATTTTAATGATTATAGGTTATTGATATTAAAACGGTCAGGCACTAGCCCGACCGTCAATTTTATTGAATGGGCGTTAATCGCCAAGCTTAATACTAAGCTTCTTCTTCTTCTTCAGAATCCTCTTCAGAATCACCGTCTACTAGTTCTTCTACTTTTTCATCTTCAAAGTCATCCTCTTCGTCTTGCATATTTTGACGATCTGAAAGACCTTCTTTAATAGCATCTGCAAGATATTGAGTGATAATTTCGATCGACTTAGAAGCATCATCATTAGCTGGGATAGCAAAATCCACTAAGCTAGGGTTTGAATTGGTATCAACCATTCCAAAAGTTCTGATTCCTAATTTTTTAGCCTCTTTAATAGCAATATGTTCGTGGTTAATATCAACTACAAAGATAGCTGCAGGTAATCTGTTCAATTGCTCGATACCTCCAAGAACAGTGCTTAATTTATCTCTTTGACGAGATAACATTAAACGTTCTTTTTTAGTAAGTCCAGTTGCTGAAGTATCCTCAAGCATTTTTTCAATACTTTGCATCTTCTTGATAGACTTTCTAATAGTACCAAAGTTAGTTAACATACCTCCTAACCATCTCTCGGTTACGTACGGCATGTTTACCGATTTAGCAATTTCTTTAACAGTTTCTTTAGCTTGTTTCTTCGTAGCAACAAACATTATTTTTCTACCAGATTGCGTAATTGCCTTCATGGCAGCTGCCGCCTCTAATAATTTATCTGATGTTTTGTTAAGGTCTATTAAATGGATTCCTTTTTTCTCCATGAAAATATATTGGAGCATTTTTGGATTCCACTTGCTTTTTAAGTGTCCGAAATGAACACCAGCCTTCAACAATTCTTTTTGATTTATTCTTTCCATGATTAAATTTCTTGCCTTAAAATATTAACGCTTACTAAATTGTTCTTTCTTACGTGCTTTTCTGAAACCTGGTTTCTTACGCTCTACTACTCTAGCATCTCTAGTTAGCATTCGTAAAGGCTTAAGCGTTAAACGATGTTCTTCATCAATCAACAAAAGCGCTCTTGAAATTCCCATTTGAATAGCTTCTGCTTGACCTTTAATTCCACCGCCAGTAACATTGATATTCAAATCGAATTTTCCAACATTTTCTGTTGCTGCCAAAGGCTCTAAAACTTTATTTTGAAGGAACTCTACTGAAAAGTAATTTTTTAAATCTTTACCATTTACAGTAATAGCACCTTTTCCCTTGTTAATGAAAACACGGGCAATTGAAGATTTTCTTCTTCCTACTGCTACATTCTTTTCCATATTCTTAGCTTAGTGTTTGAGGTTTTTGAGCTGTATGAGGGTGCTCTGCTCCTTCGTAAACAAATAATTTTTTAAACATTGCTCTACCTAAACGGTTTTTAGGCAACATACCTTTAACCGCGTTTTCTATAATAGCAATAGGTTTTTTCTTGTTAAGATCTTTAGCAACAACTACTCTTTGACCTCCAGGAAAACCAGTGTATCTCAAATATTCTTTTTGATCCCACTTGTTTCCAGTTAAGTGAATTTTGTCTGCATTTAAAACAATTACATTGTCGCCAGCATCAAAATGAGGTGTAAAAGTCGGCTTGTGCTTTCCTCTCAACACAGTAGCAATCTCTGTAGCTAATCTACCCAGAGTCTTGTCTGTAGCATCCACAACAAACCACTCTCTTTTGTAGTTTTGTGCGTTTGCAAACTTAGTTTTGTAACTTAATGTATTCACAATTTTAATTTTCTATTTTTATAAGTCCTTGATTTTTAGGTAAATTTTCGCTCAAATAGCTAAACAATCAAAAAATCGGACCGCAAAGATAAAAGTAATCCTATTTATAAACAATACTTGTTCAAGATAAATTTATGGGAATCTTGTAAGTGATTGATAATCAGTTAATATTTCGCGTTCATGAAATTTTACGATAGTGGAAAAGTTGTTGTAGGAAGAACAAGGCGGCTATGCAAAGTGGTAAAATAAGGCCTGGCATTATTTTGAACATAAGCTCAAGAAATTGAGAAGTGGCCACCGCTACAGTTGCGGTATTTTTTGTAGAAAATAAGACAAGTAAAATTGCCAATACAAAGCCCGCAACAATAAAGAACAAATAAGCTTTTGGAATGAGCGTAGGCTGCGTTTGCTCTTCTTTGGCAAGTCGAGACATTAACTTATCTGTAAACTCGCTCGGTGCTTTATGCTGAAATGATTCTTTAAAGCTATCTTTTATTTGCTCTTTCATTTTAAGGATTCTATTTCATTGTTTAATAAATCTTGTATCGCCAACTTCAATTTCTTTCTTCCTCTATGCAACTTCACCTTAACGTTGGCAACACTTAGCTCGCATATACTTGCTAACTCCTCTATGCTTAATTCTTCTAAATAAAACAAGCTTAAAACAAGGGCGTCTAACTTGTCGAGTTGAGACAAAGCTAAGTTAATGCTTTTTAATCTATCTTCTTTAGCCAATTTTTCAAAGCCACTTTCTACGTCTTGGTCTTGAATTTCCCTTTCTACGCCTTCGATAGAATCTAGAGGCTTTCGTTGTCTTATCTTATTATAGGAAGTGTTAATGGCTATGCGATATAACCAAGACGAAAATTTAGCTTCTCCCTTATACCTAGCGTGCTGATGATAGACTTTCATAAAAGTATCTTGTGCGGCTTCCTCTGCCAAATGAAAATCTTCAGTAATTTTTACACAAATGGAAAAAACCATGTCCTTGTACTTGTTAACTAACAAGCCGAAAGCATGGTTGTTTCCTCGTTTTAAACTTGCTAAAAGTTCCTGGTCTTCCATTCAGCGATTTAAGCTTTTTCCTTGGTAAGAAAATAAGAAACGATCAAGCCCAATCCACCAAATAAAAATGCACCCGTTACATAGGCCAAAATTTTGTCTATTGGGGTGTAAAGCGTAAGCATATAGCCAAAGAAAATGCCACTAGCCGCCCCAACAAATAAAAGTCCATTACTAAGTCGCTTGTTGGGGTCGTCGGTTTTGCGCTTGGATTCTTCTATCTCTTGCGGAGTAAAACCTTTTTCTAACATAGATAATTTCTCTTTGTTAGAAGCGCTTGTCGTTACATAAACAATTCCAAACACCATAAGAAAAACTCCAAAAGGAGTGAGTAATGCTAATATTCCTTCCATAATTAAATTTTTAGTTCGTCAATAAGACACAGGAGCTTAGACCGAGGTTACAGATTTCATCATTTTTTTTAAAATGCAACTCTTTTTATACAATCTATGTTTAAAAGTAGTTATTTACTTTTACTTTTGTAATCCATTAAATTTTCAAGTATTCATGTCAAAATACGATGTAGCTATTATCGGTTCTGGACCTGGCGGTTATGTTGCAGCCATTCGTTGTGCTCAATTAGGTTTTAAAACTGCCATTATTGAAAAATACGCTGTTTTAGGAGGAACTTGCCTTAATGTAGGTTGTATACCAAGCAAGGCCTTGTTAGATAGTTCTGAGCATTATTACAAAATGCAACACGAATTTGCGGAACATGGAATTAATGTGGCTTCTGCTAAAATCGATTTTACTCAAATGATTAATCGCAAGGCCTCTGTAGTTAGTCAGACTACTGCGGGCATCGATTTTTTAATGAAGAAAAACAAAATTGACGTCTTTACTGGCATGGGTTCTTTTGTAGACAAAAACACCATCTCTATTAACGGTAAAGACCAAATAAGTGCCGATAAAATTATTATTGCTACTGGTTCTAAACCAGTAAACTTACCCTTTGCCAAAGTAGATAAGAAGAGAATTATTACTTCTACCGAAGCTTTAGAATTAAAAGAAATACCGAAACACCTATTGATAATAGGTGGCGGCATTATTGGCCTAGAAATGGGTTCTGTTTATTTGCGTTTAGGAAGTGAAGTTACTGTTATCGAATATGCGGATCGTTTAACTCCAGGAATGGATAGCGATATCAGCAAAGAGCTAAAAAGATTTTTAGCAAAGCAAGGCATGAAGTTCGAACTAAGCACCAAAGTACAAGATGTAAGCAGCAAAGGAAAAACGGTAACAGTTAAAGCCGAAAACAAAAAAGGCGAACAAGTTGAGTTTACTGGCGATTATTGCCTAGTTGCTGTTGGAAGAAAAGCCTATACGGAAGGTTTGGGCTTAGAAAATATTGGCTTGACTACTGACGATAGAGGCAGAATTGAAACGGACGGACAGCTTCAAACTAAAATTCCCGGCATTTATGCCCTTGGCGATGTAGTAAAAGGAGCTATGTTAGCGCATAAGGCAGAAGAGGAAGGCGTTTTTGTTGCCGAAGTACTAGCTGGTCAGAAACCGCACATTCATTATAATTTAATTCCTGGCGTTTGTTATACTTGGCCAGAAGCTGCAGGCGTTGGCGCAACAGAAGAAGAATTAAAAGCGGCGAAGGCTGAATATAAAGTAGGTAAGTTCCCATTCAAAGCTTTAGGTAGAGCAAGAGCAAGCATGGATACTGATGGCTTTGTAAAAATTCTAGCAGATAAAACTACCGACGAGATTTTGGGCGTTCATATTGTAGGAGCAAGAGCAGCCGACTTAATTATGGAAGCTGTTGTAGCTATGGAATATAGAGCAAGTGCCGAGGACGTTTGTAGAATGAGTCACCCGCACCCAACCTACAGCGAAGCCTTTAAAGAGGCCTGCTTAGCTGCTACGGCCGACAGAGCTATGCACGTTTAATCTTAGATTAAGCCTTCATCTGCAAAGCTGTAATAGCCCGTATCGGCAATGATTACATGATCTAATAACTGAATATCCAATAAAGTCCCTGCATCCTTCACTTTTCTTGTCAAGCGGATATCGGCTTGAGAGGGGCGCAAGGTGCCTGAAGGGTGGTTGTGAACAAGGATGGTTGAAGTTGCTAAGCGATGCAAAGCACTTTTGTATAAGATGCGTAAATCTACCACTGTTCCTGTTAATCCTCCTGAGCTAAGCTTTTCCTTTCCTATAATTTTGTTTCTGTGGTTTAAAAAAACCACCCAAAATTCTTCGTAATGTAGGTCGCTTAATTCGCTTAAAAGGTAGTTGTAAATATCCTTGCTAGAAGTAATGGTTTTGATTTCTCGAAGATTTTCAGCTTGTCGCCTACGCCCCAATTCTAAGGCAGCAATGATACTAATTGCTTTTGCCTTGCCCACACCTTTAAACTTGCTTAAATCTTCTACGCTCAGCTTGCCCAATTGCACTAAATCCTGGTGCACGTATTCCAAAATTTGCTTGCAAAGCTCTACCGCACTTTGCTTCGTAGTACCACTTCCAATTAAGATAGCTAACAATTCAGCGTCTTTTAAAGAAGATTTCCCTTTTAATAGTAGCTTCTCTCTTGGTCTCTCTTCTTCCTTCCAGAGATGTATGGGTAAACTGTTTTCCATTTTCACCCAACAAAACTAGCTTAAGTTATTAATTCGTGGTGAGCAACTTAGCGTAATAGCTTTCTCCTTTAGTATGTGCTTTAATTAGATACACTCCTTTGTTATAGGCAGCAATATTCATATTATCAAAGTTATCGTTCCACACTTCCAGAAGTTTGCCTTGCAGATCATACATTTCTACATAGATTAGGCCCGTAAGCTCGCTTAAGGAAATATAATTAAGCTTGCTTGGATTAGGTGCTAAATCTAAATACTTTTCTGTTCTATCAAAAACAGAAACTTCCTTGCTATATACTCGCATACTGGTGTCTATACCACAAGCATCTAGCAGATTTTCTTCAAAATCAATTAAAACAACATTGCTAATTCTCATCGTCATATCATCAAAAGATTGACTAATAGGAATCACTTCACCCTCCATGGTCCAAACGCCATTTAGCAACACGCCCCCTCCTGTTCTGTTTAGTTTGTCGATACCGGTTATACCGATATCTACCTTGCCCGACTTATAATCATCTATAGATATTTGAATATAATCGGAGTTTTCTACTCCAAACCAAGTGTTTACTCCTTCGGTAAATAAAGTGTTTTCTAGTACAAAATTCGTGTCATACTCTAGGGTGAAGCTAAGTCCATAGATGTTTTGTAAAGAATTCGTACTAAGATCGATACCTATTCCAATAGACACCTGCTCTTCCTCTTTGGCTAGAGCGGGAAACACCATGTACAAAGGAAAATCGCAATTGGCATTGGTGCTCTTTTCGCTATAATGCATATAGGAGTAGTTTTCATAAATAGCTTCTAGATCTACTTCGTTAATTTGTCCATCTCCATTACAATCCGCATGCTTTCTATCTGCTCCATTCAAAAGCAAAGTATCGTTGGTGTTTTGTGCCAATTGTCCAATCCAAGCCGTGCTTACTTGCGTTCTAGGGGAAACCAAGTCGTTGTATTTTAAACCTATAGGCAAGAGGTCCTCCATATTAACTATCTTATCGTGGTTAGCGTCTCCTGGGTAAACTAAGTCGTCTAAAGGTTTTACAAAAATTAAATTACTTATTCTTTCGCTTAAAGCTTGCTCGTAAATAGTGCTTCCATCACTTAAAGAGAAAGTCGACAAATAAAAAGCAATATTGCCTGCAATAGTTTCACTGCGCACGGCTATCAAACTATTCGTTTCATTGTCTATAACTAGGGCGTTTCTGTCGAAAGTAACCGATTCTGTTGTACAGGAAACACAAGAAGGTAAATTTCCTTTTTCGGTTAGAATCAAGGAAGTTGGACCTAGCTCCACTAAAACATTTTCTTGTGCCGCATTTTGCGCAATGCCGTAAACACCAAATTGTGGGTGCGCACTTAAGCTCAAACTAGTGTAGTTAACAATAGCAGAATCTATAAAACTTAAACCATTTGCGCTTAGCATATAAATCTTGCTAGTTCCATTTGCTAGATCGCTGCCAGTTAAATAGATTCTATCATCAAAGTAGAACATTTTCAAGCTTTGCTCGTCCTGTAAATCAAAATTAAGCGTAGAATTAAGTACCACTCCTCCGTTAGCATTTAATTGTTGAACCAATCCAGAATTCACACTAAAAGAATATAGAAAATTATCGAATATTGGATTAACACAAAAAGCCGAAACATTAGTGCCTTGAGTGGTTAAAAAAGATTGGCCAGTGAAGTTGCTAAAATAGATTTCTGGCAAAAAATAGGTGTTCAGTATGCTAACCGTAGGTTGCACATTCTCTATTAAAAAGAGCTGGTTAGAATTGAGTGCATAAGCATAAGCCTCTCCTAAACTAAAACCAGAAGAAAAGGTTTCAATTTCCACGGCGATATTGCTTTGTTGATTTAAAGCCTGAATCTTAATCAAACCAGATGTTGGCTCACTCAAACCATATAAATGATGGATGTGATTCCCTGTCTGACTTTTAAGTCCTATACTTACAGCAACAAACAAGATTAAAACTATTAAATATTTCATAAGACAGTCTTTATAAGGTAAACATAAAAACAAAAAACAGGATAATTTTATTCAATTTTCGTATTTTGTGAGGGTCAACTTTTGAATAAATTTATCTTGTATGTTGTAAATCAAGGCTTTATAACCAATTAAAAGCGCTTTTTGTTTATGCTCAACAGTAAACTATTACAAATTATATCCAGCCTTAGCGACAAAGAATTTAAGGACTTCGAAAAATACCTATATACTTGTGTCGAAAGCAATTCAAATGTAGGCCTTTTATTTCAACTAATAAAAAACCACTATCCAAGCTTTGATGAAGCCAAACTCGACAAAAAAAACATCTACACTCAAATCTTTGGCAAGGGAGCATATAAGGATGTAAAAGTTAGAGAAATCATGTCGCTGTTAAGAAAGCAATGCGAAAACTTTCTTATAAATATAGAACTTAACCATACCGAATATTATAAGCAGCTGGCTTTGTTAAAGCAATTTCGTAAAAGAAAACTTCCCGTTTTGTTTAACCAACAGCTAAAAACTGTTGAAAGCCAACTAGAAGAAGACGCCTATCTCAACGCAGAAAAGCACAAAAGGCTCTATCTCTTAGCCAACGAAAAAAACAATTTTTTCGAACAGCACCAAATAAGAGCACACGACAGTTCTATCAGCGAGAAAAATGAAAATTTTGATAAATATTTCTTCTCTTCGAAGTTGCAAACCATCTGTGAGTTGATTAACAGAGAAAAAATCTTAAGCGCCAGCTACAATAAAAGCCTGGAAGAAGAGGTGCTAAGTATCATTGATAAACACAAAAACTTTTACCTAGATATCCCTGCAGTTCACTGTTATTATGAGATTATCCTTCTTCTCAAATCGAGCAATGATGAAGAGCAATTTGTGAAAAGCTTTAATACCCTCAACAAATATCAAAAGTCGTTTAAAGAAAGAGAACTCAAATCGATGTTTTCCTATTTGTTAAACTATTGTATTGACCAAGTAAATAGCGGTTTTGTCCACTTTACGAAGCGTCTTTTCGACATGCAAAAACTCTTGTTGCAAAATAGAATTTTACTAGAAGATGGGGTATTATCCCATATCAGTTACCGAAACATTGTTTCTATAGCGATCAAATTGAAAGAATATGAATGGGCAGAAAAGTTTATAGAAGATTATAAAACTTATGTAAGCGAGTTACACCAAGAAAACGCCTATAGTTTGAGTAAATCTAACCTACTTTATGCTCAAGAAAATTTCTCGGAAACCGTCCTGCTTTTAAATCAAATTGAATTTACCGACGTTTATTACGCCTGCACTGCCAAGTTTACTCTTTTAAAAGCGTATTTTGCACTTAAAGAATGGGAGACCTTAGATTATTTTGTTTCTTCTTTTCAGCTTTACTTGAAAAGAAATAAGGACATAGCTCTGAATTTTAAAAAAAGTAGCGAAAACTTTTTGAAACACTTCAAAAAACTCTTGTTGGTGCACAAGCAATTGGATTTTAAAGAAGAGAAAAAAATGGAAAAAAAGCTCCAAGACTTAAAGAAAAACATTGAAGAAGAAGGCATAATTGCCAATAAGACTTGGCTCTTAGAAGAATTAGATAAAATCAAACTATAAACTGTAATAATGAAAAAGCAAAACCTTGTAGTAGTTGGCGCCGGATTGGTTGGCTCATTATGGGCGTGCTACCTGGCTAAAAAAGGACATCAAGTTAAAATTTTCGAAAGAAGAAGCGACATGAGAAAAACGGAAATGTCGGCCGGAAAATCGATAAACCTTGCCATGAGCACTAGGGCGTGGACCGCAGTAGAAAAATTAGGCTTGCAGGATGAGCTTCTAAAAATAGCCATTCCCATGTATGGCAGAATGATTCATCAAGAAGACCTTACATTAGACTTTCAAGCTTATGGTAAAGAAGGTCAAGCTATTTACTCTATCTCTAGGGGAGACTTAAATATAGCGCTAATGCAAGAAGCGGATAAGAACGATCATATAGAATTTCACTTCGATGAGAAATGCTCAAAAGTAAACCTCGATAAAAGAGAAATTCGTTTTAAAAATGCAAAAACTGGAGAAGAAAGCAACTATACCGCAGATGCCATCTTTGGCACGGATGGCGCTTTCTCTGCTGTTCGCTATCAAATGCAAAAAACCAATCTTTTCAATTATTCTCAGCAATATTTAGAACATGGCTATAAAGAGTTAAGTATTCCTCCTAAAGCAGATGGCAGTCATAGATTAGATAAAAATGCCTTACACATTTGGCCAAGAAAAAGCTTCATGCTAATTGCCTTACCCAACTTAGATGGCAGTTTCACGGTTACGCTCTTTTTGCAATTTAAAGGAGAGATTAGTTTCGATAGACTTAATTCCGACAAAGAAATTATGGATTTCTTTACTAAATTTTTCCCTACCGCCTTAGAGCATATGCCCGATTTACTAAAAGAATTCAAGGAAAACCCTAGCGCTTCTTTAGTTACCGTAAAATGCTCGCCTTGGCACTACAAAAATGCCTGCTTGCTTGGAGATGCCGCTCATGCCGTGGTGCCCTTCTACGGACAAGGAATGAATGCTGGTTTTCAGGATTGCCATGTTTTAGATGAGCTACTAGATCAAAATCCAGACAATTCTTGGGAAGAAGTTTTTGAGAAATTTAGTACTCTTCATAGTGAAAACGGAGCAGCCATTGCTGATTTAGCGATTAGAAATTTTATCGAAATGCGAGATTCAACGGCAAGTGATAGCTTCCTGCTTAGAAAAAAGCTAGAGCGCTATTTGATGGAAGCCTTTCCTAATCGTTATTTGTCGCAATATCAAATGGTAAGTTTTACCAATCTACCCTATGCTTATGCCCTAAGGAAAGGAGATCAACAAACAGCATTTGCTGAAAAATTAGTAAAAGAGTACCCTGAAGAAAGTCTGTGGAAAGAACAAGCCTTCTTAGCGAAAGTAGAAGCCTGGTTAAATAGCCTAGATTAATGGAATATCTCTGGAAAGAAAATGGTTTAGAGCAAGAGAAAATTGAAAAACTCTATCAAGAATTAAAAATTCACCCTAAACTTTGTAGCCTATTAGTGGCTCGTCATATTGAGAACTACGAGCAAGCTAAGCACTTTTTTCGTCCTAGATTAGAAGATCTACATTCGCCTTTTCTAATGAAAAATATGGATAAAGCGATTAAAAGAATTGAAGAAGCTATTTTTAAAAAGGAGCGCATCTTGTTTTTTGGCGATTACGACGTAGACGGCACAACTTCAGTCTCCTTAATGGTGCTCTTCTTTCAAGAATTTTATCCCAATATCGACTTCTATGTGCCAGATCGAAATGGCGAAGGCTATGGCATTTCCTTTAAGGGTATTGACTATGCAGCAGAGAACAAGATTCCTTTAATCGTTGCTCTAGATTGTGGCATCAAAGCCATAGATAAAGTGGCCTACGCCAAAGAAAAAAACATAGATTTCATCATTTGCGACCACCATACGCCAGGAGAAGCACTCCCTGAGGCTCTTGCTATTTTAAATCCAAAGCAAAAAGATTGTCCCTACCCCTACAAAGAATTGGCTGGTTGTGGCATTGGCTTTAAACTTTGTCAGGGCTTGGCCATAAAGCAAAACCTTGATTTAGAAAAACTATTTGCCTTTCTAGACTTAGTGTGCATTAGCATAGCATGCGACATCGTACCAATAAGCGGAGAAAATCGAATTTTGGCCTATTATGGCTTGCAAGCTTTAAACTCTAAGCCTTCTATTGGAGTAAAAAACATAGTGGCTCATTTGGATCTTGGTAAGGACTTCACCATTGCAGATGTAGTTTTTAAAATTGGTCCGCGAATAAATGCCGCTGGAAGAATGGCTCATGCAAATGCCGCCGTTGAGGTGCTTATCAATAGAGGAGAAGTGGCCACTTTGCAAAGCAAAAATTTAGAACGACAAAGTTTAGATAAAGAAATCACCCAAAGTGCTTTGCAAGAAATAGAGAAACTAGGCGAAAACAGCTTGGTTAGTACCGTAGTTTTTGACCCCACTTGGCATAAAGGAGTTGTTGGAATTGTTGCTTCTAGATTGATAGAAAGCCATTATAAACCTACCGTAGTTTTAACCGAATCGGAGGGCAAATTAACTGGTTCTGCAAGGTCGGTAGAAGGCTTTAATGTTTATGAGGCCCTAGATGCTTGTTCCGATTTAATGTTAAATTTTGGGGGACATGCCTATGCCGCAGGTTTGACCATTGCAAAAGAAAACTTAGAGATTTTTAAACTGCGCTTTGACAAAGAGGTTGCTAAAAGAATTTTGCCCGAACAGCTAATTCCTAAAATCAAAATTGATGCAGAATTATTGCTAAGCGATATCCGTCCAGCCTTCTTTAAAATCCTACAACAATTTGCTCCCTTCGGACCAGAAAATATGCTGCCCATATTCAAAACTTGCAATTTAAAAGATACAGGTTATTCCAAAATAGTAGGAGAAAACCACCTAAAGCTAGATTTGCAAGATGAAAATGGAAATAGAATAAAAGGAATAGCGTTTAAAATGGCAGATAAATTAACTTTGCTTAAGCAAGGCTCTTTTGATATCTGTTATCAGATAGAAGAAAATTCGTGGAATGGGCAAGTAAACTTAGAATTAAACGTAAAAGACATTAAAGCTAGATGAAACTTCACGCTGAAAATTTAGAAAAAGCTTATAAAAGTAGAAGGGTTGTAAACAAAGTTTCTTTCGAAGTAAATTTAGGAGAAGTGGTTGGTCTCTTGGGTCCGAACGGTGCCGGTAAAACAACCTCCTTCTATATGGTGGTGGGCTTGGTTAAACCCGATAGTGGTAAAGTCTACTTGGGCAACGAAGACATTACAGAACTAGCTATGTATAAAAGAGCACAAAGAGGTATCGGTTATCTTCCTCAAGAAGCTTCTATTTTTAGAGACCTGAGTGTAGAAGATAACATTATGGCCATACTAGAATTTGCAGAAAAGAACAAGCTAGACCAAAAGGCAAGATTGGAAGAGTTGCTGGATGAATTTGGACTTCAACATGTAAGAAAAAGCAAGGGCAATGTACTGAGCGGTGGCGAGCGAAGAAGAACAGAAATTGCTCGTGGCCTAGCCACCTCTCCAAGCTTTATTCTATTGGATGAGCCCTTTGCCGGAATTGACCCCATTGCAGTAGAAGATATTCAAAAAATTATTATCAAATTAAAGCGTAAAAACATTGGCGTGCTTATTACAGACCACAATGTTCAAGAAACCCTATCAATTACCGACCGAGCCTATTTACTTTTCGAAGGACAAATTTTAAAAGCGGGAACTGCGGAAGAACTAGCGGCCGACGAAGAAGTTAGAAGAGTCTATCTAGGTAAAAATTTCGAACTTAAAAAATCAAGCCTTCATGAAAATTAAACTACTTTTTCTTGCCCTACTTGCCTTAATTATAGCCTCCTCTTGTACTATTAAACAGAGTATAGAATATAATGAAGATTTGAGTGGAAGGCATAGTTTGCTTTTTGATATGAGCGAATTTATGGAGGAGATGAAGGGCTTATACCCAGAAGGGGAAACCGAAATGAATAAGGATTCCGATATACAAGAATCTTTGAACGAGCTTAGTACCATTTTTAAGAGCCAAGAAGGGGTTAGTAATATCCAAAACATTAATCGTTCTGATGAAGGGATTTTTGGCTTCAGCTTCGACTTCGAAAATACCGAAGCCTTAAATTCGGGAATGGCAACTTATTTAGAAAATGACCAAGCCAAAGAGAAGGGAAAAAACAACTATTATCAAAAGAAAAAAACTTTGGTACTAAACTTTGATAAAACGAGTTTAGGTAGTCTCGGTTCAGAATTACAAAGCGAGGAAATGCAAATGATGCTCTCGAGTATTGATTATAAGATTGAACTTAGTTTTCCTTTTCCTATAAAGAAAGTAGATAATCCTTTATACACCCTATCGGCAGATAGAAAGAATTTAGAAGCAAGCATAGCCTTGGTGGCACTTCTAGATGGTTCTGAAAACTTGAGTGCTAAAATAAAATGGTAGATGTCGGCAGAACAGCTCAAAAAACCAAACATTGCATTAAATGCAAATCTGCATAAGTACTTAGCTAAATACTCTAGAGAACAAATTCTTCCCTTAAGCTACAGCGATTTATTGGTTTTTGAACAAAGCATTGCGGTTTATGATTATAAGGGAAAAGATACGCTTTGGGAAAGCGTATTTTATAAGCACAGCGACTTAGAACATATAAACCGTGGTTTAAGCTTGATTTACTCTTTGCTTAAATCTGACGGAGGCAGCCAGGCGGTTCAGCACCTTTCTATAGATAAAATTGACTATTGCACCTTTGGAAATTCTAAACCCTTTAGAATAAAAATCATCAATAAACTTAACGACAATTACGACTATTTCTACGTAAAACAAGCCGACGCGTCGAGGGTCTTTGGCTTAGAGTTAGAAGAAATTCTATCTCCTAATAAAGTTAACTATCTCGTTTGCGATAAGACTTTAATCGAAGAGCATATAGTTGGGATTCCGGGCGACCAGTTTGTGGACAACAATTTAAAAGAAGGGGGGCATAACGAGGTGCGCTTAGCAAAGGAATTTGTTAAGTTTAATGAGCGCTGTTATCGAAGATTGCTTGGAGATATGCGTGCTTATAATTTTATTGTTGATGTTACACCAGATTTCGATCAAATTCAATATCGAATTCGAGCCATAGATTTTGACCAACAGTGCTACGAGGGAAAGCGCTCTTTTTACTTGCCCCACTATTTTAAAGAAAACCTTGCTTATGTAAATTTAGGGATAAAACACTTAAGTGTAGAATCGGTGCAGCAATATCAAAAAGAAGAGCAATCCCTAATTGCCAAAAGAATCCACAACGACCAATATCGCTTAAAACAACTCTTGGCCTGCATGAAAGAGCACGAGCTTTCTAGTCCCGAAAAAATAAATCAACTTAAAAAAGAGCTTCTGAACAAAGAAGGAATAAGTGAACTTGAAACTTGTACTTCTATGACCGAATTATTGGAATGCCTGCTTTGGGATTTAGTGAAGACTAAGTGAGGCCATCGGGCAAAGGCTCTTCTATTGCCAGTGGGAAACATATAAAATTCTTAGCCCTTTTTAGCCAAATATGGCAAGAATTGACTTAAATTTAAAAAGCTGAAACCTATTGATAACAAGACTTTCATATAACTTTGATTACTATCCGTTCGGGATGGTAATGCCAGGGAGGTCATTTACTAGTGAAAGCTATAGGTTCGGGTTCCAAGGACAAGAGAAAAACAATGATATAAGCGGCACAGATGGTGGACACTTAGATTTTAAGTATAGAATTCATGATGTTAGGTTGGGTAGATTTTTAAGTGTTGATCCGCTAGAAGGAGAGTACCCATGGAATAGCCCGTACTCATTTGCCGAGAATAAACTTGGTCTGGGAATTGAACTAGAAGGACGAGAGCTCTTAGATAAAGAAGAGGCACTTTTTCAAATGACTTATGGAGTTTTGTTTCTTAAGATTGAAAACTTCAACAATATTTCTCAAAAAATGCTAAGAGAAACTTATCCAACTGCAGGACTAGTCTATTATGATGAAAGAACAGGACGTGTTACAGGTGAGGGTAAAATAGCACCAATAATCGTCAAACAGTTTAATTATGAATCCGACATCAATGTTCCAGATGGAAAACCTGGAGAGTTTGGTAAAATTCAGAAGCAAGGACAAAAGAATGATGGAACCAGGGATTCTCGAGTAAGAAAATACATAGGGTCTTCCACTCCAAAAGGTAGGGGTGCCCTAGGTTTCATAGGGGTTGCAATAGATGCTGCTATATTTTTGGGAAATACATATCAGAATTCTATGATTTCTTCTGACATTAATAAATTAGATAGCCAATTGAAGGATAATGCCAAAAAGAAATATGATTTTTGGAATAATGTTGTAGACCAATCAACATCAAGCTCTCCCATGAAATTGGCTGCTATTACTTTACAAGTTGCTATTGAGCAAAACTTGATACCTGTAGAGTACCAAAATTTAGAGTCCTTTTCTAAAATATATAACGTGATTTTATATGGCGGGGATAATTTAGAAAAAGATGATATGCACTATAAGATTGGTATGGACTTATATAGAGGAATTACTAAAAAACTTGAAAATTATGAAAGTCGAAAGGCAAAAGAATTTAAGAGAAAAAATGGGTAAAATTTTATTCTTATCTTTTTTAGTATTGGTAAGTGGATGTGGGTCGGAATCATCAGTGAACGATAATTTTTATAACCTATTTTGGGAATTGGATGGTTCTTTTAATAGAAAGCATGAACACTTTTGTGATTTTGATTTTTTTGATGAAAATGGATATTATTCAATGAAGTTTTATCCTGATGGTAAATATGAATGTTTCCAGATGGCAAGTAGCATAGACGATGTTGTTAGGAATGGCGGGATAACGACTGTCTATTTTAGCGGAGAGTATAGTTTCATAAATCCAAACAGAAAAGAATATATAAAGTTAAAATCTGAAAAGTGTGTATTAAATGGGGTTTTTAAAGTATCATTTTATCCTTATGGAAAGTTTGGAGAGTATGATAAAATCTTCTGTGAGTTTATTTCAAGTGCTGTTGGAATAAGTTTTGTATCCATTGTTAGATCAAAGGAAGGAGTCAAATTTCTTGGTAAAGATTTGTCTAATTAATTTCGGTAGAAAATCTAACTAATTAAAGATAGGAAAATATTTAATTTAAGCGAGATAAATTGATTTCAAAATTGTAGCGAATGCTACTTGCATAATAAGTCCGAAGCTGAAAGCGTTCGGACAGGGTTTGGGGTAAGCTACGCACAGTGGGGGACCATTACTAAAAGTTACTACTTATAAATAATCCTTGGCCACCGCTGCGCTCAAGCTAAGGACAGCAGGGGATAACTTAATCTATTAATTTTTCAATTCTAAAAGCTTCTGCATCAATCAAGTTAGTCAAGCTATCAAGATAAATATTGTTTTGAAAATTTCTTTCCTCCTTTTCATGATAATAGGCTAGACCACTATTTAACCATTTGGAATATTCAAACAAATTGTTTAACTCAATATATTTATCTAACAGTTTTTTTGACTGGCTGTCTGCTGTAGAAAATAGATTATATCCTTGATTCGTATTTTGTAGTAAAAAGTGATGCTGCTTGAACAAAATTATGTTGACTGTCAAATTAATATCATTATTCCTAGATGTATCTAGAAAGATAGAATCTAAATTAAATTTATTAAAATCTTCTCCTAAACTATTTGAAAAAGAAGTTGAGTTAGGTTGAAATGAGTAACCAAATTTTAAAAATGAATCAACAGAAAGTATTTCCTCTGCTTCTTGAGGCTGAGAATCTTCAATTCTTTCATTATTTATTATATCTTCAGTTTGATTAGCACATCCAATTAGGAAAGATATAAGACAGATAAACAGTATTTTTTTCATAATATTAGAGATTTGATGGGTCAATTGTATTACCTAAATCAGTTGTTTTGATATTAGCCTCAATAGAAATTCCAGCAACTCCTTCTCTTCCTGAATGATGAGATGCAAACCTTTCAGCTAAAGATTCTGACTTAAAAGTTCTTTGCATTAAATCTCCGTTACTACTAAAAACTGAGGCCGTGTATGAAACCACCTCATATTTAATAAAAGTGCCATAAGTTGCAACTAATCTTCCTGTTTCTACACCATCTATTATTTCCGGTTCAACTTGACTTGTCGCCCCAACGGTTGTCACCCCTGTAATTTTGGTCATATTTTGTGCAATGTCATAATCCGTACCTCCACCATTGGCATTACAGGTAGCGAAACAAACTATTGCGTTACTTTCAAAGACAACTTCACCAGAATTCATAGCACTAGACAAATCTCCAACATTTGCCTGATTAGATCCTGAAGCAGTAAATTGACTAGTATAAAATCCATTTTCAGCATCAAGGACAACTCCGTAGTTTACGCCATGAGCAAAAATTACAATATTTGATATAGAACCTTCATTTGTTGTAGCTTCTTTAAGCACATCAATTAACTGTCCTCCAGATGCCACCATAACAGGTTCATAATTACAAGAGTTGTGCAATAATAAGGCACGAGCCTGAAATGCATTGATATCTGAAGATGTATAGTAAGTAGTAAGGCTTCCTTCTTCATCAGAGCCATATATTGCCAAGTCAGCTTCTAAGCCGTCCAAATCAATAGCTGCAATAGGCATATTGGCTGCAAATTGATAAGGGGTTAAATCCGCATATGCTTTGAAAAGTGGATCAATACTCAAGAACTTTCCCAACTGTGGGTTATAAATTCTAAACCCATAGTCATAGGTAGAGCCTCCGCCACCCATTCCTTCAGGGTCTTGTTCTTTCCCATTAAAGCCGAACCTATAATCCGCTCCAGCCTTGACATAAGACCTCCCAGGCATTACCATCCCAAAAGGATGGTAGTTTATAAAGTTAAAACTGTTGGTAAAAAAGGATGAATTTTGCACTAATTAAAGATAGGAAAATATTTAATTTAACTCATGTGAATTGATTTCAAAATTGTAGCAAAAGCTACTTGCTTGGTAGTCCGAAGCTGAAAGCGTTCGGACAGGGTTGGGGGGTAAGCTACGCACAGTGAGGTAAGCTACGCAGAGTGGGAAGCTGTAATGGTCCAAAAGTGCCATTTAGACCATTACCCTCCTAATTTACAAAATTGTTGAAAATTCAATACTTAATACTTTTAACAGAACTGATAAACGTTTCAAATCATATGAAATAGCTTCTTCTCTATTGACCAGTCTATTAAGTTCCTGTATATCATCCGATATTTGTCCTATTGTTAAATTTGTAGGAACTACATAAGTATCAAATAATTCATTTTCTGTAATATCCCAATAAAAGTCATTCTTCAACGATATTTCATCACCGTACTTATCTCGAATTTTTAAAAGGAAATAGGAAGTCAAACTTTCAAGTTCTTTTAAATTTAGTTTAGTTTGATTCATTGATAATCTTTTGTATATTATTTTTAAATGTTTCTATCTCATTATTAAGATGCTTGGTAATGATCTAAATGGCACTTTTGGACCATTACCTGAGCTAGGTAAAGGACATAATGGATACTACTTTCTTCTCATTTTTTGATACAAACCTAAGCCAAGAACAAAGAAGCCTACAAAAATTAAAATTAACTCTATTCTATTATAGGATTGATTCCCCAATTCAGGATTTATTAGAATATTTATATTTCTCAATATTAAAAAAATATGAGGAAGGAAAATAACCTTGTAAACATGTTCTAAATATGTATTTTTGTTACCCCTCATGTCTATTTTATATTCTGAGGATCCAATTGATCCATGGGTAAGGTTAATAAATCATTAGGAGCCGTTTCAATTTGATTGTTTTCTTTATGTTTATCGGAGTGATCACGTTTAAAATAATCATTAAAAATGGTTGTAATAACCTTTTCTATTTCCTCTCTTATAGGTTTATAACTTCCTGAAGCTCCTGTTCCATATTTCTCAGATAAACAGTTTATTGTGAAATCAAGTACAAAATCCTTTAAAGATTTTGAGTTCGGTGTAACACCAGAATTATCAATCGTAAAATCAGCTAAAGAACTGAAAAACGCCTGATCGTAACCAGATAAACCATACTTATCTCCAAGCGCTCCTATTGCTGCATCAAATCCATCAATTTGTTTAAAAGAACTTATTAGGGCACTTCTACCATCCCCTCCATTTTCAATTAAATTAGCCGCCCATAGTGTTGCAAATTGCCTAAACGCATCCTTACTAATCCTTAAACCTAAATCTATAGCAGATTTAACACCCATTGCTGTTCCTGCTTCAACACCGCCAATAACTAATAATGGAATAGCGACAGTTGCATAACCTGCTTTGGCACCTTCTGATTGCGCTTTATGCAATCTCATGTCAAAATATTTTTTTTCTTCTTCTAATGACCCATTTTGGATAACATCTTTAAATAAGGGGTCATTAAAGTATAATGCTTCAGATATTTCAGCACTTGTCATTAATCTTGCTTGGTTATCCCCATCCCAAGTATAAAAATTATGAGGAGCACCAGTTCTTATAACAGTAATAGCTTTGGTTTCAAAATCAAAATAGTAATCATCATTCCCATCAGGGTCAATAAAAATGATTGGGTTATCTCTTGCAAAAACATAGTTCGATTGCATTCCTTTAGGTAATTGGTCAACGGCAAACCATCTCCCCAACCTACAATCATAAATCCTCGCCCCAAAGTCTAATTGGTTACCATCACTACCCGACCAAGCCTCACCATCTTTCTCCATTCCATTAAACCCATAACGATATGATTCTGAGGTAAATGAGCGTCCTGGCATTACCATCCCAAAAGAATGGTAATTTTTAGAGCTAAAATTGGATGTAAAAAAGGATAAATTTTGCACTAATTAAAGATAGGAAAATATTTAATTTAAGTGAGATAAATTGATTTCAAAATTGTAGCGAATGCTACTTGCATAAAAGTCCGAAGCTGAAAGCGTTCGGATAGAAAACGTGGTAGAAACTACGGAGAGTGGGGATTATATGTACTTTCATATAGCACTCTGTGAATATATTTATAGTTTTAAACATACCAAAAAATGTATTCGATATTCTGATATAATAAGATGTAATCATTTAATTTAGTCTTATGAATACTTCTGAAATTAAAATTTACGAATCACAAGATGGTGAAGCTCAAATTGAAGTCAGACTCAATGAAGAAACTATATGGCTGAGTCAAAAGCAAATGGCAGAGTTATTTGAAAAAGATTCAGATACGATAAGTTTACACTTAAAAAATATTTACTCTTCAGGAGAACTTGATGAGATTTCAACTACCGAGGAATCCTCGGTAGTTCAGAGAGAAGGTAAAAGGAATGTAACAAGAAAAATCAAATTCTATAATTTAGATGCAATAATAAGCGTAGGTTATAGGGTGAATTCAAAAAGAGGCACACAATTTCGCATGTGGGCCAATAAAGTATTAAAAGAATATCTTGTTAAAGGATACGCTTTAAACGAAGCGAGATTAAAAGAAAAAGAAGAACAACTAAAAGAAGTCATCAATGCAGTCCAATATTTATCAGGATTAAGTGATAAGAAAGAATTATCTTCTGTTGAACAAGGTGGAATCTTAAAAATAATAAAAGAATACACCCACGCCTTAACTGTACTAGACCAATACGATCATCAAGAATTAAAAATCGAAAAATCCAATAACAAAGAGCATTATAGAATCACCTACCAAGAAGCTAAAGATCAAATCCAAAGATGGCGTGAATATCAAAAAGCTACAGATTTATTCGGGAACGAAAAAGATGGTTCTTTTGAAGGATCATTAAATACCATCTACCAGACATTTGATGGAAAAGAGTTGTACCCAAGCTTAGAAGAGAAAGCGGCAAACTTAATTTACTTCATCATAAAAAACCATCCATTTTCTGATGGGAATAAGCGAATAGCAGCGGGAATCTTTGCTTGGTTTCTTGACCGGAACAAAATTCTTTATAAATCTAATGGACACAAGAGAATTGCCGATAATACCTTAGTAGCTTTGACTCTAATGGTTGCTGAAAGTAAAGCTGAAGAAAAAGAAATGATGGTAAAAGTGGTTGTTAATTTGATTAATGATAAGAACTAAATTATCTTTTTCTAGTGCTCGGTGTTATCACTGAACCACCCATCCCCCTAATATTAAACCCAAACCTATAGCTTCCAAAGGTAAAAGACCTACTGGAATAAACATCACAACCGAGCCTTGAGGAGCCTCACGAATACCTTTGAAAGATATTGGCGAATGAGTAAAAGGATAGAAATTTAGGAAGCCAAAACTAGATGTAAAAAAGGATAAATTTTGCACTAATTAAAGATAGGAAAATATTTAATTTAAGTGAGATAAATTGATTTCAAAATTGTAGCGAATGCTACTTGCATAAAAGTCCGAAGCTGAAAGCGTTCGGACAGAATACGTGGTAGAAACTACAGATAGGGGGGAGAATATATTTCAGAATAGTAGCTGCAAGCTAGCTTAAGCACTTAACCCTTAGCTACCGCTGCACTCAAGCCACGAACAACAGGGAAGAAATAAAACTAGGGCTTTTCTGGGTTCATTTTCAGGTAGTGCAGATGTTCTTTTCGAGATTTAAATCCTTTCTCTTTCCAGCCTGGCTCTTTCCCTAGTTCTTGGCTTGTAGGAGCCTCTTGTTGTATTAATGGGTCCAATATCCATTGTCCCATTAGAAAGTCTTCTGGACTTGCCAATTCTAAAACCATAATTTGGGCTTCTTCCTTCCTATAATTTTCACGATCTATTACATACTCCGTTCGATAATATGGGTAAACATTGCAAACCACAACTAGGTGCGTTCTACTTCGAAGCGCTTCATCTAGTATAAACTCTAATTGTCCCTCTTCATTACTCGTTGCCCATATATCCGAATCCTTTATGCGTGCTTGGGCAGCAACAATGGGCTCTTCGTTTTCATTAAGCAGAGCTACTTTTACTATTTCGGGAAAACGATCCGAAACTAGTTCTGGCTCAATAGAAAGCTCCTCTATTTCTATTGCCACATCGCCAATGCTCACTATGTCTATTTCTTCCACCTTCATTTTTCCTAAAATCATCGCTCTTTCGTAGAGCACCAAATCCAGCTCCTTTTCACTACCCAAACTTAAACTAAGTGGCATATAGCCCGGTGCTTCTATGCGCAATTCTAGCTTGTTGCTCCATTTCGTGTTAGCCAAATCTATACTAAAGCTACCTTGAGCATCTGAGAGGCTATAATGTTCGGTAATTCTACCATTATAATAAATTCTTATTGCAATACCCTCCAAAGGGTTTTGGTTCACGTCTACAATTCTACCCGAAACGGCATTTGCTGTTTCCTCCTCCTCGCTTAAATCTTGTTTCATAAAGAAGCTAGAAGACTTGTGTTCTGCTTTCAAGAAACTCGGCAAACTTAAACTGAATAAAAAGCCGAGAATAACTTTCTTGATGCTATTAAAATAGCTTGGCTTAGGATCGGAAACCGCAATGCTTCTATTGAGTTGAAAACTAGAAAACCTGCCACAAGTTTTTTGTCCTTTCGTTTTCTCTAAATAAGAAAGTAGTTCCCTGTCGCTCATTCTAGTGAAATCTACCACCACTTTAGCACAAGAACTACAAAATGAGCCTTGGTCTTTGGGGGTCATTTTATTCCAATCCTCATGACAAGGTTCTGGAATACGAAGTTTAACTGGCAGAGATCTCATATCTTGAAATTTATAGTTGTTATAAATCCAAGAGTGTTCTTTGCCTGCCTTTCCACAAAAATGCTAAGATTAATTTTCTAGCGCCTTCACTCGAGAAACCTTTACGGTATTTGTTCTTCCTTGGTGGTTTAAAGGCATACTAGCGGTATTCACCACTAAATCGCCAACCTTAAGGTGTTTGTGCTCCTGTAGAATTTTGATAACATCGGTTATCGTTTCGTCGGTTCCCACAAAGCCCTTGTAATAAAAGGCCCTAACTCCCCAAAATAAGTTTAAAGTTGGGAGGAGTTTTTCATTATCGGTAAAAATAAAAATCTGCGCTTTAGGTCGGTAACTACTAATCATAAAAGCAGTATAGCCAGAGCGCGTCATTCCAACAATCGCTTTGGCACCAACTTCCTTCGCAATTTTGCAAGCATTATAACAAATGGCATCTGAGATATAGGTCTCCGACTTCGGATTTGCAACCAATTGCTTGTCGTAAATTAAATCCGATTTTTCTACATTGGTTAGAATTCGCTGCATGGTTTGTAGCACCTTGGTCGGATATTTTCCAACCGAGGTTTCTCCACTTAGCATCACTGCGTCGGCACCATCAATAACCGCGTTGGCAACATCATTAATCTCTGCTCTGGTGGCTACTGGGTTTTCTATCATGCTTTCCATCATTTGCGTTGCAACAATAACTGGTTTAGCTGCTAGGATGCATTTTTTAATGATTCGCTTTTGCACTAAAGGAACATGCTCTTGTGGAATTTCAACGCCGAGATCTCCTCGAGCAATCATAATTCCATCTGTGGCGGTAATAATTTCTTCTATACATTGAATTGCTTCTGGCTTTTCAATTTTAGCAATTATCTTGGTGTAGCTTCTTTTTTCACCTATTATGCTAGCTATTTCTTCTATGTCTTTTGCACTTCTTACAAAACTTAGGGCAATCCAATTGGCTTCGTTCTGAAGGGCAAACTCTACATCCAGCTTATCTTTAGGAGTTAAAGCCGGAGTGCTCAGGGCGGTGTCGGGAAGATTAACGCCCTTTTTGGAAGTAAGCAGTCCACCATGCACAATCTTAGCCGTAATTAATTTGTTTTCTACTGATTTTACCACAAGCTCTATTCGCCCATCATTAATTAAGATACGCTCGCCAGGATGCATTTCCTTATAAAGTTCATCATAAGAAATGTAGAGCAGTTGGTTGCTTGAGTCTTGTTTGATGTCGGTAATTTGAATTTCTTTGCCACTTTGCAATTCAATACTGCCATTAACATTACCTATTCTAATTTTTGGACCTTGCATATCGGCAAGAATGGCAATATTTAGATTATATTCTCTATTAATTTGCTTAACCAACTCAAAGCCATTGTAATGATCTTCGTAGCTTCCGTGCGAAAAATTAAAACGAATTACATCAACCCCCGATTTAACTATTTCTAAAAAATCTTTTGGAGAGCTAATTGCCGGACCAAAAGTGGCAATCATTTTTGCTTTGTTTACTGGTATTTTCATCTCTTTCATACGGTAAACAAAATTACGACAATTAAAAGTCTTTTTCTATTCGTTTTTTATCCGAAGGACTTAAGTTATCAATTTGTAAACTCATTTGAACATCGGCAATATTCTTTATCTTCTCTTGCAAAGAAGCCATATCCACTATTTCTTCATCGATGGTTTTCAGGATAAACAGGAAGTCGAAGTTTTTTAGACTTTTCAAGTAAACGGAGCCACCTTGCTTGTTTTGAACAAGATAATACTCAAATTCGCTTAACTCGTCGAAAAAATAGAACTTGCTATACTTTCTAGCATCCTCCTTCTTCTTGTTATCGCTAACTAAATCCTCTAATTTTTCCAAATTGAGGTGAAGTTCTTGGTTAACGAAGAAGGACAATCTATAATCCTTCAAAAAACTAGCAATAGCAATGATATAGTAGTTAAGTTTGGGCTGATATGTGATTTTTTCAGTGCTCACTTCGTAATGCAAATTAAGACAAAAGTTTAATGCAAACAAAAAATTGCTTGTTTTGATAAAATAAACCTTAAATTTGCCCTCGTTAACCAAACATTTATAACATGTCAGACATCAAAGAAAAAATTACAAAAATTATCGTTGACAAATTAGGCGTTGAAGAAGCAGAAGTAACTATGGAAGCAAGCTTCACGAACGACCTTGGAGCAGATTCATTAGATACAGTAGAATTAATCATGGAGTTTGAGAAAGAATTTAATATTTCTATTCCTGATGAAAAAGCGGAAACTATTGCAACGGTAGGCGATGCAATAAAATATTTAGAAGAAAACGCTTAATCTTATGATCGGGCTAAAAAGAGTAGTTGTTACAGGAATTGGAGCACTTACTCCTATTGGCAACAATCTAAACGATTATTGGAACAATTTGGTAATGGGGGTCAGCGGTGCTGCTCCCATTACGTATTTTGATACCACCCAGTTCAAAACGAAATTTGCTTGCGAGCTTAAGAATTTCGACATTGCAGAGCACCTGGATAGAAAGGAAATTAAAAGACTAGATCCTTTTTCTCAATACGCTCTAGTAGCTGCCCACGAGGCGATGCTAGATGCTGGATTGGTAGATAATGATAAAATCAATAAAGATAGATTTGGGGTTATTTGGAGTAGTGGCATAGGGGGCATCAATGTTTTTCAAGAAGAAATTGGTGGCTACTATACCGGCAATGGCATTCCTCGCTTCAATCCTTTCTTTATTCCAAAAATGATTATTGATATTGCTCCAGGACATATATCCATGCGTTATGGGCTTCGCGGACCAAACTTTTCTGTAGTGTCGGCTTGTGCATCTTCTACTAATGGCATGATAGACGCTTATAATTACATTCGACTAGGTATGGCCGATTTGTTTGTTACTGGAGGCTCAGAAGCCTCTATTTGTGAAGGCGGTATCGGTGGTTTTAATGCCATGAAAGCCCTTTCTGAAAACAATGAGGAATATGCTAGTGCATCTCGACCTTTCGACAAAACTAGAGATGGTTTTGTAATGGGAGAGGGTGGTGCAGGTTTAATTTTTGAAGAGTACGAACACGCTATTGCTAGAGGAGCAAAAATATATGCAGAAGTAATTGGTGGCGGAATGAGTGCCGATGCACATCACCTTACCGCGCCTCACCCTGAGGGCTTGGGTGCAAAAAGCGTAATGCTTAATGCGATTCAAGACGCAGGCATTGCACCTAATGAAGTAGACTACATAAATGTTCACGGAACCTCCACTCCTTTAGGCGACATTTCTGAAACCTTAGCCATTAAAGAGGTTTTTGGAGAACACGCCTATAAACTTAATATCTCTTCAACAAAATCGATGACTGGCCACCTACTTGGAGCCACAGGAGCAGTAGAAGCCGTTGCTTGTATTATGGCCATTAAAAATGGTATTGTACCCCCAACGATTAACTTCAAGCATCCAGATGAAAATATTGATCAGAGCTTGAACTTGACTTTAAATACGGCTCAAAAAAGAGAGATTAATGTTGCCTTAAGTAACACTTTCGGTTTCGGAGGACATAACGCCTCTATCGTTTTCAAAAAAATATAAGTCTTTGAATTTCTGGAAGAAAATATTAGGGTTTTTATCTGAAAAAGACAAAGACCCTTTTTTAGTTTATCTGGAAAGCACACTGTCTATAGAAGCCAAAAATCTAGGCTTGTATCGCCTTGCATTTCAACACAAATCTAAACACAAAGAAAACAACGAGCGCTTAGAGTTTTTAGGCGATAGCGTTTTAGATGCCGTTGTAAGTGAAATTATTTACAAGCACTTTCCTTTAAAGGATGAGGGAGAGCTATCTAAGCTTCGTTCTAAAATGGTTAGTAGAAGCATGTTGAATGCTTTGGCAAATAAATTGAATTTATTGGAACACTTGAGCTACCGAGAAAGCAGCTCTAATTCGGGCATACAAAATATTGAAGGCAATACTTTAGAAGCCTTAATTGGTGCCATTTATTTAGACCAGGGCTACCAAGGCTGTAAAACTTTCATTCAGACCAAGCTCTTAGAACCCAATGTAGATTGGCGAGCCATAGAAAATGAAATTGTCGACTACAAGAGTTTGCTTTATACCCACTTTCAAAAAGAAGCGAAGACGATAAGTTTTAGCTTGTTGCAAGAAAACCTAGAGAACCCTGAAAAGCGATTTTGTATGGGACTAGAGCTAGACGGAAAGATACTTGCCCAGGCTTGCGGAAAAAGCAAGAAATTAGCAGAGCAAAAAGCCGCACAAATCTATTTGGAGAAGAATCATTTGCTCTAGTTAGAAGATGGCTGCCAAAGAGACTAACTTAATTTCAAAATCAACAAAGCATAAGGATCTAGTTCATTTAAACTGGTTTCGTGTAAAGGAAAGATTTGCTCCCCACTAAAACCAAGCTTGGTCAATTTTTTAGCAGAAAAATTCAAGGCAACCAAAATTCTTTCCCCTTCAAAACTGCGCTCAAAAAGCAGCAAATGTTCTGGGTAACTGTGATTTAATACTTGTACGTTGCCATAAGTTAAGGCCTTATATTTCTTGCGTAAAGCCAATAAGTTCTTACATAAATTTAGAAGAGAATCTTCTTGCTTTGCACTCCTTGCAACATTATAAGTTTCATAATTGGGATGAACTGGCAACCAAGTATTCTCTGCAGCAGAAAAACCAGCGTTTTTTTCAGATGACCATTGCATGGGCGTTCTTAGATCGTCTCGATTGATGGTTTCATCAAAGCATTCTGTCATCCAACGTTTTAGCCATTTATTCTTGTGCGGAATCGGGTCGAGAGCGCTGCTATAGGGCAAACTCAAATCTTCCATACCCAATTCTTCGCCATAATATAAACAAGGCACCCCTCTTACGCATAGCTGAAAACTTAACAAGAGTTTCATTTTATCTTGCTTTCCTTTCAAACGAGTTGCGCTTCTTCTTCTATCGTGGTTGCTAAAAACATAAACTGGCGTATAGGGCTTTGGGAAATTGCTTTCTGTTTCTTGCAAGAGTTTTCTAAAATAACTTGCCTTAAACTTGAAACGTAGCATTTCGAAATTAAAAACTAGACCTAAGCCATCGTTTTCTATATCTCCTAAAAAGCGTCTTATGGTAGGAACAGAACCTATCACTTCGCCAAGTAAAAGTTTATCGCCAAACTCATTACATAGTTGCCGTAACTCTTTGGCAAGAGCGACCGTCTCTTCTTGATTCAAATTATATATTGGCTTTTGAAAAAAGCCGAAGGGGTTGTCTTCCGAAGGAAAAACTTGCCAAGAACTAGGATTACTTCTAAGCTCCTTATCTTTAAAAATCACATTAAAAATATCTAAACGAAAGCCATCTACTCCCTTTTCTAACCAGTAACGAACCATAGAAAAAATAGCATGCTTTAAAGCGGGATTGCGGTAATTCAAATCGGCTTGAAAATCTAAAAAACTAGCTAGATAATATTCCCCTCTAGCTTCGCAATATTGCCAAGCACTGCCACCGGTCATACTTCTCCAATTATTGGGTTTCTTTGTCCATATATACCAATCTGCTTTGTCATTAGTTGTTGAACTCGAAGATTCTAAGAACCAAGGATGTTGTATAGAGCTATGGTTGAGTACCAGATCGAAAATAATTTTCATTTCTCGAGCGTGAATTTCCCTAATCAAACTCTCTACATCCGATAAGTTACCATATTCCGAACTTATACTGTAGTAATCGCTAATGTCGTAACCAAAATCTTGTTGGGGGGAACTAAAAAAAGGGGAGCACCAAATCGTCTCAACGCCAAGTTCTTGAAGATAATCCAGCTTTTGAATCAAGCCCTTTAAATCGCCAATTCCGTCGCTATTACTATCGTAAAACGATCTAGGATAAACTTGATAGATTGTGGTGTTTTGCCACCAACTTGTATTTTGCATTTCGCTAATTCAATGAAAAAAGCTTTTATTTTCCTAGTACACTTCTCGCTATCAATTCTTTCATAATTTCATTAGTACCCGCATAAATTCTTTGCACGCGACTATCTGCCCAAGCTCTTGCTATATCGTATTCCCAAATATAACCGTAACCGCCATGTAGCTGTAAACCTTCTTCAGCAACTTTGTATTGTAAGTCGGTTAACCAATACTTCGCCATAGAAGCTGTAGCTTGGTCTAGTTTTTTATCGTTGTGTAACTCTACACATCTATCTAAGAAAACTCTACCCACTTGAACCTCTGTAGCCAGCTCAGCAATTTTAAAACGAGTATTTTGAAACTTATCTACTGTAGTGCCAAAGGCGCTTCTTTCTTTTACATATTGTACCGTTTTTTGCAAGGCATTTTCTGCCTGAGCGATAGCACCAATAGCTACCACCAATCGCTCTTGCGCCAATTCCGTCATTAAGTATTTAAAGCCATTACCCTCTTCTCCAAGCAGGTTTTCTTTTGGAACCTTCACGTTTTCAAAAAACAATTCGCAAGTATCTTGGGCGTGCAAACCTACTTTTTCAAAAGGCTTTCCTTTGCTAAAACCTTCTGCATTTGCATCTACATAAAACAAGCTAATTCCTTTAGCTCCTTTTGTCGGATCTGTTTTCGCTGCTACTACCACCCCTCCGCACAGATAGCCATTGGTAATAAAAGTTTTACTTCCGTTCAATAAGTAATAATCGCCTTTATTCTCTGCAGTGCTACGCATGCCTTGTAAATCGCTACCAGCTCCGGGTTCTGTCATGGCAATAGCCAGAATATTTTCTCCACTTACGCAACCAGGAACAATTTTTTCGAGCAAAGCCTCCGTTCCATAATGAAGGATATAAGGGAAAACGATATCGTTATGTAAGGGGTAGCCAACCGCAGGACCAGCACAACCCGTTAAACCCAACTCCTCGGTTAAGATGGTATTATATCTAAAATCGTGTATATCCAAACCACCAAATCGCTCTGGAGCTTGCATGCAAAGAAAACCTGCCTCGCCTAGTTTTAACCAAGACTCTCGACTAACCATTTGGTCCTTTTCCCATTGCGCATTAAAGGGACTAATTTCCTTAGCTAAAAAATCTCTAACACTTTGTCTAAAAATTTCATGCTCTTCGGTATAAACTGTTCTTTCTATCATTGTACAAAAATAAGGAAAGGAAGCGAAAAAATGGAATACGACCAAGTCTTCCTTTCGAAAGTCATAAAAGGCACTTTTTCAAGGAAATACCAAAAACTTCACTTCTAATTTCCTAACTTTATCTCAACCGAAACCATTTAGATGAAAACAAAACTACTCAGCATCCTTTTTGCTTCCCTCTTATATACCAATGGATTTAGCCAATGCTCTGAAAGCGATGAATATAAAGTTCTACTTATTGGCGATAGTTGGGCCTTCTTTATGGGTGTGGATGGCACCTTCAATACCGTGTTTGAAAAATGGGGGCATTCCAATTATAAATATTTTACTAACCCCGTTGTTGCCGAAAATGGTGCAAGAACTACCGACTTCCTAGAAACATCTAAGCAAAACGAAATTGCAAGTCTCTTACAAAGCTACCCCAGTATAGAAGTGGTTCATTTAAGCATAGGAGGAAACGACGTGTTGGGGCAATGGGATGTGGGTTTCACCCCAGCAGAACTGCAAGATTTAACCGATGAAGTATACTATCAGGTACTAGAAATCTTTGATTTTATTAAGGCTGCACGACCAGGTATTAAAATAGTTTTTAGTGGCTATTGCTATCCTAATTTTGAAGAAGTGATTGAAAGCGTCGACCCGCTTCAAAATATACATCCGTTTTACGGAACTTGGTCTGGAATGGGTTTTCCTAACTTTCTACAAATCAACACCATCCTGAATGATTTTTCTCAGGAAATGGAAGACTATGCTGCTACAGACCCACAGGTAGAATTTATTAAAGCCACTGGTTTAATGCAATATACCTTCGGGCAGAACGACCCCCTGGGTGTTGCTCCTGGTGGAACTTATCCTCCTTTTAGCTTAAGCCTACCTTATGGCGACCCCAACTATCCTTCTCCAAAAAACTCAATGAGAGATTATGCGGTTACCAAAGATTGTTTTCATCTCTCTCCTAAGGGTTATCGCGATTTAATTTCATATCAAACCCAAAAGTTTTATCACAAATTTTTAATGAAAGATCAATATCTTCTTAGCACAGAAAAAGAAGGCGGAATATCTAATTCAAACTCCACTTCTAACCAGCTTTTAGTAGGTTCTAATGCGAATGAAGAGTTTGCCGCAATTTTGGATTTTAATACAGAAAACATGTATTACGAAGGATTAGAAAAAGCGGAGATTTTTCTTCAAATTCAAGAGATAAGTGGAGTAAATCCTCTAAATAGTGCTTTGGAACTCAGTATTAAATCTGGAAATATAGGCTCTAGTGCTTATCCAGAAAATTCGGATTGGACAGCAAGTGTAGATCTGAGCGAAACCACTTGTCTTTTTGGCAACAAAAACGATGTAGGCAATTGGATTCGTATAGAACTTCCCACTTCCTTTTTTAGTCATATAAGTAGCTCAACGAATACTCAAATTTTAATTAAATCTACCAACAGCGCAGAAGGACTTGTTCGCTTTAGTGCTTCCTCCGACCCAGAATTTGCGCCCGTACTCAATTTAAAATATGATGATGGCTATGTTGGGATAAGAAGTATAGAAGAAATTTCTTTGGTACAAATTTATCCCAATCCAGCCAAAAATACTTTAAATATTTTCTCTCCAGAAGCGAGTATACAAGCTCTAGAAATTTATAATGCCCTTGGTGCTCTTTGCTTGAAAAGCACTTTGCTCGAACAAAACCGCATAGATATTGCTAATCTAGCTAATGGATTTTATCAAATTGTAGTTCAAACGGATAAAGGAAGGGTTAGCAAGTCTTTTGTTAAAGACTAAGCTTGAATTAAGTGCCCGGAACAAGATTCGAACTTGCACGGCATTGCTGCCACCACCCCCTCAAGATGGCGAGTCTACCAATTTCTCCACCCGGGCATTAAGAGCTGCAAAGTTAGAAGCTTTTAATTAATTTGCTAGTTAAAATTTAGATAAGTCCTAGTTCAAGAAGGCAGCCAAAACTACTTTTTCTTTAAGTCGTTGCACTTTACCCTGCAAATCGAAAATATCAAAGACAACTAAGTAAATTCCGACATCCGCTTTCTCTAAGTTGTTATTTACACCATCCCAACGCCAAGTGTTTTCCCTTCCCAAGCTGTGGTGCTGAGCTATTAATTTTACCTCTCTTCCCATTAAATCATAAATAGCCACATTGGCAAAAAGTCCTTCTTTATCTGCATCATAACGCAAAAGGCAATAATCTTGGTAACCGTCATCATTCGGACTAAAAACTTCCGGCTCAATTTGCAAATTAGTACCCGCTTCGCCCATAAAACTTTGTGAGTTCATACTAGTAGGTGTGGCATAACCATAGACCTTTGCCGCCGAATGCCACGTGCTTGCTTCGGTGCTTGGCAAGAAAGGACTTAATCTCTCTAAAGAGACGCCATCTTTTAGATCCAAGAGCTCTAGGTGCCAAGAACTTTTATATTCGAAAGAATCCAATGTAATCCCTCCAGCACTTTTTAAGCAAATGATACCCACATTATCGTCATAATTAGGAATAGAAGCCTCCACCAAGTTTTCTGGATGGGCCACGATATAATTTTCGTAAATATTAGCACTGTCCTCACTCAACACCAAGTATTCTTGTGGACCAATAGTAATGGCTTTTAGTAACACTTCATCTAAAATCGTTTCTGGCTCTAAGGGGTCGTATTCCAAAATTCGAAAACCCTCCAAATTAATATATTTTGAACTTGTGTTATAAAGCTCAATAAAATCTGAGCCCCCACTAAGTGGATTAAACAACAATTCGTTAATAAGCAAATCCGCCGAATTGGGCTCCTCATAACGATAAAAACGAATACTAAAATCATCCATACTATTCCCATAGCAATCCATCAAATTGTTAAAGGAAATACTATACTCTGTACTGTATAAAAAAGGCTCTTGCACCAAGAGATACATTTCGTTGGTAGATGGTAAATTAAAAGCTTGCTCTACGGGATTGTATGTTGTACCATTTTCCGTGCTATAGTAAACACTAATATTACTTTGCTGAATAAAGGGAATTTCCTCTCTAAAGTAAATTACCAAAGTGGTATCCATCTCCAAGAAAAAGCTATCCACTTGGACGGTGCTTTGCGGAAAGGCAAATCCTTCGATACTATTGCTTGTCCCCGGACTAGCTCCTAAGGCAGCAATAGCAGGATACCAATGATAAAAGTTTGAACAAAGATCTGCCTCCAATCTTCGTTCAAAACTATAACCGCCATCTTTCTTTTGGTTTCCGTTCGTATCTTCTAAATTTCTATACCAAGAACTTTTATAACTTAAACTATCTACAATGTTGCCATAAGCATTAAAAAGAACTAAGGCATCGCCTGCATTGTTCAAAGAAGGGAAATTTGGAATGCCTTTGGCCCTCCCAAAAGTAGAGTACTCGCTTTCAGCTGTAGTTTTGCAAAGAATAATGTAAGCTCCCGAAACCAATCCAAAAGCAGGTAGATTAATGGTATCGCCACTATCTGCTAGTTTCCAATTTTCGAGATAGATGCTGTCTGTGCTTGAATTATACAATTCTAAAAATTCATAATTTGGCATGCCAAAGCTCGGACTTTCATCCGCATAGATTTCACTGAAGAGTATGCTTCCATAAGGATAATTATCCTCAATAGTAAATTGAAGCGTAGTATCTAGGGCATTCTGATAGAAATCGGTAACCGTAAAGTTTAAACTTTGGATGCCTGTACCAAACTGTAATGGAAAATGTAAAAGGAGTTCATTCTGGTTACATTCCACTAGAGAAGGATTTAAGCCATCTAAACTATAATGAATAGGATTTTGAGCAAATAGGCTGTCTAAATTTTCATCAAAGAATAAAGCGAGCTGATTCAAGTTTACAAGATAGAAGGAATCTAACTGAGGTGGATAGCTATCTACATATTCGGTGCTGCTTACAGAAAAATTATCTAGCCAAAACTTATCGGATCGGGTAGCGGTATAATCGCACAAAATTCCAAAATATGAGGAATATAAAAATTCATTATCAAAAGCTTGTCCCATGCTTTGATACGTGTTTTGCGCCGCGCTACTATCTGCAAAAAGTTCAAAGTTGCCTAAGGCATCCCTTTCTACCTTCAGTTTAAGAGCTACGCTAGAACTGTTGGTCCAAGCATCCTCTCCGTCTATCAATTCAATTTCTTGCGTGCCTTTTTTCTTATACAAACTAATTTCATCGCTAGTATTTCCAATCATTACAAAATAACCCTGAGTAGTAGATTTCAAATTAGCACTATCGCTACATAAATAAACCATAAGCTTATTGCTACTAGAGGGATTAAAATCTAAGCGAATAGAAAATTCCCAGCTTCCTCCCACAGCTCCAGAAGAAGGAACAGCTAAGTAGGACTCGCTAGTATTAGCAGGTGCATTTAGGTGAAGCATTCCATTCAAAACCTCAAAACTATCTACATCTCCCAACCAACTAGGATTAGAAAGAAAGTCTCCATCCGAAAAATCATCATTCCACTGCGAGAAGAGAACTAAGGGCAGGAACATAAGCAATACAAGTAGCGCTTTCATGTCTCAAAGCTAAAATCCAGCCAATATCTTTAGAGGTTCAATTAGTAGAATTCCAGTTTTAGTGCTTAATTTTGCGCTTCTAAAAAGTAAACATGAAATTAGCAATTATTGGAGCAACGGGAATGGTAGGCAATGTAATGTTAAAAGTATTGGAAGAAAGAGATTTTCCATATACTGAGTTAATTGTAGCTGCTTCTCCCAATTCGGTGGGTAAGGCCTTGTATTGTAAAGGTCAGGCTCATCATTGCATTACGGTAGAAGATGCCATTGCCGCAAAGCCAGATATTGCTATTTTCTCGGCGGGCGGTTCTAGCTCTAAAAAATATGCGCCATTATTTGCCGAAGTAGGCTGTGTGGTAATTGACAATTCTTCTGCTTGGCGTATGGACGAAAATGTTCCTTTAGTGGTTCCAGAGATTAACATGGATGCTATTCTGCCTCAACATAAAATTATTGCAAACCCAAACTGCTCCACCATTCAAATGGTAGTTGCCCTGGCTCAATTGCACAAGAAATTTGAGTTAAGTCGATTGATTGTTTCTACCTACCAATCGGTTACTGGTACTGGCGTTAAGGCTGTAGAACAGTTATTTGCAGAACGAGAAGGTCGCGAGGCAAGCATGGTTTATCCGCACCCTATCGATTTAAATTGCTTACCACATGGTGGCGATTTTGAAGCAAATGGCTATACCTCAGAAGAGATGAAACTCTACAACGAGACAAGAAAAATCTACAACGACTACACCATCGAAACAACGGCTACTGTAGTTCGAGTACCTGTGGTTGGTGGACACAGCATGAGTGTTAATGCCTACTTCAGCAAGCAATTTGAGATGAAAGAAGTGATGGAAACCTTAGCAAACACGCCAGGAGTGGTGGTGCAAGATAATCCTGCGAAATTCGAATATCCTATGCCTAGATATTCTGAGCACAAAGACCCTGTATTTGTAGGTAGAGTGCGTCAAGATTTTTCTTACCCGAATAGCATCAACTTGTGGATTGTTGCAGACAACTTAAGAAAAGGCGCAGCAACCAATGCGATACAAATTGCAGAAGAACTATTGAAACGTGCCTAAAAGGCAAGGCTTAGCCTACTAAATCAATATCTACTTGTACTAATTGTACAAACTCTTCTATTCTTTCGTGAATTTCTTCTTCGCTTAAACTTTGCAAGCGCTCGGTTCCGAATTTTTCTACACAGAAAGAAGCCATGGCACTACCAAAGATTATAGCTCTTTTCATGTTATCGAAAGAAATGTCTTTTGTTTTATCTAACCAACCCACAAAGCCACCAGCAAAGGTATCTCCAGCACCTGTTGGATCAAAAACAGACTCTAGAGGAAGCGCAGGCGCAAAGAAAACATGGTTTTTATGGAAAAGTAAGGCTCCGTGTTCGCCTTTTTTAATAACCAAAAACTTCGGACCCATTTCTTGAATCTTAGAAGCAGCTTTTACCAATGAATATTCTCCGCTTAATTGGCGAGCTTCTGCATCGTTAATAGTAAGCACATCTACTTCTTTAATTACAGCATTTAATTGTTCTGGCGTGCTATCCATCCAAAAGTTCATGGTGTCCATGATAATAAGCTTCGGGCGTTTAGCCATTTGCTGAATAACATTGAGCTGCAACATCGGATCGATATTCCCTAGCATTAAGAAATCTGCAGTTCTATAAGCTTCTGGAAGAACTGGATTAAACTCTAGAAGAACGTTCAATTCTGTAGCCAAGGTATCTCTGCTATTCATATCCATATGGTACTTACCCGCCCAGAAGAAAGATTTCTTTCCTGCCTTAATTTCGATGCCCGAAGTATCAACTCCACGAGCCTCAAGCTTGTGCAGTTCTTCCATATCGAAATCGTCACCAATAACCGATACTACATTAAGGTCTTTCGTGAAATAAGAGGCAGCCCAAGCTATGTAAGTAGCGGCACCTCCAACAATTTTATCGGTTTTTCCAAAGGGTGTTTCAATAGCGTCGAAGGCAACAGTGCCTACAGTAACAATACTCATAGCTTTTCAATATTTAATGATGCTGCAAAAGTAGGATAAAAAATAATGATTAAAAAATTTAGTAAAGCGCTTGTAAAAATGAAAGTTTACATTATTTTTGCAATCCGTTTAAAAACGGAAGACCATATATTCCTCCTTAGCTCAGTTGGTTAGAGTCTCCGTCCCGAAATTTCGGGATCGGGATTAATCAGAGGGGCATCGGTTCTAAGAGAATTGAATCGATTGGAGATTTTAAGGATAACATTCCTCCTTAGCTCAGTTGGTTAGAGCATCTGACTGTTAATCAGAGGGTCGCTGGTTCAAGTCCAGCAGGGGGAGCCAAAGCCTCGCAGTAATGCGGGGCTTTTTTATTTGTGTGTCTTGTCCTGGAAAAAGTTGACTCAAACTAAAAAGAAATGAGTAAACAGTCTAGAGAAGAAAAAACAGCGAAATCCCCCCAAGTTTATAGTGAAGGATTTAAACGAATGATAGTCTCGGAGTATGAATCGGGGAAATCAAGTAAAGCAGGGTTAAAACGCAAATATGGTATTTCAGGAAACTCTTGTATACCAAGATGGTTAAAAAAATATGGTAAATTTGATCATCCTACCTATACATCAAAAGGAAGACCATTGAAAGATATCCAAAAACGAAGAGAGAAAGAGCTAGAACAATCTATTCGAAGTAGAGAAAAGGAGCTAGAAAAGCAATTAGCACTAAAAGAAGCAGAACTTCAAGCCTACAAGCAATTTATCTCTATTGCTGAACGAGAATTAAACATTAAGATTGTAAAAAAGTCTGGCGCCAAGCAGTCCAAGAAATAGCAAAGGGAAGCAACTTGAGTGTACCTCACTTAAGCAGACTGTTTGGCTATAGTAAGCAAGCCTACTATAAGAGAACATCCACTAAAACCAATATTAGCCACAAAAAAGAGCTTAAATCATTAGTGTTAGCAGTAAAGCATCAGCTTCCGAAATGTGGCGGCAGAAAGATACACCATATCATCTCAAAGAAGTTGAAAGCTCAAGGGGTGAAAGTTGGTAGGGATAAGTTATTTGATTTTTTACGTGATGAAAATTTACTTGCTTATAAAAGGAAGAAATACCATAAAACAACGAATTCAAAACATTGGATGCGGAAGTATCCTAACCAAATTAAAGACCTAGAAATAATACGTCCAGAACAAGTATGGGTTGCGGATATTACATACCTACAAGTAAAAAAGAAACACTATTATCTACACTTAATAACAGATGCCTATTCTAAAAAAATCATGGGATATCAATTAGCAAATAATATGATGACTATAGAAACTACCAAAGCTCTAGAAAAAGCACTAGATAAAAGGATTTATACTAAAAAGTTAATCCATCATTCAGATAGAGGTTTACAGTATTGTAGTAAAGAATATACTGACCTATTAAAATCTAATCATATCGAGATTAGCATGACAGAGAACTCCGACCCTTACGAAAATGCAGTCGCTGAAAGGATTAATGGAATATTAAAAGACGAATTTGGTATGGATCACATATTTGAAGACTTCTATTCAATGAATAAACAACTTGATGAAGCCATACATATCTATAATGGATTTAGACCACATTTATCTATCCACTTAAACACTCCAAACCGAGCTCACTTGCAACAAAAAATGAAAATTAAAACCTATAAAAACAAAAAGGGTTCAAAACTAGTTTTGAACCCTTAATTATTCTTGTAATTTTACAACCTAATCAGTCAACCTTTTTCAGGACGTTACAGTGGCAAGTACTACGTTTTTGCCGCTATACACTCAATACGCCACATGCTTAAAGCGTTTGTGTGTAATTATACAAAATGATTTATATCTACATTTTGTATAGTGCTGGTTCTGATAAATTTTATGTTGGACAAACTACCGATTTTCAAACAAGGCTTTTCCAACACAACAATTCCAATCGATCAACATACACGAGCAAGCACAGACCTTGGACTCCTTTTGCCCTTTTTCAAGTTTTAGGAACGGCCGGTGATGCAACTAAAATCGAACGATTTATAAAAGCACAAAAAAACAAAAGCTTTATTCTACGCATTTCTAATCCAGAAACTGAGCTTAAGGGTAACCTTGCTAAATTACTTAGAATTTCTATCCCGAAATTTCGGGATCGGAATTAATCAGAGGGTGGTTCCGAGAATTCGGAATCAAGCCGGGGAGCTAGAAAAAATGCAAGTCACCATATTACAAAAACAGCGGCTAGTTCTCGATAAATATTCCAGGCTTTTTAGATCTGCTCGCAACGAAAAAAACAGCTAAAGAAACACGGTTCCGAACCCTTAAAGGGTTCGGAACCGTGCTCAAAGCCAGAGCAGCCCTGACTTCTAGCCTCTTTTTAAGTAAATCTTTTTTAAAGGCCTCCTTTCGTATCTTCGCTTACACAAGTACTGGCTTATGAAAAAATATATATTTGCTTTTTTTGCAACTTACCTACTAAGTTTTACTCTGGCACAACATTCTACCACCATAGGCCTGCTGGGTTGCCATGTGCAAGGTAGACCCGCCCCCTCCATCGAATTTTTTGCCGATGTGCTTCAACCAGATTACGCGGTTTGGCTTGGCGATAATGTTTATGCCGATACCGAAAGCGATCCACAATATATTCAAGACCAATTAAATGTCCTGGCTCAAAAACCTGGCTTTCAAAAATTAAAAGCCAACACGCCCTTCTTTGTTACTTGGGATGACCACGATTTTGGCTTAAATGGTTCCGATAAAAATTACATTTTCAAAGAAGAAAGCAAAGAAATTCATCGTAAATTTTGGGAGCTAGAAACCAAAGTTCCTGAAGAACGAGATGGGGTTTACTACGACGAAGTAATACATCTCGAAAATGGCAAGAGTCTTCAATTCATTATGCTCGATGGCCGCTTTAACCACGATTCTAAAAACACTCTTGGTGCCAATCAATGGGCTTGGTTAGAAACTGTGCTCGAAAAAAAGGTAGACCTTCGTTTCATCGTTTGCGGTTACCAAGTACTGCTTCCCCACATGACTCGTTGGGAATCGTGGGCAAAAACAGGCAAGGAAAGAAAGCGCCTATTTAAGTTAATAGAGAAAACCCAGGCAAATAATATCCTTTTTCTTACGGGCGACCAACACACCACCGAAGTACTCCGATCGCAGAAAAAATTGAACTACTTCAGCTACGAAATTATGGCATGTGGCATCAACCAAACAGAACGCCCAGGTAGAGCTCCCAACAGAGTTTTGGGTCCTGACCTTACATTAAACTCATCCCCCTTAATTGAGATTATATGGGAAGAAAAAGATGCCCAAATCTTGTTTAAAAACTATAATGCCGACACGCAAGAAGTAGTTTCCTCTTTTACGTTTCGCCTCTCGGATATCGGCCCCAAACATTAGCTTTTTCCAACAAATAACCTACATTTGTTAAAAGTAGAAGAATGAACTATAGCTCCCTTTTATCTCGAATAGAAAACGCACTTCCCGAAGCTAATAAATCGAATACTGCCGTTTCGGCACGAGGCGTTGATTGGCACCTAGAACATAGCTTAAAAATAATTAACTCTATTTGTTCTACCCTTCTTCACTCTGATCCTAAAAACTATAAACCAAAATTCACCATAGGTAAATGGTATATACTTTTAAGAGGAAGCATACCAAGAGGAAGAGCTCGCTCACCAAAAGCTTTTAACAACCCAGAAAAAATTGATCTAGAGCTCTTACCCGTACTCTTGGCTAAGGCTAAAGAAAAGTTAGCAGCCATAGAAAAACTCGACCCTAATGCACACTTTGCCCACCCCCTGTTTGGCGATCTTAATTTAGCACAAGCAAAAAAATTTATTGTAATCCACACCCAACATCACCTCCAGATTGTAGATGATATTCTAAAATAATGGCTTCAGTTCCTAGAAAAAATATAGCCCTAGGCTCTTGGGTTGCCATTGTGCAAAAGCAGCACCAAAGAACTGGCGAACTTACCGAAGGCCAAGTAAAAAGAATTCTTACTAAGTCGCCCACGCACCCTCACGGAATAAAAGTGCTGCTAGAAAGTGGGGAAGTAGGACGAGTTCAACATCTATTAGAAGACTAGTTCAACTTATATTCTAAATCACCTAAATCGCGCAAATCGTCAATTAAATCTTGCGAAATATTCACTCTCTTTGATTTAGAATAAAAAGAAATTTTATGTCCTTCTTCTGGCTCTACAATTTCTACGCTTACATTATGTTGGCCAGGATGGTTTTCTAAAACAGCAAGAATGTTTTCTACAAATTCCTCGTTGATGTTTTCTAAGCTTAATTTCAATTGCATACCATTGGTAAGCTGGTCTTTTATGTCTGCAAGTAAATCTATCTTAATTACTTTAAATTCGTATTCCTCAGGATTATAAGGTCTTTGCTGGTATTTACCAGTAATAAACACCATATTACCTACCACCTCCGCATACTTTCCAAAGTCGATGTAGTCTTTTCCAAACAAAAAGACTTCCATACTTCCTTCAAAATCTTCTAGAAGAAAATTGCAAAACTTAGTGCCCTTTTTGGTAAACCTAGAATTGCACGAACTAATTATTCCTGCCAATTTTACCACTTGATTGGGCTTGTCCTTATAGCTCTGCGTAGTTGCTGTGGCATAGGAATTCACCTCTAAGGCAAAGGCATCCAAAGGGTGGCCCGTTAAATAAATCCCGATAATTTCTTTTTCTCTATTCAATTTTTCTATCAGAGCAAATTCTTCTACTTGATGAATTTTGGGGGCTGTAAGCGCTATAGGTGCCAACTCGCCAAACAAAGAATTTTGTGCCGTATGCGTAGAATTTTGTACGCTATTGCCAAATTTCACTGCCTTCTCGGTTAAGGTACAGTTATCGGCAGGATCGGCAACCATAAAGTGCGCTCTCGTGCAATTCTCGAACTCATCAAAAGCACCCGCGATAGCTAAACTCTCTATCGACTTTTTGTTTACCGAACGCAAATTAACTCTAGAAGCAAATTCATAAATATCTTTGTACTCGCCATTAGCCTCTCTTTCTTCAATTATGGCGTCTACTGCCGCTTCTCCCACTCCTTTTATAGCAGATAAAGCAAAACGAATCTTACCCTTTTTGTTTACTGTAAATTTCTTAGAACTTTCATTTACATCCGGACCTAAAACAGGTATTTTCAATCGTTTACACTCCTCCATAAAAAAGGTTACTTTTTTAATGTCGTTCATGTTGTGTCCGAGAACGGCCGCCATAAACTCTGCAGGGTAATTCGCTTTTAGATAAGCGGTTTGAAAGGCCAAAACAGCATAGCAAGTAGAGTGCGATTTATTAAAAGCATATTCCGCAAAAGCTTCCCAATCTTTCCAAACTTTTTCTACCGCTTTTTTATCGTGACCATTAGCCACGCAACCATCCACAAACTTCGGATACAAATCATCCATCATGGCTTTGATCTTCTTACCCATTGCCTTACGCAAAGAGTCCGCCTGGCCCTTAGAAAATCCTGCTAAGGTTTGCGAAAGAAGCATTACCTGCTCTTGATATACCGTAATTCCGTAGGTCTCCTTAAGCTTTTCTTCCATTATAGGAATGTCGTAAACTATCTCCTCCCTGCCGTGCTTTCTGTTAATGTAGTTGGGAATATATTCCATCGGACCAGGACGATACAAGGCGTTCATAGCTATAATATCCTCAAACTTATCTGGCTTTAAATTTCGAAGATGCTTTTTCATACCCGGACTTTCAAACTGAAAGATGCCATTTGTTAAGCCTTTCTGAAACAGCTCGAAAGTTTTTGGGTCATCTAAAGGAATATCATCTTGCACAATCTCAATACCGTGTCGTTTTTTGATAATTGCTATAGCATCCTTTATAATGGTAAGAGTTTTCAAACCCAAGAAATCCATTTTCAACAAGCCCGCTTTCTCCACTACCGAGTTGTCGAATTGCGTTAGTAAAAGATCTGAATCTTTAGCTACCGTCATGGGTAAATACTTGGTAATATCATCGGGCGTAATAATTACCCCACAGGCATGAACGCCCGTATTTCTAATGGAGCCTTCTAGTTTTTTCGCTTCGGTAATCATTCTACCGATATTATCTTTTCCTTCAGCCAAAGCTCTAAACTCGCTTGCTTTTTGCAGCTGTTCTGCATTTAGTTTTTCCTTTAGTTTGGGCTCAACACCTTCTTTGGCCAAAACTTTATTTAAAGAAGCACTTAGGTGATCGGGGAAGGTTTTAGCTACCTTATCCACTTCGCTAAGCGGAACGTCCAATACACGACCTACATCTCGTAAGCTCATTTTGGCCGCCATTGAGCCATAAGTAATAATTTGCGCTACCTGATTTTTTCCATATTTATCTACCACAAAATCGATAACTTGTTGTCGACCTTCATCATCAAAATCAATATCGATATCGGGCATAGATACCCTTTCTGGATTTAAAAATCGCTCAAAAAGTAAATCGTACTTTATAGGATCAACATTGGTAATTCCGATGCAATAGGCTACAGCACTTCCAGCCGCAGAACCTCTTCCTGGACCAACACTAACGCCCATTTGTCGGGCGGCTGTGGTGAAATCTTGTACAATTAAAAAGTAACCAGGATAACCAGAATCGTTAATTACCTTTAATTCAAAATTAAGTCGCTCTTCTACATGTTGGCTAATTTCTCCATACCTTCTTCTTGCGCCTTCAAAAGTTAGGTGGCGCAAATATTCGCCTTGATCACTAAAACCAGGCGGAAGGGTAAAGTTTGGAAGTAAGACATCTCGCTCTAACTTTGGCGTATTGATACGGTCAACGATCATTTGCGTATTCTCTAAAACCTGAGGAATATCGCTAAACAATTGCCCCATTTGCTCTTTAGTTTTAAAGAAAAACTGCTCGTTCGGAAAGCCAAAACGCGTTCCCTTTATGTTGTAATTTTCACCCTTACCTACTGGCGTAGATTGCAACTCGCCCGTGTTAACACAAAGCAAAATATCGTGGGCATTGGCATCTTCCTCCTCTACATAATGGCTGTCGTTGGTGGCAATTGCTGGCACCTTGTATTTAGCACTCCATTTTAATAAAATCTGATTGATGTCTTCTTGACTAATCCCCGTTCCATCTAAATCTTCGATATGGTGGCGTTGCAACTCTATAAAATAATCCTCACCAAAAATATCTAGCCATTCTAAAAATACCTTTTCGGCCGCCTCCTCACCCCTATGTAAAATAGCCTGCGGAACTTCTGCCCCAATACAGCAAGTTGTTGCTATAAGTCCTTCGCTATATTGCTTAATAAGCTCTCTATCTACTCGAGGCCATTTACTGTATAAGCCATCGATATAACCTAGCGAACAAAGCTTAGATAAGTTTCTATAACCAACTTCATCTTTAGCCAAAAGTAATTGGTGATAGCGCTTGTCTTTATTTTCTTTGGTGAAGCTCTTTTGAAAACGATCTTCCACCACATAAAATTCGCAACCAATAATAGGCTTGATGCCTTGTTTTTGTGCCTCTGCAACAAACTTAAATGCACCAAACATATTGCCATGGTCAGTTATTGCCACCGCTGCTTGTCCATCGGCCTTTGCTTTAGCGATCATAGCAGGAATGGAAGCAGCACCATCTAATAGGGAGAATTGGGTATGGCAATGTAGGTGCGAAAACTGCGGCATAAAAATGTGTTTATTGATAAGTAAAACAGCGAAATACTATTTCTAAATAAGAACCACAAAATACATAAAAACATTCCTAAAAAAGGAGAGATTCTAAGCTAAGTTTTTAACAAAAGATTAAATTTTATCGAAGCTTCGTTTTTGTATCTTTTCTTCTTTATCATTGCAATTCAGTAAGTCTTTTTTTTTATGAAGTTTAGCAATTTCCTATTCTTAATACTCATGATAGCTTTATTACCAAACAAGCTGAATGCTCAAACGAAGATTATAGCACATCGTGGATTTTCTAGCGAAGCGCCAGAAAACAGCTTGAGTGCCTTTCAATTAGCCATAGAAAGTGGCGCAGAATATTTTGAATTAGATGTGCAGAAAAGTCTAGATGGTGTGATCGTTGTTTCTCACGACGACAAGCTAAAACGTTGTAGTTCTACAGATTCTAAGCTAAGCATTAAAGAGGAAGAATGGAGCAGATTGAAAGAAGAAAAAGTGGGCTATCCAGAAAAATTTCAAGATCGCTTTCTTACTGAAAAATTGCCTACTTTAGAAGAAGCTCTTCTTCTTGCCAAAGGAAAAATTAAAGTATGCGTTGAAATTAAAGTGCACAATGCAGAAGAGGAAATTCTTGAAATTATAAGAAAAACTGGAATGCAAAAGGAGGTAATAATATTTTCTTTTCATTATGATGTTCTAGAAAAAATAAGAGCCAAAGATGCCAGTATTCCCCTACTTTACTTGATGGTAATGTCGAGCAACAAGAACCTACGCCAAGCAACTAAAATTAATGCTAGTGCTATTGGCGTTGGATCATTAACAAAAGTAAATAGTAAGTTTGTAAGCAAGGTTCATAAGGCCGGATTAGAGCTTTGGAAATGGACCGTTAATGAAAAGGAAGAAATGCAAGAACTAATCGACCTTTCTATAGACGGCATTATTACCAATTACCCAAACTGGGCTCTTGAGCTAAGAAAACCTTAGTAGGTCGGACATTTCATTTCTCTGCTAATTTTGCCAGAACCACCATTCTTGCAAAACACATAACTTAACTTAGCTGTTAATAAAAAGAATTGATCGTTTTGTTGACGAACATAATTGTCTAACTCGTCGGTAAATGCCATTCTATAACTTGCTTCAAGTCCAACAATCAATCTCTTTTTCGTTTTAAATTTTAATCCGAAAACGATAGGTAAATTTAAGGCTAATTGTTTGCCTCCATCACTAATATATTGTAACTCATCGTCGCTTATACCTTCCGAACTATTTGCCTCTACACTTGGGTTTATCCTACTAAGAGCAATACCACTTGCCACATAAGGGGTAAACCTAAACTTACCGCAGCAAGCTTTAAGCGGAATAAAATTAAACTCCACTAAGGCACTCAAGTCCAAGAGTGAAGAATTGGATCGCAAACCACGATCATAGCGAGCCTCATTTGCAGAAAATGCATCATCACTAGAGAGAGCAGCATAAGTAAACTCGCCACGTAAGGCTAAAAATTTCGCAAAATTATACCGGTAAAACAAGCCTGCAGCAAGTCGAGAAGATTGCAAATCAATATCTTTAACGAAGATGGTTCCCTTACCTGGGCCCCCTCCAAAATCTCCCAATAAATGAGAACTTCCAATGCTCAAACCTAATTCATGTTGTGCACTTAACCCTAGGCTAAACATGCTAAACAAAGCTATAATTACTAATCTTTTCATAAGGCAAAATTTTAGTCTCCCTTTCAAAACGTCTTTCTTGCTTTTTTTAGTACCAAGAAACTTAATAAATGTTAAACTGGTATACTGTGTTTAAGTTCTTATCTTCTGTTTTATTAAACGTAAGTTGCTCCAAGCTAGTTGCTTGCGAATAACAAATAAACGAAGCTAAAGCCTTTTAAAATATAATTATTCTTGTATCCAAAAAGTAACTTCGTGCGCCTATAAACTACACCCCATTTGTTTCCTTATTATACTTCTGATTTTAGCCAAGAAACACTCTTTTTCACCAAGGTGTTCAAGTCTTGCGGCAGCATCTCTAAACAATATGGGTGACTAGCACCAAATACATGGTTGGCATTTTCTATTAAAAATAATTCTGCATCGGGCTTCCAATTTTTCAATCGTTGGGCATGACTAAAACCAACGGCTTCATCCGCTGTTCCATGTATTATTAACATAGGCTTTTCTAAGTTCTTTACACAAGCTTCGATATTTAATCTTTCTTTATTTTTAGCGTAATCTTCGTAAAATTGAAAGGCAATTTTCATGTCTTGTTGAGTTCTAGAATTGTAAAAATTCTTGCTTCCCTCTTGTTTCCATTGGGCGATATTCTCTTCGGATCCGAAGCGATCAAAACTTGCAATAGAAGCCCAAGTAATCAAACTAGCAATTTCTTGTTCTTCGCTGGCTACTACCGCCGCAATTCCTCCCCCTCTACTGTGCCCAATTAGGTGAATTTTTTCTAATTTTTCTTCCTGCCAAAATGCACTATTTCTAATTTCTTTTAGCAGCAATTTTAAATCTCTTATTTCTTTAGAATAGTTGTTTTGTTCGAACAAGTCCAAACGAGTAAACTCGCTTAAATTCTCTTGTCCTATACCATTTTCTGAAAAGTTAAACTTCAAAAAAACATAGCCGGCCTCTGCAAATTCCTTGGCAACTAAATCCCAAGCTCCCCAATCTTTGAAACCTTTAAAACCATGACAAAAAATAAGCAATTCTTTCCTGTGGGATTTTTTCAAAAAAAGATCTGCCAAAATATCTTGCTCTTTGGCTTCAATTTTTAAGTTTCGTATTATTTTCATCTTTTTAAGTCTATTTAAGTAAGGATGTTTTATACATAATACTAAAATACGTACTTTCGCATAAACATTGCCCTGAATGCCTTCGAAGCTAGACGAAATAAAACAACCCATAGAAAAGGAGTTAGAAATTTTTGAAACTCGTTTTCAGTTGGCTATGAAAAGCAATGTGGCTCTTTTAGATAAAGTAACCAGTTATATTGTTCGAAGAAAAGGAAAGCAGGTAAGACCCATGTTTGTTTTTCTTTCGGCAAAAATGTGCGGAGAAATAGGAGATGTTACCTATGACGGAGCTTCCTTAGTTGAACTCTTGCACACCGCTACTTTGGTGCACGATGATGTGGTAGACGATGCTATAGAACGCAGAGGTTTTTTCTCCATTAATGCTTTATGGAAAAATAAAATAGCCGTTTTAGTTGGAGATTATTTACTCTCTAAAGGCTTAACCCTTGCTCTAGATAATAACCATTTTGCTTTACTAAAAATTTTGAGCAATTCTGTAAAAGAAATGAGCGAGGGGGAATTGCTTCAAATGGAGAAAGCTAGAAAACTCGACATTGAAGAAGATACCTACTTTGATATTATTACCAAGAAAACTGCCTCTCTGATAGCTTCTGCTTGTGCTATAGGAGCGGCAAGTGTAACCAAGGACGAAAAATTAATTGAAAAAATGCGCCTCTTGGGAGAAACCATTGGTATAGCTTTTCAAATTAAAGATGATCTTTTCGATTATGGTGAACAAGAAATAGGTAAACCTCGAGGTATCGACATAAAAGAAAGAAAAATGACTTTACCTTTAATCTATAGTTTAAACAAAGCCTCTAAGAGCGAAAAAAATAGAATTATTAATATCGTTAAAAATCAGAATGAAAATAACGAAAAGGTTCATGAGGTAATAGATTTTGTAAAGAAAGGAAATGGCATTCCCTATACTATAGAAAAAATGAATTATTACCGAGATGAAGCTCTGAAAATATTAGCCGATTTTGAGGAAAGCCCTGCTCGAAATAGTCTAACTTCTTTGCTTAATTATACTATCGAAAGAAATTTCTAATTTAACATATAGCCATGGCAAAAATAAAAGGAATTGAAGGAATGAGTCTTAGCGACATTAACGACGAAATTCAAAGAGGAGCTAAATTCGTTAGTTATAGTTATTGCATTTCTATATTAATAATGACCTTTAAAAGAGGAAGTGATATCTATTTTATCCCCTCTAATGGCAGTGCCGTTTCAAAAGGTCTTCCCTATACCTTCTTAAGTTTAATTATGGGTTGGTGGGGAATCCCTTGGGGTCCAATTTACACCATTGGTGCATTGTTTACTAATTTAGGTGGAGGTAAAGATTTGACTGAAGAAATTTTACAACACTTCATGAATAGTGTTCAACAAGAAGTAGCCATCGACCTAAACGGCGATGGTAATCTCGATTAAAAACACCCTATGAAATTCGGAACAAAAGCTATACACGCCGGTTTAGAGCCAGATAGTGCCACTGGAGCAATTATGACTCCTATCTATCAAAGTTCTACCTACGTTCAAGAAGCAATTGGTGTTAACAAAGGCTACGCCTACAGTCGTACCGGAAATCCTACCCGAGCTGCTCTAGAAAAAAGTATTGCTGCTTTAGAAAATGCTAAATATGGCGCTTGCTTTGCAAGCGGCCTTGCAGCTATAGATTGTTGTATTAAAATGCTTAAACCGGGCGACGAAGTAATTTCTACTAACGATTTATATGGCGGGTCTTATCGAATTTTCACTACTATTTTCGAACAGTATGGCATCCAATTTCACTTTGTGAACATGCTCAATTTAGAAAATATCGAACAAAAAATAAATGCAAATACTAAGCTTATTTGGATAGAAACTCCTAGCAATCCGATGATGAACATTATCGATATTCAGGCCGTTTCGCATCTTGCAAAAGCACACGATATAAAACTAGCTATAGACAATACTTTTGCTACCCCCTATCTTCAACAAGCCTTAGATTTAGGAGCAGATATAGTTATCCATTCGGTAACAAAATACCTAGGTGGACATAGTGATGTAGTAATGGGAGCTATGGTAGTAAACGACGAAGATCTTGCCAAAGAAATGTACCGAATTCAAAATTCTAGCGGTGCTATTTGTGGACCCTTCGATGCTTTTCTTGTTTTACGGGGAATAAAAACCTTGCACCTACGCATGCAACGCCACTGCGAAAACGGCGCTAAAATTGCTCATTTCCTTAAAAATCACCCTAAAGTAGATAAGGTATATTGGCCGGGTTTCGAAGACCATCCTAACCATCAAATTGCTAAAAAGCAAATGAAAGGCTTTGGTGGAATGGTTAGTTTTTCGCTCAGAGGAAATCAACTAGAAGATGCTAAAAATTTAGTTAGCAGAACTAAAATTTTTGCTCTTGCCGAATCTTTAGGTGGAGTGGAATCCTTAATTGGGCATCCCGCCACCATGACCCATGCGGCCATTCCTTATGAAAAGCGCCAAGAAAGTGGGGTAGTAGACTCCCTAATTCGGCTTAGTGTGGGCTTAGAAGATGCTGAAGATTTAATAGAAGATTTAGAACAAGCTCTAGCCTAATAATTAAATTTTTTAGCCAAAATCACTACTTCCCATTATTTTAACAGCATTTACCTTTTTAGTAAATAAATAATTAATAATTTGCACTTAGAAAAGCTTTTTTTTCTATATGATAAGCTTAAGAAATTTAAAGAAATCGTACATCAATGGCGCGAATGCGGTTCACGTTCTAAAAGGAATAGATTTAGAAATTGCTAAGGGAGAAATGGTTTCCATAATTGGTCCTTCCGGTTCTGGCAAATCCACCCTCTTAAACGTATTGGGAATTCTAGATAATTACGATGAAGGAGAATACTATATAGATGATGTACTAATTAAAGATTTAAGTGCAAATCAGGGCGCTTACTACCGCAACCAGTTTTTGGGTTTTGTTTTTCAATCCTTTAATCTCTTACCCTTTAAGAATGCAATGGAAAATGTAGCTCTGCCCTTATACTATAGAAAAATTAAAAGAAAAGAACGCAATGAAATTGCCAAGCATTATTTAGAACAAGTTGGTTTGGCAGATAGATGGCACCATTTACCTAGTGAACTTTCGGGTGGACAAAATCAGAGAGTTGCCATTGCAAGAGCAATGGCTAATAAGCCCAAACTAATTTTGGCCGACGAGCCAACGGGCGCTTTGGATTCTAAAACATCGGAAGAAATTGTAAGCCTTTTTAAAAAATTAAATCAAGAAGGCATTACTATCGTGGTAGTAACTCACGATATGCACGTAGCAGAACAAGCAAATAGAATTATAAGAATTAACGACGGAATTATAGACCATGCTGGATATTGATAAATGGCAAGAAATAAGTTCTAATCTTTGGCAACATAAATTGCGAACTTTCATGATCGCAATTTTGGTTTCCTGGGGAATCTTCATGCTAGTATTTTTGCTGGGTGCTGGCAAGGGTTTACAAAACGGCGTAGAAAGACAATTTCAAGGCTTTGCAAAAAACACCATGTGGATATGGACATGGAAAACAGCCATGGCTTATAATGGCTTGCCACCAGGAAGGGTAATTAATTTAGATTTAGATGATTACCAACAAATAAAAACCAAACTAAAAGGCATTGAAGAAATTACTCCTCGCCTAGGCCTTTGGGGAACGCTTGTAAATCGAAAAGAAAAAAATGGCTCTTATAATGTTTTAGGTATTGATGCAAGTTATTTCAAAATAGCCCAATTAGAACTACTACAAGGTAGGTACATTAATGAAAGTGATGTTAAAGAAAAAAAGAAAACCATTGTTATTGGAAAAATTGTTGCAGAAAATTTATTTAAACCGGATGAAGAAATTCTGGGTCAATACTTAAATATTAAAGGTGTCTACTTTAAAATCGTAGGCGTATTTGCCAGCAAATCTTTTGGAGAAGAAGCAAAAGATGATGAAGAAGCTATATTCTTAAGCTATAGTGCGGTTCAACAAAGTTTCAATTTTGGAAATAGAATAGGCAACCTTATTGTAAGTATTGCCGATGGCTATGATTCGGAAGATATTAAAATAGAAATTAAAAAAGTTCTAAATGCAAACCACAGAATTCATCCCGATGATGATATGGCAATTGGTGCTTGGAGTTCACAAGCACAGTTTAAAATTTTCAATGGTTTATTTATGGGAATTAATGGCTTTATAATCTTTGTTGCCCTTGGAACTATCTTTGCTGGAATGATAGCAATTAGCGTTATCATGATGATTACCGTTAAAGAACGAACTAGAGAAATTGGTGTAAGAAAAGCTCTAGGTGCTACACCCTCATCTATTGTTCTTTTAATTATGCAAGAAGCTCTTTTTATTAATATTATTTCTGGCATCTTTGGCTTAATAGCAGGTGTTTTTCTAATCGATAAATTAGGACAAGTATTAGAAACTATGGGCTTTGAAAATGAATATTTCTATAATCCAGAAGTAGATCTTAGCGTGGCCGTAGCTGCACTTTTTGCCCTCATTCTTTCAGGACTACTTGCTGGCTTGTTTCCCGCAATAAATGCCGCCAAAATTAAACCTATCGAAGCCTTACGAGCAGACTAAATAATGCAACAAGATATTTTTCAAATAGCCCTAGTAGTAAAAGATTACGACGAAGCCATAAACTATTATACCCAGGTTTTAAACTTTGTGTTGGTTGAGGATAGTCAACTAAGTGCTAGCAAAAGATGGGTGCGTATTCGTCCACAAGGCAGTAAAGGCTTTTGTCTCTTACTTGCAAAAGCTAAAAATAAAGAAGAGGAAAGAAGTATTGGTAATCAAACTGGTGGTAGAGTATTTCTTTTTATGCACACCGAAAACATAGCAAGAGATTATTTAAATCTATCAAAACATGGTGTTGAAATTGTAAGAAACATAAGTGAGGAAAGCTTTGGTAAAGTTTTAGTTTTTAAAGACTTGTATGGCAACCTCTGGGATTTAATAGAAAGGAACAATGAAAATTAAAGAAGAAATATTGCTTTATAAAGAAGACAATATTTTTAATTACAGCTATGGTAATTATTTATCTAATGGCGTATTAATTATTTTTGTTTTGCTCATTTTTATTGGTACTTATTTATTGTTTTCGAAAATAGCATTGGGTTTAAATCTACTTGGAGTTCTCTTCGTTATAGCCGGTATAGCTGCTTTTGTTCCTCAAGAATTAATGCAAATTGACTTTAAAGAACGAAGGTTTAGGAAGAGTATAAAAGTTTTTCATTTACTATATTCAGAGGATTGGAAATCTTTAGAAAACGTAAAGTACCTATCTATTGTAAGAATAAAAACTAGTATTCACATAAAAGACAGTGATTATATTAATAATCCAGAAAATCAACTGATAGAAAGCAAACTACGTTTTTTTATTAAACCGGGCTATAACATCACCATCGATCATTTTAAGAAAAAGAAAAGCGCAATATATATTGGTAGTTTAATAGCAAAGGGTTTAAATCTAAACTTATTAGATGCATGCTTAAATCCTCCAGAATTTATAGAACTATAGAAAATTAGCTTATACACATCTTAACTAACATAGTAAGTAAATTTCGTTAATTAAGCGTGCTTGTTTAATAATAAGTTTATAAAAAAAACAGAAAAGAAAAGCAGATCGTAAATTTTGAATTATCGATGTGGATTAAAACCAATTTACTAACAACTTACAAGAAGAGAACTGAATAGAAAAGAATGAAGATATTAAAGTTATTAAAAGATTTTTCTTCTGTGGATAAAATGAAAATTGTTTAAGAAATAGGCAATCTAAGTTTGGTATAAATATGTGGATTAAAGTGGATAAAATGGAATTAACTACAACAACAATTAAAAAACACAAAAGTTTTACAACTATTCACACCCCTAATAACAAAAGGGGAGAAAAGAAATTTTATAAAAGCTTTATTTATGGTGGTAAGAGAATGTGGATTACTTTAAGTTTGACTTTTTTTTTAGTTTTATCTGAAATGAAGGCCCAAGAAAGTTTTTTAGCACAGCAGCTTAATTATCCCAGAGTATTAGATGCGTTTAAACAAAAAGATGCAAGCTTAGAAGAAGAATTTCTATCTAAGTCTTTGTCATGGCCACCTAAAGAAATTTATATTAGAGCATTTAAATCTGAGCAAGAATTAGAGCTTTGGGTTAGAGAGGGATCGGAATTCAGCTTGTTTAAAACTTATGATATTTGTAAGAATAGCGGTACTCTTGGTCCAAAAGAAAAGCAAGGAGATAAACAAGTACCAGAAGGTTTTTATAGATTAGATCGGTTTAATCCACAAAGTAATTTTTGGTTAAGCTTAGGTATTGATTATCCGAATAAAGTAGATTTAGAAAGAACAACAGCTGCAGATCCAGGTGGGGATATTTTTATACATGGCAACTGTGTTACCATAGGATGTTTACCAATGACAGATGAAAAAATCAAAGAGATATACCTCTTGGCTGTTTTAGCAAGGAACGCTGGACAAGATGATATTTTTGTTCATATTTTTCCTTATAAATTTACTCTTCTGAACAATGCAATTTTTTCTAATATCTATCCAAAACATGCTTCCTTTTGGAAGGATCTAGAAGCAATATATTTATATTTTGAAGACAAGAAACAAATTCCTAATATTCAAGTAAATAAAAATAGGTATATTTTACCTTAATCTTTTATTTATTTTAAAAATAATTCTTAACTTCAAAACAAATCTTTTTAAAATGAAAACACTTAAACTTAATCTTTTATTTTCGATACTTTTTTTAGTTTCTTATGCACAAGAAGGGGATAGTAAAAATGGAAGAATGTATTTTACTTTTAAGGCTGGTTATAGTATTGGAGTAGCAAATTCTACTATTGGATCGCCAAGAAGTGAAGTGGGAAATAGAATTTTGGTAAGTTCTACAGATGGGGATTATAGCTTTTCTCAAAAGAATCCTTTTGGTTCTAGAGGTGCTGGTGCACAAATAGCTACATCTTTTGCTTATATGATTTCTAAGAATTTTGGTGTAGAAATGGAGTTTTCTTTTTTAAGATCATCTAAAATTTTAGATGCTTCTAGAGATGAAACTAATGATCAGGGCTTTAATTATTTTGCAGAGCAATATTCTTACACGAATATGTTTAGAGCTGCTCCAATGTTGGTGGTTAGTGGTAGTCCAGATAATAAGTTTATTCCTTATGCAAAATTTGGAATACTCTTACCCTTAGCTGGTAAAACTATAGTTGAGGTTAATATAAACGATGGTATTGGTGAGTTAGCAGAGCAAATTCTTCCTTTAATTAATCCAGAATTAGCTGCAGAATTTGAAGATCTTCCAATAGGTATTCCAACTACTAGTTTTATTAAAGCAAAAACTGCTGGTTCTTTTTCTGTAGGTTTCGCAGCTAGATTAGGCTGTGAGTATGCCTTTAATTCTAATTGGTCGATATTTGGAGAAATGGAAATGAATATGTTAACGATAAAGGCTAAGGAAACTAAGTTTACCGAGTTTTCTACTGAAGTGCCTGCAGAGTTAGTTGCAGTAGCTGAGCAAATTTTAGACAAGGAACCAGGATCTATTCAAGGTACTTATGGTTTGTATGATTTGCCGGAGATTTTAAGGTTAACGGTTTATGAAAATGAAATTACGGAAGCGTCTAATTATACTTATGATGTAAATAGTCCAAGTTTTAATAAAGATGCTCCTTTTCAACAAGTTACTTTTAGAGATAATTACAATTCCTTTGGCTTAATGTTTGGCTTTAAGTATCGTTTTAAGTAAAATTTATTTATTCGAATATCTATAAGTAATTTTCAATATTTAAGTTATTTGCTCTAATTTTACTAGTTCGTAAACAACGATTTAGAATTTATTATCGTTAGTATATATTAGTTGGGGTTATGGGGAGTAGTTATACTTTTTTGTTGGAGCGATTAGATGAATTTATTCGGAAGTACTATCTGAATAAAATGCTACGTGGTGTTCTTATTACCACAGCTATTATCCTGGTATATTTTTTATTTATTGTACTTGCAGAATATCAGTTCTATTTTGGAACTCTATTTAGAAAGTTATTATTTTTTAGTTTTTTAGGTCTAAGCGCTTCAGCATTTATTCTATTGGTTTTACAACCTATATTTAAAATTTATAGTTTAGGAGAAAGAATTTCTCATGAGAAGGCAGCCGAAATAATTGGAATGCACTTTAATCAGGTTCAGGATAAATTAATTAACATTCTTCAATTAAAATCGTCGTCTATTAGTTTGGAAGATGCTTCTTTGGTAGAAGCTAGTATTCAGCAAAAGTCCTTAGAATTAAAACCAGTTCCTTTTTCGAGTGCCATTGATCTGCAAGCAAATAAAAAATATTTGCCTTATGCTCTACCTCCCTTGTTCCTCTTCTTGCTGTTATTAATAATTCAACCAGCAATTATAAAAGAGGGTACTTTTAGATTGGTTCAAAATAGTACAGAGTTTGAAAAGCCTGCTCCCTTTGAATTTGAAATTTTAAATGAAAATTTGGAAGCCCTTCAATTTGAAGATTTTAATTTGCAAATAAGCTTAAGTGGAGATGCTATTCCACAAGAAGTTTTTTTAGTTAAGAATGATTTAAAGAATAGTACACAAAAATTGAATACGAATTCTTTTAGTTATGTTTTTTCGAATTTACAGGAAGATGTAAGTTTTCATTTAGAAGCTGCTGGCTTTAAGTCGCAAGATTTTATTTTGAATGTGAAGGCGAAACCTTTAATTAGTAATTTTCAAGTCAAGCTAGATTTTCCAGAATATTTAGGAATGAAGAATACAAGTATTGTGAATTCTGGTGATTTATCGGTGCCAGAAGGAACTAAAATAACTTGGATATTTGATGCTCAGGCAACGGATAAAATTTCTATGCGATTCTCAGACGCTTTATTAGAACAAAAAAACTCGGGAAACAACACTTTTATTTTTAATAAAGAATTGAAATATAGTGATAAGTATATTGTAAAAATATTTAATAATAATGTAAACTTGGAGGACTCCTCTGCCTTCAGTATTTCCGTAATTCCAGATGCTTTTCCAGAAATTGAAGTTGTGGAGCACGTGGATAGTTCTAATTTGGATGTTTATTATTATATCGGCAAAATTATGGATGATTACGGCTTGCGTTCTCTTACTTTTAATTATACGATCGAAAAGGAAGGTGGTGAGAAAAAATCGGACAAAGTAAGCATTCCATTTCAAAGTGGAAATATAAGTGAGTTTTCTTATTATTGGAATATTAGAGAATTTAATCTTGAACCCGGAGATAAGATGTCTTATTTCTTCCAAGTTTGGGATAACGATAAGGTGAATGGAAGTAAGAGCACTCGAAGCAAATGGATGCTTCTTAAGTTGGCTAGTAAGGATGAGTTGGCAGATAATTCTGAGGAAGAATTGCAAAGTATAAAAAAGGAGCTTCAATCTTCTCTTGAAGAAAGTGCTAAGCTACAGGAGGAACTTCGCGATATTCAGGATAAGTTAATGCAAAAGAAGGACTTAGAATGGCAAGATAAAAAGGAGTTGGAACAACTTATCAATAAGCAGAAGGATCTTCAATCTAAGATGGAAAATCTAGAAAAGAAGTTTGATAAGAACATTAAAGAGCAAGCTAGTTTTAAGCAGGTGAATCCAGAGATAAAAAAGAAGCAAGAACAAGTGCAGAAGATGTTCGATGCGGTTTTAGATGAGGAGATGAAGGCTATGATCGATAAGTTGGAAAAAATGATGGAGGATTTAGCGAAGGAGGATGCTTTAGAGAAAATGGAAGATTTGGAGATGAGTGATAGTGAGTTGGAAGATGAGTTGGATAGAATGCTAGAAATGCTAAAAAAGCTAGAGTTTGAACAAAAGATGCAAGAAACCATCGATAAATTGAAAGAATTAGCGGATAAGCAAGAAGAGTTAGCTAAAGATTCTAGAGATAAAACAAAGGATGCGGAACTTTTGGAAAAGGAGCAAGAGGCTTTAAATAAGGAATTTGATAAGTTGAAGGATGACTTAGAAAAAATGCAAGAGCAAAATGAGGACACAGATCTAGGGGATGCCCAAGAAAAAGCAGAAGATATAGATCAACAAATGGATGAAGCACAGGATAAATTGTCAAAAAAGCAAAATTCGAAAGCTGCTGAGGATCAAAAAGATCTGTCGAAAAAGATGAAGGAGATGGCACAGTCTTTGAGCGATATGATGATGGATATGCAGATGGCTTCGATGGAGGAGGATATGGAATCTTTGCGACAATTATTGGAAAATTTAGTGGTTTTATCTTTAGATGAAGAGCGCTTATTGCAAGATTTTAAACTTACCCAAATTAACACGCCTCGTTATGTATCCTTGGTTCAGGAGCAATTTAAAATTATGGATGATTCTAAATTGGTAGAAGATAGTTTGTTAGCCTTAGCCAAAAGAGTATTTGAAATAGAATCCTTCATTATGGAGGAAATTAAGGATGTAAATAGAAATTTAGATAAGGCGGTGGACTTATTAGAAGAAAGAGATATTGCTAATGCAACGGTTAGTCAACAGTATGTAATGACTTCTTATAACAATTTAGCTCTAATGTTAAGTGAGGTTATGGAACAAATGCAGCAGCAGATGGCACAGAAAATGGAAGGGAACCAGATGTGTGAAAATCCGGGTAACAAACCGGGAGAAAAACCAGGTAAGAAGCCTGGAAAGATTCCATCTTTAAAAGAAATGCAACAACAGCTTAGCGATCAAATTAGCGAAATGGCAGAAATGATGAAAGAAGGAAGTAGCAAAAATTCAAAGTCGAGCCAGTCGCAAAAATTAGCGGAGATGGCAGCTAAGCAACAAGCTATACGTCAGGCCTTAGAAGAGTTAAACCAATCAGACAATAAGGATGGTAAGGGTTCTTTGGGCGATTTACAGAAGATTATTGATGAGATGAATCAGACGGAAACGGATATCGTGAATAAGAATATTAGTAATGAACTTTTGAATAGACAAAAAGACATTATGATACGCTTGTTGGAAGCCGAAAATGCGGAGAAGGAAAGGGATGAAAAAGAAGAGAGAGAGTCGATTAGTGCCAAACAATACGAAAACATTGTACCTCCATCTTTAGAGGAATACTTAAAAAAACAAGAAGGATCAATATCTTTTTATAGAAATATCCCTCCTCGTCTGAAAGCTTTTTATAGGAATATTTCAGAGAATTACATTCAAAACGTTTTAATTAATAATTAATTTGCTTAATTTGCTTCCAATGGTAGATAGTAACGATATATTGAGGTTTAAATCGCTTCCAGAAAACTTAACATTAGTTGAAGATTACATAGAAAAAGTGTGTAATGAATGTAATGTTGGTCCTGATGTTTTTGGAAATATTTTGGTTTCTGTAACAGAAGCAGTTAATAATGCGATATACCATGGTAACGATTCTGACGAATCGAAAGAAGTGCAACTTAGCTATCATTTTAATAAGGAATTACACAAGATATCTTTTATTGTTAAGGATCAAGGTAACGGCTTTGATTATAACAATCTTCCCGACCCAACAGCTCCAGAAAATCTTAGTATGATAGGGGGAAGGGGTGTTTTTCTAATAAAGCAGTTGGCAGATTGGGTGATTTTTAGCGATAACGGAAGCGTACTAGAAATCCAGTTTAAAGTCTAGTTATGCCTGTAGAGCTATTTAACGAGCATGCAGGTTTTTCTTTTGAGTGGGACCAAAAGCTCGAAGATTTTCTCCTCTCCATTTTTCACTTAGAAGGACTTGTTCAAAAGGTGGATTTAAATCTTATTCTATTGAATGATGAAGATTTGCTAGCATATAATAAAGAGTATCTCCAACACGACTATTATACTGATATTATTACCTTTCTAATTGAAGAAACAGAAACATCTTTAGAGGCTGAATTATATATTTCACTAGATAGGGTTAAAGATAATGCTGGTGTTTTAGGACAAGCTTTTGAAAGGGAATTGCTGCGGGTGTTTATTCACGGAGTATTACACCTTTGTGGTTATGGTGATAAATCTGAGGAAGAAGAATTGTTTATGAGAGAAAAAGAGAATTACTATCTCAAACTTAATGATGTTTCACGTGAAACATTATTTTCGATTTCCTAAACTATTGTTTCACGTGAAACTATCAATTTGAATTATCTTTGTTTTTTAATTAGAAGTTTATGTTTCCAAAATACGACGTAATTGTAGTGGGTGCTGGTCATGCTGGCTGTGAGGCGGCGGTTGCAGCAGCCAATGCTGGATCTAAGGTTCTTCTAGTTACTATGAATATGAATACCATTGCCCAAATGAGTTGTAACCCTGCAATGGGCGGTATAGCAAAGGGACAAATTGTAAGAGAAATTGATGCGATGGGTGGATATTCTGGTATAGTAACAGATTTATCTATGGTTCAGTTTAGAATGTTAAATCGTTCTAAAGGTCCTGCTATGTGGAGTCCAAGAGCTCAAAGTGATAGAATGTTGTTTGCTGCCAAGTGGCGACAAATGTTAGAGCAACATCCCAATGTAGATTTTTGGCAAGAAATGGTAAGTGGTTTGCTAGTGAAGCAGGGTAGAGTTGGGGGCGTAAGAACTTCTATGGGCCTAGAAATCGAATCTAAAACAGTGGTACTAACGAATGGCACCTTCTTGAATGGTATTATTCATATTGGAGAGAAAAAATTAGGTGGCGGTAGAGCCGGAGAAAAAGCAGCAACTGGTATTACCGAGCAGTTGGTAAACTTGGGCTTCGAAAGTGGAAGAATGAAAACGGGCACGCCTCCTAGGTTAGATGGAAGAACCATAGATTATAGTAAAACTGAAATTCAAGAAGGGGATGAGCATATAGAGGGTTTTTCTTTTTTAGATATTGAGAAACCAAAGAAGCAATTACCTTGTCATATTACCTATACCAATACTAAAGTACACGATATATTAAGATCGGGATTTGATAAATCTCCTATGTTTAGTGGGCGAATTTCAGGGAGTGGTCCACGTTATTGTCCGTCTATTGAAGATAAAATCGATCGTTTTGCAGAAAGAGACAGACATCAATTGTTTATAGAACCGGAAGGATGGGATACTGTGGAGATTTATGTGAATGGATTTTCTTCTTCACTTCCAGAGGATGTGCAGTATAAAGCCTTATTGGAAATACCCGGTTTTGAAAAAGTGAAAATGTTTCGACCAGGTTATGCCATTGAATATGATTATTTCCCACCTACTCAATTAGCAAATAGCTTAGAAACCAATTTGGTGAAGGGCTTGTTTTTTGCGGGACAAATTAATGGAACCACAGGCTATGAAGAAGCGGCTTGTCAGGGCTTTATGGCTGGTTTTAATGCCCATAAAGCAGCTAATGAAGAAGAAGCGCTAGTTTTAACTAGAGATGAAGCCTATATCGGAGTTTTAATTGACGATTTAATTAACAAAGGCACGAAAGAACCTTATCGAATGTTTACTTCGAGAGCGGAGTTTCGTTTGTTACTTCGACAAGACAATGCCGATCTTCGACTTACACCTAAAGCCTACGAGCTGGGTATGGTATCGGAGGAAAGAATGGCGAGAGTAAAGAAAAAAGAGGAAGACATTAGTAAGATTATTGATTTTGTTAAAAGTTATAGTGTAGCACCAGAATTATTAGAATCTTATTTGGAAGGTATAGAAAGTGCTTCGATGTTTCAAAAAATGAAATTGGACAAGGTACTGTCTAGACCGAATGTTTCCTTGCATGCAATGCGATCACATCTACCTGTTTTGGATGAATTTTTGAAAGACTTTCGATCTGAACATATTGAAACGGCCGAAATAGATATGAAGTATGAGGGCTATATTCAAAAAGAACAAGAGCAAGTGTTGAAAATGAGAAAATTAGAGAATTTTGTTCTTAAAGAAAGTTTGGATTATAGTTTATTGAAATCCCTATCTGCTGAGGCAAGCGAAAAATTGAATAGAATTAAACCAAAAACGCTAGGACAAGCAAGTAGAATTAGTGGTGTTTCGCCTTCAGATATTTCTGTACTAATGGTTTATTTAAATAGATAATGAGATTTCCTTTTCTCTTTTTAATTTTTATTCTTTTATTACTCTCTTGTGCGAATCCAGTTGCACCAACGGGAGGAGATAAAGATGTTGAGGCACCCAAGATTTTATTAAGTCAACCAGAGAATGGCATGCTTAATTATCAAGGCAAAAAAATAGAGTTGCGCTTTAACGAATACTTTGTGTTCTCTGCTTCGAGTGATAAATTGCAAATAACTCCAGCACTAGAAGAAATGCCAAAGTTTACGGTAAAAGGAAAAACTTTGATAATGGAACTTCCAGAAACTTTAAAAGAAAACACTACCTATTCCATTAGCTTCTTAGGTGCAATTAAGGATTTTACAGAAGGTAATGTTATAGATTATTATAAGTATGTTTTTTCTACAGGTCCTTTTATTGATTCATCTTCTATAAGTGGAACAGCCTTTAATGCAAGTGATAAAAAGCCCATGGCTAATGTTACGGTTGGACTTTATAGTGTGCAAGATACAGGGGTTTTAATTTCTTCCAAACCGATTTATTTGGCAAGAACTAACACTGCCGGACAGTTTAAAATAGATTATATTAAAGATGGGGATTACCTAATTGCCGCAATAGATGATAAAAATTTAAACTATATTTTTGACCAAAATACAGAAGCTATAGCCCTACCCAGTGTACCTCTTCGAATAGAAGGAAATCTTAGTTTAGAGCAGGGAGTAGCCCTATTCTTGAATGAAGTACAAGCAGATATTTTGGAGTATAAACTATTAGGAAATAATACTTTAGTGCTTTTATTTAACCAAGAACTTGAATCTATTAATTTAGATATTCCAGAGTATAGCGAGGAGGACTTATTGTATTTTAGTAAGTTTCAGGATAGTTTGTTTTATTCCTGGAGTGATACCAGTTTAAGCGAAATACATATTTATTATAGTATTGGGCAAACTAGTAGAGATAGCTTATTGATTCCTTTGAAGAAGAATCTTCAGAAAAGAAAATTGGATTTAATTAGATGTTCTAGTTCTAAATTGATTGTGAACTTGCCCATGCCCACGCTGAGTCTAAATAAAGCGGCGGTGCATATTGTAGATAGTTTTGGAACTAATATGGATTTTGACTTTGAACTAATTCGGGATAGAATAATTTTTACTACAAGCTTTGAGCTTGGAAAAAATTATACCCTGCAGATGGATGCGGGTGCCCTGCTATATTTTACAAAGGAAGTAAGTAAGCAGGATCTAAAATTGGAATTTAAAGCCCAAGAAGAGAAAGCAAAAAGCAGTATAATTATAAAGATGAATGCTGTTCAGAACGAAGGGATTAGATTAGATTTGTTGGCAAAGGATAAAAAGATAAGAACTTACGATTTAAGTGGTTTACAAAGCCTGAGCATGGATTCTTTAAATGAGAATACCTACAGTTTTAAAATCTATACCGATAGCAATAGAAATGGGCGTTGGGATACTGGAAATTTTGAAGAAAAGAGAGAGGCTGAATTTCTATGGTTTTATTCGGCACCAATAGAATTAAAAAGTGATTGGGATAAGGAACTGAATATTAGTTTTTAAAGGCAGTTGCTTCAAGCATGTATTTAAGAACTTGTTCTTTCTGAATTTGGATTTCCTCTTTACTATACTTAAGCTTTTTAGCCAGAAAATCTGCGCTTTCGTCTAAATATTTTTTGATATTCGGCAAATCAAAATAGAGTTTAGAACTTCTTCGAATATAGAAATCCTCTAATTTTAATACGGCTTCATTTTCAATGCCGTAATTTAATTCGGCTAGCAAACTATTAATTTCATTGTCCGATTCGGTTTTCTGAAATTCTAAGTAATCGGAAATGATGATGTTGGTTTGCGTTCCATATCGATACACCCATTCCTTTATCTTTTCTACACTAAGACCGTATTGCTTATTCGTACTAGTTAATTCTATTATTAAATCGCCGATCTCTCTAGAGCTGGCAAAGTCGCCGCCAAAAAGACTTAGTTTAGCTGTCTTACAAGGCCCAAGGTCTGTTTTATGGATTTTGCCTGCGATTATGTTTACAATCCTTTCCGCCATTTTTCTATATCCAGTCAGCTTTCCGCCAGCTATGGATATTAAACCACTATCGGAAATAAATATTTCGTCCTTTCTAGAAAGTTCACTTGGTGATTTTCCATCTTCATGAATTAATGGTCGCAATCCTGCCCAAGAAGATTCTACTTGCTTTAGACTTAGTTCTATTTCGGGAAACATATTATTCACCGCATTTAGAATATAGTTTACATCTTCTAACTCGCACTGCGGACTGTCAATTGCTTGGTTGTAGACGGTATCTGTTGTTCCTATATAGGTTTTGTTTTGGCGCGGAATGGCAAAGACCATTCTTCCATCTTTAACATCAAAATAGATGGCTTGTTTGATAGGTAAGGCTTTGAAAGGAACAACAATGTGCACCCCTTTAGTAAGTTGAAGTCTTTTGCCTTTTAAAGAATTGTCTTTTTTTCTAAGTAAATCTACCCAGGGACCCGTTGCATTAACTACACATTTTGCGCGAATTTCGAAATTTTCATTGCTTATGAGGTCTTTTATTTCAGCTCCTGCAATTTGAGAATTTTCATATATAGGCTTAGTGAATTCGGCATAGTTTAAACAAACGGCACCAAATTCAACCGCTTTTTTAATGTTTTCTATCGTTAGTCGAGCATCGTCTGTTCTATATTCGTAGTACATACCTCCACCTATTAATTTAGAACTATCTAAAAGTGGTTCTGCTTTTTTTGTGCTTTTTTTGTCGAGCATTTTGCGTTGCTCTTTATTTTTAACTCCTGCTAAGAAATCGTAAACCCAAAGAGCCGCAGAGGTAGAAAATTTACCCAAGGAACCTTTTTTAACTATAGGTAAGAGCATTTTTTCTGGAACCACTAAATGCCTCGCATTGCGATGTACTACTGCTCGCTCGGTTCCTACTTCTTTAACCAAAGCAATATCGAGTTGCTTCAAATATCTTAAACCGCCATGTATCAATTTCGTTGAACGGCTGCTAGTGCCCCAGGCGAAGTCGTGCTTTTCTACTAAGGCAACCTTAAGTCCCCTCGAGCTAGCATCTAAGGCGATTCCTGCTCCCGTAATTCCACCACCAATAATTAATAAATCATAGCTATTGTTGCTTTCAGAGATTTGGGCGGATCGGTTTGCCGAAGAGAAAGAAAAAGCGCCTTTTTTCATAGATTAGATTAGAACACAAAGATGCTTATAGTCTTGACTTAATACAAACATTTTTTAAAGAAAGCGAGGGTGCAGGGTTATTTTTCTTAACTTTATTATTTAAAAATTAAGCTAAATGAATAAATTAAATATTTTCATTTTGTGTCTACTCGTGTTTTTTAATGCTCAAGCACAAATTCCACATGGAGGATTTCCTAAAAGTTTACTTAAAAATCAGCAGCTTTCGATAGTGCCAGTAAGCGAAACTCCTTCAACCAACATAGAAGCTTTACATCAAGAAGATCTAATTGTTGATCAAATTAAAGACATTCCTTGGCGTTATGGTTATATTCATTACGTAGATTTAGGCTTTGAAAACGGCAGCTTTGATTTTTTACCTAATGGCGATCGAATTTGGCGTTTGAAAGTTAAAAGTAGTGGCGCTCAAACCATCAACCTTACTTTCGATAACTACCGCTTAGTTCCAGGAGCAGAGCTTTTTGTGTATAACAATGATTATTCTAGAATTTTAGGTTCTTTCACTTATGAGAATAATAAGGAACACGGTTTTCTTACCACAGATTTAATTCCAGGAGAGGAAGTAACCATAGAGTTGTATGAACCAAGTTCTGTAATAGGTTTAAGCCAATTACACCTTCAAAGAATAGTAAATGGCTATAGAAGTTTAGATTATCAAAAGAAGTACATTGGCGATTCAGGTTCTTGTAATAACAATGTAATATGTCCGGAAGGTGACCCTTGGAGAGATCAAATCCGTGCAGTGGGTATTTTACTATCTCAAAATAACTTAAGTGCAGGGTTTTGCTCAGGTGCTTTAATTAATAATACATGCAACGATGGTAGAGCCTTTTTCTTAACTGCAAATCATTGTGGTGCTGATGACCCCACTACTGTGGTTGGTTTTAATTTTCAGTCTAGCGCATGCAATACCAATTCTGGTCCATATCCAAGCAACACGATATCTGGTGTAACGCGAAGAGCTAGTAATGCAGGATCGGATTTTATGTTGCTAGAATTGAGTAGTATTCCTCCGGCCAGCTACGAAGTTTTTTATGCAGGTTGGGATAACTCGGGTTTCTTGCCTAGCTCACAAGTTGGTATTCATCATCCAGCTGGAGATGTTAAAAAAATTACTTTTGATAACCAAGGCGCTATTCAAGCAACGTATTCAGGAGCGCAATGTTGGCGTATTTTGAACTGGGAGGATGGCACAACAGAAGGTGGGTCGTCGGGATCTCCGCTTTTTAATCAGGATGGAAATATCATAGGGCAACTATATGGCGGAACGGCAAGTTGTTCTAATAATATTGACGATTATTATGGTCGCTTTGATGTGAGTTGGGATAATGGTTCGAGTGCTAGTGATGAGTTGGTTTCTTGGCTCGATCCATGTAATTTAGGTGTAAGCGTGCATCCCGGTTATGATCCGAATGCTATAGTTTTAACACAAGATATAGCACTTAATTATGTAGGAGCACCTTCGGGAGAAGCCTGTGCATCTACCATAGCACAAGCGCTTAATATTAGAAATAGAGGAACAGATGATGTTACTTCTGTAACCATTAATTATGGTGTAGATGGTGCTTTGTCGCAATATACTTGGAATGGCTTATTGACTTCTAATCAAAGTGCACAAATTCCTTTAGATTCCTTAGTTTTTTCAACAAGTGGTAGCTATAGTTACCAGGCCTACATCAGTTCTTCTAATTTGAGCAACGATGAAAATTTAAACAACGATACAGTAAACATCAATCTTCTCATCAATCTTGGGGTGCAGGTAGAAATTAATATAGCTACGAACATCAATGGCGGCGAGAATTACTTTGAAATTACCGATGAAAATGATAACATCATTGAAGCAGAAGGTCCTTTCGGATTTATTCAGAATTTGAGTTTTTCTTATTGTTTACCAGCCGGTTCTTATTGTATCAACATGTATGATGATGGAGGAAATGGTTTAACAGCTATTATTCCGGGAGGTTTTGATCAAGGCAATTATCAGCTTATTGTAGGGGGAGTGGAAATTGTGAATACGGCGAGTATTGGTAGCGGACACGAATATTGTTTTGAGTATGTAGAGCCAATAGATACAACAGGAATTAGAAATTTTGGAGATAATATAACATTTAGAGTTTTACCGAACCCAAATCAAGGTAGCTTTGTTGTTAAAGCCGAAGAGGAAATTTTGATGATTGAGATCGTAGATCTTCTTGGTTCTGTGGTTTATCAAGAAGCAGGTCTCGGCAAAAATTCACAAATTCATTTAGGAACTGCGGTGCCTGGAGTTTATTTAATCAAACTTAGTACTGCTAGCGGTTCTGCTTACGAGAAGTTTGTTATTAAATAGATTTTATGATAGATTGGATTGCTCTTGAAAAAAGTGCGCAATTAGAAAGTTTAGAAAAGGAGTCTCTAAATAAAACAATAGTCTTATTTAAGCATAGTACGCGCTGTGGGATGTCTTTACATGCTAAAGAAAAATTAGAAAGTAGCTCATCTATTTTAAGGGATAAGGCAGATTTTTATTATCTCGACTTGTTAAATTATAGGGAAGTATCTACAGAAATTGCGCAACGTTATAAGGTGATTCATCAAAGTCCCCAACTTATCGTCTTAAAAAATGGCAAAGTAAGTTACCATATTTCTCATGGGGCTATTGAGCCCAATACCCTAGTAAAGGAGTTATAATTAGAAGAAAAAGTAAGCTTCTACGGGTAGTAAAAAACTAATTTTATAGAATCCATAAAGGCTTTACAAATTATTGTAAAGCCTTTTGTATTTTTACTAAGTGAAGAACTGGGTACTCTTTGTTTTTATAGCTCTATTTTTTAGTCTAAATGCGCAAAAATTTCAGATTAACGAAGAGTATAGTCCAAAACTTAATGTTTCTGGCAGTTATTATTGGGGCATTATTCTAAAACACTCCACTAAGTTTGTTCCAGATATTACCCAAAAGTCGCATGGCTTTGAGCTGGCCATATCTAAAGTAACTAAAGGCGAAAAAGAGTGGCAACGTAAGCTCAATTATCCAGAGCTTGGAGGTGCTTTGTTTATGGCGCGTTTTGGTGACAATGAAATTTTTGGCAACGCCTATGCCCTTATACCTTATGTAAAGTTTTGGATTCTGCGAAGAAAGAAAGTAGATATGTTTTGGCGAGCAGGTCTCGGATTAGGCTATTTAACAAAGCCTTTCGATTACATTTCTAACCCAACAAACAATGTAATTGGTTCGAAAATAAATAATTGCACGCAGTTTAGTTTCGGAGCGGATTTTAAGCTACAGCCAAGTTTAACTTACTTCTTGGCAATGAATTTCACACATTTTTCTAATGCTTCATTTCAAGCGCCCAATTTAGGAATTAACTATTTAGCTTTTTCAACGGGTTTTAGATATTTGCCTAATTCTGAGCAAGGAACTTATAATGAAGAACCAATTTCTAAACCAAAGCAAAAGAATTTTTTCCGCTTCAATTATGCCATGGCCTTTTATGAAGATAGGGTTCCTGGAGGACCAAAATATCCCATCTATTTATTTAGTGCAGCTTATGCACGAGCAACTAGTATAAACAATAGGGTGTTTTCTGGTTTTAATTACGCCTTCGATATTGGAAAGAAAGAATTTTTAAGTCAGTTTGTATATGAGGCTAAAAAAAGTAAAGCGAGCGATTTTAGTTTTTTTGTAGGCGATGAGCTCTTTTTAGGAAGAGTGAGCTTAGATGCCTTGATAGGGGTGTATATTTTAAAGGCCCACGATAATACCACGCCAATTTTCGCCAAATTAGGTTTAAACTATCACGCGGTGAAATTTGGACCAAGCAAGGAGAAAAGTTTGTTTGTTGGGGTGCACATGAAAACCCACTACTTTGTTGCGCAATATTTTGATGTGGGTATAGGCATCAACTTATAGTCAAAAGAAGATCTTAAACATAAGTCCATCGCTACCCGCAACTATTGCCTCACTTTCGTTTTTAATATACACTGTTCGCAAGTTAGCATGTTCGTAATTGTGCTCTACCTCTAACCAAGAATCAAAAAAGTTACTTGTGTAAAACAAACTACCGTTTTCGCCGCAAACAAAAGCATTTTTATTATAAACGCTTAATCCCTCTAGATTTCCTTTGGTGGTGAAAAACCTAGATTTGTTTGCGCTTTTGTCCCAATTACTGCCTTTGTTTTTTGAACTTAGAATTTTTCCTTCATAGCCTATAGCTAAGCCTTCACCTTGTTGGTTAAAATCCACTGCCTTGAAAAAATCTCCTTGGCCATTAGTGGCAACGAGAGAGTTGCCGCCATCATAAGTTTTATAAATTACACCATAAGAGCAAAGCACACCCTCTTCTTCATCAAAGAAATAGGAGGCTTCGAAACTTTGTAAATAATCGCTAAAAGACAAACTACTGCTATTGAAGTTATATTGGCATAGTCCACCAAAATGATAGCTACTTCCCGTACAAATTAACACGGAAGAATCGTTCAAAAAGTGAACCGAATTACAAGCGCTCATATCTGGGTATTCCTCATAGTCCCAGGAATTTCCACCATCTTCTGTTTTGAGAATTCCGCCCCAAAAAGCCCCAGCAATACCTTTATTTTCGTTTAGAAATTCTAATTCGAAAATAATATTAAAGTGCTCATATACAATATTCCAACTAGTTCCTCCATCTTCACTTTTGGCAATAAAACCACTTTTCCATAATTCGCCACCACAGGCATAGGCTATATTTTCGTCAAGGAAAACAATATCATAAATATCGTTGTCTGTGGCGATATTTAATTCTTGGGTTTCCAATTTTATGCTTTCTTTGGCACAAGAGGAAAGGAGTAAAAAGAGAAAGATAAATTTAAACCACTTCATGGATGCTTTTTAATATTATCTCGCAGGATAAATGGATTTCTTCTGTACTTATTACTAAAGGGGGTGCTATACGCATAGAAGAATTATTGAACAAAAACCAATCGGATATTAGCCCATTTTTTAAGCATTGATCAATAATTTTTTTATTCTCCTCGAAACTTGAAAATTCTAAGGCCATCATTAAGCCCACTCGATTAATTTTTTTAATTTTTGCATCTTGCAATAAGTCTTCAAAAACTTGTCCTTTTTTTTCTACTTGCTCTACGAGGTGGTTTTCAAGAAGAAATTCTAGAGAAGCTAGGGCCGCTGCGCAGCTCACTGGGTGACCACCAAAACTAGTTATATGTCCTAAGAATGGATCATGTTGAAGCTTTTGCATTAGATGCTTAGAGCTCACAAAAGCACCAAGGGGCATTCCTCCTCCAAAAGCCTTAGCAAGTAATAAAATATCGGGACTGATTTTTTCTGTTTCAAAGCGAAACATACTACCCGTTCTACCCATTCCGGTTTGGATTTCATCTAAAATTAAAAGTGCTCCAGCTGCTTTGCAATGTTTTTCCAGGCTTTGCAAAAAACCTGGCGCTGCTTTAACTACTCCAGCCTCTCCTTGCACAGCTTCTACAATTACCGCAGCGGTTTTTGTACTGATAGATTTAAGTGCATCGAAATCATTATAAAGAAGCATGCGACAATCGGGAATTAGAGGGCGAAAATTTCGTTTAAAATATTCGTCTCCCATCACACTTAAAGCACCCATTGTGCTGCCGTGGTAGCTGTTTTTGAAATAAAGAATCTCAGACCTGCCACTTGCCCTTTTAGCTAGCTTTAGTGCTCCTTCGGTTGCCTCTGCTCCAGAATTTGTAAAATACACACTTTGAAGATTTTCGGGCAAAATAGAAGCTAATTTACTAGCAAGTAAAACTTGTGGCTGTTCTACGTACTCCCCATATACCATGAGGTGCATGTACTTTTCGGCCTGTTCTTTAACCGCATTAACTATTTTAGGGTTGCTGTGGCCAAGGCTACTTACGGCAATTCCAGAAATTAGATCAATTAATTTTTGACCACTTAAAGTGTGAATGTATATTCCTTCAGCATGACTTGCATCTATAGCGAGTGGAGCCTCGCTCGTTTGTGCCACATGACGAAGAAATAACTGTCTGAGGTTCAATGCTCTTTTATTTACTAATAGCGAATTTACCCGTGTAAAGACTTGTCTCGTTTTGGCTTAGTCTGTAGAAATAGATGCCATTGATTAAAGAGCTTGCATCAAATTCGAGGCTATTTTCTTTTCTTGCATCAAATTCGATTTCTTTAACCAAGCGACCATTAACATCTACGATTTCAAGCTTAGTAAAGCCTTCTTCGATATTACTAATAAGAATACTTGCTTGGTTCTTTGTTGGATTTGGATAGAATACAACATTTGCAAGTTCCTCATTCTTATCTAAGATACCCACTGTTGGTTGTTCTACACCGGCTGTATCCAAAGTAAACATAATAATGAAGAGCATCATCTCATCTGCAGAAGTTAATCCCCATTGTACTGGAGTAGGACCATCATTAATATAAGTAGCTTCAGCAATTACGCCATCTTGTAGGTTTACTTTTCTAAAAGGCATAAAAAAGCGGATTGGTAAATGCTTGTAGTCGAAATCTTCAACACCACAACCTGGTACGCCACCAGCACAGCCCGCGTCGTAAATCATAGCACCTTTACTACCATCCTCTTCTGTAAGGTAAATGTTAAAATCTGAACCATATTTGTGCGTGTGCGCTACAGTGCCCCAAATGTAAACATCAAGATTTGCAGGTATACTAAATGGTCTGTTAAAGGTAACTGGCTCTCCTGAGTTTGGAATATAAATGTTGGTGCTCGGAATAAGTTGCGTAAACATTTCTTGCGCAGCAGTTCCATTAGCTTGAGTACTTACATTTAAATATACATCGCATTTTAAAACACGAGTAGAATCATAATTAATGTAGTGAGAGTTTAAATCTAAAACTTCATTTTGTTTCCACTTGAAGGCAGAACCTTGGGGAGTTTCTAAGGTATTAGAATATTGCTCTGTTAAAACAAAGCCCTTACCATCGAAATCCACATCGTCTCTTAAACCATAAGGAACAGTTGCAGGATCAAAACTACCGAAAGCATCGGTGAAATTATATACAATAAAGTGGTGCGAATAAGTACCCATTTCTGTTTGAAATTTAGTAATCTCTACAGTTTCATCTAATAAGGTTTCATATTTACTTAAGAACTCTACTTCTTCTGTTGGACCGATAAAGAATGGACCCAAGTGAATTTGAAAACCTTGTCCTGCTGCTGGTGGAGCTGGAACGTTTGTAACAGATTCCACACCGCCGTTAGTGTAATATTCATTAACATAGTTAAGATTAACATCGTCACCATCTTCATAAGCACCATAAACAATCCATTGTCTAATAACTTCCTTTTCATAATCTGTCATAACACCTCCATCCGGCATATGAGCACCTTCGTTAGCTTCTAATGGCATATCATCGAAAAAGCCATTGGCAATCTTTCTCATTAAAAAACTTCTATATGGATCACCAGGGTATATCAAATAGTTATCTTTTGCAGCAGCATAGGCGTTATCAGGAACTACCTTATAAATGTTGCTATATACGTCTGCTTCTTTCTCTTCATAAGTTAGTCCAACTCCTTCTAAATCAAGGTTTCCAGAAGAAGTAGCGGTGTTGTGACAATTAGATGTAGCACAATTTGTTTGAAAAATATTATAAACGCTTTGGTAGGTGGTTTGTGCCCATGAATAACTGATACTTAGAGCAATAAAAGAAAGGGTAAAGATGTGTTTCATTTTTAAAAAAGGTTTAGATTGCTAAAAGTAATACTTTTTTTATCAATATTGAAACTATTAGATTTGGAAATCTACCTTATTTCTATTCTCTTTGCACACGCAAGAATATAAAATGACCATTTTCAAACCATCAATATTCTATTTTCACCACCAAACTGTGTTTCAATTGTTTTATTTCAATTGCATAAAGCACTTTAGTATTCCTAGGTTTTTGTTTACTACCACCTTTTTGTTCTTGCATTTATTAGGAGTTGTTTTTATTGCTTTTGGTCGAATAATGGATGAAATATTTTTTAGCGGCTACAAGAAGTTAGATCTTACTAGTCCAGTATTTATTATCAGTAATCCAAGATGTGGCACCACATTTTTGCATAGGTTGCTTTGTTTGGATGGGGAGAAGTATACCTTCAGTTTGCTATATCACACCTTATTGCCTTCGGTTTTTTATATAAAGATTATCCAGCTTGTTGCCAATGTCGACAAAAAAGTTGGCGGTCTTTTACACAAGGTTTTTAATAAGTTGGATGAGCTATTTTTTGGCGGATGGAAGCATGTGCATCCTATGGGTTTTGATAGGTCGGAAGAAGATGAGGCTTTATTTACATTGGCAGCCTATTCTCCTGCTTTAGTGTTATTATCTCCTTGGGCGTATAAATTGGGGTATTTAAATTTTATCGATAAATCGGACGAAAAGGTAAAACAAAAAATAAAGGAGTTTTACTTATCTAGCTTAAAGAGAATTGTTTATGCCACAAAACCTGAGGCAACACTTTTAATGAAAAATGTTTTTTCAACGGGAAGATTAAATTTTATTTTGTCATGTTTTCCCAATGCAAAAATTATATATCCGGTTAGAAATCCTTTGAAAGCAGTGCCTTCGGTTATTAGTATGTTTACAGGACCATGGAAGGTACACAGTAGAGATATTGCCAACGATTCGGAAGAATGTAGAGCGTTTGGCAAAATTGCTATTAATTACTATGCTTATTTACACGAGCAGAAAAGCATTATTAATCCAAAAAACTTATTGATTGTACGCTACGATGAGGTGGTAAAAAACCCTACGCTTACTGCTAATAAGATTTACGAATATTTTGATTTTGAAATGAGCGATGCTTTCAAAAATGCCTTAAAAAATTATACTTTAGAAAGTAAAAACTACAAGTCGAAGCACCACTATTCTTTAGAACAATACGGAATGACCGAAGAAGCTATTTATACCGACTTGAAAGATTTGATGAATGCGTTTGAATTTGGCAAGCAAGTGGTTAGCACGCAATAAGTTTCACGCTTTTTTTCTTTAAATATCGCTGTAGAGCCTTTTGAACTAAAGGGTTGTTTTCGCAATAAATGATATTCTCTTTTATGGTCTCCAGGTTGCCATCGTAAAATTCTTTGTCGATTTCAGCATATCCCTGATAAACATAATCCTCTATATAAATGGCATAAAGGGTATTTGCAAAGCTTACTTCTCTAATAATAAAGAAGTTTCTCATTGGATATAAAGTATGGGATAAGGCAGTTTCTACTCTATCTCTATAGCTTGTCGCCACTTCTTCTTTAGCAGGAAAATTGGGCGTGTTAATCCGCATATCTTTATGAAATTTCTTCAAGAAAGATAAGGCTCTTTTTTCGTTGGTAAATCGCCATAAGGCTTTACCATTTGCATTTCTTTCTATATAAAAAGCCTTGGCGTTTAAATTATCGTTTTCATACACCCCTATTGGGTATTTTCTTAATGCACTGGCCTTATTATAAGGGGGCTGAACCGTTCTGAGCTCTTCAATTTCTTGTAATTCAGAAATAATAACACTATTAAATACCTGGGTATCAATTACTACTGTTTTTTCTAGCAAGTCTTGTAATAGTTTGTCTTTTGCGGCATGCAACAAAAACTTGCTTACTTCCCCAAAAATATTTCTAGCCGAACTGATATAGAGGGCTTCATTTTTATCATTTAAAAAGCGAAAGACTCCAGGATCTTCTGGTAAAGCGTCTATCATTTCTTGCGTGAGCGTGCCTTTAAACTCAATGTTTTGCGAGTAAGTACTAGAGTGCTCTTCCACGTAGGCTACCCCTTTTTCTTCTATTATTTTATGAAGTAAAAAAGCGGTGGCTTCAGCATCTCCAAAAGCTCTGTGTCTGTTGTTTAATTCTATACCTAAATTAGTGCAAAGGTTGCCCAAGCTGTAAGAGGGCTGATTGCTAAACACTCTTTGAGAAAGTTGAACAGTGCAAACACTTGGACGTCTAAAAGAAATTCCGATTCTCTTAAATTCTCGCTTAATCATAGAATAGTCAAAACCTATGTTGTGCGCAACAAAAATACAGCCTTCCGTATAGTCTAAAATATCTTGAGCAATTTCTTCAAATAGCGGAGCATCGCTAACCATTACATCGCTTATGCCCGTTAACTTAACTACAAAAGGGGTGATTTTTCTTTGCGGATTAACTAGGCTAGAAAAACTTTTAATGAGTTTTTTTCCGTCACTTACGTAGATAGCAACTTCTGTTATCCTATCGTCGTATAAGTGACCACCAGTTGTTTCTACGTCTATTACTGCAAACACAAATGCAAAAATGAGGTATTTATTTCAATATATCTTGTTAAATTTAGGCTCAATTATGGTGAAGCGAATCTTTATATTACTTATTCTTTCATTATCAAGCACTTACGCTTTTACCCAAGGGGATACAACGAAGTTGTTTTATGCAAAGAAGTTTCATAGTGCTGCCTTTGTAGAATTGGCTAGTAATATCATTCAAACTAACCATAGTTCTGGGATGAATGTAGATTTCTCAGCAAATTGGCTGGTACAACACCAATATTATCTAGGTGCTAGCTTTGCTCAGTTGGCTTCTTTCGAAAAGTTTAGTTCTACAGAAATCGGGAATAATAGAAAGACCGAAACCAAACTAAATTTTCAAAGTTTTGGCTTGCGCTTTGGTTATATCCTTTTTCCCGATAAAAAAGTTTTCTCCTTATCGCCAGATTTGAGTTTGCGTTGGGCAAGGATAAAAGTAGAAACTAAAGAAGAAGAACATATACTACATGGAGCGAATATCGTTCCTGCCCTAAAAGGGGTTTTTAATGTGAGTTCTTATTTTAGGATCGGACTGCAACTACAATACAATGTATTTGTGTTTAAAAAATTGGATACTAGTCAAAATCCAGAAGCGCTCTATTCTACCCAACTTCAAGCAAAAGACTTAAGCGGTATAGGCGGAGGGATTTTTCTTAGAATCGGAAGATTTTAATCGTATATTACGTTAAGACGATGTATACCATTTCAGAAATTCAAAAAGTTTTAAAAGGAACTTGGACCCTCGCTAATCCGAATTCGGAAATAGTGCATATACTACAAGACAGTAGAAAGTTAGTAGAGCCAAGCACTACCCTATTTTTTGCAATTGTTGGTGAACGTTTAGATGGACACGAATACTTAGCCGAATTATATGATAAAGGGCTAAGAAATTTTGTGGTACAAAAAGAGGAATACCTTAAAGATTTTAAAGATTGCAATGTACTACTTACTAGCGATAGCCGTCTTGCAATGCAAGATTTGGCAGCCCACCATCGGCGACAATTTCAAATTCCAGTAGTAGCCATTACGGGATCTAATGGAAAAACCATAGTTAAAGAATGGTGTAACCAAGTTTTGGAAGATCGATTTACTATTTGTAGAAGTCCGAAAAGCTATAATTCTCAAATTGGGGTGCCCCTGTCGGTTTGGTCTTTGAATGAAAAGCATAACTTAGCTATTTTCGAAGCAGGGATTTCTGAACCCGGCGAAATGTCGCGCTTAGAAAAAATTATACAGGCCAACATTGGAATTTTTACCACAATTGGTTCTGCTCATAGCGAAAACTTTATCAGTGATTCTCATAAAATTAAAGAAAAACTTAATTTATTTTTACGGGTAGACACGCTAATCTTTTGTGCAGATATACCTAGTCTGAACCAAAATATTAGTGTGATTTTTGGAAAAAATTCTGCCCTTGCAAAGGTGCCTAAGCTGCTTAGTTGGGGAAAGCATGAAAATGTGAGTATTCGAATTTTAGAGCAAGAAAGTCAGCTTGGACAAACGCAAATTCGCTTGAGCTATCAAAATAAAGAGTACAAGATTGTTTTACCTTTTGCCGATTACTCTTCTGTTCAGAATGCCATGCATTGTGTAGCGCTTATGCTTCATTTCTCTTACAAAGAGAAGGAGATAAATGCACGCTTAAAGCTTTTACAAAGAGTGGCAATGCGATTAGAGCAAAAGAAGGGCATTAATGATTCTATCTTAATTAACGATAGTTATAATTCGGATTTAGATTCTTTAAAAATTGCTCTCGAGTTCTTACAACAACAGCAGCAAAGCCAAAACAAGACCTTAATTTTATCCGACATTTTGCAAAGTGGTATGACGGGCATAGACTTATATACCGAAGTGAATGATTTGTTGCTTAAAAATAAAATTACTCGATTTATCGGTATAGGTCCGAATTTAGAAAGACACGCGCTACTTTTTAGATTGGAAAATTTTACAAGAGGCCTTTATTTTTTTGAAAGCACCAAGGCTTTTTTAGCCAGCGTTAGCGACGATGAATTTGATAAAGAAACCATTCTTCTTAAAGGTGCGCGGAAATTTGAGTTTGAAAAAATTAGTGCGGCTTTAGAAGAAAAAGCGCATGCAACAATTATGGAAATTGACTTAAATGCCCTTTACCATAATTTAAAATTCTTTAGCTCTAAACTGAAGCCGGGCACAAAAACCATGGCGATGGTGAAGGCTTTTTCTTATGGGGCGGGTTCTGTAGAAGTGGCTAAGCTCTTAGAGTTTAATCGAGTAGATTATTTGGGTGTTGCTTATGCCGACGAAGGAATTGCTTTAAGAAAGGCCGGCATTACGCTGCCTATTTTAGTCCTAAATCCTGAAGAAAGAAGCTTTAATGCCATTATTAAATTTCAACTCGAGCCCGAAATATACAGTTTAGACTTGTTGCATTCATTTCGCGAAGCCCTATCTTTCTCTTCTTACGAAGGCAAATTTCCTATTCATATCGATGTAGATACAGGAATGAAGCGGCTGGGTTTTGAGAAGGAGGAGGTGCCGGCACTTTGCGATGAGCTAAAGAATTTAGATTGTTTTGAAGTGAAATCTATTTTCTCTCATTTGGCTGCTTCAGACGAGGAAGGTTTGGATGCTTTTACGGAAGGACAAATTGCCTTGTTTGACCAATTAAGTAAGCAGCTGATGCAAGTTCTTCCTAACAAGCCACTGTTACATATTGCCAATAGCAGCGGTATTAGTCGTTTTCCGAAAGCACATTACGACATGGTTCGCCTAGGTATTGGTTTGTATGGTTTTAACAGTGAGTTTCAAGAGCATTTACAAACTGTTGCTAGGCTTAAAACTAAAATTTCGCAAATTAAGAAGGTAGCAAAAGGAGAATCTGTTGGTTATGGACGAAAGGGCAAGGCAAAAGAAGACATCACCATAGCAACCATTGCCATAGGTTATGCAGATGGCTTGAATCGCTTGCTGAGTAATGGCCTAGGTGAAGTTTTTGTAAAAGGAAAAAGAGCCCCTATAATAGGAAATGTATGTATGGACATGGCCATGATAGATATCACAGATATAGAAGGGCTAGAAGTGGGCGACTTGGTAGAAATTTTTGGAGATAACATTTCTGCTGCTGAGCTAGCGCAAAAGTTAAATACCATCCCTTATGAGGTTTTAACTTCGGTTTCGGAAAGAGTGAAGCGAGTTTTCTTTATGGATTAAACCAAAATTTTGAAATAGATTTTCTAAGGTACAATTCGGCTAAAAAATAAAAAAGGCGCTTCCAATCTTAGAAGCGCCTTTTCCAGAATAAACCTAAAATTCTATTGTTTAATTAGTTTTTGAATGGCTATTCCTTGAGAAGTTTCTACTTCTAAGAAATAAACTCCAGCCACACTATGTTCTAAATTTAAAAGGAAGTTGTTGCTATTGCTGCTTTCTAGCACAAGAACAACATTGCCAAGTACGTCTAATACTTTTACATTTTTTGCTATTTCACCAGCATCTAGTTTAACTTGGAAACTTCCTTTAGATGGATTTGGATATACCGATAGCAAATTGTCTAAGTTAGCATCTTTAATACCTGTAGTTTTTTCAACAATAGTATTTACCACGGTATTGGTAATAACAGCTTCATTAAAATCGAAGTAAATTGCCGCTGTGTTTTCAATACTTGTTCCTACCGGTAATTCTCCGTTTTGACTAATAGCAAAGGCTACATAACCTTGACTAGCAGCTTCGTCTACATCTTTAGGCGGAAGTTGTATGTTGTTGAAAGTAAATACCAATTCATTATTATTTTCTATTGTCATAATAAAATCATGAGATGCTTGAATGTTTCTTAAGGTATGTATGTCTAAATTAGAATCTAATTCATCTCGAACAATTACTCTGGTTGCATTGGCATTACCCTCGTTTTGGAAACGTATATGATAACTGTGATCATTGTCGTCTACCGTAATGTCGCCATTTGGATATACTGCCTTATCGTTAGGGTCCCAAGAACCTTGAGATAATTCGTAAGTGTAAGCAGAGTTGTTGTTTGGTGTTACATCTCCTGCAAGAGGGAAAATAAATGCTTCGTCAATAATTGGTGTTCCAATGGCAAGAGTATTTGGCACATCGAAATTTATTCTTATTTGCTGACAAGTACCTGGTTGTAGGTTGCTAAAGTTAAAACGCAAGATATGGTTTGTTTGATCAATAACATCCGGATAAATGTTAGACCAGCTTGGTGGTCCTGCATAGTTCAATTCTGCGCTATAATGCCACTCTGCATAGCCGCTCATCGGAATGGTTCCATCGTTACAAATGTAGATATAACTCCATCTGTTGTGACCAGGAATGGTGCTTGGCGCCACATTGGTAATGTGGCCTATGCTAATGCTTAAATCTTGAACCGGAGCAGGTGGACTTAAGAAAAAGTCGACACTTACATTTTGATTAGTAGAATCTAAAGTAACACTATAATTGGCATTCGGACATAAAACGCTTAAACCATTGGCATTGTAGCCATTAATATCGAAGAAATAGGTTCCAGCAGGAGCACTAATGCTATAGGCACCATTGGCATCAGTGTAATCATATATCCACAACCAAGGACCACCAGCTGTTGCTGTAAGATCCACAAAGGCACTCAAAGGATAATCTGTACTATCATATATACAGTTTCCGTTTACATCTACATAAACATTTCCGCTTATCGTATAGCAATCGTTAGAAGGAACAGTAAAAGATTGACTGAAAGTACAGCCATTGGCATCGCTTAGGATGAGGGTGTAAACTCCTGGACTAGGATTTTGAATATTGCTAGAGGTGCTACCATCACTCCATAAAAAGCTGTAAGGAGCACTTCCGCCATAAGGATATACTTGGATAAACGAGTTGTTTCCTGCAGGGTTATTAGAAGAACAATTTGCATAGTATTCGTTTGCTTGAATTCCTAGAGGCTGTCCAGCCTGAATTACAAAGGAATAGTATCCGGAGCAACCATTTGCGTCTTCTACGAGAATTTGGTATGTACCTACACATAGGCTGTCGAAATTCGGACTAGTTTGGAAACTTAGACCATTATCTAAACTGTAAGAATAAGGTGCTACGCCGCCACTTACCACGGTTTGAGCAGTACCTAAACATAAATTATTGCTTTGGCAAGTAAAGCCATACTCTACAATTGCATCTACAATTAAACCATTGGTTGAATCTTGTTCCACCACTGCCGTGATAGTGCTAGAACATTGGTTTTGATCGTAAACTTGTATGGTGTAAACACCACTACATAAATTGCTAAATACCGTTTGGTAACCCGTTTGAGTAAGGTTGCCTGGACTTACAATAAAAGTATATGGACCAGCAGTTCCTGTAGCCACTGCAGTAATGCTACCGTCACAGGTAGAAGAACAAGCAGAAACCGCATTAGCTGTTGCAAAGGCAGTAATAGGATTGGTGTTGTTTACAACACTTACTTGTGCGCTACCAGTACAACCATTTGCATCCGTAACCGTTAAATAAACAGTTGGATCTATGTTGGTTAGAACAAAAACTTGTTGAGGATTTGCTACTGTAGAATTTCCAAAATCGTACCACGACCAAGAAAAAGTATAAGGGGCTGTGCCGCCACTTACTGTAGAGTAAAGATCAACTAAAGCTCCATTACAACTTGCATTAAGCGTTTGATAACTAGCTGCAACATTTAATCCACCCCCGTTTAAATTAATGGTCTGTACATCCTCGCTGGTACATCCAAGATTTGTAGTTCCTTCCACTTGAATAACATGAGGACCTGCCGAAAGCTGATAACCAGTTACAAATTGGCTATTGCCAGCAAAGACACCATCTATATACCAAGCCCATGTAACTATAGGATTGTTCGGGTTGCCTTGCGCTCCGAACAAGTTAAGTATTTGGGGTCCATTACAAGAACCCTGGCTATTGTAGGTGAAACTTACTTGATTTGCATTACTAGTTACAATTAAATCTTGTGTACTGGTAATACTTACCCCATTTGCACTTACCACATGAATAATGGTATAGGTGCCCGGCAAATAATACCAATGTGTTGGGTTTTGAAGGGTAGAAGTAGTATTGTCTCCAAAATCCCAATAGTAGCTAGCACCAAAAGTTGGACTAGTGGTACTGCTGTCTGTAAATTGATATTCCCAAGCCGTGCAATTATCTACAAGTAGATCTACACCAAAGTTGGCGGTGAATTGTGCATGCGCTTTTGGGAGAACCAAAAAGCTTATGCTTAGAAAGAGAATAAATTTTATTGTTTTCATAATAGATATTTTTAGTAATGTAAAACTATTCATTTGCTTTTGTAAAAAAAACGACAAATTTTTGGCTTTGTGGAAAGAAGGGCCGAAAGCTACTGTTTTCAACCCTTCCCCACCAAACTTATTAAGGTAAAGCATTGATTTCAGCAATTAAGCTAGCCTCACTTGTTTCTGTTAGCTCATCCATTTCTATGGTCATGTCGGCTTCCACGCTCACCGCTTTAAAGCTAGAATAGTATTGGTCTTCTACAATCGACACAGCAATTACATGAATATTACTTCCTATTGGCACTTGTCCGTAGTGCTCAGAATATACTTGTAAATCTTCTAAATATACATCCAAGGCGGCAAGACTGTATTCTTGTCCATCAAAAGAAACATAAACAGCACAATTTGTATTATTGTATTCTTCAGGAGTTTTTACTTTAATCATAGTTTTAGGAGAAGGATCTGCCATAAAGCGATCAATATTACTCCAACCAAAATTCTGAACAAAACAAGAGTAATAAGTTACTCCTGCGGCATTTTCTAAGGCGAGCACCGTTCCTTGCCCCCACAAACTTGTATCTTCTACTTCTTCCCATACATCATCCGGACAAGTAATTAAATCGCAATCATCGTCTTCTCCCCATTCGTTAGCATAAAGCGTCATGTCTGGGTCGGCAATGCCGGTGTTAGAAACAGGCACCATTACTTTAAGGTTGCCATTAATATAAAGCTCTTCTTCACCCTGACTAGCTTCTAATAGAAACTGTCCACCAGATTTTAAGGCTTGATGGTTTCCGTCGGGAAGCAAACCCATGGTTGTCTTGTTCATTAGAACCATATCGCTCTTGTCGAAGATCTCTAATAGGCTTACCTCAATGATGCCGGAAACAAGATTGTTATCGGCGTCTTTTACGCTACCATAATAGAAAGTTATTATGGTGCCGTTTTCGCTAGTAATTGTGGTGCCCGCCGTAGAGCTTAAATCTACATTAAAATGTTCTTTAGCATTATTTCTATGCTCGGCTATTTTTTGCTCTAAGGCAAGTCCGTTTGGCTCTAATGTCGGATCTTCTACTATTACTTCTTCATCGCAGGCGATGATGCTTAATGAACTAATTGCTAGTACTATTAAGAATTTTGTTAGATTTTTCATGACTGTAAAATTTAAATGATTAAATAATTGACAGGGTAAACATAAAAGCGATAATTGCTTAAAAAAATTACAATATCTATGGTTTGTGAAGCCCTTTTTTAGCAATTTTGCAGCCATGAAGCTAATTGACACCCATGCTCATTTGTATTTAGAAGAATTTGAGCAAGACTTGGCGCTTTGCATCGAAAATGCAAAAAGAGAAAATATAGAGAAAGTTGTTTTACCCAATGTCGACGCGGCTTCTGCGCCTAAATTACTTTCTCTTTGGCAGCGCGAACCAAATTTTTTTGTGCCCATGATGGGCCTACATCCTTGTTACGTAAAAGAGGATTATAGGAAAGAATTGGCAGAATTAGAAGCTTATTTTTTACGACATAAATTTGCGAGTGTTGGAGAAATAGGCTTAGATTACTATTGGGATACTACGAGAATTAAAGAACAAAAAGAAGCTTTTGTTCAGCAAATTAATTGGGCAAAAGACTTAAACTTACCTATAGCTGTTCATTGCAGAGAAGCATTTGACGATATCTTGAGCATTCTAGAAAAAGAACAGAACGGTAATTTGCAAGGGGTTTTACATTGTTTTACGGGAAGTGCTGAGCAGGCACAAAGACTGGTTGACTTGGGGTTTTATTTAGGCATAGGGGGCGTGGTTACTTATAAGAATGGTGGCTTGGATAAAAGTTTAGCTTCTATTTCTCTAAATAACTTAGTTTTAGAAACAGATGCGCCTTATTTGAGTCCTGTTCCTTTTAGAGGCAAAAGAAATGAAAGCGCCTACCTTATATATATAGCAGAAAAATTAGGAGAGATTTTAAATATTTCTATTGAAGAGATAGCAAAGCAAACGAGTAAAAATGCAAAAGAACTCTTTAAAATTGCCTAGAGTATCTAGCTGAGGTATTGTAAGTAATTTGTCAATTCTAGAAATTAATAGCATAAATATTTGGATTATTCCGTTTAATCAATGAATTTTGGACCGAAGAGAGAAATTGATTTTTCGTTTTAAAGATTAATTTCTATTTTTGACTTTCTCATTTAGGAGAGGTGCAGGAGTGGTTGAACTGGCATGCCTGGAAAGCATGTAGACTCGCAAGGGTCTCGAGGGTTCGAATCCCTCTCTCTCCGCCAAAAGAGAAATTTAAACTTTAAAAAACATTAAAAAACAAACAGACAAAAACTTTTAGTATGAAAAAACTAAGTATTACACTGGCTTTAGTAGCCTTATTCACTTTCGGTTTTAATTATCAAACCGTACAAGCCCAAGATGGTGCTGCAGAAACAACAGAAGAAGTTGTTGCTACAGAAGAGACTACAGAAGAAGTTGTTGCAACAGAAGAACCAGCTGCCGAAGCTGCTCCTGCAGAAGAAGCTGCTCCTGCTGAGGAAACTTCAGGACACAAAGTATTACTTGAGAAATTTATTGAAGGTGGTGCTGGATTTATGTCTTTAGTACTAGTTTGTTTGATTTTCGGATTGGCATTTTGTATTGAGCGTATTATTTCATTAAGCTTAGCTTCTACTAACGCTAAAAAGTTATTAAACGCGGTAGAGTCTAACTTAGAAAATGGCAACGTGGAAGGCGCAAAAGAAGTTTGCAAGGCAAGTAGAAGCCCGATAGCAAGCATCATGCACCAAGGTTTAAATAGAACGAAAGATGGTTTAGATATCGTAGAAAAATCTGTTTTAGCTTACGGTTCAGTAGAAATGGGAAGAATGGAAAGAGGTTTAACCTGGATTTCTTTGGCTATTGGCTTAGCTCCGATGTTAGGTTTCATGGGTACGGTAATCGGTATGATTGGTGCTTTCGATGCGATTGAAGCAGCTGGAGATATTTCTCCTACGGTTGTTGCTGGTGGTATTAAAGTGGCCTTATTAACAACGGTATTCGGTCTAGTAGTAGCAATTATTCTTCAGATTTTTTATAACTACATCGTAACAAGAATTGATAGCATCACCAACGATATGGAAGATGCCTCTATTTCTTTTATTGATATGTTGAAAAAACATAAGATCGTAGAATAAGATTATTAAGCTATAAAATTTAAAGAATGGAATCATTTGCAAATATAGGCCTGTGGGTCTCTTATGTACTTATCTTCTTAGCATTATTGGGAATGTTTGTGGGTATTGTAGTTGCAGTTATGCAAAGTTGGAATGATGGTGGCTTATACGCTGTAGTTGGAGTAGTGGCGCTTATCGTGTTTTTCGGTATTGGTTATGCCTTAAGTTCAGATGAAGTTTCTCAAAGACTGGTTGAAAAAGGTTTTGGAGATGCAGCAGTTTACAAGCGTTCAAGTGCTGGCCTTATTACCTTTTATGCCTTGGCAATAGTAGCATCAGTTCTTTTGGTGTTCGATGTTGTGAAAGGATTTGTTGACGGAAATTAAGAACAAGAATTATGGCAAGTAGCAGAAAAAAAGGTTCTACAGAAATTAATGCTAGCAGCATGGCAGATATTGCCTTCTTGTTGCTCATTTTCTTTCTTGTAACCACTACTATCGACCAAGATAAAGGTATTCTTCATAAGCTTCCACCTTGGAGCGATTTACCGCCTCCTGATGTGAAGTTAAGAGAAAGAAACGTACTAGAGATTTTGGTAAATGCCAATAATCAGCTTTTAGTAGAAGTAGATTATATAGAAATCTCCGAATTAAAGGATATTGCTATTAAGCATTTGGATAATAGAGGAAAGTTAGAAAATTATTCTACTAGTCCGCAAGATGCCATTATCTCTTTAAAGAACGATAGGGGTACCAATTATGGTACTTATATTCAGATTCAAAATGAATTAAAGGCGGCCTATGCAGAATTAAGAGATAATATGGCGCTTAAACTTACGAACGGTGCTATGACCTATGCAGAGTTAGATGATTGCTCAGATAATGTAGATTTGTCGGAAAGCAAGAAGTCTTATTGTAAAACTTTAAAGGATCAAATTCAAGATGAATATCCTATGAAGATTTCGGAAGCTGAACCAGTAAACTTAGGAGGTAAATAAGATGTCTAGATTTAGTAAAGGAGGAAATAAAAAGGATTTACCAGAAATTTCTACGGCTTCATTGCCAGATATTATTTTCATGCTATTATTCTTTTTCATGGTGGTTACGGTTATGAGAGAAACCAACCCTTTGTTAAAGATTAAATTACCTCAAGCAACGGAGTTAAGCAAAATTCAATACAAGGAAGCGGTGGCTTATGTTTTAATAGGTACGCCAACAGACGTGGATACTTATGGCGATGCCCCACGTATTCAATTGAATGATTCTTATCGCAATGTAGAGGATGTACAAACTTTCATTAAGAAAGCTTATTCGGAAGTTCCGCCTGCTCTTCAAGGTCAGTTTACAGTATCCTTAAAGGTAGATGAAGAAGTTACCATGGGTATTGTTACCGATGTGAAGCAAGAATTAAGAAAGGCAGATGCTTTGAAGATTAATTATGCCTCTAACAAGAAAAAAGAGGAAGAATAAAATTTTAAAATTTGATGGAGAAGAGCCTGCGATGCAAATCGCGGGCTTTTCTTTTTTTACAATACAGCAACAATTAGTTTCTATTTTACGTTTATATTGTAAGATGATTTCTAATGAAAAGTATATAAGTATCTTGTTGCTGAGTTTTATAGCAAGTATGCTTGCTTTCGTGGTTTTTGCTAATTATATGTATAAGGATTATCAAAGCAGACAGGCGAAATTGGAGCAAGCTACAGAGTATAATTTGGATTAATTTCCCTCGTTCTAGCTCGGCAAAAAGGAGAATTGCAGAAAAATGACAATTCTTTATTTGTTAATATTTATTAATATTCGATTTTTTCATTAGCTTTAGAAGTAAGCAAAGCTTCTTCTTATGAAAAATCTACTTCTACTTGTCGCTTTTATTGTTGTTTTTACTTTAAGTTCTTCTTCAGATTATTCCGTTTGTTCAGGAAGTATGAGCGCAAAGTCTATAGTTTGTAGTGCTTGTCATGGTGGCGCTATTAGTGCCGATATTTTTATAGTAGATGGCAAATTAGAAGATGCTAGTTCAGAAGAATCCAGCGGAAGCGAAGAAGAGGATATTCGTATACAAATAACGCTTCCCGTAGAGGAGGGTCAAAGTGTCCAATTGTTTAGTGCCGGTTTGAATTCTACAAGTCGCTTAGTTAATGGAGAAACTGGCGAAGTACTCGGAGATTTGCAAATAAAAGAGTCTTCTGTACTATATAATGTTCTAGCTCTAAATAGATTTAGATTGGGCTCTCAAAATTATGCGAAGTTAGATTTGGCCTTGCAAACTTCTAGTTTAGAAACGGGTGAAGAATCTTTTGTATTACAAGGTGTTATTAGCAACAATGATGGAACGCCGCAAGGAGATCAAAGTTTCTATAAAGAAATAAGTTTGGTGAAAAAAGAGTTACTGTCAGATTGGGAAGAAGGTCTAAGCCTGTATTATGCTAAGGATGCATTAAACATAGAATCTAAAGGGGAAGTAAGCCTAAGTATTTTTAGTCTTAGTGGTCAAGAGTTCTATAGCACGAAGCAGGTAGAAATGGCTGAACTTGATCTTTCCTTTTTGCCGAGCGGCATGTATATTGCTCTAGCGCAAGGTTCTTCTGATCAACGAAAAATCCTCAAGTTTATCAAAAACTAAGCGAAAAGTATCGGCTTATCCTAGTACGCTTCTAGAAATTACTATGCGTTGAATTTCGCTAGTGCCTTCATAGATTTGGGTAATCTTAGCGTCGCGCATTAAGCGTTCTACGTGGTATTCTTTTACATAACCGTAGCCTCCATGTACTTGTACCGCTTCAACGGTAGTTTTCATGGCAACTTCGCTCGCAAATACTTTTGCCATTGCACTCGCTTGGTTGTAATCTTTGCCTTGGTCTTTTAGAATAGCTGCTTTATAAACAAGTAATCTTGCTGCCTCTATTTCGGTTGCCATATCGGCTAGTTTAAAGGCAATAGCTTGATGTTTTGCAATTTCTTTTCCAAAAGCTTTTCTTTCTTGAGAATATTTTAAGGCTAGTTCAAATGCGCCTGCAGCAATTCCAAGGGCTTGTGCAGCAATTCCTATTCTTCCTCCAGCTAGGGTTTGCATGGCGAATTTAAAACCAAAACCATCTTCACCAATTCTGTTTTCTTTAGGAACTTTTACATCGGTAAAAAGCAAAGAGTGGGTGTCAGAACTACGGATACCTAATTTATCCTCCTTAGCACCTATAGTAAATCCCTCCATGCCCTTTTCTATAATTAAAACATTAATTCCTTTATGGCCTTTATCTGCATCGGTTTGGGCTATTACTAGGTATATCGAAGCCTTTCCCCCGTTGGTAATCCAATTTTTTGTACCGTTAACTAGATAATGGTCTCCTTTATCAATGGCGGTAGTTTTCTGACTAGTTGCATCGCTACCAGCTTCTGGCTCGCTAAGTGCAAAAGCGCCTATTAGCTCTCCACTAGCTAAAGGCTTTAAATATTTTTCTTTTTGAGCTTCTGTGCCATATTTTTCTAATCCCCAGCAAACTAGGGAGTTATTAACGCTCATGGCAACAGAGCAAGAATTATCTACTTTCGAAATCTCTTCTATAGCCAAAACATAAGAAAGGGTATCCATACCCCCCCCGTTGTATTTAGGATCTACCATCATTCCCATAAAGCCCAACTCGCCCATTTGCTTTAAAAGCTCTGTAGGGTGTGTCATGTGGGTATCGCGTTCAATAACTCCTTCTAAGCATTGTTTTTGAGCAAAATCTCGGGCAGCTGCCTGAACGGCTAATTGTTCTTCGTTTAATTCGAAATTCATGGAAAATCTAGTTTTATATTTATAAGGCCTACAAATTTAACCATATTTATGTAAAAATTTGGACGATTTAAAGCATAAAACAAGCAAGACTTTAAAGCTTTGCTAAAGGCATTCTTTAAAATTGTTTTACCTTTATAGGATGATAATTTATAGTGTTACGGTTAAAATAGATTTAGACGTTCATGATGTCTGGCTAAATTGGATGAAAGAAGTTCATATACCCGAAGTGCTTGCTACCGGTAAGTTCGTAAAGCATAAATTTCATAGAATTTTGGCCGAAAACGAAGTGGATGGTATTACCTACAATGTACAATACTATGCCGAAAGCATGTCGGATTATTTTGAATATCGAGATAATTTTGCAGCAGCGCTTCAACAAAAAACGAAAAATCATTTTGAAGGTAAATTTGTTGCCTTTAGAACCCTCTTGAAAGAAGTAGAATAATCTATAAAGCAAAACGTTTTATAATTAAGAAAAATTAGAGATATGCGTTTAAGAGTTTTTAATACACCAAAGCCGAAAAGATTTTCTTTTCATACTCGTTATCACGACGAGAATAAATTAAGTACCGAGGAGGAGGTAAGATTAGATAAAGGTAGTTTTGCAGAGTACAAAAATAAGTTTAGATCTAATCCTTTTGAAAAGGAGTTTGCCTTAAAGGAGCGCAATAGAAAAATTCTGGTCCTTTCCATCTTTGTGGGTTTATCTGCGCTTTATTTGTTTTTTAGAGGTTACTTCTACACGGGCATGGTTCCTGGCATTGTTACGCTACTCTTGGTGCTTTTCTTACTTAAAAAACCAGTAAGTTAAATGGCGGATATTATTCGTTTATTGCCAGATGCACTTGCCAATCAAATAGCGGCAGGAGAAGTTATTCAAAGACCCGCAAGTTTGGTTAAGGAGTTGATGGAGAATGCTGTGGATGCCAAAAGCACCCACATAAAATTACTGGTTAAAGGTGCCGGAAGAACCTTGGTTCAAGTAATTGACAATGGTGTTGGCATGAGTGCTCAAGATGCTAGAATGAGTTTTGAAAAGCATGCCACTTCTAAAATATCTAAGGTAGAAGACCTCTTTGCCCTATCCACCAAGGGTTTTAGAGGAGAAGCCCTAGCTTCTATTGCGGCGGTTGCTCAAGTAGAATTGAAGACTCGACAAGAACAAGACAAGCTTGGTAGTAGAATTGAAATAGAGGGAAGCAAAATATTGAAACAAGAACCTTGTCAGCACCCACAAGGCACCTCTATTGCTGTTAAGAATTTGTTTTTTAATGTTCCTGCTCGTAGAAACTTTCTAAAGAGCGATAATGTAGAAACAAAACATATAATTGACGAATTTTTTAGAATAGCGCTTCCTCACCCGGATATTGCCTTTTCCTTATTTTTAAACGACCATGAGATCTATCATGTAAAAGCTGGAAATCTTCGACAAAGAATAGTGGCCTTGTTGGGCGATAATTATAACAATCGCTTGGTTCCCATTCATGAAGAAACGGAGGTAGTAAGTATTAGTGGCTTTATAGGCAAACCAGATTCGGCCAAAAAGACGAGAGGCGAGCAATATATTTTTGTAAACAACAGATTTATAAAAAGCAATTATTTAAACCATGCCATTTTTAAGGCATACGAAGACATTATCAGCAAAGATAAATTTCCGCTTTTTGTTCTTTTTATCGACATCGATCCAGCACGTATAGATATCAATGTGCATCCAAGTAAGCACGAAATTAAATTTGATGAAGAGCGATTGGTGTACACCTTTGTAAACGCCGCGGCTCGACATGGTTTAGCACAATATAGTGTTACTCCTAGCCTAGATTTCGATCAGGAGGATTCTTTTACACAAATGGGAACCTTCGGGCAAAAAGACAAGCATTTCGATTTGGATAAATCTGCTATGAGTTTTTCTAAAACCGACTTCCCTTTTTCTGCGAAAAGAAAGGAGGAAGAAAAATCGAACTTAGGGAAATGGGAAGATTTGTATCAAATAAATAAAGAGCCTCAAGCTCAAAATTTAGTGCAAAAACTAGGGCAGCACAGCGTGGAATTGCCCATAGAAGAAAGTTTAAATGCGCTTTCTAAATCGCCTGAAAAACAACTTAGTAAACCCTACCAAATACATCAGCGTTATATTCTTTCTCCTATTAAATCTGGCTATATCTTGCTCGACCAGCAAGCGGCGCATCAACGTATTTTGTTTGAGCGTTATTTGCATGCTATGAATGTGGGAAAGAAGGTTAGTCAGCAGCAATTGTTTCCACAAACTTTAGAACTGAGCGGAATGGATGCAGAAATTATGCGCGAGATTTTGGCGGATATTAATCAACTCGGATTTGAAATTAGCGAATTTGGTACGAATAGTTTTGTAATACACTCCTATCCTGCAGACATTCAATTTAACAATGAAACCCAAATTATTGATGAGTTTATCGAGCAGTTTAAAAACTCTTCTGGTTTAGGGAAATTTAGCAAGAGAGAAAAAGTGGCGCAATCTCTAGCCTTTAGTGCGGGAATAAAAGCAGGCAGAAATTTATCTGTAGAAGAAATGCAGAACTTAATCGACGAGCTTTTTGCTTGCGAAAACCCATTTACGGCCCCAAATGGAAGAAAAACCTTTATCCAACAAGACCTGAGCGAGTTAGATAAGCAGTTTGAAAAATAGTTAGTTTGCCTTCAACCAAGTAGCAATCTTTCCAAAGAAATCTTTTGGCGCATCCTTGTGGGTTAACATGTCTATATGACCATAATCGTGCATAAAGCCACTCTCCTTAGCTAAGAACCAATAGTCTTTTTTTGCGTGTTTTACTTCTTCCATAAGTAATTGAACATCTTTTGGTCGACCCAATAGACGGTCGTTTTTACCTGCAATAAATAACAAAGGCGGAAGTTGTTTTTCTTCTAAAGCTTTGCCATAATCAAAGCCATCAACATTGTCTATCCACTTACTTCCAACTTTCAACCAAGCGTTTATTTGTTTATAGTGCTGACTCGGTTCTTCGTCGGATCCGGCACCTAGTTTTGTAGCGGGATAGAAACCATAGATAGGGATAAGTAGCTTTCCTAAAAAGTACCAACCCAAGCGCAACTTTTTGAAATATTCCCAATTTCTAACGGTGATATAGCGCTTAACACCAAAGAGCACGGCGTTCTTTATATTATGATCAAAACGAGCCATATAGGCTAGTAAGAGCACGCCACCCCAGGAGTGGGCAGCGGCAAATACAGGAACATCTCCTTTAATTTCTTTAATTTTTGCTAGGCACAAGGGAATGTCTGTTTTAATAACATCCACTTGTCCGTAGGTGCTTTTTCTGCTCATTTTTGGTCTACTTTCACCCCTCCCTTGCATGTCTACTACGTAAACATCATAGCCTTGATCTGCCAAGAAAGGAGCATAGCCCTTCAAACTTTTAGAATAGAAAATCTTTCCATTTTCCATAGAGCCGTGTAAGAGAAAGGCTGGTGGTCCGTCGGGATTAGAAAAAATGCGCTTCAAATGGAGCTCGCCGCCCTCAAAGGGGATAAAAATGGATTCTACTTGCATAAAGTGCAAAAGTAAGTATTTAGCCATTTACAAAAGGAGTCTTTTCACGCCAAACTACAATTAAAGAACAGCTTGTTGTACAAAATTACCTACACTCCACAGATCTCTGCCCACTTTAATAAGACGGCTTTTTCCCTGCTTGTATAATTTATTTTTAAGTTTAGAGTTCAATACAAAACGAAACTTATGCAGGATCAATTTGAAGTAATTGGAGGTAAGAGATTAAAAGGCGATATCCACCCTCAAGGAGCCAAAAACGAAGCCCTACAGGTATTGTGTGCCCCCTTACTTACCGCCGAAAAAGTAATCATGCATAATGTGCCTGACATTCGCGATGTTAACTTTTTAATAGAGCTATTGAAAGAGCTCGGCGTTAAAGTGGAAAAGCTAGGCTTAGGAAGTTATAGCTTTCAAGCGGATAGCGTTAATTTAGAATATTTGCACAGCGATGCCTTTAAAACACGAGCAGCTTCTTTACGTGGTTCGGTGATGATAATGGGGCCTTTATTGGCTCGCTTTAAAAAGGCATACATCCCTAAACCAGGGGGAGATAAAATAGGAGCTAGACCATTAGACACGCACTTTTTGGGTTTCCAACAGCTAGGAGCAGAATTTTCTTACAGTCAGGAAGATAATTTTTACACCGTTAAGGCAGATAATTTACAAGGCACGTATATGCTTTTAAATGAGCCCTCCGTAACTGGCACAGCCAACGTTGTGATGGCTGCGGTAATGGCTAAAGGAACTACTACTATTTACAACGCAGCATGCGAACCCTATCTGCAACAATTGTGCAGTATGCTGAACAGCATGGGAGCTAAAATTTCTGGGGTAGGTAGTAATTTGCTCGAAATTGAAGGAGTTACAGAACTAGGGGGCTGTACACATACTTTATTGCCAGATTTTATTGAGGTGGGTTCTTTTATTGGCTTAGCAGCTGCTACCCAAAGCGAATTGACCATCAAGAATTGTAGAATTGATAAATTGGGTCCTATTCCTAATGTGTTTAAAAGATTAGGTATTCAAATGGAATTCAGAGGCGATGATATTTTTGTACCCTCTCAAGGTGTCTACGAAATTCAGAGAATGATAGACGGATCCATTCCAACCATTTATGATGCCCCTTGGCCTGGCTTTACTCCAGATTTAATTTCTATCATCTTAGTTGCCGCCATTCAAGCTAAGGGTAGTGTTTTAATTCACCAGAAAATGTTTGATGCTCGTTTGTTTTTTATTGACAAATTAAAAGATATGGGGGCTCAAATCATCTTGTGCGATCCACATCGAGCTACAGTAATTGGATTAGAAAGACAACAAGCTTTACGAGGCATCAAGATGAGTAGTCCAGATATTAGAGCAGGAGTAGCACTCCTTATTGCTGCCATGTCGGCCGAAGGCACGAGTATTATTTCTAACATTCATCAAATAGACCGGGGCTACCAAGATATTGATGGTAGATTAAATGCCTTAGGTGCGAGTATTAAGAGACTATAAAATCTAAACCTTTAAGAATCAACACATAACTCCATTTAAAAAGGTCTAGTAAGAATGCTTTCCCGATTATGTTTTGGCATTATATTTGAAAATCCTCATATAAATGCCCATATATGAAGAATTTACTTTTACTTTTCAGCATCTTAATATTCATGTTTTCTTGTAAAAAAGATAAAGATGAAAGTTTTGTCTATGAACCGATTCTAATCCATACAGAGCTTATTGAAATGGACCCCTTTACAAGTAATGTATATACAAGCAATGTATTCGTATTAAATATCAATGAACTTGCCAAAGCTAGCTTATCAGATAGTAAGTTTAATAGCTATAGCTTTTTTGATGTGAGTAGCGTAAACTTAGTTCGCGTTTCTATTGAAGCATTGCTTAGCGCTTATGGAGATAGGTCAGAAATTGATTCGCTAAGGTTTTCTGTGAATGACAATAGAGTTTTCAATCTTGCAAATAATTACATGGGAGGCTATGGCGTCTTAAGTTATAATGAATCTAATTTTCAATTCACGGATATTTTTGAAAGACCAACGAATGGAGGTCCTGAACACAGCTTTAATCTAGAGCTTTTGCCTAAAGAGAGTAATATTGTGACGACAAGTACTTTTAAATTGATTTTTGAGTTTCAACCAAAAATCCAAGGTGTTTATACAAAAGACTAGGAGATAATCGAAAACACAGATTTACGGGTTTTTATAAAAGATAGCTTATGCTTTTAAGCTCTATGTTCAATGAAAGTATTTGGGCTTATTTCTCGAGTATTGAGCAGACCTAGCTTCTCCTTGAATCAGAATACGGCAGATGCCTTATTTCCAATATTCTATTTTAAAGGCATCTTTGTATGGTTCAATAAAAAAAACTTAAAATGAAAAAAATCATAGCCTTTAGTTTATGCCTAGTAGTACTTTTAGCGTGCAATAAAGACGATGACGACACAAGCATCTGTTCTGGAGCTTCTTGCAGCTATACCTTAAATACAAGTGCAGGCGAAGTTCCTGGAAGCGTTCCAAGTGCACTTCAAGGCGAGCACAACCTAAGTGCTTCTTATGCTAGTGCCAATTCTCCATTTTCAGACGGCACCACAGGAAAATTTACTTTAGATGGAAACGTCCTTACAGTAGAAATCGAAAATGAAGCTTGTATTACCTTGTACAATCCTTATCAAAGCAGCTTTGCTGAAGTAAGTTTTGTAGATGATTGCAGGGATAATCTTATTTATTCGGTATCAGAATCTTCTCAAGGCGGGTTGAATGAAATCAACGTAGCAAGTCTTAGCGGAAACTTTTACTGTCAATTTAAATAAAACCCACAACAAAACCCCGTTTTTAATCGATCCTTTGTCATGGCAAAGGGTCGATTTTTTATTGTTTAGAATCTATTTCTTCTACAAAGTGAATCAATACTTCCTTTAATTTTTCTAAGGCTTTAGGGTCAAAATTATCTAGGTTGTCTAGGCGCGTATGGTAGGTGGGGTCGAGTTTTTCTGTTGTCATCCCAATAAGAGAAAGTGCGGGTAGTCCATTCATCATAAAGGCCGAAGCATCGCTAGCTCCAACCGTAAGCGGCAAGGTTTTAACGCTTACACCCTTAGCGTCAAAGGATTGTTTTAATTTTGCAATCAAGCCTTTATCGAAAAAACTTAAGGTGTTCAACTCATTAGTGGCTATGCATAAATGCTCTAGGTCTTTAATCGTGTCGACATTTACCAACAAACTGTTTTCTTTCAACAAAAGTGCTTTGTTTTCTTTTGCATAGGCAAAGGCGCCTCTTAAGCCAGCCTCTTCGGCTCCAAAACTGATTACTTTAATTTTAGTGTGTTTCAATCTGTTTTTAGAGAAATATTTACCTAATTCAAAAGACAAGGCAACTCCAGTTAAATTGTCGTTTACTCCATGCACCACTTCTTGTCCATGCATATCAAAAAGAACCAGAAGGCTTGGAGAAATTATTACAAAGACCCACCAAATAATGCTAGTGGCGAGGCTATTTTGAAAGAAGAAGGCGAAGACGCTAAAAACACCAAAGAGGGCAAGAGAAAAACTGGCAATAACGGTTAGGGCTATTCCAAAATCTTTAAGTTTATACCACCATTTAAATTCTTTAACCGAGTCGATATGACCAGCAAAAATTATACTTTGCTTTATTTCTAGTTCAGGAAGTACTTCTCCAATAACATTGTAAGAGGTTTTTTTAGGAAATAGAAAGTCTAAGCAATGTCGATAAGTAACAAAATGTCCGATAAAAAGCAAACTATTTAATAAGGCCAAACCCATGGTCAGTAGGTAGTTGAAAGGCATTAAGAAGATTAGAAAAAGATGAACTACAACGAAGATTTTAAGTGCTTCGAAATGTGCCCCTAGGGCAGACTCAAAGCTTCTAATTTCTGTGGTATCACAAAATTCTTCCAGAGATTTTTGTACATATTCTTGGGCAGCTTTTTCTTCCTTGCTACCGTAATATCTGCCTCCAAATTGTTCTACAATGCTTTCAATAAAGTTTTGCATAAATTAAGCTTTCTATAAATGTATTTATTTCTCCTTCAAAAAGAAAATATTTCTTTTCAATCCAGCATATTTTGCTCGTTTAACTGCACTGCCCTCAAAGAGCTTTTCAAAAACATCTTCCGTTAATTCTTCCCAATCTTGTTTCCCCATTGCAAGGATATCTTCTTTTGGAACAAAGGCCGGCTCTTGGTGTGCTTTCGCACGGGCGTTTATCGGACAAACATCTTGGCAAATGTCGCAACCATACATCCAATTCTCCATTTTACCTTGAAATTCGCTGGGAATTTTATCTTTAAGTTCTATGGTTAAATAGGAAATGCACTTACTAGCGTCCATTTGGTAGGGGGCAAAAAGTGCGTTTGTTGGGCAAGCATCTAGGCATTTAGTACATGAGCCGCAGTAATCCTTAACGGGTCCATCGTATTCAAATTCTATATCTAAAATGAGTTCGGCAAGAAAGAAAAAAGAACCCTTGCCTTTGCTTAGTAATAGGGTGTTTTTGCCTATCCACCCTAAACCACTTTTTTGTGCCCAAACGCGTTCCATAACGGGTGCACTATCTACAAAGGCTCTACCATTAATAGCACCAATTTCTTGCTCGAGATATTGGATTAAGGCTTTTAATTTTTTCTTTAATACTTTGTGGTAATCTTTGCCATAAGCATATTTCGCTAATTTCGGAGCTTCGGGCTTTTGTTCGTGCTCGCCGGGAAAATAATTATAACTAAGACTAACTACCGATTTCGCACCAGGAAGTAATTTCCTTGGGTCGGTTCGAAGCTCGAAATGATTATCCATGTAAGCCATTTCGCCATGCTGGTTTTGATGCAACCAAGCTTCCAGTTTGCGGGCTTCATCTTCTAAAAAGGCAGCCTTCGAAATACCAACATCTTCAAAGCCAAGTTCTTTAGCTTTTAATTTTAAGAGTTGGGTATATCTTGAGGTATTGCTTTGCACGAGCATAAAACTAGTTAAAAAAAAGCAGCCTTTAAATCTATCTAGATTTTAATTTCAAATTACTAGAACTTGGCTGTGTTTTAACTTTTGATTAATCTGATAAATTTGCTAGTTTTAAATAATTATTAAATTTAGCTCATGCAAAACCTCTTAACATTTAGAAAGCTATTTTGGCTTTGTTCATTTATCCTAACTTTAGCCTCTTGTAAAGACGACCAGATAGACCAAGCTTCTGGGAGTTTGAGCTTGTTAAGTTATAATGTTGCAGGTCTACCCCAAAGCATTTCTTCTTCAGATCCAGAGAAATATATGAGCTTGATTAGTCCCAGCTTAAATGATTTTGATGTGGTGCACGTTCAAGAAGATTTTTGTTACCACGATTCGCTCTTACTGTACTTAGATTTGCCTTACCGAAGCGAGCCAACACCTTGCATAGGTTCTGGATTAAACAGCTTTTCTAAATATCCGATTAAAGATTTTGAAAGAGTGGCATGGACCGATTGTACCCTAGCAGATTGTTTTTCTTTGAAAGGCTTTTCTTATTCTAAAATTGAAGTAGCTAAGGATATTTATATCGATTTTTATAATGTTCATTGCAATGCGGGAAGCAGTGAGGAGAGTAAAGCTGCTCGCCGTAAAAATTTAGAACAACTTATAACTTATATGCAAGTTCATTCGCCTTCAAATGTTATCGTGATCATGGGCGATTTTAACAATAAATATATTCGAGAAGGCGATAGCATTCGTGCCTTTTTGGATTTGGGCTTTACGGATGCTTGGATTGAATTAATCCGCCAAGATGATATTCCTCAAATGAACAATATTCCTTTAGAAGATTGTTATCCTATTAGCACTTCTATTTCTTGTGAAGGTGTAGACAAGTTGCTTTATCGCTCTAATGATGAAATGAAACTAAAAGCCATTAGTTTTCAATATGGCGATGATAATCGCTTCTTTTTTGAAGGAAACGACACGCTTCCACTTTCCGACCATGAACCTTTAATGGTACAAATGAGCTTCGATTTTAATCGCAAATAAGCAAGAAATTCACAATTCTTTGGTCTTCGCTGACAAATTGTCGCTATTTATGTAGTGGCAAACTTTTTGACAAGGTATCTTTGCAAAAATTATTAGTTATGAATACGGAAGAAAAAGATTCTTTACAAGAGGAACAAGAAGTACAAGAGAATACAGAAACACAAGAAGAAAGCAATAAAGAAGGGAACGAAGTGGAGCTTCTGAAGCAACAATTAGCAGAGCAAAAAGATAAGTATTTGCGTTTATTTGCAGATTTCGATAATTATAAAAAGAGAACCGCTAAAGAGCGTTTAGATTTATTGAATACGGCTGGAAAAGATATTATTTTAAGTATTATTCCGGTAGTAGATGATTTTGAAAGGGCCATCGCTGTAGCGGAGAAAGCCACAGAAGTAGATTCTGTTAAGGAAGGAATGACCTTGATTAGAAATAAAATGTTTACTATTTTGGAGCATAGAGGAGTGAAGGCCATGGAAAGCATAGGCGAAACATTCGATGCAGAGAAACATGAAGCGATTACGGAGATTCCTGCACCTAGCGAAGATTTGAAAGGAAAAGTTCTAGATCAAGTGGAAAAAGGGTATTGGATGAACGATAAAATCATTCGTTATGCTAAAGTTGTTGTAGGCAAGTAGGGTTTAGTGTTTAGAAATTTAAAGAGAGAAAAGAAAACTTTAGAGAAATGGCGAAGAGAGATTATTATGAAATTTTAGGCTTGGAGAAGGGTGCTAGTGAGGCGGAAATAAAGAAAGCCTATCGAAAAGTTGCTCTTAAATACCATCCCGATAGAAATCAGGGAGATAAGGATGCTGAAGATAAATTTAAGGAAGCGGCAGAAGCCTATGAAATTTTAGGCAATCCGGAGAAGAAAGACAAGTACGATCGTTTTGGTCATGCTGGAGTTGGTGGTCAGGGAGGTTTTGGTGGTGGCCAAGGCATGAACATGGAAGATATTTTTAGCAATTTCGGCGACATCTTTGGTGGAGGCGGCGGAGGTGATTTTGGCTCTTTCTTTGGCGGGGCTTCACGTGGTGGACAACGAGTAAGAAAGGGGAGCAATTTAAGAGTTAAGGTAAAGCTAAGCCTAGAGGAAATTGAAGCTGGGGTGGAGAAAAAGCTAAGAATTAACAAACTAGTTAATGTTCCTGGCACCTCATACTCAACCTGTTCTACTTGTGGTGGCGCTGGTTCTGTTAGAAGAGTCACGAATACTATATTAGGACAAATGCAAACAACTAGTGCTTGTCCAACTTGTGGTGGCAGCGGACAAAGCGTAAGTCAACGTGCACCGGGCTCCGACGAAAATGGACAAAAAAGAGAAGAAAGAGTTGTGTCGGTTAATATCCCTGCTGGAGTAGAAGATGGTATGCAGCTGCAAGTTCGAGGTGAAGGAAATGAGGGGCCAATGAATGGTGTAGCTGGAGATTTAATTGTACTAATTGAAGAAAAAGAACACGAAGACTTAGTTCGAGATGGACAAAATGTTTTGTATAAATTAAGTTTAAATTTTGCAGATGCCGCCTTGGGAACTTCTGTGGAGGTTCCAACCATTGGCGGAAAGGCAAAAATTAAAATTCCGGAAGGAACTCAAAGTGGAAAAGTGCTTCGATTAAAAGGAAAAGGCCTACCTTCGGTAAATTCTTATGGCAAAGGGGATCAATTGGTGTATGTTAGTGTTTATACCCCGAAAAACTTAAGCAAGGAAGAAAAGGCGAGCTTAGAAAAAATGAGAATTTCTCCCAACTTTGCACCGAAGGAGGAGAAAGCAGACCATAGTTTTTTCGATAATGTAAGAAACTTCTTTTCTTAGACAGGTATTTGGCACAAAATGTGTTGAAATGGAATAAATTAAAATAGATTATTATGAAGAAAATTCAACTATTACTAGCCTTATTAATTACAAGTTCCCTTTCTATGGGGCAAAACTATGCTCCCATTGGCACGGAGAATTTTGTTTTTTCCTCAGGAAGCAAGGAGTGTTTTGTGGTAAGTTTCGAGGCCGTGAATAAAGCAGAGCTAGAAGAAGCTTTAAAAGACTATCTCAAGAATTACAAAGCAAAATTAGAGTCGGTTAAGGGAGCAAGCGAAGAGTTTGTGGTAAACGAAGCGGTTTTAAGCGACATTAACCAAAACAACACCAACATGACTTTCAAGTTATTGGAGTTGGAGGGAAATGCTAAATTATATGCTAATTATACTATGGGCGACAAGGTGGTTAATGCCACTAATACACCGAACGAAGTAGGGGGCTATAAAGCCTTCACAGAGGCTATAGCTAAGAAGGCGGTTCAATATGCCTATGCTAACTTGATAAAAGCCAAAGAGGGTCTAATTAAAGATCAAGAAAAGGATCTAAAATCTTTAGAAAAAGATGAAGAAAAGGAACACGATGCCATCGGTAAGGCTCGTAAGGAAATTAAAGATTCGGAAGCTACGATTAGTACACTCGAGTCTAGTTTATCGAATCAACGCAATTTGTTGAATGCTAAGAATAAGGAAGTGAACGCTAAAGAAGCGGAAATAGCAAGTGTAAGTGTAAAAACACTAGAATCGAATATAAAAGATATTGAAAAGGAAATTTCTAGCTTGGAAAAGGACAATGTGAAAACAAGAGAAACTATTGCGAAAACAAATGGAGAAATCGCGGTAGAACAAACTAATTTAGAAACCTTAACGAAGAGTATTGCGGCTCAAAAAAGTTTATTAGCGGTTAATTCTGACAAGAAAACCTTAAAAGACATTCAGAACCTACAAAAAGAAGAGGGAAAAATCTTAGCTGGAATTGAAGAGTTGAAGGGAGAGAACAGGAATTCAGAAAGTGCTATCAACAACAATTTAAATGATATCTCTAAGAAGAAGCAAGAAATTGCGAAAATTCAACAAGAGATCAACAATCATAATGAAGATGCCTTAAAAGAGCAGTTGAAATTACTGCAAAAGGACGCTAAAGAGATGGAAAATCAAGTAGATAAGACCCAAAAGGAGATTGAGAAAGAAAAGTCTCAAATCAGTAAGAATGAAGAGTCTATAAGAAAGTCGGAAGCGGAAATTGCCAGCTTGAAAGATGCGCAAAAAGCAAAACAAGCCGAGATTGATGCAAGCAAAGCAGATTTGAAAAATCTTTCAGCTAAGCAAGCAAGTTTTAAATAGCTGTGTGTCAAACAAATAGAAAGGCCCTAGTAAATTTACTAGGGCCTTTTTTATTTAACTAAGGAAGTTACAAATACAAGATTTATTTCTTACATTTAGCTTCGTATCCTTAAACCCTTTATTTATGATAGCTAAAATTTTACGTAAGCTAAGTTTAATTCTATTTTTTTCCTTTTCCTTGGCCTATGCGCAGAGCAGTTCCCCAACGTATACCTATGAGTTGGTTTTTCCCGCTTATGAAATGATGAAAATTAAACCACTCGTAGCCTTAACGCAAGTGTTTTTTGGAACTCCAGTAGAAGTAAACGATAACAATTATGAGGTCTTCATTTATCATTCTACTGAGGTGGTAAGCGAGGCACAAATAAGAGAAGCTTTAGAAGGTACGGAGTATGAGCTCTTAGATTTTAATGTAAGTGAAGAATAATAAATAGTTAAATATTGAAATTTATGATTAGAAAACTACTCCTCGCCTCTTTTATTCTTCTTGGCTCTTCTACTTTCGCACAAAATTCTGGTTGTCCATCTGTTACCGCTGGTCCAGACCAAGTGTTGCCTTGTAGTGCCACTTGTACACAGATAAGTGCAAGCGCTTTTAATGTGGGAGAAACCAACAGCTATACGGTTAGTTCTATTCCTCACGCACCTCCCATAGCTTATAATGCTGGTGGGGGAACCGCAGTTTCTGTAAATACAGATGACGTTTGGAGTGGTGTGATTTCTCTCCCATTCCCCTTCTGTTTTTTTGGGAGCACTTATACTTCTTGTATTATTGGATCGAATGGCTCTATTGGGTTTAATACCGGTAGTGCTGGTGGCTTTCACCCTTGGTCGTTTAGTGCTAGTGTGCCATCTACAGCTCTAGTTAGCGCGGGCAATATATTCGGACCATATCATGATATCGACCCTTCCGTGGCGGGATCGGTACGTTGGTATTTATTAGGTCAAGCGCCTTGTAGAACTTTTATCGTGTCTTATAATAATCTAGGACATTATAGCTGTACAAGTTTGAGAAGCACGCATATGATGGTTTTATATGAAACCACCAATGTAATTGAAGTTTATGTAAATAATAAGCAAACCTGTACGGGTTGGAATAGTGGAAATACGGTAATTGGAATTCAAAATCCAGCAGGAACCCAAGGGTATACGCCGCCAGGTAGAAATACGGGAGCTTGGACAGTAAGTTCACCAGAAGCATGGCAATTTAAACCTTCAGGTCCACCTATTTATAGTGCTATTGAATGGTTTGATGGAAATACCTCTGTAGGGGTTGGTAATACAATTACGGTTTGTCCTAGTGGATCTACTAACTATACGGCGAGAACCACCTATACAAGATGTGATGGTTTGCAAATTACTGCCGAAGACCAACTTTATGTAGATTATGATAATGTAACTGTAAGTGTAAGTCCTTCGTCAAGTTTTGCATGTGCAGGTTCTAGCACGATTCTAACAGCAAGCTCTCCAACTGCCACCTCTTATACGTGGAGTCCAGGTGGTATGACAGGTTCTAGCATTACGGTTTCTCCATTAAGTACAACCACTTATACGGTTACAGCAAATAATAGTAATAATGGTTGTAGTGCTACGGCAAGTGCTACGGTAAGTGTTGCTCAACCAACGAGTACGGCGTGTAATGTTTTGTACGTATCGCCAACAGGAACACCAAGTGGAAATGGAACAAAAGCAAGTCCAATGGATTTGCTAACCGGACTAGAAGCAGGGGCTTGTAATGGAACCATTCTTAAAATGGCAGTTGGCGACTATCTTACCGACTCTACTATAAATAGGGTTACAAGTTATATTACTTTAGAAGGTGGTTTTGACCCTTCTTTAAACTGGGATAAGGTAAGTACTGCTGGAGCAACTAGAATATTAAGAACAGCAACGCAGTCTACTTCCTTAGCAACGGGCAGTGGAATCACGAACGAGGCTGGTGCCAACCCAGAAGTTGTGGCAATAAGTATTAGTAATCAGTCTGGTTTTAGATTTCAAGATCTAACCGTAGAAGTGGTTGGTTTCCCTGGTGGAGTGCCAATTGCAGGCTATAATGGAGTTAGTACTGTTGGCTTGCGTCTAAACAGTTGCGATTCTTATAATATAGTCAGAACACAGGTTAAAGGTGGCGCGGCAAGTAATGGAGCAGATCAAATTTGGTCAATTTTAGCTACCAACGGAGGCTCCTCTAAAGGAATAGAAATACTTTCTAATGGGGCAGGTGCTAATATAATTAACTCTAATATTCAAGCAGGTCCAGCGGGTACAGGTGGTTCGGGCACACCAAATGGTACCAACGGCACCTCGAACAATATTACCCTAAGCGGTACTGCCTTGAGTACTAATGATAACAGTTTCAACCTCGTAGCCCAGCCAGTAATTCAAATGGACGATGTTTCTTGTACCGCTACAAATATAGATTTTAGTGCTGCCGCTAGTGGTGCTTGGACTTTCGGAGCAGGCAGTAGTCCGGCTTCGGGTACGGCTGCCTTGTTGAGCACCATGTACTCAAATTTGGGTAGAAAGAACGTAAGCTATGCCGCAAATACTTATACAGGTTTTGCTAATATTATTTTAGATTCTCAAGTCTTGCCAGCCTTTACTACAGATGCTCCTTTTGTTTTAAATCAGTATCGAGTATGTGCGGGTTCAAGTGTTAGCTTTACGGCAACAAATGGCGGTGTAGGTTATGTTTATAATTGGAATTTAGGTGGAGGAGCTGCAGGACAGAATTTATATAACGGAACAAGCTTTAATTCGGTAACGGAAATCTTTAACACACCAGGGGTTTATACCATTGAGTTAAGTTACGAAACTAATTGTTGTGGCGTTTCTACGCCTACCAGTTTACAGCTTTATGTTGAAGAACAACCTTTAGCCGTGATGCCAGCAGATCAAGATCTTTGTTTGGGTGTTTCTGGTGGAGTAAGCCTAAGTGTTTCTGGTGGCACAACAGGAGGTTCAATTATGTGGTCGCCAAATACGGGATTGAGTAGTACAAGTTCTTACAGCGTAGTGGCCCTGCCAACAAGCACTACTACATATACCGTTAGTTTGGAAGATTCTACCGGTCTATGCTTAAGTACAGGATCAGTTACTGTTAATGTGATAGATCTACAATTGACCATGAGTGCTACTAGCGCTACTTGCGCTAGCTTGGGTACCGCTGGAGTTGTTGTTAGTGGAGGAAGCGGAAACTATTCTTATGCTTGGTCTAATGGAGCAAGTGGTGCCAATATAAGCGGACTACAACCTGGTCCGTATTCTGTGGTAGTTACCGATCTTACTTTAGGCTGCTTAGATTCTGCAACGGTAGATGTAGTTCCGGGTCCAGGTGCTTTAGTGGGTACAACCTCTAGTACGAATATTCTATGTGCCGGACAAAATGATGGTTCTGCTTTGATTACTATGGTGGGTGGTTCGGCTCCTTTTACCTATACATGGACACCAGGCCCTTCAATCACAACAAGTGATACCTTTAATGGAATTCAAAATTTGAGTCAAGGAACTTATGATGTTTTAGTTACCGATAATCTTGGTTGTACTTTTTCTGCTTCGGTTGTGGTTACAGAGTCGAATCCTATAGTTTTTGAAGTAGATACTGCTCAAGATCCTTTATGTGTTGGGGTGGATAATGGTGTTATTCAAGTAACTCCAGATGGTGGCGTTCGACCATATAGCTTTGCTTGGTCTAACGGCATGCCGGTGGTTGAAATTAATGATTATGTTATCGCATCTAATTTAGGGGCAGGTTCTTATACCCTATATTTAACAGATGCCGCTTTATGTGTAGACTCCATAAGTTTTGTATTAACTAGCCCTCCTATACCTCAAACTAGTTTTGATACAACACTTTGTTATAATGAGAGCTATACTTTCCCTAGTGGAGCAAGCTTAAATTTAACGAGCGATACTAGTCAGACGGATACATTAACAACACTTGCGGGTTGCGATAGTATTGTGCTTACGAACATTATGGTCTTGCCAGAAAAACTTGGTCAAATAGACACTACTTTGTGTGCAGGAGAAAGCATAACTCTGAATGGAACGGTGTTTAGTGCTTCGGTAAATGGCGCTACAGAAACCTTTACAAATGTAGGTCCTTATGGCTGCGATTCTGTGGTGACCTTGAACCTTACGGTACTTCCTGCCAAAACGGGTCAAATAGACACTACTTTGTGTGCGGGTGAAAGTATTACGCTTAATGGAACCGTATACAATGCTTCAGTAAATGGCGCTACGGAAACCTTTACGAATGTAGGTCCTTTTGGCTGCGATTCTGTGGTGACCTTGAACCTTACGGTGCTTCCTGCAAAAACGGGTCAAATCGACACGACCTTGTGTGCAGGAGAAAGCATTACCCTAAATGGAACGGTGTATAATGCTTCGGTAAATGGTGCTACAGAAATCTTTGCAAATGTAGGTCCATATGGCTGCGATTCTGTGGTAACATTGAATCTTACAGTATTAGCTGCTAAAACAGGGCAAATCGATACGACTATCTGCGGTGGAGAAAACATAACTGTAAATGGAACCGTATATAATGCATCAGTAAGTGGTGCAATAGAAACCTTTACGAATGTAGGTCCCTTTGCCTGTGATTCTGTTGTTACCATTAATTTAACGGTACTTCCTGCTCCATCGGGTACAATTAATCAAACCTTGTGTGCCGGAGAGAGTATTACGGTGAATGGTACAGTTTATAATACATCAGTGAGTGGCGCTACGGAGAATTTCCCAAGTGCTAATCCAAATGGCTGCGATTCGATAGTTACTATTAATTTAACGGTACTTCCAGCCAAAACTGGCGCAATAAATCAAGTTTTATGTGCTGGAGAGAGTATTACGGTAAATGGTACGGTATATAGTGCTTCGGTAAGTGGAGTTACAGAAACTTTTACTAACGTAGGACCATTTGCCTGTGATTCTATAGTAACTATAGATTTATTGGTATTACCTACCTTAACGGGAACAGTAGATACAGCACTTTGTATCGGGGAAAGTATTGTTGTAAACGGAACGGTTTACGATCAAACGATTTCTGGAGCGACGGAAGTGTTTACTGTTGGTGCGCAAAATTGCGATTCTACAGTAACGGTTAATTTAGTGGTGAATCCTTTACCAAGTGTTAGTATAGTTGCCAACCCAGATACCATTTATGTAGGCGAGATGGCTAATCTAATTGCCATTGGTCAAGGTAGTTTTAGCTGGGAAGATCTTTCAAACGATTCTATTAGACCGGTTAGTCCAAGCGAAAATGCAAGTTATACCTTAGTCTTAACCGACGCGAATGGCTGTTCTGCAGAGGCTAATCTTACTGTTTTTGTATTAGAGCGCAATGTAAATCTTTTCATTCCCGATGCTTTCTCACCAAATGGAGATGGGGTGAATGATGTTTTCAGAATAATTGGACAAGAAGATTTTTCAGAAATAGAAATGAAGATTTACAACCGCTGGGGCGAATTAATTCATATCGGAAAAGATCAGAACCATGGATGGAATGGTACCTATAAAGGCAGAGAACAGGAAGTTGCCGTTTATGTTTATTATGTTCGAGCCGTTTCGAAATATACCGGAGAGGAATTTGTGGTTTCTGGCAATCTAACTTTAATCAGATAAAAAATGAGCCCTTCGGGGCTCTTTTTTTTTACCATAAAAAGGGGATAAGACGATAAGGAGTTTTTGCTTTGTATAAGATATAATCTTTATCGCAAGTCAAAAGAGTTTCTTCTTCATGTATGCGCCAAACTAAACTGAGGGCATAAATAAAGAGAAGAGCGAGCACCCAAAGTTTTGCAATATAAAGTGCTAAGGCTAGTAACATAATGCTTTCGCCTAAATAAGCAGGATGGCGTACTACTTTATACGCACCCGATGTGCTAATTTCTCTTTTGGATGGAAAGATGGAAAAGTTTTTCCCTAAGCAATAGAAAGAATATAGGCTAAAGCAGGCACCTAAGGCAAAGAGAATTTGAAGGGCATAGCTCCAGTTATTGTAGTCTTGAGCCAATTTGAAAAGCAGCCCCCCGGCGAGAAGAGAGGGCAAACTTTTAATTATTGCTTTAGGCGAGCTTTCTTGTTTTAGTTTTAAGCGAAAGAGAATTAAGATGCCAATTTCAAGATTAAGTAAACTAGTAAGTAGGCGAACGCTAGAAAGCTGTCCGAAATCTTTATAGATACCAATAGCTGCCCAGGAAAAAAAGGAAAGAGCGAAGCAAAGGTTTAGAAGGAAATCTTTCTTGGAATTAATATACCCAGAAACCCCAGTCGAAGATGGCACTTAATACATTTATACCCACAAGCAAAGCGATCCAAACTATCCATCCTTTAATGCCACTGCCTTCATCTTCGGCAGCCACTTGTTGCTGCTCTACAAAGTTCACGGTTCGCATAACGATACTAATGGTTTCTGCATCTACATGTTTTTCTGCTAGAAGGGCTTGAATTTCTTCGTCGCTTTTACCTTCTTGTCTTTGTTCTAAGGCGAATTCACTAAGTTTTTTAACGATTTCTTGGCGGCTTATTTCTTCTTCCATGAACTTGTTTTTTTCGAAGATATAAAAAAGAGCACATATATTGAAAATTAAAGGGGATTTCCTAGTGGTCGGTGTAATCACCGCACCACTTTTTACCTAGCCAACTGTAAGTTCCGCCTATTCTTAGCTTTCCGAGCGTTGGGGAGCTTCCTCCCAAGCTATTAAAATCGGTTTTTAAGGCTTAAGGTTAAAAACTACAAGACAAACTTTCCCATTAGAAAAATTTATAGTTTGTAAAAGGAATAGATTTTTTGAATGTTAGGTTATAGTAGCTGAGAGTATGTAAAATTTACGGTTCCGAACCCTTTAAGGGTTCCGAACCTTGTCTAAGTCACACAAAACCAACAATATACAAGCCTTTTTCTCTCCTCTTTTTAAGATGCTTTTTCATACACTAACTCAAAGCAGTCATCTACTCATCTATCCAAATAAGCTCTCAATTATTTCTTCTCTTTGCCCCATGCTTCGAATTTCGCTTCTTTTATTTTTTTCCTGCTTCTTGGTGCAAAGCGCAAAGGCTTGGGGCTTTTGGGCTCATCAACGTATTAATCGCATTGCAGTTTTTACCTTGCCAATAGAAATGATCGTTTTCTATAAAGAGAATATTGAATACCTCACCGAACATGCTGTTGACCCCGATAAGCGTCGTTATGCTATAGAAGGAGAGGCCCCTCGTCATTTTATAGACCTCGATCATTTTTGTATCTATCCCTGCGATGATTTTCCTAAAACTTGGTATGATGCTAAAGAACGCTACTCAGAAGACACCTTAAATGCTTATGGCACGGTTCCTTGGACCATAGAATGGATGATGAACAGCCTTACCAGGGCTTTTGAAGAAGGAAACAAGGCTAAAATATTGAAGTATTCTGCAGATATAGGTCACTATATTGGCGACAGTCATGTGCCTCTACACACCACCGAAAATTATAACGGACAACTAACAGATCAATATGGCATCCATGGTTTTTGGGAAAGCAGATTACCCGAATTGTTTAATGATGATTACGATTATTTTGTAGGTAGCGCGAGCTATATAGAAGATAGAAATTCTTTTATTTGGGGTAATGTGCTTCATGCCCATAGGCAATTAGAGGCGGTCTTGCTATATGAAAAAGAATTAGATGCGCTTTTTCCTCCCGATCAGAAATTTAGCTATGAAGCAAGAGGAACGAGCTTAGTGCGGGCATATTCCTTTGCTTACTCCGAAGCCTATCACAAAAAGTTAGAGGGCATGGTAGAAGCGCAAATGCAATTAAGCATTAAACATGTTGGTGATATTTGGTATACCTGTTGGGTAAATGCAGGAAGTCCGAATCTAAGTAAGCTAGAAGATATGGAATTTGATGATGAAGAAGCAAAACAATTAAAAGAGAACTATGGCAAAATAAAAAGCCGGTCTCATGCAGAAACCGGCTCAGAAATAATATCAGATTAGGGACTGGATTAATGCACTGCAAAGAAAGAGTAAACGAATAAGTACATTAATATACCAGCAACATAGCCCGCTAATGCTAAAGGAGCTATTTTCTTGAAGTACCAGAAGAAATCAATTTTTTCCATACCCATAGCAGCAACACCTGCGGCAGAGCCAATAATTAGCATACTTCCACCAGTACCTGCTGTAAAGGCAATAAACTCCCAAATCTTAGCATCGTGTAAGAAATACTCCACATTATTAAACATAAAAGCTCCATCATGCACTAAGTTAGGATTGGCTAAAGCAAATTGATAAGCATCCGTATTGCTTAATTCAGTGGCCAAAGGATACATCCCCATAGAAGCCGCAACTAAAGGAACGTTATCTACAACAGCAGATAGAACGCCAATAACCGAAGCAATAATGTCTTTGTTTCCAATGGTATTATCTAACCAAAGTGCTAGATTATTTAAGATGTGTAAGCTTTCTAAAGAAGAAATGGCAATTAAGATTCCCAAGAAAAATAAAATACTCGAAGTATCGATTTTGCTTAAAGCGTGAACTGCCGTGTAGTTCTTTTTCTCTTCTTCTGTTTGATCCACATGTATCAATTCAGAAACTATCCAAACAAAACCTAAACCTATCATCATACCCATGTAAGGAGGTAGATGGGTTACCAACTTAAAGATAGGAACAAACAACAAGGCGCCAATACCCGCAAAGAATAAGACCTTACTTCCTCTAACTTCTTCTTGGTGTTCTGCTTCTGTATAATCGTAGTCTGCTCTTTCAACAGTACCTTTCATAAAGAAAGAGGCTATAGCATAAGGTACAGCCATACAAACTAAACTTGGTAAAAACAGGGTAGCAATGATGTTCATTGCTGAAATTTGTCCACCAATCCAAAGCATAGTAGTGGTTACGTCTCCCATTGGCGACCAAGCACCACCAGCATTCGCTGCAATAATAATCATTCCCACAAAGAGAATTCTTTGCTTTTCGTTGTGCACTAATCTTTTTAATAGCGAAACCATAACTATGGTGGTAGTTAAGTTGTCGAGTGCAGCAGAAAGGAAAAAGGTGAGTAATCCCATAATCCAAAGCAAGCTAACCGCATTTTTAGTTTTAACACGGTTGGTGATAATTTTAAAACCTTGATGCGTGTCTATTAATTCTACTATGGTCATTGCTCCAAGTAGAAAAAACAAAATTTCGGCTATAGAGGCAAAATGGTGACTTAATTCTTTGCCTAAAAATTTATGAAAAACTTCTGTTGGGTCTAGGTATTGCAAAACACCTTGGGCTTCTAAACTAGCAGTGAATGCTTGAAAAGCTGGAACATGTGTAATGCTTTCAGGCATCGGCAAGATCGCCGCCAAAGACCAACACAGCATCCCTGTAAGTAGGGCAAAGGCTGCTTTATTAATTTTTAAAGGATGTTCAAGGGTGATAAGAATGTATCCAACAACGAAACATACTATTAGTGCAATAATCATGATAATAAATTATGCCGCAAATGTAAGCTTATTTAGATAAAAGCAAGGATTACTAGCTTAATTATTAAGCTAAATTAATTTGTTCATTGCAATTTCAAAGGCAGTTTTAGAAATGTCTTTCTTCATAGAGTTTTTGCTATGAGCTTCTATTAAAGTATCTTTTATAATAGCCGAACTATCTTCAAAAATAGATGCATCCGACATAATAGGAGGTAAATCGTTCGACATTAAAAAGGCGAATACTCTTGCCATGCCACAATTTGCAATAAAGTCGGGAATTACACTGATTCGTTCGTCGGTATAGGCGGCTATAGGACCAAAGAAAATTTCTTTATCGGCAAAAGGCACATTTGCGCCACATGCAATAACCTCCATTCCTGCAGCTATCATCCTATCTACTTGTTCTTTTTGTATTAATCTAGAAGCAGCACAAGGGATGAAAACTTCTGCTTGGATATCCCAAATTTTCGCATTGATTTCTTCAAAACTAAGCATGTCTGGGTGAACTAATTTGTTTCCTTGCTTGCTTAGGAAAAGTTCTTTTACTTCTTCGAAACGGAAACCTTCGGGCTTAAGCAAACCGCCATCTCGGTCTATAATTCCAACGATGATGGCTCCACTTTGCGCCAAGTAATATGCTCCTGCAGAACCTACATTTCCCCAACCCTGAACTAGAACTCTTTTTCCTTTCAAATCGCCACCATAAATTGAATAGTAATGCTTGATAGATTCTGCAACACCCCAGCCAGTAATCATATCGGCTACTACATATTTTTTCTCTACACTAGGCGTATAGGCCTTATCTTCAATAACTTGTAAAACCCCTCTACGCAATTGTCCGATTCTATGAATTTTTTGCGGTTCGGTGGGTTGAAAGTGTCCATTAAATACGCCTTCTTGAGGATGCCAAACCCCACAATCTTCCGTAATCGGAATTACTTCGTGGATTTCATCTACATTTAAATCACCCCCGGTACCATAGTAGGTTTTAAGTAAAGGGGAAACCGCGTGGTACCATCTTCTAAGTACCCCTTCTTTTCTAGGATCGTTAGGGTCGAAATTGATGCCAGATTTAGCACCGCCAATTGCCGGTCCAGAAACCGAAAACTTAACTTCCATAGTTTTGGCTAAAGAAGTAACCTCGTGCTTATCCAAGCCAATTCTCATTCGAGTACCACCACCAGCAGCTCCGCCACGCAAGGAATTAATTACAACCCAACCCTCAGCCTCTGTTTCAGAATCTTTCCACTCAAATACAATTTCTGGCTGCTTGTTTTCAAATTTGCTTAATAAGTCCTTCATTTTAACTAGTTTGATTTGGAAGGCAAAGGTAAGTTTTTTTCATTTTTTTTCTTTGCCAAAATCTCTATACGGATTGGATTGTCTTGTTTAGTTGACAATCCACTAGAAATTTAGAAAACTTAAAAGCTAGAACTCCCTATTTCAAAAACGAAGGCAATACCTTTAGATTTAAAATAGAAGCATGATTTTCGATTTTTTAGAAGCGCTTCGTTTGGAAGAATTCAGCGATAAGCATCAAGAATGGAACCAACAACAATTGGGTTCTAAAGTAGTTTTTAACCTAGATAATGCATTAGAAGAACAAGATTGGGAGCTTGCTATTCTTGGTGTTGGCGAAGATAGAAGTAGCACTTTAAATCATGGCTGCGGTAAAGGACTAAACCACATAAGAAAGGAGCTTTACAATTTATACCTACATTTCGAATGTCCGAGAATCGTAGATTTAGGTAATATACGTGAAGGGCATAGCGTGCAAGATACGCAAGCGGCCTTACAAGCGGTAGTGGCAGATTTACTGGATAGAAGAATTACTCCGATTATTATCGGTGGCGGACACGATTTAAGCTATGGGCAATATAAAGCTTACGAAAATAGAATTCACGAAGTAGATATTGTATTAATAGACGAGAGAATAGACTTGGCAGAAAGCAAGGAAGTGAATGCAAGTTCTTTCTTGCGACACATCTTGATGCACCAACCTAATTTTTTATTTAGTGCAGCTCATTTAGGGCATCAATTGTTTTATAACAACCCGGCTCATATAGATGTACTAGAATCTCTTTCTTATGATGTGGTTCGCTTGGGAGAAATGAAGAAAGATATTTTTGAAATGGAGCCAATCATTAGAAATGGCGATATTTTAAGTTTCGATATGTCGGCCATAAAAAGTGCAGATGCACCAGCTAATGCGCTTACTTCGCCTAATGGATTAACAGGAGAAGAGGCTTGTCAGTTGTGTCGTTTTGCAGGTTTTAGTAATAAGATGAGTTCTTTTGGCTTGTATGAGTTCAATCCTTATTTTGATCAAAACAAACAAGGAGCTAAGCAAGCTAGTCAAATGATTTGGTATTTTATAGAAGGCTTTGCAAACAGAAGAGTGGAGGATTATCCTTCTGAAGAGAATGAAGATTTTTTGAAATTTTTTGTAAAGCTCGAAAGTAGTGATTTTGAAATTATATTTTGGAAGAGTACCTATAGTAATAAGTGGTGGATGGAGGTTCCAAGTGCCGATGCAGAGAACAATAAATTTCTTCCTTGTAGCTATAAAGATTATGAGAACGCCATGCGCGACGAGTTGCCCGATAAATGGATGCGCTTATACAATCGTTTGAATTAATAGATTAAGCCCTGTTCTAAAAATTCTATAGTGTTTTTAAGTTCTTGGTCTTCGGGAGTAAAACTTAATAGACGTTTATAAACCTTAATGGCTTCGCTTCCTTTACCCGTTGTTCGGTAGATATTGGCAAGTAAGATATAGGTGCTTCGTGCTTGAAATATGGCTATTCCCTCTTCTAAAACTTGATAAGCTTCTGGGTCTCTTCCTAGGTTGTGTAAGCATCTTCCTGCAAATTCATAAGATTCTAAAAGTTCTGGAAAATCTAAGGGGCGACTTTGCATTGTTGCATTTTTTTGCAAGGCAGTAAATTCTGGTATAGCGTCGGCGTACTTTTTTCTTTCATAATAAATTAGCCCAAGATAATAGTGGTGTATCCAATCTTCGGGCATCATTCTAGCTGCTTCTTTTAAATAAGGAAAGGCACTATCGGGTTGGGCTTTAAGAATATAGTAAGAGGCCAAATCAGAATTTGGTCCATAAAATTCTGGGTAAATGGCAATGGCTTTCTTAAAGTGTTTTACCACTAAAGCTTCTGCAGAATCTTGGTTTTGAATTAGATCGTATTTAATTAAATTATTGAGCTCCATAGCATATTGGGCATTTATGGCAGCATTGTTTTCTGCAAAGGGAAGCGTATTGGCTGCTAAGGTGTAATTATTTTGCCAATCTTTATTTCTATCTATGGTTTTGTATGCATAATAGCTAAAAAGAGGGAGTAATAAGAAGGCGAGAATTAACTTGCTTCTATGCTCCTCTTTAAGAATTTTTTGAAGGAAAAAATAGAGTCCAGAAACAAAGGCAATGCTAAAGCCAATAGAGGGCATAAACAAGAAACGTTCTGCTAAGGTGTCGGGTAATAAGCGAACTACATTAGTATAGATAGACATAGTTAGAAAGTACCATAAAATTCCCCACATGGCAATATAGAATTTTTGCCGGTAAAAATAGATGGCTAACCAAAGCAGAAGTAGATGAATGAGTATAGATAGATAAACATCCCAATCTTTCCAAGTAGCAAGTTTGATTTGCCAGGTTCCGTATTGATGAACCAGACTAAGTGGTAGAATAACTTGTTTTAAATATTCTAGTTGAATCCTTGCAATAGTGGCATATTTTTGACTTTGGTTTTCAGCGGCGACTAGTATATTGTGATACGGATTAATCGGGTTTTCGCTGATGATAACGGATTCCTTTTCTACGATTTCATTTTCTCCCAACTTGCTTGCCGCTTTATATTGCCAACTAAATGAACTTAACTCTAAAACCGGCACGAAAAGGCTTAATAGGATTAATCTTTTCAGGGTATTTAAATCTGCATACAAAACAAATAGGCTAAAAGCAAATAAGAAATAAAAGACTTTATACTTAAAAGTCTTTTCTGAAATGACACCAATAATTAATAGTACAAGAACTAAGGCCCCTATTAGAGCATAGTATTTTTTTAATTGTGGGTTTTTTTGATAGAAGAATAAGAAGGTAAAATAGGCACAAATTACTAGAGAAATAAACCAGGAATTATAATCTAATGCCGTGCTTACGATGAGGAAGTAAGCTATTTCTAAGCCAAGTATTTTAGGAAAATGATCTTTATTTTTTATGCTTAAAAAGTAATGAATGCTGAAAGCTAGTAGGGCAAACTCCCACCTCGCAAAATAGGATAGGGCAGGAATGAAAAGCAAAAAAAGCAAGCTTCTTACATTTTTATTTTTGCACAGGAAGGATAGCACTACAGCAAGATAGATTAGATAAATGGCAAGTATCTTGTAAGAATAAAAGTAGTATAATAAGGCCGCAATTAGCAAAAGTACTACACTAGATATAGCAACAATATCGAGCTTTAAGATTTTGTTTTTTAGTTGTTTAAGAAGGGCGAGAATTTGTTCTTCTAGATAGATAAATAATAGAAATGGGCTAATGGTAATTGCCGAAATTTTAGACAAACAAGCCAGAATAAGAAAGAAACTCATTGTCAAAATGGAGGATTTCGATTTTTTAAATGCAAAATTAAAAGCTAGTAGCGAGAACAATACAGCTAATATTTCGTCTAAACTTTTGCTATTTGCAACCACTTCCGTATGAATAGGGTGTAAAGCAAAAAGCAATACTACAAGATATTTTATGCTCGAGGGGCTTTCCTCAAAGTATAGATGGAGTACCCTTAATAGTAGAACACAGCAAAGAATGTAAAAGAATATATTAACAAGATGAGGAAGTTTTGGCTCATTTGGTGCTAACTCCCATAAAATTGCATGTATGCTTTGCGGTATAGGTCGATATATTGGTCTTTGCGCAATGTATGCAGCACTAGTCCAAATTTCTTTTAAACCAGATAGGCCTTTTGTTGTTGCTTGGTTTTCCGTAATTACTAATTGATCATCCCAAGTATACGAGTGATCAATAGTATTGGCATATAACACTAGGATTAGCCCGATTAAAAGGAAAAGCCTTAAATACTTGTTTTTGAAGATTTTCAACTTATCCATTCCACCAATTTAAGATTTTCCAAATACGAAGTTTTAAATAGTCTAGCTTGTTTTCTTTTGGAATTAGATTGTTTATTTGCAAATCCTTTTTATGTTCTTTTAAAGCTTCAAAATAGCTACTAAAGAGAGGATGGTTTCGGCCTAAAATCTTTAGGCTATAAAAATTGAAATGATAAAAGATTAGAGGATATTTTTGATTAATGAAAAATTTACCCTCAATCTCCGTTTTATAACAAAGCTCGCTGTTCCATTCTGCCACATTGCAACCTAAATGAGTAAGAACTTTAGTTTGTGGCTCGATCACAGGAAAAAGATCCAAGTATTTCTGGTCATCAAAAAGTCCTCTCCAATAATTTTTTTCGCAGCGATATAAGCAAGCTTTAGCCCACCAAATTAAACTGGGTTTTGCCTTTTGATTACAAGCAACAAAACCAGCGTTATAAAGACCAACACGAAAATTTGCCTCTAACCAATTCTGGTTTTTTTCGGGATCCCGAGGATAGTTATGGGCGGTTAAAAGGATTGGATGCTTGGCTAGTTCTTCAAAAAGAAAACGAAAGTCTCCAAAGAAGTGAATATCATTATCTACATAGATAGCCTGCTCATTTTTTTCAAGCAAGAACAAGAGAAAAACAGATTTTAAACTCCAACGTAGTTTATCGCTCTCCTTCTTATACTTTTCGATAATTTTTTTTGTTAGCTCCCCATCTAGTTGATCTAGGGTAAAAAAGCTAACATTCTTAGGAACTTGACCTACATCTGTTTTACCATCTACTAATAGGATGTTTAAATGTCCGCCCCAAGGTGCTAAGCTATCCGCAAGAGCAAAGCTTTTATAGAGATGAGAAAAGCTACTTATCGTGCAAAAAGTATAGCTCATTTTTGCTTGTTTAGCTGATCTTCAATCCAATGGTAAAGAACTTGCATTCCCTTTGCTAGTTGGTATTGCGTGCTCCATTTCAATTCCCTTTCAATAAGTGCATTATCTGAAGACCGGCCATTTACACCTACCGGACCAGCAATGTTTTTAATGCCGAGTGATTTGCCACTTAGCGCTATCACCATTTTTGTTAGATCATTGATGCTTATCATTTCCGTAGAACCGATATTAATGGGTCCGTAGAAACCATCTTTATCCATAAAGAGCCTTATTGCATCCAAACAATCTTCTATAAAGAGAAAGGAACGAGTTTGTTGTCCTGTGCCCCAAACTTCAATTTGCTCACCTTCCTTAGCAAGAGCAACCTTTCTACAAATTGCTGCTGGTGCTTTTTCTTTTCCCCCTTCATATACCGATTGAGGCCCATAGATGTTATGAAATCTTGCAATTTTACAAACGAGGCCGTAATTTTTTCTATAGGCTTCATAGAGTCTTTCGCTAAAAAGTTTTTCCCAACCATATTCGCTATCGGGCATGGCGGGGTAGGCCGAATCTTCTGCACAAATTGGGGCTAATGCATCTTCTTGGTTGTGTTTTGGGTAAATACAAGCAGAGGAAGCAAAGAAAATCTTTTTAACTTTCCATTTAAGTGCGAGCTCTAAACTATGTAAATTGATCAAGGCAGAATTATGCATAATATTAGCGTCGTTCTCGCCCGTAAAAACATAGCCAGCTCCGCCCATGTCGGCAGCAAGTTGGTACAACTCATCAATACCTTCTGTGATACAGCTAGCAACGAAAGAAGCATCTCGTAAATCACCAAGTAAAAACTCATCTGCTTCGCTAAGCTGGTATTTTGGCGATACTAAATCCACTCCACGAACCCAATAGCCTTCCGCCTTTAAGCGCGCTACTAAGTGGTTTCCAATGAAACCGGCAGCTCCAAATATTATCGCTTTTTTATTCTTCATGGAAAGGCACTTACTTCAATCTTCTTTTGGTAAATATACTATGAATCCGATATAAAAAGCAAACCAGGCTTTGAGAAGAAAATTTACACAATTTAGTTTTAACTTTGAACTTTATGAAAATCCTTGGCATTTCCGCATATTACCACGACAGCGCTGCAGCTTTAATTGAAGATGAAGAGATAGTTGCCGCGGCACAGGAAGAGAGATTTTCTAGAATTAAACACGATGAGGGTTTTCCCAAACAGGCTATAGAATATTGTTTAAAGGAAGCTGCCTTAAATATTTCAGATTTAGATGCTATTGTTTTTTACGACAAGCCCTTCCTTAAATTTGAAAGGATTTTACAAAACTTTTTAGATCATGCACCAAAGGGTTGGTGGCTATTTGTTCGAGCCATGCCAGAATGGTTAAAACAGAAGCTTTTTATCAAAGACCAACTAAAAACGCAACTAAAAGAGCTAGGAGAGGTAGATTGGAAGAAAACGGACTTGCTATTTTCGAAGCACCATTTATCGCACGCAGCAAGCAGTTTCTTTGCAAGTTCTTTTGATGAAGCGGCAATTCTTAGCATTGATGGAGTAGGAGAATGGGCTACAGCTTCTATAGCCAAAGGAAAAGGAAACAGCATAGAAACCCTAGAAGAGCTACATTTTCCAAATTCTGTGGGTTTATGGTATTCTTCTTTCACTTATTTCTTAGGATTTAAAGTAAATAGCGGAGAATATAAGGTGATGGGACTTGCACCCTATGCTTCTGATGACGACCAACTGATGCTGAGTTATGTAGAGAAAATTAAGTTGGAAGTTTTGCAAATATTTGAAGATGGTTCCATCCAGCTAAATTCAAAGTATTTCAATTTCACCAGTTCTACAGAAATGATTAAAGTAAAGCACTTTGAGGCACTTTTTAACATCAAGAAAAGAAGCGAAGAAGCGCGTATAGAAAGGGAGCATTATTGTCTTGCCAAGGCTTTACAATTGGTTTTGGAGGAAATTGTTATAAAAATGGCCAAGCATGCGAAAGCCTTAACCGGCAGCAAGCAATTGTGTTTATCAGGTGGAGTAGCATTAAATTGTGTTGCCAATGGGGTTTTGCATGAAAAGGGACTTTTTGACGAAATTTATGTGCAACCGGCTTCAGGAGATGCAGGGAACGCTCTAGGCGCTGCATTAGCTGCCTATTACATGCACTATAAGAAAGAAAGAAAACAACTTATTGGTAAATCAGATATAATGAAAGCCTCAAGATTGGGTCCTGCATTTTCCGATTTAGAAATTTTAAGAGCAATAGAGAAATTTGAATTAAGCTATGATCTTTTAAGTGAAGAACAAAGTATAGATTTTGCTGCAAAAGAACTATTAGAAGGTAAAACCATTGCTTGGTTTCAGGGTAGAATGGAGTTTGGTCCAAGAGCCCTAGGTGGAAGAAGTATTTTAGCCAATCCCCTATTGTCAGAAACCCAATCGAAATTAAATTTAAAAGTCAAGCAAAGAGAAAGCTTTAGGCCATTTGCTCCAATCATGTTGGAAGAAGAGTTTGTTCGATTATTTGGAAGGAAGTTCAGCTCACCATACATGTTGTTTGTTTTCAAAATATTGGAAAAATTTAGAAAGGAAACGGGCGAAACAAAAAGCGATTTAATTGAAATTATTAATACCGTTCGATCCGAACTACCTGCGATTACTCATGTGGATTTTTCGGCTCGAATTCAAACAGTAAGTAAAGATAGCGATGCCAAGATGTTTGCTCTTTTAACTAAGTTTAAAGAACTAAGTGGCTATGGAGTTTTAGTAAATACTAGCTTTAATTTACGTGGAGAGCCCATTGTTTGTAGTCCAAAGGATGCAATAGCCTCTTTCTTGTCTACAGAGATGGATTATCTTATATTGGGAAATTTTATTTTGTCACGCGAAAATAATTTAGCTTTGCTAGCAAAGCATGTTGAAGTAAAACTAGATTAATATGGAGTTTTTAAAGGATATTTTTAAATTTTTGATGGAAAGGAAAAAATGGTGGTTACTCCCAATAATTTTGGCCTTACTTATACTGGGCTTGTTGTTGCTATTTGCCGAAAGTAGTGCCGTTGCTCCTTTTGTTTATCCAATGATATAGTTAATGAAGCAAGATCATTATAAAAATATTGGTATAGTAATTTTAGCCTTGGTGCTTTTAGCGCATTTTTTAAAGTCTAAATTTGATCTCGAAAATAATTATCTCCTTTTTGGAGTTCTAGCTTTCGGAGCGATACTCTATACTTTTGAATCTTTGGCAAAGGCTTTCTCAAAGCTTTGGATGAGTTTTGGTAAGGCTTTGGGCTTTGTCAATTCTAAAATCATTCTTAGTGTATTTTTTGCTCTAATTCTGAGTCCACTAGCCTTACTTAAGCGATGCTTTGGCTCAAAAAATCTTGGTTCAAATTCCTCTGCATGGCTGCTTGTAGAAAATAAAGAAGAAGACTTTACCAAGCCTTGGTAAACTTATTTATCCTGTGCTCCTTTTAAACCAGAAATCACAAATTCTCCGTTAAAGAACACGTATTTAACTAAGCCGATAGCGTGACCACTTATTTCACTAAAATTTCGAAGAATGGAGGGCACATTGCTAAAAACATAGTAGGGCCGCATGTAGAAGGCTCTATAGAATTTCTTTTTTCGTTTGGTAAAGTTAAGCACTATTTGAGGATCCTTAAACTCGTTGGTATAAGGAAAAAGATTAAAGTTTACATCTTGTTTTAGTCGATCAAATAAGCTAGTGCCAGGATAAGGCGTAAGTGGATTAACCGAAGCAAAAGTTAGTTTTGCACGTATGGCGAAATCGATGGTTTTATTAAAATCGTCTTCGGTTTCTTCAGGAAATCCCGACATGAAGAAGCCTGTGGTTTCAATGCCGTGTTTACGACACAATAAGAGCGTTTCTATAGCTTCTTCTACATTAATGTTCTTTTGATATAGATCTAGAATACGTTGACTGCCAGATTCTAGTCCGAAATAAATTCTGGTACAACCTGCCTTTTTCATCCAATGCAGCATTTCTGCATTCAAATTATCTGTTCTACTTAAACAGCACCATTCTATGTTGAAATTTCTGTTTACGAGCTCCTTGCAAATCTCTATTACTCGACGTTTATTTACTGTAAAGGTGTCGTCGATGATTCGCAAAGACTTAATGCCGTAATTACTAACAAGGTTTTGAATTTCGTCTACAACTCGCTCCGGACTTTGTATGGTTAGCTTACTTCCGTACGACTTTACACAAAAAGAGCAAGGATAAGGACAGCCCCGAGCAGTTTGAATTAGGCTATAAGGCCGAGGCAATACAGGCTCATAATATTTATCTACGGGTAAAATATCGTAGGCTGGTTGGGGCAATTCATTAGGATTTGGAATTCTTTTATCTTCCCCTTGTTGCACTATTTCACCATTAGAATTGAAAAGGACTACGCCACTCACGGTTTCTAATTCTCTAGTCCCATTTAATGCGCCTAATAAATCCAGAAAGATAAAATCGGGTTCTCCCAATATAAGAAAATCTGCCTTGCTTTTCGCAATTACTTCTTTAGGAAATTGGGTGGCGTAATGACCAAATACTAAATATTTGCTATTGGGTAGGGCTTCTTTAATTTTCTCTACCTCTAGGCAATCTTCTTCTATACATTCTAAGCCTAGGATAGAAACTATTAGATTTGGCTTAAAATCTTTAGCAAGCTTGATGACCTCTTCTCGGCTTAAATTTTCTGCTATCGCATCTATTAATTTGATTTCCGATTGAAAAGATTCTCGAGCAATAGCCGCTAAGGAGATAAGTTCTAGCGGGGGAAACAAGGACTCAGGAGAAACATAAGAGCACATATAACGCCTCGTTATTTGTTCTTTATTACTTAAGTTAATAAATAGTACCCTTTTCATTTATTCTCCTAATTTAAACAAATTTGGCATTTCTTTCCTTGTGCGTTGTATTTCTTCTTTTTGCTTTTCTAACCAAGTTTCTCGTGAATTAATAAAATCAAACTTGTCCACTTGAAAACTCTTTTTAAAAAGAAGGTCGTAATCTTTTGGTTTGTTAGATTTTGCCTGCAATTCTTTTCTTCCTAGCAAGAATTTTTTCAATAATTCAAATGCTCCTGTTCTATAATTCCAAACTAGTTTCAAAAAGTCGAACCACCGCCTATTTTTTAAGAATACACTGGTATAGGCTTTAATCTGCAACCATTCTATTTGTCGCTTACTAAGGTCTGCGAATTCTAGAGCGCCGCCAAGTTGTTTACTATAATTATCCCAATCTGTAGTTTTTAATCTATAGCCCCCCTCTCCTTTAGCAGCAATTCTGGCCACCTCCGTACCCGGATAGGGCGTCATTAAGCCAAACATAGGTAAATCGGGGTTTAGCTCTACGGCTAAGTCAATGGTTTTGTTAATGCTTTGCACCGTTTCATTAGGTTGACCAATAATAAAGAAGGTGCCAATAGGAACTTTGGCATTCTTTGCAAAATTGTAGGCATCCATTATTTTGGAAAGGGAAATTCCTTTACCCATTTTTTTCATAATTTCCACATCTCCCGTTTCAACGCCTATTTCCACTCGTTCTACCTTGGCTTTTTTAAACTTATAGAACATCTCTTGATCTACAAATTTTACATGGGTTTGCACATCCCAACTTACTTTGTCGCCTATCTTGTGTTCTATCATGGCGTCAAGAAGATCGTGGGTTCTATTCATGTCCACACTAAATAATTCATCGCCAAATGAGATATGCTTAGGGTGGAAAGTATCTATAATATAATGTAATTCTTTAATCACATTTTCAACAGAACGCTTTCTAGCTACTTGCCCGTTAGGATTCATGCAAAACTGACAATTAAAAGGGCAACCCCTAAGGCTTTGAATGAAATAAGTTTTAGCTGGTTTAAAAAGTTCCCAAGCGGGCATAGGTAATTCATCTAAATCTAGAATTCTATCCGCATGCCCATTTAAAATAATTTCATTTTCCTGTCGCAAGCAAAGTCCTTTGATTTCTTTTAATGGCTTAGACCTAATTTCTAAAAGGGATTCACAAAGTTCTTTTAAAGGACTTTCCCCTTCGCCAACAACAGCCATATCGAAACTAGGAAACTCTATTAGGCTTTGTTTCGGAATTGCGGTAACATGCACACCACCTATTAAAGTTAGTATCTGCTTGTTTTTTTCTTTTAATTTGTGCGCTAAGTAGGCTGCTGGTTTTATTTCATTAGTAAAGGCCGTAAATCCAACAAGATCTGCTTTAAAAGCTTCTATTTTTTGGATGCATTGTTCAAAATTGAGCTGCTCAAACTTTCCGTCAACTATTAGAAGTTCTACTCCAGGTATGTCTTGAATGTAAGCCGCTAGGCATGCTAATGCGGTTCTTGGAAAGTCGGGTTTATCATACCACGGCTCCAAAACTGCCAAAACCGGAGGGTTTACTAAGCATATACGAAGCGATTTTTTACTCAAGACTTAATTTTTGTTGAATTAAAGAATCTATAAAGTTAGCGTATTTTAAACTACCCGAATTATTAAAGTGATAATCCTTTGGTATGTTATAGTCTTGCGGGGTTAAATCAAGAGGAGTATAATACTTTAAATTGTTAAAAATTAAATCAATTAAACTACTATCGCAACTTAAACGGTTTTGTGTCTCGTTATGGCAAGCATTTACATTTGGTATAATAGAAAATATCAATGGGCAAGACTTCTCTTCTAAAAAGTGGTAAATACTATCACAAAAGCTGTTTGTATATTTAATACTTTCCTCAATGCTCAAAGTCTCTGAAAAAACTATTTGCTTGTTTGAAAACAATTTTGTCCATACAATGGACCCTATTGCTGTCTTACTTAGTGCTTTGTCAATGTAACTCTCAGTAGGAATCTTTAATTTGTATTTATAATAATTATAGGCCTCATAGGCATCTAAGTACTTTCCGTTAGGGTTTGATTCGAAAAATCCAGCGTTTGTAAGATGTTCATGTGGCAAATTTTCACCATAAATTCTTTCCTTTGTAATTAGGTCATTTCCTTCAAAAAAATTGACGATTACTAGGTCTGGATCAATCTTATCGAAATAATTTTTACATATTCCCCAGTATTGTATGGGGTCCACAGATGCTATACCAGCATTAAAAACTTGGTAATTCCTAGCTAAAAGAATATCTGCAAAACTATTATAGTATGGCTTGGCTGTCATCCCCCAAACGAAAGAATCTCCTATCAGTAGGACTTTTATCTTATTACTCTTATAATTATCAAATTCAATACTTCTAAAACCTTCTTGATTAAAGGGGTAATTTAAATAAGCTAAACAAGCACTATCTGATTTGTCTAGTTTACTTTGTTTTAAAAGGGAGCTTGAAAAAAATTCAAATTCATTATTGGGAATCAGAATATTTTTTAGCTTGCAAAAATCTTCTAAAATTTTCTTAATTCCATCTGCATTAGCAATTTTATTTTCTATTTGTTTATTTGCTATAGAACAATTATTGTAGTCATAAATGCTCTTTACGGAATCCCTAATCAAAGATCCTAGAATATAATTTCCGAAAATATCTGTTTCGTAATCCTCATAAACTATAAGAGAATCTACAATTTTAAAATCAGAATAATGTGTTTGATATCCGGGCGTATACTTTCTTTGGAGAACAAGTTCCCCTATAAAAAGGACTATGAAGAAGATAATAAGGAATAAAGAGAGTTTTTTCATAGGAACATCTTTTTAGGGTAAAAAAGATAGTCTATTTTGAATAGGTAAATATAAGAACCAAATAGCACTAAAGACGAAGTGAAAACCTTTTGTTAAGGCGTTCGGAAGCCTAATAAAAAAGTTGAAGTGTTCATCTAATAATTTGATAGTGAGTGCACTTAAGGCTTGTGCGCACATCCAATACTTGCGATTTACGAAGGGCTCTTGAATAACATCAAAAACTAAAACAAATCTTGATTCGTCGCTGTCGTTCCAAACGTGATGGCGTTGCGCATCAGAAAAGAGAATTACTTTTCCTTCCTCCCAACCTCTAGCTTCTTTTCCAACTTGAATTCCCATCTTTGGTAGGGGTTCTGGAATCTTTAAGCCTAGATGGCCTCTCATAGTAACATTGGTTTCTCCGATGTGAGCTAAAATTTTTGAATGGCCTTTAAGACAAGTTACTTCAGCAAAGCTTAAATTCGGAATGGATTTGAGTAGCTGATAGGTTTTGGGGTAGCGCTTACAATTTTTGTGTTTCTGCCAAAGAAAATTCCAAAAATAAACATTTTGCCAAGCGGTTTTATCCGACAAATATGGGGGGTTTAAACTAGATTGCTCTAGCTCTTTTTTGCCATCTATATACTCGGCAAACTCCTCTCTTATAACATGCCAATTGTCTTCTAATGTTTTAACCCAAGCTAAGTTTTGTGTTTCGAAAAACTCAGGCATATTTCCTTCATAGATGTCGGTCTCTTTTAGGAAAAATATGGGTTTTTCATTTAGCATAAGAAGGTCTTTTGATATTAAGTTGTAAATTTAGCATTTTAAGAAATATATGGAAGCAAATACCTGCTTAAATGTGGCTTTAGTTGGTTATGGTTATTGGGGACCAAAACTAACTCGTAATATTCGTGAATCGTCGAATTTTAAATTGAAAATTCTAGTAGATAAGAAGCAAAGCCTCTTACATGAATTTAAGTTTTCTAATCCTGAAGTGGAAATTTCCAATGAGTTGGAGCTTGCATTAGCAGACGATAGTGTAAACTGTGTTGTAATTGCTAGTCCACCTAACACACATTTCGAAATAGCACAAAAAGCATTATTAGCAGGAAAGCATGTTCTCGTAGAAAAGCCTTTCACTAGTTCTTTTAAGGAGGCCTCTACTTTGGTTGACTTAGCAAAAGAAAAGGGACTTTGTTTAATGGTAGATTACACCTTTCTCTACAATGGCACCATAGAAAGTATTAAGAAACAAATTAAAAAGGAAGCTTTCGGAGAGCTTTTGTATATAGATTCTGTACGCATTAATTTGGGCATTTTTCAAAATGATGTTAATGTAGTTTTTGATTTAGCCTGTCATGATTTATCTATTTTTAATTACTTGTTAGAAGAGTTGCCTCTAAGTGTTCAGGCGGTAGGCATAGATGGCTTGGGTAATGGCCTAGAAAATATAGCCTATGTGTATTTGAAGTATAAGCAGCGCTTTGCCCATATAAATTGTTCCTGGTCTTCTCCAGTGAAGATTAGAAAAATGCTAATAGGTGGATCTAAAAGGGCTATTTTGTATAATGATATAGAACCTACCGATAAAATTAAAGTTTACGACAAGGGCGTCGTTTTTCAAGAAAGTAAAGAAAGAGACGCCGCCTTGCAAGATTACAGAATGGGAGAGGTCTATATTCCTAAATACGATACTACAGAACCCTTGCAAAAAGTAGTTTCTAGTTTCTATCATGCCATAGTTAAGAAGCAAGCAAGCAATAGCGACGGACAAGATGCATTGATTGTTATGTTTATGCTAGAAATGATACAAAAATCTATAAATTTGAAGGGAAAAGAAATTCAAATTGAATGGGAACAAGTTGGTCCATCATTATATTCTTATATAATGAGCAAGGGAATGTTGAAAGAGCCATTTTAGGTGTAGAGGAAGTACTCTCGCAGCTAGCTCCCAATAATTTTGAGATCATAATTATTAACGATGGAAGCACAGATAATAGCCATCAAATTATTCAAAATACCATCCAAAACAAAGAACATTTTAAATACTATAGGCAAGAAAACAATTTGGGTATAGGCAAAGCCCTAAGAAAGGGATATGAGTTGGCCCAAAACGAAAATGTTTGTGCTGTTCCAGGCGATTGTCAGTTTAATTTTAAGGAACTTTTACTCTGTCCTAGTTTTGGGGAAAGGCAATTTGTATCTTTTTATAGAAGAAGAACCTATTATAATCCTTACCGAATGTTCTTAAATCATTTTAATAGAGCAGTTAATTATTTTTTGCTTGGTTTAAAAATGAATGATGTTAATTGGATTAAAGTGTATAAGAAAAAGCAATTGGAAGAAATTGATTTTCAATTAACTAGCTCCTTAATTGAATCCGAAATTTGTGCTAAATTATTTGCACAAAGAATCCCTTGTATTGAAATTGAATCGGAGTATTTAGATAGATTAGAAGATGAGGCCAAAGGGGGTTCCTTGAAAACGGTTAAACAAGCGGCGGGTGACTTATGGAAACTGATACACATTACTAGAAAATATAAAGCTAAGTTGCATGCAGCTAAAAACTAAAGTTCCGTTTTTTTCTCTTCAAGAGCAAAGCACAGCGCTCAAAGCAGAAGTTTTATCTGCCATCGAAAAAGTGATAGAGCAGAGCGATTATGTACTAGGAAAGGACCTTGTACAATTTGAAAAGTCTTTTGCTAGCTATTGCGAAAGTGCATATGCCTTGGCGGTTTCTAATGGTACCGCAGCCATTTATGTTGCTCTTCGTGCCTTAAATATAAAAGAAGGAGATGAAGTTATTTTACCTTCGGCCACCTTTAGTGCTACAGCTTTAGCCATTTGTCAGTTGGGCGCTACTCCAGTTTTTTGCGATATTGATGCTAGAACTTGGACCATAGATCCAGCAGACATAGAAAAGAAGATAAGCAATAAAACCAAGGCCATTATAGCAGTTCACTTATACGGTAACCCATGCAGAATGGATGCGCTTCTAGAATTAGCTGAAAAATATAAGATTGAATTAATTGAGGATGCCGCACAAGCGCACGGCTCTAGTTTTAATAAGCAAAAAGTAGGATCTTTTGGCAGCATGGCTTGCTTTAGTTTTTATCCTAGCAAAAATTTAGGTTCTATGGGCGATGCTGGCGCTGTAGTTTACAATAATCCAAACTATACAGAATTCCTAGCTGCGATTAGAAATTGCGGAAAGAACTTTAAAGGAGAACATGAGTTTTTAGGCTTTAATTACAGAATGACTAGCTTTCAAGCAGCAGTTTTAAATGTAAAATTACCCCACCTCGATTCGTGGAACAAAAGAAGACAAGAAATAGCAAGCTTTTATAAGAATAACATTAACAACCCTAAAATTGAATGGCAAGAAAGTCACGATTCTGCCGTGTCTGTTTATCACTTATTTGTTGTAAAAGCAGATTCAAGAGAGAAATTAATGGCCTATCTTGAGGAGGAAGGCATAGGCTATTCTTTACATTACAAAGAAGCTGTTCACCAACAAGCAGCTTATAAAGATCTAGTTCTCTCAACAGCGAGTTTGCCAATAACAGAAGATTTGTTTAGTCGTTGTGTTTCTTTGCCGCTTTTTCCAGAAATGACTTTGGAACAATGCCAACGCGTTGTAGAGGTTATTAACGCTTATTAGACTTTTGTAAAACAAAATTGCCTATTACCAGGGCATCCATACCCGAGCCATAATAGGCAGATACCGCTTCTATTGGGCTATGTATAAGAGGTTCTTGATTTCGATTAAAACTGGTATTGATACTCAAAGCTATTCCCAATTGTTTTTTTAAGGCCTTTAAGTAGGTGTAATAAAGTTGGTTGTCTACTTCGTTTACGCTTTGTATTCGTGCTGTATTGTTTACATGGCAAATACTCGGTGCTTCTTCTGGTTTAATTACATCATAGTTGATGGTCATATACGGAGACTTCGTACTTTTACCAGCAAAATGTATAGCTAAATCTTCTTCTAGCACACTCGGACAAAATGGTCGAAATCCTTCTCTAAATTTGATTTTTAGATTAAGCTCTTCTTTCATATTTGCTTGTTTGGGATTTGCCAAAATAGAACGAGCACCTAAAGCACGCGGACCAAATTCATCTCTTCCCTGAAACCAAGCAACTACTTTGTTTTCTGCCACCAATTTTGCGGCATATTCCGCTGGATCGGAAACAAAAGTATAATCTACATTCATTAAGCTTAAGTTTTGCTCAATTTCTTCATTGCTATACTGGTCTCCAAGGTAATAATTACTTGATGGAACTGGTTTTTTACCCATTTCATTCGATAAATACCATGCTGCGCCTAAGCTAATACCATCGTCTCCACTAGCTGGTTGAACAAATATTTCGTCTATGAAATCTAAGTTCATTAAGAATCGATTGGCTTCGCAGTTTAAAGCTACTCCTCCAGCAAGACAAAGTTTTCGGAGTCCAGTTTCTTTATGAAAACGGCTTACCAAAGTAATAATAGCCTCTTGCAATTTTTCTTGAGCGCTAGCAGCAACATCCATGTAATGTGGCTTCATTTCCATTCCTGGCAATCTCGGAGGGCCTAATAATTCGATTAGTTTTTTACTATAAGCGGCTTGTTGCCTAGATCCTTGTGGCGCTCCAGGAATTAACTCTTTTAAAAAGGAAGCATTTAAGGTGTAAGATTCATTCGTAACAGAAAGAAGCTCCTCTAAAGAAATGTTTTTTGCCTTGCCATAAGGAGCTAGTCCCATTAATTTGTACTCGTCGGTATCTCTAGTAAAGCCACAGTATTGGGTCATTATAGAATAAAAAATCCCTAAACTATTATCTCTTGAAATTTGCTCTTTTATCTCAATCTTGCCTTGGCGTCCAATCGCCTTTTGTACGGCAATTCCATCGCCAGAGGCATCCATAGTTAGAATCATGGCATCGTCAAATCCCGCACCGTAATAGGCTGAAGCCGCATGGGCAAGGTGATGATGAATTCTTGCTATTTTCGGACAAAAACCAAAGTTATACAGCATATATTCTTCCAAAACCATTTCATAGGCTTCTCCCCAAGTGCTTCCGTGGGTGGCGAGATAGCTTATATCTTCTATTTTGATCTTAGCAAAATTAAGAGCTGCTTTAATGCCTAAATAGGGTAATTGTCCGGCTGCATGTTTCTTTCTATTCAAACGTTCTTCGGCTATAGCATAAATTACAGCACCATCTTTAAGCAATACCGTAGATACATCTTGATATCCCGCTCTAACACCCCCATTTATTCCTAATATATACATTATTTACCGCAATTAAAGTATTTATCGTAAGCCACTTTAGGTACTAAATTTAGCCTCGACATTAAATAAATTGGCCATTTAGCCAAACGTATATAAGAATAACTCGTCTTGTAATTTCTAAATGTTTTTGGTGCCAGCTTTAAATAACCTTGAAATTCTTCGTGAGTTATTCCTAAGCGCTTAACGCAGAGATCAATAATTCTTTCACTTTCAATTTTATAGATTCCATGCGCTCGATCTAAGGCAACTTGTCTATCTAATTGACCAGATCTAACTAGTGCCGAGTCGCTATTCATGTTTAGGTCAATATTAAATTTTACGCGGTGTACATACTTTATCAAGCTGTGATAGAGGTCGTCGAAATAATGCGCACCAGTATATTCCCAATCTAACTCTTTGGTAATAATTTCTTCGGCATCTTTACGCACATAGTTGTGGTAGTAAAATGGTGTGAAGGTTTTAATTCCTTTGAAAGCGGTATAGTAGAGCAACTCTTTAATTCCTAGATTAAAATTAGGATTGTCGGCTGTCCAAGCTTTTAATTTTACAGAACCGAACTCCTCTTGAACAGATCTTAAATAATCGCCATCGAAGTAAGACCAAGAAAGGGGTTTCACGCCTTCTGTTCTAAAAGATTGTCCAATGAGTATATACTTAATATTTTCTTTGTGTGCCATTCCATAGAGAGAGGATGCAATGCCAATATCGGTTCCAAGATTCAAATCTGGAGTGGATGCTTTAAGGAAAGATATTTTTAGATCTTTAGCTTCACGCCAATCTGAGCTTATGGTTCTCAGCTCAACCCCTAATTTTTTAACGGCTTTAATCATGTTTTCGCCACCAACTGGATTATCGAAACCATCATTAAAATGCACAGCAAGCGGTCTAAGCCCCCAATCTTTTACTATTTTCCAAATTAAATAGGTGCTATCTCTGCCTCCACTAATCCCTACGATACAGTCGTATTTTTTATTTTTCCCTTCCTTTTTTATTTTTTCGAAGGTCTTTTGTAGGTAGGCTTCGCCTCTTTCGTCGTTTGGAAAGAGCTCGCACATTTTATCGTGTAAAGCGCAAAAGTTGCATTCTCCTTTGCTATCAAAACTAATTCCCGGAACCGTCGAATCTTGCACACAGCGTGTACAAACTTGCATACTTAAGTTGCTGGCAATTCCGTTTACTACAACACTCATTTATTTTGTTTAAATTTATCGCTAAAATAATGGATTTCAGATGAAAAAGATTTTAAAACTGCTTTTCTTTTTTATGCTTGCCTTTGCGCAGGCGCAAGACACAAGTATCTTATTAGAAATACCCAAGTTAAATACAGAAGTATTTGGCGACACGATAGTTAGAACCATTACCGCAGGCGAAAATGGGGCAAGTTTTAGATTTATAGATCCAGAATATGGAAAGTCTTTTTGGAATAAGGACTCCCTTCTCTTATTTATAGTAGAGTCCTATGCACTCGATTCTAATTCTTCTGCTTATGATTTAGCTTTTGCCGCTGCAGATTTTATTAAGAACGGAGGAGCAGAACAAAGAATGTTTGGACACGGAATTCCAGGTAATTGTACTTATAGATATAAGAAAGATTTTCGTAGTGAGTTTTCCAGTTCCTTCTATCTTCCTAGAAAATTGGAAGAAGATTATGTAAAAGAATTCGGGCGCTTAAGCAATAGTATTGCCACGGTATTAGGCATAGATTTCTCGGCAATTATGTATCTATCAGAAAAAGTGGCATTAGCTGCTTTTTATAATAAAGCTAGTAAGAAGTGGGAGCTAATAGACCCTAGTCCAAGTACCTCTACCTTTGTTCCCAAACAAGGCAGTAGTTTGGTAAGTTTAGATCAATTGAGAGCTAAACCAGAAATATTATTAGATAAAGCATCTCTAGTTAAGGCAAAGTTCTTTAATTGCAGCGACTCCTTATCTCGGTTTTTTTCTTATCAAGAACTTCTAGATAATTTAGACAATTTAAAAACTACGAATATTACAGAAGATGCAGATACTTTAGAGAATTTTGATAATTATTACAAATTGTTGCCCGGCCAAGAATTAAAATGGATTACCACCATAGATTATCAATATGTTGATTATAAAAAATGCGAAACTTCTTTTGAATCCATTCTCAAATTAGCCGAATACGCCGATTCTGCAACTTTAGTGCAAAAGCTTTATGCTCTTGCTGCTTGCTACGGAGTAGCAAAGCTTCCTTTTTTAGAGCACTTAACCGAAGGACATGGAGTTTTTGCGGCGAAAGCCTACCTTTCTAATAATTTAGGTACAACCAATGTGTTTTCAACAAGATTAAATCAAGGTTTGCTAGAATCTTCAAGCATGTATATACCGCATCCTGTTAAGCGCATAGAACACTCTGAAGTGTATATTGGAGCTAAAGTTATACAAGATGCTTGGCAGATGGATTTGTTTCCTCAGGGTGAGGAAACTAAGGCAACAAATCAGCAGGAAATTGTATTTATAAACGAGGATATCAAAATTGTGAAAGAATATGCAGATCTTGTTTTTTATTCGAATCATAGATATAATTTTGAAATTGATAAGGCCTTTAATCTCGTATTAGAAGAAGGAGATGTAGAGGTAAAACACTATGTTAATGGTAAATTAAAGGCTGCAATTAGCTCTAAAAAAGATTAAGGCATTAAGTTCTAAAAGGGCTTTGCAAAACTACTATCTATTGCTAAAATTTGATCAAATAGTGCTTTGGAGTAAGCTGTATATCCTTTTTCATTAAAGTGACAATCTATCGGCCAATAATAAGCATTGCAATTGTCATTGAACAAAGAACTAAGGTCTATTAGCTTGATTTCGGGATTATTTTGTTTTAGTTGTTCTCTGATGCTTTCAAGTTCAAAGGACTTGTTATTACACTCGTGCAATAAGGCTTGAAAAACCAAATAAAAATTTATATTTTGTTCTTCACAGAAAGCATGATATTGAACAATGCTTTTATAAATTTCATTCTCGATTAGTGCTTTTAACTCCTCTCGCTCCTGAGTATAGAGTAAATCCTTACCTAAATTTAAGACCTCGTGAGAGAAATGTCTGAAAATAAAACTAAGTCCATAGAAATATTGAAAAACCAAAGACCTTCCGAAATTTTCTGTTTCTCTTTTTGTTTTACATTGATAGATTAAATCAATAATATCTGTGGAATTAAGATTTAGAATTATATTCTCGGCCCTATAACCCTGTTTGGTTATTTCTTGTAGTAAGCTATAATGGTTTATAAGATTGCTGCCACTTAAGCCCATGTTTAAGATACAGTTGTTGCAGGCCAGTAGGTTTTCGAGTTGTTTATCTATTGTGCCAGAAGGCTTTACCCCAACGCCTTGTACAAAGGAATCTCCCAATAAAAAGGCTTTAAATTTTTTCTGATTTTGCATGTTCTCGTCTTTATATCCGAGTTCGTTAAATACATGCAGAAAATTAAATTCCGTTTGTTCATCACTAAATTGTTCCCCATTTTTATGTGGTTCTACTTTATGATTAAAGAAGGGCGCTGTGAATTTTGATTTACCAATTCTTTCAGAATAGCTTATATAAGGAGAAAAGAATCTTAGAGCTAGCTCAATAATTAGAATTGCTAAAAACAAGGAAAACAGCACTGAATTTTTGCGAGCTAGGTAAAGCAGGGCAAAAAGAAGTGCAATCAAGCTTGAATTTGCAATACTACCAAGATTAAAGAAATCGAAACTTGCAAGGGCAAAATAGAGAAACAAGAGAAGAACTAAGCTGAAAATTATATTTTTAGAATTTAATTTTAGCATATAAAAGTTTGAATTTTTTAATTGCTTAAAGTTTGTTTTTATCCCTATCTAAGTGCTCGATTTGGCCAAAAGAGGATAAAACTTACCATTCGAAATTATAAGCTTTTTCCCGAAGATTTTGTCCGATTTGAACACCCTTTAATTTGTTTTCCTTTAATGCAATATCCAGTGTAGTAAGCTCGCCGGCGAATTCATTGAATAAACCTTGTTTTATTAAGCCATTTGGACCAACCACCAAAGAGCAACCAACCATTTTTTTACCTTCGTAAGGTCCACCTACAATATAACCCACACTAGTAACACTTACCATATAGGTGTTAAAATAGTGACAAACATGATGCAATGGAGATAACCACTTGTCTCTGTACGGATCCTCGTCTTCTTTAATATAGTGGTCAACAGTCCAAGAAGATGGGCTTAATATTAAATCTGCACCCATACTAGCAAGCGTTTTCGCTATATGGGTAGATTCCTTATAGTTATCAGCACAAATGTTTAAGCCAATCCTTCCTAAAGGAGTGTCTACAACTCCTAAGCTTGTTCCTATTTCATAAAAGGGAAACTCAACAGTAAGAAGATTTATTTTTGAGTATTTAAGTATAATTTCGCCATCAGGATTAATCAGAATGGAGGTGTTATAATTCTTTTCGCCACGTTTTTCTGTAAGACCAACGCATACATATATATCGCTTTCTTTAGCCCAAGAGCAAAAAAGATTGCTATAGTCGCCAGGTATTTCTTTGGCTTCTTTAAGAGATGAAGGATGTGTCCAAGCAAAATCAATGGTTTCGGGCAGAACAATAATCTGACAAGCCTCTTTTTTTGCTTCTTTAATCATTTTGTGAGCTCTTTCGAAATTTCTTTCTGGTTCGCCGCCTTCTACTAGTATTTGTCCAAGTGCTATTTTGATGGTAGACATAGTTTTAATCTTCTTTCAAATTGAATAATTCTGAATAGTTCAAAGTTAACTCATTTGCCAATATTTCACTTATTAAAGTATAGCCCCTTGCATTGTAATGCCCATCTAGAGCCCAAGAATATTTCAGGTAGTTGTTGGCATGAATATTTTTTTGTATTTCTTTATTGAGGTTAAAGCACGGAACTTGATTTTTCTTTAGGTGGACTTCTAAAGAATCCAAATAAGAATAGTTAAGAACTTCTTGTAGTACAGTTTTATTATTTGAATATTGCCGAGCATAGGGCTGAAGGACTATTAATATAGTATGTTTTTTTGCCAGCTTAGTAAAGAGTTCGGTATAGGCCGCTACCGCTTCCCACTTCAGCTCTTCAAGCTCTTTTTTATGGAGCAGAGAATAATCTAATTTTAAGATTCCATGACATATTGCTCTTACAATAAAGCTTTTTTCATAATATTTTTCAAGGAAAGGGGCTTTTCTAAAATGTATCTTCCCTTCCTCAGCAAAACGCTCTTGTCCCCCTCTAATCACATAGTCGTAAATGTCTGAAAAATTTAACATAAACAGGTACTTGTTATAACCTAAAGGCTCAAAAACACTATCTAAAAGAACTTTTTCGAAGTAGGGATCGCTACCGGGGATTCCTGCATTTATTACGGGATATCCCAATTTGTTTTCTAAGAGAACAGGCAAGCTGCTATCTTGACTAGCGCCAACACCGAAAACAAAAGAATCTCCAAGAAAAACTACACCCTCATTAGTAGAAGAATCATATTCTTCTTCTCTTTTAATCAGACCATATTTGTTAGTTAAATAGCTATAAGTAAATTCTGTTTGGCTAGAGTAAATACTATCGTTTATCGACCAAACATGTAATTCTTTGTACTTAGATGCATCATAAGGGGATTGATAAATACCAAAGTTTAACTCTGAGTAGGTTTTAAGCTTTTTTGTGAAACGCAACCCTATCTCTAAGCTTAGTACAATAATTAGAATTCCAATAAGAAGCATCATTACTTTTTTCATGGCTTAAAACTGGGTTCTTTTAGCAATATTTTATGCAATAATTCAGTACTATAAAGTTCATATCCAGCTGGATTAAAATGTTGATCTAAGGGCCAATAGTATAGATCGCAATGCTCTTCAAACAGCGTGGTAAGATTAACTAATAGCGGGTGGTCAACTTCAGCTTCCAGCTTGCTTATTAAACTAGAATAGGTATAATTTTTATTTATACATTCATGACGCAAAGCTTGGAATACGATGATTAATTTTGAATGGTTCGCTTTACATAAAGTGTCGTATTTGTAAATATAACTAAAGATTAGCTTAATAATTTTGATATTGAGTTCCTCTATTTCTTTTTGACTAAGCAAGTTCCAATTATACTCTAGTATGTCGTGGGTAAAATGCCTAAAAAGATAACTCATACCATAAGCATATTGGAAAACATAAGACGGGCTTTTAAAATCCAATTCTGGAATTCTTTCCGCTGAGAATATAATGTCGTTTATGTCGGTAGAGTTAAGATTAAGTAGCACATAATCGGCATGAAGTCCTTCAGAATAAATGTTTTCTAAAAGCGTATAGTGCCTGGTTAACTCGCTACCTGCTAAGCCCATGTTTAGTATACAGTTTTTGCAAGCAATTTTTTGTTCAATTAGATGGTCTATGGTGTTTGAACTATCCGTGCCGATGCCTTGTACAAAAGAATCTCCTAGAATAAAGGCTTTGAAATTTTTTGTAGATGTTTGAGCATCCCTATATCCGAGGCTATTAAAGCTATGAGCAAAGCGAAATTCAGGATTCTCGTCATATTTTATAGTTCCGGGAATTTCCGGACTTGGACTGGGATGGGGGAAGTACATAGCAATATAGCTAAGAGAACCATTTCGCTCTAAATAGCTTTTATATGGAGAGAAAATTCGCAGTCCCAATTCAGTTAAGAGAACTAATAATACCAAAATTGCAAAAGCTTTTTTCTTATGTAGGAAAAAAGCTAAAAACAAGCAAACTAATATAAGGATACTTAAGGGATAGAAAAGCTCACCTAGCAATGCAAAGTTTAATATGCTTAAAGCAAGGCACAAAAGTATTATTATAACTAGAGAATTCTTCATGGTTTAATTCTGGAAATCGGCTTCTAGAAATAGCTCTTTGGAGGGTTTTAAATTATAAAATTCATCAAAAAGAGCATTGCTTAATACTTGGTATCCTTTTCCATTAAAATGCCCATTTCTTTCCCAAGAGTAATCCTCAATGTCGATACTATCGTATTTGTCGTAAAGCTTAGGATAAAGATTAATTAAGGGAATTTGGGCATCGAGATAATCGGGCAAAGATTCGAAAATATAAAAATTCTTATTTTCTATGTCGCTAGGAACAGGAGTCATAACTAAGTAGTATTGGATTTTATTTTTTTTGCAGAACGCGTAAGTTTCGTTCACTTGTTTGGCTAAAACTTTGAGGGCTTGTTCTTCTTCAGCATCAATGGTTAAATTATTTATAAGGTTGTTGTCATAGGGTGTAAAAGTTGTAAGAAGAGCTCTGAAAACATAAGAGTATTTATAGAGCACCTCCCATTTTTTTGCATTAGGAGCTCCAGTTGTACCATCTGGGAGAAATCTTTCTGGTCCTCCTCGATAATAGATATCCGTAATATCGGAATTATTTAAACATTCGATAACGATTTTTGGATTTGAAGAAAGCAAATTTTCCTTTAACATTTGGAAATCAAAAAGAGCATCGCTGCCGCAAACTCCTGCATTATAAGCAAGCACATTTGTGTCTAAACTTGTGCTCAAGCTGTTTTCAAAAAACCTAACCCAAGAGCTATCATAAGGGGCTCCATCTCCTTCTGTAAAAGAGTCGCCTAAGCAAATAATTTTAACACTCGATGTATCCTCTTGAAAGTTTTGGTAAGAAGTCTCTCTATGACCTAATTCATTATAGCTGTTGGTATACTTAAATTCATCTAGACCATGCTTTATAGTGGTGTTTGGTGGCCAGGTATGAAACCAAGTGTTTTTAAAGCTTTGAAACTTATAAGAATAGGTGTTTAGTTGTTTCTCTTCGCTGGTTTTATTTACTCCAAAAATGCGAAGTAGAATTTCTAGAAATATGCAAACTAGTATAAATTTGATTAGATACTCTTTCCACTTAATTTTTAAGTCTTTATCCATAAGATCAAGTTTGTATTAAACAAGAAACACTCTTTACCTTAACGAAGAGAGCTTCTGGTCAGATTGGCTTAAAGTTCGTCTTTTTTCTGCATACTACGAGCTTCTAGTGCTTAAAGTCATTATCTAATTTAATAATTTCTTCATAGAGTTTTTCACTATAAAATGTGTAGCCTTCTGTGGTAAAGTGACCATCTATAGGCCAATAGTAGTTCAAACATGCATTATTGAAGTAGTTATTCATGTTTATTGCCCAGACAGAAGTATCTGCCATTATAAGTGAAATTTCCTGGTCTAGTTGATAAATTTTGCTTGTACATTCTTCTAAACAAGGTTGAAAAACCACTATTAAGTTTATATTATTATGATCGCAATATTCTTTGTACTTGTAGATATAGTTCAATATTAAAACGTGAATCTCAGAATAGAGAAGCTCTTGTTCTTTCGGGTTAAGAAAATTATAGTTTAAACGAAATACATCGTGACAAAGGTGCCGAATTAGATAGCTATATCCATATAAGAATTGTATAGCAAGGGAAGTTTCTCTTTGTTCTATTTCTTTTATTTCCTTTGTTCGTATGGATATTTCGAAAAGGTCGGTATAATTTAAATTAAGCAAGGCATATTCTGCATGATAACCATTCTCCACTACTTTTTGAAACTGTGCGAAATGGGTAACGAGGTCACTTCCACTTAAACCTAAGCTCATGATGCAGTTATCGCAGCCTATTTTCTTTTCTAATTGTTTGTCTATAGTATGCAAACTATCTGTTCCTACACCTTGAACAAAAGAGTCGCCTAAAAGAAAAGCTTTAAAAATTTTGCTTCTAGGGTTTTGGTCTTGATAGCCAAGGTCATTAAAATGGTGTACATAGTGAAATTCTATTTTTTCGTCTGCAAGGCTCGAACCTGGATTAAAAGGTGTGGGGGCTCTTGTAAACAGGGGAGAGGTATATTTGTTAGAGCCATTCTTTTCGGGGTAGCTTCGATAGGGGGATATAAAGGAAAGAGAGAATTCGAGAAAGAAGCTAATAAAAAATAGACTTGCAATTCTTTTGTGTTTAAATACAAAAAAAACGGAAAGTAGTGCTAGCAAAACTAGTGTTCTAGTATGAAAGCAAATTCCTAATTCAGAGAAGAGTATAGCGCTTTTGTAAATGGTCGAAATCGTAATAAAAAGTAAAACGAAGCCCAATCCTAAATAAAGAATGTCTAGCTTTTTTAATTTTATCATATACTTAATTGCTTGCCTTATTTTTTACCCACTTCCATAGGCTCCAATTCTCATCGCCCCAGTGATGATAAATATGCACAAAACTTGCTTTATATTTTGTTTTCCATGCATCATCGCTAAAATATCCTTCGTCATTAAAATTTAAACCTTTCTTATTAAAGTCTGCTATAAAGTTCCACTTTTTACTTAGTGTTTTGTGGTTTTGCAAGCCAAATTGCCAAGCGCTTGCTATTAGGGTTCCTTGGTCTCTGGTTTTCCATTCTTTAAGAGCAAATGCGTGCAAGGTTTTTTCATGCCAAGCATTAAGAAAGTCCGTACTTTTATCGTCAAACAAGAAGACCCCGCCATTCCAATGTTGCCAGTTTGGAGAGGCTACTTTAATGTTAAAACTGTTTTGAATATACTCATTTAGATGTGAACAATGCAAGTCCCAAATATCCTTGCGATCTTTATCTAGCCATTTTTGCGTCCACTTGTTATATTTAAAACCACTCTCTTCCTCAATTTTTTTGATGTCTACTTCATAGAGTATGTTTTCATTGGTTTTAGAATCTTTCCAAACTCTTTGCGTTTTGTCGAAATAGAAATCCTCGTTTAAATTAAAGATTTTTGGAGCTAAAAAGTAACGGAGGGCCGTCACTATTTTTCTTGGCCAATCATTCTTTAAGACATCAAAGTAATGTTGTAGTTTTTTTTGTTTCTCGATAATCTTGGCATCTTCTATTTTTCGATTTCTATCATGTTTCAAACTGGCCCTTTCAAAAATTTCTATGTTTTTATCGCTCCTTTCTTTACAACCACAATTAACAGCGTAAGGGCTAAAATCGAGTGTTTTGCAATGATCTGGGGCAAAAGTAATGGGTTCTTGGTATTCATCAAAAATGGCATCTACTTCGGCATTAAGGGCTACTACATCTGTGTCGAGGTAGCAATAAGTTTGGCCTAGGGGAAGAAACTTATGAATAGCTGTTTTTAGATAAATACTTGCTTGATGGTGGTCAAGCTCTTTAGGTGTATCTACATGAATAACATCATCATGATTTATTTCGCTTTCATTTCTAGTCTTGTCGGTTAGAACAACAATTTTATTTTGACTATATCTTTTAAGCTTGCCTAAAGAAAAGTGCAAGGTATCTAAATGTTCCTTGCTACCACAAACTACAAAAACAAAGATGTTCATTGTTCTTTGGTGTTTTTATCTGTTGATAAATTAATCAACTCTTGGATACTTTTGTTCTCAAAAAACTCTATAAATTGATTTAATTCTAAAGGTTCGTTAAAATTCAAATGCGAAATACCATCCTCTACTTTTTGCGCCCCAAATAGGTCTACAAGGGCATCTAATTTTTGTATTAGTTCGTCTTTTTTTCTTTTTTTATCTTTATCACCATACTCTATAGATTTTTCAATATGTGCTATCAAGGCTTTTTTTATACTCTCTATATCGTTAAAAGATAATTTTTGGCTCTGTTCTCCTTTCGCTGTAAATTGAATTTGCTTGATGGTGTCTTTGAAATGGCGAATGTTTTTTTGATGAATTATTGTGCCATCTTCAAAAACCTGTGCGGATAGCTTTTGGTAAATTTTTTCTATTTCCATATTGGGTAAAGAAGCCAGTGCTTTTTGCTCGGGCCAAGTTAAAAAATGAAAGTATAGTTGAGAGTCTAATCCTTTGCAGAATTCTACAAAATCAGCAGCTTCATCCCAATTTTCTTGCATTAGACATGCAGAAATTCCGAAAAATGTATTTCTTTCTTTACAATAGTTTCTAAACCAATGTATGTTTTCTATCACTTGATTATACTTTGCATGTACTCTTATCTTTTCATATTTTTCTGGTATAAGAGAATCAATGGATATGTTAATGTGAAAGTTGGATTGCTCTAGTATTTTTTTAACTCTAGTATTAAGAATTGTGGCGTTGGTTTGAACAGAAATACGAATAGAGGGTTTAAGGGCAATTATTTTTTCCCATATTTCAAAATATAGTTCAATCAAAAACGGTTCTCCTCCGTAAAATTTAACTTCTTCTAAGTGAGGAATAAATTCGGTGAGTTGCTCTACAAATTCTGAATCATATACTTGAGGTAAAGGTGCTAAGCCTTCTCTATTTTGCCTAATTTTGGAAGAAAAGGTGCCGCTGCACATAGTACATTCTAGATTGCATGTATTGCTCAATTCAAACTCGATTACAGAAGGATAGCCATTAGAATTTAATTTAAGCTCATCGTACTGTTTTGCCTTGTTTGCTGCAAAGTTTTTAGCCAAAATATGATTTTTACATAATTGACAGCCGTAATCTAAATTATTGTTACTAATCCAAGTTCTCAGATTATTTGCCTCTTTACTTTGCCAAATTTCTTTAATGCTTTGTTTTGGATAAGTACCAATTACATAATCTCTATTATAACAGCAAACATGAGCTTTTCCATAGTGGCCAAAATAAATGCTTTTAAAAGGTGCGAAGCATAATTTATTTTGAGGACCTTTAGGTCTACTTAAGTTGTATTCTTCTAGTAATTCTTGAGTAAATTCTTTACTAGAATAACGTAAATCGTATTTTTTGCTAGGGAAAAATTTAGATAGAATATTCTTTATGTTAGCCATTCTTTATACCATTTATCCATTACAAGAATCTTCCAAATTCTCCAATCATAGTCTTTCTCAAGTAGGGCATCGATATAAGATTTTTTGATGAGCCCGTGCGCTACTAAGCTACTATTTTTTAGTTGATTTCGGTACCAAGTCTTATCCATATAGTAAGAATCGGGACCTACAAAGCCTTGTTTCTTTCTAGCAAGAATTTCTTTAGGTAATTTATTTTTGATGTTCTTATACAAAAGTGCTTTTGTACTCTCCACATCAAAATAAGCGCTTTCCTTTACAGAGAATATTTTTTCGAAAAGATGATGATCTAGAAAAGGAACTCTTACCTCTAAACTATTGGCCATGCTTGCTCGGTCTACCTTTGTAAGTACTAGCTCTGCCATAAAACATTTAATATCTAGATGTTGTATTTTTTTAAGTCCTTCTAAATCCTCGCGCACATGTTCTTTATAAAACCAAAAAGGGTCTTCTGGAATATGAGGATGTAAATTTTCGCTTAGCATCGCTTTTAATTCCTGCTTATCAAACATACCCATAGACATAGCCTGAGCATAATAAAGAACAATATCTTGCTGCTTAAACAAGTTCTTTATCTTATCCAAAAGTTTTTGGGGGTGTTGCAAATTGTAATAATCCTTTTGCCAAGTATAACCCACAAAGAGTTCGTCGGCCCCTTCTCCTCCCATTACGGCTTTTACTTCTTTTCTTGCTAAACGACTTACCATATAGGTGGGAATAATCGAAATATCGGCTATCGGTTCGTCATAAACTTGGGGCATAAGTTCGATAAGATCTAAGCTGTCCTTGTTTGCTATTACGCTTTGGTTGCTTATATCTAAATGTTTGGCTACTAGCTTGGCAAATTGATCTTCGCTGTTTTCCCAGTTTTCAAAACCAATAGAAAAGCTTTTAGGAGCGTAGGCAAGTTCTTTCATATAGGCGCAAATAGCACTGCTATCGTAGCCACCACTTAAAAAAGCACCAACGGGCACATCTGCTCTAGCATTATGGGCAATGCTGTTCGAAAAAGTTTTATCTACATAAGTTCTTAAAGTTTCCTGGTCCACATCCTCATTCTGCCCATAAAGTTTCCAATACTCTTGTTCTGTAAACTCTAAGCTTTCCACATTTATTTCGAGATAATGCGCAGGTTTAACTTTATAGGTATTTAACCAAATAGTTTTTGGCGATGGAATGTATCGATAAACGAAGAAATCGCAAAAAGCTTCATAATTCAATTCCTTATAGAAGGATGAAAAGGCATGAATAGCTTTTAATTCGGAAGCAAAAATTACTTCTTCTTTAGTTTTATAATAGTATAGAGGTTTAATACCAAAGCGATCTCGAACCAAAAATACCTTGTTTAAAACCAAGTCGTATAAGGCGAAGGCAAACATGCCTTCTAGTTTGTCTAACATAGCAATACCCCATTGTTCGTAGGCGGCTAATATAACTTCTGTATCGCTAGCCGATTGGAAGGAATAGCTTTCTTGAAGCTCCTCTTTTAACTCTAAATAGTTATTAATTTCTCCATTAAAGCTTATACAAGTTTTCTGGCTTGTGCTATACATGGGCTGTTCTCCTAAATTACTTAGGTCTAAGAAAGAAAGACGCGTGTGCCCAAAGGCAATTTCTTCATTAATTTGGAGCACATGGGCAGCATCTGGTCCTCGGTGTTTTAGCAAGGCATTTGCTTGCTCTAATTCAGAGAGTACTATGCTTTTGTTTTTACTAATATGGCCAACAATTCCACACAAAATTATTTGTCTTTGTTTTTAGTTTGAAAATACTCTAAAGCGGATTTCTTTTCTTTTTTTAAATTAATTCCTAGCATTAGGAAAACCAAAAAAATGATATAGTTAAGCACTAAGCTTAATAGAGGTCGTACATTTTGGTGCCATGCTGTATCAAAAAAGTTCTTCAAATAATCTTTTTTCACTAGAATTAAGAGGTGCAAGGGCAAAAGAATTAGCCACCTAAAGTCTATACTAAGTAAATAGCCTAAACTTAGTAAGGGAAAGTATAATTGATAAAAAAGATCGAGTAGGTGTCTCTCCTTTTTTAAGCTCAGAAAGGCCTCGGGTTTTATTATATTTAAGAAGTCCTTTCTATGGTATATTAGGTAGGCTAGTAGAGTAAGCACAATGAAAATATACTTGTAAGAGATAAATAGTAAAGAAAGAGAAAAACTAAAAACTAAGCTTAACTCAACAAATAATAGCAGCTGTAGAAGTAGACGAGTTCTGTCTACTCCAAGCTTTTGAACCAGGCTTTTGCTATTTGCTTTAATATCGCCTAATACATCGTTGATTTGATGAATTAAAATGTTTCTATAACCTATAAAGAATAGTAAGGCGAAGAAGAAATTAATTTGGGCGATAGGGTGATATTCCAAACGAAGTAAACTAAAGGTGTGAAAAGAGAGCATTGCCGGCACTAAATAGGCATAAGAAGCATCTAGAATCCCTGCGAAATAATAGGTGTTTTTCAAACGGATAAAAGGCAAAGAATAGAGGAGAAAACATAGAATCTCTATGGCGATAAGGATAAAACTAAAGCGACTTGTGGGCAGAATTAACCAAGGAGCAAAACAGAGCATAAGAATAAGAAGAAATAAGAACAACTGCTTCGGCCAAGTTAAGATGGCTAGTTTGTTAATTTTTCCTGCTTGAGCGTCGTGTTTTTTATCGAAAAATTCATTTATAAAATATCCTAAAGCGGCAAAGCCAAAGCTTGTACAAATGGAAAGACAAAATATTAGAAAGTGAAAGAAGCTAAAATCTAAGTGCAAAAGGCTTGCCCAGAAATAGACGCAGCCTATTATAAAGGGCACAAAGCTCAATCTCCAATCGGAAATGCGCGTTGCTGAAAGAACTTTTACTATGTTAGAAAATTGACTCACGACTTATTCATAAAATAAAGGTGTCTTTCAATTTCTGAAGAAAATCGAGGTTTTTCTGCTAGGATTTCGAAAAAATCAATAGGAAAAACATAGTTATCCCAAGATTCTATTTTTCCTATATTAAATAGGTTTTGAAAGTCATTAGAAATACTTAAGTTTTCAAATTCATCTTCATTTACTTCTGGTATTTTAACAAAATGAAGTAGATAGCCTTTTTTTCTCAAAATGGAAAGGGTTTCATATAAGCTGCCAATATGATATTTGTAGGCTTCGTTGATATCTTCACAAATTTTATCGATATAGTGTTGCTCCCACTCTCCTTCTACCTCCCTGGCAAACAAATCTTTGATATAAACCATTCCTCCGGGTTTCAACACTTCCCAAGCAGCATCTAAGAGTTTCTTCTTGTCTTGCGAATGACCATAAGATTCTAAAAAATATACCCTATCGTAGCTATTTAGATTAAAGTTCTTATCTAAGTAATGATAATCGCACAATGTGGTATTAATCTTTGCTCCTAAATTCTTATTTAAAATGTTTTGACTTGCTTTTTCTATTTGAACTTCAGAAATACTGCATGCGTCTATGGCTATATCTTTAAATAATTCGGCAAAATGCATAGCTGGACCAGCAACACCACAACCAGCATCAATCAACTTCATTCCATTTGCTAATCGCATGTTTTTGGCTGTATAGTTTAAGTAAGAATCCACATCTTTCGTTCTAAATGCTTGAATAATCTCACCATAAACTTCAAGGAATTTATCTGTAGTTTCATTATAAAATTTACCCACGGTTTCTGGATGTTGTTCAAGAGAATTTTCTACTCCCTCCTTACTGTTTAGTAGGTAAAGGGAAACTAAGATTAGAAAAGAAACACAAAAGATTATTATTAGAGAGTAAACAGCCATAAATTCAGTAAAACACCTTGTTGATGCTAAGATAGAATTTAATTGTTAAAAGCTTAAAATTTAGAACAGCGCATACACTAATTTGTATCTTTGCTTCCCCCTTTAAGAATCGGGCAATAGTTTGTATGAGAAAGTGGTATTTTTTGCTGTTTTTGGTTTCTGGTTGCGGTGTTTTAAGCGATGAAATGTTTGATAATGATAAGAAAGCTACCCAGCTAGAGGTAGATTTAATAGATCTTAGTCCGAATGAAGTTTTTATTGTAGATGGTTATGAAGTGGTTGAGATTGGCAATTTGTATTGGATGACTAGTAATTTGGCTACAGATACCTTAGCTAATGGCGAACCGATACAAGAGGTAAAAGATACCAAGGCTTGGTTTAAACTACGTTCTCCAGGTTGGTGTTACTACAATAACGACCCAGAATATGGAAAGCTATATGGTAAATTATATAATTGGTATGCCATTTCCGATAAAAACTGTCTTTGTCCGAAGGGGTGGTTAGTTGCTTCTATGGATGATTGGAAGAACTTAATTAATTATTATGGAGGGAATATTCGTTCTGCTGAGTTTTTGAGAAGTACTAGTGTTTGGCCTCAAGATGCAGTAGGAAATAATTTTAGTGGCTTGAATGTTCTTCCTGGGGGATATAGACCTACCTTTGACACGGCGGATGATCCAAACATAGACTTTGATGGTTTATCTGGGGCTGTGTATTGGTCATCTACTCGAGATAGCTTGTTATTTGGTTTTATTGAAAGAGACCTCGCATGGGGAGTTGATGTTTGCTCTACAAATAGCTATATTGCAAGCAATGCCTTTTATGTAGGGCAATCGGTAAGATGTGTTAAGAAAAAGTATGACGAATAGTTTTAAGGATAAAGAATTAAATAAGCACTTTGAAAAAGAAGGATATGTGCTAATCGATTTTCTTTCAAAAGAAGCGGTGGCCGATCTTCAATTGTTTTACACCAATAATCCCTTTCATCCTACGAATGATTTTCATTCTACTCATTTTTTAGAAGACACAAGCTATAAGCGAAAAGTTCACGAAGCAATTCTTCAAGCTAGTCAAGATAAACTAGCGGAGCTATTGGCCAATTACCAAGCGGTTTTTGCCAATTTTATGGTTAAAGAACCTGGCTCTAAGAGCATTATGCCCTTACATGCAGATTGGACCTATGTAAATGAAGAAGAGACGCAATCTATAGCGCTTTGGTGTCCATTAGTGGATACTTGTTTAGAAAATGGCATGTTGGGCGTGGTTCCTAAATCTCATTTATTGGAAAAGAACTTTCGAGGACCAAAAATTCCAAGTCCATTTCACGATTATAATCAATATATAATAGATACTTACGGAAAACTTCTTGAAGTAAAGGCAGGTCAGGCAGTGATATATAATCATAGATTACTGCACTTCTCTCCTCCAAATTTAAGTAAAGAACCAAGGCTTGCATTCAACTTGGTTTTGGTACCTAAAGATGCAGAAATTGTACATTATGCAGCCTTTGATAGCTATCCGAAAGTGTTTAAATATACGGGTTTGAATAGTGATTTTTTTATTAATTATGTTCATTTTCAAATACCAGATGCAGATTTTTTGGATCAGGAAATTCAATTGGATTTGAAATCTTTTTCAAAGACCTATTTGGATGAAACTTTGCGAAGCAAAAAAAGCTGGTGGCAAAGCTTATTTGCATAAGCTTTAATTGTACTTTTTCTAAACTTTAGCACGCAATCTAAAAACTCTTGGATTATATTCCGGCAAGTGTGAAGCTACTTTTTGGAGCATTCAAAGACAGTTTTTACCCACACTAAAATCTCGGTATTCTTTTATATCCTTTAAAAATTCGAATAATCCGTCTATATCATCCACTAAGGAGGCTTTATCTAAACTAAAGCTAAGTACATAATCCTTTTTGCTTCCATCAATAAGCATAGCGATCTTAGTATAATTTTCCGTTTTTTCGGTTTTATAATAATGCACGGAAAAATCTTCCATTATATTTCTTAGTATAAATTGAATTAAATCTTGGTTGTTAAGATGTTCTGTATGTGGAAATTGTAATAGAAGGGCTCTATTCTGTTCCGTTTCCTTGCTTAAAATTTCTTCATAGTGTTCTGTTAAAAATACTTCTTTATTATCCATTAATTGAATCAATTCGCCCAACTTATCAATGCTTCTTTTTTCCTTATAGAATTTACATTGTATACCAATTACTGCAGCTATAAACAAAAACAAAATTCCATATATAATTTTTAGCTTCATGGGAGTCGATCAAATTTATGGTATTTATTATTCGGAACGCGTATTTCATCTATTTCAAAATAGGCTTCCATAAAGTAATTCCACATAGAATTGTGCCTATCGTTTTGTAAATCTTGAAAATTAAACAAGGCTTCTGGAAAGTCAATTAATTCTTCTACACAAACTAGTTTGAATTCGGCATTGCTGTTAGAAGCATTTATTAAAATGTTATATCGATTCTTCATGAATTGATTATAGCTATACACCTTTCCAGATAGGGAGTCGTTGAGCAAAGAACCAAAGCTAGTGTTAGATGTGGATACCATAAAAATCTTGACCGCTAACAAAGGAATTATAATAAAATTTACAAGTTGACCTAGCTTTTTAGGGGAACTATCGAAAACACTATGGAAGAGCTTTTCCCAAATCAAAGGAAAAATAAAAAAGAAGGCTAAGAACATTTGAAAAAACAAGATGGGGGCATAAATTCTTTTTTCTACTACTTTGGTTTCAGGAAAACCTAAAAAATAGGGCAATGACATTAACAAAGGAACGATTAAAAAGAAGAATGCAAGGTAAAGTTTAGGTATGTTTTTTATAATATTTAGTTTATAAAAATGGAATATAAATCCACTTAGAACAAATGCAAACAAAGTATTAAGGCTTAGAAGGTAATCTTTGAAATATAATAAATAGACGTAAAGCGAATTCGTTATAAAATTAAAATTTAATACATTACTGCTTCTACTAAGAGCGCCGGGAATAGTTACAAAAAAAAGTAAACTTGTAATTACACTAAGAGCAAAAGGAATACTTAAGCCTAGGTTTATGGTATCTTTTTGTTGGTAAAAATGCCATACGAGGAAGAGGGTAAAGAAGAAAAAGAGGGGCAAGTATGTTTCTACGAAACCAATGCTGATAAACTGACAAACTAATAGGATGCTAAATGAACTAATTTTATGCTTTGAAGTAAAGTAATAATGCGTTGCAAGTAATAAAAGGGGAAATGAAATACAAGGCGACAAATAATAGTAATTGAATGAAAGTCCATATAGAAACAGATATAAAGTGGGAACTATGGTAAAAAAGAAGGACACAAATAAGCTGCTTATAAATATTCGAATAAGGAGAGAAGATTTTATAAGTAAAAATGTAAAGGCAAAAATAGAGGCTAGCAAACACAGAATAGTAAATACAATGTAGTATTTATACCAACTTAGCTTAGATAAGGCTAAAAAATTGGTAGCATGCATAAAGTTGGTCGTATACCGACCATCATGGGTGTTGCACCTATTCATTACCCCCTTAAACACACCCATATCTTTAGCACCTACAGTATGCCCTAAATCTTCAACATTTGGCCAAGAGTTTAATGCTCCGTAGAACAAAACCAAAAAGACTATTAAAGTGCCTAGGCTTAATGCTAAAAAAATTAGCTTTTTCATTTTAATTATTCTTGTGCGCTAAATAAGTAGAAAATGTTGTTGCATCTCTTGGCATAGAGTAAGCTATGCCCCGAAAATAGTACCACGTAAAAGTAAACAAAAAACGTTTAACTTTTAGTTGTAAAATACCTTCAACAAGTAAAGGCAAATAGCAGAGCCTAAGTCGACCTAATGCTCACATCTGATTCTAATAGCATTAAAATGGCACTATAAAATTCTACTTATAAAGGGAAGTAAACACGACCATTGCATATAAATGCCTAGAATATTTATCTTTTATATCAAAGTTGGTGCGGTACTGTGCTTAAGCTTAAGGGTAATTTTACAAAGCAGATACTTTCTTCAAAGATTTTTGCAATGTTGACATATAGAGTTGAAAGTTTTTACTCAATTTTAGTTTTGAGGTTCCAGCTTTTCGTTGGGTCCAGGAAATAGGAATAACAGCAATCGATAGTTTTTTTTTGTAGGCTTTTAAACTCATTTCTAAGCCAATACTGAAATCTGTAGAATCTAAGGGCATGATTGCTTCAATAGCACGTCTATTATAGACCTTAAAGATGTTTGTAAAGTCATTATACTTATTGCCGGAGACAATTCTAACCCAAGTATTGAAAATTCTATTTAGAGACAATTTTATAATGGGGTAATTTTTTACTCGACCTCCCTTAATAAATCTTGAGCCAAAAACGCAATCAAATCCTTCTTTTTGGATTTTCTTGTAGGATAATAAAATATCTTGGGGAGCATCGGATCCATCTGCCATACAAAGAGCTAGGATGTCACCATGCCACATCGACATGCCATAGCGAATGGCATTTCCTACTCCCCCCTCCCATTCATTAGACACATACTTAAGGTTTGGAAAACTTGATGCTAGCTTCTCTAGTAATAGAAGTGTGCCATCATCAGAATGGTCATTAACTACAAGTATATTAAAAGGAAGCTCATCTTTCAGTTTATTCTGAATATTTTCTATGGTTTCCCTTAAGCTAAGCTCTTCGTTCTTAGCTGGTATGATGATACAAAGCTCCATTTATTGATTCCTGATTAAATTTTCTTTCTGCCAAAGATTAAATAGATTCTTGGCTTGGCTGTCTGCATTGGATAGAGTCATTTTAACAGAACAAACATTCACTGCAATTGCATCAAGCATAAAATCTTAAATCACCAACTTTAAATTTAAGCAGTAATAGTGGATGTATTTGCAATACATTTTTTATGGCCATCCTACTTGTATTGTTATCCTTAGCATTGAAAAGGAAAATAAAAACAAGTATTAAGAGCGTTTCTACTAGCTTAACAGATATGTTTTGTATTTGTAGAAGCATTTGAATGAATTTCTTTAATTATTTCCTCAAGTCCTATTGTAATTGACCAATTGGGGTAATGCGAAATGAATTTACTATTATCCGTAATCCACCATATATGATCACCAATTCGTGGACTCTCTTTTAATTCAAATTTGATTTTCTTTCCTAATACTTTATCTACCAGTTCTATTGCTTCAATTATGGAACAACTATTTTTTCTCCCACCACCTAAATTATATACTTCTCCCTGCCTTGGATTTAAGTAAAACTCATTAAATGCTTTTACTAAATCGGAAGCATGAATATTATCTCTTACTTGTTTTCCTTTATATCCAAATATATTATAAGTCGAATTTGTTTTTACTAAATGAGATAAGAAACCATGTAATTCTACTCCAGAATGGGGTCCACCTGTAATACAGTTTGGTCTGAAAATTCCCACATTCAAATTATAATATTTTGCATATTCTTGACACATAATATCAGATGCCAACTTGCCCGCTCCATAAGGAGAATGAAGAGAACCATCTATATACATATCTTCTCTAAAGCCATTATAGTAAGTGTGTTGTTGCGGAAGTTCGTAACGCTTGCTTGTTTCCTTATATTCAAAACTATTTAATCTATCGCCATATACCTTACTAGATGAACATTGAATAAATACCGACTTTGGACACTGCTTTCTCATTTCTTCAAGTAAAATAACAGTGCCTAATGCATTAATTTCAAAATCTTCTAGAGGAAATTTCCCCGACCAATCATGACTTGGTTGAGCAGCAGCATTAACAACTAGTTTTATGCTATTTCCATATTTTTCAAAAAGTCTTCCAATTCGTTCTTTATCTCGGATATCAATAGGGTAATGTTCATAATTATCCACGGTTTCGATTAAATTATCTATGTTTTTTGCAACAGATCCTCCTTTTCCAAAAAAATAGCCTCTCGAATCATTATCTATGCCTATGATTTTATCGAAATATTTTGAAAAGAACTTTACTGATTCTACCCCAACCAAACCACCTGAACCTGTAATTATGGCAATTTTTGATATTTCCATGTTTTATATCTTATTTAATTATTTTCTCAATTATTTCTCCATGCCACCCAAGGTTCAAGTATAGACTCAGTGTCTTATTACTAAGTCTTTACTTCAACTTTACCAAAATGTTTTATTCTATTCCATTATTTTAATTTTAGCACTTCCGCCAACATTGTCCTTTTAAGAATTGAGTTTGGAATGTGCTCGCATTGATACATAACAGAAAGCTTTTCCAAAGTTAGGGGAAGAAATTAGAATGTCAATGGTTTTAAAAAATGTAGTATCAACGTTTCGCTAACATGGGGCATGGGAGGAAGAATGTTTAACTTCCCAGGTAAAAGTCTTTATTTACTTGTATAGCACTCATATTAAGAGCTAAAAAAGTGAAACGAATAGTAATACCTTCTTATGTAACTAAAATAATTGTAGTGACGAATTATAATTCTTCATATGGCAAGTTTCCACGAAAATGCCATAGTATTAAGGGAAGTCAAAAATGTTTAACTTTGACTTATTATTTTGCTTATTGAACCTGGTGAAACGCTACTCTAAAAAATATTATTGCTATTTTTTGCTTTCTATTTGCTTTATTATTTTCTTGTTCGCATGCAGTGATAATAAGCAGCAAGTGCATCCAGAAAACAATCTGAATAATTTTAAAGAGAATTATTGGATGAACAAGGAGCAGATAGAACATGCTATTGCTTTAGGTTTGCTCAATATTTCAGATTCATCTTGTACTTATGCCTTGAGCATTAAATCTTTTAAGAAGCATAGGATAGACTTAAAGGAGAATTGTTCTAATTCTATAATTTGCTTGCAAGATTTTGTAGAACAAATGTATATGCTTTGTGGTGATCCTATGATAACGCAAAACGAGCAAATAGATACTACATTATCTCTAAAGTTGCTTGAAGAAAATCTCGCATCTGGGAAATATGCTCCTCAATGTGAAGGAATTTCTGTATTGTGTAAAAAGTTTGCAGCTGTCTATCTTCCTAGTATAGAGTTAAAAGTGCTTCGAATTAATACGGTGGCACACACACTCAATATGGCAATACTAGAAGAGAATGGACAAGAGAAAAAAGTAATTTTTGATGCACAGAACGGATTTTTTTATCCTTCTATTTATCCAGATTCTCTGGTAATTCCAGAAGATATCGATACCAATGCCGTGTATGAATTCTATTGGTTACCGCAAAATGTATTAATTAAAAAAAGAAATTTTACCGATTTAATACTGCCTTGCAATTTTATACCTCAATTCGGTAGAGAATATTATTTTATGCCTGAAAATAGTCCTTATGCCTATGAACTTTTAGGCCCTTCTTATCATAAAGTGCTATGGTTTGATAAGGCCTTAATGGATCAAGAGAAATTGAAAAAGGAGTTAGTATATAGGCTTTTAGATGTAACAAAGGAAGATTATTATTGACATTCGCACGATAAATAGTCATCGAAGTGCACTATTTCTTCAAGTAAGAGCTTGTCGTCTATTTTAGTAAAATGTAGTGCTACGGCTACTTCACATTTTGGATTGGCCTTGGGGTAGATTTTAGTTGTTTGCCCCTCAAGAGTGCTTTCATTTTCAAATATGTAAGCATGCTCATATATTTTTTCAACGATTTTAAACAAAGCACTATCTCTACTTTGTTCTTGAAGACTTAAGCCAAAGTTTATAACACAGGGATTTTTACTTGTTGTAATATCTACTAAGAGCTTATCTAGCACAATATCTGCATCATAACATGAAGCTTTGATGGATTTAATAGAGATGTCTTGTTTTCTTTTATTTAGCTCGTATTGATTTAGTTGATTCTGCATTTCTTTGGAAATACCAAAAAGGCTTTCCGTTTTGAGCTTAAAAAGCAAAGTAAAACCAAAGATTACTAGACTTATCAAGATAAGGACTGTGTTATATTTTATAGCTACTGACATGTACTTACTTTTATCTCCTTTAGTCCATAATAGAGTCTATATTGCAAATGAAAATCTTCATTTAGCTCATTAAAATAAACGCCACTGAATAGACTGCGGGCAGGATGCTTCAAGTTACAAATTGTTACTACACCACCTGCTTGAGCATTTTTAGATTTTTCTATGTTTTCCATTACTTCGCTATGGTATAGAAAGGCTTCTTGGCTAAATAAATCGATATAGGCGGTGCGTACTGTAGAGTTTTTGTCAAGAAATAGAGCGAGATACATGAAACAAGTAAAAAAAAGACTCAAGGTTTTGGTATTAAGCTTGAAGGGAAATTTTTTAGGAAGAATGGAAATTAGCAGCATGAGATAGATAACAAAGAACAAGTAGGGAATAATCTGTACTTGAGTATAGCTAATTTTTGCTTTAGTTCCTACAGCCCAGGTATAAGGAAAAATAAAAAGCAACAAGCTGAGTATCATAAATATTAAGATGCCTATTTTTTTGGGGAAGTTTAGTTTATAATGAACTAGGTCTTTGTCTGTATGCATAAGTAAAAACACAGCTATAGATCCAAAAAGTAGACTTAAGTTTCCGCTTAACCATTGAAAAATATTATAGCTCATAAAACTAGCACTTTTAAGAAGGGCATTTATGCCATAAGCTAAGGGATTTACTTCCTTGTTTTCTGCTAAAGCATTAGCCACACCTGGAGAACTGAAAACTAAAAAGTAGGCACATACTATAGCAATAAATACCACCATCAGCTCCTTTCCTTTGTTATAGTTATAGCTTTTATTTAGAGTTAGGAGTATAAAGAACCAAACCAAAGAAGGGATTAATAACAATTCGTTTCCGCCAGCTATGCAGAATATCATTAGAATACTTATGCTAAGAGGATATAATGGGGAGTCTTTTCCTTTGAGCATTTCAAAGCTGTAAGAAAGTAGAAAAAGAAAGCAAATGCTAGGTACTAAATATACATAGCTGCTAATCATATAGTAAAAGGTATAAGGGATGTTGGGATTTCGTACTAAGAAGAATATAAACAATAAGGAACTATAGGCAAGTGCATATTTTTTGCTTTTCGTAAGAAAGCTGATAAAAAAGCGGAAAAACGAAAAATAAACTAAGCCAATTAATACTATTGGAATACAACTATAGAGAATATAACTTTCTATTTTTAGCGGATTAGCTGCAGCAAAAAGAAAGGAGGTGAAAAAGCGGCCGTCATAAGTTAGGTAGAGAAATTTAAGATGCCACCAAACTTCCGGAATAATAGATTCAGCATAATCTTCTAAATTGGGAACCGCAAATATTGACAAAATTGCAAAAGGACAAAGTACAATTAGCAAAAAAGAAATGGTAATTATAGTGGGGAATGAATTAGCAATATTTCTTTTAAGGAATAAACTCAATTGTAAGATTTTGAGTAAAATTAGTAATAAATTTGGTTTTACTTAGTTATCGAAAAGAACAGAATCTATAATGTTTAAGCGCCTAGTAAAATACGCTCTAGTTTTAGTTTTTAGCTTCCTAATTTTAGAATTTTTATTGATGCTTCTCGATTTTAAACCGGGAAAACTCTTCAATTTTGATCTTAGTGATAAGGCTGTGGTGAAGCAATCTAATTTGTATTGTACAGATAATGCTGGAATTTATAAATTGAATAGAGTAATGCTTGATTCGCTGCGCCAATTCTCTGAATTAGAAGGAATCTCTGGATTTGAAGATTTAGACAGCTTATTTTTTTATTCAAAGGCCATGTTAGCGAATTCAACGATGAACGATCTAGGTTTTTGTTGTAATCCTAAGTTTGATTTGGAGGATACAATATTTCAAGAGTATTTGCGCCAGCCTATAAACGCAGAAGGATTTAGAAGTATTGCTTTTAAAAGGTATGAGGGTATAGATAAACTAAAGATCTTATTGATTGGAGATTCCTTTGCTTGGGGTCTGTCTGCTAGGCCAATTTTCAATTCTTACTCCGACTTGCTGCTTGGCAAGGACTATCTTGTATATAATACAGGTATTTCGGGAACAGACCCAGCTCAATACGCTGCAATTGCAGAAAAATATATTCCAATGCTGCAACCAGATTTAGTGATAGTTAATTTTTATTTAGGAAATGATTTTATGAGCTTTCCTCGTAGTGTTGAAAAAGACAAAGTGCATGAATATTATACTAATCTAGGGTTTTTAGATAGCTATCCAGCAGGAGAATTTCTTAGTTTCGAACAGGCAATAGTCTTTTATAAATCTATAAGTGCATTGCCCCCCAATAGTTTTTTTAACAGCTTTTGTTCGAAAACTCGAGTAGGTACTCACTTACTTTGGAAAACCCTTTTTGCATTAAGTCTTGTTAAACACCCTAATCTTTCGGCGTATTATACTATTCAAGATAGAGAATTAATGGAAAAAGCGGAAATTACTAAAGAGTACATAAGCAGAATTAATAAAATTTGTAAAGACAATGAGATTGAATGTTTGAACACTATTATTCCAGAAGTACCTTTTGTTTGGAATAAAGCTAGTATTATTAAGAATGAAGGAAAGTATAAACTAGCACTAGATTTGGTATTTCAAAATATTCCTTATAGCTTTCCTACAAGCTTGAGTGCTAAGGATTACTCTAGTAATGGACATTTTAACAATATGGGAAATGAGAAATATGCGCTTTTTTTGGATGAAGAAATTCAGAAGATTCGTTTAGCTCATTAAAAGATTTTGACAAATGAAATTTGAAAAGTTTTACGCCGTCTATAAACTAATAGCACTAGTTTTTTTTAATACACTTTTACTATTGTTTTTGTTTAATCTTTTTAGTTGGCTGTATTTAAAGTTCAGTTTTAAGGATCAAGATGTAGCTGTTATTTACGAGGTTCTTAATTATGAAGCGTATCAATATGGCAATCTAGATTATTATGCGGATAGTTCTGACGTTGTTGGAATGTTAGATGAGTATATTTCTTTTTTGCGAAATAATGGAAAGGAATTTGCATACCATCCAGCTACCGAATATCAACTTGCTCCTTTTCATCTCGATTATGTTAATATAGAAAATCAGGAGGATGGTTTTAATATTAGATGTTTAAAGGAAGAAAAGGCGATGGATAAAGAGAAAAAAATCTATTGTTTTGGAGGAAGCACTACTTTTGGACCTTTCATTAAAAATGATGAAACTTGGCCGTATTTTTTAGAGGAAGCATTAGACTCGGTGCAGGTTTTAAATTATGGTGTTCCAGGTTTTGTGCCAACTCAAGAAACAAATCAGTTTATCTATTTGTTAAAATCGGGTTACCGACCTAGCCTATGTATTTTTATGGATGGGGTAAATGTGGGTCCACCATACGACGGATCGGATTTTACTCGGTCTATATATCAAAAGTTTGATGAAAATACGATTAATAGCACGGCTACTAAAGAGTTTATAGCGGAATTGCCCATAGTAAAAGTGTTACAAAACAGGCCCCTTCAAAACCCAGTTGATATTTTTAAAACCAACAATATAGATTTTGCAGAAATTGAGTTTGGCGACGAATATAACGATATCGTTAGTCAACGGTTTATCGCTAATGCCAAGATTCGACAAGAGATAGCGGATTTGTACGGCGTTCCAATTTTACAGTTCCTTCAGCCTAACGGAAACCTTAACTATCCCGACGAATTGCATTCAGATTTTAGTAGAATGTATGCAGAAGGACATGAAGGTCTTTGGTTAAATGCAAATTTTGAGATTATATATAATAACATTATGAATTCGGATTGTGGTTATATAAACCTAAACCACCTATTTGAAGCTTATGGCGAACCAGCTATTATTGATGTGGTTCATTATTCTCCTGGATTTAATAAGTTCTTGGCAAACTATATTATGACAAAGTATCTAGAAGGCTTAAGCTTGGATAAATTTGCTTATTATCCGGAATATTCTACAGGTTTTAAATTTGAATAGTAGCTTTAAAATAAGAATCGATAGATTGAATTAGCTAGTAGATTTAAACCTGTTGAAGCTATTAAATAGCGGTTTGATAAGGTTCTTTCTAAGTATTTGATCAATTTTGTTTTCTTCTGCTCCCGTAAAAACATTGTAAATTGTTTTGAGTAACCTTTGTGGTCTAAACAGGTAATTTGAACCATAGAAAATAAGAACAAAGAGTAAGACGTAAATTTTAATACTAAGGGTAGAAAGGTGCTTAGCAAATACTTTTGGCGGCATTACATCGTAGGTATTTAGTATGTCGAAGAAATATTCGTCTGAGTCTAAACTTATGCTTTTTTCTGCAACTAGGCGATCAAACAATTGACTGCCTGGATAAGGTGAAAAAACCGCTGGTGCCGCATCGTTAGCACCATACCAGCTACATTTCGTTAAGAACCAAAAGCTTTGCCAAATATCTTTGTGCGTATCGTCGGGAAAACCAATTACCATATTAAGCTTAATATTTAATCCGGCTTTATTCGAATGCTTAATAGAAGTGAACATCCTTTCTATTTTGACATTCTTTTTTATTTCTCTAAGGACTTTTTTGGAGCCAGATTCTGGGGCATAGGAAATGTTTTTACAACCAGATTGGAACAAGAGACTTGCTACCTCAAAGTCAATGGCTTCAGATCTAGTTCCGGAGGGCAATTGATAGCTAATGTTTAAATTTCTATGAATTAATTCCTTGCACATGGCTATTATCCAATCTTTGAAGATGATGGCGGTAAGGTCGTATAAATCGAAATTAACAACCCCATAGGTTTTATTTAAGAATTCTAACTCATCAACAAAATCTTCTGGACTCCTCATAAAGTATTTTTTCCCCCACATTTGCGGATTGGAACAAAAAGTACAGGTATAAGGACAACCTCTAGTGGCATTTACCGGTAGGGTCTTTCCCCTATACATTCCGAAGGACATTTCATGCTTGAAATAAAGCTCAATTGGAAATAGCTCCCATGCTGGCCAAGGAATTTCATCCAGTTCTCGAATTCTTTTCCTTAAAGAGTTTTGATGGTAATTTTCTCCTTCTAAGAAGGCAATTCCAGAGATATTGTGAAAGGATTCTTTGTTTTGGATATGAAAAATTAATTCTTTAATCGTTTCTTCTCCTTCGCCAAGTACGACGAAGTCGAGATTTTAATTTCTTAAGCTGTGCTCGGGCATGGCGTTAACATGCTCCCCTCCAGCAATTAGCGTTGCCTTAGGAAACTTAAGTTTTAGATAATTGATTAACTCTTTATCATAAAGCCAATTGCTAGTAAACATAAAACTAAAACATATTATGTCTACGTCTTTATCTATTTTTTGGGCTATTTTTTCTTTATTTAAGCCAAAGACAAAGACATCTCTTTTGAAAATTTCCTTATCATTTATTCCTTCAGCAGAGGCATCAATTACTTTAAGTTCATGACCTTCTTTCAATAAGCTGCCAGCTATATAGGCTAAGCCTAAAGGGGGAGTAGCATATCTTGCAAAGGAAACCCCTTTGTGTAGAATGGGCGGCTTTATTAAAAAAATTTTCATTACGCAGCTTGTTTTACAAAAAACTTTTCTGTTCTATATCTAAACTTTTTGATTTAAAGCGTCCCTTAGAATTATAAAGTTTTAATAGTGCTTCGTTTTGATTGTGGTAAGCACATTTCAAGAAGCATTCTTTATTTAATAACTCCTTATGTTTAAGGCTATTCCAAATGCTTACCAAGGATTCCTTTTTCGGATCGCCATACGAGTAATTCTTTTTACTTCTGTGAGGGGTGTATAGGTAGCAAGAGCTTGGACTAACCACCATTCGAAGTTTAGATGTAATGCAAATTCGCCCAGTTTTTAATATGGTCATTTCATCTACATGCTGGTTGAAATCTTTACGCAATATTATCTTTAGTTGGTTGTTTAGAACTACTTTAAAATTTTCGTCTTCCAAATGTTCTGCTTCATTTAGTTGCGATAAAATTCCCTTTAAATTCTTAATATATAATTCTTGGTCTATAGCATAATTATGTCCATAAGCCGGTTTAAATTCAATAAAATGAGCACCATTTTCTTTAGCCAAAATGGCTGCTTGGTATAATTCATCGATGTTTTCTTTTAGCAGTACAAAGGAAACACCTACAGATTTAGTATTTGCATTTCTACACTCTTGTATAAATTTTAAAACTTTATCAAAAATCAAATTTCCTTTGTATTGATGAATGATTTTATGACTTTTTTGGGTTCCTGCATTTAATGAGATACGCACAAATTCGAAATTTGATAAGGTTTTAATTATAGATTTTTTTGGTATGCTCCCATTGGTGTAGATTCCTAATTTGATATTAAGTTCTAATAGTTTATTAGAAAATTCATTAAAATAAGGATGGATAATGGGTTCTCCGCCTTCGCCAACAAGTAATACGGAATCCACATTAAGCTCCTTGAGCTCCAAGGCCATTTCATCCAAACGGGAATTAGAAAATGAATTGTCTTTTACATTGAAAAGTTTTTTTGCATCGCAAAAAGTACAATCGAAATTACAAATATTGGTAAGAAGATCTAAAAATACCGTTGACAAGGAGTCGCCAATTTCTTCACCTAGGGCTGCATTAATTTTATCCTCATAAAAATTCATTTTATCTTCAAAATCGAACATATATTTCTTTACATTTTAAGCGCTAAAATTTTTTCCTAAAAAAGAATAGGGAAAGATAGACAATTAAGTTAATTTCTTGTATGAGATTGATGTTAGAAACTTGATTTTCAGTCCAACTAACAGATAATTCATGAATTTTGAATTGGTGTTTTCTTGCACGTATTAGAAATTCAGCATCCCAAAACCACCCTCTTTTGAACTCTTCATCATAAGACATTTCAGCAAGAATTTGATGTAATTTATCTTTTTTATAGGCTTTAAAGCCGCAGAAAATATCACGAATATGGATTCTGAAAAGAAGATGGATTAGTAAATTGATACCCTTGCTTAAAATTAATCTATGTATAGATCGCTTGCTAGATTTATTCGAATATCTGTTTCCAATCACTAAGTCAAAGTTTTGGGAGTTGAGATAATTTATTGCAGGAGCAATATAGTTTAATGGTACTGCTAAATCTTGGTCTTGAAATAGAACAAAGTCAAATTTTGCTTCTAACATGGCTTTTCCTAAGTTTTCTCTTTTACTAGGGCCAATTTTGTTGCGCACTACCCGAAGCTTGGGAAGTTTTTTTTGAACTTCGAGAAGTATGGTTAAACTTTGGTCTTTTGAATTGTCATCCACCGCTATTAGTTCATAATCATCAAATGATTTTTCTAGATAGCTAGCCGTAGCATAGATGTTTTCTTCGATAAATGCTGCAGCATTATAAATTGGCATAAATACAGAAACTTCCATCGATTTTTAGTTAAGGGGTAAAGCGTTATTGAAGAGCTCCTCCAATTCTAAAATACAAAGGCTTTCTGCAGTACTAATAAGAGGACAGGAAACTGTACCCTTTAGGTAGTTTATCACTCTATCTACGGTTTGCTTGTAAAAGTCTTCTTCTAAACAGACTACATCCTCTTTGTGTATAGAAGTAATGAAATTATTGTCTAAACTTAAAGTGTCGATTGCCCACTTGGTATCATTTACCATTAATTCTACTTTGGCTGCTTCCTTGTAAGATTTTTGTACCAAAATGATTTCAATATTTAGTAGTTCAATTTTAAGTAAAATTTCAAAATAATGCACAAATCTTGCTTCTTTCGCTTTCTTATAATTCACCTCGATTAACCCAGGTGCTTTCAGTTTTAATTTAGTTAGTATGCTTATTGGATGTGAGATGCAAGCCTGATAAAATTCTCTTGGACTTAACTCTCTTTTTTTTGCTCCAAAGGACATACTTATTTTTAGCTTTTTAATTTTTGTTTCTTCAATCTTCTCGGCTATTAAGGCTCTTTGACACAAGGTAGAAAGTAACAAGTTGTTTTCTTCGGCAAATAAGAATATAGGGTTTACCTCCTTTTTGTTCTTTGCAGATAATGGAAATTTAAAGATTGGTTTTTCTACTAAAACATGCTTTTTGGCATAAATTGCTTTTTTAACAAATTCTAGATGGCTGTGATCTGGCGTGGCTATTATTATCAGTTGTACTTCTTTTATATCGAATATACTATCAAGTTCTTTTCCACTAAAAAGAAGAATCTTTGGTCTTCCCTTTTTTTCTATAACAGTTAAAGATTCTTTTAATCTTCTTTTTGACCTTCCACCAACTGCAAGAATATTTACCTCTGAATTGTTCGATAAAGTCTTTAGTAGGTAAGGTCCTAGCCCAAAACCATTCCGTCCTGTTCCTATACCCAAGATAGCTACACCGATTTTATTCACAACAAAAGCTTGTATAAGAATTAGACAATTTAATTTCTATGTGAATATAAAGTATTTGCCACTAAAATCAGATTTGTACGAATTTAAATAAGGTGGATGTGGAAACTTAAGCTAAAGGGTTTAAGAAGAAATTTAAGTCTGAATTTAATAGTTTAGATTATCTTAGTTGCGAATCTTAGTTCTAATTTGGAGATATGAAAAAACTTTGGTTTGCTGCCCTTGTTTTAACTTGCTTTTATGTTTTTACCATAGCAAGTACTTCAGGTATATATTTTGAACATTATGAATCTATATTAAATTTTTTGATTTCTGGAGAAGCGAGTGGCTTGTTTAGTACCGACGATTTTTATACTACATGGGTGTTTTATTTTCCTTTATTTTCCTTTTTGGCAGATTATTTTCAATCCTCGCAAGTATATGCCAGTGCCTATGTTATTTTTACAATACTCAATTTAAGTTTTGTTTTTGGAATAGTAATTTATTATTTATTTCAGTCTAAAAGATCTCTTCTAGTAAGGCTTGTTTTATTTCTGAGTGCGCTTTTGGTGAGTTTTGACATGGTTTATTACCAAAATAATTTAAGATTGGCCTTTTTAGCCTATTTTGCAATTTTTTTATTTCTAAATACTCAGTTTGATAAAAAGATAGATTTTGGTTGGATAGCGGCTGTTTCTTTTTACGCTCTTCTTGCTTTTTTTATACGAGTTGAAATAGCCATGATTTGTGCTATGTTTTGTACTTTTCTTATCCTATTGTATAGGGAGAAATTAAACAAAACAGTTTTTATTTTTCTTTGCATCGTCCTTGTAGCAGGAATAGTAATTTTTGGCTATCAATCGCTTAAATACCCCGAACTTACTACTTATATGCAAGTGGAGAAGGAGTTTGAAGATAGATATAGTGTCGATTTTGATGTTTTAAACGAGAAGGAATTTGTTTGGACAATGGCATTAAGGCGCTTCGTGCTAGATTCTGATAATATCACTATTTTGGATTATAAGGAGTTTTTATCCGATAAATCATTTTTAGCTTATTTGAAAAATCCACTTTTTTTAGAGTCCTATAAAGAAAAAATAGACTTATTAATGGAAGATTTATATGTTTACAGATATTTCCTCTTGTATTCCCTATTTAATTTTTTACTAGTATTTGCAAACGAACGAAAGGATAGAAGAAATTTATTCAAGTTGATTCTTGTTGCTGCTATAGTCGTACTTTTCCCATTTGCCTTATCCATTCTTGTTTCATGTCCTTATAACTTAGTCATTTCCATCCTTATTGGATTGAATATATTGGCCTTGATTTATTTTCTAAAGAAGGATTTTGTAGTTGAAAGGATTTTGCAGCTAGTTTATCTCGCATTTTTTGTCCTAGTGATTGGTCAGTTTACAAGTTGGTCGGAACATCAGCAGCTTGAAACAGAAAAAGCAGATAAATCTCTGGCAATCAGGAAAATGATGGAAGACTATACGCAAGAGGGAAAGACTATCGTGTTTGGAGAGTTACTGCCTTATGATTATTACCCTTCTCGCTTGTTTGCAATGAACACCAGTAAAAGGATAAGGCATTATTATATGGGAATGTATTTCTTTGCTTATCAAGGATTTTATTTAGAAAAGAATAAAGAATTTTTTGGAAATAATATTGAGTCTTTGGCAAGCAGGATAGACCATATAGTGGATAGTACGGATGTAGTTTTTGTTTCGACCATGTCGCAGAATGAATTTTTAGAGGATTATTTAAGTCAATTTTGTAGAATAGACATCGGATTTCAAGAACTATATAGAGCAAATTATGCTTACGAACCTAAGGCATATCATGTGTTTAGGAAATCTTTATAACTAGAGCAAAGAGTATTTTTTATCCTTTTATTTTACTTTCTATCTGGCTTCTTCTTAAGAATTTTAGAACTGTAAAAATTATCTCTGAATATTTTTATTAATAAAACTTAATATCATCATAAGATGCTTATTTTTGAGATAAAATTAAAGTTAAGGCAATGTATACAGAGGCACAAGAGTATAAATGGGACGAACAAGAGAAATTGGAGTTTGTTAGGCCACCAGAGGAGAAGTATTTTGGGCGTTTACCAAATTTTTACAAGCCAGAAATTTTCCCAGAATTAAAAGTATTAAAGGACAATTGGAAGGCTATTCGAGATGAGGTTTTGGCTTATGAGGCTAAAATGGGTGTTTTGAAGGATATGGATTCACATACCCCTCCAACGAACACGGAGAATCAATGGAGTCACACCTATTTAATGAGTTATCTCAGAATTTTTCATAAGAACAGAAAGAAGTTTCCTTTTCTTTCGAGTATAATTGACCAAATTCCGAATTGTACTTATGCCACTATCAGTATTTTACCACCCAATACGGAAATTTTACCGCACTATGGAGATACCAATGGCGTTGTGCGAACGCATTTGGGTCTAGTTATTCCAGCTCCCTATCCAGAGATTGCCATTAAAGTGGGCGAAGAAGAGCGCGGTTGGGAAGAAGGCGAGTTAATGTGTTTTACCATAGTAAATAAACATCAAGTATGGAATCGCTCTTCAAAAAGAAGATATATTGTAATTTTGGATTTTATTCCAGACTTACTCAAGGATAGGAAAATGGAAATTGTAACTAAAACTTTAGGGAGTCAAAGTTTTACTTTCTTGTACGACAAGTTTGCAATCGTGAGATATTTGCCTAATTTTAGCTATCCCATACTTTGTGCCTTGTTTACCATAATTTGGCGCTTTTATTTGCCAATTCAAAGAAGATTTGAATTCTTGTAATTGATATGAGTTTAAATATATGCTTAATAAAACCTTCTATTTTACACAAGAGTAGTTCTTTTGCCCTATTGCCAACTGCTCCTCTTGGATTAGCATATATTGCCGCAGCTTTAAAGAAACATAACTATAATATAGAAGTGATAGATTCTTCTGCAGAAGGATTTAAACAAGTAGAAAGATTTAAAGACGACTTGTACCTCTACGGCTTAAATGAAGAACAAATCATCGCTAGAATCCGTCCGGATGTAGATGTTATTTGCTTTGCTTTAATGTTTACTAATAACTGGTTAAGCAGCAGGAGCTTAATCAACAAAGTTCGCGAAAAATTTCCGTCAGCTACCTTAATTGCGGGCGGAGAGCATGCCACCGCGGCCCCAGAACTTTGTTTGAAGCAAAGTCCTTTGAATTATATTGTTTTAGGAGAAGGAGAAGAAACTATTGTAGAATTAGTTCAAGCCATTCAAAACCAAGTACCAAAAGAGGAAATTGGAGGAATTGCGTATCTATTAGAAGGTCAATTAGTTCGAAATAAGGCTAGAAAAAGAATAAAAAATGTAAAGGATATTGCTTGGCCAGCATGGGAGCTCTTTCCCATTCAAAAGTATTTCGACAATAAGATGTCGCATGGCGTTTATAGAGGAAGAACCTTGCCTGTAATGGCTACAAGAGGTTGTCCCTATACTTGTACCTTTTGCTCTAATCCACAAATGTGGGGAAGAAATTATGAAATGCGTCCACCAGAAGATTTTATTGATGAACTAGAACACTTAAATAAAACCTACGGGGTAAGCAATTTTGATTTGTATGATTTAACTGCAATCATATTTAAGGATTGGATAGTTGCCATGTGTCAAGGTATTTTGGACAGAGGATTAGATATTACTTATCAGTTGCCTTCTGGTACAAGAGCAGAAGCTATTGACTATGAAGTAGCAGATTTATTATTTCGATCAGGATGTAAAAACATAACCTATGCTCCAGAATCAGGATCTAAAGAGGTTCTAAGAGCCGTAAAGAAGAAGGTTAAGATCGAAAAGATGCTAGATTCAATAAGCTATTCGCGAAAGGCTGGAATTAATGTTCACTTGAATATGATTATTGGTTTTCCTGATGATACCCATAGAAATTTTTGGCAAACTTGGTGGTTTATTGTAAAGTGTAGTTGGTATGGAGCTAACGACATGGCTATGGCAGTTTTTACACCTTACCCAGGAAGCGAGCTGTATGATAGGTTAACAAAAGAAGGAAAAGTGGATATTTTTGATGACAAGTGCATTATAGAAATTATAAACTCTTACGACTTATGGCCTAATAAAGTATACTGTAACCATATGAGTGAAACGATGGTTAAGGTTTATGTTTTCATTGCTTTAATTACTTTCTATGGTACTAATTATTTATTTAGACCGCTGCGATTTTTTAAGACGATTCGGAACATTCTTCAACATAAGCATGAATCTAGATTGGAGCAAATTTTATACAAGAACTTTTTTAGAAACATATTCGACAATGTCGTATTTCAGAAAATCTCCAAGTTGGGTAATAGAATAGCTAATTTTTTTTAGAATATGCCTAATTCTTCTTTTAAAAACATAAGGATAGCATTGGTTTATACGGTGCTAAGCTTTTTGATAGCTAAACTTTTCTTTCAATTTGTTTTTGATGATTCCTACGATGCTTTTTTATCCAACATGTCGGCTTTTCAGTTTACCGATTTTTCTTTATTTGATCAACATTATTTGGGACTAATTTTCATAAGGGATCTATTAAAACTTGTACAAAATACTTTACCTCAAATAAATGTTTTTGCAAGTGCTTACCTTTTTTTCAATGTGTTAAGCTTGTTTTATTTGTTGTTTAGCTTACATCAATTTTATCCAATAAAACACGCTGTTATAAAACACTTTTTATCTCTATTATTTGCTGCACTTTTTTTAGAAAATATTTTATCGATTACCCATACACGCTTCGCCACCATATTTGCGGGCTTAGCATTGATAAATTTGTTATACTTCGCTCATAACAAAAAATCTTACTTCTTTCATTTTTTAGTTTTTCTTTTTGGGTTTTTTGCTAGACCAGAAGGCGCTTTAGGAGTTGTAATCATTGCAGCAGTATCTCATTTTATCTTTAAGGCAAATAGAAGCCAATCCATCAAAGCTTTTAGTTTACCTATCTTGACCATTTTAATTTTTATAATAAGCTTTAATATAGATAAGGCAAGTACACAACGCTTTGAAATTAAAATAGAGCCAGATATTGAATATGCCATAAGTACGAATAGAATATTACCTATTAGTGCCATGCAAAATGAAGCAGATTCGTTGAAACATGAAATGGCTCAAGCGGCCATGTTTATTGATACCTCCTTTGTTTCGGTAGCGTTTTTAAGAACATTGTTGACTCAGCAATATAGTTTTGAAAGCGCTCGACTAATTAGAGCCATAGAAGACATTACTTACTATTATAGCTACTATTGTTTTTTTAGTCTATTGTTTTTTGTGCTACTCTTAATGCTTATTATGGAGAGGCGTTATTTCTCGGCTATTAAGTTTGTTTTTTTTCAATTCTTTATTTTTGGGCTACTTTGTGCTTTAGATTACAATATAGCTGTTGCCGACCGGCATTTTATGAGTGTGGCAATGATTGTTGCTATTTGTCAGATTCTTTTTGTTGCTAGTTTCAAGCATAAGCTCAATGGGATTTACCTTGCTTTTTTTGCTTTAAGTCTTTTGTTTGGAACTGGCATTTCAGTAAAAAATGCTCTTGGAAATCAAGTTCTAGTGGCAGAGGAAGTGGCTTGTATTTCGGATTATATGCAAAAGTTTGAATCTCTTTACCAAGATAGAAAGTTAATTATTACGCACAGTTCTTTTCATTTACTAGATAAACCGTATTCCTTTTTGCGAGATAGCTATACCAAGAACGACTATTTGCTTTATGATGCCGTAAATTATTCCATAGTGCCAAGAAATTTGGAGTATTTAAGTAAGCAATGTCAATGCAAGGCAGAACGACCTGAAGAATTTTTAGAATGGGCAGCTAAGCAAAAGGCAATATTTCTCTTAACAGAAGAGAGGGCAAGTCTAATGGAAGACTATATGAAATTGGCGCATGGTCAAAAACTTAAATTTAGGCTTGACGAGAATTATGCAAATTGGAAAGCTCCGGCTTGTTTAGACAATTTAATTTTTGAAAATTGCAAGCCATTTATTTTGGATTATGATGTAAATTGAAAACTATGACTTGGTTTTCTAAAGGATTTAAGAAGCTATTATCATGGATAAGTTATACTTTTGATTTTAAAAATTTTTATCTGAAAAAATGATTTTCTTTAAAAGCAAATATGCTACTTACCTCTATGTTTTCTTAGGTCTTGTTCTTTGTTACTTTGTTTTTGGGTTTTACTTTGAACGGTATGAGCCTCTGGCAGTTTCTCTTATTGGAGGAACACTCACCCCTGGAATGATATATGACGACTTCTTTTATTTAGCCCATTTGTTTATTGTAAAGTTGTTTGCCTATCTTTTTTACTTTTTTCCTAATCTTGCGTGGCTAAGTATCTTTCAATACACTTATTTGCTAATAAGTTTTGTTATACTCTTAAATCTATTAAAAGCGAAGGTGCGAAATAAGTTTGTTTACGGCTTTCTTATTATTAGCCTATCTGCCTTCTTTATGGAGTATTACGTAATGCACGTTATGACCCGGGTGTCTTTTATTTTAAGTTTTGCTGCTTTGCTTAAAATTATATCTAATTTTCACGAAGGGAAAAAACAACTTACTTCTAATTTTTTATTCTACTTTCTTTTTTTATTAGCGGTCTTTATCCGCCCCGAACCGCCTTCTATAATTTTACTTATCACCTCCTTGTTCTATTTTCTTGTATATAATCAAGATAGCTTTGTTTTAAGAATTAAGAGGTCCTTTACCATTTTTATCATTCCTGCTCTTACTTGCGGTTTAGCCATAGCTTGGGTGGCATTTAGTATTTATTCGAGCGATGAGTTTTATAAACGAATAGAGCCAGAAGTGGAGTATGAACTTTCTGCAAGAAACAATTTAGTTCCTCTTGATAATATGCATTCCAAGATGGATAGCCTTCGCTATGAAGCTATTTACCTTGGAATTTGGGGAGATGCCACTACCAACGATGCGGATTTTTTAAGAAGTCTAATAGGAGAAGATGAAGAAAACTTGAGCTACTTGATAGAAAGTGCTTTAAGTGGAATGTTTAGCTCCGCGGAGAATTGTATTAATGCCGTTCTATTTAATTTTTTAGCTTTTCTGCTTTTGTTTCTTTTTTTAATATTTAGAAATCCAAGTTTGGCTATTCGTGTATTAATTTTTCAGTTTGCCTTTTATTTTATTGTTTTTTTAATGGGCTTTAAGGTAAAGATGGTAGAAACTTCCCTGTCTCCCATGATGTTTACAAGTGCCTTTTTAAATTTCCTGGTGTTTTTTAAACAGAATAGGAGAGAATTTCCCCTTTTTGTTTTGCTTGGAATGGGTGTTTTGTTTTACCTACAAATTGCATTTCTGAATGAGGTGTCTAAAGATAAAAAAGAATCATATCGACAAGGAAAGCTCTTAATAAGCACTTTTGAAAACGAGTTCCCGAATAAGGATTTATATATAGACGAAATGGCCTTCGAATTAATATTTAGAGCTTTTAAACCTTTTCAAATTATTCAGTTTAAGAATATCGAAAAAATTATTGTTTTCGATATGGAACACTTAGCTACCGTGCAACCTTATAAGTCCTATCTGGCTTCACAGTGTCAATGTGATCCAAATAATTATTTAGAGTACTTTTCCTTTATTCAAGAGAATCACAGTAATTCTGTTTTTTTAATAGACAAGTATAATGCTGAATTTTTTAAGGAATATTTAAATGGCGTTCATGGTCTATCCACAACTTGGCACGAAATCAGTTTAAGTTCTTCGCCCCTAGAAAATGGTCAAATTCAAACAGATTTAAGATTTTTCAGGATAGAAGGCCCGCAAAATTAGTTCAAGAACTGAGCACACAGTTTTACCTGATAGTATTGTTTATAATATGCTATTTCTAGGCTTATTTTTCTTAATTTTGTAAGAGAACTTTTTGTAAGATGAAGAGAATTCTTTTAGATAGTAGTTTAGATTTTGAGTTCCATGAAAAAGGCTTTGTTAAATTTCCTTTATTCAGTCAAAATCAAATACAAGAAATCAAGGAATTTTACGAAAAAATCAAAAAAGATCAATGCATAGAGGAAGGTAGAGCATTCCATACTACTATGAATACTAGCAATGATCATTTGATAAAAGCTGTGGATGAATTTATCTACCCCTATTTTGAGAAGACCTTGCCTAGATATCTTCAAAATTTTAACTTAACGGTAGGTGGCTTTTTGGCAAAAGATTCAGGAGACCATTCTGCAGTTACTATTCACCAAGATTGGACCTTTGTGGATGAAACTAAATATGATTCGTTCAATTTATGGGTAGCTTTAGATGATGTGGGCTTGTTCAATGGTAATATGCAAGTAATTCCGGGAAGTCATAAATTTGCGAATAGTTTAAGAATCTCGCCAGACATCCCAACGTATTTTCATGACTATAAAGATGAAGCAGCAAACTACTTGGTAGATGTTCCAGTAAAAGCAGGTGAATGTGTTATGTTTTACCAATCTTTGATTCACGCCTCTCGGAAAAACTTATCTAAGAAGCAGCGTGTCGTTAGTATAATAAGTGCTTATTCCAAAGAAGCCGATCTCTTGCATTTCTATCGACCAGAGGGGCAACCGCTCTCTAAGATAGAAAAATATAAAATTTCAAGAGCATCTATGTTGGATTTAAAGAAGGACCAAAAACCTCCTCATGCTGAATTTGTTGAGTTAGTAAATTACGAGCCTCCAAGGCTCTCCTGGAAAGAGTTTCAAGCAAAATGCGAATCGAATGTGCCTTGGTGGTATGTTTTGAGAAATAATTTAGTAAATAAATTTTTAGGAAAAAGCAGTTAATTTTTATTTTATATCTATGCCTTATGGAAATACAAAATTTTGACAACAATTATCAAATGAAGGAGGGTGTTTCTTTATTTGAAGAAATTTTTAGTGGAAAACAAATTGGATTTGTAATCCGAAATTTTCTAGAAGACTCTGAACTTCAAGACATAAGAAATGCTCTAAACGCTTATCCTAAGCCAAGATTTGAGGTTTTTAAAGGGCATAATGCCCTTCCCAGACCATTTGATAATACTGTATTTACCGATAAAGAGGCATATTTGGAAGAAGTGGAATATTTTGAGAAGGACCCTTTGATGCAAAGAATAAAAGACACTTTTCAAAGAAAGTTAGCATTACTTACTAATAATTCACCTTTACTATTTTCTTCTAGAGAGAATGATTTATCCTTCTCTAAATCTTGGTCTTCTTTCCGAGAGTTGCATCCAGGAGGAGATGGAGTTTTTGAATTGCATTGTGGAAATGTGTTTAGATTGTGGAATTCAGAGTTTTTTGAACACCAGTATAAAACCATGGGAACCACCCACTTGTCTTGTGTAGTTATGGTAAACAGGCCTGCAGCTAAGTATGATATTGAAATTAATAAGCCACATTTTGATGAGTACCCAGAAAAGCTAGACCATGAATCTTTAAAGAATAAGAATGGGGAAAGGGTTTTAATCAAAGATATTCCATGTTATAACATTGTGCTTAACGAGGGAGATTTACTTCTATTTGATGAGAGTAATTATTGGCATATCGTTTCAGGTTTTAATGGCAATGTTTCTCGTTTAACTTTTGGAGGTTTCGTTTCTAAATTTTTAGGCAAAGATGAATATATGATTTGGGCATAAAGCTAAACGGGATGATAAAAGATAAGGATTTAAAAACGGCTATAGATAGGCTTGGCTTTTGTAAGCTTAGTTTAATAAATCAAGATTTGATACAAGACTTGAACAATATCTATCAAGAATTTTATAAAGGCAATGAGGCTAAAACAGACTTAAGCGCTTCACACAACGGAAAGGAACTGAATAAGGCTTTGCTTATCCACCAAAAGCTAAGTGCCGCTCTTCAAAATAGTCTAGAGGAAAAATTTCAAAATTATAAGATAATAGCTAGTCATTTTGTAGTTAAACGGGCTAAGAGTGAAGCAAGTTTTCAGTTACATCAGGATTGGAATATTACGGAAGAAACTAAATATGATAGTTATAAAATATGGCTACCTCTTCAAGCGTCTTACCCAGAAAATGGGGGCATTTGTTTTATTCCAGAGAGTCACAAGTTTTTTAATAATTATCGTTCAGGTTCCCTAGGTATCCCTATGTTTCCTATTGAGGAAAAGCTTTATCCATATTTATCCTACTTAAGGATGTTTCCTGGCGAAGCAGCGGTTTTTCACAATAGCACTATACATGGATCTTTTATTAATTCTACCGTTGAAGATCGAGTAGTTGTCTTAATTAATATTATTGAAAAAGATGCTATCCCTTTACACTTTCATAAAGAAGAAGATAAATTAATTGTAGCACAGGAAGTAAGCACTGAAAGCTTATTTGAAAACCTCCACCTTCTTGAGAAGGGGATTAAAGTGGATTTCAAAAGCACAAGCTACAGCTTTGAGCATCTTCAAAAGGACAACATTCAGTTGAGTAATGCAGAGTTAATCGATCTTATTCATAGTAATAATGCAGCTAAAGGCCGACATGAAAACTATGAGCATAAGATGTATAGTATTTTGAAAAGTGAGGATTTAGAGAAACAAATTAACAGGAATGGCTTTTCAATAATTAATTTATTAGATGAGCCTACTCTTGAAAAATTTAGAGAGAAATTTAACGAGGTTTATCCAGATAGAACTCAATTCAAAGGATTGTATTCTTCTATGATGAATGTGGCACATGAAAAGAGAAAGGAATTGCACGACTTTACCATTGCGACATTAAAGCCTTGTATTGATAAATTTGCAGAGAATTATGCTTCTCCAATAAGCTTGTTCTACTCTAGAAGACCAGATAAAGAATATTACTTGGAATGGCATAGTGATCCATCTATTATGTTGAACCAGCACCTAGAGCCACTTTATGGCATATGGTTTCCTTTGGTGGATTTAGAACCAGAAAATGGCACTTTAAAAATCATTCCAGGATCGCATAGATTGTTGAATAAGTTACTCTTTACGTATAATACATTTAAATGGTCTTTAGAAGACAAAAGAGATTTGTTAGAAGAGTATGGGGTTAGTTTTCGATTAAAGGCTGGCCAAGCTTTAATATATGATGCTAGAATGATACATTCTTCAGATCCAAACTATTCAGAAGTAGATAGAGATAATGTTATGATTAGATTGAATCATTTTAAATCGAATTATTTTCGAATTACTTCAAGGTCGGTAACAGAAAATCATGCCGCAGCTTTATACAAACAAGATAAGGATTTCTTCTTTTCGAAAGCCGTTAAGGAACATGATATAGAGCCAGAAACAGGAGAATTTATGGGACAAATGCATCTTTTCTATGAAGATACAAGTCGAGAAAAAATATCAAGTTATTTAGAAAAATTTAGAACGGAGGATGTAGTTCTGTCTTTGTAATTATTGAATTTTAAATAGCCATTTCATAAGGCCCTTAATCGCATAAACTGGATGTGATTTGAGGAGTCTTAAAACAAAATTTTGAAAAGAGAGCTGTTCAAAATGGAATTCGAATTTTTCTAAAATAGGACTCGTAGGCCTTTCCCCTTTCGGATATTTTAAATAAGCTTCATAATCAATACTGTACTTCTCAATTACTTGGGTTTCTTGATCCATATAATAATAGACCCAATCGCAAGAAGCTGATTTTAAAGCAGATACTGTTGCAATTCTTTCTAAATTACTATGATTAGGATTAGCACTATGAATGGTTTTATTGTCAAATAATACGCCTTGTCCAGCTTTTAATGGAACATCCTGAATGAAGTATTGTAAATTATCTTGAAATTTGCGGAATATAGTAGGAAAATTTGGAGTAACAACTAGCATTTTTCCTAGTTTGTGAGAGCCTTTTATAAATTGTAAGCAACCGTTGTTAATGTCGGTATCCTGCAGTGCAATCCAAATATTAGCACTTTGTTTATCCTCGCGATCAATCAAGGTTGGGTCTTGATGAAAACCAGTAACATTTTTATTTCCAGGTTCTTTCACTATGAAAGTAGAAAGCATGTAGTCGTATTCTGTAAAGCAGCTGTTTAAGCGTGGTCGTATTAGCTTCTCAATATTTTTATCTATATAACGAACAAACTCGGGATTCTTGGTGTCGGTTGAACTATGTGTTACTTCTTGTTCAACTAAATGTTGTGATTTAGATTCGAAATATAATCCTTGGAGAGTTTCAACTTCTTGTTTATTCAAAATATCTAAGACCACAAAACCATCTCGATTGAATTGACGCTCTAGATTTTTGTTCGCAAATTTTATCACTGAGGTAAGTTTCTAGTTTTAATCAAATTTAGCTAAAATATCTTGTAAAAATTAGTTCTTAAGTCAATTGCCAAAGGCATTTTGGTCTAATGAAAATATTGTGAGTGTCGCCGGTAAAGTCGTAGCTTTCACTTTTTACTTCAAACTTAATTTTGTCGTTTAGCTTGAAAGCTTCTTTGGTGTGAATTTCGTTGTGTTTGGGATCTTCGCCAATCATAAGTTCTAAATAATATACTCCAGCCGTTAATATATTAGCAGGGAAAAAGCAGCTAATATTTATTTCCTTTCTATAGGCTTGGTTAAGACCATCAAATATTTCTTTGTCGTTGCTTGGAGTTAGCACAATAATTGGGCTCATGTCTGCATCGTAAATTTTAAAGAAGGGATGAAAGCTTTTTTGAAGTTCATTTTTGGTGAAACAAAGCTTTATTGCGAATCCCTTTTCATAACTTATTTTATCCAAGTTGGCTTCGATGCTAAAGGAATGAATTTTCAAATTATGGTTGTATTTTTCTTCTTCTAGAATGTCTTCAAATCTATCTGCAGTATGGGGGAATTTTAGAGTTAATTTTTGAAAATTATCCTCAGATCTCTTTTTAGCATTATAATCTCTGTATAAATCCAAGCTTTCTTCGGCTGTGCCTAAATGATTGAGCTTGCCTTTTTCTAACCAAATTGCTTTTTTACAATTCAATAAAATTTCTTTGGGATTATGTGAGGCTAATATCAAGCAGACCCCTCTGTCAATTAAATACTTAAAATAATTGGATATCTTTCTTCGAAACTGTTCGTCTCCTGCCATTAATACTTCGTCAATAAAAAAAATATCGGCATCAATATGAAAACCAGAAGCTATAGCTAATCGAACAAACATGCCCGAGGAGTAGTATTTAACAGGTTGGTCGAAAAAAGTTTCTAAACCACTAAAAGTATAGATTTCTTCAATTTTTTCGTTTTGAGCATCTGGGTCTATTCCGTTTAAGCGAAGAAACTGTTTTACATTTTCTCTTCCAGTAAGTTCTGGAATGAAATTACTTCCGATTTCAATTAGAGAATTAACCTTCCCCCGAATAATAACTTCTCCTGAACTAGGCTTTACAAGCCCTGATAAAATTTTAAGTAAGGTGCTTTTGCCAGAGCCGTTGTTTCCAATTAGGCCAAGACTTTCATTTTTGTGGAGTGTAAAAGAAATATTGCTTAGGACTGCATGCTCTTTTCCTTCTAGGAAATAGGATTTACTTAAATTTTTAACTTCAACAAGTGCTTCTCCATCCTTCATTTTGAGTTATTTCTTCAATTTCCAATAAAACATCAAAAGTATAGATTTTATACCATCTCGAATCATCATACCCCCTACTTTGTCGTTATAAATGGTTTGTACTGCCGTTTCTCCGTATTTTAAATTGTTTCGATATACTTGAAAGATAAGTTCGGAAACAAAGGCATACCTATGCGAGCTCCATCTTATTTTTGGATAGGCGTCTTTGGCAAAAGCATGGAAGCCTGTGAGCGTATCTGTAAGCTTGACACCAAAAAGGAGATAGGATAATTTGGATAAGGTGTAGTTTCCAAGTTTTTTAATTAAGGGCATGGTTTTTTTTCGAGATCTAAAACCAAATACTATATCCAAATCATCTTTGATTAGCTTTTCAATAACAGGAAAAACGTCCTCTGGTGCATGTTGGCCATCGCCATCTATGGTAACCACAATTTCTGCATTAGTGTGCTCAAAGGCCCAATCACATCCTGTTCTAGTTGCAAAGCCTGCACCCATGTTTTGGGGGAGTTGAATTATTTTTAGTTTGTATTCTTTAATTTCATGTACAGTGCCATCTTTAGAGTGGTCATCTACAATAATTACATTTTTGTATAATTCAAGTGTCTTTTCTACAACGCTTCTAATTCTTCCACTTTCATTGTATGTTGGAATCACTACAGCAATCTTGTCTGTGTTATGAAGAAATGAATTAGGTGCTTTCACAGTAGGTTTAGTCTTTGCTCAAAGGAGCTAAATGAATATTTTTTTAATAAACGATCCACTTTACTAAGGTAGCTATTTATATTGTAATAAGAAACAATATAATTATAGAGGGGAACAGGGATTTTGGGAATGTGCTTATCAATTTCCCATGGGTGAAAATAAAAGTTTATAGCTCTATCCTTGGCAAGTTTGGCTAAGAGTTGGTTTAGTGCAAAAGCGGGAAGAAATCTCCCATAAATTCCCCCAGTGCAAGGAATACTCATACCAAATTTTTGATAAACTGAAAAGGGGATTTCCAGTAATTCAGAGCTAGTATCTGGCTTAAGAATATCTGAAGAGGAGATTTTATACATCTCTAGAGGGGCATTTTTAACGCCATACAAGGGTGTTTTCATAGGAAAAATGCTCGAATCGTATTTGAACCCGTGGTCTTTTAGTATGTCAATTGCCCATGCACTATCTTGACTTAACGAAGCATAAGGTGCCCGAAACCCTTTTATTTCTTTGTCCACAAGATTTTGAAGAATCGTATTTGTTTTAACAATTTCTTCTTCAAAACTATGTTTATTAAGGTTCCAAAGGGGAGTATGACTATAAGCATGAGAAGCTATTTCATGTCCCTTGTAAGCTATTTTTTTTATTAGACTAGGATGTTTTTCTGCCACGCTACCAAGAACAAAGAAAGTGGCTTTCACCTGATGCTTGTCGAATAAAGTGAGTATTGCTTCGGTACTTTGCTCAATCCTATCTATGGCGGTATGCTCTTTAACATATGCTCTTAAATATGCTGAGGTATACCAATCTTCAAGGTCTACCGAAAGAAAATGGCTATTTTGATAGGTTGTCGAGCTTTTCATGGTTTTAAAATTAGATAATCTCCAATGGCTAGAGCGTCAAGTCCAGATTTAACAAAAGAGTTTATTGCTTGCTCAGGAGTGCAAACAATAGGTTCTTCGCTGAGATTAAAAGAGGTGTTTAGTACGGCATAGTTCCCCGTCATTTCACCAAAATAGTTAATCAATTTCCAATATTTTAAATTGCTAGCTTTAGAAACCAATTGTGGCCTAGTACTTTGGTCTATATGTACAGCCCCTGCTAATTTATTCGAGTTAGTATCACTTAGCTGGCAAGCTAAGGTCATAAAAGCATTTGCAAGATTTTTAGGAAAGTACTTGTCGCTTTTTTCTTCTAAAAATGAAGCTGCAAAAGGCCTCCATGGTTCCCTATTTTTTATTTTTTTATTGATATAATCTCTCGTGCTTGTTTTTGCAGGATTGGCAAGAATCGATCTTGCTCCAAGTGCTCTAGAACCTATTTCAAGTCTTCCTTGAAACCAGCCAACTATTTTTTCATTTTCAAGCAGTTTTGCTACCGAGAAGGCTATATCTTCTTCGAAAACAAAACTAAGTTTTGATTGTAGTAAGGCAGCTTTTATTTCATCATTAGAATATTCTGGTCCCCAATAGGCATGTTGTAAAGCTTCTACTTGAAGTAGCGAACTGGCAAGTTGAGCTGCTCCGAGAGCGGTACCTGCATCGTTAGAAAATGGTGGAACGAAAATCTGTTTAATGCCTTCTAGTTTAGCAAGTTCTCCATTCATTTTACAATTCAAGCCAACTCCTCCGGCAATGCAAAGATTTCCCTTGAAATCGGGGTAGGATACAATTTCTTTTACGAGGTAAGAGGCTATTTTTTCTAAAATTTTTTGGGCTTCGAAAGCAATGTTTTTATGTTTTTGAGTGATTTCTTCATGACGCAATCTAGCAGGACCCAGAACTTGTTCTAATTCATCGCTGAAGACGGTTCCTTTGGAATGCCTACCTGCAAAGGAATAAATCGGATTAAAGCTATAGTCGCCATTCGCCGAAAAGGATATTATTTTTTTAAAGGCTTCTTCTATTTTAAAGTCGGCTTTCCCATAAGCAGCTAATGCCATTGTTTTACCTTCATGATTATTTGGCATAAAGCCCAAATATTCCGTAATGCTCTGATAAAACCACCCTAAGGAATCTGGAATTTTATATTCTTTAATTTTGAAAAGTTTATCTTGCTTTCCTCTCCAAATACTTGTTGTTTTATTTTCTCCGCTGCCATCGATTACTAAAATATGTGCCTCTTCAAAACCAGAGCAATAATAACTAGAAGCGGCATGGGCTTGGTGGTGAGGAACAAAAGCTATTTCGGGTAATTTTCCTGAAATAGTTTCCACTTTAAACGACTTTTTTATTAATCGTTTAACATGGAAACTTTGGTATTTAAGTAGCTCCTTAGTCACTTTAGCAACATTTCCACCCTCTTGCTTTATTGGGGCTCTATTAAAAAGTTGTTTAAGTAAAAACAAAGGCATTTTATAAAGATAGAACTTGCAGTCCCAAGCAAATTGAATAGACTTAAGATCGCTAGAATCTATATTGGCTGTACTTAAACAGTATTTAATCGACTTGGAAGGCATAAGTCCGAAGGAACCCTTGATTCGATTGAATCTTTCTTCCTCTGCCATAGCAAGGAGTTTTCCATTTTTTATTAGACAAGCTGATGGGGTAACTCCAAGGCCATTAATACCTAATATGTATTCATCTTTTTTCAAGTTAATTCGGCTTATAAGAAAAGTAGCTAGTATCTATAATTTTATACATGGCTTGGGCAATTTCCTTTTGATACTTTATATGCTTCAAATGACAATCATCTAAAAATGCGTCTTCATCTTTAAATTTGGAGGAAAAATCGTAGAGATAAGTGTAATTTTCTGAAAGAGCAATTGCTTTAGGAAAGAAATATTGGTAATCTTCTATGTAATGAATTGGTATTTCATTTGAATTTTCCTTGTCCATGAAATTAAAAACTGCTTGAAGAACACCTACGAATGTATAATTATATTCTTGAGAAAGAGCATGTAAGTTTCTCATGTTTTGTTCCCAAAAAATTGGAGCGTCCAGCTTATTCAACTCAAGAATTTTAGCTTGGGATTTTGGACGGGAAAGTAGTTCTTGTAGCAGGCTAATAGTATTGGGAAAGAGTTTGGAACTTCTAGGTTCTATTAGGGCCGACAAATTATGATGTTCATATAAGGAGACATAATTATTTTCTTCCATTTCATTTGCTCCAGAGTAGGATATATGAATATCTGCTTTAATTTCTTGTATATCGCGAAGAGTTTTTAAAACTTCTTGTCCAGAGTTATATCCCGCAACAGCAGCAACATAAATCTGTACTGCGATGTTGCGTTGAACAAATTCATCAAGTAATTGTGCCGGCCAGTTTTCTTTGTCATAAAGTAGATCACTTGCAGAACCACCACTAATATAAATTTTAATGGGAATTTGATCTAGGTTTAGGTGTTCAAGGAGAATGCAATTGTTAGTCCATGTCCATCCTAGATTTTGAATATTTTCTTGGTTTGCCGCCCAGCCCAATAGGGGGTCAATGGTATTGTAGTTTTGGTTCTTTGTCTGCCAGGAATCCTTGTCTTCAGAAGCTAATATTAGAAAGCTTTTGGCCTTATTGAGGCGCTGTAAATATTGCATGGAAACAAATTCAACTAATAGCAATATTAAGCTTGCAAGAATTACTATTACGAAGGTTTTTTTGAAGCACATAGCATAGCAAAGGTAAGTTTATAATATCTATTTTCATAAGTGGCTGTAAGCGTTAAAAAATAGTTAGAATTTTATTCTCTTTTTTTATACTTTTAAGGCATGTTTAAAGACGAAATTGCCCAAAAAGAATTTGACTTACAAGGTTATTATAAGTGCAAATTATTGGAAAACGAAGAGATAGAGGCTATCCTAGATCTCTATGCAAGTACTAAAGATAAAAGTGGTTTAGATTTGCCTTTTTATACTTCTATTTGGAGTAATAATCAGGAATATAAACGAGAAGTAGATTCCAAATTAAAAGAAATTTTGAGTCCTAAATTAGAAGGGCTATGTTTAGATTTCAGAACGGTATTTGCCAATTTCATGGTAAAAGCCTCAGGACAAAGTTCTGCCTTGCATCCGCATCAGGATTGGTCTTTTGTAGATGAAGAAGATTATCAATCCATTACGGTTTGGATTCCCTTAAAAGATGTAAGTTCTTATAACGGAGCTTTAGAAGTGTACCCTAAGAGTCATAACATTAATAATTTCAAAAGAGCAAGATTTTTGGATAGTCCATTTAGAAACTTAAGCGCGCTTATTAGTGAGAAGTTTATGAAGAGTATTGAAATGAAGAAAGGGGAAGCGCTATTTGTCAATTCAAGAACAATTCACTCTTCACCAAACAATTCGAGTGATGAAGAGAGGATTGCGGCATCAATTGTTATTGTACCTAAAAAGGCGAATTTGAAGCATTTTGTTTTAAGTAAGGAGAGCAAAACTACGGTTTACGAACTAGGAATAGAAGAAGATTTTTTTACAAAGTATAGTTGCTTTGATTATCCTGACATTCGAGGTGCCAAGGAATTGCAAATTCTTGAGAAGGAAATTAGCTTGAATGAATTATTAAGTTTAACTAAGTAAATTGAACTGGAGATGTGTGGAATATTTGGCTATTACAATTTTGATAGGATAGAGTTTAGTAAAAGGCAAAAGGCCTTAAAAACATTAATGGAGGTTTCTTCAGTTCGAGGAAAAGAGGCATCTGGTCTTGCTGTTTTAGGAAAGGAAAATAAGGTAGATTTTGTACGCTCCGATTTAGATAGTAAATCTCTTTTAGGAGAAGAGAACTTTAAGAGTATGCTGTCGAGTATAGAAAATTCTGAGGTTTTAGCGGCAATAGGCCATTCGAGATTAGCAACACACGGTTCTCAGTTAAGGTCTAAAAACAACCAACCTGTAGTTACCGCCAATAAGAGAATTGTAGGGGTTCATAATGGAATAGTAACCAATTCAGACGAGCTGTGGAAAGTGGCTAAAGGAGATATAGCCCCTCCTGAATTAGATAGCCAGGCCTTGTATGCCTATATAGAAAGTTTATTGATGGAACATTCGCCATCGAATTCTTTAAAATTACTATACGATAAAGTTCAAGGAACAGCTAGCATCGCTTTTTATGTATCGGAATCGGATAAATTGCTATTGGCAACAAATACAGGTTCTCTATATTATATTTATCAAGAAGCTTTAGGTGTTTTATTTTTTGCTTCTGAGTATGTTTTTCTTCGGCAACTGTGTCTGGAACATAATTATTCCTTAGAAAACATCCTTCATTTAAAACCGAAGAATGCCTTGATTGTTTCTTCATCGGGATTTAAACTATTTGATTTGAAGGAGGAATTACCAAAAGAAGACTTGATAAATTCTAGTCAAGGTTTTGAGTTAAAAGATTATTCGAGTGATTCCTTTAAATCAGAAGCTAAGGAACTTTATCTGGTTAATAATAGCCTTGAAAAACTGAGGAAGCATGATTTTGATTATGAAAGAATTTATGCCATCCCTAGATGTAAGAAATGTATTCTTCCTAATACTACTCCTTTTATAAGTTTTGATAAGGAAGGGGTTTGCAATTATTGTAATGAGCATAAGCCGATAAAATATAAAGGGATAGATGAATTAAAAAAATTAGTGGAGAAATATAAAAAGAAAAATGGTGGACCAAATTGTTTAGCTGCCTTTAGTGGTGGAAGAGATAGTTCTTATGGATTACAGTTTCTGAAAAACGAGCTTGGCTTAGAACCATTGGCATATACGTATGATTGGGGAATGATAACGGATTTAGGAAGAAGAAATCAAGCTAGAATTCTAGGATCTTTAGGCATAGAACACATCATTGTTTCTGCAGACATTACCATGAAGCGTAAGCATATTAAAGAAAACATTTTAGCATGGATGAAAGACCCCCATTTAGGCATGGTTCCTTTGTTTATGGAGGGGGATAAGCAATGTGAGTTCCATGCAGATCTAATCATGAAGAAATATGATATAGATTTGATGTTTTTCTTTAGAGGAAATGAATTAGAAATAGATGAGTTTAAAACAGGACATTGTGGCGTTAAGGATGCTGATCCTGGTGGGGTAATTCATAATTTACAAGCTTTTAAAAAATTGAAAATGCTATGGTTTTATGGCACTCGATATTTAAAAAATCCAGCTTACTTTAACTCTTCCTTTTTTGACACTGCCTTGGCTTTTTTTTCAACCTATGTTCAAAAGCACAATTATGTTTTTCTTTGGCATTATATTAAGTGGGAGGAAAAAACCATCTTAGATAGTTTAAAGGCTAGCTATGCTTGGGAAACCTCACCTTATACCACCTCAACATGGAGAACGGATGATGGAACGGCTGCTTTCTATAATTATATCTATTACCAAGTGCAAGGTTTTACAGAAAATGATTCTTTCAGATCTCGCCAAATACGAGAGGGACGACTAGATAGGGATACGGCTCTTCAATTAGTGAATAGCGAGAATAAACCAAGATATGAGTCTTTGAAATGGTATTTCGATATGGTGGGTTTAGATGGAGATGAGGTTCTAAGTGTAGTGGATAAAATGAAGAAACTCTATTAACTGTTTTAATGAAATTTAGGAATTTTTCGATTAAAGATTTCTTATGGTTTTCTCTACTCAGCACATTCTTGTTATTGGGGAGAATTTCCTTGTTGAACAAAGGCTTCTTTAATGATACAGACGAGCTTCCTGTATTGGTTCTAATACAAAAGTTCGAAAGCTTTACTAGTTTAAGTTTGGAAGAGGGTATAAAATTTTCGCTTCATACAGACCATCCTTTGCTTGCTGTTTTTATACGGCATTTTCAAATTTCCATCTTAAAGATTAATTCAAATTTTAGTACGGAATTTTTATGTTCCGATAAAGGAGCATTTTTCTTAGGCCTTTTTAACGTGCTCTTTGCAACCATAGCGAGTTATTCTTTTTTCAAAGTACTACGAAATTTGGGCTGTAGTTTGCAAAGCGCTTTATTGGGGGTCTTGATTTTAGCGAGTTTGGTAAATAGCAATCTCTATTTGCGACATATCATATCTTATGATGCAAGCCTTTGTTTTTATATGCTAGCTTTAGCTCTTTTTACCAAAGACAGAAGTAGCTGGAAGAGACTACTATATATAGGATTTTTTCTTGCTTTGGGCTTTTTTACTTATTATGGCTATTTTATTTTTCCCCTAGGACTAGCTCTTTATCTTTTTATTGAAACAAAAGGAAAGCTTTGGATCAAACTACGAGCAGTTCTTATTCTCGCTTTACCATCCTTATTTTTCCTGTTTATTATTGAATCTACCGCACGTTTTTATCAAGAATCTTTTATCGAACATAATCTATTATTTAGCCAAAGTATAGTTCAAGGAAGTTCAGAGGAAGTGTTTGCTTTTATCTTTAAGTATTTGATTCAAGTAGAAGGACTTTTTGGCGTTTTTATAATAATAGGATTTGTGGCTTCTATCCTTTTATCTGCAAAGAATTATTTTAGAGATAGGCAGCTTTCAAAACATGTTTTGTTAAGTAGCATAGGGATTTTCATGTATTTACTCTATGCTAGCTATGCTTATTTATCTGGAAGTATGGTTTTTTATGGAAGATTATTGCATTTATATTTTCCATTTATGTTAATTCTTATTGTTCCGTATTTAGCTAAGCACAAAGTGTTTTATGTTGTCATTTTCTTGGCAGCATTTTTCAATTTTACTTTTAATATTTCAAATTTGAATAAGGTTGATTATCCAAGAAGTATTAGCTATAACTTAGGTTTGTTCAAAAAAAATAACAATGATTTAAGGTATTTTTCAGAGTCAAACCCAGGGTTAACATGGGATGGAACTATTAGCGAGTTTATGCCAATATCAAAGGATTTAAAAACAATAGAAGGTTCTTATGATCTAGTGAATTTCTGCTTTTTTTATCATTATCCAGATAGTGCAATTGGACAATATACCCCTTATGAAAAATTGATGGGGAATGGCGATATATTGGAATGGAATCACTTTATGTCTTTCCCTGCATACACATTTGAATATTGCACTCCACAAGGAAGAAAATATTTTATGGAGAAAAAGTTTAAAATTGGCTTATTTCAAACATTCTAATATTTCTAGAAAATTCTTATATCCCTTTACTTTGAGTAAGTAGTAGTTCCCCTTCTCTTCTCTGAATATAAATTCTGTACGATTCTCTTTATCCCGTTTAAAATCTATGTAAATAGAACTATTTTCAGCTTTGTTAATTAGGTAAATTTCTGCATTTAAATAGTGCGCTACCTTAAGTATTCGCACAAGCTGCGCTTTGTCTAGGTCTACATTCAAGGAATCTACAAAATGTGTTTTAGAATTATCTTCTGCAAGAATATTTTCCAATAGACCGTCTCTTGCATACATATTGTTAGAACGAATGAACCAAGCACTTACCAAAAAAAATAGTAGAAGTAAAAAGGGGATAATATGGTTTGAAAATCGTTTAATCATAAATTTTGCATTACATATTGTGCATCACCAATGGAATCTCCCTCTAAACTTATTTCATCAATTTGAAAATAGATTTCGTAAGCATTGTTCCAATAGAAAGCAGCTTTGTTCTCCTGAATATCTGGTGGCGAATAAATGCTATATGGAATGTTTTGTAAAGGTGGAACTATTGCTTTTTTCCAACAAAGTTGTGTGTTTTTTGCTTGCTCAATGAGTAGGTATCTGTGGCTCATTTGTTCCGAGAACAATTTAAGTTTACCACTTTCGAAGTCATATCGAATATTGTGAATATTGTTGTTGCCGAAGTGAAGGAAAGTAATTAAAGAAAGAACTGCAAATAAGGAGAATGCCATTTTCGTCTTGCTAGCTAAATATTTTTCAGGCAGTATGGCGAGTATAATCGAAGGAATAAAAATTATGAAAGCAAGTTGAAATCCAAAGTTTAAAGTACTAAAGATTCTTATTGGGAGAAATTCTTCGTGACCCATTGGAATATAAAACGCAAAGCTAGATAAGTAGAGGCCAAACAGAACAAGGAAAAGCGTTAAAAAAAGTTTTGCTTTGCCCATTTTAAGGGCGAAATCTTGATAGAACTTCTTAAATAATACCATAGCGAGATAAGACATTGATAGCATAACGAGGCCTTGAGTGCTCATTCGCAACCATTCTTTGCCTTGGTGGTTTAAACTTTTTAGAAATATTAATGAATAGTAATTTTCTGGTCTAAGGGTTTCAAAAGAGCCAAATCGTATGGAAATTCCAGGTTGGCTTAAAAAGAAGATTATGGAGAAAATCCCTGTAATGAAAATGGATTGAAAAGCTAGTATATTCTCCCTGTTTTGCTTGTAAAAGTACACATACAAGGCAATCAAAGAAAAAGCATGTAGCAGTAAGAAAATTTCGTTTATACCCACTGCAGCAATCAAGAATAAATGCGAGAGAACAAACAAGAAAATTCTCCATCCTGGCTTTTTCTCTCTGTTCCATCGAAACAAGGTTCCTAGCCAAATTAACCAAAAATACCAACTGTAACTATATACAAAGGAACTAACCATCCAAAATAGTTGGTGGGCTAAAGATGAGCTCAAACTATAGTTGCAAACAAAGAATAGTGCAGAAAAAAGAAGGAGTTTTAGTCGGTTTGCTAGTGGAACTAGGCCAGAAAGAAAGAAAAACAAGGAGAAAACTCCAAATATACTAGTAAAAATAGTTGTCCATTTGTAGCCTGTGATAAAACCAAATGCTAATGGATTTAGCCCATGTAACAGATTTGTGAAGTATCGACCATCGTACTTACGAAGTATGTCTATTGTCGAATTAATTAGTCCCTTATGCAAGGGCGCTGCACAAAGTGATAGGTCTTCGGCATTTGCTTGGCTGTGAAAGGAGCCGATAAAAATGTATGAAAATCCATATGCAACAAGGAAGAAAAGACTTAGATAAATTAGATTAGGAAAGAATTTTTTTTGTAAGCTCATGGCTTCAAACTAATTAAAGGTCTCCTTAATAAAAGAAAGGAGGCTGCCTTTTTGCTCATCTGGCTCAGATACGATGTGCATGGCTTGTCCGGAATTACAAAGTTTGCTAAACTCTGGTTTTTCTAAACCAAGTTGAGCTGCTCTATTCTCGAAATCTTCGGCTGAGAATTCAGGTAATTCTAGTTTTATTTCTTTGATCTTTTTACCAACAATTGGTCTACTCGTACAGTCGTGAAAAAATGTAGTATTGGTTAATAGAAAATCTTCTGCTTGTTCGTAAATTTCTAGAGGAGCATCTTTCGGACTTAGCTCTTTATAACAATTTTGTAAACTAGCTTCTTTTGGAAACAAGCCACTCATTACCACTAATCTTGGCTTCTTACTGTTATTTTCTGGAGAATAATGTACCATGCGATTGTCGAATAAAAGAATATCTCCAGCTTTCATCTCAATCGGTACTAGATATTTCCTAAGAGTGTTCTCTATTTTGTGAAAAGGCGTAGAAAAGGAAATGCCTCGATATGGATAAAAGATTTTGTGGGATTGTGGAATTACACAGAGACAGCCATTTTCTAAATTAGTATCTTGAAGCGGTATCCAAACACTCAGAGGAGAATACTTTTCTTCATCTAAGCTTGTAGAGTCTTGATGTAGGGTGAAAGCACTTTCTTCCCCATTATATTTTACAATAAAGGAATTAATTACGGATTTGTAATCGGAAAATCTTTTTTTGAACTCAACATTTAGGATGGCTTCAATTTCTTCGTGTACTTTCTTACGATAATCTAAATCTAAAGAATACAAACTGTAGAACATACCACCTTTCTTAGTTTTAACCTTGTGGTATTTATTATAGATGCTTTCTAGTTTTTTGATGCTTTCTAGGCCAATGTTTCCATCAATTAAATATCCTTTGTTATGAAGTATATCCCGATGATTTTCGTTCAAAACTATTTTGTGCTTTATTGGTGTCCATTCCATAATAGAATCTAAGATACTAAAGAACTCGGAGTAGTAAATCTTTCAAGCCTACTTTCTTGAAAAAAGGCCTACAATTTTGTCAAAAAAGTTGGAAGATCTAGTTTGTTTTGGAGGATTGAAGACAGCAATCTTCTCCAATATCTCTGGACCTTTTTGAATATCTCCCTTCATGAAAAAATCGACACTGCTTTTGTATTGCTCTATTTTTCCCTTGTTTCCGAAATAGTAATACATCTGCGCTTCCTTGGGTTTGATGCCGAAAACACAGGCTAAGCGATATTCTTCGGTTAAATTAGGGTAAGAGGCATGGTAAAGGCGATGATCATAAATTAAAGCTTCACCCGCTTTCATGTGGAGTGTACTCATTTCTTCCCAAATTTTTTCTAGTTGCTCTTGTCGATCATCTGGAATATTTGGTCCTCTGAAGTTAGCACCCCATAAGTGGCTTTTTTCTAATACTCTAATAGCGCCATTTTGTTGGTTTAAATCTACCAATGGCACCCAAATATTAAAAGATCTATACTTGTTCTCATCAACAATATTCCAATCTTGATGGGGGTGTAATCTTTCTTTCTGCTTATTTGTTTTAACCACAAAAGAGCCTCCTAGGGCTTCGCAATTTTGAAAATAGGACTCGATAGCACTTTCAAAAGAGTTTTTTATTTTCTGATTCATCCTGCCTCTAAAGTCGAGATCCATGCTGTGGGCGCTGGCATAAAACCCTGGAATATCATGAGGTTGTTCTTGGTAAAAGAAAGCTTTTAAATCTTGCACCGTTTCAGCACTTAAAAAGGGTACTACAACATAGCCTTTTTCTGCCAATTCTTCATCTAATGCACCATTCTTAAGGATTGCTTCTTTATTCATAATTAAAACCAAGCTTTAATTTTATCCATAAAACTTTGCTTTGTTGGGATAGGCTCTTCCTGCGGTGTTTTAAGGGCAAAGCCTGCATCTGTTTTCAACTTAGCTATCAAGCTTTGTAAGTCGGCTCTCGAATAAGTAGGTAGCTTATATTCTTTAAAGCCTATGCTTGATCCTAGCTTAGGTCTTTGACCAATATCCTTAGCAAAGTTCTCAAAGCGAATTAAGAAGTCGTCATCTTCTTGAAACACTTCGAGCTTATCTTCTTCGGGTAATTTATAATGAAAATACATTTGTGCATTTTCAGATTTAACTCCCGCTGTAATGGCTTTTCTTACCGCACTCGATTGGTTTGGTAGGGAATAATGAATTACACTTTGGTTCAAAATAACTGCCGTGCCCGCTTTTACTAGCATAGGCTCTAATTCTTTCATCACCAAATCGTCATTTCCAGAGAAAAAGAAGGCCAGAGTTGGAGCGCGCACAACGGGATGCTTGCTGTATTGACTGCCAGGGAGAATCATAAGCGGACCATTATCTAAACTAATGTCGCAGAGAGGTACCCAACAGTTTAGGGCAAGTTCATTTTCTTCATCAACTATGGTCCAATCTTGATGTGCTGCAAGTTCACTTTTACTGCCCGGAGTTTTATATAAAAAGGCCCCACCAAAAGGCTTGTAATCGATAAAATATTTTTCATAGGCCCTAGAAAAGATACTAACTATTTTATCGCTAGCTTTTTTCTTGTAGCTATAATCTGAACTATAACTGCCAGAAAAAAAACCATTTTCGCCAAGTTCAGGATGCTCTTGGTCAAAAAAGCTATTAAGCTCGTCTATTTCTTCTTTTTCTAAAAAAGTAAGAACGATAAAACCTTGTTTGTCGAAAAGTTCTTGATGGGCAATATCTTTAAAAATTCTCTTACTCATTATGAAAATAAGCCTTTTAAACGCGATAAAAAACCTTCTCCTTTTGGTGTTTTCTGGTGTTCTCTTTGCACGGCATTAATTAATTCTCGAGCATTAGTTGGTTTAAAATTTGCTCTCAGATAAGCAGCGTCAATTTTGGGGAAATTGTATTCCACTAAACCGAGCGATTTACCCACCTTAGGTCTTTCGTGTATGTTGTTTCCAAATTGTTCAAAATCGGTCATAAAGCTGTCGCTTTGTTCAAAAGCCTCTACCTTATTTGGGTCTAGTTCTGGATTGTAGAAATAGGTTCTATACTCTGCATCTTTGTGCGTGAAATAGGTATTGGTTACTATTCGAATTTTATTCGAGTAATTCGGGGGAGAATAATGAATAATACTCTGATCAAAGAATACGGCTTCTCCAGCTTTTATTAGTACTGGCTCTAAATAATCGATAATTTCTTCGCTTACATTCTGAAAGAATTCTGGTATGCTAGAGCCTCTGTAAGTAGGAAACAAGCGGTGACTTCCCTTCAATACAAAGATGGTCCCGTTTTCTACACTTAAATCACAGAGCGTTGCCCAAATGTTTATTCCTGTAAATCGAGATTCGTCTAACAAACTCATATCTTGATGAACACACATGCCGCTTTCTGGACTAGGCGTTTTAACAATAAAAGCACCGCAAACTAGTTTTACGTTTTCAAGATATAGATTTGCACTTCGCTCACAGGCTTTGCGTATAGAGCTGTCGGCAGTTTGGCGATAGTTTTTATCATGGGAGAAGGTACTCGGAAAAAAGCCGTGTTCATTTACGGGATGCAACTCATAGTACAAATCGCTAAGCTCTTTAATTTCTTGTTCGTTGTAAAAAGGCAATACCACATAGCCATCTCGCTCAAATATTTCTTGAACGGCGGGGTCTTTAAAAACGGGCAACATTTTTTTAGGAAATTCAAACATCTCGACTTATTTACCGCTTATTCTAAGCTTCAATTCTCTAATAATATTCAAAGGAGTATAGACCTTGTAAAAAGGTAATTTTTCTTCCACTGTAGTTTCTTCGCTTTCTATAACTTCTGCTTGTTTTTCTTCTTTTTTTCCGCTCATATCATAGCCAAAAAGTACCGAAAGTTTTTCGCACATGGGAATATTGAAATCATTCCCGCTTTCTTTTATTAATTGCACCAATTCTTCAGAGCTGAATTGCTCAAAGGTATAAGGAAGTTCTTCTATTAGTTTATAGTCTTGTATGGACTTGCCCTCATCGTACATTTTTGCTAGTAAAGCATTGTTGTAGTTGATAAAAAAGTCCTCATCTACTTCATACTTTTGCAGGGTGTTTTTCTTGCCATCTGGTTTTAAATGAAAATGAACCAGTTGGGCATCTTTCTGTGTAACTCCCACTCCTGCAGCTAAACGAATGCCTTCGGTAGTGTTAGGCGGAGAAGCATGAAAAGTTCGATTATCAAAAAGTAAAACTTCGCCCGCTTTCATTTCAAGGGTAGTTAAATAGGGGAATATGCTAAACATGTGTTCGCTAAGAGGAACAGGGGTTTGGGGCGAAGGGCTTGGCCGATGGTTGTTCATTAATTTATGACTTCCCTTAATTACGCCCATGCAGCCATTATCGAGAAAAGTATCTACTAAGGCTGTCCAACAGGTGATTGAACAATAACCTTCTTCCTCCTTATCTACAAAGCTCCAATCTTGATGCGCTGGCACCACGCCTTTTGGGTTACTTTCTTTTATTACAAAGCTTGCTACAAAGGGCTTATAATTTTCTAAGTAGAGATCGAGTTTAGGCAATATGACGGACCAAATTTTTTCTCGAACCTTGAGGTTTTGTTCTTTGCTTAATCCATCCATGCTCACATGAAAGCCGAATCTGTTGTTGTCTTCAACTTGAAGTGTGGTGTAAAATTCATGCAAATCTTTAATCTCTTCGGCATTAAGAAGAGGGAGCAGCAAATAGCCTTCTTTTTCAAAAAAATCTTGATGTTCGCTTGACTTGAAAATGGCTTTCATCCTTTGGGCTTTATTTTGTTTTATCTGAAATTGAAGTTTAGCTTTTTTATACATCTCCGGACTTAGGCGTTCTAGTTTTGTTGCAAATTGCTTTACACAAGTTCCAATCGTAGGTTTTTGTCCGATTTGTGTATTGTACTCTCTAAAAAAATGAATAGGTACTTCGTATTTCTCAATTAAATTGAGTTCATTCTTATAGTAAAATAAGAGTTGCGCTTCTTTATGAATTAAACCATAGGTTATGGCAAGTCTATTTTCTGCACTAAGGTTGGGAGGTGAAGCATGCATCAATGCTTGACTAAAAATAATGGCTTGTCCGGCCTTTAAAGGAACTTCAATAGCATCTTGAGCCAGTTCTGCCTCAATTTCCGAAAGTGGATTATGGAGGAAAGGGGAACGAATAATATTGGAAAATCTATGACTACCGGGAATCACTTGAAGAGCACCATTCTTCGAGTCGACATCTACAAGTGGCACCCAAATCGTTATCGAGTCAAAGTGGTCCTCATCTACCACGGTCCAATCTTGATGAAAGGGCATAAGACCTTTTAATCCAGGTGCTTTAGACAAATAGCAAGCGCCTAAACTTTGGTAAGAATGGAAGATTTCGGGTGTTTTCTTTTCTATGGTTTCTTGAATGGCATTTTCTAAACTTTGCTTCAATTCTTCGTTGGTATTAAAGCTAGTAGAATAAAAACCATCGGGAGTTTCTATGCCAGAAACTTCATAAACATCTTTTAGCTTTTGAATCTCTTCTTCCGACAAAATATTCAAGCAAACATAACCTCGTAACTCAAACTCCTTTTGAAGTTTTTCATCAAGAAATATGCTTTTTCGCTCGCTTTTTATCATGTCTTAGGCAAATACGCGTTTTATTTTGGCAAGTAAGCCAGATTCTTCATGATCGAAACCTGGTGCTTTTAATCTACTTACAAATTCTTGTTCGGTGATGGTTTTATTTTCGAAAGGTATCTTCTTAATTACTTTCACGCCCTCTGGTTTTTTCCATGGATTAAACTCCATGTAGAAATCGTCTTGAACTTCTAAAACTTGAATTTCTTTCGAATTATTCTGCATATCTAAGTGATAATGGATGGAAGGAAATTCTTTCGGAACACAAATTAGCTGGATTGCTAGGCGCAAACCTTCTGTTCTGTTTACAGCCGAATAATGTACGATACTGTCGTCTAAAATTACACAGTCCCCAGCCTTTGTTTCTAGAGGAACTAAGTGTTTTTCGATAATTTCTTTTTTAATTCCATCCAACTCCCAAGGCACCATTGGTCCACGGAATTGTCCAAATCTTTTCTGACTACCAGGCACAACTTGCAAGGTGCCATTCTCTACGGTAGAATCTACCAAAGGGCACCAGATGGAAACGGTGGTACATTTCTTTTCATCAGCAAAAGCCCAATTTTCGTGTAAAGGCACTTCTCCAGTTTCTGATTTCTTTCTAATGTAATTTGCAATAATTGGTCGAAAATCTGCCAATACTCTTTCCATATGTGGTTGGAAGTATTCGCTTATTATCTTAAAGACCTTTCGTTTATACTCTGGGTTCTTATCAATAAAGGTAAAGTCGTAACTAATAAAGTGACTATCCTTAACACCCGTTTCTTCAGAGCTTATTTGCCCACCACTTTCGGGCAGCGTTGAAAAGAATAAGTCTTTAAGTTCTGCAACCTCTTTTTCTGAAATAAAAGGTATTCGAACATAGCCGTTCTTAACAAATTCTTTTTCCCATTCTTCGTTGTTTAGTACCTTTCTCATATTACATCGATTATTTTATCTTCATTTTTTTTAAAAAAACTAAAGCCTACTATAAAGGTAAGAAAACTTAGCAAGAGTCCAATAAGAATATATGGATTTAAAGCCTCCCCAAACATACTCCAACGAAATAGCTGAATGACACTTGCTATTGGGTTAATATAGATTAAATTCAAATATTTTTCGGGTACTATACTTACTGGATAGAACACAGGAGTTAACCAAATGCCGAAGTTAACTAAGAAAGGAACTAGGTGGAATAAATCTCTTTTTTTGATAGTAAGAGCGCTAAGAAATAAAGCCATCCCCAGAGCAAAAAGTATCAAAGGGATTAGGCATAAAGGGGCAAGCAACATACTAAGTCTCCATTCGATAGGGAAATAGAATATTAATAAAAGTAGTACAAGCAAGGTGATGCTAAATTCTACCAGAGCTAAAAGAACCTTGCTAAAAGGCAAGATTATTTTTGGGAAGGCTAATTTTTTAATAAGCTCTTGGTTTTGACTTAAGCTAGAACTAGCTTGTGAGAATATATAGCTAAAAAGGTTCCAAAAAAGGATACCAGATAAAACAAAAAGGATATAGGGGTAAGCGGTATTAAAATTCATTAAACCCGAAAAAAACAAGGTATAGATAGCGAGAGCAATTAAGGGCTGAACTAAGGTCCACGTTAAACCCAAAACGGTTTGCGCATATTTTATTTTTAAATCTCTTTTGGCTAAGATGAAAATCAATGACCTGTTTAGCCATATTTTTTTTATATAGTCTTTTAAACTATCTGGGGTAGAACTAATCCTTTGGATTTTCATTGCTTGAAGTAGTTTTCCAGTACAGAGCAAATATAGTCAATATCGTTTAGCTCTACTTGCGTATGCAATGGCAGCCTAAGCAGTTGATCAGAAACGGCACTGCTAAGCTTTAATTCTGGCGAGGGAAAGTGCTCTTTTGCAAAGCTAGAACTATGTAGGGGGATATAGTGAAATAGAGCTTCGATGCCATGTTTTTTAAAAGTAGTGGCTACCAAATCTCTCTCTGCTCTAGAGGAGAAGCGTAGATAAAATTCGTGGAAGTTATTTTCTATCTGAAATGCGGGCATAAGAGAAAAGGAATGTTTTTCTGCAAGTTGAAGTAGTTGGGAGTAATAATACTTGCTCAAAATTTGAAGTTTGTGTAGAATTTGCTCTCTTTGCTCTAATTGTTCCTGCAACAAAACGGCATTGGTTTCGGGCATTTGGAATTTAGAACCTAAGCTTATCCATTCATAATAGGGAATAGAACCTTCTTCAAAGGCAGACCTATTTGTTCCAACATGGTAAATATCTTTTGCCTTGGTGCTGTACTTTTTATTATTGATTAGCAGTAAGCCACCTTGACTTGCAGATATATGCTTGGTGATATCAAAACTAATTACCCCGAAATCGCCAAAAGTGCCAAGAGCTTGGTCCTCAAATGAGCTGCCAAAACACATGGCGGCATCTTCTATTAAACTTAAATGGTACTTAGTTGCTAGAGCTTGCAATTCTTTAATTCTACAGGCATGCCCTGCGTAATGCACGGCAATAATTGCTTTCGTTTTATCTGTAATTGCAGCTTCTACAAGATCTGGATCTAGGCCTAAAAATTGCTCCTCTATATCTACAAAAACTAGTTTTGCACCTCTCAAAGCAAAAGCATTGGCAGTAGAAACAAAGGTGAAACTAGGCAATATAACTTCATCTCCTTCTTGAATATCCAAAGTAAGGGCAATAAGTTCTAGTGCACCTGTAGCAGAGTGGCAAAGTAGTAAATCTTGCTTGGGGTAAATCTCTTCAAGTATATTTAAACAAGCTTTAGAGTAGTGCTTTTGACGGAATAATTCGTAATCCTTAAAAAGATTCTCTAAGTTCTTCGTATAATTGTTGGAGAAATAAAAACTATTAAATTTAATCTCTTTTTTCATTGCTACACTTAGCCCACATAGTTAATCCTGTAAAGGTAAAGGAAAGTTCCGACTTGTTCTACGCACAAGATATTACTTTTGCTTCTATGCTAAAGGCCAAGGAGGAAGCAATTAGCTCTGTTCAAGTTTCTTTGTTTACTTGTCAGTATGAAGAAGATGAAGAAATTCTACCCAAGCACTTTATAAATCTAGGAAACTTGGAGAGGAGTGTTCTCGACAAGAACCCCATACTTCGTCAAAGAAAGTTGCCTTTAATAGCCGACATATTACATCTTTTGGCTGAGAATAGCAATGCCGAATATTTGATTTATACGAATGTAGATATTGGCTTAATGCCTTATTTTTATAATTATGTAGCCGATAAAATAAAGGAAGGCCATGATGCTCTAGTTATTAATAGGCGAAGATTACAAGCCCAATATACGAAGGTAGAAGAGCTGCCATCTATTTATGCAGACTTGGGTGCTTCTCATCCTGGTTTTGATTGTTTTGTCTTTAAAAGAAGCCTGTTTGAAAGCTTTGTTTTAGGAGATATTTGTGTGGGCATTTCTTTTATAGGAGTTGCTTTAGCCCATAATATTTTCTCTTTGGCAGAAAAACCTTTATTTGTTCCAGATGCTCATCTCACTTTCCATATTGGCACAGAGGTTTTAGTGCCGAGAACCAATGTTTTTTACCAACATAATCGGAAGCAATTTTTCACGAAGGTGTACCCTGCTTTAAAAGAGCATTTCGATATAAGAAAATTCCCCTATGCCGCTTTGCCCCTTCATAAAAGAGCACTTAAGTGGATGTTAAATCCTAGTTTGTTTACTAGCAACTACCTCAACTTGGAAGGAAAGTCTTTTATACAAAAATGCAAGACACGCCTAGATGGGATACGTTGGCGCATCTTGCAAAAATAGAAGCACTTAAGCTGCTAGTGAGCTGCGATTCTCGGAGCTAGAGTTTTGCTCTAAATTTTCTATTTGCTGTAGAAGAGCCCCTAAATATTGTTGATCTGTATTATAGCTAAAATGATTTTTATCGAGGCGGTTAAGTGCATTATATAGATGAATTCTAGCACTGCTGAATTTCAAAAAATCGATGCTTAGCACTGCCAAAAAGCTATGAATATAGATGGCGATGTATTTGTTTTGTTGCTTTGCAAAGATTAGAGCTTCTCGAGCAATAGCCATTGCTTTAAGCGGATAGCCTAAGTTAGCCGTTTCTATGGCTAGTTCAAATAATTTTTCAATGTTCAAATCTCCAACTAGGAGTTGCTTACTAATTTCTTGTACTTCGGATTGCGTTATCATAATGTATCAATTTTGAATCAAAGCTAAAAGAGCTAAACGCAGTGAATTTGCGTAGTGAAATTTTATCCAATTTTTTCTTCATTTTATTTGTTCTTATTCTAGTTCAAGTTTAAAATGGTTTACAAAAGACTTACTTTTGCGCTTATGGGACATAGAAAGACAAGAAGCAAGTTTTACGATAGCTTAAGAATTGAAGCCATTTCCTCGGAAGGCTTGGGTATTGCTAGGGTTAATGAGAAAGTTGTTTTTGTTGAAAATTGTGTGCCAGGAGATTTGGTTAAAGCAAAAACCTACCAGCAACAAAAAAATTTCGAGAAGGCAAGAATGGTAGAACTTCTTGAGCCATCTCCAGATAGAATACCGGAGTTTTGTTCTCATTTTAAAGTTTGTGGAGGCTGTAAATGGCAATATTTGCCTTATGAAAAGCAGTTGGCTCTGAAAGAAAAAATAGTAGAAGATGCTTTTAGTCGCTTAGCCAAAGTAGAGATAGGCGAAAAAAGAGCTATTTTGGCTGCCCCAGATACTAGCTTCTACCGAAATAAGTTAGAGTACACTTTTTCAACGAATCGCTGGTTGTCGAGAGATGAAATTAGTGGAGAAGAGGATTTGAATAAAAATGCCTTAGGTTTTCATGTACCTGGAAACCATAGTAAGATAGTTGACCTAGATACCTGTTATTTGCAAAATGATTTTTCTAATCGTTTGAGAAATGCTGTAAAAAATTATGCCTTAGAGAAAGACTTAGTTTTTTATAACATCCAAGAAAGAACGGGCTTTTTGAGAAATTTGGTAGTAAGAACGGCAAGCACTGAAGAAATTTTAGTGATCTTAATTGTCAATCATGACGACGAGGCGCTCCTTCCACTTATGGAATTTATCAAAACGAGCTTCCCAGAAATTACTTCGCTTAATTATATTATTAATCCGAAGTTGAACGATACCTATTTCGATTTGGAGCCAGTTTGCTATCATGGTAAGCCTTTTATTATAGAGAAATTGGGAAAGTTCAGTTTTAAAATTCGACCGAAATCTTTTTTTCAAACCAACACGAAACAGGGCGAACGCTTATACGATATAGTAAAAGAATTTGCAGCCTTAAAAGGAGATGAAGTTTTGTACGATTTGTATTCAGGTGTGGGTAGTATCGGCTTGTACTTATCAGATGATTGCTCTAAGTTGGTAGGTATAGAGCAGATTGATCAGGCAGTGGAGGATGCAAAGGAGAATGCCAAGATTAATGGAGTAGAGAATGCCAGTTTTTATGTTGGGGATGTTCGCTTATTGTTAAGTAATGAGTTTTTAAACAAGAACAGGAAACCAGATGTATTAATAACAGACCCACCGCGAGCGGGAATGCATCCAGATATTATTAAGACCTTGTTAGAGGCTAAAATACCTCGAATCGTTTATGTAAGTTGCAATCCTGGCACTCAAGCACGCGATGTTGCCATGTTAGATAGTTTGTACAAAGTGGTTAAAATGCAGGCCGTAGATATGTTTCCGCACACCATACATATTGAAAATGTGGCTTTGTTGGAGTTGAGGTAGGAAGAAGACTTAAGCTGCTTTACTTACAAGCTTCCACCAAAAGCTTTGTTAAGCTTTCCACATAATAGCTTCCTTGGCAAGGGTCTGCTGTCTTATGTAAGCCACTTTCATTTTTAAGAATAAGTTGTACATTTCTAGCCAATCTTTTAGCTCTTGAGCTTTCGTCTCCTGGACGAACTAGAATATGTTCTGCTCCACCTAGAACAGCACTCATTGCCATAGAAGTGGCAGGAACTAGTTCGTCTTCGGTAATTTCGAAATGTTTTTCTGGGGCGAATTCAACTCGAATAAAGGGAAGATCAAGATTTAAGTTGTATTCTTTGAGCATGTCTACAAAAAGTAGTTTAAACGCCCTAAGTTTTGCAATACTTAAAAAATAGGCACTATCTACATAAAAGCAGAAAAACAATTGCTTTGCACAATAGGACTTGTTTTGAGAATTTTCCAAATGATTTTTGGCTTGATTTAAGGCGCTTTTTAATTCTGCAACAAGGCTTTCTTCACCCGAATAGTCTTTTCTTAAGTCAATATAAATGCTTTTTACAGAACATAAATCTTGCTCTTTCGAAAAATAAAAATACACGGGTGCTTCAGCTATGTTCTTCTCCTTTAAAACTTGATTCCATAAGCTGTACAACTCGAGGCTTGGATTAGCAAAATGGGTAGAAATATAAGCTAGGTCGATACCTTCAAAAAGTTTTTTAAGCTCGCCTAGAGAGGGTTCTTTTGCAAAATGCAGAATTGGAGCATCTAAGCCGTGCATCAAATCCGCAAGAATTTCGGAGTTGCTTTCTTGGTAATTTTCTACCCAATAATCCTGAGCAATTTGCCAATCTGGATTGTAATTCTGCAAAATGCCATGATCTAAATTTTCAATTTCTTCTTCGGTGTAATAAGCTTCTAGTTGAAACTTCGTGTTGATTTGCCAATTGAGCTCTACTAGATCTTTACCCTTCAAATCTTTGCCTGCTTGCTTCTCCCAATCAGCCTTGGTGCTTTTCGGAAAAGTCTTGTATATAGTTTCAAGAATTTTGCCTGCCATAATGCATCGAATTTTATACGAATTTAACGCAAAAGATTTAAGCATAAAACTTTAGATGCTTACCTTTGCAAAAAAAATAGCGAAACATGCCTTATACAAATCTATTAGTTAATAATGTGGATGGAATTTTACACATCGTTATTAATCGTCCGCAAAGCTTAAATGCATTGAACAGAGAAACTATTCAAGAAATTGGTAAGGCAATCCAAGAGGTCTATACTAATAAAGACATCAAAGGAGCTATTTTAACAGGGGCAGGAGAAAAGGCCTTCGTTGCAGGTGCGGATATTAGCGAGTTTACAGCATTAAATCAGGAGGATGCGAAAGCCCTATCCAAGGCAGGACATGTCATTTTTGATTCTATAGAAAATTGTCCGAAACCTATAGTTGCCTGCGTAAACGGTTTTGCCTTAGGAGGTGGATGCGAACTTGCTATGGCATGCCATATGAGAATTGCTTCTCCTAATGCCAAATTTGGTCAACCAGAAGTAAATTTGGGCATTATTCCTGGCTATGGAGGAACACAACGCTTAATACAACTTATAGGAAAGGGAAGAGCTTTTGAGCTTTTATGCACTGCCGATATGATTGACGCAGAAAGAGCGGAAGAACTGGGTTTAGTGAATTACGTGGAAATGCAGGGAGATTTGATTAATAAAGCGAGTGAAATTATTAATAAGATTTCGAAAAAAGCACCATTAGCAATTGCGAAAACTGTGGCTTGTGTGAATGCGTATTTTGACAATTCGAAGAATGGTTTTGAAGTAGAAATAGATGAATTTGCCTCATGTGCTGCCACAGAAGATTTTAAAGAAGGGGCGAGTGCTTTTTTGGAGAAAAGAAGAGCAAATTTTTTAGGAAGGTAGTATAAAGTTTTGAATAACAGAATTTTGAATAACTGAATGGAGGATAACAGAATTGAATTTATAGATAAGTTAAAGCAAAGGTTTAAAAACTATGTAATTCAAAGTACAAGCTTGTATCAAAGTTTACCAAAATCAGGTGAAGCAAAAATATTCGGAAATCAATTCTTAAGGTCTGCTTCTTCTGCTGGCGCAAATTATCATGCCGCTTGTAGGGCTAGATCCGCTAAAGAATTTTATGCAAAACTTAGTATTGTAGTAGAAGAGATAGACGAGAGTTGTTTTTAGATGGAAATTTTAGTACAAATGGAAATTTTCAGGGAAGAACTAATTGTTAAACTTTTAAAAGAAGGAAATGAATTGTTGGCGATAATTGCCAAAGCCAGAAAAAATACGTTTAAATGATAAACCAGTAGTTAGTAATTATTTTTACTCAAAATTAGCTCATCCTAAAATTGAAAATTCAGTTATTCAAAATTCAAAATTCACTCATGGAAACAAGAAAAGAAAAAGACACCTTAGGTTATGTAGAAGTGCCTGCCGATAAATATTGGGGAGCACAAACGCAACGTTCTACCGAAAATTTTAAAATTAATGAGGCTAATGGTAAAATGCCGCTTGAAATTATCAAGGCATTTGCTGTTCTTAAAAAGGCGGCTGCTTTAACTAATGCCGAATTAGGCGTACTAGACAAGGAAAAAGCAGCTTTGATTGCAGAGGTTTGTGATGAGATTTTGGCAGATAAATGGAACGACCAATTCCCTCTTGTGATTTGGCAAACGGGGAGTGGCACACAAAGCAATATGAATGTGAATGAGGTGATTGCTTACAGAGGACATGTATTACGCGGAGGTAGCTTATTGGATGAAAAGAAAATTTTGCACCCCAACGACGATATCAACAAATCGCAATCATCTAACGACACTTTCCCAACAGCAATGCACATAGCGGCTTATAGTGTTTTGATGGAAGTTACCATACCTGGAATAGTGGAATTAAGAAACTCTCTAGCCAATAAAGCAGAGCAGTATATGGACGTGGTAAAGATTGGTAGAACGCACTTTATGGATGCTACACCGCTTACCCTTGGACAAGAACTTTCTGCTTATGTAAGTCAGCTAGACCATGGCTTAAGAGCTATCGAAAATAGCTTAGACCACCTTAGTGAATTAGCTTTAGGCGGAACTGCCGTTGGAACGGGAATAAACACACCTGAAGGATATGCAGATTTAGTAGCAGACTATATTGCAGATATTACCGGCCTACCATTTGTTAGTGCAGAAAATAAGTTTGAAGCCCTTGCAGCTCACGATGCTATTGTTGAAGCGCACGGTGCTTTAAAAACGGTAGCAGTTAGCTTAATGAAAATTGGCAATGATATTCGTATGCTTTCTTCTGGTCCAAGATGCGGAATTGGAGAAATTATTATTCCAGCAAACGAGCCAGGTTCGTCTATTATGCCAGGAAAGGTGAATCCTACGCAAAGTGAAGCCATTACTATGGTGGCGGCTCAAGTGATGGGAAATGATGTTGCTATTAACATAGGCGGTTCAAATGGTCATTTTGAATTGAATGTTTTTAAACCAATGATGATTTATAATTTTATTCACTCAGCGCGACTTATAGGGGATGCTTGTATGTCGTTTAAAGACCATTGCATTGATGGTTTAGAGCCAAATTATGCTAGAATTACGCAAAATTTGAATAACTCGCTGATGTTGGTTACAGCATTAAATACCAAGATAGGCTACTATAAGGCCGCTGAGATTGCAAATAAAGCCCATGCAGATAATAAAACTTTGAAGGAAGTTGCAGTAGAACTTGGATATTTAACAAGTGAAGAGTTCGATTTGTGGGTAGATCCTAAGAAAATGATTTAAAAAAATATTAACTTTGAAAACAAAACAATAAATGATGAAAAATAACTACGTAAAGCTACTTTTTTTTGCCTTACTCACCTTTGTGGGAATGCAAAACATCGAAGCACAATGTATTCCTACTGGTGTTCGTCCAGTAACAGGAACGGTCAGTGCTTCAGTCGGAACATTTAATTTTACCAACATTCCAACTGGTAATGTAATTAGGCTAAATCCGCCTGCTGCAGGAACCTATTATCAAATAAGCATGTGCGCTACCAACCCAGCGAATTCGCCAGATGGTTTGAATGACTCTTATTTGACCATGCTTTCTGCGAATTCTGCTTTAGCTACTAGCTTAGCAACGGCAGATGATGGTTGTTTAACGAATATTCCAAATGGTTGGGGTCCAACCACTATGAACTATACTGCAACTTCGACAGCTTCTATATTTATTTACTTAACGGAATATAATGCTGGTGGTACTGCTTTTTGTGTTGCTGATGGACTGAACAACGCTTACCAAATGTCTATTACGGTTACGGCAGCTCCTCCTACTTGCGATGCTGGTACTTTAACTTCTCCAGCTAGCCAAGATGTTTGTCCGGGCGACTTAGGAACAATAAACGTTACAGGTAACTCTACTCCTGGCGATTATTCTATTGGTTTTGATGATTCTGCTGGAGGAACTGGTGGTTTAGCTGGTGGATTTACTTTAACAGGTATTTCTGGCTTAGATTTTCCTTTTACTTTCGATGAAGATTTAAATGGCGTTTTAAGTAGTAATGCGCTTCCTGTATTACAAGGTACTTGGATTCTTACAGTTTATGCAACAGATCCATCAGATAACAATTGTGATTCTACAGCTACCTGCATTGTGAATTTTCTTGCAGCCAACAATCCTGCTTGTGGAGGTTCTGGTTTTGATGCTTCGGTAGATTACGCTTTTATTAGTGAATATTCTGCTGTTCCTTTAGCTCAAGCAGGTTCTTACACTCCTTCTTGCGACATTACCAACTACGGTTCTAGTGCGGTAACTGGCGTTTCTGTAGCAACTAAGATTTATGATATTGCAAACACGGTGGTTTACAATACTACTTTAACCCAAGCAAGTCTTGCAGCTGGAGCTACTACTACCTTAACGGCAGCTACAAGCTTTACGCCTTCTGCTGTAGATTTCTACTTGGTGGAATTTATCGTTTCTATTAATGAAGTAGATGGCGATGCAAGCAATGATACTTTGTATACAGCTATTGATATTACGGATTCTCTTTATGCTAGAGATTTTGCATACTTAACAGGTAATGTGGATGGTGCAGTTGGCGTTGGCGTTGGCTCAAGTATGATTTTTGGAAATGTATTTGATGTTAGTGCTGCAACTGAATTAGTTTCTGTGGATGCATTTTTCAATGGCACCTTAGCAATTGGAGATGTAATAAACGCAAGAGTATATAATTATGCAGCCAATACGGTTGGCACGCAAGTAGCTCTGCAAAGTAAAACGATTACCGTTGTAGATACTCCAGTTGGTTTGATTACCTTCACTTTTGGAGATAATTTAGCTCCTGGTCAGTATTTTGTTGCTGTTGAAGAAACTGCTCCAGTAGATAATATGGGGATCTTATATTCGGATGAAATCTATACTACAGACAGAATTGTAGCAAATATAGATAATGGGGCATTTGATGATGTAGAAACCTTAACTGGTGGTGCTTTTAGAATTGTGCCAATAGTTAGAGCAAATCTTTACAGTACTAGCGTTATTACAGATTGTTCTGATTTAATTATTTCAGAGGTTTTAGAAGGCTTTAGCAACGATAAATGTTTAGAATTTTACAACCCTACTAACGCTCTTATCGATTTAGATGGTGGCAACTATGCAATTCGTCTGTACGCTAATGGAAGTGCAACACCTACTAGTACAACTCCTTTAACAGGAACAGTACAACCATTATCTACCTTAGTAGTTTGTAATGCAGCCTCATCAGCTCCTTTCCAATCTGTTGCAAACGTGGTAGGTGGTTCAATGGATCCAATTACTTATTATAATGGAAATGATGTTATTGAGTTAATTAAGGGAAGTCAAACCCTAGATATTGTTGGTCAAATTGGCAACAACGCGAACTTTAACTTAAATGTAGATCTAGTTAGAAAGGTAGATGTTTTATTGGGTGATGTTAATGGAGCGGATGCTTTTGCTGTTGCTACTGAGTGGAACTCTTATGCTGCAAATGATGCTTCTCATTTTGGAATTCATTATAGTGATTGTAATCCAGTATGTTACTTTGATAGCGTAGTAGTTGGTACAACAAGTGCTTGTAACCCTGCTAATAATACCTATTCGCAAAGCTTTATACTTTATTACAATAATGCTCCTACAGGAACTATTAATGCACAAGGTCAAATTTTCCCTGTAACTTCTAGTCCTCAAACCATAACCTTAACTGGATTGAATGCACATGGTATGAGCAATGACTTTGTGGCTTTCTTCACAGCAGACCCTAGTTGTGAGTTTAGTGCTAATAGTTTCTTTACAGCACCTGCTTCTTGTTTATGCGTTCCTTATTCTTTATCTGCTACAACTACACCTGCAGTTTGTACTTCGAATGTTGGAAGTATTAACCTAAGCGTAAGCGGAGGAACTGGAGCTTATTCTTATTCTTGGTCGCCAGGTGGTGCAACAACCCAAGATATTTCTAATCTTGCAGCAGGAACTTATCAAGTAACTATTACAGATGCTCAAATGTGCGATTCTATTTATAGTGTTACTGTACCAAGTACTTCTTACAACCTTAACGTTGCCATGAGTTCTACACCAGTAACAAATTGTACTAGTCCAGATGGTTCGGCTACAGCTGTAGTAACAGGTGGTACAGGTGCAATAAGTTATGCTTGGACACCTTCTAGCTTCGGTTCTAGTGCAACTATATCTTCTATTCCTTCAGGTTCTTATTCTGTAGTTGCTACAGATGCTAATGGTTGTACCGGTACAGGATCTACCAATGTTAGCAATACCTCAGGCGTAAATGCTGTGGTTAGCAATTTTAGTAATGTAAGTTGTAATGGTGGAACAAATGGCGTTATCGCAATTACAGCTACAGGAGGAACGGCACCAATTAATTATACTTGGAGTGATCAAGGTTTTGCAACATCTATTTCTACTAGAAATAACTTAGCTGCTGGTCCGTATTCTATTACGGTTTCTGACGCTGCTGGTTGCTCTGTTGTTTTAGGACCAATAAATATTACGCAACCAAATGCCTTATCGGTTACTTTAGGTTCTTCTACAAACGTATTGTGTAACAATGGAAGCACCGGAGCTATTGATATGGTAGTAAGTGGTGGTACACCAAATTATAATTATTCTTGGAGTAATTCTTCTGCTACTACCCAAGATCTTAGTGGTTTAAGTGCAGGAACTTACCAATTAACAGTTACCGACGGAAATGCTTGTCCTTCAGTTCAAGGTCCAAGTGTTACTATTACTCAGCCAGCGGCCCTTACTTTGAGCATTAGTTCTCAAACCAATGTGTTGTGTAATAATGCAAGTACTGGGGCTGTTTCAGGAATTGCAAGTGGAGGTACTGCTCCTTATACTTATACTTTAGGCGCAAGCTCTAATAATACAGGTAATTTTAATGGACTAGCGGCTGGTCCTTATACGATGACAGTTACAGATGCTAATTCTTGTCCTATGGCTCAAACATCTTTTACCATTACGCAACCTACTGCTTTAAGTGCTTCAGTATTAGGAGGTTCTGTTGTTGATCCAACTTGTGTTGGACTCACAAATGGTGGTTTTACCGTAAGTGCTAGTGGTGGAACTGCTCCTTATACCTTCACCTTAGGTGCAACAAGCAATAACACAGGGGTATTTACAGGTTTAGCTGCAGGAAGTTATACCGTAACAGTAACAGATGCGAATTTATGTTCAACAACTCCAGTTACGCAAGTACTAACCGCTCCGGCCGCAATTTCAGTAGCTCTTAATACGGTTACCGACGAGTCTTGCTTTGGTTTGGAAGATGGTGCTATTACGGTTACAGTTACTGGTGGACAAGGAATTTTGACTTATGCTTGGACGAATACCACGCAAATAACAGAAGATATTAGTGATCTTGCCCCTGGAAGCTATACTTTAACAGTTACCGACGCTAATAATTGTACAGGATCTAGTGCTCCAATTGTAGTAGATGCTGCGACCGCAATTACTACAACTATTTCTTCTACACCTGAATCTACTTCGGGAAGTGCAGATGGAACTGCCACTGTTATCGCTACGGGTGGTGCTGGTAATTTTGATTATTTGTGGGATGATTCTAACGGACAAACAAGTTCTACAGCAGTTAATTTAAGTACTGGTAATTATACAGTAGAAGTAACTGACGATAATGGTTGTTTAGTTACCGATGCCATCTTCGTTGATCTTGCCAATGGAATAAGTGAATTAGGTTTGAGCGCTTTAAGCCTATATCCGAATCCAGCAAGTAAAAATGTTGTATTAAGTTTTACAACGGATGTAAATGAAGAATATCAAATTAAGTTTTACTCTACTATTGGTAAATTGATTTTCAGCGACAAAGCAGAAGTTTCTGGTTCTTTCTCTAAATCTTACGATTTAAGCGATTTAGCAGCAGGAGTTTACTTAGTAGAAATTAGTAATGAAAATGCTAAGCTTGTTCAAAAGTTAAGTATTAACAGATAGTTTTAAAGACAAATATTTAAAAAGGCCCGAAGAAATTCGGGCTTTTTTATTTTAG
>JACJYT010000005.1 GCA_020635975.1 Chitinophagales bacterium
GAATGCCATCGTTTTGCAAGATTATAACAAAGGAGTTTTAAGCGAAAAAAGTATTAAGTCGCTTATAGATTTGATTAAGCCTTTTGGTATTCCTATTGTAGTTGATCCTAAAGAAAAAAATTTCTTTGCATATCAAGCGGTAAGTCTTTTTAAGCCAAACTTGAAAGAGCTCAACAAAGCACTTTCTTTGAACATAAATCCGCAAGACGATGTAGCCTTAGAGGCAGCATGCGCTATGCTTAGAGAAAGATTAGATTGTGAAATGGTTTTAATTACTAGAGCACAATATGGCGCTATAGGGGCGAATGAAAATGCTTACTTTAAAGAAGAAGGCTTAGTACGATCGGTTGTGGATGTGAGTGGGGCAGGAGATACGGTAATTGCCATGGCAAGTTTGTTACTCAGCTTAAACTTTAGTTTGGATAAGATAGTGTACTATGCTAACCTAGCTGGTGCCTCGGTGATAGAGGAGAGGGGAGTTAAAGCTTTAGACTTGAGGACTTGGGAAAATTTATTGGAGATTTAATTTCTTGGGCAAAAGCTATACCCACTTAAAAAAAGCTAGAGTAATTTTTCTCTACTTATAAGGCTGTACTTAGTTCTTATTCTTTAATGCCGCTTTGAACACTTTCGTAAGTGCTATATTCAGCCAAATCAAGTTGATGTACTAAACGCCTTTCTATAAAATTTTTAAAATCTTCATTGTCTATGGCCTGAACAACTTCTTGAGCAAAGGCAAAAACTATTAGTTTTTTAGCTTTTTCTCTAGGGATACCTCTACTTTCGGCGTAAAAAATAGCGTTTTCGTCTAATTGCCCACAAGTTGCACCATGACTACATTTTACATCATTGGCATAAATTTCTAGCTCAGGTTTCGTATTGATTACTGCTTCTTCGCTTAAAAGAATGTTCTTATTGCTTTGGTAGGCATTTGTTTTCTGAGCGCCTTCGGCAACATAAACTTTACCATTAAAAACGGCAGTACTTTGATGGTTGAGAATGCCTTTAAAAGTTTGAAAACTTTGACAATTTGGAGCATTGTGTTTAACAAGAATACGACTATCGGTATGGTCTTCATTTTCATTGATAAAGATGCCATTGAGAGTAGCTTCTGCATTTTCTCCATTTAAATTCACTCTGAAATTGTTTCTAACAAACTTACCATCAAAATTTAAGGCACTTAGTTTAAGTCGACTATCTCTATCTAATTCGAAAAACTTATTGCCAATAAAGTGGAAATTATTTTCCTCTTCTTGATAAATATTGATTCTTAGATCCGAATTCGCTTTTAAAAAATATTCGGAAAAGTGGTTGATGTTAAAAGTTTTTTCTTCATCTAAATTAAGATAATCCTCAATTATTTCTAGTTTCGAATTCTCTTCTAAAACTATTAAATTTCTTTGGCAAGCTAAGCTTGCTTCAGCTTGAGCATAACCGAGATGCAAGATGAGGATAGGCTTTTTAGCTAGAGCATTTTTTTTGGCATAAATAAAAATACCACATTGGGCAAAGGCCGTATTCATTTCTGAAAATGCGTCGGGATAATCTTTGCTGGTTTCGTTGTAATGAGACTCTACGATATCTCTAAATTCTTTTCGAGCATCGCACATGCAGGAAATATAAATGCCATTTTCTTCTTCTTCGTAAGTTGAAAGACTTTCAGAAAAAATACCATTAATAGTTACGAGTACATTTTTTTCTTTCAAGTAATCGTGGCTAAAATACTCAGGAATTTTATGTGGGATGTTCCCATTGATAGAGGGACTCAGGTTTTTAAAATAGGATAGATTACTATATCGATAAACTTCCGATTTTCTTGTTGGAAGTCCCATTTTTTCAAATCTAGCAAAGGCTTTAGCTTCTAAACTATTTTCTTTCTTGTTGAGCAAAGTAAATTGATCTTTGTATTTATTATCGCTTACTATCATTTTCTTATTTTCTTGCTAAAAATTCTAGGATCTTTCTAAACTCCTAGTTCTTCTTTTATCCAATCGTAACCTCTTGCTTCCAATTCTTTAGCTAAGTCTTTGTTACCACTTTTTACAATTCTTCCGTCATACATAACGTGAACAAAATCTGGAACTATATAGTCTAATAATCTTTGGTAGTGGGTAATTACAATAAAGGCATTGTCTTTGTTTCTCAATTGATTTACTCCTTTAGAAACAATCTTTAAGGCGTCGATATCTAGCCCAGAGTCCGTCTCATCTAAAATGGCTAAGCTTGGCTCTAACATCGCCATTTGAAAAATTTCGTTGCGTTTTTTTTCTCCTCCCGAAAAGCCTTCATTTAAGGATCTACTCATAAACTTTTGGTCTATTTCTACCAATGCCATCTTTTCTTTCATTAACTTTAAAAACTCGGCAGCTTTCATTGGATCTAGTCCTTGGTGCTTTCTTCTTTCATTGATAGCAGCCTTCATAAAATTGGTGGTGCTAACCCCTGGAATTTCTACAGGATACTGGAAGGCCAAAAAGATACCTAAACGAGCTCTTTCATCTGGAGATAATTCCAATATTTCTTCCCCCTTAAAAATTATGCTTCCTTCGCTGATATCGTAAGAATCTCTACCAGTTATTACGTTAGCAAGTGTACTTTTTCCAGTTCCATTAGGTCCCATTATAGCATGAATTTCTCCAGGCTTTACTTCTATGTTAAAAGATTTTAGAATTTCTTTATCGTCAATACTGGCGTGTAGATTTGTTATTTTTAGCATGATTGTATTTTATTTATTGTGCTAGTTTCTAAGTTATTTGTAGGTAAGTTTTTTTGGAAATTTAGAATGATTAAGGAAGACCTAACCAACGGATCCTTCTAAACTGATTTCCAATAATTTTTGAGCTTCAACTGCAAATTCCATGGGAAGTTCTTTAAATACTTCTTTACAAAAACCATTAACGATTAAGTGCACGGCTTCTTCATCTCCCAAGCCCCTTTGGTTACAATAGAACAATTGATCTTCCCCAATTTTCGAGGTGGTGGCTTCGTGTTCTACTTTAGCAGTTTTATTTTTAATTTCTAAATAAGGAAAGGTGTGTGCTCCACAGGTTTCTCCCATCAGCATACTATCGCACTGAGAATAATTATAAGCATTTTCTGCAGTTTTGTTGATTTGAACTAAACCTCGATATGAGTTTTCGCTATGACCTGCAGAAATTCCTTTAGAAACAATTCTACTTCTGGTGTTTTTTCCGATATGAATCATCTTTGTACCCGTATCGGCTTGCTGATAGTTATTAGTTACCGCTACAGAATAAAATTCGCCAATGGAGTAGTCGCCTTTAAGTATGCAGCTTGGGTATTTCCAGGTTACTGCGCTACCAGTTTCCACTTGTGTCCAACTAATTTTTGAGCGGATACCTTGGCACAAGCCTCTTTTCGTTACGAAATTAAAAATCCCTCCTTTACCTTCCTTATCACCTGGATACCAATTTTGTACAGTAGAATATTTTATCTCTGCATTGTCCATGGCAATTAACTCTACAATGGCTGCATGCAATTGATTTTCATCTCGCTGAGGGGCGGTACAGCCTTCTAGGTAACTTACATAGCTTCCTTCTTCAGCAACGATGAGCGTTCTTTCAAACTGACCGGTATTTTCGGCATTAATTCGGAAATAAGTGCTTAATTCCATCGGACATCTAACCCCTTTCGGGATATAAACAAAAGAACCATCGCTAAAAACAGCAGAATTTAGTGCTGCATAAAAGTTGTCTCTTGGGGGAACAACAGTACCTAGGTATTGTTTAACTAGTTCTGGATACTCTTGTACTGCTTCCGAAATAGACATAAAAATAATCCCTACTTCGGCTAGCTGCTTTTTGAAAGAAGTAAAAACAGATTCGCTATCCATTACAAAATCCACAGCTACTCCAGCTAAGATTTTTTGCTCTTCAATTGGAATGCCTAGTTTTTCGTAGGTTCTAAGTAATTCCGGATCTGCTTCATCTAGGCTATTTAGTTTTTTTCTATCCTTTGGTGCTGCGTAATAACTAATGGCTTGGAAATCGATTTTAGGATAGTTGACATGGGCCCAAGATGGTTCTTCCATTTTTTGCCAAATTTCAAAGGCTTTTAACCTATATGCTAACAACCATTCTGGCTCATTTTTCTTAGCAGAAATAAATCTTACCAGCTCTTCGCTTAAACCTGCTGCAGCTATCTCTTGTTCTATATTGCTGGTGAAACCATATTTGTATTCGCCAGAGGTTGCTTCTTCCAGTATTTGATCGTCTTTTGTCATAGTTTAATTTCCTCGCACAAAATTACATGCTTAAGCTTTTATATGAAAGCCTTATTTAGATTACATCTATATAAGTAGGATTTAGAACACTAAAAAGTGTACAATAGTTTTGAAAATAGAAGAAAATTAGGCTTTTAATTTTGACTTTCTTTATTTTTTGCCCTGGCTTTTTGAAGCATTTTGCCTGTGCCAGCTCCTAGGCTGATGATGTTCCTCATGGCTAATTCTGATTTTGCTTCGATGTATTCGGCATCGGCCTTGTTTACAACAAAGACGTAGCCATTAGTTGGGTTGGGAGCTGTTGGGGTAAAAACGGTAAGTACGCCATCGTCGGTCTCGTCTGTAATAAAGCCAACCATTTTTGCTCCTTTGCCGAAGGGTTCGATTAAAACAACTTGAGAAAACGCAGATTTTTCTTTTCCAAAAAATTGCTGAACGGTATCTTTTATGGTACTGTAAAGTGGAAGTCTTGAAAATAATTGTTCTTCAAACCAATTAAAAAGACTTGTTCCAAATTGTGTTCTTACTATTAAGCCAATTATAAAACAAAGAGCGGTTATAATGGCAAAGGCTAAAATTTTAATTAAAACCTCATTCCATCTTTCAGGAAATAGAGAAGCAATAGGGTCGATAATGCCATCAAAAAAACCGATAACCCATTTAGCGAGTATGGCAAAAATTGCAAGAGGAAGAATTACTACAAGACCTCCCAAAAAAGTAGTCGCTAAAAAATTCTTAAAATTACTCATCGTAGTTAATCTTAACTATTTCGCTTGTTGGATGTGCTTGACAGGTTAGAATAAAACCAGCTTCAATTTCTTTTTGAGTCAAAGCTTGACTATCCTTCATTTTGGCACTTCCCTCTACAAGCTTTGCTCTACAAGTAGTGCAAGCCCCAACCATACATGCAAAAGGCGGATCCACATTGGCATCAAGCGCTGCATCTAAGATAGTTTCTTTACTATCCATTTCCAAATTATAACTTGCGCCATCGTAGATAATTTCTACCTTACTCTTGCCGCTAAAATTTACATCTGCTTGGCCAACACTAGCACTTTGTTTTTCCGTGTCGCTTTTTTCTGAAAAGTACTCTCTGTGCACTCTTTCTTGCGGTATTTGTAATTGAGAAAGAGCACTTCCAACATTGTCCATAAGTCCACCTGGACCACACATATAAAATTGACTATCCCTAAAATTTAAGTCGGTGTACTTTTTTAATAGATCCAGGCACATTTTGCCAGTTAACATGCCTTCTTCAAATTCTAGTTCTTCTGCGTTTTTCTTGCCAAAACCTAAGAAACCTCCACTTTTGTTTGGCTTATCGAAGATGTGAACTAGACTAAATCGAGTGCCAAATTTTGTTTTTAAGTCTAAAAGCTCTTGCTTGAAAATAACCGACTCGCTGTTGTAATTTGCATAAAAGAGACTTACTTTGGCGTCTTTTGCTTGGTGTAAAACACTTTTTAGAATAGAGAACAAGGGAGTGATTCCGCTACCGCCTCCAAAAAGAATATAATGCTGTTTGTCATCAGAGCTTGGATCCGCTTTAAAGTTCCCCATAGGAGGCATTATCTCTAAGCTATCCCCTGCTTTTAAAGACCTATTGAAAAAACTAGAAACCTTACCGCCTTTCACTTCTTTCACGGCCACACTAGGATCTTCAGCCAAAGAGGGTGCGGAACATAGAGAGTACGACCTATTTAAAGATTCGCCAGCAATATTCACTCGAAAGGTGATGTATTGACCAGGAACATAGGCGAAACTTTCTTTTAAATCATGAGGTATATCTAGGGTGATTGCAACTGCATCCTTGGTTTGTCTCTGAATGCTTTTAACTTTTACGCTATGAAATTTTGACATGAGTTGTTGTTTGAGAGGCCTGAATCAATTATCAAACCGCCATGAGTAAAACAAGGACACAAAAGTACACTATTTCCTACGGAAAGAAATTGCTTTTAACAGAAATGGTTAAAAACTTGTTTTAAGTGCTCCGAGATAGCTTCTGCATTATTGCCTTCAATTTGATGACGTTCAATAAAATGAACTAATTTTCCATCTTTGAACATTGCCATACTTGGAGATGAAGGAGGGTAAGGAGCCATAAACTCTCTTGCTTTTTGCACAGCTTCGCTATCTACTCCAGCGAATACAGTCAATAAGTTGTTAGGTAATTTATCATTTTTTACCGCTTCCTTTACTGCTGGTCTCGCTGCACCTGCGGCACATCCGCAAACCGAATTCACTACTAAAAAGCTAGTGCCTTCCTGCTTAGCTAATGCCGTTTCAACATCTTCTGCAGTTAACAATTCTTTAAAACCAACTTGGGTTAAATCGGCTTTCATTGGGGCTACTAATTCTGGTGGATACATATCTTTTTCTTTTAACTATTTATAATTTTTAGAGGAATCCTAATTCCAACATGGCTTCTTCACTCATCATATCTTGATTCCATGCAGGTTCAAAAACTAATTCTACACAAGCTTCTGTTACTCCAGATACTCCAGCAACTTTGTCTTCCACCTCTTGGGGCAAAGAACCCGCCACTGGACAAGATGGTGAGGTAAGGGTCATTACTACTTCTGCGTTTCTGGAATCATCTATGTTTATTTCATAAATTAAACCAAGCTCGTAGATGTCGACCGGAATTTCCGGATCAAAAACGGTTTTTAATGCCTCAATAATGGCATTTTTCAATTCTTCCTTATCTCTTAACGCTTCAGCCATAGTATCTTCTGCTAAGTTTAATTAGTTTTGTAGACCTTATAAGAACAAAATTAGCAATTTAGAGTTCATCTAAATAACAAAATTATGAATTATTATTTCATTACAGGAACAAGTACGGGAATTGGTAGAGCCTTGGTCGAAGAATTAGTAGCTTATCCAAGAAACAGGGTCATTGGTTGGAGTCGATCTAATTTTTTTACTCATGAGCAATTTGAACATCGTTTTCTTGACTTATCCAAACAAGAAGCTTTGTTCGGTTTAGAGTTCGACACATTTACAGATGCGAAGAGAATTGTTTTGATTAACAATGCGGGTTGCCTAGGCGAAATTGCTTACATTGGACAACAACAATTACAGAACCTGCTTGATGTTCACCAAGTAAATTTCACTTCTGCGGCAGCCTTAATGAATAAGTTTATAAAAACGTATCAGCATTATGCTATAGAAAAAACAATAATTAATATTAGTTCAGGAGCCGCTTCAAGTCCATACGACGGTTGGGCTAATTATTGCAGTGCCAAGGCAGCTTTAAATATGTTTACAGAAGTGCTTCATCTTGAACAGCAGCAGGTGGATAATCCTTGTGGTGTTTATGCTATTGCCCCTGGCGTGGTAGATACTTACATGCAAGAAAGTATTAGAGAAATAAGCAGTGATAAGTTTAGCAAGAAAGAAAAATTTGTAGAACTAAAAGCAAATGGTGCTTTGTATGCTGCAAAGGATGTAGCGAAAAAACTTGTCCAACAAATTGAAAATCCTGCAACTATTCCATCGGTAATATCAAGAATTAGCTTATGAAAAGCTTTCTTCATTTAATTTTTTTGCAGTTCTTTTTTTCTTCAGTAAGTCTTGCTCAATGGCAGGATGCTTATGAGAGCTTTGTAAATAAGGAGTCTTTCAGTTCGGCCTACATAGGTGTCAGTTTTGTAGATTTAGAAACTGGCGAATTGATTTTTGAAGCTAATGGATCTCGCTATTTTTATCCTGCTTCGGTTCAAAAACTATTGGTTACGGCTGCAGCTTTACAGCTTTTAGGCGGTGACTATCAATACGCTACAAATGTTTATTACACGGGAACAATTCAAGATAACAGTTTAAAAGGTTCCTTAATAATTGAAGCTAGTGGCGATCCAAGCCTTAATTCTACCTATGTAAGTTATGATTTTTTGAAGCTTCTCCTGCTAGAATTAGAAAAGGCGGGAATTAAAAAGATTGAAGGATCTATAATTTTTAATAAACAGAAGAACCAACATAATACGCCTGCAACTTGGCTCTTTGAGGATATTGGTAATTATTATGGAGTAGGAGCACAAATTTTCAATTATAAGGATAATTTGTATTCCATTAATTTTCGCCAGAAACAAAATGGACAAGTGCCAAGTATAGAGAAGATTGATGTGGCAATTCCTTATAAATTTTCACTTCAATTAGAATGCAGCGATGCCTTAAAAGGAGATCATGCTTTTATTATGGGGGCTCCATTTTCTTTAGAAAGAGAAATTAGAGGTACCATAGGTTCTGGCACAGGCATTCAAGTGGTGAAAGGGGCTAACGCGCATCCAGATTTTAGTCTTGAAGAAGATATAAAAAAGAGCATAGATGTGCTAATTACTAGTTCCGACAAAGCAAACAGAAAATTGTTGTTTAGTGGACAAAGTAGTGTATTAAAAAGTCTTGTTCGACTATGTAATTACGAAAGCATTAATCTCTTTGCAGAAGCATTTTTGAATACCTTAGGACTTGAATTTAAACAACGTTATGAGACAGAATCTGGGATAGAAATATTGAAAAATTTTGTAAACCAACTGAATTTAAAATCCAAGGAACTAATTATTAAAGATGGAAGTGGCTTATCTAGACTAAATGCTTTAAGTCCTAATTTTGCAAGCGAATGGTTGTACCATTTTTACAAAAATGAAGATTTTCGTTCAAGTTTACCCGTAGCGGGCGAGAGTGGAACTTTGAAATACTTGAACAATCCGAACATAAAAGGAAAGATACTAGCTAAAAGTGGTAGTGCGGAAGGCGTAGTAAATTATGCGGGATATTTATATGCCGATAATTCTAAAAAATATGCCTTTAGTATTTTCGTTAATAACGCCTTTGCAAGTAAGTCGGCTATTCGAAGAGAAATTGGTATTTATCTAGAACAGTTGATAAAGCTTAAAGAAGAATAGGAATCAATAAATCGTTCTGTTTTTCTTCCACTTACTTTCAGCTATTCCTTCTTTGGCACTATTTTCACTTTGCTTGGCTTGACTTAAATAGATATGTGCAGCAAGTTGTGCGGCAATTTGCATTTCCTTTTCATCTTGCAGATTTAGATCCGACGCTTTAAAGTGATCCTTAACAAAACCTGTATCAAAATCACCTGAAACAAATGCTGGATGATTCATTACATAGCTTCCAAAACTTAAAGTATTTTTTACTCCTTTGATATGGTATTCTTTTATGGCCCTTTTCATTCTACCAATAGCAGCTTCCCGATTTTCGGCATGAACAATTAGCTTAGAAATCATAGGGTCGTAATAAATAGGAATTTGCATTCCTTCTTCAAAACCATCATCTATTCTTACGCCCGGTCCCTCGGGTTTTTTATAAATTTCCAATTTTCCAATATCTGGTAAGAAATTGTTTTGAGGATCTTCTGCATAGACTCTTAGTTCTATGGCATGTCCAAGAATTTTTAAATCTTCTTGTTTGAAGCTAAGTTCTTCTCCTCTTGCAACTTTTACTTGTTCTTTAACCAAATCTATGCCTGTAATAAGTTCAGAAACAGGGTGTTCTACTTGTAAACGCGTATTCATTTCTAGAAAGTAGTAATTTCGGTGGGCATCTAGCAAGAACTCTACTGTTCCAGCTCCAACATAGTTGCAAGATCTTGCTACGTTTACTGCATCTTCTCCCATTTTCTTTCTTAGCTCAGGAGTTAAAACAGCGGAAGGGGCTTCTTCTATTACTTTTTGGTGACGCCTTTGAATGCTACATTCCCTTTCAAATAAATAAACTATATTGCCGTGTTTATCGGCAAGAACTTGAATTTCAATATGTCTTGGTCCCAAAACATATTTTTCTATAAAAACAGCACCATCGCCAAAGGCAGACACCGCCTCGCTTATAGCTCTGTTCATTTGCTCTTCAAACTCCTCTACATTTTCAACAATCCGCATACCTTTACCACCACCACCAGCAGAGGCTTTTATTAAGATAGGGAAACCAATTTCTACTGCTCTTTTTTTAGCTAATTCTATATCTGTAATTGCTTCTTCGGTTCCTGGAACTAAAGGGGTGTTGTATTTTGCTACTGCTTCTTTTGCTGCTAATTTACTACCCATAATTTCCATGGCGTGTGCAGATGGACCAATAAAAGTAATTCCTGCTGCTTCAACAGCTAGCGCAAATTCAGAATTCTCACTCAGAAAACCAAAGCCTGGATGGATACCGTCTACCTGAAGTTGCTTACAAATTTCTATAATTTTATCTCCTCTTAAATAAGAATCTTTCGAAGGCGCAGGTCCTAAAAGTACAGCTTCATCTGCTGCTTTAACGTGGGGTGAATCTCTATCAACTTCCGAATATACGGCAACAGTTTGGATGCCCATTTCTTTAATAGAGCGGATAATTCTAAGTGCAATTTCACCTCGGTTAGCAACTAATATTTTCTTCATCTTTCTGTTTTGAGTTTTCAAAAATACTATTCTTAAACGTAAAGAAAAGTAAAAATGGAATAAAAGCAATTCGAAGTGCTCATCTTTCCTAGTTCATAAGAAAAACTATCCTTACATCGCTTCCTTGGCTCTTATCTTGTTTACAATCTTTAAAAAGATTTATCTTTGCTCCATGAAGTTTTTAAATGGCATCCTAGCCTATGTGCTTTTAGAATTTAAATTAGAGTTTAGGTCGAAATTTGCCTTAGCATCTTTATTGATGTACGTGCTCTCTACCATTTATTTAGTTTATTTTTCTTTAGAGTACCAAGCTTTAAAAGCAGATTTACTCCCAGCATTGTGGGCTGTGTTTTTTTGGTTGATTACTTTGTTTACCACCGTTAATGCAACTTTTAGGAGTTTTAGTAAAGAAGGGAGTTCCAGGATGCTTTTTTATTATACATTGTTAGATGCCAAAACTTTTGTCTTAGCTAAAATTTTTTTTAATGCAATTGTAAGTTGGGTTTTGTCTGTAGTGAGTGCTCTCATGTTTATTGTGGTACTAGGTAACCCAATTCAAAATCTTGGCATTTTCTTTTTAAGTTTGAGTATCGGAACTTTAGGGTATTCTATACTTTTTACCTACATAAGTGCAATTGCTGCAAGATCGGGAGCAAATGCTTCCTTATCGGTTATTCTTGGTTTTCCATTAGCTATACCCTTGCTGACTATCATTGTAAAGCTGTTTGGAGAATCATTCAAAACTATTCCTAGTTCAAATTTTGATAACAATTTGTGGATAGCTTTAGCTTTTAATTTCATACCTATGTTATTATCGCTAGTACTATTTCCGTATATTTGGCGCGACTAAGCTTATGGAGAAATTTTTAAAACAAACTTGGTGGAAGATTTTAGCCATAGTATTTTTGCTATACGCTTTAATTGGTGGTTTGCTTGTGCCGCTAGCAGGCACTTCGAGTGGATTGGCATTTCCTAATATGCCTATTCTTAATGAAAGCATTAGAAACTTATTATATCATGTTCCGATGTGGTTTTCTATGGTTGCACTTTTGCTAGTTTCTTTTATATACAGTATCCAATATTTATCTAATGCTAATTCTACATTCGATAATTATGCTAACAGCTTTGCACAAGTGGGTGTTTTTTTTGGGGCGCTAGGAATTTTTACTGGAATGCTTTGGGCTAAAAGTACATGGGGCGCCTTTTGGACAAACGATCCAAAGCTAAATGGAGCAGCAATAGGAATGCTAATTTATATCGCTTATTTAATTCTGAGAAGTACGATTGAAGACGAGTTAAAGCGTGCAAAAATAGCGGCTTCATACAATATCTTTGCGTTCATTATGTACCTAGCTTTTATTTTTGTTATTCCACGACTAACAGATTCTTTGCATCCAGGTAATGGTGGAAATCCAGCATTTAGTAGTTATGATTTAGATAATACCCTGAGATTGTTCTTTTATCCAGCTACTATAGGGTGGATTTTACTTTCATTTTGGATTGCGGGCGTACTTTCTCGAACCAATGCTTTAAATATTAAAATAGATGAAAAAGGTGAATAAATATTTTTTAATGGCAATAAGCTTTATTTTTTCTGGTTTAGGCCTCTTGGCACAAGAATCTGGAGCCTATGAAAGCATGCTTGTAAAATCGAATAAGATGATTGCTGTTGTAGGAGTTCTTGCAATTATTTTGCTTGGCATCGCGGTATATTTGTTCTCGTTAGATAAGAAGCTTAAAAAGCTCGAAGAAAAAATAGATTCTAATTAAATTTAAAATAAACAACCAAACCAAACAATATGTCAAAACCAGCAAGTTTTTATGAAAACGTGGAGAGAAACTTTGACAAAGCTTCTGCCTTCACAAAATTGCCTCAGGGCTTATTAGAACAAATTAAGTTATGTAATAGTGTTTACAAAATGAAGTTTCCAGTAAAAGTTGGAAATGATGTTCAAGTAGTTGAAGCATATAGGGTGCAACATTCGCACCACAGAATGCCAACGAAAGGAGGAATTCGTTATAGTATTCATGTGAACCAAGATGAGGTTATGGCCTTAGCTGCTCTTATGACTTATAAGTGTGCTATAGTGGATGTGCCTTTCGGTGGGGCTAAAGGAGGAATTAAAATTAGTCCAAGAAATACCTCTCCAGCAGTTTTAGAAAAAATTACTAGAAGGTATACTGCCGAGTTAATCAAAAAGAATTTTATTGGCCCTGGTTTAGATGTCCCTGCACCAGATTACGGAACAGGCGAGAGAGAAATGGCATGGATTTTAGATACCTATCTGACCTTAAAATCTAATGAGGTGGAAGGCTATGGTTGCGTTACCGGGAAGCCCGTTTCTTTAAATGGAATTAGAGGACGTACCGAAGCAACTGGTAGAGGAGTTGTTTATGGCTTGAATGAGATTGTAAGCTATAAGGAAGATATGGATGCTTTAGGACTTAGCACTGGACTAAAAGGAAAAAGAGTAGTGGTTCAAGGAATGGGTAACGTGGGTTTCCATGCTGCTAATATCATTACGGAATACGGTGCAAAGGTAGTAGCCATTGCAGAAATCGAAGGTGCTATTTTTTGTGAGGATGGAATTGATGTTAAAAAATTACTGAAGTTTAGAAAGTCTTCTGGATCGATAATTGGTTTCCCTGGATCGACTACCCTAGAAAGTAGTGCTGCAGGCTTAGAAGTAGAATGCGATATACTTATTCCGGCCGCACTAGAAAACCAAATAACTATTGATAATGCGAAGAGAATTAAGGCGAAAATAATTGCCGAAGCCGCAAATGGTCCAATTACTCCAGACGCAGAAGAAATTTTATTGAAAAAGGGAATGATGATTATTCCAGATATCTACATTAATGCTGGGGGAGTTACCGTTTCTTATTTCGAGTGGTTAAAGAATCTTTCACATGTTCGTTTTGGAAGGATGAACAAACGTTTCGAAGAATTTACTCAAAACAATATTTTAGATGTAGTGGAGAAAGCCACCAACAAAAATATTTCGGTTAAAGAAAGAAATAATGTGGTTAAAGGTGCTAGTGAGATTGATTTAGTAAATTCTGGTTTAGAAGATACTATGATTGAAGCCTATAGAACGATTCGCGAAGCAAAGAAGAAGAATAAAATTCCTGATTTGCGTACAGCTGCTTTCTATGTTTCCATCATAAAAATTGCAGATGCCTACGGCAGTATGGGTATTTTCCCTTAGTGGGTTTATAACTAAAATAAAAAGGTCTGGTAATTTACCAGACCTTTTTATTTTCTACTATAATCGACATAGTTTTTTAAAAGCAAAAGCAATTTTTTATAGGTCTTTTTTTCAAAAAAATTATTGTGCATGCATAAGCCAATTACCACGGAATTTTCGTTGTTTTGAATAAATTTTTCAATTTGCTCAATTATTTTTTCACTACTATCACATTTCATGTAATAGTATAAGGAGCTATCCATTAGGTGTAATGGCAAACTAACAAAAGAATACTGTTCAAAGCTAATCGGGTTCATGGCTTTGAAGGGAAGTCCATAGCTATTTCTAAATCCTATTTTTTTTGAAAAACCTAAAGAGCACTCATAAGCTAATTTTGCCTCCTCCAATTTGGGGTAATCTTTTGTTAGAGAAAAGCTTAGATAATGATAGCGATTTTTTGTGATCTGGAAATCGGAAAATTCTATTTTTTCATCCTTAAAACTTCTGGAATTAATGGCTTTATGAATTCCATTTTCATGTAGGCTAGATGCTTCAATTATTTGCATGCATTTTCTAATATAGGAATCGGATAAGCGGTAGTCTGCATTTTTTACCTTGGGATATTTTGTGTTTCCAGAACAGGCGAGCCAAAAAAATGTAGAAGGTATTTCTTGCTCACTTTCCATCTTAATAATTTCTTCAATATTCTGCCAAGAATCTTTACCTGCTATTCTTTTTTTAAGAACACGAAAAGATTCTTTTATTTTGAAATTATAAAGAGCATTTTTTAGCTCATCTTTCCAGCCGCTATTCACGAAATCTATATCATGACTTAAGAAATAGCTCGATTTTTTTAGCGGAATTTTTTCGCCAAAAATTTGCAAAGCAAGTTCTTGAAAATATTCTAGAACTAAATTTTTTTCGTAGCAAGCAAATTTTTCTTGATAGCTTTTTTCCTGAGGAAATCGACCTAGAAAATCCATTTCCGTTGGGGCATATTCTTGTAGAGAATTAATCATATAAAAACACGTACCCAGGTAATCTTCCTTATCATTTTCTATGAGTAAAGCTTTGTTTTTGAACCACAATTCATGCTTAAAGTGCTTGCCTAATAATAAATATCTAAATTCCTTCGATAGGAAAAGTGTCGTTTCTTTACTATCATCAAGATAAATATCTTTGCTAAGAATCGGGTAGGAGTTATAAGTTAAAAAGTATTCAAAATTGCAAAATACATTGTGGACAGCCTTTTTTATATAAGGGTTTTCATGCTCAGAGAAGTGAATGTTAAAAGAGTGTTTGTCCAATGTGCGAAGCTTATACTTTAAAATTATTATTTTTTTTCTAATTTTGCTCGGCAAATATATCTAAATGAATAAACTTCTACTTGTTTTAATTTCCTTACTTTTTGTCTTTACCGAATTGAATGCCCAGCAAAAAACGGGTATTAAAGGCGTGGTTTTGGATGAGAATGGCGAAGCCATATATTCTGCAAACGTTGTAGTGGATGCGAGTAAAGGCTGGGCTGCTGCAACGGATTTTGACGGAAAATTTTACATAGAATTACCAGAGGGAAAATACGTGGTTTTAGTTCGTTATATAGGCTATGAAAACAAACAACTAGAAATCAATTTAAAAGCAGGAGAGCTAAAGGATCTTATCTTTAATATGGAATCTTCGGATCAATTGGTTGGTGAGGTAGAGGTGGTAAGTGCAACCAAGAGAGGAATTGTGGCAGAGAAAGAAGTAGTTACGGTAGAAACAGTATCTGCTGAGCTATTATCAAATAATAACATTACCATAGCATCAGATGCGGTAGATAAGGTGACAGGAGTTACTTTATTAGATGGACAAGTGAGTATACGTGGTGGTAGTGGTTATGCTTATGGAACCGGTAGTAGAGTAATTCTTGTTATCGATGAAATTCCTTTACTTTCTCCTGAAAGAAATGAGGTTCTATGGGATTTTATTCCAATGGAAAATGTTAAATCTATAGACGTAGTAAAAGGCGCATCTTCGGTTCAATATGGTTCTGCTGCTTTAAATGGAATTATATCTGTAAATACTAAGTGGCCAACTAAGAAAAAGGAAACGGATATTTCCCTATTTGGTAGTATTTATAGCAATCCTCCAATTGATGAAGGTCGTTGGTGGACCTACTCCACACAAAATTTTCGTCAAGATCCTCATGAAATGGGTATTCAAGCTGCGCATAGAAGGAAGCTTACGGATAATCTCGACTTGGTTTTAAGTGGTGCACTTATTTCGAACCAATCGCACATTCAAAATCAGTTTAATCATCGTTTTAGAAACAACATTAAATTGCGCTATACCCCGGCAAAAATTAAGGGATTAAGCCTCGTATTAAACTCCAATTTATTGTATAGAAATAATGACCAATTCTTTATTTGGGATAATGATAACACGGGTGCTTATCAAGGACAGTCATACGAAGATCGCTATATTCGTTATAGTATAGATCCGATTATAAAATTCTTCTATAAAGAGAATAATCAATTTAGTTTAATCAATAGGTTTTATTACGATGAACGTTTGAATAAGGGGGAGAAGAAGGAATATAGTGGTTTGAAAGTTTATAATGACTTTCAGTATAAACGAACTTATAAAGTTCCAAGTAAAAAAATCAATGGAACTTCTACCTTCGGTTTTGTAAATACCCATGATATTATTGAAGCTTCTTCTTTCAAAGAATATTCAAGTGATGGATCCGGCATCTTTCACTTTAATACAGCAAGCGTATACACCCAAAGTGATTTTGGTTGGAATGATTTGACTCTTGCCTTAGGGGCTAGATTTGACTATGTAGCTCTCGATGGCTTGAAAAAGGCTTCTAAGCCAGTGTTTAATGCGGGGACTAGCTACGAAATTGGTACTAATAATTTTGTTCGCTTTGGCTTTGGACAAAGTTTTAGAATTCCATCTGTTGCAGAGCGCTTTGTGAAAGAAAAAATAACCTCGGTGAGATTGGTTGGTCCAGATGAGATTGCAATTTATGCAGGGCCTAATCCAGATATTCGTCCAGAATCTGGTTATTCTTTTGAATTAGGCTATAAAAAAGTAATAAAAACGCCAAAGTTTAACGCCAATTTTGATGCGGTAATCTTCTACCAGAAATTTACAGATATGACGGAATTTACTTTTGGGTCGTACATAGATCCTGCAGATAGTTCCTCATACACAGGTTTTTCCAATTTAAATGTAGCACAAGCTCGAATTTTCGGTTGGGAAGGAGCACTAGGTGCAAGCAATACGCTAAAAAAATCAATCTTAACCTATTCAGTAGGGTATACTTATAGTTATGCTGCTAATGCAGAAGAAGATCCAGAGCTAAGTGGCTTTTTACCAGTAGTTAAAAACGCATTTAAAGCTTTTAAAATTTCTGATGAAGAATATAGAGCTTTCAATGAGAATGGTGAAGAAAATATTCTATACGGAATGTTGAGATATCGATTTCGACATACGGTTAAATTAGATTTTAATGTGGATTTAGAGAAATTTAGCTTTGGTACCAATATTCGTTACTATAGTTTTATGGATAGGGTAGATGCAATTTTTGCTCTATTTATTCCTGGAATTCAAGATTATAGAGATTCGAAAAATAACAAAGGAGATTGGGTTGTAGATTTAAGAGCCCAGTATCATTTTTCCGAAAAGTTTTCCTTAGGCTTTATTGTAAAGAATGCCTTTAATCGAGATTATCAGCTTCGACCAGCAAAACCAGACGCGCCTAGAAGTTTTACTATACAAGGAAAACTAAGTTTCTAATAATTTTTCAAGTAGTATTTGGGATTTTTTTCAAAAAAAATACATAGATTTAAAGGTTATAACCTCTAAGTCAATTTTATGTGTAAAAACTACTTACTAAGTCTTCTTTGTGTATTGTGCCTTGGCACTAGTTATTCTCAAGAAAAAATAGAACATTCCTATTGGGAATGGGTTGTTGGATCTGAAATTAGCGATAAACGTCTTAACGAAATAGCACCTCATTTTCCAAGAGGAGATGATTCGCAATACAATTCAAGTAATTATGATCAAGCTATTTTACGTTGGCAGAAATTATATTGTTTCGAATACGAAGCTTTAATTAATGCTCCAGAGCTAACTCGACTAAATCCATATTATACTGGATATGAAAATATCGTTGAAATTCCTTATTTTATTCGTCCACTTTCTTCCTACGATAAACCAATTAAGAAGGAAACTGGAAATGATTTTGAAGATGAATTGGATTATGAATTGGATCTTCAAGCTTGGTATTTTGTTTTTGCACCAGAAGAATTCTATCATATTTATCGCATTAAACCCACATTTCCTGAATGGTTTGATGTTCAAGCCTACAAAGATCAAATAGTAAAAAAGATAGAAGAAACCAAGAAGCAAGAAGCAGCCAATAAATAGAAAAAGCCTCCAAAATTAAACCCTATGAGAAAATTTTTACTTTCCTTAACTCTATTATATTTTTCATCTGTCATGGCTCAAGGTTATGGAGATGGATGTATGCGTGTAAGATTCTTAGCTTTAGAAGCTTGGAATGAAGAATACGAAGATCCTTTTTTTAATGATGAAAGTAATTGGCAGTGGTGGTTTGCAGATGTAGGGAACTACGATGGTGCAGGCTGGGTAGGAGGTAACTGTCTTGCACAAGGCGGTTTCTTTCAAATAGGTTTTTGGAACCACACTGACGTAACAATTTATGATAGAACTTATGGCGCTGCAGGTGGAACTGCTGCGACTGTTCCTTTGTCTTACTCGCTAAGAGGACATTATGAAGGTGACGATTGCGGTGGTAGTTGTGATTATTGTACTTCTCTTTTTGATGATGATGATTATCGTTATGACGAGACGGTAAGTACTGGTATTAATTACCGTTTTGGTCCACCAAACACCTTCAACAACTTCCAACGTTTTACTAACTGGCATGGCAGTTCTGATTATGGTGGAGTGTTTAGTGTTAATTACACTTCTCCACGACCTTTAGTTTCAGCTAACAACACACAAATTTGTTCAGGTTCTACAACTGCAGTTACTTTAAGTTTTTCTGGGGCAGTTTTTGGTGGATCTTATGTAGTTTACGATGGAGCCAGTATTATATATAATGGATCGGGTACTAGTTTTACTGTAAATATTAATAGCAGTAAAACTTATAATGTATATACTAGAAATAATGGCGTAAATAGTCTTTGTTATTCTACCATTAGCATTAATGCTATCAATTGTGATTTTAATTGTAACACAAGAGCAAATGTATCTTGGAATGCCTCTTACGATGTAAGTCAAGGCTTCAGCTCCAATACAAGTTTTACTTCACCAGGACAGTTTCCAACGAATTCTTATATCAGTGATATCAATGTAGATATTAACTTTTTGAAAACGGACGGTTCTTGCGCCTCCCCTGCTAGTGGTAGTGCCTTTCATAATGAAACTTTCTTCCGTCTGAATAACTCTACTTTAGGAAGCATTAGTTTGGTGAATGGTAACTTTAGTGGAAATACGGCCTTAACCACTCCAATTACAATCACCTTTGATGAGGATGCAGGAACAGGTGTTTCTGGCTATAATGTTACCGCAGCAAGCAATGGCGCAGTTCTAAATCCTATTGGCAACTTGGATGCTTGGAACTGGAATCTCATTAACCCTGCGCAGACTTGGAATTTGTGGGGGGGAGATAACGTAGCCTTAGATCCTTTATGTACCTATTTCTATAATTTAACGGTGTGCGGTTGTAAAACAGCAGACTATGGTTTAGCCACAGTAAATGGTAGCTCTTCTAACATTACCATCTGTGCGGATGATCCAGGCACCATAACCTTAAGCCATAATGGATCGGCTAATGCCTTCGATAATGATGGTTACGGTGATCAATTAAGATGGTTTGTTGGCTCTTGTGGAGGATCCTTTATAGGATCAGGGATGTCTATAACCTTACCAAGTCCAACAACTACAACTACTTATTATTGCTCTTTCTATATAGATGGCGTTCCATGTAGAGGTGCCAATAACTATTGCGAAAGTATAAGCGTAAATGTAACCCCAGTTACTGTTCCGGGTACAATTAGTCCAGTTGCTCAAACGATTTGTGTTTCTTCGGTTCCAACTAATCTAACCCTTGCAGGCTACACAGGAAGTATTCTAAGATGGGAATACTCCTCTGATGGTGGTGGAACATGGGGGCCAGCAACTGGTTCTTCCACTTCCAATGTATTCTCTTTAATTCCGTATTCACCTATACCGGGAGTTCATACCTTTAGAGCTATAGTTAGCAATGGAGTTTGTAGTGCTCTACCTTCAAATGAGGTTACTTTAACCGTTAATCCAAACCCACTTCCAGGAACCGTTTCTTCTTCAGACCTAGTAGTGTGTTCAGATGATTCTTATGTACTCAATGCAAATGGATATACCGGTTCTATTCAATGGCAAGTATCTTCTACAAATGGAACAACAGGTTTTAGCGATATTGCTGGAGAAACTTCTCCTTCCTATGGCACAAGCTTAACAAATTTAGGAACGTCTGATATTAATAGATGGTACAGAATTAGGGTTGCCAATGCACCTTGTGCTACAGTAGTTTATTCATCTGCAGTTCAAATTACAATTAATCCAGTTACTGTAGGAGGTGTGGTAAGTGGTCCTATAGATAGTGTTTGTTTAAACGGAAATCCAGGTGTGCTAAGTCTAAGTGGCAACGTTGGTGCAGTGCAAAATTGGTACCTTAGCTATAATGGAGCGGCCTATACTAATATTGCTAATATAGCTACTAACTATGCACCAGGAGTATTATCTAGTGCGGGAACTTACGATTACGTAGCGGTTGTAAAAAGTGGTGCATGTCAATTAGATACTTCTAGTTCTTTTAGAATTACAGTTATTCCTAGCGCAGCGGTAAGCATAACAGGATTATCAGAGGTTTGCGAAGGCAGTTCCCTTACTCTAACAGCTAACCCATCAGGCGGAGTAGGAGTATATTCTTACCAGTGGTTTAGAAATGGTACTCCTGTAGGTTCAAATTCTAATACTTTAGTTACAAGTTCTTCTTTGGTACCTAGTACTTATGCCTATACGGTTCAACTAAGTTCGGGTCCTTGTACAGTTCTTAGCAACGCTTTCCCAGTTACTGTGAACCCTCGTCCAACAATTTCTAATATTTCGGTTCAAAATTTACAGTGTTATGGAGTAAATATTGGAGCAATCAATATAGTTGGAGTTGCCGATTCCTTCTCTATAAATAATGGCGCAAGCTTTAGTGCTTCGAATAACTTTACAGGACTAAGCGCAGGTAGTTATAATATTGTTGTTAAGAATAATTTCTTATGCACCACTACTTACAATGCAAATCCAGTTGTCATTACGCAACCAGACTCTATATTGATTAATTTCAATATTGTAGAACCAAATTGTGCTACATCAAATGATGGTTCAATACAGGTCTTAGCAAGTGGAGGAACCCCTCCTTTTGAGTATTCACTTAATGGGGCAGCTTTCCAAAACGGAAACAGTTTTACTAGTCTTGCACCAAATACCTACACTATTTCAGTAAGAGATGCTAATAACTGTATATATTCAAAAGATACCACGCTTACGGCACAATATACTTTCGACCTAGTAATTGATTCTCTAAAAGATGTTTCTTGTCCTGGTAGTGCCGATGGCTATATTCAATTGGGTACTTTAGGCGGTGTAGCGCCTTTTATGTTCTCGCAAGATAACGCAGTGTTTAGCTCAGATTCTGTTTATTCAAGTCTCGTTGCAGGTAATTATACTTTTTATGCAAATGATGTGAATGGCTGTACGGATGTTATTGCTGCTACACTAGTTGAAAGTCCACCAGTTCACATAGAGCTAGATACTGTTGTTCAACTTTTATGTAATGGCGATAATTCTGGTGAAATTTATGTTAGCTTATCTGGTAGTACGCCGCCATATGCCTATGAGTGGCGACTTAACGGTAATTTGATTTCTACTAACGAAGATATTGTTGGTTTAGCAGCAGGTTCCTACAACTTAACGGTTTCTACAAGTTCTAGTTGTCAAGCAACTCTAGCTGTAACCATAGTTAATCCTCCAATACTTAATGTTTCTACCATAGGAACAACAAATGCAAGTTGCAATGGTTTGTTAAATGGCGGAGCAAGTGTAAGCGTAACAGGAGGTACACCAAGCTATACTTATAGTTGGGTAGATGATGCAACTAGCACACAAGTAAGTACAAGTCAGAACTTAAGTGGCGTTGGAGCAGGAAACTATACTTTAACGGTAACAGATGCAAATGGCTGTACAGCAACAACAACGGCAAGTATTACGCAACCAGGAGTATTAACTGTGGTAACAGTAACAACAGATCCAAGTTGTAGCAATAGTAATGATGGCAGTATCGTAGTGAATGTAAGCGGGGGTACAGCACCATATACCTATAGTATGAATGGTGGAGCACAACAAGGAGGCAATAGCTTCAGTGGCTTAAGTGCAGGAATCTATACGATAGATGTAGTAGATGCAAATGGTTGTAGCGCAGTGGGCAATGCTATTTTGGTAGACCAATATAGCATGAGCTTGGCAGTACAAAGTCAAACGAATGTAAGCTGCTCAGGACAAAATGATGGAACGGTAACATTGCAAGTAACAGGCGGACAAGCACCAGTAACATATACGGTAAATGGAGCGAATGCCCAAGCGAGCAATGTATTTACTGGTTTAGCAGCAGGCTTATACACTTTTGAAGCAGTAGATGTGAATGGATGTAGTGCCAGCGTGAGTACTACCATTACAGAAAATCCTCCGATGAGTTTAAGTTTAGATAGTACAGAAAATGTATTGTGTAACGGACAAGCAACGGGAGCGATTTATGTAAGTGCAGCAGGTGGAGCAACACCATATAGCTATAGTGTGAATGGCGGTGCAGGACAAGCAACAGGAAGTTTTGTTGGTTTAGCAGCAGGAAGCTATAATGTATTGGTAAACGATGCGAATAACTGTAGTGTAAGCTTAAGTGTAAACATCTTCCAACCAAGTGCATTAACAGCAACAACAACAGGAACAACAAATGCAAGTTGCAATGGTTTGTTAAATGGCGGAGCAAGTGTAAGCGTAACAGGTGGAACACCGAGTTATACTTATAGTTGGGTAGATAATGCAACTAGCACACAAGTAAGTACGAGTCAGAACTTAAGTGGAGTAGGAGCAGGAAACTATACTTTAACGGTAACCGATGCAAATGGCTGTACAGCAACAACAACGGCAAGTATTACGCAACCAGGAGTATTAACTGTGGTAACGGTAACAACAGATCCAAGTTGTAGCAATAGTAATGATGGCAGTATCGTAGTGAATGTAAGCGGCGGCACAGCACCATATACTTATAGTATGAATGGTGGAGCACAACAAGGAGGCAATAGCTTCAGTGGCTTAAGTGCAGGAATCTATACAATAGATGTAGTAGACGCAAATGGTTGTAGTGCAGTGGGCAATGCTATTTTGGTAGACCAATATAGCATGAGCTTGGCAGTACAAAGTCAAACGAATGTAAGCTGCTCAGGACAAAATGATGGAACGGTAACATTGCAAGTAACAGGCGGACAAGCACCAGTAACATATACGGTAAATGGAGCGAATGCCCAAGCGAGCAATGTATTTACTGGCTTAGCAGCAGGCTTATACACTTTTGAAGCGGTAGATGTGAATGGATGTAGTGCGAGCGTAAGTACTACCATTACAGAAAATCCTCCGATGAGTTTAAGTTTAGATAGTACAGAAAATGTATTGTGTAACGGACAAGCAACGGGAGCGATTTATGTAAGTGCAGCAGGTGGAGCAACACCATATAGCTATAGTGTGAATGGCGGTGCAGGACAAGCAACAGGAAGTTTTGTTGGTTTAGCAGCGGGAAGTTATAATGTATTGGTAAGCGATGCGAATAACTGTAGTGTAAGTTTAAGTGTAAACATCTTCCAACCAAGTGCATTAACAGCAACAACCATAGGAACAACAAATGCAAGTTGCAATGGTTTGTTAAATGGCGGAGCAAGTGTAAGCGTAACAGGAGGTACACCAAGCTATAGCTATAGTTGGGTAGATGATGCAACTAGCACACAAGTAAGTACGAGTCAGAACTTAAGTGGAGTAGGAGCAGGAAACTATACTTTAACGGTAACGGATGCAAATGGCTGTACAGCAACAACAACGGCAAGTATTACGCAACCAGGAGTATTAACTGTGGTAACGGTAACAACAGATCCAAGTTGTAGTAATAGTAATGATGGCAGTATCGTAGTGAATGTAAGCGGGGGCACAGCACCATATACTTATAGTATGAATGGTGGAGCACAACAAGGAGGCAATAGCTTCAGTGGCTTAAGTGCAGGAATCTATACGATAGATGTAGTAGATGCAAATGGTTGTAGCGCAGTGGGCAATGCTATTTTGGTAGACCAATATAGCATGAGCTTGGCAGTACAAAGTCAAACGAATGTAAGCTGCTCAGGACAAAATGATGGAACGGTAACATTGCAAGTAACAGGCGGACAAGCACCAGTAACATATACGGTAAATGGAGCGAATGCCCAAGCGAGCAATGTATTTACTGGCTTAGCAGCAGGCTTATACACTTTTGAAGCGGTAGATGTGAATGGATGTAGTGCGAGCGTAAGTACTACCATTACAGAAAATCCTCCGATGAGTTTAAGTTTAGATAGTACAGAAAATGTATTGTGTAACGGACAAGCAACGGGAGCGATTTATGTAAGTGCAGCAGGTGGAGCAACACCATATAGCTATAGTGTGAATGGCGGTGCAGGACAAGCAACAGGAAGTTTTGTTGGTTTAGCAGCAGGAAGCTATAATGTATTGGTAAACGATGCGAATAACTGTAGTGTAAGCTTAAGTGTAAACATCTTCCAACCAAGTGCATTAACAGCAACAACAACAGGAACAACAAATGCAAGTTGCAATGGTTTGTTAAATGGCGGAGCAAGTGTAAGCGTAACAGGTGGAACACCGAGTTATACTTATAGTTGGGTAGATAATGCAACTAGCACACAAGTAAGTACGAGTCAGAACTTAAGTGGAGTAGGAGCAGGAAACTATACTTTAACGGTAACCGATGCAAATGGCTGTACAGCAACAACAACGGCAAGTATTACGCAACCAGGAGTATTAACTGTGGTAACGGTAACAACAGATCCAAGTTGTAGCAATAGTAATGATGGCAGTATCGTAGTGAATGTAAGCGGCGGCACAGCACCATATACTTATAGTATGAATGGTGGAGCACAACAAGGAGGCAATAGCTTCAGTGGCTTAAGTGCAGGAATCTATACGATAGATGTAGTAGATGCAAATGGTTGTAGCGCAGTGGGCAATGCTATTTTGGTAGACCAATATAGCATGAGCTTGGCAGTACAAAGTCAAACGAATGTAAGCTGCTCAGGACAAAATGATGGAACGGTAACATTGCAAGTAACAGGCGGACAAGCACCAGTAACATATACGGTAAATGGAGCGAATGCCCAAGCGAGCAATGTATTTACTGGCTTAGCAGCAGGCTTATACACTTTTGAAGCGGTAGATGTGAATGGATGTAGTGCGAGCGTAAGTACTACCATTACAGAAAATCCTCCGATGAGTTTAAGTTTAGATAGTACAGAAAATGTATTGTGTAACGGACAAGCAACGGGAGCGATTTATGTAAGTGCAGCAGGTGGAGCAACACCATATAGCTATAGTGTGAATGGCGGTGCAGGACAAGCAACAGGAAGTTTTGTTGGTTTAGCAGCGGGAAGTTATAATGTATTGGTAAGCGATGCGAATAACTGTAGTGTAAGTTTAAGTGTAAACATCTTCCAACCAAGTGCATTAACAGCAACAACCATAGGAACAACAAATGCAAGTTGCAATGGTTTGTTAAATGGCGGAGCAAGTGTAAGCGTAACAGGAGGTACACCAAGCTATAGCTATAGTTGGGTAGATGATGCAACTAGCACACAAGTAAGTACGAGTCAGAACTTAAGTGGAGTAGGAGCAGGAAACTATACTTTAACGGTAACGGATGCAAATGGCTGTATAGCAACAACAACGGCAAGTATTACGCAACCAGGAGTATTAACTGTGGTAACGGTAACAACAGATCCAAGTTGTAGCAATAGTAATGATGGCAGTATCGTAGTGAATGTAAGCGGCGGCACAGCACCATATACCTATAGTATGAATGGCGGAGCACAACAAGGAGGCAATAGCTTCGGTGGCTTAAGTGCAGGAATCTATACGATAGATGTAGTAGATGCAAATGGTTGTAGCGCAGTGGGCAATGCTATTTTGGTAGACCAATATAGCATGAGCTTGGCAGTACAAAGTCAAACGAATGTAAGCTGCTCAGGACAAAATGATGGAACGGTAACATTGCAAGTAACAGGCGGACAAGCGCCAGTAACGTATACGGTAAATGGAGCGAATGCCCAAGCGAGCAATGTATTTACTGGCTTAGCAGCAGGCTTATACACTTTTGAAGCGGCAGATGTGAATGGATGTAGTGCGAGCGTAAGTACTACCATTACAGAAAATCCTCCATTAGTTGTAGTAATTGATAGTATTTCTCATATCGCTTGTGCTAATTCTAATACAGGAGCAATATATGTAAGTGTAAGTGGCGGAGATGGTATTTACAGCTATGTTTGGACAGGAAATGTATTTACAGAAGATTTGATAAATGTTGCTTCTGGAACTTACACCTTACAGGTTACTGATGGATCTAATTGCTCTGTTTCTATAAGTGCTACCATCAATGCTCCAACTAGTTTGGCTCTTGTTGTAGCTAATTTTGGAGATGTGTTATGTGCAAATGATAGTACAGGTTATATAGATATTAGTGTTGCTGGAGGAACTGCTCCATACACTTTTGAATGGTTCGTAGGAGGTTCTAGTATTGGAGTAGATGAAGATGCCTATAATTTACCAGCGGGTTCGTATACCATGACAGTTACAGATGCTAATGGTTGTACAGAAAGCATTAGTAAAGCCCTTATTGCTCCATCGCAATTGGTGGGTAGCATAACCATAGTAGATGAGTTATGCTTCGGCGATAACAATGGCTCTGCAGTAGCGAATGTAAGTGGCGGTGTAGCTCCTTACTCTTATCTATGGTCTAATTTTGAAATTACTTCTTCCATTAATAATTTAAGTGCTGGTGTAGTTACAGTTCTAGTTACGGATGATAACGGATGTGAATTGTATTTAACGGATACCGTACAAGGACCAAGTGCTCCTATAGCAATCAATTTAATTAGACAATCCAATGTTTCATGTTTTGGAGGAAATGATGGAGAAATTCTAGTTTCTGTTACTGGAGGAACTCCTAACTATACTTATACTTGGTCTCCTGCTATAAGCGGCGGTGGAACAAGTTTAGATAGTTTAAGTGCAGGTGTATATACCTTAACTGTAGAAGATGCTAACGGATGTACTCTTTCTAGATCTTTCGTTATTGCACAAGCCTTAGAGATCGTGAGTACGGTTAGTGTAACAAATCCGACATGTTATGGTGAAGAAACTGGATTAGCCCTTGTTGGTGCTTCAGGTGGTACACCTCCATTTGTTTATTCTTGGAACACAACACCAAGTCAATCAGGTGCTTTAGCTAATAATTTAGCAGGAGATTCAACTTATGTAGTGACTATTACAGATTTCAATGGTTGCGTAGTTTATGATACAGCTGTGGTAGTGAATCCGGCTCAAATGCTAGTGAGCACTACCGAACAAGGGGTTACTTGTATCTCTAATGATAATGGCGAAGTAGCCGTTGAAGTAAGTGGTGGAAATGCACCGTTTACTTATCAGTTAAATGGTTTTATGCAAACAGACAGCATTTTCGACAATCTTGCAGTTGGAAATTACATTGTCTTTGTGGTAGATAATAACGATTGTAGTGCTTACGCGGAATTTGAGATAATTCAAAATCCAACTTTAGAAATTGATTTACAAGGTGCCGGATTTGATGGCTTGTATTGGTCAGATGAATTGTATATAGTAAGAGGCGATGAAGTTAATCTTTTAGTTGAGGTGCTTAGTTCGGGCATAGGAATTAGTAGTACGATTTGGTCGCCAACTGGTGTATATGGTGTTGATACTTCTAATTGTGGTTCGCCTTGTTTAACGCCGACAATCCAACCTCTTGAGGATGTTCGAGTTATTGTTAATGCTGTTGATGATAATGGTTGCTTGGTTTACGACACCCTATTTATTGATGTAAGTCAAGAACCAGCGGTATTTATGCCTACTGCCTTTAGTCCATATTCTAATGATATTAATAACGATTGCTTAAACGACAATTTTGAAATCAACATTTTAGGTGCTTCTAATTTAGACGTGCGAATATTTAATAGATGGGGCGAGGAGCTTTTCCATAATCCTAACCAAGCGAATGCTCCAGCTAATCCAAATGATATTATTGATGAGTGTAATGCAGGAAATTACAATCCAAGAAATGCATGGGACGGTACTTTCAATGGAGAGCCAATGCCAATAGGAGCTTATACTTATCAAATTGAAGCAACTATGTTTGATGGACTTAAGCAAACATTTACAGGAACAGTGACTATTATTAGATAGTAGTTAAGTTCATTTAACTATAAAGAACAAAGCCTGCAAGATTACTTGCAGGCTTTGTTCTTTATAGTTTAGAAATAATTTCTGTGTTGTCCTTTAGATTTGATTTTAAGAATTTTAAAGAAGAACTATAATCATTAAGATTTCTTTTTTGCTTCTTTTTTCTTTAACAATCCACAATATTTGTGGATAAATCAAATAACCACCGACAATGGTGTATCAATGTGTTGTCAAGGAATTAGGTCCTATCTCCCGATAAGAGCCATTGTCGGTTATCTGAATAAGAATCATATAGAAATTAAAGCTTGCAGGCTTATTATTAAGGACTAGATGTTAATCAGATGTGGTTATTCAAATAACAATGTATTATGGACAAATTTAAACATTTTGTGGGTATTGACATATCCAAAAGCAGCTTTGATGTTGCCGTATTAACGCCTTCTAATCTTGAGGCTAAGATTCACCAGGTATTTCCTAATAGTGTCAAAGGGATTAAAAAATTTATCAAATGGATAAACAATGAAGGTTTAGCTATTGACAACACTCTTTTCTGTCTAGAACAGACTGGAATATATAGTGAGCTTCTTTCTAGTCTTCTGGAAGATCAAAAAGCAAAAGTATGGATAATTATGCCTTATGCTATGAAGCACTCCATGGGATTACAAAGAGGCAAGACAGATAAACTTGATTCTTTTAGAATAGCAGAGTATGGGTTCCGTCATGAAGATAAGGTTGTATTAGAAAAGCCTAGTAATCAGGGAATTAAAACCTTGAAAAAAATGCTTACAGCAAGAGAACAACTACTCGATTCAATTAGCAGACTTGAGGTATATTTAGCCGAGCTAAAACAGTTCGATCTGGATAGTTACAAAATTATTAAGCCAAGCTATACAAGTAGCATCAACTCATTAAAAAAGAACCTAAAAAAGCTAGAGGAAGAAATAGATAAGGTGTGCTTAGAAAATGAGGAAATAAGAAAAACATTGTCGCTAGGATGCTCTATTGTAGGTGTTGGAAAAATCACTATGTTACACATCATGGTAGCAACTAAAATGTTTACGAAATGTGTAAATGCAAAGCAGCTGGCATGTTATTGTGGAGTTGCACCCTTTGCCTTTAGCTCTGGTAAATCCATAAATAAAAAACCTAGAGTACACTTCATGGCAAACAAAAAGATAAAATCATTATTACATATGTGTGCGATCAGTTCAATACGACACGATCAAGAGATTAACGCTTACTATACTCGTAAAATTGAAGAAGGTAAACATGCTCTAGTCTGCATTAATAATGTTAAAAGAAAGCTGCTGGAGCGAATTTTTGTAGTAATAAAAAGACAAACACCTTATATGAAAGTAGCTGCTTAAAAAAATATCAATCTAATGTTTGGTTTTATCATAGAAATCGGAAGCTTCCTTCCGACATTTTTTAGTGCTGTCAGAAGCTACCTTCTGACAATTTAGTGCTGTCAGAAGCTAGCTTCTGACATTTATTTCCTTGTGTTTGGTGTTATCACCGAACCACTTTCCCATATGCTGATTCAAGTCATGATCTGCTAGTTAGCGGAGGTGACTTGGAACTTTCTTCAACAAAGCTTTCGTCTAATGAAATTGTTGTGCTGTAAGAAGCTAGCTTCGTACTATTCTGTATCTCTTCTTATTATAGAATTCAAGCTGTCAAAATGCTTCTAGCCTCAAACGCTTAAGTTCCATTAAATTAAGCTTTCTAGTTTACCTGCTGAAAGGGAAGATTCCAAAAGTACGAAACATCTAAAGAGTATATAAAAAGGGTTTAATCCTTCTCTACTTTTTTTGGAGTAAAAGCTACGATAGCACAAGTCGGTAAAGCATCCATTAAAAGATTAACCGCGGTTTCGGTAAAATAACTATCTGCAATATTTAACTTCTCCAGACTTTTAACATTGCTCAATATATTGGCTGTGTTATCACTATTTATATTAAAGTTAAATGACAAATTAAGATCCTCTAGCTGGTCCAACTTACTAAAACTAGTAGGCAAGTTTTGTAGCTCATTTGCTTTCAAGTTTAGAATTTCAAGCGAGTTTAAGTTGCCAAAATCTTCCGGAAGGCTTTGAAGTAGATTGTCTTTTAAATCTAATGATTTTAAGTCCTTTAATTGCGTAATGGAAGCAGGTAAATTTTCAATAACATTATCCCGTAAAACTAGCGTTTCCAACTTGCTTAAATTGCCTAGGTTTTGAGGGAGTTCTTTAATTTTTAGACGATAGTTAACAAAAAAATCACCACTTAAATCAAGATGCTTTAACTCAAGTAGATTGCAGAGTTCGTCGGGCACGCTAAGCACATGATTAATTGCCAAATTTAAATAGCTGAGTTTAGCTAGCGCAAGTACAGCCTTTGGAAAGCTTTCTAATTGATTAAAACTTAAATCTAGATAACGTAAATTTTGCAAAGAAGAAAAACTATTTGGTAAGCTTTTTAGCTTATTTCCGCTTAAGTATAGACTATCTAAATTACTTAGTTTTCCTATAGAGTTCGGTAGGCTTGTAAGTTGATTGGTAAATAAGTATTTATCGGGATTGTCGAGTTTCAAAACACTTAATTTACCCAATCCGCCAATTTCTTCTGGGAGGCTAGTTAGTTGATTACCTCGTAAATTGAGAACTTCTAAATTGCTCGATCTAGAAATAGCAGCAGGTAGGCTAGTCCATGAGTTATAAGAAAGATTCAGTTCTTTTAAATTTTTAATGCTCGCCAAACTAATCATCAAAGCTTCGCCGTCTAAATAATTGTTATTGCTCAAATCTAAACTACTTGTATTTATGCCCAGTGGCAAGTTTCTAAACAAATTGGCTTGAAGTGCCAAACTTTTCAAGTTAAGTTCGCTAATTGGAGTTGGAAGATTTCGAATGTTGCAATAGTTCAAAGAAAGCGACTCAAGACTCTTCAAACTCAGAAGATTTGGAAAAAGCAAATCTTCATTTAATAAACTATTTGCCGATAAATCTAAGTGTTTTAAGGAAACTAGCCCGCTAATCTCCTCTGGAAGTCGCACTATTTTATTCTCACTAAGGATTAGTTCTTCGAGTTTATCAAAATTGCTAATTGCTTTTGGTAGGCTGTACAAGGCACAATTTCGTATTTCGAGCTTTTTAAGCTTCGGAAGATCTTTAATTTGCACTAAAATCTTTTCAAGATCTAATTTTTTGCAGTTGATAAATCTTATAGCCGCTACCGAACTTAAATTTTCAATACCAACAGGTAGCGAGTGAATATTACTATTAGTAATTAAAAGTTCATTCGTTTCTTGCGCATTTTGAATTTTAGTCTGTAATTCTTGGTAAAGTTCAACTAAAGCAAGTGAATCTTGACTTTCTTTAAATTTCTGATACTTCACCGAGTATAAAGAATCAAAGAACAAGTCAATATCATCATAATCTTTCGGATATAATTGAGCATTAATGCTAGAACAATAGAGTAGGACGCAGTAAAGGCTAAAGGCTATTTTTTTCATTTTCAAGTTCTTGATTCCAAAAATTCTTAAACAAAGTTAAGCTTAATTTTAGTATATCAAGAGTCGAAAAAACTTGGCTATTTAATATTTCTTAGTAAGAAGATATCGGAATTGGTCAAATATTCGAGAAAGAACGGTTCTTTGTTCACTCATAATCTCTGCACTGCCAAGCATGCCCTGGCTAAATTGGAGTTTCTTATTATAAGTAGTATAAAGTTCCTTATTGAGGGATATTTCTACTTGATATTGCCCATTTCTAGGTACAGGAGCAATCGATTTAACTTCTCCTTGTACTAGGCCATATTCTAGATAATAATAGGCATCTAAACGAATATTTACCTTTTGATTTAATTTGACTTTAGCCACATCTTTTGCCTCAATTTGGGCTATCACCTTTAAGCTATCATTTCTCTGCACCAAACTTAGTACTTCTTGATTAGCATTCAGGTATTGCTGCTCGCTCCAAATCTCATTTAAGGCAACTATACCATCAACTGGCGCAATAATAAGGAACTGGTCCTTCCAAAGCTTGATTTCACTTTTTAATTCATTGGCAGTTTCTAGCATTTCCGAATACTTACTTTGTCCACCTTCTTGATCCTTACTTGAAAACGAGAATATTTGCATCTTAAGTTCTTGAATTCTTAGTTGATTATTACTAATTTGAATTTGTAAACTTTCGCAATTTGATTTTTTCTGGATATAGTTTGCTTCACTTTTATCTGCTTCTCTTTGAGATATAATGCCTTTTGCCAAAAGTTCTAAATCGGAGTTAAAACTCTTAAGTAATAAGTTTAACTCTTTGTTGCAATTGAACAACTGCGCATTCAGTCCTAAATTAATATTTTGTAATTGAGCGACTTGTTGTTTGATGTGAGCAATCGACGTCCCTCCTAAGTCTTGACTTAAGAAAAATTTATAGTTATCTAAACTAGTTAAGAAGCTGTAGTAGATGCTTTGCAGTCGACCTAAATTAGCATTTTCTGGAAAGGCTAAGGAATCCATGTTTTCCGGATGCACTAAAAGACTATCTAAGAGAGCTTCAATGATAAATAATTCGGCTTCATCTGCAGAATTTTGTAGCACTCCAATCAAATCTCCTTTTTTAACCTCAAGGCCATCTGGGGTAATACTTTCAATATTGCCAGCAACTTTGGCATACAAGGGAATTGGAGGATTACTAGAGGATATTTCTACTCTTCCTATTACTAAATCTGGATATTTAACGATGGCAGAAACTAGAATAACAAAGGATATAGCAAGAAGTATAAAGAAAGAACCGTACCGTGTAAATAAGGTAGGTACTCTTCCAAGTATGTCTTGAATTTCATCGCTCCTTAAGTCAATATTTGCTTTCTTCTCCGGCATGCCTTCTTCCAATTAACTTCCTAGTTCTAGTTGATTTTTAACCAATTCAAAATACGCACCTTTTTTCAAGCTTAACTCAGCATGTGTACCTCTTTCTATTATTTCTCCATTGTCCATTACAATGATTTGGTCTGCATTTTTAACCGTGCTTAAACGATGGGCAACTACTATCACGGTTTTGCCAACTAAAAATTTATTAAGATTTTCTACAATGGCCTTTTCGTTATTGGCATCCAAGGCATTTGTAGCTTCATCCAGAAATAAGTAGTCTGGATTTTTGTAGACCGCGCGGGCAATTAGAATGCGTTGTTTCTGACCAGCGCTCAAACCAATACCTTCATTGCCTATTTTAGTATTATAGCCTAAAGGTAAGCTTTCTATATGCTTTTTGATATTAGCAACTTCCACAGCGTGGATTAGTTTATCAACGTCGATTTGATCCTGACCTATTGCAATGTTCTTGGCAATAGTATCAGAAAAGATAAAGCCATCTTGCATAACTACGCCAACCTTATTTCGCCATGCCGCATTCTTTATGTTTTTGATGTTCGATTTTTCTAAGTAAATGTCGCCACTTTCAGGATCATAAAACTTTAATAACAATTTTAATAGGGTAGTTTTTCCACTTCCAGAAGTCCCTACAATGGCGGTTGTTTTGCCATGTGGCACTTTTAAATTAATGTGATTCAGGGTAAGAGGCATTTTCGGACTTCCATATCTAAAGCATAAATCGTCGATATTGATATCTGCTTTTTCTGGTAAGATTTCTATTTTTTCTTCATTCAAATCTTCCTCGTTATCCTTGGTATGAATCTCTCCTATTCTCTCCAAACTTATCTTAGCATCTTGGGCATCTCTAATAAATCGTATCATTTGATCTATAGGCGCATTTAATTGGCCAACAATAAATTGAACAGCAACCATCATGCCCAGCGTCATATCGCCATCGATAACCGCTTTGGCGGCGAGAAAAATGATGACAATATTTTTCAATTGATTAATAATTTGCGCACCAATACCTTGGTAAGTTTCAAGAATCAAGGCTTTAATATTAACCTTAAAAAGTCTTGCTTGAATGTGCTCCCAAGACCAACGCATCTGACTTTCACTATTGTTTAATTTGATATCTTGAACACCATGAATTAATTGTATTAAGTGGCTTCGGTTTTCTGATAATTCTTTAAATCTTTTATGATCGATCAAGGCTCTTCTCTTTAAGAAGAAGATTACCCAAACAAAATATAATATGGCGGAAATGAAGAAAACGGCAAAGATTAACTTGTTATATAGAAACAAAACAAAGCCAAAAACTAAGATGTTGAAAACAGAAAACATGGCCATCAAGGACGATGAACTTAAGAAATGCTCCACGCGATTATGGTCATTTATTCTTTGCAAGATATCGCCTATCATCTTGGTGTCAAAAAAACCGAGAGGCAGTCGCAATAATTTCATCAAGAAATCAGAAATAAGCGCAATATTCACTCGAGCTCCTATGTGGAGTAAAATCCAAGATCGAACTATTTCTACAGTCATCTGGCCAGCAAAGAGCAAAAGTTGTCCTATTAGAATGAGATAAATAAAAGAAACATCTTGGTTGTTGATGCCATAATCAACTATGGATTGGGTAAGAAAAGGAAAAATTAACTGGATAATACTTCCTGCCAACATCCCAATGGCCAATTGCACTATTAAAGCCTTATATTGTCGTAAGTAATTGAATAAATACTTAAAACCCGATTTATCTTCAACTTCATCTTGAGTATAAAAACTAGGACTAGGCTCTAATTCCATGATTATGCCTAAGTCGTTGCCTTCTTTTCTTGTTGAAATCCAATGTTGGTTGAATTCTTGAACTGTATAAACTACCTTTCCTATACCGGGATCTGCTATCCAAACTTTTTTATCTGTTATTTTATAAATAACAACAAAATGATTCTGATCCCAATGGGCAATACAAGGCATCTTGATTTCTAAGAGATCCTTAAAGCTTAAGCGGTAAGATTTACTGCGCAAACCTATATTTTCGGCAGCCATACTAATGCCATGAAGGGAAACCCCTTGTCGGTCTATATAGCTAAGTTTCCTTAGGTGTTGAAGAGAAAAACTCTTGCCATGGAATTTGGCAATCATTCTCAAACAACTCGGACCACAATCCATTTGGTCTAATTGCTTATAGAAAGGAAACTTTTTCATAAAATCTTGGTGGCTGCAAGATAAAAAGATTTTTTAAGACTAAGCCTATCTTTAATTATCGCACTTTTTTATTTGCTGGTCTTATAATTTCGTTTACCTTTGATTCGCTTTCTAGGGGTTCACGAAAAATCGTGATGAGACTTACCCTCAGAACCTGATCGAGTTAATACTTGCGTAGGGAAGAAAGAGTATAGCGGCTTAATAGCCCTAGAAAGCACGAACTTATAAACTTATTTTATGAAAAAGTGCTTTGTATATCTTTTCTTCTCTTGTTTTTTTTGGAATCTTTCTGCTCAAATTACCTTAAGTGGTCGAGTTATTGATAAAGAAACAACCCAAGCTTTAAAAGATTGTATTTTATATGTTGATGGCGAACTTAAGCCATATTTTTCCACAGAAAATGGGGTTATTAGCATTCCTTTAGAAGTTGGATCTAGGTCCGTAAAAATAGTAAAGCAAGGCTACGATAATTTAGTTTTAAACATAGATATTAATAAAGATCAATACATGGTATTTGAACTTTACCCTTTGGGCACAAGTCCAGAAGATAAGAGCATTTACAAGTCGCTTTTTACCGATGAGGTAATTGTTCAAGCAATTAGGGCGAATGCTAGTACGCCAGGTGCTGCGGTTATACTTAATGATGAGGATTTAGCTCAAGAAAATCTAGGTCAGGATTTGCCATATTTGCTTGAACAAGAAACTAGTGTTGTGGTTACAAGCGACGCCGGAAATGGTATTGGTTATACTTCGATGCGAATACGAGGAACAGATATGAGTAGAATCAATTTCACCATAAATGGTATTCCCTATAACGACCCAGAAAGTCAAGCAGTTTATCTTGTGGATGTTCCGGATTTGGCTTCTTCTTTAAGCGATTTACAAATTCAAAGAGGGGTGGGAACCAGTACCAATGGGGCAGCGGCTTTTGGAGCATCTGTAAATATGAACACGAATAAAAAGAATGCCAAGCCTTATTTAGAGTTTAATAATGCCTTCGGATCCTTTGCTAGTATAAAGAATACTTTGAAATTAGGAACAGGACTAATAAATAATCATTTTACTTTTGATGCAAGAGCATCTCATCTTCGAAGTAATGGCTACATAGATAGAGCTAATACGAAACTTTGGTCTTATTATTTAAGTGGCGCCTACTATGGCGATAAAACGATTATTAGACTAAATCACTTTAGTGGAAAAGAAACCACCTATCAAGCATGGAATGGTGTAGATGCGGCAACCTTAGAAAGCAATAGAACCTATAATATTTCTGGAACCGACTATGGTTATAAGGAGCAGCCCTACGAAAATGAAGTAGATAACTACAAGCAAGATCATTATCAATTATTCGTTTCCCAACAGATAAAAGATAATTGGAATGCGAATATTGGACTTTTTTATACTCGAGGCAAAGGGTATTATGAGCAGTACAAAGTAGAAAGTAGTCTTTCTAACTACAATCTAAATGATGTAATATTAGGGGGGGACACGATATCTAGTTCAGATCTAATTAGAAGGAGATGGTTAGATAATCATTTTTACGGCGCTACTTATTCCTTAAACTATAAGAAAATAAATAAGCTAGATCTCAGTTTTGGAGGCAGTTGGAATCAATACGACGGACTGCATTATGGAGAAATTATCTGGGCACAATTTGCAAGTAATAGTGCCATTAATCAGCGATATTATGAGAATAACGGACAGAAAACGGATTTTAATCTATTTGCGAAAGCAGAGCTCTATGCTAGCGAAAAGTTTCTAGTTTTTGCCGACTTACAATATAGAAGAGTGAGTTATAATGTTTCTGGTGTAGACAATGATCAACTTTATATTTTTCACGATGTGGATTACAACTTTGTAAATCCAAAATTTGGACTTAGTTATTTAGTGAACAACAAAAGCAAATTATACACTAGTTTCTCTATTGCCAATAAGGAGCCGGCAAGAACCGATTTTGTCGACAATGTAGTTGAACCAAAACAGGAAACGCTTTACGACTTGGAATTAGGTTATAACTACCAAAGTAAAGTTTGGAAGCTACAAGCAAACTATTATTACATGCATTACTTTAATCAACTAGTTTTGGATGGAAGATTGAATGATGTTGGCTCTGCATTAAGAACTAATGTTGGCAGTAGCTTTAGAACGGGCGTAGAACTAAGCGCCAATCTAAATATTTTAAAATTAGCTTCGCTTTCGGCAAATGCAACTTGGAGTGTAAACGAAATTAAATCTTTTCAAGATGAAAATGGCCAAATACACGACAAAACGAAAATTGCTTATTCTCCTCAGTGGATTGGAGCAGCTCAGTTAAAAGTATATCCTATTCGAGATTTCACTTTTGCTTTAATCAACAAATTTGTTGGACAACAATTCTTAGACAATACAAGCAATACTGCTTTGAGCTTAGATCGATATACGCAAACGGATATTAGACTTAGCTATTTAAAGCACACGAAAATTCTAAAAGATATTGAATTCTCTTTGTTGTTAAACAATATAGCGAATAAGAAAATTGTAAGCAATGGCTATGTATATGCTGGGGAGGCTTATTATTTCCCTCAAGCGCGATTTAACTTTATGTTTGGTGTGAATTTGAAATTTTAAGGGATATTAAAAATCCTTAGAAGTATTTCATGGTCATATCTATCACAAACTTGCTAAATTTATTGTAAGGAGGCTGAAGGAGCATAGACATGCTAAATCTAAAATGTTGTCTATGAACCGATCGCTCATTAGAGAAATCAATAAATCCCCATTTACCATGACTTTTCCCAATTCCTGAATTATTGATACCTCCAAAAGGTAAATTAGGTTGGGTAATATGTAATAGTGTATCGTTTATGCAAGTCCCTCCAGCAGAGGTGTTTTGCATTATATATTCTATGTTTTTTTCTTTCTTACTAAATATATATAGAGCTAATGGTCTTTCCTTCCCATTAATAATTTGCAAGGCTTCATCAATGCTTTTGTAACTAATCATTGGCATAACCGGACCAAAAATCTCTTCTTGAAGAATGTTGGAATGTTTAGGAACCGAACTCAAGATAGTAGGATCTATATAATTATCTGCTTCATTAAAATCTCCACCATACTCTACAATAGCACCTTGCGATTTTGCATCTTCCACAAGATCTTGTACTCTAGAGAAATGGCGAGAATTTACCATTCTACACAAATTGCCACCTTGCATACGACTGCTCATATTACTGCCATATTTATTCTCTATTTCTACTTTCATAGCTGCAACTAAAGCGGCCATCTTAGACTCATGAACCAAAATATAATCTGGAGCGATACAAGTTTGTCCCTCATTTAAGAATTTACCCCAAACTATTTTATTAGCGGCTTCCTTCATATTGGCCGTTTCATCTACAATAGTTGGACTTTTCCCCCCTAATTCCAAGGTGCAGGTACTTAAATTCTTGCTAGCTGCTTCCATTACAATTTTACCCACTTTCGGACTACCGGTAAAGTGAATGTGGTGGAAGGGTAATTTTAATAATTCTGTGGAAACATGATGGTCTCCTTCTATTACAGCTACTTCTTTCTCTGAAAAAACTTCAGCCAAAAGCTTCTTAAGGATTTTTGCTGTGTTGGGTGTAAATTCAGATGGTTTTAATATCACTGCGTTTCCAGCTGCAACGGCATAAATTATTGGAGATATTGCTAGATAGAAGGGATAATTCCAAGGGGTAATAAGTAAACAATTTCCCTTTGCTTCATAGCGAATATAGGCACTAGATCCCAAAAGGGTAATAGGTGTATCCACTTCTTCGTCTAACATCCAATCTTCAAAATGATTGAGCGTATGCTTAAGTTCGGCAATACTAGGATATATCTCGGATACATCGGTTTCTATTGCCGGTTTTTTAAAATCTGCAAAGAGTGCATTTTGGATGGCTTCTCTATACTCGAAGATCTTTGACTTTAGAAGTTTTAATTTTTTTCTTCTATCTCTAGCTGTCGAATTTTTAATGCTTTGTAGATTACTTTCTTGCTCTTTAAAAATTTTGATGATCTGACTTGAACTAGAGTTTTCACTTTGTTCTAAGACTGTCGAATTTTCATTAGAGATAAGTTCCATTTTGGTGTTTTTCTTTTAAAGATACAATTTTAAATTCATTGTAAATCTTCCTTGTAAAGATTTATCTATTCCTTACTTGACTCAGAATCTTCCTTCATTGGCCAAATAAGAGAGGCTAGTACAGAAAGAATAAGAATAGAAGCTACTATGGCTAAAGAAAGGGGAGAAGAGATATGGTAAAAAGGATTAATTAACATTTTAATCCCAATAAACGAAAGGATTAGTGCTAAGCCATAATGCAGTCTACTAAACATATAGATGAAGTTCGCTAATAAAAAGTATAGGCTTCTTAAGCCTAGAATTGCAAAAATGTTAGAAGTGTACAAAATGGCTGGATCTTCAGAAATTGCAAAAATTGCAGGGATGGAATCTACAGCAAATAGCAGGTCGGTGAATTCTATTACTCCGATTACTACCAGTAAGGGGGTGGCTAGCTTCACACCATTTTCTACGGTGAAAAATTTATCTCCATCAAATTCCTTGCTTACTTTAAAAAAGCGATGTACAAATTTTGCTCCGGCACTCGTACTGAAATCTTCACTTTCATCTTCCTCACTTACAAACCAAGATTTTATTCCAGCATAAATCAGGAATATTCCAAATAGGCTTAAAATTACATTGATTTCGCGGGGCTCACCAAGTATGTTGATGGCTGGTAGGTAGCTTAATTTAATTAGCTCTACCCCCGAAAAAATAAACACAGCGCGCATTAAAAGAGCGCCTAAAATGCCCCAAAAAAGTACTTTGTGCTGGTAATCTTTAGGTACTTTAAAAAATCCGAAAACTAGTATGAACACAAATAAGTTATCTACAGAAAGTGACTTTTCAATCCAATACGCTGCTTGAAATTGAGAAAATGCTTCTAATCCAATACTAAAATAAAGAAAAACACTGAATAGCATAGATAAGCCTATCCACGAAACCGACCATAATAAGGCTTCTTTGCTACTTACTTCATGACTTTTTTTATGAAAAACTCCTAAATCAAGCAGTAGCATGATTATAACTATTACAGCAAAAAGTATGATACTTAAGGGGTGATTAATAAGATTATCCATTTTGGCTAAGCTAAATTTAAATGCAAATATAAGCAAGTTTAGTTTTGTATGAATTTATCTTTATGATTACTGAACTAAAATAAAAAAGCCTCCTTAGAAATTCTCTGAGGAGGCTTTTTACTTTAGTTAAAGCTTAACTTATTTGTATACAGATTCTTTTTTGAATTCTACACAAAGCAAGTAATAAAAGCAAGCTCTATATTTATTTCTGTTTGACTTACCTAAAGTTTCTACTGCTTTGTTGATAGCATCGTCTAATTTAGAACTATCAGCAAGGCCTAATTTTTTCATTAAGTAGTTTTTCTTAACGGTTTCTAATTCTTTAGCATCGCTACCAGAAACTGTCTCAGCATCTGCTTTGTAAATTGATGGTCCTAAACCAACAGTTACTTTCGTTAATAGATCAAGGTTTACATTAACACCAGCATCTTTAAGTTGCTTAGCGTATTTAGCGATTAATTCATCTCTTTTGCTCATACTAGGTTAGTTTTTGTTGTTAAAAGTTTACACTATCAAAAGTAAAATTAATGATTATTTTTTGAAAACTAAAGCCTTATAAGTTTTCAACAATTGTTATCTATCTATATTCTATGCTGTGCAATCCTAGTTCCTTAAAGTAAGGATTTGTGAAAATCGTTTAGTATTTTTGTCCACTCAGAAAATAAGGTCATGCAAAATAAACTTCAAGAATTAAAAGAAAAACAAGCTAAAGCATTAGAGGCTGGTGGTAAAGAAAGAATAGCCAAACATCACAAGCAAGGAAAGCTAACAGCAAGAGAAAGAATACACTTTTTAGTGGATGAAGGTAGTTTTGAAGAGATAGGCATGTTTGTTACTCATAGAGCCACAGACTTTGGCTTAGACAAGCAGAAATTTTTGGGCGATGGGGTAGTTACTGGCTATGGAACAATTCATGGGCGCTTGGTTTATATTTTTTCCCAAGATTTTACTGTTTTTGGGGGATCATTAAGCGAAACCCACGCAGAGAAGATTTGTAAGTTAATGGACCTGGCCATGAAGAATGGAGCACCAATTATTGGCTTAAATGATAGTGGTGGTGCTAGAATTCAAGAGGGCGTAGTTTCTTTAGGAGGTTATGCAGATATTTTTTATCGAAATACTTTAGCTTCTGGTGTTGTTCCTCAGCTCTCGGGTATCATGGGCCCATGTGCAGGTGGTGCTGTATATTCTCCTGCCATAACCGATTTCATATTGATGGTAGAACAAACTTCTTATATGTTTGTTACAGGACCCAATGTGGTTAAAACAGTAACTCACGAAGAGGTAAGCAGTGAAGATTTGGGCGGAGCTTCTGCGCATAGTACGAAATCTGGTGTTACCCATTTTTCTTGTGCAAATGAAATTGAATGTATAGAAAATATTAAGCAAATTCTGCGCTATGTTCCTCAAAATTGCGAGGAAAGTGCTCCAGTTTATCCTTATGAATGGAAGGCAGAAGAATTTAGTGAAAGCCTTAATTCTATAATACCAGAAAATGCGCAGCAACCTTACGACATGCGAGAGGTAATCCACTTGTTGGCCGATGAGAAATCCTTTTTAGAGGTACATAAAAACTATGCAGAAAACATAGTGGTAGGTTTTGCTTTAATTGGTGGAAGAAGTGTGGGTATAGTGGCAAATCAGCCAGCTGTTTTGGCTGGAGTATTGGATATTGAATCGAGCAAAAAAGGAGCTCGCTTCGTTCGATTCTGCGATAGTTTTAACATTCCAATTCTAACTTTAGTAGATGTACCTGGCTTTTTACCTGGAACAGATCAGGAATGGCATGGTATCATAACCAATGGAGCTAAATTGCTCTATGCTTTTTCTGAAGCAACGGTTCCTAAGATTACGGTAATTACTAGAAAAGCATATGGAGGAGCTTACGATGTAATGAGTAGTAAGCACATTGGGGCTGATTTAAATTTTGCTTGGCCAAGTGCAGAAATTGCCGTTATGGGAGCAAAAGGTGCTTCTGAAATTATTTTCAAAAAGGAAATTAGTTCTTCTGATAATCCAGAAGCAAAGCTTCAAGAAAAAACAGAGGAATACACAGAAATGTTTGCTAACCCTTATCGAGCAGCAGAAAGAGGTTTTATAGATGAAGTAATAGAGCCAAAAACTACAAGAGCCAAGCTAATTAAAGGTTTTAAAATGCTCGAAAACAAAGTAGCTAATTTACCAAGAAAGAAGCACGGAAATATTCCTTTATAAGTAGTAGATCTTAAAACCTCAAATCGCTGGTAGTAACAACAGGATACTTACTGGCATCGAATTTAAAGAAGCTATCGGATAGCTCTGGATTAGGGGTGAATTTCTTAATCTTGTAAGTATATCTCATGCCAGATTTTTCATAAATTTTGGCAGAGTGAATTTCCTTTTTATCTACGGCTATTTTTAAATCAATTTTGTAAAATTCTTGGTCCTTGTTCTTCGGACTTAATTCTACTATCTTGTATTGAACGCCATTAGCATCTTTAAACTCCTCTTTAACTCTGTATACATAATCGGATGTATAAAGATTGAAAATAATGGAAGGAGAGAACATAGGGTCGCTCTGATCGTAATCGCTAATTTGTAATTCTTGAGGCTTAATTAAATAGTTCCACAAGCTTACATTGTCTGTAATTAAGATTTGGTCTTTTAACTCTAATTTAAATTTGTCGCCTTTAAACCAAGCTACTACATCTATTTTTTGATTCTCAGCATTGTCGGGTAGTTCTATGTTGAGTTCAATTTCAATCTTGGAGCTTTTGTAAGCGTGATATTTAGATGAAACTGCTTTGAGAATAGCATCGGCCTCTGTATCCAATGCATTCGAATTTTGGGCGAATATGTTCAGAAAAGTGCTAAGACTTGCAATTAAAAAAAGTATCTTTTTCATAAAAATTTTATTCTAGTTTATCGTATTCAAATATTGTTCCAATTCTGCTTCTGTTTTATAGTATACGTCTCTTGGCTTACTTCCTAAGTTCGGTCCTACAATTCCAGCATCTTCCAATTGGTCCATAATTCTTCCTGCTCTATTATAGCCCAACTTTAATCTCCTTTGAATCATGGATGTGCTTCCAACTTGGTTGCTAACAATAACGCGAGCGGCATCCTCAAACAATTCATCTCTTTCCGATGCACTGTAGCTTCCTCTTTCACTATCATCGGCATTTGGGTCTATGTACTCTGGAAGTTCAAAAACAGTAGGATAACCTTGTTGTTGACTAATATAGTTCACTAATTCTTCTACTTCTGGGGTGTCGATAAAAGCACATTGCAAGCGAACCATATCGCTGCCTTGCGAAAACAACATATCTCCTCGTCCAATTAGTTGATCCGCTCCACCGGTATCTAGGATGGTTCTAGAGTCTATTTTAGAACTTACTTTGAAAGAAATTCGTGCTGGGAAATTGGCTTTAATAACACCAGTAATTATATTAACGGAAGGGCGCTGAGTAGCAAGAATTAGGTGTATACCTATAGCCCTTGCTAGTTGAGCTAAACGGGCAATAGGCGTTTCCACTTCTTTTCCTGCTGTCATAATTAAATCGGCAAACTCATCTATAACCAAAACAATGTAAGGAAGATATTCATGCCCATTATTAGGATTTAGTTTTCGCTGAACGAACTTTTCGTTGTATTCTTTAATATTTCTAGCCTTAGCTTCTTTCAATAGATTATAGCGATTGTCCATTTCTATGCAGAGCGCATTTAGCGTATGAACTACTTTTCTAACATCTGTAATAATAGCATCTTCTTCGCCGGGTAGGATGGCTAAGAAATGTTTTTCAATAGCTGTATAAATGGAAAGTTCCACCTTTTTCGGGTCAACTAGAACAAACTTGAGTTGCGAAGGATGTTTTTTAAAAAGTAAGGAAACTAAAATAGCATTAATACCTACCGATTTACCTTGTCCGGTTGCTCCAGCCATTAATAGGTGTGGCATTTTAGTTAAGTCGGCGATAAAAATTTCGTTGGCGATATTCTTTCCCAAGCCTATTGGTAGGTCGAATTTGGTATTGCTAAATTTTTCTGATGACAAAATAGATCGAATAGACACGGTTTCCTTTTTAGCATTGGGTACTTCAATACCAATAGTACCTTTGCCCGGAATCGGGGCAATAATTCTAATTCCTAAGGCTGCCAAGCTTAGTGCTATATCGTCTTCTAAGTTCTTGATTTTGGAAATTCTAATTCCGGGCGCGGGAATAATTTCGTAGAGCGTAACAGTTGGACCAACGGTAGCCTTAATTTTGGAAATCTCAATGTTATAATGCTTAAGCGTTTCGACAATTTGATCTTTGTTTCTCTCTAATTCTTCTTTATCAATATTTACTTTATCTCCACCATGATCTTCAAGAATACTTAATGGCGGATATTTATAATTACTCAAGTCTAGGGTAGGGTCATAATCGCCGTCGTTATTGATTTTATTTACCGTTTTTTCTTCGACTTGTTCTTCAATATCTAATTCCAGTTTTTCCTCTTCTTTTTCTTCCTTGATTTCAGGCTTTTTTGGACTTACGCTTTCCTCTTGAATTTCAAAATCTAAGGAACCTTCTTCCTCTGGTTCTTCTTCGAAATATTCAGGTTCTTGCTCTTTATCTATTTCATCAAAACCAAATTCAATTGGACGATCCTCTATAAGCTTATCCTTTTCGAAAATGCTTTCTTCCATGCTTATAATATGCTTCTCTTCTTGCTCATTTTCTTCCTTTAGCTTGGCTTCTTTCTTTTTGAACAAATCTAGTATTTTGGAGAAGTCAATATCAAAATTTAAAACTAAATAACTCAGTCCTACAACTAATAATATGGCAGCACTTCCAATTCCTTTTACATTGTTTTGTAACCAACCATTGCTTCCTGCTATATAATAGCCTATGTATCCTCCAGGGTGAAAAAAGCTATTGGATGTTAGAATGGATCGAATAAATTCTAGAAGAGATGCTAGATAGAACATTAAAAAAATGCTGTGATAACTTAAGGTCTTCCACTTAAATATTCGCTTGTTGAAAAGTAGGTTAGCACCATAAATAAACAATAAGAAAACGATAAAGAACGATGCCACTCCAAACATGTTTCGCATAAAAATCTTGGAAGTAAAAACTCCAAATTTTCCTAAGGCATTTTTTTCGTTATAGCTGACCACTTCATTTCCAAATTCGTCGATGGATAATTCCTCAACTAAAACTTCATCTTTATGTCCTGAGAAAAGATAAGACAAGAAAGATATTAAGAGTAAGAATGCGATTAGCATTAAAACTAGTCCAAGGATTTTTTTGGCCTTAGAATTTTGAAAAAGATTGAGCGAGGGCTCTTCGTGTTCTTCCGTTTTTTTCTTTCGGGTACTTGCCATTTTGCAATGTGTTAATTAATCTTCTAAAATCGCACTATTCCATAGTAAGAACGAGAAACTAGCTTTAATCTTACTAACAGCTGTATTTAAATTTGGACATAAAAAAAGGGGAACTAAGTTCCCCTTTCAAAAATATGAGTAGAATCTAATTCTTTACAAAAGTTTTAGTGTAAGCTACATTTTTAGATTTATCAAAAAGCTTAATCAAATAAACACCATTTTCATAGCTTTGAACATTCACTTTTAAATCACTAAGAGAGCCTACTTCCTTGTGAAATACCTTTCTTCCTATAATGCTGTAAATTTCTATAGATTCTATAGCATCTAATTGGTTTACGCCTTTAATTTGAATGAAATTAGTAGTTGGATTCGGGAAGATAGATAGACTCTTGGTATCTAAGGTGCTAATTCCCACGTTGTTGTTTGCTTCACCGTAAAACTTTAAAACTTGTACTGTGTTAGCACTATCTGCAATATCAAAAACAAGCACTTCTACATAGCCAGAGCCTGTTCGGCCTTCATTGAAGAAATGTACGTCAATGATAGAAGAAGAGTCAACGCCAAGATCTACTTCTTTAGAATCGACATCTGTACCCCAACAAGTAACTTTGTCGCATACAGAACTGCCATTCCAAGAAGCAGGAAGATTATTTACTGTTCTTAGCCATTTAATAGTTATGGGAGCACCAGAAGAATTTGTAACACTATTATGTGCTACTACTTCATAAGAAGGCGCAGGGTTTTCTATGGTTCCAGAGGAATCTGTATCGAAAGTTAACTGAGCATTACTTATGCCGAGAAAAACCATGAAAAACAGGCTAGAGAATAAATTTTTAATCATTTTGAACTTTTTAAAAATATTGTTTTTATATTTACCCATGCTTTAAAAGGCATTTCAAAGCATCAACCAAATTTAATTTTAAATACTTTAAAAAACAAACAATGAATAAAATATTTACTTTTTTCTTGCTTTTTGTTCCTTATTTTATTTTTGCTCAATCTACTAAGGTCGTGTTAATAGAAGAGGGTTCGAATGCATCTTGCAACCCATGTGCTGCATACAATCCGGCATTTCATGCCCTTACAACTCCTTATGAGAATGCAGGAGAGGTTGTTGTTTTAAAATACCAATGGTATTTTCCTGGCTATGACCCAATGCACGAACATAATCCAACTGAAGTTAATGCTAGATTCCAAACTTATTACGGACAAAATGGTGTTCCAACTGGTTTCTTAGATGGTAATGACTATGTGGGTAATATCAGTAATTTTAATGCTACAATGATAAATAATGCTGTAGCAGGTACATCTCCTTTTGATATTATCATTGATGCTCAAATGAGTGCTGATTTTAGTACTATCAACGTTACTGTAGATGTAGAGTGCACGCAGGCAATTGCGAATAATGCTAACATGAAATTGAGAATTGCGGTAATTGAAAAGGAAATTAATTTCGATACTGCCCCAGGTTCTAATGGCGAAAAGGTTTTCTATAACATTATGAAGAAGTTTTTACCAGGTACTTCTGGCTTGGCTTTAGCAAATACTTTCACTTTAGGAGAAACAGTAAGTTTTTCTGAATCATGGGTACATGCTAATGTTTACGAATTAAGTGAGTTGGCCGTAGTAGCTTTCATTCAAGATGACGACAACAAAGAGGTGCTTCAAGCTGCTAAAGCGGATGTTCAATTTACGGTTAGCGATCAAGATGCACTTGCGGCTTTAGAGTCTAAAGCAGTTTCAGCTGAATATGTGGATGCTGCAGTTTGCGATTACAAAATTACTCCTACTGTTAAAATTAGAAATAACGGTAATAATGATTTAACTTCATGTGTAATTGAATACAAAGTAAATAATGGTTCTGTTAGAACATTTAATTGGACAGGTTCTATTGCTACTTTAGGTTCAGAAGTAGTGAGCTTACCAGAAATTCCTTTCTTCCATGCTAATCCAAATAATACTTTATATGTGGAAGTTAAGAATCCTAATGGTCAAGTAGATCCAGATTTAAGTGATAATTCTGTGGAAATTGACTTTGAGCAAGCTCCAAATTCATCTGCGAATTTAGAGTTTTATTTTAGTCACGACCAATATGGTTCGGAAATTACATGGCAGTTGAAGAATTCTGCTGGAACTACACTTTATAGCGGAGGTCCTTATCCAGATGCAGTAGGTAACTTTACAGAAAACTTTGTTTTGAATACTAATGATTGCTATGAGTTAATTGTAAATGATTCTTATGGTGACGGTCAAATTGGTTCTGCAACTGGAGCAAGACTTACAGATAGTGGTAATAACACGGTATTATTAAACAATCTTGCGGATTACGGTTCTATCTTCAAATTTGCTTTTGGTGTTAATGCAGACCAATCTTCTTTAGTTCCTGATTCAACAGATGTTTTCTCTAGTATAGTAGATTACAATGTTCTTTCTAGTTTGAATATTTATCCTAACCCAGCTAAAGATTTTGTTACTATTCAGTTAACTAGCGTAAGTTCTAATGCGCTTAGTGTAGAATTAGTAGATGTGATGGGTAGATTAATCGCAGCAGAAGAAATGACAAGCTCTATGGTGAGATTTAATACTTCTGATATTGCAACAGGAATTTACTTTGTTAACATTAAAGAAAAAGGAAAAGTAGTTGGTGTATCTACGGTAGTTGTGCAATAAACTATATTGATCTTATATTGTTTTAAAGGGGAGCTCATAGAGCTCCCCTTTATTTTTTATACCTTTACCATATGAGACTGTTTTTATTGTACTTACAATTTTTTGGTTTTTTAAATCTGCTTTTAGCCCAAAGCTTTGATCGCCCTTTTTATGTGCCAGACACTATAAAAGGAGCTAGCATTCAATTGGAAATTAAAGACACGGTGCATTCCTTCTTTCCAGGACTTAATTCTCCTAGTTTTTCATACAATGGTTCGTATTTAGGTCCTACAATAATTTTGGAGAAAAATCAAGAGCAAAATTTTGAAGTTAGGAATGAGCTCATGATGCCTACAACAGTGCATTGGCATGGCATGCATGTACCTGCCGAAATGGATGGAGGTCCTCATACTGTTATTAACCCCGGTGCAACATGGCAAGCACATTTTACCATTAAGGATGATGCGAGTACTATGTGGTATCATTCGCATTTACACCATCACACCATGAAGCAAGTAACTAAAGGTTTGGCGGGTATGATAATAATTAGAGACGAAGAGGAAGCACAGCTAAATTTGCCTAGAACTTATGGCGTGGATGATATACCACTTATTATTCAGGATAGACAGTTCCTCAATGGAGCTCTAATAGATAGTGCCATTATGGGCGATAGTATTTTAATTAATGGTGTTATAAGTCCTTTTATTGATTTAAGCGCGAATGTTGTACGGTTTAGAATTTTGAATGGATCCAATCATAGAGTTTATATGCTAGGATTTAGTAATGATATGAGTTTTGAGCTAATTGCTAGTGATGGTGGTTTGTATCAAAATGCAATTAATGCCAACAGAATACTAGTTGCACCTGGAGAACGCTATGAGCTTTTAATAGATTTGCAAAACTTAGAGGATAGCTCCATATATATGTATACTTATGCATCCGAAATGCCCTTAGGTTATCCTGGAGGCAGCTTTGTTATTCCAGATGACGATGTTCCTAGTTTAATTAATGGCTTGGATCTGGCTATATTAAAAATTAATGTGCAAAGTTCTAATCCCAGTGGGGTGCTTAATCCAGATTTAGTGGGCCTAAATTCCTTCTCTATTTGGGATACAAGTACGGTGGATGTTAAGCGAAGTAAGGAGATGAATGCGGAAATAATTAAAGGTGAATTAGTTTGGACCATCAATAGCAAAGTTTTTGATTTAGAAGTAATGAACGATACTATTGTTTTAGATAGTAAGGAACTTTGGACACTTACTAATTCTAGTGGAATTATTCATCCCTTTCATATACATATGGGGCATTTTTACATAGTTTCTCGAGCTGGGCAAGCAGCCCCTTTGTATGAACAAGGCAAGAAAGATGTTGCTATTGTAAAACCAGGAGAAACTCTAAAGTTTGTAATGCACTTTGAGGACTTTGTTAATGAGGAAGTTCCTTATATGTATCATTGTCATATTTTGAATCACGAAGACAATGCTATGATGGCACAGTTTATCGTGGTGGATAGCTCATTTTTTAATGGTATTACACTAGTAGAAGATAAGCTATTGAAGCTTTATCCTAACCCTACTAAAGGCATTGTTAATCTTAGTATTGGCGAAAATCGATACCTAGAGAAAATTAGCGTCCTTGATCTTCTGGGGAAACTTGTTTTAGAAATTGATTTAGGAGCCAAAAAGCTCCAATCTTACCCAATTAATTTGGAAAGTTTGAACAAGGATGTTTACCTTATAGCTGTAGAAAGCGAAGATGGAACTAGAGTAGAAAAACTAATTCTAGAATAAGTTAATTAGTTTTAACTTGTACTTTATTAAACATATCTCTTGCCTGACCTAATAAGACGTTGTAATAGCTTTGTTCATCTAATTTAAATTCTAAGTAGATTTCGTCTTCACTACGATGAACTTTCGCTAAATAGAGTTGATTTCCATTAGAAAGGAACATGATATGTCCAATTTGCTTTTCATTTAGAACTAGAGGAGGTGAAGAACTAACTAGGCTCATGTAATTTTGAGCGCTTTGCTTTTCCCAAAGAGAAAAACTAGAGCCACTTTCATACATGGTAGCCTCTATACCAGTAAGTTGATTCTTGAGTTCTACAAGAAGTGAATCTGGAAGTGGACTTAAGCTAAATGTAGTACTTGGTTCTTCCAATAAACTAGAATGAACACTTTCATTTTCAATTCCTTGTTCTTCAGATTTGTTTTCTGAAGAACAAGAATTGAGACTAAGAAAGCCAATGATGATGAAGAAATATTTCAGCATAAGATTATCTTGCAACAGAAACAGACCGCATTTCTCTGATAACGGTTACTTTTACTTGTCCAGGGTAAGTCATTTCATCTTCTATCTTTTTAGAAATTTCAAAAGATAATTCTTCTGATCTCTTATCACTTACCTTACCACTTTCAACTATCACTCGCAATTCTCTACCTGCTTGTATCGCATAAGCCTTATCCACGCCTTCGTATCCTAGTGCTAAGGTTTCTAAATCTTTGATACGCTGCATGTAGCTTTCCATGATTTCTCTTCTCGCACCTGGTCTTGCTCCAGAAATGGCATCGCAAGACTGGATTATTGGTGAGATAGCAAATTTCATTTCTATTTCATCATGGTGTGCTCCAACTGCATTGCATACAGCAGGATGTTCTCCGTATTTTTCGCAGAGTTTCATTCCTAAAAGGGCGTGAGATAATTCGCTTTCTTCATCTGGAACTTTTCCAATATCGTGCAATAGACCTGCTCTTTTAGCTAGCTTTACATTCAAGCCAAGCTCTGCAGCCATGGTGGCACAAAGATTAGCGGTTTCTCTTGAGTGTTGTAATAAATTCTGCCCATAAGACGATCTAAATCTCATTCTACCAACATAACGAACTAGTTCAGGATGCATACCGCTAATCCCCATGTCTATTACCGTTCTTTCCCCAATTTCCATTAAGTGGTCGTTGAGTTGCTTGGTAGTTTTCTTTACCACTTCTTCAATTCGTGCTGGATGAATTCTTCCATCTGCCGTAAGCTTTTGTAATGATAGTCTAGCGATTTCTCTTCTAATTGGGTCGTAGCCTGAAATAACAATGGCTTCTGGAGTGTCATCAACAACAATTTCGCATCCAGTCGCCGCTTCAATAGCTCGGATATTTCTTCCTTCTCTACCAATAATTTGTCCTTTCTGGTCGTCGGATTCTAAATTGAAAACAGATACGGTATTTTCAATAGCATGTTCTGCAGCCGTTCTCTGAATAGTTTGTATAACTATCTTTTTCGCCTCTTTATTGGCCTTGGCTTTTGCCTCGTCCATAATTAACTTAACGTGCGACATGGCATCCGTTTCGGCTTCTTTCTTTAAGGTTTCAATCAATTGATTTTTTGCTTCAGCTGCTGATAGATTGGAAATTTTCTCCAACTTAGAAACAAACTCATCATGTTGCTTTTCAACTTGTTCTTTTTTAACATTAATGATTTGCAATTGATCACTTAGATTAGCTCTTAGGATTTCTAGTTCCTTTTCTTTTCTAGAATTTTCTTCTATTTTTAAGCTTAAGTTTTTCTGTGTTTCTTTTAGCTGATTTTCGCGTTCTCGTGTTTTTTCTCTTCTTTCATTCGTTTCTTCCTCGAACTTAGCCTTCTTTTGCAAGAAGTGTTCTTTAGCTTCAAGCATTTTACTTTGCTTGATACTTTCGGCTTTTGAGCTTGTTTTTTCCAAGATTACTTCAGCTTCGGTATTGGCTTTTTTTAAGATTATTTCTGCTTCTTTCTTAGCTGCCTCATCTATTTCTTTAGCCTTACTACTGCTGAGTTTTTTCCCAACAAAAAATCCTACAGCCAAGGTAAGCAGGGCCGGTACCAGGATCATTACTACATTCATTTTACTTCATTTATGGTTATAAAAATTGCAAGTAAAACGATTATTAGGACATGGATTAATGAATGTTATGGAAGTAATTTTTCCAATTCTTCTAAGTCTTTTTCAAACTCAGCTTCGTTATCAACACTTTTTTTCTTGTTTTCTAGACTTTGTACAGCATACATTAAAGCACTCATAGCAAGGTAATCTTGCTTATCTTTTGCAGCATATACTTGCTGAAACTGCGTAACTTTTTCGTTTACCTCCTTCGCAGCTTTCCGTACATCTTCCTCTTCGCTTTGCTTAATCTTGAGCGGATAAGGTCTATCGGCAATAATTACGTTTATATTAATAATATCGTCAGTGTTGTTATTCATTCTAATCGTTGATCAATGCAATACATCGATCTATTTCCTTTATATACTCGTTTATCTTACGTTTCAATTCTGTTTTATCTTTTGGAGATTCTTCTCCACTAATACTTTTGGCTAACTTTAGCAATTTAAGTTTTTCGTTTAAATCTTTAAGTTCTTCATCCTGTTTAGCAAGATCTTTCTCCAACGCTAAATTACTATTATTCAAAGTAATAATTTCATTTTTAAGAGAAGCAATTTCCCCCAACAAAGAATTAACTTTCGCTTTTATGGCTATTAATCTAGACGAATAGTTTTTCATTACTTTCTAATTACTGCGTCAAAATCTTGTTCTAAGCTTTTAATAATTTTATTAATTGCCTTTTCAATTTCGTTTTCAGTTAAAGTTTTACTGGAATCTTGAAGTTTAAAATTTAGGGCATAAGACTTCTTGTTTCTACCAATTTTTTCTTCACTTCTAAAGATATCAAATAAATCTATACTTTTTAATTGTTTGCTTGCGTTTGCTTTTAATTTTTGCTGTATTGCTTCAAAACTTATACTTTCATCTAATATGACTGCTAAATCTCTCGAAACCTCTGGGAATTTACTTAACTCCTTAAATCTTTGTTTTCTTTTTTGCACAAGACCCGCTATAACATCCCAATTCAAACGAGCGCAAAATACACTCTGTTCTATAGTAGCAGATTTCATATCTTCTGCATCCAATTCCCAAATTTTGGCTAATTCTAAATTCTTTTTATCTAAATAGATTTCTCTGTCGTTAATTATGGATAGATCGTAAGTGCCTATTCCTAAATTACTCAAAAGTGCTTCCACTATTCCTTTTAAGTGAAAAATACCCACTTTTTCTCCTTTGCTAGCCCAATTAGTTTCTACTACCTTACCCGTGTAAAAGAGGGCTAATTGTTCTTTCTGTTCAAATTTCTCATTATAGATATTTCCAAATTCAAATAACTTAAGGTTGCTTTTCTTTCGGTTAATATTGAATTCAATAACTTGTAGGGCTTCAGGAATCAAAGAAGCTCTTAAGCTATCTAATTCTGCAGTCATGCTATTTTGTAAGCGAACAAGAACGGTCTCTTCTTCATAATAGTTCGATTGCGTAATAGAGTTAGTCATTATCTCATTAAAGCCAAAACCATTTAAAATATGAGCTAGTTTTTCCTTTAAAGCATGTTTGTCGAAGGTGCTTTGAAATGAAAGAGTAGATTTTACTTGCTGAGGAATTCGAATATTGTTGAAGCCATAGATTCTTAAAATTTCTTCAATTACATCAATTTCTCTAAAAACATCTGCTCGGTACAAAGGGGCACTTAGCAGAAGCGATTCCTTATTTTCTTGTAGAATTTTAAAATCTAAATCTTTAAGAATCTGTTTAATAATACTTAATTCTATACCTGCTCCGGCTACTTGTTCCAAGCGCGAATATCTTAAAAGGATCTCTGCATTATTTATTTTATTTGGATAGCTATCTACTAAGTCACCTTCTACCTTAGCTCCTGCAATTTCTTGAAGTAAAAAACATGCTCTTTCTAAAGCCAAAATACAACTATCTGGGTCTGCTCCTTTCTCATAACGTTGAGCAGCATCTGTTCTTAAGGAGTGATAAGTTGAAGTTTTTCTAATCGTGGTACTATTAAAGTAAGCACTTTCTAAAAAGATACTCGTTGTATCATTTTTAACTCCCGACTTTAAGCCTCCAAATACGCCTGCCATACACATAGCCTCTGATTTGTTGCAAATCATTAAATCATTGCCACTTAAAGTTCGTTCAATTCCATCTAAACTTAGAAATTTAGTTCCTTCCTTTAGCTTTTTTACTTGAATTTCTTGTCCTTCTATTGCCCTTAAATCAAAAGCGTGCAATGCTTGACCTAATTCTTTAAGGACATAATTGGTAACATCCACTACATTATTTATCGGACGAATACCAATGGAAATTAACTCATTTTGCAACCAAGCAGGAGAACTGTCTACCTTTAAATTTTTAAGAACTATACCACTATAGCGCGGACAAGCCTCTGTATCTTCAATGCTAATTTTAATAGGAGATTTACTACCTGTTGCAATACTTAATTTTGGAATTTCTTTTAAGTTGTAGGATTCCCCCCCGGTTGCATTTAAAGCTGCTGCTATATCTCGGGCTACTCCGAGGTGACTCATTGCATCCGATCTATTGGGAGTAAGACCAATCTCAAAAATAAAATCCTCTTTAATTTCAAAAACTTCTGCCAAAGCTGTTCCAGGCTTTAATTTTTCATCTAAAATAAGAATTCCATCATGTCCATATCCTAAGCCAATTTCATCTTCAGCACATAGCATACCTTCAGATAATTCCCCTCTTATTTTACTTTTTTTAATGGTAAATGCTTCACCATCAATTGGGTAAATTGTAGTATCAACAAGGGCTACGACAACTTTTTGACCAACAGCTACATTGGGTGCGCCACATACAATTTGCAAAGTGCTGCTTCCAGCTACATCTACTTGGCAAACAGATAATTTGTCTGCATTTGGATGCTTTTCTTTTTCCGTAACTAAGCCAACAACAAGACCTTCAAGTCCTCCTTTAAGAGGACAAAAAGAAGTAATGCTTTCTACTTCTAATCCAGTATTAGTTAATATTTCTCCTAATTTCTCAGGACTTTGATCATGGTCGAGATATTTACTCAACCAATTATAAGAAATTTTCATTGTTAGTGCTTTTCCAAATTTTACAACTAAGGAAGAATTTTAACCATAGCTGCATTCTCAATATTATCATTATCTAAGCGAATAAATGCCACAAGATACATGTGCGACATATCCCAAATTTTTTCGCTATCAAAATCGTCTAAGTCGATTTCAAATTCTTTCACTATAACTGTATTTTGCTCCACAGAATTAGCCAAGTCTTCGCCTATTATCGGAGTTATTGCTTTTCTAAGTACAAATTCATGGATATAACCAGTTACATGAACGCTGCCATCTAATTGATCTGTTTCTATTTCGCTCTCTGTTAAAAAGAAACCTAAGTTATGGTGGTCTGCCGCTGCACTATAGGATAAAGTGATCCTATATCGCAAGCTTCTTTCTGTTAAGTCGCTGGAAACTACTTCTAAATTCATGTTTACAAAACTGCTTTGAGCTAACTCATTAGCAACTTCTGCACTCCAAGTAGAAATGGAACCCAAAAGCCTTAAGCCATTAATCACTTTTCTATTTACAAAGGCCGCTGGCTTTTGTCCAACAGGACCTAAACTATTTGCAATTTCATTGGCCTCATCATTTCGTAAATCTTGATCGTTTTCATAAGGAAAACCTAAAAAGTCGCTATGAATGGTAACCGGTACAACTCTACCTGGGTTTGCTGCATAAATGCTGTTTGTAGCAGCATTTCCAGCAGGACAATTAGAACATCGAACTCCAGAAAACTCTTCGAACAAAACGTTTTTATTTTGAGAAGGGATTGGCGTGGTAGAAAGATAAGAAGTGTCGACTAAGGTGTTTTGTCCCTCTTCAAAATTGATAAAAGGGCCTTCCTCTTTACATGAGAATAGGCTTGACACTACCATTGCCATAGCAAAATATAAAAACTTGTTTCTTTTCATCTTTGTATATTTTAAAAACTTGTATTAATTCCGGCTCTTACTCCATTAAACGCAGGTTCAAGTCTACAAATTCCACCAGTACAAACAATTCCTTCAACTTGACGAACATAAGATACAAAGAATCTGTGTTGGTCTTGCGTATAAGAAGTGTAAACACTATAATAATGTTCATTTTTACTCGACTTGTTAGGGCCTGGTTTGAAGTTCCACATGTCAGAAACGGAAACGGAAAATTTAGGAGCAATGTTAAACTCTACCAGAGCATAAAGCCATTGTCCGAAATCTCTCTTCGCACTTTGGTATTGAAGCTCCGCACGAATCGATTTTTTGTTATCTATTTTATAACTCAACTCAAAGAAAGGAGAATAAACTTGAACATCCACAGGAAGAGCAGCAGGACCTTCGTAAAAATCTTGATTGTATTGAACAAATTGAAATCCTTGAAGGGTTTTTAATTTCTTGCTAATTTTCCATTCGAAATCCAAATAAAGTTCTCGGAACAAATTATCTAAAGCATAAGTTTTTAAGTTAATGTCGTTCTTGTGAATTTCGGAAAAACTAAAATTGAAGGTCTTTCCTTTAATAGGAGTATAGGTAAAATCTAAAGACAAAGCAGTCTCTTGTATTTCTTGCGAAGCTGGTTGGTATCTAGCTGGCAATCTTAAAGAATTTTGGCGATTTATAGGAGGAATAAAGTTAATGGCTCCTTTAATCAAAGTTTGATTGTCTTCTGGAGAGGTTCTAAATTGAAAATTATCTGTTCGTTTAAATTGGCCAGTAATACCAAAGCCCTTTTTAGAATAGGTTAAGCTGGTATAGATAACACTTCCTGCTTTATCTTGATAAGCTTGACCTAGGGCAACGTTTATAGCCTCATGCGTTTTGTATGCACCTTCAATAAACCAGGTCCAGTTGCCTGCATTTAATCTATTGTATGCCGTGAAAACGTAGGTATTGTATTTCGGAACAAATCGCGTTTCCAATGGAGAAGCATTGATGGCATTAGCTACCACACTCATCGATTCTTCATCCATAGTTCTATTCAATACACCAATACCCGGACTCAAAGTTAGTTTATCTCCTATGGGAATGTATCCTTCAATATTTAATCCTTTGATAATGGGCTTATAAAAGGAAAGTCTGTTTTTTCTAACTCCCACAAAGCCCTTTACAAACCAATTATCATTTAACTGGTATTTGGCTTTAACTCCAAAGATGGCATTATCAATACCTAAGAATCTATTCTCATAAGCTCTAAAAGCAATTCCACTCCCAAATTGATCGTAAAAATGTCCTCCAGTTAGAGTCATTTTTTTGAAATCCTTTTCAATAAACCATCGACCTACTCCAAAAGCTGTATAGGCATCGTTATTTGGATTGTGAAATCTCGAATTTAAGAACATATCTAGTCGAATTCCTGTTCTAAAGCCCCAATCGTTATTGGTGTAATTAAGAGTTAGCCACGAGTCTGCAGAAGATTTTAGGTCGTCGTAATGATTAGTTCCCGAAGCCCCAATTGCCGTATCTTTCACATAGTAATCATTTCTTAACTCTAAATCTCCAGATATATAGCCTTGTGCATTTAGAGATAGACTGAAAAATAAAAGTAAAATGCAAAAAGTGAATATTTTTTTCATTAAAAGGCATTAATTGGCTGGTAAAATTAAGATATTAGCTTTGATATCAAAAGTAAATCTTAGATTATTGTATCTTGGCATGGAGATTGCAATTTATAAATCAAATATTGAAACATGAAAAGTCAAATAAAAAATTTATTCTTAGTACTGGTTAGCCTCGTTTACTTCAGTTTTGCTAGTGCTCAAGGAAATTCATCTGCTAAAGAAATCTTTACTATTAAAGAATTGCCAAGTTTGGTGCTATCCGACCTACAAGGAAAGAAGGTAAATGTTGCTGATTATGGGAAAAATGGTAAAATAACTGTTATTAGTTTTTGGGCAACTTGGTGTTCTCCATGTAAGAAGGAATTAAATAACATATCCTACATGTACGAAGATTGGCAGGATGATTACGATATGGAGTTAGTAGCAATTTCTATTGATGATATGAGAAATACTTCTAAGGTAAAAACCTATGTTGATGGTCAGGCATGGGATTATGATGTTTTGTTAGATACGAATGAAGATTTAAAGAGAATGATGAATTTTCAAACCGTTCCATTTACAGTTTTAGTAAACCAAAAAGGAATTATTGTTTATACTCATGCAGGTTATGTTGAAGGGGATGAGTACATCCTTGAAGAAAAAATAAAGGCATTACAATAGCTTCAAAGGTATTGCTTAAGGTCCAAACATCGAAAGGTGTTTGGACTTTTTTTTTGCCATAAGTCAAGCTCAAAGCTATATTATTAGCATGGATTTACTTTTGTTAATCAATCTATTCTTATAAAAAAAGAAGAAGCAGTATCTTTGTGCTTCTGAACCAAATTATAGATTATGTCAAATGCGTTTTTTAATGTGCCAAAGGCGAGCAATGAGCCAGTAAAGGCCTATGCACCAGGAAGTAGTGAAAGAAAAAGTCTTCAAGCAAAGTTAGCGGAATTGAAATCAAGTACGGTAGATGTTCCAATGATAATTGGCGGTAAAGAAGTTTTTACTTCAGATAAGCACACTATGCATCCTCCGCACGAACTAAAACATACTTTAGGAAGCTATAGTAAAGGAACTGCAGATCATGTGCATCAAGCAATTAACGCCGCTTTGGCAGCTAAGCCGAAATGGGAGGCAATGGCATGGGAAGATAGAGCTGCAATCTTTTTAAAAGCAGCTGACTTATTAGCAGGTCCATTTAGAGACGTGGTGAATGCTTCTACCATGCTTTGTCAAAGTAAGAATGTTATGCAAGCAGAAATTGATTCAGCTTGTGAGCTTATAGATTTCTTTAAGTTTAATGTTCAATACATGACAGATTTGTATAAGGAGCAACCTGAAAGCAACCCTGGTATGTGGAACCGTTTGGATTATCGTCCCTTAGAAGGTTTTGTATTTGCAGTTACGCCTTTCAACTTTACTTCTATTTGTGCTAATTTATGCGCAGCACCTGCCATGATGGGTAATGTTATTGTATGGAAACCAAGTGAAACACAAATTTATTCAGCCTATTTTTTAATGCAATTGTTTAAAGAAGCTGGCTTGCCAGATGGCGTAATTAATATGGTAATCTGCGATGGTCCTGTAGCTGGTGATGTGTGCTTTAGCCACCCAGAATTTACAGGTATCCACTTTACGGGTTCAACAAGGACCTTTCAATTTATGTGGAAGACAATTGGTGAGAATATTTCAAAATATAAGACTTACCCTCGCATTGTTGGAGAAACTGGTGGAAAGGATTTTGTTTTGGCCCATCCTTCTGCTCATGCAGAGCAGGTAGCAACCGCTTTAAGTCGCGGTGCTTTTGAATACCAAGGTCAAAAATGTTCAGCGGCATCTAGAGCATATATTCCTTCTAATCTATGGCCTGCCGTTAAAGATAGAATTCAAAAAGATTTAGCAAGTTTTAGAATGGGGAAAGTGGATGATTTTGGAAACTTCATAAATGCTGTGATTGATGAAAGATCTTTCGACAAATTAGTGACTTATATAGAAGCTGCTAAGAAGGATGAAGGTGTTGAGATAATTGCTGGGGCTAAGTATAGCAAAAAAGAGGGTTATTTCATTGAACCAACTGTTCTTTTATGTCAAGATCCTAAATATGTTACTATGTGCGAGGAGCTATTTGGCCCTGTATTAAGTATTTATGTATATGACGAAAAAGCTTGGTTAGAAACCTTAGACTTAGTAGATACCAGTTCGCCATATGCCTTAACGGGCGCAGTGTTTAGTCAGGATCGCTATGCACTTGCAGAAGCTACGACACGTTTAAAACATGCTGCTGGAAATTTTTATATTAACGATAAGCCAACTGGAGCAGTGGTAGGACAACAACCTTTTGGAGGTGCTAGAGCGAGTGGTACAAATGATAAAGCAGGTTCTAAACATAATCTTCTCCGTTGGGTGAGCATGCAAACAATAAAAGAAACTTTTGTTCCTGCTACAGATTATAGATACCCTTTCTTAGGCGAATAGTTAGATTTAAAGATTAAGTAATGAATACTTGTATCGCGTGCGGAAATGATAAATTCGAACTATTGCTTAAATCAAAGGATTTTTGTGTTAGTAAAGAAGATTTTAATATTGTAAAATGCACGAATTGTGGCTTTGCTTTAACAGAGAATGCGCCAGATGAGAAGCATATTGGAAGTTATTATGAGCACGAAGATTATATTTCTCATTCCGACACTTCTAAGGGACTAATCTTTAAAATTTATCATTGGGTTAGAAACATAATGCTCAAAAGAAAATTGGGCTATATCAGGAAACACAAGAACATCCAGTCGCTTTTGGATGTTGGCGCTGGAACAGCCTATTTTGTGAATTACCTAAGAGAATCTGGCATAGAGGCTATAGGAGTGGAACCAGATAGTGGTGCTAGAAAGCAAGCCAAAGATAATTTCAATATAGATTTGTTAGAAGGCTTAACTCAGGTAGATTTTAGTCAAAGAAAATTTGACGCAATTAGTATGTGGCATGTGCTAGAACATGTTCATCAACTTGATGAATATTTCCTAAATTTTAATTCTTTTTTGAAGGAGAATGGACTACTGGTTATTGCGGTTCCAAATTATACTTCATTAGATGCAAATTACTATAAGGAATTTTGGGCTGCTTACGATTTGCCCAAGCATTTATGGCATTTTAGTCCGCAATCCTTAAAAACCCTAGCAGAAAATCATGGCTTTCAACATCTCAAATCTTATGCTATGCCTTACGATTCTTATTACATTTCTCTCCTGAGTGAGAAGCATAAGGCTACGGGCGTATTTGGAAAGCTAAGAGCGATGATTATAGGGGAGCTATCTTATTTAAATGCTTTTTTTCAGAGTGAAAAGGCATCCTCGGTGGTATATGTTTTTCAGAAAAAATAATTATGAAGAAGAAGGAAGTATTTATAGGTAGACAGGCAGCCTTAGAAATATTAAGAAGTGATAAAGCTGTGGAGAAGATAATGCTTCAAAAGGGAGCTTCTGGAGCAGAGATAGAGCAGATTAGAAAAATTTGTGAAGAAAAACGGGTAGCGGTTCAAGTGGTTCCTAAAGAGAAAATAAATTATCTCTTGTTCCCCATTTATCAGCATGAAAAAGCGAATCACCAAGGGGTAGTTGGTTTGTATGGAGAGGTGCAATATTTTCAATTAGATGATATTTATCAGCAGGTCTTGGAAAGAGGAGAGCTAGCTTTATTTTTGGTTTTGGATGGCATTACGGATGTTAGAAATTTTGGCGCCATTGCAAGGACGGCGGAAGCTATGGGAGTGCATGCTATTGTTGTTCCCGAGAAAGGAGTTGCCCAAATAAATAGTGAAGCGGTAAAGTCTAGTGCAGGAGCCATTCATAATGTGCCAATTTGCAGAGAAAAAGCGCTCAATGATGTCTACAAGTATTTCAAATTGAATGGCATTCAAATCGTTGGGTCTAGCTTAAAGACTTCGAAGAGCATTCGGGATATAGATTTTACCCTTCCTACTGCCATCGTGTTGGGAAGTGAAGGAAAGGGAATTAGTCTGATGACAAAAGATTACTGCGATCAGTTGTTTATTATTCCGATGAAAGGGAGTATCAACTCTTTGAATGTTTCTGTGTCTTGTGGTATGATTTTATATGAAGTGGATATGCAAAGGAATTTGCCTTAATAAAAGTGCTGTTTTTTGGCTAAAACGGGTAGAAAAGCAGATATTTAGTCTTTTCTTGATGCGCTAATTCAATCCTTAACATTTTAGTAACATTATCTCAAGTACTTTTGTTGAAATTTTTTAGTCAAGTCTAACTTGACTGTTAGCTCTTAGTTCGAAAATATGGATAAAACAATAAGTATAATTGTTCAAATACTGCAAATTTTAGGTGCTCTTGGAATTTTCATATATGGTATGAAATTAATGAGCGAGGGTATTCAAAATGCAGCAGGAGACAAACTGAGAAATATTTTAAAGGGTATGACCAAAAATAAATATTTGGGCATATTTACAGGTTTCTTGGTTACCGCTTTAGTTCAATCTTCCTCTGCCACTACGGTAATGGTTGTTAGTTTTGTTAATGCCGGACTTCTCACTCTTGTAGAATCTATGGGAGTTATTATGGGGGCCAACGTAGGGACAACCGTAACCTTATGGATTATTGCCATTTTAGGTAAAATTGAAATGCAGAAGGTGGCTATAGGTTTGATTGGTTTATCTTTTCCATTTATTTTTTCCAAAACAGAAAGAACCAAATTTTTAGCGGAGTTCGTATTAGGTTTTGGAATCTTGTTTATCGGTTTAGATTTTTTAAAAGATTCTGTTCCAGATATCAAGAGCAATCCAGAAGTTTTATCTTTTGTTCAGAATTTTACAGAAATAGGTATTCCTTATGTATCTATAATTCTTTTTGTTTTTATCGGAACTATATTAACGCTTGTTGTTCAATCTTCTAGTGCAGCCACTGCAATTACCTTAACCTTATTAATTCAGCAATGGATTCCTTTTGAACTAGCTTGTGCGATGATTCTAGGTGAGAATATTGGTACCACTGTAACCGCAAATATTGCTGCTGCAATCGGAAATATTCATGCCAAAAGAGCAGCAAGATTTCACTTTTTATTTAATGTAATTGGTGTAATTTGGATACTCATTGTATTCAAGCCTTATACCGCAGCAATCGAAAGTCTTTTGGATAGTGCTTTGTTTGCACAGTTGGCAAGTTTTGTAGGCAAGGACAATATAAGCATTGGCTTAGCAATTTTCCACACTACCTTCAATGTTTTAAATGTGTTGATTTTAATGTCATTTACGAGCTATATGGCCAAGCTTGTTGTGAAAATGGTACCTAAGCAAAGTAATGAGGATGAGGAGTTTCATCTTAAATTTATTGGTACAGGTATATTAAGTACACCTGCGCTTTCTTTAGCGAATGCTAAAAAGGAATTAGAGCAGTTTGCCAAATTAATTGATAAAATGGCTAATAATACTTATTCGCTCTTTTTTGAAAAACTTAATGATGATTCGAAAATGGTTGCTAAAATAAGAGAAAGGGAGGATTTGACGGATCGTTTGGATTTGGAATTGACTCAATACCTAGCTAAAGTTTCTGAAGCAGATATTAGTATAGAAACATCAAAAGACATTAGAGGTATGCTAAGTATTTCTAGTGATCTGGAGCGAATGGGCGACATCTATTATGAAATGACAAAGAATTATGAGCGACTTAAAAGGGAGTCGGTTAACTTGCCTGAGAATGCCAAAGAAGAGCTTCGAGATATCATGCAGCTAACGATGAAGGCTATTAAATTAATGCGTCAAAATTTAAATGAGGATAAACCTAGAGTGCCGATAAAGGATATTGTAGATGTTGAGAAAGCCATAAACAAGAAAAGAAAGATGATTTTCACTAATCATTTCGAACGCTTGGAGAAAGGAATTTATGCGGCTAAAGTTGGAGTTTTATTTATCGATTTTATTAATCGATCAGAACGAATTGGCGATCATATCATGAATGTTCATGAAGCTATTTTGAGAAAGTCTGATTTATACGAGGATTACGATAAGGTATAGTTAGTCTATTTGTTTAGAAATTTCTCTAACTATTTTCTCCCATTCTATATTGTTTTCTTCTCGCTTCCCGAAGCGAATAATATTAAGTTCTTGTTGGGATTAATATACAGCATTTGTCTGTTGTAACCTTGTGCGGTAAAGTCGCCTGCCCCATCTGTAGCTGGATACCAATAATTATGGAAGTCAAATTTCCATTTAGGATTATCCTTTTTTTCTTGAACTGTAGTATAGTTTACCCATGCTTCAGGAATAAGTTGCTCTTCGTTCCATCTTCCTTTTTGCAGATAAAGTTGAGCAAATTTTGCATAGTCATGCACTCTAGCATTAAAGCAACAATACCCTTTTTCAAGTTTCTCTTTTCTATAGGTATTCCAATAAGCTATATTCGCTCCAATCTTAGTCCAAACAAATTTTTCGAAGAATTGAGAAAGGCTCATTCCACTTGCTCTAGTCAAAATTAAACTGAGGAGTTCAGGGTCTGTTTGGTTATAACGATGTTCCAAACCAGGTTCTTTTTCTATTTTTAAACTTTTTAAAAAGCGAAAGAAATTATTACCATAATAGACTTTGGCTAAATCTCCAAAGGGGTTAGCATCTGCCCCTTTTATTCGAATACCTGAATTCATTTCTAGTAAATTCTTTATGGTAATTTTTGCAAAAGCAGAGTCATTTTTTAATAATTCGGGGATAAAAGTAGTGATGGGCTCTTCTAAATTCTTAATCCACTTTTTGTCTAAGGCGATCCCTAGCATACTGGCAAGCATTCCTTTCGAAACGGAAAAGGAACCGTGAGTTTTCTCATTATCGTACTTATTGTAGAATTTCTCCAACAAGATGGTACCATCCTTTACAATTAGGAAGGCATTGGATAGAGAATTATCTAGTAGCTGCAAAAGATTGGTCTGCTCTCCATTTTTATAGCTAACAATTAGCTTCTCTGGGTTTAATTGGTTTGTAGCGTAGGGAAATGAAAATATTTCTTCTGAAGAAGAGAGAGTGCTTTTCGGAAATTTTCTATCATCGTGATGGTCAGGTCGTAAGTAGAGCATCGACCGAACCAAGTGACAAGAAGAGAAGATAGAAATAGAAATAATAGAAAGTAGAAGGAGTTTGTTTTTTTTTCATGAAAGAATTAGACTAATTTTTAGATTGATTTTTAGCAAGAGTAAAAAAGAATTTACTGCCTTCACCCAATACTTGATTCCACCCAAATTTTACCTTGGTGACGTTCCACTATCTTGGCACAAGTTGCTAGGCCAATTCCAGAGCCTTCATATTGAGAAGCACTGTGTAATTTTTTAAAAGGCGAAAAAATCAATTTAAATTTTCTTTTGCAATGCCTATACCATTATCGCAAACGCAAAATTCATAGGCATTATCTAATTCTTTCACAGAAATAGATAAATCTAAGTTTTATTTTTTGCTTGAACTTAATAGCATTCGCCATTAAGTTTTGAAATAGTTGGTAAACCAAGCTAGGTAAGATGTTTAAGCTAGGCAAAACTTCAGAGCGGATAGTGATTTCTTGATAGTTAGGCAAGGCACTAAAGCTAGAAATGATGTGCTTAATGGTTTCGTTTAGATCTACCAAAACAAAATTTTCTTTTTGCTTTGAATCTAGACTGGAGTAATACAAAATATCGTCTACCAGTTTACTCATTTGTGCGGAATTATCACAGATGTAATCTAGGTATTTTGTACTCTCTACATCCAAGTTGCCTTTCTTTATTAAATGTTGCTTAAGAATGTCGGCAAAGCTATTAATGCCCCTTATTGGATTTTTTAAATCATGAGAAACTACATAAGCGTAGGATTCAAGCTCCTTGTTGGTTTCTAAAAGTTTAGTTTGAGTTTCTAAAAGCTTATCTGAGTTTTCTTTAATTTTTCTTTTATCCTCTATTAAACGTTCACTTAATTTTTCTTTACCCTTATGGTAGATATAGACACAGAGTAGGAATATGGCGAAGAAAAGCACCGTATCCATGAAAAAATAGTGCTTATACTCTGGTTGACTAAGGATACTCGTTTCTTGAAAAGGATAAAAGTAGAGAACTAAAGTGCTAACTATAATGATGCAACTCCAAATAAAAGTGGAATATTTATCCATGAACAATAAGGAGAACATAGGGAAGAATACGAACCATCGGAAGTAGGCTAAAACTTCTTGATCAAAGGCTACAGTTTGGAGTAAAATTTGAATAAACAGGTAAGCTAAGATAGCATTTCCAGTGAGGGTGTTGTTTTTGAGGAAACGATACGCGAAAAGGAAGCCAAGAACAATCAAACAGCCGAGTTCAGAAGGATAGTTTTTTCTGAATCCGAAAAATTTCATTATACTCATGATAAATAGACTTATAGCAAGGGCTATAACAGCTTCTACAAAGCGTCTTTTGAAAAATAGAGCTACTTCGGTAAGTTCATCTTTTTCTGTTATAAACCAGTCTACGAGTTTATTTCTTTTTTCAATAAAATTATTAAGCATCTTGTTCAAACTATCTAAAACTCCTTTAGTCCTTTAATATACTACTATTTTACTAAAGGGACTTAAAAGATTATGTAAATTTATTTTTGACTGTGGTTAAGGCTAGCTTTTTAGTATAAAATTCTAGCATTTATAGTATTGCTTACAAGTCGTAATTCTTCTAAAGCTTCTTTGCTAGAAGTTTTGCTAACATCTAAAACTACATAACCTACTTGCTTGTTCGTACTAAGGTATTGACCAAGGATATTGATTTCTAGGTCGGAAATTTTCTTATTAATTTCACTTAGGACTCCTGGCACATTATGGTGAATATGCAAGATACGATGGGTGTTATCTACTTTTGGCAAACTTAGTTCAGGTAAAGAATGCGAACCTATGGTAGAACCATTTTCTAGATATTTTATTAGTTTAGAGGATACGTCTAAGCCTATATTCCATTGGGCTTCTTCTGTACTGCCTCCAATATGAGGTGTAAGGAGTACGTTAGCTAGGTTTTGAAGTGGACTAACAAATTTATCTCCTGCGGTTTTTGGTTCAACCGGAAAAACATCAATAGCAGCTCCAGCAAGAATCCCTTTCTCTAAAGATTCTTTTAGAGCATCCAAATCCACTACATTTCCTCTACTCATGTTAATGAGGTATTGACCTTTTCTAAATTTAGATATCACTTCTTTATTAAAAAGGTTAACGGTTTCGGGAGTAGAAGGTACGTGCAAGGTTAGGATGTCGCATTTTTCAATAAGATTTTCCATGCTCTCACTGGTATTCGCATTACCTAAAGGTAGCTTGCTTTCAATATCGTAGTAATAAACTTCTAAACCTAAAGCCTCAGCCAAAACGGAGACTTGCGAGCCGATATGTCCGTAACCAATTATTCCTAGTTTTTTGCCTCTAATTTCATGACAATGATCACTTTCTTTTAGCCAGAGTCCTTGATGAGCAGCTGCATTTTTTTCTGGAATTCGGCGAATGAGCATAATCGTACTAGCAATAACTAATTCAGCCACCGATCTGGTATTGCTAAATGGGGCATTGAATACAGTAACACCCGAACTAGTTGCGCTTTCTAAATCTACTTGGTTGGTGCCGATACAAAAACAACCAATGGCCATTAATTTTTCAGAGGCTTTTAGCACTCTTTCCGTAATTTGCGTTTTGCTTCTAATGCCTAAAATTCGAACATCTTGAAGGGCTTCGATAAGTTCATCTTCGTTTAAGGCCCCTTTCAAAATTTCTACTTCAGAGTATCCTGCTTTTTCAAATTCTAATTTTGCAGAAGGACTTATATTTTCTAGTAAAAGTACCTTGATTTTCTCTTTTGGGAAAGACGTAATATCCATAATTTTTGTCGGCTAAACTAATGAGCTGCAAAGATGCTAGTATCCTTTTAGAATAATAAATATTTAGCTAGCTTTTTACTAGAGTACGAGCATTTTGTTTTCAATCCAACAAAACTGAGGAATAAATTCTATCTTAATTTCTTATTGTCGTTTAATCTTTTGAAATTTGTGAAAATTTTTTTTGATGAATATTACATTTCCGGATGGTTCGGTTAGAGAGTACGAAAAAGGTAGCTCAGCTATAAGTATTGCAAAAAGTATTAGTAATGGATTGGCGAAAACAGTTTTGGCGGCCAAGGTAAATGAAGAAGTATGGGATTTAACCAGACCTATTGAAGAAGATGCTAGTTTGCAGTTGTTAACTTGGGAAGATGAGGATGCAAAGAAAACATTTTGGCACTCTTCTGCACACTTAATGGCAGAAGCTCTAGAAGCAATCTATCCTGGAGTTAAGTTGGGTATAGGTCCAGCAATCGACAATGGTTTTTATTATGACATAGACTTGGGAGAAGGAAGAAGCTTAAGCTTAGAAGATTTACCTAAGATAGAAGCGCAGATGAAAAAATTGGCAAAGAATGGAAGCAAATATATTAGAAAGGATGTTTCTAAGGCGGATGCCATTGCCTATTTTAAAGAAAAGGGAGACGAGTATAAACTGGAGTTATTAGAAGGTCTAAATGATGGAGAAATCACCTTTTATACTCAAGGTAATTTTACGGATTTATGTCGTGGGCCTCATATTCCGGGTACTGGACAGATAAAGGCCATGAAGTTATTAAATGTTGCAGGTGCTTATTGGAGAGGAGATGAAAGCAGAAAACAGATGACTCGTATCTATGGCGTTAGTTTTCCAAATCAAGAAGAATTGGATCATCATTTAGCCATGCTAGAAGAGGCCAAGAAGCGCGATCATAGAAAATTAGGGGCAGAGCTAGAACTCTTTATGTTTTCGGAAAAGGTAGGTGCTGGTTTGCCAATTTGGTTACCAAAAGGTACCGATTTGAGGGAGCGCTTATCCAATTTTTTAAGAAATGAACAAGTTAAAAGAGGTTATCTTCCTGTGATAACGCCACATATTGGTAAGAAGGAGCTCTATGTAACAAGTGGTCACTATGCGAAGTATGGAGAAGATAGTTTTCAACCGATTCATACGCCTAAAGAAGATGAAGAGTTTTTATTAAAACCTATGAATTGTCCGCATCACTGCGAGATTTATGCCAATGTTCCGAAGTCGTATAGAGATTTGCCTTACCGAGTTGCAGAATTCGGAACCGTATATCGTTATGAGCAAAGTGGAGAGCTCCATGGTTTAACTAGGGTAAGAAGTTTCACTCAAGATGATGCCCATATTTTTTGTACTCAAGACCAGTTGAAAGATGAGTTTCTAAATGTTTTAGACTTAACGAAAACTATCTTAGAGAAGTTGAGTTTCAGCAATTACACTGCACAAATTTCCTTGAGGGATCCAGATAATCCGGATAAATATATTGGAAGCGCATCGAATTGGGATAAAGCAGAACGAGCCATTATAGAAGCTACCCAAGAGGTGGGTTTAAAAACGGTTACTGCCTATGGAGAAGCGGCATTTTATGGTCCGAAGTTAGATTTTATGATAAAAGATGCTTTAGGTAGAAGTTGGCAATTAGGTACTATACAAGTAGATTACAACCTTCCAGAGAGATTTGAATTGGAATATATTGGGGCAGATAACGAGAAGCATAGACCCGTAATGATACACCGGGCTCCTTTTGGTTCTTTGGAGCGATTTATAGGGGTTTTAATAGAACATACTGGAGGTAAGTTCCCTTTGTGGTTAGCTCCAGAGCAAGTAGCTATTTTACCTATTAGTGATAAGTTTGTTGCTTATGCCGACGAGGTAAGACAAGATTTGATGAGAAAAGGTTTCCGAGCGAGAGTGGATTACCGAGTGGAGAAAATTGGAAGGAAGATTAGGGATGCAGAAACTTCTAAGATTCCTTATATGTTGATTGTTGGTGAAAAGGAAATGGAAAATAAAGAAGTGGCGGTTAGAAAGCAGGCTGTTGGGGATTTGGGAAGCCAAGCAATTAGTGATTTTATGCAATCATTGAGCAAAGAACTTGAAAGTGAATAAAATATTTTCCATATTTGCACATTAATTAGAATTTTAAATAAGCATACTTGAAAAAACCTACTTTTAGACCTAGAAACAAACCGGAAGATCTTCACAGAATTAATGAGCGCATTAGAGTGCCGAAAGTGAGATTGGTGGGGGAGAATGTGGAACCGGAAGTTTACACCATTGAAAAAGCACTTAGCCTAGCGGAAGAATTAGAATTGGATTTGGTAGAAATTTCGCCAAATGCGGATCCTCCTGTTTGTAAGATCTTAGATTACAAGAAGTTCTTGTACGAAAAGAAGCGTAAGGAAAAGGAAATAAAAGCGAAAACGCAAAAAACGGTTATCAAGGAATTGCGTTTTGGTCCGAATACAGACGAGCACGATTTTGAATTTAAGGCGAAACACGGTGAAAAATTTTTAGAGGAAGGTTCGAAAGTAAAGGCTTATGTTCATTTTAAAGGAAGAGCTATTGTTTTTAAAGACAGAGGAGAATTGCTATTATTGAAATTGGCCAAACGCTTGGAAGAGTGGGGGGCTCCAGAGCAGTTACCTAAGTTAGAAGGAAAGAGAATGATTATGGTTCTTTCTCCTAAGAAGAAATCGAAGTAAGTAGAAGAGCAATTTCGCTTTTTTGTGCTTGAGCAGAAAAACTTGAAATTGATTGATTTTTTATAAAAAAGTATTGGAAACTTAAAATATTAAGTGTACCTTTGCACTCCAAAATTTTGGATTATGCCGAAAATGAAAACAAATTCCAGCGCCAAAAAAAGATTTAAAGTATCTGGTTCTGGTAAGATTATGAGAAGAAAAGCGTTTCACAGTCACATCTTAACTAAAAAAGATAAAGACCGTAAGAAAGGCTTAACGCAAGATGCGGAAGTATTTAAAGGCGACTTACCTAGAGTAAGAAGAATGCTTTGTATTTAATTGTTGAAAAAGTAAAAGAGAAAAGAAATGCCTAGAGCTACCAATAGACCAGCAGCGAGAGCGAAAAGAAGAGCCACCCTGAAACTTGCCAAAGGATACTTCGGCAGAAGAAAGAATGTTTGGACAGTAGCAAAGAATGCTGTTGAAAAAGGTTTAAGCTATGCATATGAGCATAGAAAATTAAAGAAAAGAGAATTCAGAACTTTATGGATTGCAAGGATTAATGCAGCAGTTCGTGAATACGATATGAGTTATTCTCAATTCATGAATGCAGTTCACAAGAAAGGTATTGAATTGAATAGAAAGGCATTGGCGGATTTGGCGATGAATGAGCCAGAAGCTTTCAAAGCAATTGTAGATTCACTTAAGTAGTTTTCTTAATCAAGATATTAAGAGCCCCGTTCAATTATTTTGAACGGGGCTTTTTGTTTTGTTATGGTTCTTAAGCTTAATAAAAATATCTATATTAGTTTTCTAATAATCTAGTATGACCAGTATTTACCTCGCCATATTTTTCCTAGCTCTATCCATAGCAATGATAGTTAGTTTTAATAAGTTTATTAAACTTCGAAATTTAGTTAAAGAAGCCTGGTCGCTAATCGATGTGCAACTAAAATTGCGCTACGAACTTATTCCTAATTTGGTAAATACCGTGAAGGCTTATACCACCCACGAACAAAATATTTTACGAGATATAAGCGCTTTGAGAGCGAAAGCAATGGAAAGCTCTACTCCGAATGGCAAGAGTCTGAGTGAAGGCGTTTTAAGCGATAAACTCGCTCAATTAATGATTACCATAGAGAATTATCCAGAACTAAAAGCAGATCAACACTTTTTGAAATTGCAAGAACAACTATATACTGTTGAAAATCAAATTCAAATGGCAAGACGTTATTATAATGGCGCAGTTAGAAATAATAATATTGCAGTGCAAAGTTTTCCAGCGAATCTCCTAGCGGCAGTTTTCAATTTTAAAAACTACGACTTCTTCGAATTGGATAGTTTAGAAGAGAGAAAGAGTTTGGAGTTATCCTTTCAAGATGAAGTTGATGAAGCAGATTACTAAATTTTAATTCTAAACTAGAGCCAATGCGAATTCAAAAACTCTTTAAAATTTCTCTGCTAGTCTGCTTTACGCTAGTTATAAATTTGAAATTATTTGCTAAAGAAGAGATACTATTTTTTCATAGCGAAATAAGAATACTAGAAAATGGACATTTAGACGTTGTAGAAACCATACAAGTAAAAGCCGAAGGATTTAAGATTAAAAGAGGAATTTATCGGGTTTTGCCCACTACTTACAAGGCAAAGTTTGGCTTAGATTTTAAAGTGAATTACCAGTTCATTAGCATACTTAAAGATGGCAGAGAGGAGGATTGGCATACAGAAAAAGTTGGTGATGAAATTCAATTGTATATTGGCTCTAGTGAGCTGTATTTGCCTGAAGGAATTTACACCTATGAAATTCATTATACTAGTGAAGATCAATTGAGTTATTATGAAGATTTTGATGAATTATACTGGAATGTGAATGGAAATTATTGGGAATTGTCTATCGATAGTTTGAGTGCTTTAGTACGGCTTCCTGAAAATGCAAATTTGGTTCAATATCACGCTTATACAGGCGCCTACGGGGCGTCGGAATCCAATTATAGAGTAGATTTGATAGATAGCACGGATGTACTCTTTGTATCTACACAAGCCTTAGCCGAAAAAGAAGGAATGACTATTGCGATCGCTATTCCCAAAGGCTTTATTGCAGAACCAAATTATTTAAGAAAGCTGCTATTAGATAATCTAGGCTATCTTTTTGGTATCCTTGGCTTGCTTATGATGTTTATCTACTATCTATGGAAATGGAGTCAAGTAGGAGTGGATCCTCCAAAAGGAGTTATTTATCCTCGATTTGAAGCACCAAAGAATTTAAGTCCCGCTGCTGTGCGTTATATCTACAAAATGGCTTTCGACAAAAAAGCATTTACGGCTTCCATCCTTGATTTAGCGGTAAAAGGATATTTGCAGATAAAGAACCATAAAGGAGTCTATTCATTGATAAAAACAAACAAAGATCTTTCGGCTTTGCCTATAGGAGAACTTAGTTTAATGAACAAGTTGTTTGGCGGGTCTTTAAGTGTGTTGAAGCTAGAACAAAAAAATCATGCGGAAATTCAAGCTTCTATAGATACTTTTAGAGCAAAATTAAAAACGGAAATAGAAGACAAACACTTTAGGCTAAATTCAAAATATTTGTTTTATGGTATTCTTATTGGAGCACCTTTTTTCCTAGTCATGTTTTTTTACTCCTTTGATTTCGACGCTTTGTTTCAATCTTCATGGTTGGGTATTTGGAGTATAGGCTGCCTCTTTTTACTTAAATCGGTTTTTGATAATTTTAAGCAAAAGCAAATTGGAGCGGGCTTTGGTTTACTAGCTTTTAGTTTTCCTTTTATAGCTGCTTGGGTATTAGGCTTTTTATTATTAGGCGGTTTAGGGGCTTTTATGCCAGTATTGATTCTCATCTTAGCATTTATGCTCTCTATGGTCTTTGCGCATTTGTTGAAAGCTCCAACCTTACTGGGGAGAGATGTAATGGACGAAATTGAAGGCTTTCAAATGTATTTGAAAACAGCGGAGCAACATCGAATGGAAATGTCGAAGTCTATGGAAGAAAATATAAAACTCTTCGAGAGTTTTCTTCCTTATGCGGTGGCCTTGAATTGTGAAACAGAATGGACTAAAAAGTTCGACAAAGTGGTGAAAGAAGCTATGCTCAATAAGGAATACGATCCAAGTTGGTATGATGGGCCGGGTTATTTTAACACGAGAATCTTGGGTTCTTCCTTATCATCTAGCTTACAAAGTGCAATAACAACATCCAGTCAGGCTCCTACTACAAGTAGTACCGGCGGTGGCGGTGGATTTTCTGGAGGTGGTGGTTTCTCTGGCGGCGGCGGCGGTGGCGGCGGTGGCGGTGGTTGGTAAGCTGCTTAAAGCATCTTCCACATGTAGTAGTGAGCTAGTCCAACCTCAGTAAATTCTTCTCCTCTAATTTGGTAGCCATTTTTAAGGTAAAAGTTTATTGCACTAGCGCGGGCATGACAATGAATAACTGTATAAGCTTTTTCTTTAATAAACGCTTCAACTTCTTTTAATAATAAACTTCCAAGAGCTTTTCCTTGTGCGGCTTGAGCAACAGCAACTTGTCGCATTTTAACTTCTCCTTGGTTTTCTAGTACTAAACTCATACAAGCTAGAGGATCTTCACCTTCAAAAATGCCAAAATGTAATTGTTTGTTTTCTAGAGCAAGTTCTTCTTTAGAAAATTCTAATCCAAGAGGTTTTCTTAAAATTTCGGATCTTAACTTTACCAAAGACCAATAATCTTTGCTATCATGCAATACTAATTGTACCTTCATATTTAGATTTAAAGAAAGTCTAGCTTTTTTGTAACGTAAATTTAAGCAATGAATCCTAAGAAAGTTTATTTAAGCCTAATTATAGCTTTAGTTATTTTGACAAATGTAGTTGCCCAAAACTCGATAGATTTTCAAATAGAGGCTATAGCTAAAGTTCAGTTGAATTCTTATGCCAATGCATGGCATCCTCATCTATACGCTACCGAAAGAGCCTTTCCGGGCTCGGATAGCTATAGAAACTACCTTCATCAACTTAAATTGCTTCGATTTTCTTCGCTCAGCTCCATGCCTGAAAGCTTGTCTTCAACTAAAAAAACTACGGCTGCAGATCCTATTTATGCTAGCGGTTTTGTGGCAAATCCCTTTGGAGGAATTCCGAACGACAATGATTTGGCAATCTCTAATGATGGTTTAATTGTTTCTGTTTGCAATTCGGATATGTATGTTTACGATGAGCAAGCTAATTTACTCTTCGACTTAGCTTTAGAAGATTTGGCAGATAGCCTCGGATTAGTGGCAAATTCTTACGATCCCAAAGTGCTATACGACCAGGATGAAGATCGCTTTATTTTAGTATTCTTGAATGGGAACAATGCCAATTCAACGGATATTGTAGTTTGCTTTTCAGAAAGCAATAATCCACAAGGGGCGTGGAATGTGTATTCCTTACCAGGAAATCCATTGAACAATAATGCTTGGTCTGATTTTCCAATGATTGCAATTAATAAAAACGATTTCTTTGTTACTGTAAATCATATTAATAGTGATTCGGCTTCTTGGCAAACAGGCTTTATGCAAAGTGTAATTTGGCAGGTAGAAAAGGCAACAGGCTATGCTGGGGGAGTGTTAAATTCGAAGGTGCACGTAGATATTAAGCACAATTCTAGGCCAATAAGAAATTTGTTGCCAATTAAAGGCGGAATGTACCTAGCACAAGACGAAATGTACTTTTTGTCGAATCGAAATTTTGACTTTAGCAATGATACTTTTTTTGTGGTGAGTATTTCTGAAGCACTTAGTGCTAACCCTAATTTAAGTACAACGAGTAGTGCAGTTCAAGCAAATAGAAACTATGGTTTGCCGCCAGATGCGAAGCAAACAACGACTACTTTCTTGCAAACCAATGATGCTCGACCTTTAAGCGGCTTTATAGAAAACGGACAAATCCACTTTGTAGGGAATACCGTAGATGAAGCTGGCAGCTTAGCGGCAATATATCATGGCAAATTGAATACCTTGGAAAGCTCTTGGTCTGTTGATCTTCAAATTCTCAGTGATCCAGTGATGGAATTTGGCTATCCCAATATTTCCTTTACTGGACAAACAATTTATGATGAGCAAGCATTAATTAGTTTTAATCATACTTCCATTGATAGTTTTCCTGGGGTTTCGGCTATTTTCTATAGCTTGCTAGATGGCTATTCCGATAGAATGCATCTAAAGAGCGGAACAAGCAAGGTGGATGTGATAGCTGGAGCATACGAACGTTGGGGAGATTATAGTGGAAGTCAAAGAAAGCACAATGAACCGGGTACCGTTTGGATAAATGGATTTATGGGATTTAGAAATGAGCTTTCTTTAAACAATAAAAACCAGCATAGAACTTTTATCGCTAAGTTGCTTTCTCCAGATAGTTTAAGAACCTCCTTGCCGCTCGCTTTAGAAGAAAATTTCAGTTTATTTCCTAATCCCATGGAAAGCAATTTTGAACTAAAGTTTTATAGTCCGCAGACTAGCTTGATTCGATTTAAACTATTCAATAACACGGGGGATCTCATCGTTCAGCTCTTGGAAGCAAGAGTAAAGGAAGGAGAAAACGCCTTTAATTTTTCTACGCATAACTTAGCTTCGGGCATCTATTTTTTAGTGCTTCAAGATGAAAAAGCGAAGACTATTTTACAAGAAAAAATTGTTAAGGAATAAGGTGGTTTGGTTAAAAATATCTATAGAAAGTATCTTTTTGGCAATTAAGGAATTGCTTAGTAATAAGTTCAGAGCTTTCTTATCCTTATTAGGTATTTCTATAGCTATTTTGTGTCTTATATCCGTTTTTTCTGCAGTAGATTCCCTTGAAAAAAATCTGCGAAAAAGCGTTGATTCCTTGGGAAACAATATCATTTATATTAACAAATGGCCTTGGTTGATGCAAGAAGATTACCCTTGGTGGAAATTTATTAATAGACCTGAGGTTTCTAGGGAGGATTTTTATGCCATAAATGGAAAAGTAAAGAATGCGGAGGCAATGGCTTTATGGCGTTGGGTGCAAATGGGAACCTTACAATATCATGACGAGGAAGCCGAAAATATCTCCATTTTTGGAATTACGCAAGATTATAATCTAGTGCGCGACATGGATTTTGTTAGTGGTAGGTATTTTAGTGAATTTGATTTTAATAGCTTACAAAACGGCGTGCTTATAGGTTACGATTTGGCAGACTTATTCTTTGGTGATCCACAAAAAGCTATTGGTAAGAAAGTGAAATATCAAGGAATAAGCTTGGTAGTGCTAGGGGTGATGAAAAAGGAAGGGCAAGATGTATTGGGCATCAACGCCAATTTTGGTTTAGATAATACTATTTACGTAACAGATCGTTTTGCAGCGAATAACTTAAATCCTCCTTTTGAGTCTGGTCCTTCTATTTTAGTAAAGGCAAAAGAGGGCGTCGATTTGGATGAATTGGAGGCAGAATTAGTAGGTAGAATGCGAATAGCACGAAAATTAAACCCTAAGCAAGACGATAATTTTTCTTTAAACAAGATCAGCTTGCTAACAGGAGTTTTCGATCAAGTTTTTTCTTTTATCTATGTTGCTGGATTTGTGATTGGAATTTTTTCCCTTATTGTTGGTGCCTTTGGTGTTGCCAATATTATGTTCGTTTCAGTTAGAGAAAGAACCAATATAATAGGTGTAAAGAAGGCCTTAGGGGCAAGAAAAATCTATATACTTCTCGAATTTATTATAGAAGCTATTATCCTATGCTTAATTGGTGGACTTTTTGGACTTCTTTTAGTTTTTTCCCTTTTCAGTTTGGTAAATACCTTTATGGGAGATTCCGATTTAAGCTTTCAAATTTCGAGCTATAACCTTTTTTTAGGTTTATTTATTTCGGTAAGTGTTGGACTTTTAGCGGGAATAGTGCCGGCGGTAATGGCAGCAAATATGAAGCCCGTAGATGCTATTCGCTCTTAGCTTTTAGCTCTTCAATTTCTCGAAGATAATCGTATTGAAGATCTTCATGTAAGCTGTCAATGATTTTTTCAATTCTTACAATTTCTCGATGGAAAATACTCATAAGTACCTTGCTGTTTTGAATAGAAGGTTCTAGTAAAGAAAGTTCCTTACAAAAATGAAGAATTAATTCAACCTCGGTGTTTTTCTTTTTGGAATAACGCAGGTATTTTTTTAGAAGGCGCAATTGTTTTCTTATCGTTTTCTTCATTAGAAAGTAAGAACTAGTGTTGATGTTTTTGAAGGCTTCTTCTATTTCTTCTTTTATGTCTAAAATGTAATCTCTTTCTCTATGTTGTTCAAAGAGCAAATATTGTAGGAGCTCTTTGTTATCTTTTTTAAATCGAATAAACTGAAGCACTAACTCGCTGAGTGCGCTCTTATCTAAATGTTTTAATTCTTCTTTGAACTCTTTTAAACTAGCTACTTGCATATGGGATTTATAATAATAAGTCCTACTAAGTTAGTTTAAAAATGTCTTACATTTGAATTCATGCACGAGCATTTTAAATTTCACAAACCCTACAATTGTCTCAGTCAATTTGTTTATGAGGGAAAACGTAAGGGATCGAAGCATCTACTTGGAGAATTTTACCAATATCCCCAAGGCACAATGGCTATTGGTCGCTTAGATGAAAATTCAGAAGGTTTGTTGCTCCTTACCACAGATGGCAAGCTTAGTGAATTGGTGCGCAGCAGTAAATTCGAAAAAGAGTACTATGTGCAAGTACAAGGCATCATTACAGATGAGGCTATGGATAAATTGAGAAATGGGGTAGAGATTGGTTTTGAAGGCATAAAGTATCTTACACAAGCTTGTAGGGTTGTCCGGATAAATAAACCGGAGCATGTGGCATTGGAAGAGCGAAGAATTCGCAACGAAGATCATGGTCCAAGTTCTTGGATTTCCATTACTTTAAGAGAAGGGAAATTCCGTCAAGTGAGAAAAATGACCTATGCAGTTGGCTTTCCAACTTTGCGATTGGTGCGGTATAGAATTGGTAAGATCTATCTTGATTTAGGGGTTAGGGAAGTGAGCAAACTAAAGGAAGAAGATTTTTTGTAGATTTTTAACATTTGAATGAACTTATTTAAGCTTGCTAGAGTTATAAATGCAAAATCTAATTTTATGAAAAAAATAGCTATTCTTTTTGGATTATCTTTTCTTTTTGTAGCCTGTAATTCTTCCCAAAAACCAGAAGCTTTGCAAGTAGAGGGCAGCGAATATGACTTTGCCTTGGCAGAAAACTTGTTTTTGTTTGATGCTTTACCTTCAAGTGCAAAGAACGAAGAGAACCTTAGAACTGAAGAGAAGATTGCTCTTGGCCATGCGCTTTATTTTGATACGAGATTATCCTTAACTGGAAATAATTCCTGCAATTCTTGTCATAATTTGGCTAGTTTTGGGGTAGATAATTTACCTACTAGTCCAGGTGATAATGGTGGTTTTGGAGATAGAAATTCACCAACCGTATTGAACGCCGCTTTGCACAGTATGCAATTTTGGGATGGAAGAATGAAAGATGTTGAAGAGCAAGCTGGCGGTCCAATTTTAAACCCAGTAGAAATGGCAATACCTAGTCAAGAGTTTCTAATGAATAGGTTAAAAGATATAGAATTATATCAAAAAATGTTTGCCGCAGCCTATCCTAACGAAGAGGATTTATTTACTTACAAGAATGTGCAATATGCCATTGCTAGTTTTGAAAGGGAATTGCTAACGCCATCAAGATTTGATGAATATTTGAAAGGCAATAAGGCGGCACTTAGCAAGCAAGAAAAACAAGGTATGATGTCTTTTGTATTGAATGGTTGTGCTACCTGTCATAACGGCGCTCTTTTAGGGGGCAATTCCTTCCAAAAATTTGGGGTATATGATGAATATTGGAAACATACAGGAAGTAAGAAAATCGATTTAGGTCTTTCAGGTGTAAGCACTAAGGATGGAGATAAGCATATGTTTAAAACACCATCATTAAGAAATGTAGCGGAAACAGCGCCTTATTTTCATGATGGAAGTGTGGCCGATTTGGAAGAAGCCATTGCTATTATGGGTAAGATTCAATTAAATAAAGAATTAAGTGAAGCTGAAGTAAGCAATATTGCAGCCTTTTTGAAGGCTCTAACAGGAAGCGTTCCAAGTAAATATCAAGTAGCGCCAGAAGTTCTAAATTAATAAATTATTTTTTCATTGGGAAAAGCTTACTCTTTGGGGTAAGCTTTTTTTTGCTAGGGATAAATTCAAGAATTCCTTATCTTTGTAATACATATTATTTTACCTTTTAAAACCGACCATAGCATGAAACTGTGTAATCGAGAAGACAAAAGGGTACTTAAAGAGCGCATTGCGCAAAGCAATGAAAAACGAAGCACTATTTCGTTTTATAAATATGCTCAAATAGGCAACCCACAATTATTTAGAGACTATTTGTATATCCATTTCGATGAAATCGGCGTCTTGGGCCGTATTTATGTAGCAAATGAGGGTATAAATGCGCAAATTTCTGTTCCTGAAGAGAAGATGGAGGCCTTTAAAGAAGCCTTAGAAACAGTTGTTTTTTTGCGAAATATTCGACTAAATACAGCAGTAGAGAACAAGGATACTTCTTTTTATAAACTTGTGGTAAAGAACCGTGCTAAAATTTTAGCCGATGGACTAGAAGACGAAACTTTTGATGTTAGTAACAAAGGACTGCATCTTAAGGCGGAAGAGTTCAATGAAATGATGCAGAAAGAGAATACGATCTTGATAGATATGCGGAATCATTATGAAACGGAAGTGGGACATTTTAAAGGGGCAATTACGCCAGATGTAGACAATTTTAGAGAATCCTTACCTTTTATTGAAGATAAGATATTAAAAGGAAATGAAGATAAGAATATCCTGATGTATTGCACAGGAGGTATTCGTTGCGAAAAAGCTAGCGCATGGTATAAGCATAGGGGCTTTAAAAATGTTTATCAACTAGAAGGGGGCATTATAAAATATGCGCATGAGATTAGTGAGAAAAAACTTCCAAATTTATTTGTAGGCAAGAACTTTGTTTTTGATGAAAGATTGGAAGAAACCATTAGTCCGGAGGTTATTGCTAACTGCCATACCTGTGGAAATCCTTTCGATATACATACTAATTGCGCCAATGTTGCTTGTAATGTTTTATTTATTCAATGTGATTCGTGCAAGGAGAAACTCCATAATTGCTGCTCTGAAGAATGTAAAGAAATAGCAGCACTACCAGAAGAGGTACAGAAAGAGTTGCGCAAAGGCAGAAAGAGCCAGCGAAATGTCTTCAAAAAAGGAAGAAGCGAAAAACTGCTTTTTAAAAAATAGTTTTTAGATATTCCATTTAGAACCAAGACTAAACTGGCTTTGTTTTGTAGAATTGCGGATAATTTCATATATTAGAACTATTAAACTTCTAACTATGAAATTTACTTTTACGCTTCTAAATGTTTTGGCAATTATTGGTAGCCTATCTGCTCAATTTTTAGATTTTGAATTTTTCGATACCTTGAGCTTTCAAGACGGCTCATTTATTTCTCCAAATACCGTGCTTAATGATATTTCTGACGAGGGTTATATGGTTGGCTATTACGAGGATGTTAATGGCAATAATGCGGGCCTCTTAGTATTGCCCAATGGCAAGTATACTAGTTTTCAATTAAGCGGCTACAATAATACAGAGCTAACTGGAATCAATAATGCTGGCTTTGTGCTGGGTAAAGCCTACAATGCGGCGAACGCAGCAGAAGTTTTTCAAGCCTCTATTATCAATGGTTTTGTAGATCAAGCAGTCATTCTAACCTGGAATGATCCTGCCGGGGCCAGTAAAAATTCTGGAAAATTGAATGATGATGATGTGGGTATTGGCTCTGTAAAAGTTGGCACACAAAATTGGCTTCATTTTGAGTCTATTCAAGCTCCTTTTACTTTTGATGGAACAGAAAGATATTCTATAAATAGTCCATTTACTACCTACAATACTTATGGTTTAGGACTTAATAACAATGCAAAATACACCGCTTGGTATTTGGATGGAGTAGAAAGAATTCCTTTAATTTATGATGGTATTTCAGATGCTTTCTTCCCTCAGGCGCACACCCTTCCGGGTATAGGTGGACCTAGAACTTATCTAAACGATATCAATGATAATAATTATATGGCAGTTTCTTATCGAGAAAGTAATGGACAGATGCAAGGAACTATCGGCTATTATAATGGTAACAGCTCGAGCTATGATGGTAATTTCCCACTTATTAGCTTAAGTAATTTTGAACTATTAGGAATCAACAATAACAATGATGTGGTTGGCTACTATCAGAATGCATCCAATATGAAAGTTGGAGTCTATTTACTAGCTGAAGGTCCTCAAATAGATGGCTTCGTATTAGCCGAGGATGACTTACTTTTTGGTAATGATTCTGCTACTTTCGAATATCCAAATGCTAGTTTTGATTATCAAAATACAGATCCCTATTTAGGCATTTCCGATACTTTCTATTCGAAATACTTGGAGGATATCAACTTTGTACTTTCAGCAGAACAATTGAATTCAATTAATAATGGGAAGCGAAATTTAAGTTGGCCAGCTTTTGTGCGAACTCGAGAAGAAAATAAGGCTTACATTACGCAAAGTAATGGCAATAAATTGGCTAGAGAAGAGGCACTTATTAAGTGGATAGAAAATTCATATGAAGAGTTTCAAGGAAACTGCTATGGAATGTCGCTGTTTGCTTTGCAAAACTTATCCGACCCCTCGCTACTTTTAAGTCGCTTCGGTAATATCTACTCTCCTTCAGCCAATGCAGTAGATTACGAAGCAGATAATCTCCCTTTTAAAGAAATGTTTGCAAGTCTCCAATTGCAACAACTTAGTGTAGATTTATTGGATCCTTTTCTTCTTCAAAACGGCTTAAATGGTGCCTTGGCTGATCAAAATTTAACAGCAATTAGGCAATTGATGAAGCCTTCAATTTTTGAAATTGTTTCTGGCTTTAAAACAGGAGAAGCTGATTCTTCCTATTTAATTTCTTTTCGTGCTCGATCTGCTAATAATTTAGAAACTTTTTATCATTCAGTGATGCCTTTTAAAGTTACCAGAAATCTAACTTTTGGTATCCCAGGAGATACCTTACATTGCATAGACCCCAATTATCCAGGTAATATTTTAGATTTATATATAGACTATAACACGGGGCAGAGTCGAGCATATGTTAGTGGAATCCTAGTCTACTTTGTTGATTTTGCCTACAATAGTAGTTATCTGAAAAAGATATTGCCAGAGAATCCAGCGGACTTCATGACTAATATGACTACCAACGGCCCTAAGAGTGCCCCTTTAGCAACTTATATCCATACCAGTGAATTGTGTGATTTTACCCTGGTAAATTTGGATAGTGGTGGAGAAGAAGTTTCTGTGCAAGGAGGAAATCATTCTACTACTTGGACGAATATGGGAGCTTATTACGCCATGGATCAAGATGAAAAAGTAGATAAATTAATTACCGAAGGAGTGGCTAATCTAAGTGCTTCTATTTCTAATTGCAACGATAGGAATTATTATTCTTATGCTTATCCTGGTGGAATTATGGTATATGAAAGAAGTAATGTACTACCTAGTGAAACGGATTTAATTAGTAATAATGGTAGCTTTCTAGCTGTTCAAAATCCAGACGCACTGAGCAAAACTATGAATATAATGGCTATAAATGCTGGACTTAATTCGGAAACTAGGGTGGCAATAAAGGATTACGAATTGTTGGCAAATGAAGAAGTAAGCATGGAAGTATTAGATAGCACGCATGTCTTGTTATCGAATAGCGAGCTGGATAATAAGAACTATGACTTGGTGCTAAATTATGTGGACGGGCTCTATCAAATAACTCGAAATATAGAAAATATTGCCTTAGCTAGTCAAACTAATCATACCATCCTTATTCAAGCTTCTATGGAAGGTCAAGAAGTAATTATTTTAGTAGATGAGGGACAAGATGGAAGTGTGGAAGACACACTCTTCGATGTTCTAGGTCCAACTAGCATTACACAGCTCGATTTACCTCTTGCTTTTGAGGTATATCCTAATCCTACAGATGCGCAATTCAAAATTGTTTTTAAGGATAAAAATCTTGGCTCTTATTATTTAGAAATCATAAATGGATTAGGAGAACTAGTTAAAAAGGAGCTTCTAGATCTAAGCATACAACAAGATTTCACCATCGACTTAGGGACCTATTCTAAGGGCTTTTATATTTTGCAACTTAAGCAAGCAGATGGACACTTAGTTAGCAATAAAAAAATCTGTTTGTATTGAGATAAGTATTAATAAAGTAGTGGGATAAGACACAGTAAAAGTTAAGTACTTACTTATTCTTCATTACTTAAGAGTAAGCGGTTTACAAAAACTCGGTCGATAAACTCTCGAACGCAGCCCTGTCCTCCTTTTTTTTCTAAAACTATGTTGGCTATGCTTCTTACTTCGGAGAGTGCATCGCTTGGTGCAGCAGATAAGCCTACCTCTTGCATTATTACGGCATCATTGATGTCGTCGCCAATGAAAGCGACCTCTTTAAAACTCAGGTCTAGTTCATCGAGCCACTGACTTAGTACTTCTGATTTGTCGCCATTTCCAACGTAGCAATATCTTACACCGAGCATAGCCGCTCTATGATGAACAATTTTTTTACTGATACTTGCGCTAATGAAGCCAACCTCTACACCAGCCTTAAGTAGGTTTTTTATACCCATACCATCCTTGGTGTTGAATTTTTTGATTTCATCACCTTTTTCGGTAATGTAGATACCGCCATCGGTTAAGGTGCCATCTACATCGAGAACTAAAAATTTAATTTCGCCAGTTTCCATATCCTCTAAGATGCTGCTTTTTTTTTGCAAATGCAAGATTGCTTATCAGCTTGCGTATTTTTTTGTTTAAAATTTACTAAAAGTATCGAAGAGCCTAATAAATTGTTTAATTTCGTAGTTCTATGAGCAGCACGCAACAAAAAAGAGTAAAAAAATCAAATCCAAGCTATATCAGCTCGATAATTAGCGTTAGCTTGATTTTGTTTGTTCTTGGAATAATTGCTAGTTTTTTTCTACAATCGGCTAAATTGAGTCAATCGGTAAAAGAGAATATTGCTCTTCAACTAGTGCTAGAAGATAAGCTGAACGAAAGTGATATCTTTCAATTTTCGGAACAGTTAAAAACAAATCCTTACGTAAAAGAAAGCGAGATATTTACTAAGGAAGATGCGGCGCTAATGATGAAAGAAGATTTAGGAGAAGATTTTGTTCAGACTATCGGCTATAATCCGCTACCTAATGCTATTATTTTGCATTTAAATGCTGCTTATTCTGTTCCGGATAGCTTGTTGTGGATAAAGGAAGACTTACTTGCCAGCGGCAATGTTCAAGCGGTAAATTACGATGAGCTTTTGCTTAGTAATATAAGCGCCTTTACTTCTAAGTTTTTGTTGGCACTACTCGTTTTTCTGGCTATTTTGTTGGTAATCAGCTTTATTATTATTGATAGCACCATCAAGTTGGCTATGTTTTCCAAGCGATTTATTATTAGGAGCATGCAGCTTGTGGGAGCAACGAGATGGTTTATTACGAAACCTTTCGTGCTTCGAGCAATTTTTAATGGCTTGTTAAGTGCGATTCTAGCAGCAGTATTACTACTAGCTAGTATCTATTTAATAGAAAGTTATATCATTGAACTAAGTGTATTTAAAGAAGCTTTAGATTTTCTATATATTTTTGGTGCTTTGGTAAGCATCGGACTGCTTGTTTCTCTAATCAGCACCTTCTTTGCGGTAAGGAAATATTTGAGAATGAAATTAGATGAGCTTTATTAAAAATAAATTTGAATTATGAGTAATACTCCTTCTTTATTATTTAACAAAACGAATTACTTACTGATGGCCTTAGGTCTTGTGTTTGTTATCTTAGGTTTCTTATTAATGGCTGGCGGTGGAGAAGCTTTGGGTCCAGATGGCTACGCTCATGAATTTGATGAAAGTATTTATAGCTTTCGTCGCCTAACTCTTGCCCCAATTGTTATAGTAGCTGGCTTTGTAATAGAAGTTCTCGCTATTATGTTAGCTTTTAAAAAGGCATAATGAATACAGTTCATGCCATAATTTTGGCAATTATTGAGGGCCTTACAGAATTTTTGCCTATCTCTTCTACTGGTCATATGGTAATTGCCTCGGCCTTTATGGGTATTGCTTCTAACGATTTTGTTAAGATGTTTACGGTGGCAATTCAATTTGGTGCCATCTTATCTGTCTTGGTTTTATATTGGAAAAAATTTTTGCAATCCCTTAGCTTTTATTACAAGCTCTTTGTCGCTTTTATTCCTGCAGCTGTGTTTGGCTTTTTATTGAACGATTATATTGATGCCTTATTAGATAATGCCTGGGTAGTTGGTGTGAACTTGATTTTAGGTGGAATTTTCTTGTTGTTTGTAGATAGATTGTTTGCCAAGAACGAAGATCCCAATGTAAATCAAGAAATCAATTTTAAGAAGGCTTTTATTATAGGTTGTTATCAGGTAATAGCTATGATTCCCGGGGTTTCAAGATCAGCTGCGAGTATTGTTGGAGGTTTAACACAGCAGTTAAATAGAAAGAACGCAGCAGAATTTAGTTTCTTCTTAGCAGTGCCCACCATGTTGGCGGCAACGGCTTATAAAATGTTGAAGTATTATTTAGATTTTGGTTTTGAGAAAGCTGATTTAGGACTTTTAGCTTTGGGTAATGTGCTAGCCTTTGTAGTAGCATTAATAGCAATCAAAGGATTTATTGGCTTCTTAACGAAGTACGGCTTTAAATTTTTTGCCTATTATAGAATTCTAGCCGGGGCCATATTACTTGCTCTTTTAGCCATGGGCTTTGGGGTAAGTGAATTTTGAAAATGCTAAAGATCTTCTATTATAGCAAGTCGAAATGGTGAAGTTTATAAGATGAAAGAATTATTTTATTTTTTAGCTATCTTTTCTTTTTTTCTCTTCTCTTGTCAAGAGGAAAGGAGCTTACCAATATATGGAAAGGAAGCAGTGAAGACAGATTTGGGTTACGATACTATCGTAAAAAAAGTTGCCAATTTTCAATTTGTCGATCAAAAAGGAGAGAGTATTAGCAATGCTGATTTCGAGGGTAAAGTTTTTGTAAGTGATTTCTTTTTTACCTCTTGTCCTTCCATTTGTCCGGTGATGAGTAGGCAAATGCTGCGAATTTATACTACTTACCTCGATAATGAGGAGCTCGCTTTAATATCGCACACGATAGACCCTGATAGGGACGATGTGCAGAAATTAGATGAATACGCCCATAAATTAGGAATAGAAGACAATAAGAAGTGGCACTTTGTAACAGGGGAGAAAGAGGATCTCTATAAGATGGCAGAAAACTACATGATTATTGCTTATGCCGACGATGAAGTTCCAGGTGGTTTTGAGCATAGCGGCTATTTTATTTTAGTAGATCAGAAACAACAAGTTCGAGGTTATTATGATGGCACAGATGAAGCCGCTGTAAGTCAATTAATCTTAGACATACAAGTACTGCTAGATGGACACTAGAAAGAAAACAGCTCTTATTGCGGTTGCCGGCTTACTTGCATTTTACTTGCTTACCAAGGGTTTAAATGCTCTATCTAGTAGTCCAGGGGCCAATAGCTATAAGTCATACTGCGCTAAGTGCCACGGAGAACAAGGCGAGGGTTTAGGCACCTTAGTTCCTCCATTAAATAATGCCGATTGGTTGAAGACTAATAGCAGTAATTTGGCATGCGTAATTCGCTACGGAATTAAAGATTCTATTCAAGTTAATGGACAATGGTATGATGAAGAAATGCTAGGTTTGAGTGCTTTATCGGAAGTTCAAATTGCCAATATCTGTAATTATATTAGTTCGAATTTTACTGAAACCAAACATTTCTATACCCCGGAAGAAATAGAAAATTCTTTACAAGGCTGTAAAGATGAGAAAGGAAACTAAAGTCGAAAGCTGTTTTAAAATCTATACATAACAAAATCACTGCGCATTTTCTACCTTAGCCTTTATAGCGAAGTGGAGTCCTTGCTTCCGAAGATAAGTCCCCAATTAACGGAGCTAAGGGGTTCTACAAGCCCAATAAGTTTATAGTTTGTATGCAAGAGTCATTTCTCGTTTACCTGGAGGGCCTGGGTGAGCTTCTACTCGGAAACCAAGTTCTTTAAGATTTCTTTTAAATTGTCCTTTGGCACAATAGGTAGTGAGAAAGCCGTTTTTCTTGAGCAAGTCGTACATTTTTTTAAGAATATCCTTTTCCCAAAGTTGGGCTTGAGCAGAAGGTGCAAAAGCATCATAAAAGATTAAATCTACGGGAGCTATGCTTGTAATGTCGAAGTCTTCAATTAATGCTTCCATCTTGAAGAGATTAAATTCTGGAGAGAGTGCAACGAGCTTATTCCATTCTGCTTGATGAAGCCTAGCAAATAGGCTTGGATCTTCAACTAACTGCGCATAATTTAATTTCATGGCATCCGCATAAGCTAATGGATAGGCTTCGATACTATAATAGTTGAGAATGAGTTGGTTTTTCTTAGCATAATCGAGAGCTAAAAGGGCATTTAAGCCTGTGCCAAAACCCATTTCAAAAAGATTTATTTCGTTCTTTGTTTTTAGCAATGCCAAACCCTTTTGAATAAACACATGCTCACTTTCTTGTTTTGCACCATGAATGGAGTGGTAGTGCTCATCGAATATATGGTGAACTACCGTGTCGCTACCGTCTTTCGTTTTGACTAAGTTCATAGAACAAAGCTAGATAAATTATAGGAAATTCACTTCATTGAATTGGTCTTTGAGCCATGTGGTAATGCTGTACCTCGTGTTGTTGCAAGAAAGAACTTCATGCAGTAATTCACTTTTGAAGAAAACCAATCTATTGAATTTAGGCTCCACTTTTATACTTTGCTTATTGGAATAGATAAGGAGCTCACCAGCATCTTTCTCTTCCCAAGCTATATTGAGGTACAAAACAACAGAGATAATTCTATGCGCTTGCTGTTGAAAACGATCTTTATGTTTTTTGTAGAATGCCCCTTCTGGATATATGGCATACATGCTTTCGAAATCTTTCAATGACAAGTAAAATTCTCTACTCAATTGTTTCATTAAGCTTTCTAAGCTTTGAAGATAAACTTTAGTTGCGGGGAGACAGTTTTCTCTATCTATCCATTTAATCTCGTCCTTCCTAAAATCCTCTTCTATTTTATGTTGTGTGAGCTTGCCTATGCCGGCAATTCTAAATGCTTCTTGCTCTTTCCAATGTTTTAGCTCTTCCAAAAGTTGAAGGGCTATATCTTCTTCTAAAAAATTATCAATGAGTAAATAGCCGTCCCTTGCAAATACATCGAGTTGGCCTTCGCTTAAATTGGTATGCATTAGGATAAATAGGCGAGAACCTTCTCTTCGATGGTAGCTAAATCTTCGCCTACGAAGGATTTTCCAGTAATTTTCTCGTACAAATCTATGTATTTATTCGAAATGTCTTCCACTACTTCATCACTCATTTCAGGCATGATTTCGCCATCCCGACCTTGGAAATTATTGGCCATTAGCCATTCTCTCACAAACTCTTTCGATAGGTGTTGTTGAGCTAGTCCTTGCTTTTGTCTTTCTTCATAGCCTTCTAGGTGAAAGTATCTAGAAGAATCTGGTGTATGGATTTCATCAATAAGAATAATTTCTCCTTGGTACCAACCAAACTCATATTTTGTATCCACTAAAATTAATCCCCTTTCTGCAGCCATTTCGCTACCTTTTTTAAATAGGGCTCTAGTATATTTTTCTAAGGTAGACCATTCTGCTTCGCTTACTATCCCTTTTAGTAGGATGTCTTCTTTAGAAATATCTTCATCATGACCTTCTTCGGCTTTGGTAGCTGGAGTGATAATTGGAAAGGGTAGTGGGTCGTTTTCTTTAAGACCTTCGGGTAAGCTTACTCCGCATAGTTCACGCAAGCCACTTTTATAAGTTCTCCATGCATGTCCAGCCAAATATCCTCTTATAACCATTTCTAACCTTATCGGTTCACACTTTTTACCGATAGTTACATTGGCGTGGGGAAGGGCTTCAACCCAGTTGGGTACTATGCTTTTAGTAGCCTCTAAAAAGTGAGCTGCTATTTTATTTAGCACCTGACCTTTAAATGGAATTGCTCTTGGTAGGATATGGTCGAAGGCAGAAATTCTATCGCTTGCAATTACTACTATTTTGTCCCCTATAGTATAAACATCTCTTACTTTACCGTGGTATACCTCACTTTGATTGGGGAAGGAGAATGCGCTTTCGGCTATACTTCTTTTCATAGGTGGAAATTTTCTGCAAAGCTAAGAAAAGAGCGAAAAGCTCTAGGTATTTCTTATTAACGCATGTTGAAAAGGAAGACGAATATGCGGCTAGTTAATGGTGCCAATTTTTAAAGGGATTTTTAAGTAAATTTACATTGTAGTATCTCGAATCGCTCGTAACTTCATCTCCTAGCCAACTAGGCTTTTTAAAAACTTCATTTTCATCATTCAGTTCAATTTCTGCTAGGATTAAACCTTCATTGCTACCAGAAAAAACATCAATTTCCCATAGGTGTTGTTCTAGCCAAACATGGTATCTTATTTTACGAATACTTGTTTCGCAAAGTTGTAGCAATTCTTGAGCATCTTGAAAAGGAATTTCGTATTCGTATTCTTGTCTTGTTGCCGATGTAGTTTTGCCCTTTATGGTTAAATATGCCTTCGCATTGCTAGTACGAATACGCACCGCAGCTTCTTTAGAAGTAGATAAATATGCTTGTTCAATAAGATAAGTTGCACCAATGGCATCTTTCCAACTCTCATTTTTAATAAGGAATTTTCTTTCTATTTCTATTGCCATAAATGAGCGAAGTGATTAAACTTTTCGAATACAAAGCTAAACTTTCTTAGGAAATGAATATAGAATAAGAATAATTGCTTCTTGCTTATTTGAAATGACAATGAAATGTGAGATTTCCGAAACTAAGAGCGTATCTTTGCCCTTTAATTATGGAAACAGTAGCAATAGTAGGTAGACCCAATGTTGGTAAGTCTACTTTATTTAATAGAATTACCGGCGAGAGAAAATCTATAGTAGATGATCAAAGTGGGGTAACGAGAGATCGTGTTTACGGTGAATCGGAATGGGGCGGTATTAAGTTTAATTTAATAGATACTGGCGGTTTTGTACCTAATTCAGAGGATGTTTTTGAAACGGCGATTCGGGGACAGGTAAAAATTGCCATGCAAGAGGCTAATGTTTTAATTTTGGTGGTAGACGTTACAACTGGTATTACCTATCTAGATGACGAAATTGCCATGATGCTTAGAAAGACAGATAAGAAAGTCTTGCTCGTAGTAAACAAGGTGGATAATCATCAACGATTATTGGATTCGAATGAGTTTTATTCCTTAGGTTTCGAACAATTGTTTCCTTTATCATCAATTAATGGAAGTGGAACGGGGGAGTTGATGGATGCCATTGTGGAAGGAATGGAAAAAAGCGAGGATGTCTATGTGGATGACGATATTCCTAAAATTGCTATTATTGGTCAACCGAATGCCGGAAAATCTTCTATGATCAATGTTTTTCTTGGTGAAGAAAGAAACGTGGTTACGGATATTGCAGGCACTACACGAGATTCGATTCATACTCGTTTCAATAAATTTAACAAAGATATTTTATTAATCGACACGGCAGGAATAAGAAGAAAATCTAAGGTTTTTGAAAATTTAGAATTTTACTCCGTGATACGCGCAATAAAGGCCTTAGACGATGCCGATGTTTGTGTGATCATGCTAGATGCTTCCAAAGGACTTACGGCTCAAGATATCAATATTTTCGCCTTGGCAGCAAGAAAGAAAAGAGGAATTGTCTTGGTTGTTAACAAATGGGATTTAGTAGAAGACAAGAATTCGAATACGGTTAAGGAGTATGAGGAATTTATTCGTAGTAAGATTGCCCCATTTAGGGATGTTCCGATTGTTTTCACTTCGGTGGTAGAAAAGCAGCGAGTTTTAAAGGTGCTTGACTATGCCTTGGAGGTTTATGAGAATAAAAAAAGAAAGATTCCAACTTCTAAATTAAATGATGTTATGCTTAAGGCGGTTGAACGCTACCATCCTCCTGTAGTTAAAGGGAAGAACGTATCGATCAAGTATGTAACGCAATTACCTGCCACAACTCCTTCATTTGCATTCTTTTGTAGTAACCCTAAGTACATCAGAGATGCCTACAAGAACTACCTAGAAAACCAGATAAGAGAGAGCTTTAATTTTACTGGAGTGCCTATAAATATTTTTTTTAGAGAAAAGTAGAATAATTGTTAAAGTTGAGTTAACTTTGCATCTTAATTCTAAAAAAAACATTTAAAATGAAAAAATTATCTTTATTATTTTTAGCTTCTGGTTTATTTTTGTTCTCTTGTAACCAAGCTTCAGAAGCTGCTGAGACTGTTGTAGAAGAAACTACTGAAGTTGTAGAAGAAACTACTGAGGTTGTTGAGGAAACTGTTACTGAAGTTGCTGATAGCGCTGAAGTTATGGTTGAGGAAGTTGTTGAAGAAGTAGCTCACTAAGATCAATCGAAGACAAATTTGAAAGGGACGCATTAGCGTCCCTTTTTTTATGTCCATTTTAGAAAATTCCAGAATCTTCTGCTTTGTAGATAGTTCTCGTTGTTTTCGTTAGCATAGGCTTCTCTTTCAAAAGAAATGTGACGGTAAGCCGCATAGTGATTCTTTTTTTGCAATCTTCGATATAAATATTCTAAAGCATATACTAGGTAAAAAGGTAGTATTAGCATTTCAATTTGTTGCCTAAGATGAATTCTTTCATGGTTGATTAAGTTGGTATTGCAAGCGCAATTTTCATCTTTCACTAAAATGAATGGATACAAGGCCATGGCTTGGGCAAAATTGGCACTCAGGAAAGCCAATAATTTGGGCTTAATTACAATTATACCTTTAGTCATTCTGAATATTTAGGTAATTCTTTCAAGTTTTCTAAACCTTCTTCACTAAGTTTCCAAGCATAACTTTGGTTTCCGTTGCTAATCAACATATATGGCACTTTGAAATGAAGATTGTATTGCAAGCCTTGCATGAGTACTTTGTCATTTAATGCTTCGCTTTGCGCTTTACACTCAACTAACAAATAAGGATTGCTATTTTTATCGAAAATTAATAGATCAAAACGCTTTTTTCTGTCGTTAAGTACAAACTCTTTCTCTACGGCTATTTTTGATTTTGGATACGCTAAGTCATAGATGAAATAATGTATAAAATTTTGTCTAACCCATTCTTCTGGACTTAATATTAGGTATTTCTTCCTAACTTCGTCTAAGATGTAAGTTTTTCCATTTTCTTGCTTTATCTGGAAATCGTATTTTCGAAATGGGATAATTATCATCAACACAAAATTAAAGTATTATGAAAACTAAACAAGAGATTGTAGAAAATTGGTTGCCGCGTTATACAGGGGTTCCTCTTGAAAAGTTTGGCAAGTATATCTTACTTACCAATTTTAAAAATTATGTTGAAAAATTTGCCTCTATTCACAATATAGAAGTGGAAGGAAAGGACAAACCTATGCAAAGTGCCACCGCAGAAGGAATTACCATCATTAATTTTGGAATGGGTAGTCCCAATGCCGCTACCATTATGGATTGCTTATCGGCTATTAAACCAAGAGGGGTTTTGTTTTTGGGTAAATGTGGTGGATTAAAAAAGAAAAATGAACTTGGCGATTTCATCTTGCCTATAGCAGCAATTAGAGGAGAAGGAACAAGTAATGATTATTATCCCCCGGAAGTACCTTCTTTACCCTCATTTGCTTTGCAAAAGGCTATTTCAACTACCATACGTGATTTTAATAAAGATTATTGGACAGGGACGGTGTATACCACCAATAGAAGGGTTTGGGAATACGATGAAAAGTTTAAGCGTTACCTTAAAAAAATTAGAGTAATGGGAATAGACATGGAAACGGCTACTATTTTTACAACTGCTTTTGCCAATAAAATTCCTTCGGGAGCCTTGTTGTTAGTTTCTGATCAACCCATGACGCCAGACGGGGTGAAGACCTCTAAAAGTGATGAGGGAATAACCAGTTCTTATGTAGATCAACATCTAGAAATTGGAATTGCATCGCTGCAACAGCTTATTAATAATGGATTAACGATTAAGCATCTAAGGTTTTGATAAAGGAGTTCGATCAAATTGTTAAGGATTTAAAAGCTAGAATCTTTCATCCTATTTATTTTTTGTTTGGTGATGAGGCTTACTATATCGATCAATTAGTGGAGTATATAGAAAAGAACGTACTTACGGATGCAGAAAAAGCCTTTAATCAACAAAGTTTATATGGTAAAGATGTAAGTGTGGTTCAAGTTTTGGAGGCTGCGGGAAGACTGCCTATGATGGCCAATCACCAGGTACTCTTAGTAAAGGAAGCACAACAATTAAAATCCTTTGAGGATTTGGCAGCTTATGTTAGTAAACCAGTTGCTTCTACTATTTTGGTTTTGGCATTTAAACACCAAAACCCCGACAAGCGAAAAGCTATATTTAAGGAATTGCTAAAAAGTGACAATGTTGTTGCAATGGAATCTAAGGCAATTCGTGATTATGAAGTTGCTAAATGGATTGAAGCATATTGTCGTAAGAAAAACCTTAATCTTAGTACGAAAGGCGTAGAGATGCTTGCTGAATTTTTAGGAACGGATATCTCTAAGATTGTAAATGAGCTCGATAAATTAGAACTAGTAGTAGGCAAAGGGGTAGCTATTAGTGAAGCGGATATAGAGAAAAATATTGGTGCTTCAAAAGATTACAATATTTTTGAGTTTACCAATGCCATGGGGCTAAGGAATACGGAAAAGACCTTTAGAATTTTGCAATATTTTGATGCCAATCCGAAAAGTTTGATTCTACCAGTTGCACTTGGCACGATTAATGGCTTTTTTCAAAAAATGTATTTAACGAAATTCGCTGGTAATATGCAAGATAAAGATTTTGGTGCCTTACTGAAATTACATCCTTTTGTGGCTAAGGATTATAAAAAGTATGCTGCGAATTATAGTGCAGAGCAACTTGAAGCCATTTTCGAATTGCTAGGAGAATACGATTTAAAATCTAAGGGTTTTGGCAACAAGAGTGCAGAATCTGCAGATTTACTAAAGGAAATGTGCTTTAAAATTTATGCTTTATGAGATACTTAGTTTTTATTCTTATTCTAGGAATTTATTCTTGTAGTGGATCTCGGGGGCTTGATGATTCCAGCGACTTGAACTTATTGGAGGCCTACTATAAGTATAGTGTAGGAGGAAAGGAGCAAACAGATAATGCCCAATCTAGTTTACATTATTTTTTCTTGTTTGAAGAGAATAGTGAAGTGAAGTTTACCGGGGTAGAAATTAATCAATTGGCTTACGATTTCGAGAGTTTTACTTATGAGGGTGAACGTTATCTGGTGGTCAAAACTTCACCTAAATCGGAGAATTTAGACTTAGAAAAAGTCGACAAGCTAGAGCAACAAAAAGCGGTGATTAGCTATGAGCTTAAGCAAGTCAAGAAGATTTTACTAGTAGATGAAATTCAGATGAAAGCGCCTACATTAGGAAATTAAGCGCGCTTAACTTATCCTTTTCTAGTTGTTCTTTTAAGTTTTCTATGCTCTCAAATTTTTGTTCCGCACGGATGTAGTTTACGAGTTGAATTTGAATCTGTTCGCCATAGATATCTTCTTCAAAATCGAAGATGTGCAGTTCTATGGTTTTATTGGTGCCCTCTACGGTAGGACGAAAACCAATGTTCAACATTCCCTTATAAGCTTTTCCTCGAACCAATGTGGTAACAGCATAAACGCCAATCTGAGGAATCAATTTGTAATCTACGCTAAGCTGTAAATTTGCCGTAGGAAAGCCTAGTTTTCTGCCAAGCTGTTCTCCCTTAATCACGATGCCATTCAGCTCATAATGATGGCCTAACAATTGGTTTGCAATTTCAATTTCTCCTTCTAGCAAGGCATTTCTTATCTTGGTACTACTAATATCTATATCCTCTAATACCTCTTTACTGATTTCCTCAATTTTGTAATGGAATACATCTTGCTGCTCTTGTAATAAACTTATATTCCCCGATCTGTTTTTTCCAAAGTGGTGGTCGTAACCTATAACGATGGTATTGGGTTGGAAATTCTTAACCAAAAAGTCCTTTATATAGTCTAAAGCCGACATTTGACTAAACTCGTGACTAAAAGGAGCAAGTACTAGATTGTCTAGTTGGTAGAATTCTAGAAGGGCAATTTTCTCCTCTAAGGTATTTAAGAGTTTTAAATCCTTGCTCGCGCTTGGAATAACAAAGCGTGGGTGTGGGTGAAAGCTAATCAATATGCTTTCTCCATTATTTTCTTTAGCAAGAGCATTTAATCTTGCTAAAATTTTCTGATGCCCAAGATGCACCCCATCAAAAGTACCAATGCTAATAATGGCGTTTTTAAATTGGGGTAATTCCTCCAGTTTTTTAAATACTCTCATCAAGCGAATAATTATCGAGGTGAGCAATTAATTCCTCCATATTCCAAGCATCTTCTAGTTTATACTCTCCAATTTCGGTTCTAATTAAACTGTTTAAATAGGCTCCATTATGCAGACTTTTTCCAAAATCATTGGCTAAAGTTCTTATATAGGTTCCTTTAGAGCAACGTACTTTGAAACTAATTAGGGGAAGTTTAGTGGCATTTACTTCAAAAGCTTTAATACTAACTTTTCTACTTTTTAAAGCTACATCAAGACCTTGTCTAGCTAATTCGTAAGAGCGTTTGCCATCTACCCAAATTGCGGAATAGATAGGCGGAACTTGGTCAATTTCGCCCAAGAAACTTTGTGCTGCTTGTGTGCAATCCTCTTCTGTTATATGATCTATAGAAAAGTTCTCCTTTATCTCCGTTTCTAAATCGTAAGAAGGGGTAGTGGCACCAAGGTAGAAAGTGCCAGTATAAGTTTTTTCTGCGTCTTGTATTTCTTGAATTTGCTTGGTTGCTTTTCCGGTACAAAGAATTAATAAGCCGCTTGCCAAAGGATCTAGGGTGCCAGCATGACCAATTTTAAACTTTCTTGTTTTCAGTCCTAATTTTTTACTAATTCGGTACTTCAACTTGTTAACGGCATCAAAGGAAGTCCACTCTAAAGGCTTGTTCAATAGAATGATACCTGCTTCTGCCAAGATCTTGATATGGCTATCTTTATTAAAAATCAAAGTGCTTTATTTTAGTTTTTACCTAGCGTAAACTGCTCGCAAAACTACAATTTTTTAGGCTATTAATTGGATATAAGTACAGGCAACTAAAAAATAAAAAGGTTCTTCAATAAGAAGAACCTAGTACTAGATAGTATTATGGGATACCTGTAGTTAATCAAAGTTAGACTAAAATTGTATAGCTAAGTCTACTTACGTTTAAGATTACAATTTTATTACCTTTTGTTAAACTTAAGCGTAGTGTAAAAAAAATCCCATTCAATTATTTGAATGGGATTTCTTTTATTTTTTAAAGTAGATTAAGCATTTTGTTTCTTAATCAAGTTTAAGGCACTTCCCTCTTTAAACCATTCGATTTGCGCTTGGTTGTAAGTATGTGCAACTTCAAATTGTTCGCTTGTTCCATCTGCATGATGCAATACCACTACTAAATTTTTCTTAGGGGCGAAAGTCGTTAATCCTAAGATGTCGATTACATCATCCTCTTGAATTTTGTCGTAGTCGGCTGGGTTTACAAAAGTAAGACCTAGCATCCCTTGCTTTTTCAAGTTGGTTTCGTGGATACGAGCAAAAGACTTAACTAAAACGGCACGTACGCCTAAAAATCTTGGCTCCATAGCGGCGTGTTCTCTAGAAGATCCTTCGCCATAGTTCTCGTCACCAACAACGATAGAACCAATTCCAGCTGCTTTATATGCTCTTGCAGTAGCTGGCACTTCGCCATAAGCACCTGTTAGTTGATTCTTAACGGAGTTCGTTTCTTTATTAAAGGCATTCACCGCACCGATCAACATGTTGTTAGAAATATTGTCTAAATGTCCACGGTATTTTAACCACGGTCCAGCCATAGAAATATGGTCGGTAGTACACTTACCGAAAGCTTTAATAAGTAATTTCATTCCTTTTAGGTCAGTTCCTTCCCACGGACTAAAAGCATCTAGAAGTTGTAGACGATTAGAATCTTTAGCTACGTTAATAACTACAGCACTGCCGTCTTCTGCTGGAGCTTGGTAGCCATTATCTGCAACATCAAATCCTCTTGGTGGTAATTCATAACCACTTGGTTCATCTAGTTTAACTTGCTCACCTTTGTTGTTAGTTAAAGTATCTGTTATCGGATTGAAGTCTAATCTACCCGCAATAGCAATTGCTGCCACCAATTCTGGTGAGGTTACGAAAGCGTGGGTATTTGGATTGCCGTCTGCTCTTTTAGCAAAGTTTCTATTGAAAGAATGAACGATGCTGTTTTTAGGGGCATTTTTTGGGTCACTATATCTAGCCCATTGACCGATACATGGTCCACAAGCATTGGTAAAAATAGTAGCATCTAAAGCTTCGAAAGTAGCCAATAAACCATCTCTTTCTGCTGTGAAACGCACTTGTTCAGAACCTGGATTAATACCAAATTTCGCTTTGGTGCTTAATCCTTTATCTACAGCTTGTTTTGCAATAGAAGCAGCTCTAGATAAATCTTCGTAAGAAGAGTTGGTGCAAGAACCGATTAAACCCCATTCTACTTCTAAAGGCCAACCGTTTTCGGTAGCTTTTGCTGTCATTTCGCCAACAGTAGTTCCTAAATCTGGAGTAAATGGTCCATTAAGTTGAGGTAGTAAAGTACTTAGATTGATTTCAATTACTTGGTCAAAATATTTAGCCGGATTTGCATAAACTTCTGCATCGCCAGTTAAGTGTTCTCTAACGCTATTTGCTAAATCGGCAACATCTGCTCTATCTGTAGCTCTTAAGTAACGCTCCATACTATCGTCGTAGCCAAAAGTAGAAGTAGTTGCTCCAATTTCAGCACCCATATTACAGATAGTTCCTTTTCCTGTGCAAGACATGCTAAGAGCACCTTCTCCAAAGTATTCTACTACTGCACCAGTTCCACCTTTAACGCTAAGAATTTCTGCAACTTTAAGAATAACATCTTTAGGGGCAGACCAACCGCTAAGTTTACCTGTTAATTTCACACCAATCAGTTTAGGCATTTTTAACTCCCAAGCCATACCTGCCATTACGTCAACGGCATCTGCGCCACCAACACCAATAGCTATCATTCCTAAACCACCAGCATTAACCGTGTGCGAATCTGTTCCTATCATCATTCCACCTGGGAAGGCATAATTTTCTAAAACTACTTGATGAATAATACCAGCTCCTGGTTTCCAGAAACCTATACCATATTTATTACAAACTGAAGATAAGAAATTGAATACTTCGTTATTCTGATTTAAAGATTCTTGTAAATCTTTATCTGCTCCTAATTTGGCTTGAATTAAGTGGTCTGCGTGAGCGGTAGTAGGAACGGCAGTTCTTTTTTTACCAGCTTGCATAAATTGTAACAAAGCCATTTGAGCAGTAGCATCTTGCATAGCAACTCTATCTGGTGCAAAGTCTACATAAGAATTTCCTCTTTCAAAATTTTGTAAAGGATTATCCTCGTGCAAATGAGAGTATAAAATCTTTTCTGTAAGGGTTAAAGGTCTTTGAAGCACTTCTCTTGCCTGAGCAACTTTTTTAGGCATTTCGGCGTAAACCTTTTTAATCATTTCTATATCAAAAGCCATAGTAATCTATAATTGATTGGGTGAATTAATTTTGCTGCAAAGATACATATTGCCTTACTAAAAATAGACTATTTAGCTTATAATGTATTTGATAATTTAAAAAAGTGGATATCACGTTTAAAAACTTTAATTTCGTTGGGTGAATTTTCAAGATTATCTCAAATTAGCTATTAATGCATTGAAGGGGAACCGCTTAAGAAGCATACTTACTTTGCTGATTATTTCTTTTGGGATTATGGCTTTAATTATCATATTTACATGCATTGATGCCATACGTGGCAACATTACCGAGAATTTTATCGATTTAGGAGCGAGTGCTTTTACCATTCAGAAAGACGATGGATTGAATAAGCGAAGGTCGAATAGTGAACTAGCCAATATAAGTTATAGTGAAGCCGAGTTGTTTGAGAAGAAATATAAGTTTCCGTCGCAACTTGCAATGCATGCAAAAGTGAGTGATAATGTTATAGTAAAGAGTAAGTTCTTAGAATCTAATCCGAATGTAAGCATTGAGTCGGGAAGCATAAATTACTTGGAAGTTGCAGGTAAAAGTATCTTAAAAGGTCGAGCATTTACAGAATTGGAGATGCAAAGCGCTTCTAATGTTGCTATTGTTGGTTTTGACCTTGCATCCAAACTCTATCCTAGTATAGATTCAGTGGTGGGCTCAAAAATAATGTTGGATGGTAAGAGATATTCGGTTATTGGCTTATTGGAATCGAAGGGAGCATCTGCGGGTAAGAACGATAATTTTGTAATGATACCTTACACGAATGCTCGCAAGGATTTTGACATGAGTAATGTAAGTTTTGACATAATAATTGAGGCGAAAGATCCGAACGATCTAGAGAAGGCCATAGCCGAGGCGGAGGGTACCATGCGTGGAGTGCGAAAATTGGACGTAATGGCAGAGAATGATTTTAATATTGTAAGAAGTGATAAATTGGCGAACACCTATTTGGAGCAGATTTCTTTTATTGAAATTGCTACTGCGGTAATCGGTTTTCTAACCCTGCTAGGAGCTGGAGTTGGATTAATGAATATCATGCTCGTTTCTGTGAATGAACGAACAAGAGAGATTGGTTTGAGTAAATCTATTGGAGCCACTCGAAGGACCATTTTCATGCAGTTTCTAATCGAGGCGGTCACGATTTGCCTACTAGGTGGATTAGTTGGAGTGGTGCTTGGCTTAATTTTGGGCAATCTTATTGCGGTTTTTGTGTTGAGTTCTAAATTTACTTTTGCGGCCCTTTGGGTCTTAGGTGGTTTAGTATTTTGTACGCTTATCGGCTTACTAGCAGGTTTGTTTCCCGCTTATAGAGCCAGTAAATTAAACCCTGTAGAAGCCTTGAGGTACGAGTAAATTTTTACTTGGTTTTGTGTTTTTTTTCAGCATAAGACACTTAAATAAAAAAACCCTCGATTTATCGAGGGTTTTTTATATCTAACTGTCTAGCAATCTAGCAGTCTATACGTCTATAGAATTATTCGGCAACTACCATAAATTTAACCGTAGCTTGAACCTGCTCGTGTAAATTCACATTAGCACTGTACTCGCCAGTAGTTTTGATTTCGTCGCCTAGGATAGTGATTTTCTTTCTATCTACTTCCACACCTAATTGCGCTTCGATAGCTTCAGCTAAGTGGTGCGTAGTAATGCTTCCGAAAATCTTATCTGTAGTTCCAACTTTAGCTCCTACATTAACTACAGTTTTTTCTAAAACTGCAGCAATTTCAGTATACTCTGCAATTAATTTTGCTTCGTATTTATCTTTAAATTTCAAGTGGTTAGCATGAATTTTTCTGTTCGTAGTATTCGCGATCATCGCGATACCTTGAGGGATTAAATAATTTCTAGCAAAACCAGGTTTTACAGAAACGATGTCATTTTTTTCACCTAAACCTTTATGATATTTCTTTAATATAATTTCCATGTCTATATGATTTAAGTCTATTTTAATAAGTCAGTAGAATAAGGAAGTAAAGCTAAATGTCTAGCTCTTTTAACTGCTTGTGCTACTTTTCTTTGATACTTTAATGAATTACCTGTAAGTCTTCTAGGTAATAACTTACCTTGGTCGTTTACAAAGCTTAACAAAAATTCAGGATCTTTGTAGTCGATGTATTTTATGCCATTTTTCTTGAATCGACAATATTTCTTTTGTTCTTTACCAATTTTGATTGCCGATAAGAAACGGATATTTTTCGCTTGTGCCATGATTATGCCTCCTTATCTGTTTTTGGTTCTTGTTTCTTTTTATTTCTTCCAACTAGGCCTGCGCGTTTGTCGTCATTATACTTCTTAGAGTATTTATCTAGTTTAACAGATAAAAATCGCATAATGCTTTCGTCTCTTCTTAGGGAAAGCTCAAACTTGTCGATTAAATCAGAAGCTGCACGGTATTCTATGTGGTGATAGATACCTGTAGTTTTCTTCTTAATCGGATAAGCCATTTGCTTTAAACCCCAATGAGCTTCTTCAACGATCTCAGCACCGTTGGATACTAAGAAATCGGTATATTCTTTTACCGTTTTCTTCACGTCCTCATCAGAGAGAACCGGTGTTACAATAAATGTAGTTTCGTATTGATTCATAAAATTGTTTAAAAAATTTTTAAAATGGAGTGCAAAGGTAGGGATTTCTTTTTAATAATTATAGTGTTTGTTTGTTTTTTGTAAGGGATTAGTCGATTCTTCGATTTGTCGACATCTCGATCTATCGATAGTTCGATTTTTTGATTGTTCTATATTTCTTCTAGTCAATTAGTATACTAGTTTAATTGATAACTAGCTTGTTAATGCTCAACTCTCTAATTCTCTATTTCTCTCAAAGAATATAGTAAAAATGGAGCATTTTTTGAATGAGCTTTAAAGCTAGTACTGGCGTGGCTTTGACTACGGTTCCGAACCCTTTAAGGGTTCGGAACCGTAGTACTCAACTGTTAGTTTTGCCGTTTATTCGATATTTCTTCTAGTCACTTAGTGTACTAGTTAGTTGTCTACTAGCCATCTAATTCTCTATTTCTCTAATTCTCTAATGAAGAATTACTCCATGTCCTCTGCCAATCTCAAATTTATAGTATTCATCACTTTAAAAAATACAGCTAATTCATCTGGATGAATATCTTTTAGTAAGGCTTTTTCTATTTTAAACACGGAACGTAAAGCAATTTCTCTTTTCGCTTTGCCCTGCTCCGTTATTCTTATTAATACCACTCGTTTGTCTTTGCTATTCGTTTCTTTGCAAATCCATTGTTTTTCTATTAAAGTCTTCAACACCCTCGATAAACTATTCGGCTCCATACCAATGCGCGGAGCAATCTTCGTTACTGGGGTTCCTTCTTCTTCATAAATTGCCATTAATACAAAGGCCATCGATAAACTGGCATCATATTTTGAAGCAAGCTTGTCGCCCATTTTTTGTATTTGTAGCCATGCCGTCTTGAGCTGATAAACTACTAACTGCGATGCTACTTGTACGAATGCATCTTCTGTGTGAAAATCTTTTTCTGTTGTCATATATTATTACTAGATTTGCAATGCACGCATTGAATTTTTCAAAAGTAATAAAAATGAATAAGAAAATAGTAGTTATTGACGGTTGTAGAACGCCTTTCTTACGTTCGGGAACGGATTATATGGATTTGATGTCTTACCAACTCGGACAATTTGCAATAAAGGGTTTGTTGAGTAAGACGGGTTTAGACCCCAAGGAAGTGCAGCAAGTTATTATGGGGACGGTTATTTCTAATCTTAAAACCAGTAATGTAGCTAGAGAAGCAGCGCTAACAGCAGGTATTCCGAATACCGTTCCTTGTTATACTACCACTATGGCTTGTATCTCTGCCAATAGAGCAATCTCTTGTGCTTATAACGAAATCTTAGCTGGCCAGTACGATATTGCTATTGCTGGTGGGGTAGAAAACACCTCGGATACACCCATTGGTTTTAGAAGAGAGATGCGTAAAAAATTATTTAATGCGCAAAAGCTAAAAGGTTTGGGTGATACCTTGAAATTTATCTTTTCTCTCAGTTATAAAGATTTCTTACCAGAGAAACCTCAGGTTGCAGAATATTCGACCAATCGCGTAATGGGACAAGATTGCGATATGATGGCAGCTCGATTTAATATTAGTCGCGAAGCGCAAGATGAGTTTGCTGTTAGATCTCACCAACTTGCTGCTAAAGCTTGGGAAGATGGACACTTAGCTAAAGAGGTATGTGAAGTAGCCCTTCCACCAAAATTTAAAGCTGTTACCACGGATAATGGTGTTAGAGGCGATTCTAAAATTGAAAAAGTAAGCAAACTTCGTCCAGCTTTCGATAAAAAATACGGCACCTTAACGGCAGCAAATTCTTCCTTTTTGACGGATGGGGGAGCAGCTTCCTTAATAGCCACTGAAGAGAAAGCTTTGGCCTTGGGTTTGACCCCGAAAGCAGAAATCCTAGATTATATTTTTACTGGTCAAGATTTAATGGATGAACTTTTACTAGGTCCCGCCTATGCTATTTCTGAAATATTAAAGAAGAATAATTTAGAGCTTGCAGATATCGATGTTCTAGAAATTCATGAAGCCTTTGCTGGACAGGTACTAGCAAATATTGCTGCTTTAGAAAGCGATGAATTTTCAAAGAAAAACTTTGGAAGGGATAAGGCGGTAGGAAAGGTAGATTTTAATAAATTAAATCTTTGGGGAGGATCTCTTTCTATCGGTCACCCTTTCGGTGCTACTGGAAGTAGATTACTAACCACTGCCGCTAATAGATTACATGCAGAAAATGGACAATATGCTTTATTAGCCGCTTGTGCTGCTGGGGCGCATGGGCATGCGATGTTGATTAAGAGATATGGAGCTTAATGAAATTCGAAAAATAGAAAATTCGAAATTCGAAAAGTGAGTGACAACAATAAATATGATTTAGAAGAGAGAACAACGGCTTTTGCTTATAAGGTAAGACAGATTCTTAAAAATGTGAGCAAAACCGTAACTAATTTGGATGATATAAAGCAAGTAATTCGTTCTTCTGGTTCAATTGGTGCCAATTATATGGAGGCGAATGACGGCATAAGCGAAAAGGATACCAAATACCGTATTAAAATATGTCGTAAAGAAGCTAAGGAGACAAAATATTGGTTAACGATTATTGATGTAAGTGAAGAAGAACAAAAAGAAATTGATCTTTTAAAGACTGAGGCAGATGAATTGATGCGGATTTTTGGTGCTATACTTAAAAAAATAAAATAGAGTTTGTATTGTTTTTTGTTAAACTTCAAATTCTATTGGATATTGGAAAACATAAAAATAGATATTAAATGGTTTTTCGAATTTCGAATTTAATACTTCGAATTTTATAAAAACGCTTAAAATATTAAATTAAAATTATGACAAGAAAAGAGGTTCTTCGTTTAGAAAAAGAAAACGGTATCGCCACGATCTGGTTGGATCACCAAATTGAAAAAATGAATGTGGTATCTCCGGAAATGATGGGAGTTTTAGATGAGGTTTTTCATGAAATAAAAACCGATGATGCGATTAAAGGAGTAGTCATTATTTCAGCTAAAAAGGACTTTATCGCAGGAGCAGATATCAAAGCTTTTGCCATTGAAAAGAAAGGCGATTTTCGTCCTATTCAAGCAAAAGGTCACCAAGGTTTGTTAGAGCTAGAACTAGGTAAGAAACCAGTTGTAGCTGCTGTGCATGGTACTGCCTACGGATTAGGTGTGGAGTTGCCTTTGGCTTGTCACGCCATTGTTTGCTCCGATCATAGCAGCACTAAATTTGCTCTTCCAGAGGTTAAACTTGGTTTATTGCCTGGTGGTGGTGGAACGCAGCGACTTCCAAAAAGAGTTGGTTTACAAAAGGCACTAGATATGATGCTAACCGGTAAGAATATCTATCCTTATCCAGCCAAGAAGATGGGCCTAGTAGACGAAGTAACTAATGTAAGTAAATTGCATTCGGTGGCAACTCAAATTTGTCAGCAAATGGTTGCAGGAAAGTGGAAACGTCCGGAGCGCAAGAAAACTTGGATGGACAAATTCTTAGATGGTACTTCTATCGGAAGATCCTTGGTATTTAAGCAAGCTAAAAAAATGAGCGCCAAACAAACACAAGGAAATTATCCGGCAGTGCCAGCAATTATTGATTGTGTAGAAACGGGACTGAACAAAGGTAATGCCGCAGGCTACGAAAGAGAGCTTGTGCTTTTTGAAGAACTCATGCTTACACCAGAAAGTGCTGCTTTAAGATCACTTTTCTTCGCTATGAGCGACAATAAGAAGAATCCTTATGCTGTAGAAGGCAAAGCTCATAAAGAGTTAAAAACACTAGGTATGTTGGGAGCCGGATTTATGGGAGCGGGAATAACTGAAGTTAGTATTAACAAAGGTATTAATGTTCTTTTAAAGGATCTTCAAGCCGAAAGTCTTCAAAAAGCCCTGCAACAGATTTGGTCGGGTATCGCTAAAAAGTTGAAGTACAAAACCATTAGTAAGACGGCTGCAGAAGAGCTTATTGCAAGAGTACAAACTCGCTTAGATTATTCCAATTTCGATACTGCCGATATAGTTATCGAAGCGGTGGTAGAAAATATGAAGGTGAAGAAAGCCATCTTTAAAGAAATTGAAGCAAATTGTGCTAAAGATGTAATCATTGCTAGTAATACTTCTTCCTTGTCTCTAACTGAAATGAGCGAAGCAGCTAGTAAACCGGAACAGGTAATTGGTATGCATTATTTTTCTCCAGTACCTAAAATGCCCCTGTTGGAAATTGTAAAAACGGAGAAAACCTCTAATGAAGTGATAGCCGCTTGCTATGATTTCGGGGTAAAGCAAGGAAAAACTGTAATCGTTGTAAAAGATGGTCCAGGTTTTTATGTAAATAGAATTTTAGCTCCTTATTTAAATGAATGCTTAATGATTGCAGACGAAGGAGTTGCTTTAGATGTAATTGATAGAGCCTTGATTAAAAAAGGCTTTCCTGTTGGTCCTATTTCGCTTTTAGACGAAGTAGGTTTGGATATAGCCGCGCACGTAGCAGAAAGCAGTGCCGAGGCTTTGAGTAAGGGGAGAGAGGGCTTTGAAGCCAACACAGCCACCACGCAAATGTTTAAAGATGGCAGATTAGGAAAGAAGAATAAGAAGGGTTTTTACAAATATGAAGAGAAGAAAGGCCGAGTGCGCAAAGCAGGAATCGATCCAGATGCTTATAAATATTTTAAAGGGAATGGAGATAAGCAAATGAGTCAAGAAGAGATTCAAGATAGAGCCCTTTTATTAATGTTGAATGAAGCGGTAATGTGCCTCGAAGAGGGTATTATTGCGAATACAGCAGATGGTAATATAGGGGCAGTTTTTGGTATTGGCTTCTTGCCATTTACTGGTGGTCCGTTTAGATATATCGACCAACTAGGTGCCTCCAAAATTGTTAGCAGAATGGAAGAGTTAAAAGCTAAATATGGTGTGAAATTCCAAGCGCGACCAATGCTATTAGAATATGCTAAAGAAAACAAGAAGTTTTGCTCATGAAATCCATACTAAGAAATATAATTCTTTGTAGCTTTTTAATTTTCGGTTTCTCCAGTTTTTCCTCGTGTTCAAAGAAAAATTGTCCGACTTATTCTTCTAGTCATACCACAGGTAAACTGAGTAAAAGTGTGGCTAAAAAGAATAAATCATATAAAAAGAAAGCTAAAAAATCTGGAGGAAAGATTAAACAAGGCAAACCCTTAATTTAATCTTTCCCTTTCTTCAAACAAAAAAAATAAACACCTTAAAATGAAAAAAATATTAGTTGCATTATTCTTGTTAATTTCTTTTACCCTATCCGCACAGACGCTTCTCAGTTATGAGAAGATTGAACACCTAGATAAGGAGGCTTTAAATAAGTTTTGGAAGGATAATGGCGTTCCAAAATTGATTACTCCTCTAATTTCTGAAATAGACATCTACGAGTTAAAATATTACACAAAATTACCCGATGGAGAACAAGTTATAGCATCTGGTTTATATTATGTTCCTTTAAATTATCCTTACGAAGTTGCTACTATGCAATACAACCACGGCACGGCAATGACCAATAGAACTGGCGATAGCTATGATTATAACGGAGAAAGTACGATTTGTAAGATTTTTGCTGCAGATGGCTATGCAGTAGCTTGGCAAGATTATATAGGACTAGGAAAAGCAACTGGTTTTCATCCTTACCAACATTTAGAAACAGAAGGCCAGAGTGGTGTCGATTTACTAAGAGCAGTGAAAGAGATTAATGCTCAAATTGGCTTAGAGGTAAATGACCAGCTTTTTATTGCGGGCTATTCGCAAGGTGGACATGCAACTTTAGCCGTACACAAAACCATTCAAGAAAATTATGATGATGAATTTACCGTAACAGCTAGTTCTCCAATGAGCGGCGCGCACGACATGAGCGGTGTTCAAAATGAAATTATGGAGGTAGAATATGCGCAACCACACTATCTGCCTTATTTGCTCTATGGTTACCAACAGATTTATAATGTTTTCCCAAATAATGAAGAGTTTAGAAAGGTGTTTAGACCAGAATATCGCCATGTTTTGGATAAGATTTTAGCAAAAGAACATGGCTTAGGAGACATTAATAGCATGTTGCCAAGTAAGCCTTTCGATATGATAGAGCCTTACTTTTTCGATCAATACAAGAACAATCCAGATTTTCTTTTCACCAAAGTTTTAAAAGAAAATAATACCTATAATTGGGTTCCAGAAGCTCCGGTTCAGTTTTGCTATTGTCTAGGGGATGAAGAAGTTTATTACAAAAATTCTCTTGTTGCCATGGAGTATATGAAGGCTAATGGAGCTAAACGTATCATAGATCGTAAAGTATCGAACACCTTTAACCACAGAGAATGTGCAGATTATGCTGTGATGTACACTAAGTTCTTCTTTGACAGCTTTAGAAATGGTTTTGAAAAGGGTAGAAAGGGTAATTTTATCAAGAATACCTTGGTAAAAACTGTGGTTAAAATTGAAGAAAAGAAAAAAGCAAAGAAAAAGTAATATGTTAGCTTTTATTCCGTTTTGGGAATAAAAAAGATATGACTTTAGAATTTAAGCTTAGATTTAACACCCTTATTATCAGTATCTTCCTACTTTTTGGCTTTTTTGCTTATGGGCAATCCGAGCCAAGAGAAATAACGGAAATCGATTTTGCGAATTGGCGAGTTTTAATGCAAGTAGATGGTCCTTCTAATTGGCGAGCTTCTATTAATGCAGTAAAGCCCCTTAATTCAAAATGGACAATCCGAATGGGGTTAAGTCCCTTATTCTCATTTTATCAAGTAAAGTCGGGTAAAGATTTTCCAATACAGTATTCAAGCTTTGAAAGCTTAAATAAGTCAAAGAGTTTTGGTGTGGAATTTTCGCTTGGCACTGAGTACCATATTTTGCAACAATCTAAAGTAGACCCATATATTTTCTTCGGCAGTGGTTTTGGCATTTCTAATCAAAGATCCTATAGAGAAACAAATTATGAGTATCGAGTTGCCGACTTATTCGGCTTGCTTGCTAGATCGAGTGAAAGTACCTGGAAAGGAGCTCCAAAACTTAGTTTTAATCCTTTTTTAGGTTTTGGAGTAAATTATTTTTTTCATCCACGTCTAGCAATCGGGGTAGAATATAGTATAGGTCCAGGCATGGCCTTAATAAAAGGTAGCTCTAAACAAGAGGAGGTAATACAAGAAACTTTTGAAAATGGGGATGTTCAAATTGAACACATTGAAGAAGAGAGAAGCACAAATTCCTTTAATTTAGATATAGTTCAAAATGTTGGACTTCACTTTATCTATATTGTGAAAGGTAGAAATAAGGAGTAGAAAAACAAGGCTAGGCTGCCTTATTCTGACTTCTAATACTATCCATAGTAATCCCTCTGGGTGCTATTTTTTTGGTTCTTTCTTTCATTATGGCAATCACTTCTTCGTCAGATTTATACATGCCGTTGATGTTTACCACGTGACTGGCCAAGCCTTCATAGTCTTTTTTCATCAACTTAAACCAAATTCCTCCAAACTCTATTCCTTCAAATACTAAAGCTCCATTATCGGCATATTCTTGCTTGTTGTCCATTAAATGACTTGGGTGTTCTGTCCAGTGAAGAGCTGGTTTAATGTGGTGACTAATATGATAGCCATCATTCCAGCATCTGCTATTAAACTTATGATTGATGATGGTAATAGCACTTTTGTATTCATTTGCTGGATCGTCTGCGTCGACAAAAGAGTGCTGGGACCAATTTCCTAACATCATGGTAACTCTAGTTGTAATAAATGGAATGATAAATACTACTAGGGTAGCGGGAAGGTTAATAAAAGAAAGAGCTATACATCCAAAAAAGAAAAGTGCTTCTCCGATAATGGCATTATTTCTAAGTTTTGGTCTATTTTTTTTATTAAAGTAAGCCGTCAACCTAAAGACTCCAAAGAATAAAAAGCCGAGAAGGTATCTCGCAAAATCCGCTTTACTATCTCTTTGGTAGTTCATAGTGCTACTATCATCATCTTCTAAGTTGGCTTCTAAGTGATGCATGCCGATATGGTGACTAAAATAAGCTTCTGGTGATTGCCCCATAAAAGGTCCAAGAATCCAGGGTAAAAATTTATTGAGATAGTTGTATTCTGTTTTAAACCAAGGACGATGACTGGTAATATGCATCATCAAAGTGAAACGACTTTTGTAGCGAAATACATTCATCCAAGTATAGAATATGGCTAACACAGCCCATATCAATTTTGGAAGAGGTAGAAAAAGTAGAATGGCCAATGGAATGAATATTCCAATAAGTCTAAAAGTAAAGTAAACTAGAATTAAATCTCGCTTATCTCTTATTTTATCTATCCAAAACAAATCGAAGGCATTTAACTCCTTTTTTTCTGCTGATCTTGGATCGATAATTTCTGGAAATGGACGCATGTCTTAAGTTTAGTTGGGCGACAAAGATGAACTATAAATGAAGTTTAAACAAGTTAATTTATCTAAATCTTTCTTTTTTAACAAGGGAGAGGGAAGCTAGAAAATGGCTCTAACTTGCAATCTGCCGCTATTTACGACCTTATTTACTCCTGTTTTTCTACCATCGTAAATTACCGAAACTTGCAGTAATTTGGCAAAGGTTTTATCAATTCCCACATTCCAAACATAATTGTTCCCCACTTGAAGCCCTTGAAGCATATCAAATTGTAGTTGCTCGTTTTTATAAGTGCTATCGTTATAACCTACACTCGTATAGTTAATTTGAGCAGTCAAATTATAGTTGTTGGCTTTCGAATATTTTATGGTAGAGCTTATACCATTAGTTACGGCAAATTGACCGCCGATAGTTGGCAAAGGATTAGAGCGAAAAGTATAGTCATAGGACAATTCTATTCTTAATTGTTGTTGGAAGAGCCAAGATATATTTAAGCCGGTCCCATTTAATATATACTCGTATTTTCTATCAAAGAAAAAGTCGGAGTCGTTTTGCTTAAAACCAGTAGTGTATTCTGCATTTAAAGTAAAGTTTTCTATAAAATTCCATCTTAGATTAAAGCTGTTTAAGATGTATTTTCTTCTTTCAAAACCACTAGTAAGGAGGGTTTTACTATCGCTAAACTGATAGCTATATTCCAAGCCAAATTTTGTATCTGTCCTATTGAAAAAAACAATGTTTCTTATGCTCGTGCTACTCGAAACCAATAAACTATCTTCTATGTTTATCTCAAAAGGACTAATTACTTTACCCAAATTTAAATCTTTAGAAGCGAACACTTTTTTATTAAACTGGAAACTAGTGTTGGTAGAAAAGCGCGCCAAGAAACTCTTTAATCCTTTCTCATTAAACCAAACTGCTTTCGGATTAAGCACTAAGCTTTGATTGAATCGAGTACTGTTTACAGGTTGAAATTCTAAGGAATTGGTATATATTCTGAGGTATCTATTTTCATTAGCAAAAGCTGAAATATAGAACTCGTTAATTTCTTGAACACCGTTTTCATTGATATCCGACCACGCGAAACTTCCTTGTCCATTGGGGTCTTCAATATAATTATATTGTATTTTTTGCTCTCTTCCTGCACCAATTTCATACAGAGAATTACTTCGAACTGCTCCTTTCAAAATTTGAAACGAATAATCTATTCTTCCTAGATAGAAATGTTCTAAATCATTATCGGAGTTGAAGAGGGTGTCTTGCTGAAGGTTTCTATAATTTAAATTCCAAAGTAGATTATGATTTCTTTTGGATAGGAGTCTACCTTTTAATTCTACATTGTGGGCCTTTAGATAAGCTTTTTCAAATTTCTCGCCATTAGAGTAGTGCTGGTATCTTAACTTATAAGTTAAACTTACTTGGCTTTTGCCCGAATCTGGACTTGCAATCAATGCACCATATTCTTGCCAAAGAAAGGAATTTGCTAGAAGGCTATCACTGCTAATACTCCTAATTTTATTGATTTCATTATTTACATTTACCCCGAGCTTCCAATCTTTTAGTTTTTTAATTTTATATGAGGCGGAAATATTGGGGCGTATAAACTGAGTGTTAGTGCTCGGAGAACTAGAGAAGAGCATTCTAATACTGTTGGTGTTCTCAAAGCCAGCATGCTGATAGCTACTTGCTAGGCTATTCTCAAATCCTTGGTACAGCGAATCTCGCTTCAAAAAGGCGAGTTGATAGCTAATGCTGCCCTTATTGGTCTTTTGAAATTGAAAACTAGCATTAGCCAGTTGCTCTTTTAATTCTAAGTTATCGTCTAGGTTCCAGTTTCTTATAAATTCTACGGCACGATATCTTTCTAATGGTCGAAATTGGTCTTGCTTAAATTCATAAGAGGCACCAAACTGTATGGATTTTAAACTATCTTTTTTAAATTGATGATTTTCTTGAAGAAAAAGATTAAGTCCAAAGCCAATATTATCTTCTTTATCTAAATCAGAAAAAGTATTCAAATCGTTGTTGCTCATGGCTAACTCGAAACCGGTTTGCAAGTTTTTGTTCGCCTTATAGGTAAACCTGGTATCCATCAACTGTTGTTTTTGAGGGGCTATAAGAAGAACTACAGGCTCATAACTAGCTAAATTTGGTCCTCGGTATTCGAATACCCTTCCGTTGGCAACAGAACTAATAGGTTCGTAACTACCGTGTCCTTCTCCTACTAAAGAAAAAGTTAAGGCGTATAACGCTTCTTCCTGATTGGTAGAGTAGACGTAAAAGGTATCTACTTGTCCATTAATTAGGGTATCTCTTTGAGCATAAAGCACCCTACTTGCATCAAATTCTACTGGATTGATTCCGCTTGCAAAGGCATTCTGTACGTCATCGCCAATATTTTCGAGAACCGCCGTTTTTGCTTCATCTAAATCTTGATTGATGCTTTGGTTTTTAGCATCTTGTTGAGAGAAAAAATTAACGTCTACTTTAAACTTATCATGCTCAAAACCGCCATTAACATGATAAATAGATCGAAGGTAATATCTATCGGCATATTCAAATTCTACGCGAATACGCATATCTTGCGTTATCATTTTATTTGGTGTAAAGCTAATTTCTCCAACATTATAGTCGATAACGTAATCTAAATTCGCCCCTCTACTTTGTAAAACCCCATTAATATATACCCGTTCTGAACCTGCAAGTACAATAATAAAAGTTTCTCCATTTGGTCCTTTAAGTCTATAAGGCCCTTGATTTCCTTCTTGAGCAGTAATGTTGTTAATCACAAATTTCCCTCGTGATACCGCAAAGCTAGCCATGGCATTGGCTACACCTATATCTTTTACTTCTTGTATTCCTTTATAGGAAGCACCTTGTAGATTTCTTTGGAATTTCATGAAATAAGCCGGTGGACTAACTAAATCAAAATCTCCAACGCGCAAATAGTGTTGGTCCTTTCTAAGTTGAATAAAAACTTTATCAAATTCTTGTAATTGTGCAGTATTGCCTTCGGGTTGAATAGGGATGTTATTGTCTGTAATAGCAGCCATAACTTCGATGTCGTCGGTTATCATTCCCGCAAGTTGTAGGTTGAAATTTGAATTAATATTCAGACTTTGTGCATTTCCAAAGCCGACACCTCGAGAAAGATTTCCATTGTAATCTAATTTGCCAAAATCTACGAGTTGATCGCTAGTATTAATATCCTTATTGTTCGAAGAATTAAGGAGATAGCCACTACTGCTTACCTTCTCTTTAAATTCTTGGTGGTCCTTGTTGAAATATCTTTGCGTAAACAAGTAGGGATAAGTTCTATAGCTGATGTATAAGATGTTTTCTTGCTCTGCTAGCCAAGCGAAACGCGCATTATATGGATTAAAATAATAATTTTCTTTAGGTATTTCAAGACCTGTGGAGTCTAGTACCAGAAAAGTATTTTCAATTATACTTAGGGTATCTAAGCTAAGGGTATCCCGATTAGTTTCTAGGCTAAAAGTCCTAAAGTTCGACTTAGATTGAGCGTTTGCAATTAGTGCAAACCATAATAAAAGTATTGAAACTTTGGCTCTTAACAAGACATAGTGCTTTTAAAGTACTAAGTAAACGATTATTTTATGAAATGATTACTGCTCTAGGTAATTTATTACATAGTCGGCTATGCCCTCTTCAAGACTCAAGAAAGCGGCTTCATAGCCTGCTTCGCGCAGTTTCGACATTTCTGCTTGGGTAAAATATTGATAGGATGCTCTAATATCTATAGGGGTGGGTATATAGCTGATCTTTGCCTCCAAGTTTAAAGTTTTAAAAACAGCGAGAACTAAGTCATTGAAGGTTCTAGCCTTTCCAGTGCCTAAATTGTAGATGCCAGAATCTTGCTGCTTTTGAAAGAAAAATAGCATCACCTTAACCACATCTTCAACATAGATAAAATCGCGAGCTTGTTCGCCATCTTTATAGCTAGCATTGTGGGAGGCAAAAAGTTGCATTTTGCCAGTTTCTTTAATTTGTTTGTAGGCATGATATACCACGCTTGCCATTCTATCTTTATGTTCTTCATGTTTTCCATAAACATTAAAGAACTTTAAACCACACCAAAATGGTGGCTTCTTTTCTTGTTTGCTAAGCCAAATATCAAAATCTAATTTGCTTTGACCATAAGGATTTAATGCAGTTAATTCTTGAGCATCTAATTTGTCGTCATAACCCAAAGAACCATCGCCATAGGTAGCAGCAGAAGACGCATAAATAAGCGGGATTTTATATTGTGTACACAGCTTAAAAATTTCCTTGGAGTAGGAAAGATTAAGTTTGTCGAATATTTCTTTGCTTTGTTCAGTGGTATCCGTTCTAGCACCTAAGTGAAAAATAAAATCCACATTTGTAGCTTCCTTTTCTAAAAAGGCGAGAAAATTCTCTCTGTCAAGAAGCTGAGAAAATTTTGCTTGTTGCAGATTAACTGATTTTCGAGGATTAAGAAGCTCATCAACGAGAATAATATCTTCTAAATTAATCTTATTCAAGGCTTCAACTAAATTACTTGCAATAAATCCACGGGCTCCGGTAACTACTATCATATGCACAAAGTTGCGTATTTAATCGATATTTTTCAAGAAGATTTTAAGTCCGAATCTTTCCAAATTTCAAAAATTGGACTTCTAAGTTGTTGAAAACTACAAGGCGCTTAGATGGAAAAGATTACTTTTGCTTTTACAAAACCCCTTATTCAACAAGATATGAAAAAGATTTTTACCCTAAGTTCCCTATTGTTGCTTGTCTTGTCATTGTGGTCGCAACAAGCAAATTTATTTACTATCCCCAATCAAAGTGCGCAGTTTATCAGAATGCCTGCCAGGGAAACGGCCATCGATGTGGATGCAGTTTTTTTTAATCCAGCCAATCTCCCTTCTTTAGGCAATGGCGTTTTTTTGAATATTAATAATCAAATTTTAAATCAAACTAGTAATATTCAATCGGATTACCAATTATATCCTAATGGTCCAAATGATTACCCAGGAAAGGTGAGAAGTTTTATTTTTCCTAGTGTTTTTGCTAATTGGAATATTAACAAATCTAGTTTTCATGGTGGATTTTTGATTGTAGGTGGTGCAGGTGGAGTAAACTATACTAATTTGCCTGTTTCGGATAGAGGTATTGCCGACGTTCCAGCAGCCATTACCAATTCTGATTTTTTCAGTGCGCCAAGTTTAGTCAATTATGATGCAGCAAATGGTACTAGTTTTAGTCAAATTGCCGACTATCGTTTTAATTTCATCAATAAAGGCTTAGGGTTTAGTCCGGGTGTGCAGTTAGGTTACGCTTATAAATTGAACGATTATTTTTCTTTTGGGATGGATTTTCGTTGGATGCAACAAGTTTTTTCTAGTGAGGGAGAAGTAAGTAATATTGAAATTTTACCGAATACTACCGATCCAAGTTTAAACAATTGGATTTCTCCAGGGGATTATTTGAGGTTAGTTGGAGCGGAAACTGGAAATACGGTTTATACGAATATTGCAGGCATTTATGATGGCTTAGCAGAGGATAGATATATAAATATTCGTCAGAAGGGCAGTGGCATTACCTTTATACCAAGTGTGCTAATCAACCCAACGAAGCGATTTTTTATTGCGCTCAAGTACGAGCACAAGGCAAAAGTAGTGCTAACAACCAAGGTTAGAGATGGCAAAGATGGTGGCGTACAAAATGGAAGACCAGTGTTTATTGATGGGGAAGAAATTAGATCGGATATTCCAGGCTTTTTAAGTATGGGTTTAGGTTACCAATTTACCGATAAATGGCGTGTTAATTTTGGTAGCCGCTACATGTTTATTAAAGGAGCTAATTTTAATGGAAGGGAAGCAAACATTGATAAAAACTATTACGAAGTAGAATTTGGAACTTCTTATCAAGTTTTTAACAAGTTCTTGCTAAGTACAGGTTACACCTATAATAAAGCAGGGGTTGCACCACAATACCACAATGATGTGGATTTTTGGATACCTGGGCATTCTTTTGCTTTTGGAGGTAAGCTAGATTTTACCAAAGCAATAAGTTTAGATATGGGGGTAATGTACACCAAGAACGTGGGGCAGAATTTTACCTATACAAATCATGTGTATGCCGATGGAAATGCCCTTGCTGGTCAACCTGCAAATTATGACAACAGCTATACCATGAAATTTACTAAAAGCTCTCTAATATTTGCTTTAGGTTTAAACATCAAGATTAGAAATAGCAAAGATAAAACACCTAATTTGCAAGAAATTGTAGAGCCTAAAAACAATGGCGATTTACCGTATCATTATCGAGGATAATTGCTTAGAACAGTAATAAAAAAGGGCTGCAAACTGCAGCCCTTTTTTATTTTCAGCTTTTAATAGCTGGTCTTTATAATCTTTTCAAAAACTCGAGTTTTATCACTCACAATTTCTAGTAAGTACATTCCATCTGCGGCTTCAAAACTTAAATTTTGTTCATAAGCTTGCTGGGCTTTTTGGTCGGCATAGTGCCATTGGTTCACCAACTTTCCGCCCATATCTCTCAACACTAGACTTAAATTGCTAGTGGCTTTCATTTCATACTTTACTTTAAAAGTACCATTATTTACACTAGGCATAATGCTAAAGTAGGCAAACTCTTCTCCTAAGTCATTAATGTAAGTAGGTGTATTAATATAAGCATAAAGCGTATCTTGATTTATAAAAACAAAAGAAGTTAAAGGCTGGTAATCTGCTAAACTTAAATTGTTTAACTCCCATCTATTAAAACTGTTGCCCGTATTAGGACTAGCTTCAATTTGTATTATAGAGGCAATAGGGTACATGCCAACATAAGGACTTGTGTTAACTATATTACCCCCAATGTTTAAACTTGCCGAATTGTTAGGAATCATAATTACCACTAGGCTATCGATAAATAATTCATCGAAATGGGCAATGATCGTATCGTTTCCTGCGCTGGTAAAATTGGTAATGGCTTGAGCACTATTGGTCAATAAGTTATTTTGACTTTCCCAATAAGCAAATTGAAAACTCCCTAAAGCGCTCGCACTAATATCTACTAGATTCCCTTGCGTAAAGTATTGTGTAGATGGAAGAGGATTTAGCAAGGTTCCATTCGCTGTAATTTGTCCACCAAGAGCAGGGTCTACTAGGAAAACTACCGTGTCGAATACAGGAGGAATTACCGTGTCGAAAAATGCCGTAATCGTATCGTTATTGGCACTTGTGAAGCTTGTGTTTGCAGCATTCACATTTGCAAGGGTGTGGGTTTGACTTTCCCAATGCGAAAAGGTATAAGAAGCGGAGCTAGGTAGCGCAGCAATATTTTGAATCGATGCATTATTGTTTACTTGCTGGAAAGGTAGTGGCGCCATAGCTACACCGTTTTGATTAATGCTTCCACTGCCTAAAGGGAAAACTTGATATATTACGGTATCCAAATTAGGAAGAGGGATTGGATCAAAATAGATATAGATGGTATCATTACTTGTTAGGCTTAAGCTAATATTGGGACTAGTATTATTCGGACTTGGCGTATGGTTACTCATGCTCCAATTCAAAAAGTTAAAGCCTGCATTAGCACTTGCACTTAAAACCAATAAACTTCCATCATTATAAAAGTCTGTATACGGGAAAGTACTTTGCGCAAGGCCATTGATACTTACGGTACCTCCACCAGCAGGAACAACAACATAGGTTATTGTGTCTTGATTGCTTAAAGGCACGAAATGAGCAACTATGGAATCATTGGAGCTAATGTTCATAGAAACTTGCTCTGTTGTTAAATTAGGATTAAGGGTATTGCTAACAATTTCCCAATGATCGAAGACCCAGCCCGTATTAGCATCTGCATCAAGATTGATGTTTACACCACCAAAATAGGTTCCAGTAAAAGGGTAGGAGTTTGGTGTAATGGTATGCAATTGTACATCACCGCTTCCTGCAGGAGAAACATTCACGGTTATTTCATACGGACCAGAAATTGCAGGTTGATAGCAATCTACTATTCCTGTTGCTATAGTTACACATCTCGTATCAATGAAATCATGAATATCTTGTACATTGCTTTGCCATTCCGTCATAGTTCCTCCCCATCTAGCAATATGAGCTGGCATTTCTGGCTGAATTTCAGCCACCATTCTATCTAATAAATTGTGCATACTATCGCAGCTAAAAACAGAGCTAGATAATTCTGCATAACGATTGATATAGTCCGAGAAAAATTCATCGTTGGTTAAAAGTTTGTTCCAAATTGGCACATGTCCTTGTCCGCCTGGATCTCCTAAACTTTCTGGATCACAAGGATCCGCATTTGCAGATTGATTTGGTATCCCAGTATAGTTAATGTAATGGCCAAAAGTTGCATCCATGTCCCAAAGCGTATAGCGCCACTTTTTCTTGTCCCCATTAGGATCTAAGCCTCTCCACCAACCCGTATTCCAGTTTAACCAATCAGAGCAAACTACAAAACTATTAAGAATGAAATAGTCAATTAAACTACCTGTGTTGTATAAAGAATCCACATAGGCGTAATTTGCGGGAATGGTCATGTTGTTAGCATTAATAAAATTAACTAGGTTATCCCAATCATTTTGAGCATTCGGAGCGCCATATTCTTCCCAAGTGCCACCCCAAGTTTTTAAATATTGAATATAGGGTACATCTTGATCGTAATAGTAACTCGTAAAGTCATTATCATCTGTTTTTTCTCGAATATCATAAACGCCCCAATAATTTCCATTTAAGTAAACTACAGCAAACTCATTGGATCTTTCGTCTAAGCGCAAATCGCCTAATTGCGACATCTCATTGATGTAAGCGTCTCGTATATGTGCACCGCCATTTTCAAAGGGATAATTATCGCTAGCACCACATTTTAAAATTACTCTTTGAAATTCATCTCGGTTTTTGGTGTCAAAAATTTCATCTTCCAAGGCGAAATTGATTCCGAATTGATCTCGAGCAATAAAGTCGACTCCTCTCTGATCATAAGACCAAGAATCATTTCCGTGCTTGTTAAATTCGCCCGTTGCTTCCGTTAAAAAGCTTCCATCTGTTTCAAAAAGTTCTAAAGAACCTTTGTAATCGTTTTGATTACCATTAAACAAATTGGCCAAGGTATTGCCACAAACTGAAATCGTTTTAGTTGCATGATTTACATTGATAAAATAAGTATTGGTTTCGATATGGCTTGGTAAAACGAGATTGTTACTAGAGAAGGCTCTAGCGCGAATAACTGTAGTACTGCTGATGTTTATTGGTCCAGAATAAGCAGTAGATGCTCCAGTCGGCTCGCTTCCATTAGTGGTATATCGTATGGTGCTATTGGGTTCTGTAGTGCTTAAGCTTAAACTTTGAGCACCAGAGTAAAATCCAGGATTGAGGCTAAAGAGCACTGGATTGGCATATTTCGTTTTTGCTCCAGTATTGCTGGCTCCATTGCTTGGATTATCAAAAACTGCCCAAGTAGAAGCCCCATCACTTGTTCTACCTCTTGAATGATTTTCTTGATTGGGATAGTTCAAGTGAATACTATCTACTATAACTCCAGATGGGTTACTTAAAATAACATATTCGTTTCCCTTGGTCTGCGTTAATTTAAAGTTAGTGTTGTTATAGCCGAAGCTAAAGTTGTTTAATCCAGAAGCTAAAAAAAGTAAATGACCATTTGCTGGAATACTAACACCACCAGGAATTTGATATTTGGTAAGGTCATTTAATCTATCACTTAAATAAAAGCCACTAAGGTCTACACTAGCGGCCGAAGTGTTATACAATTCTATCCAATCTTCGTAAGCGGTTCCAGGTCCAGTTTGAAAATCCACATCGCTGTAATTAGCAGCAGAATATTCGTTAATTAGAACCTGTGCTTCAATAAAATAGATACTAAGAATGCTGAGAAGAATACTAAATAAATGCTTCATTTAGTTGTTTTTTTAATTAGCAAAGCCCTAAATATACTTTTTTTTCGACAAATCTTCGGCATTTTAGTAAAGCTAAAAGCTTAGTTTCTTTGAAACTTGATTAAGGATTTACTAACTTTGCCACATAAAAAAAAGACTAATGAATTTTGAGCTTTCCGAAAACCAATTAATGATTCAAGACATGACCCGTAATTTTGCCTTGAAAGAAGTTTTGCCTTTCCGAAATGAATGGGATGAAAAAGAGCATTTCCCTGTGGATGTTCTGAAAAAAGCGGGTGAATTAGGTCTTCTAGGAGTTTTGGTTCCTACGGAGTATGGCGGAAGTGGTATGTCTTACTTAGAATATGTTACGGTATTAACAGAGCTAGGAAAAGTTTGTGGAGGTTTTGGATTGTCTGTAGCGGCTCACAATAGCTTGTGTACAGGGCATATTTTGCAACACGGAAACGAAGCTCAAAAGATGAAATTCTTGCCTAAACTAGCAAGTGGTGAGCATATTGGAGCATGGGGACTTACTGAGCCGAATACAGGAAGTGATGCGATGCGTATGCAATGTGTTGCTAGGAAAGAAGGAAAAGAATGGGTAATAAATGGAATGAAGACGTGGATTACGCACGCTTTAAGTGCTGATGTTTATGTTATTTTAGTTAGAACGGGTGATTTGCTAGATTCTAATGGAATTTCCGCCTTTATTATTGAGAAGGGTACGCCTGGTTTAAGTGCTAACAAAATTACGCAAAAGGTGGGTGTAAGAGCGAGCGAAACTGCCGAATTGTACTTCGACAATGTTAGGGTGCCTGAAGAAAATTTAATTGGACAGGAAGGCGCAGGTTTTAAGCAAGCTATGAAAGTTTTAGATGGAGGACGTATTTCTATTGCGGCCTTGTCTTTGGGAGTTGCAAAAGGCGCTTATGAAGCTGCTGTTGCCTATGCAAAAGAAAGAGAACAATTTGGCAAATCAATTTCCAATTTTCAGGCAATAGCTTTTAAATTGGCAGATATGGCTACCGAATGCGAGGCTGCTGAACTCTTATGTATGCAAGCAGCGGATATGAAAAATAGGGGTTTGAACATTACCAAGCAAGGTGCGTTTGCAAAGTACTATGCTTCAGAAATTGCAGTGAAAAATGGTAATGAAGCCATGCAGATTATGGGTGGAAATGGTTATACCAAAGAATACCCAGCAGAGAAGTATTTAAGAGATGCGAGATTAATGGTAATTGGAGAAGGAACTTCAGAGATTCAGAAGTTGGTAATCTCTAGAGAATTGCTCAAAGCTTAAGTATTTTGTCAAGTTTTTTGATTGTAGAATTTGTTAATTCAAATTTTACATCTATATTCGCACTTCATTTTTTTAAAATTAAACAAAAGAGGTATTTAATATGCTAATTATAGATGCAAGAGATAGCGACTCTATAGACAAGGCGCTTAGAAAGTATAAGAAAAAATACGAAAAAGCTGGAATTATCAAGGAATTGAGAAAACGTCAGCAATTTACTAAGCCTTCAGTTTTGAAGAGAGAGCAAAAAATCAAAGCAGCTTATAGCAATAAGATTAGAAGAGAAGAAGGACTAATTTAGTATTCTACTTCCAAAATTTTAAAAGGGGAAATGTCATTACATTTCCCCTTTTTTGTTTTCTTTTGTTTGGAATTATTTCTAACTTTAGACTAATGTTAAGTTCCTTTTTATCTTATTTAAAGAATGAAAAGCGCTATTCGCCCAATACGATTTTAGCCTATAAGAAAGACATAGAGCAATGCGAGTTGTATCTAAGCTCTTTGAGTAAGAATTGGCAAAATTGCAAGTCGCGCGATTTGCGCTTATGGCTAATGGAATTGAACGCTAAGTTGGAAGCTAAATCTGTAAATAGAAAAATTTCATCGGTCAAATCTTTCTTTAAATTTCTTCAATTGAATGCTATGGTGGATCAAAATCCTGCCAAGAATTTAGCCGTATTGAAATTGCCTTTACGAACACCTAACTTTGTAGAAGAGAAGGAATTGCAAGCTTTGATAGCGAGTTTTAAGGTGGGTGACAATTACTTGTTAGCAAGAAATTATCTAATATTTGAATTGTTTTATTGGACCGGCATGAGAAGGTCGGAATTGATTCACTTAAAGAGTCAAAATTTTGATCCGATGTCAAAAAGTGTTAAAGTTCTAGGAAAGGGCAAGAAGGAAAGGAAAATTCCTGTTGGTGATGAAGTATTTTTAAAATTAAAGCACTATATTCAATTGAGAAATGAGTTTTTTGAAAGAGAAGATTTCGAATACTTGTTTGTTAATTCCAAAGCGAATAGATTGGATCCAAAATTGGTTTACAATATTATAGATGGTATTCTGAGTACTTGCTGGTCGACTGAAAAAAAGAGTCCACACATACTCCGTCATTCCTTTGCCACCCATTTACTAAATAGGGGAGCAGATTTAAACGCTATCAAAGAGCTTCTTGGGCATAGTAGTTTGGCTGCTACACAAGTTTATACGCACAATTCAATAGAGAGATTAAAAGAGGTGCACAAGTTGGCGCATCCAAAAGCATAAAAATTAAAACTGTATATATATGAACATTCAATTTCATCCGTCGGGCTTTGTAGCCTCTGAGCAACTTAAAGAGTTTATAGAAAAGAAAGTTTCTAAATTGGAAACCTTTTACGATAAGATTATTGATGCTGATGTTTACATGAAACTAGAGAATCATCAACAGATAAAGGATAAAACTGCCGAAATAAAATTAAATGTACCAGGGATTACCTTGTTTTCTGCTGAAACTGCAAAGACATTTGAAGAGGCTGCTGATGAAGCGGTAGAATCTCTTCGTAGACAGTTGAAGAAATACAAAGAGAAAATCAAAGAAACTTACTGATTTTCAAGATATTACACCTAGCTATAGAAGTAAATGCAAAAAAAATAAAATAATTTTTGAAAGAAGTTTTTAAGATTTGAAAATTATCTCTATTTTTGCACTCCGTTTTGCGAGGTCAATGCGGATTAGTTCATTGAAAAATAGGTGTGTTGAAAGAAATGAAAGTCTGGGAACAGCTTTTGTTTTGATCAATTTTCCATATTAAATTTATTTATTGCCGGTGTAGCTCAGTTGGCCAGAGCAGCTGATTTGTAATCAGCTGGTCGGGGGTTCGAATCCCTCCACCGGCTCTAATTGGATAATGGGGAGATTCCAGAGCGGCCAAATGGGGCAGACTGTAAATCTGCTGTTAATTCTTCGCAGGTTCGAATCCTGCTCTCCCCACGGAATTTGTTGAGGTTTGTAATTTTGATAGAAATAAGGAAATTGTAAACATACCAAGTTATTAAGCGGGAGTAGCTCAGTTGGTAGAGCATCAGCCTTCCAAGCTGAGGGTCGCGGGTTCGAGTCTCGTCTCCCGCTCATAGGTAAAACCGTTTTACTTCCTTAAAGAAGTGATTCGCTTTGCTCTCAAGCCAATGTAGCTCAGGGGTAGAGCACTTCCTTGGTAAGGAAGAGGCCATGGGTTCAATTCCCATCATTGGCTCATAAAAATTAGTAAGAGATACTTAATTATAAATAAAAATAAAAATCAAAAAAAATGGCTAAAGAAAAATTCGAAAGAACCAAGCCGCACGTTAACGTAGGAACGATCGGTCACGTTGATCATGGTAAAACTACCTTGACAGCAGCTATTACTTCTGTGCTTGCTTCTAAAGGTATGGCGCAAAAGAAAGACTACGATTCTATTGATGGTGCTCCTGAAGAAAAAGAAAGAGGTATTACAATTAATACTGCTCACGTAGAGTATGAAACTGCAACTAGACACTATGCTCACGTAGATTGTCCTGGTCACGCGGATTACATCAAGAACATGGTAACTGGTGCTGCTCAGATGGATGGTGCTATCTTAGTAGTTGCTGCTACAGATGGTCCTATGCCTCAAACTAGAGAGCACATCTTATTAGCTCGTCAAGTAGGTGTTCCAAGAATTGTAGTTTTCATGAACAAAGTTGACTTAGTTGACGATCCTGAATTCTTAGAATTAGGTGAAATGGAAATTAGAGACTTATTAAGCTTCTATGAATTTGATGGTGATAATTCTCCAGTAATTTTAGGTTCAGCGTTGAAAGCTTTAAATGGTGAAGCTGATGGTGTTGCTGCTGTTGAGCAATTAATGGATGCTGTTGATAGCTGGGTTCCACTACCTGAAAGAGCGGTGGATATGCCTTTCTTATTACCAGTGGAGGACGTATTCTCTATTACAGGTAGAGGTACTGTTGCAACAGGTAAAATTGAAAGAGGTGTAATTAACTCTGGTGATCCAGTTGAAATCGTAGGTTTAGGTGCGGAGAAAATGACTTCTACTGTAACAGGTGTGGAGATGTTCCGTAAAATCTTAGATAGAGGTGAAGCAGGTGAAAACGTTGGTTTACTTTTAAGAGGTATTGAGAAAGATAACATTAAGAGAGGAATGGTAATTGTTAAGCCAGGATCTATTAAGCCTCATACTAAATTCAAATGTGAAGTTTACGTATTAAGCAAAGAAGAAGGTGGACGTCATACTCCATTCTTTAACAAGTATCGTCCTCAGTTCTACATGAGAACAACAGACGTTACAGGTGAAGTAACTTTACCAGAAGGTATCGAAATGGTAATGCCAGGTGATAACGTTACTTTAACAGTAGAATTAATCTATCCAGTTGCTATGGACAAAGGTTTACGTTTCGCTATCCGTGAAGGTGGTAGAACTGTAGGTGCGGGTCAAGTAACTGAAATTATAGAATAATTTCATTAGAAATAGTTGTAAGCAGTCCTGATTTTTCGGGACTGCTTAATCTATTTTAACAAACGGGTGTAGCTCAGTCGGTAGAGCAGTGGTCTCCAAAACCAAAGGTCGTGAGTTCGAATCTTACCTCCCGTGCAAAGTAGAAATAAATGGAGAGTTTAAAAACATATATCGAAGGTGCTTATCAGGAATTGATGCACAAGGTAACTTGGCCCACTTGGTCTGAATTGCAAAGTAGTGGAATCATTGTTTTTGTGGCCTCTGCTATCATCGGTTTAGTTGTTTTGGCTATGGATTTAGCTTCAAAAAATGTAACTGAATTAATTTATAACCTTCTACGATAAGAATGACTAAAGTGATGCAAGACGAGAAGAAATGGTATGTACTAAGGGTCGTTAGTGGCAAAGAAAGAAAAATCAAAGAATATCTTGATTTGGATCTTGCTAGAATGGGCTATGATTCTGTGGTAACACAGATTTTAGTTCCTACCGAAAAAGTATATAAAATCAGAAATGGCAAAAAAGTTATAAAGGAAAGAAATTTATTTCCAGGTTATATCTACATAGAAGCTATTGACAGTAAGTTCAAAGGAGAAATTGTTCAGCATATTTCAGGAACTACGAATGTTATTAATTTTTTAGGTGGCAAACGTCCTGAACCAATTCGTCAATCTGAAGTATTCAAGTTGTTAGGTAAAGTAGATGATCTAGACGATGCAGATGAAACTTTGAATGAACCATTCTTGATTAACGAAACGGTTAAAATTGTGGATGGACCATTTAACGATTTCTTAGGTTCTATCGAAGAAATCTATGACGAGAAGAAGAAATTAAAAGTAATTGTAAAAATATTTGGTAGAAGAACACCTGTAGAGGTTAATTTTGTACAAGTAGAAAAAGTATCATAAAATGGCAAAAGAAATCGATGGCTTTATAAAGCTACAAGTTAAGGGCGGACAAGCAAACCCTGCACCTCCAGTTGGACCTGCATTAGGTTCGAAAGGGGTAAACATTATGGAATTTTGCAAAGCATTTAATGCTAGAACGCAAGATAAGCCAGGTCAAGTTTTACCTGTTGAAATTACTGTTTTTAAAGATAAGTCTTTCAGTTTCATTATTAAAACACCTCCAGCTCCAATCTTATTATTGGAAGCTACTAAGTTAAAATCTGGTTCAGCTGAGCCAAATAGACGTAAGGTGGGTAAAGTAAGCTGGGATCAAGTTAAGGCTATCGCTGAAATTAAAATGGCAGATTTGAATGCCTTCTCTTTAGAGTCGGCTATGAAAATGGTTGCTGGTACAGCGAGAAGTATGGGTATTACCGTTACTGGTAAGGCTCCTTGGACACAAAATTAAATTTTTAACTGAGGGAGTTGGTTCTTAATCCAACGTTGTACCTCCAAAATTGTATAAAATGGCAAAGATTGCAAAAAAAAGAGTGGAAGCCAATGCTAAGGTAGACAGAGAAAAAGTCTATACTTTATTAGAAGCTTCTGCATTAGTGAAAGAAGTTAACACGGCTAAATTTGATGCTTCTGTTGATATTCACGTTAAGTTAGGTGTGGATCCTCGTAAAGCTGACCAAGCTATTAGAGGAACTGCTAGCTTACCGCATGGTACAGGTAAAACTAAATCAGTTTTAGTTTTCTGTACTGCAGATCAAGAGGAAGAAGCAAAATCGGCTGGTGCTGACTTTGTAGGCTTAGATGAGTTTATTACAAAAGTTGAGCAAGGTTGGACAGACATGGACGTTATTATTGCAACGCCAAGTGTTATGCCAAAAATTGCAAAATTAGGTAGAGTATTAGGTCCAAGAAACTTAATGCCAAACCCTAAATCAGGTACAGTTACGACAGACTTGGCAAAAGCAATTACCGAGGTGAAAAAGGGTAAAATTGCGTTTAAAATTGACAAGTTTGGAATTATACACGCTTCCATAGGACGAATTTCTTTTACTAGTGAGCAATTAAAAGAAAACGCCCAAGAATTGATAGCTACGCTATCTAGAATGAAACCATCATCTGCAAAAGGAGTTTACTTCAAGAGCGTTTCGATGGCAAGTACAATGAGTCCGGGTATTCCGGTAGATTCTAAATCTATAAGTGCAAATTAATTATGACAAGAGAAGAAAAAAACATTGAGCTTCAAAGTCTAACAGAACGCATTGCAGGTTTAAGTAGCTTTTATTTAACAGATTCTTCTACTCTAGATGTTGCTAAAATCAACAAGTTTAGAAGATTATGTCATGAAAAAGGCGTTCAATTTAAAGTGGTTAAAAACACTTTATTGAAAAAAGCTTTACAAGCAAGCGAGCAAGATTTTGAAGGTTTGTACGAACTTTTATCAGGTCCAACTTCCTTAATGTATGCAGAAGAAATGAGTCTTTCTGCTAAAGTTTTAAAGGAGTTTAGAGAGTCTAACGATCGCCCTATTCTTAAAGGTGCATATATCGATGGAAGCTTCTTTATAGGAGATGATAAAATTAAAGAATTAGCTAGCTTGAAGTCTAAAGAAGAACTTCTTGGTGAAGTAATCGGTTTATTACAGTCTCCTGTAACAAACGTTATTTCAGCACTTTCTTCTGGCGGAAACACGATTGCTGGTATCTTACAAACCTTATCAGAAAAAGAGTAATAATCAAATTTTAAACACAATTAAACATTTATAAAAATGGCAAATATTAGCGATTTAGCAGAACAATTAGTAAATCTAACTGTAAAAGAAGTAAAAGAATTAGCAGACATTTTAAAAGATCAGTACGGTATTGAGCCTGCTGCTGCAGCTGTTGCTGTTGCTGCTGGACCAGTTGCTGGTGGTGGAGAAGAAGCTGCTGCTCAAACTGAGTTTAATGTAATTTTGAACGCTGCTGGTGGTCAAAAATTAAACGTAGTTAAAATTGTAAAAGACATTACAGGTTTAGGATTGAAAGAAGCTAAGGATTTAGTGGATGGTGCGCCAAAACCAGTAAAAGAAGCAGTTTCTAAAGAAGAGGCTGAGTCTATCAAAGCGAAGCTTGAAGAAGCTGGTGCTGACGTAGAAATCAAGTAAATTCTTTTGAATTTTTTTTAAAGGCTTGTCCCGAAATGGGACAAGCCTTAACCTATTTTAAACCTAAACTAATATTTTAATGGCTGGTAAAATAACTGCCTCACCTAAAAGAATTAATTTTGGCTCAATTAACTTAAATGTTAAATCTCCAAACTTATTAGACATACAGGTAGCTTCTTTTCAAGAATTTTTGCAATTAGAAACTACCCCAGAAAATAGAGCTAACGAAGGTATCTTTCGCGTATTTCAAGAAAATTTTCCAATTTCTGACGCGAGAAACATCTTCGTTTTAGAGTTTCTAGACTATTTTGTGGATCCTCCGAGATATTCGATAGAAGAATGTGGTGAAAGAGGTTTGACTTATAGCGTTCCTTTGAAAGCTAAGTTGAGATTGTCTTGTAATGATGAGGAACATATTGATTTCCAAACAATAGTTCAAGATGTTTTCTTAGGAAACATTCCTTACATGACCCCTAAGGGTACTTTTATTATTAATGGTGCAGAAAGAGTAATTGTTTCTCAATTACATCGTTCTCCTGGAGTTTTCTTCGCTCAAAGTTATCACCCAAATGGAACTAGAATTTACTCTGCAAGAGTAATTCCGTTTAAGGGTGCTTGGATGGAGTTTGCTACAGACATTAATAATGTGATGTATGCCTACATCGATAGAAAGAAAAAATTCCCTGTAACCATGCTCTTAAGAGCTATCGGTTACGATAATGATAAAGAAATTTTAAAAATATTTGACCTTGCTGATGAGGTTAGTCTAGCTAAAAAAGCCAACCACAAAAAAGTAGTTGGAAGAAAGTTAGCTGCTCGTGTTTTAAAAACATGGATAGAAGATTTCGTGGATGAAGACACTGGTGAAGTGGTTTCTATTGAGAGAAATGAGATCGTACTAGAACGTGATGTGATCATTGATGAAGCCAACCTAGATTTAATTCTTGAAAACGGAATTGAATCTATTATTCTTCAAAAAGAAGAAACTTCTGCCGATTTTGCCATCATCTATAACACCTTGCAAAAGGATACTTCTAACTCGGAGCCAGAGGCACTTGCCCATATTTATCGTCAGTTAAGAGGTACAGATCCACCAGATAATGAAACAGCTCGTGGTATTATAGATAAATTATTTTTCTCTGATAAGAGATATGATTTGGGAGATGTAGGAAGATACAAAATCAACAGAAAGTTGAAGTTGGATATTCCTGTAGAAATTAAAGTTTTAACTAAGGATGATATTATTGCTATCGTTAAGTACTTGGTAAATTTAAGTAACCAAAAAGCAGAGATAGACGATATTGATCATTTAAGTAACAGACGTGTAAGAACCGTTGGAGAGCAATTATATGCTCAATTTGGTGTTGGTTTAGCTAGAATGGCTCGTACGATTCGCGAAAGAATGAACGTAAGAGATAACGAAGTTTTCACTCCAATGGACTTGATTAATGCAAGAACTTTATCTTCTGTAATTAATTCTTTCTTTGGTACTAGTCAACTTTCTCAATTCTTGGATCAAACAAATCCTTTAGCGGAGATTACTAATAAAAGAAGAATTTCAGCTTTAGGTCCTGGAGGTCTATCTAGAGAAAGAGCTGGTTTCGAAGTACGTGACGTTCACTATTCTCATTATGGTCGTTTATGTACTATTGAAACTCCAGAAGGTCCAAACATTGGTTTGATCTCCACTTTGTGTGTTCACGCTAAAATCTCTTACATGGGATTCATCGAAACACCTTATCACAAAGTTGCTTCAGGTAAAGTAGATTTAAAAGATCATATCTACTTAACGGCTTCTGAAGAAGATAACAAGAAAATTGCTCAGGCAAATGCTCAATTAAAAGAAGATGGAACTTTCTTGAATGATAGAGTGAAATCTAGACACCAAGGTGATTTCCCTATTTTAGCTCCTAACGAGGTAGAATATATGGATGTAGCACCTAACCAAATCGTTGGGGTTTCTGCTTCTTTAATTCCATTCTTAGAGCACGATGATGCAAACCGTGCCTTAATGGGATCTAACATGCAACGTCAGGCAGTTCCTTTAATGCGACCAGAGTCTCCAATTGTTGGAACCGGTATCGAAGGAAAGGTTGCTACCGATTCTATGAACTTAATCAATGCAGAAGGTGAAGGAGTTATCGAGTATGTTGACGCTACAGAAATTGTAGTTCGCTACGATAGAACAGACGACGAAAGATTAGTTAGTTTCAATGATGATAAGAAGACCTATAAGCTTTCTAAATTTAGAAGAACTAACCAAGGAACATGTATCAATTTGAAACCTATCGTTAGAAAAGGGGATCGAGTTACTAAAGGTCAAATTCTTTGTGAAGGTTTTGCTACGCAAGGTGCAGAATTGGCATTAGGTAGAAACTTAATGGTTGCCTTCATGCCTTGGAAAGGATATAACTTTGAGGATGCGATCGTAATCTCTGAGCGAGTAGTAAAAGAAGATGTGTTTACTTCTATTCACATTACAGAATACGAGCTAGAAGTAAGAGATACTAAATTAGGTGAAGAAGAATTAACTGCGGATATTCCTAACGTTAGTGAAGAAGCAACCAAAGATTTAGATGAGAACGGTATTATTCGAGTTGGTGCTACGATTAAAGAAGGCGACATTATCATCGGTAAAATCACTCCAAAAGGGGAAACTGATCCTACTCCAGAAGAAAAGTTACTAAGAGCTATCTTTGGAGATAAGGCTGGAGATGTTAAAGATGCTTCTTTAAAAGCTTCTCCTTCTTCTAAAGGTACGGTTATGTATAGCAACTTGTTTGCTAGAGCTAAAAAAGATAAGAATTCTAAGGCTAAGGAAAAATTAGTTATCGAGAAATTGGAAGCTGATTATAGCAAGAAGGAATCTGAACTAAGAAGTGTTTTAGTAGACAAATTATACAAGCTTATTGGTGGTAAAACTTCAGCTGGAGTTATTAATCACTACAACGAAGAAGTATTACCAAAAGGCACGAAATTTACGCAAAAGAACTTGAATGAATTAGATTTCAAAATGGTTAATCCAAGTAATTGGACAAGCAGCGACGAAACTAATGAAGCAATCAAGAGAATGTTGCATAATTTCGACATCAAAGTAAACGAAGAAGCTGGTAGATTAAGAAGAGAGAAATTCAATCTTACTATTGGAGATGAATTGCCAACTGGTGTATTGAAATTGGCTAAAGTTTATGTAGCTCAGAAACGTAAGCTGAAAGTAGGGGATAAGATGGCTGGTCGTCACGGAAACAAAGGTATTGTTTCTAGAATTGTACGTGAAGAAGACATGCCTTTCTTAGAAGATGGAACTCCTGTAGATATTGTTCTTAATCCATTAGGTGTACCTTCTCGTATGAACCTTGGACAAATTTATGAAACGGTTCTAGGTTGGGCAGGTAAGAAGTTAGGTAACAAATATGCTACACCAATTTTCGATGGAGCTTCAGTTGCAGAAATTCAAGCGGAAGTGGAAAAAGCAGGCTTGCCTGAACTAGGTCAAACTTACTTATACGATGGAGAAACAGGAGAGCGTTTCGATCAAACTACAACAGTAGGGGTTATCTACATGTTGAAATTGAGTCACATGATCGACGATAAGATGCATGCACGTTCTACTGGTCCTTACTCTTTAATTACGCAACAACCTTTGGGTGGTAAAGCACAATTTGGTGGTCAGCGTTTTGGAGAGATGGAGGTTTGGGCTCTAGAGGCCTTTGGCGCAGCCAATATCTTAAGAGAGTTGTTAACCGTGAAATCGGATGATATCATTGGTAGAGCAAAATCTTATGAGGCTATCGTTAAAGGGGAAAGTTTGCCAGAACCGAATATCCCAGAATCATTCAACGTATTGATTCATGAGTTAAGAGGTTTAGCTCTAGATTTAAAATTTGATTAATTAATTAGCATATAACTACTAGGAGGTTAAAAATGCCTTTAAAAAAGGAAAGAATAGCAAGAGCGGATTTTAAGCAAATTACCATTTGTCTTTCTTCACCAGATTCTATTTTAGAAAGATCATTTGGTGAGGTTAAAAAGCCGGAAACAATTAATTATAGAACATACAAGCCGGAAATGGATGGTTTGTTCTGCGAAAGAATTTTTGGTCCAACAAAGGATTTTGAATGCTATTGCGGAAAATACAAGCGTATTCGTTATAAAGGTATCGTGTGCGATAGATGTGGTGTTGAAGTTACTGAGAAGAAGGTAAGAAGAGAAAGAATGGGACATATCAAGTTGGTAGTTCCTGTTGTTCATATTTGGTACTTTAAATCGCTACCTAATAAAATTGGATATTTATTGGGTGTTTCTTCTAAAACTCTAGAGTCTATCGTTTATTACGAAAGATATTGTGTAATTCAAGCTGGTATTGCTGCCAACGGAGTTACTATCCTTAATGAAAAAGATGAGGAAGAAACTTTGAAATTGGAGAAAATGGATCTTATAACGGAAGAAGAGTATTTAGCAATACTTTCTCATGAAGATTATAAGAACAATGCCCACTTAAGCAATGACGATCCAAATAAATTTATTGCTCTAATGGGAGCAGAAGCCGTTAAAGAATTATTGGCTAGAATCGATTTGGATGAGTTATCTTATGAGTTAAGAACGCAAGCAGCTAACGAAACTTCTCGTCAAAGAAAAGCAGAAGCTTTAAAAAGACTAAAAGTGGTGGAGGCTTTCAGAGCAGGTAACGAGCATATAGAAAATCGTCCGGAATGGATGTGTATTGATTATTTGCCAGTTATTCCACCAGAATTACGTCCACTAGTTCCTTTGGATGGTGGTCGTTTTGCTAGTTCTGATTTGAATGATTTATACCGTAGAGTAATTATTAGAAACAATCGTTTAAAGCGTCTGATAGAAATTAAAGCTCCAGAAGTAATCTTACGTAATGAAAAACGTATGCTTCAAGAAGCGGTAGATTCTTTATTTGATAACTCAAGAAAATCTAATGCAGTAAAGGCAGAAGGTGGACGTGCACTTAAATCTTTAAGTGATGTGCTTAAAGGTAAGCAAGGTCGTTTCCGTCAGAACTTATTAGGTAAAAGGGTTGATTACTCCGGTCGTTCTGTAATTGTAGTTGGACCAACCTTGAAGTTGCACGAATGTGGTATTCCTAAAGATATGGCTGCCGAGCTATTCAAGCCTTTTGTTATTAGAAAATTAATTGAAAGAGGTATTGTAAAAACAGTTAAGTCTGCTAAGAAATTGGTAGATAAGAAAGAGCCTGTTATTTGGGATATCTTAGAAAATATATTGAAAGGTCACCCAGTTTTATTAAACCGTGCCCCTACATTACACCGTCTTTCTATTCAAGCTTTCTTACCAAAGTTAATTGAAGGAAAGGCAATTCAATTACACCCTTTAGTGTGTACTTCTTTTAACGCGGATTTCGACGGTGACCAGATGGCGGTTCACGTTCCTTTAAGTAATGCCGCAATTTTAGAGGCGCAAATGTTGATGTTATCTTCACACAACATTTTGAACCCTCAAAATGGTACGCCTATTACACTTCCTTCTCAAGACATGGTTCTTGGTCTTTATTACTTTACTAATGTAAGAAGATCAACTCCAGAGATTAAGGTTAAAGGCGAAGGCACTGCTTTCTATTCTGCAGAAGAGGCTATCATTGCTTACAATGAAGGTAAAGTAGAATTGCATGCTTGGGTAAAAGTTAAAACTAGAGTTCGTGAGAACGGACAAATAAAGAATGCTCTTATCGAGACAACTGTTGGTAGAATTATGTTCAACCAAGTTGTTCCAGAAAACGTAGGCTTTATCAATAAACTTCTTACGAAGAGAGCTCTTAAAGATATTATCGGAGAAATTATTGAGTTGACCAATGTGCCAACTACGGTTAAATTCTTAGATGCTATTAAAGAAATAGGATTTAAATCTGCTTTCAAAGGTGGTTTATCTTTCAACTTAGGTGATGTTATTATCCCTGAAGAAAAAGTAAGTATCGTTGAAAAAGCGCAAGTAGATGTAGATGATGTTATGGATAAATATTCCATGGGATTCATTACGGACCGTGAGCGTTACAACCAAGTAATTGATATTTGGACAAGAGCAGATAATAGACTTACTTCCACTTTGATGAACCAATTAGCAAACCACAAACAAGGATTCAACTCTATCTATATGATGTTGGATAGTGGTGCAAGGGGTTCTAAGCAACAAATTAAGCAGTTAGGTGGATTAAGAGGATTGATGGCTAAGCCGAGAAAATCTGGTGCTAGCGAAGGTGGTGACGTAATTGAAAACCCAATCTTAGCTAACTTTAAAGAAGGTTTATCGGTATTAGAGTATTTTATTTCTACTCACGGTGCTCGTAAAGGTTTGGCGGATACGGCTCTTAAAACAGCCGATGCGGGTTATCTTACAAGACGTTTAGTGGATGTTGCTCAAGATGTAGTAATTTCTGAAGAGGATTGCGGTACATTAAGAGGAATTGAAACCTTCGATTTAAAAGACAATGATGAGATTGTAGAATCTTTAGAAGAAAGAATCATAGGTAGAACGAGCTTGCAAGATGTTTACAATCCGGAAACAGATGAGCTGATCTTAAAAGCCGGACAAGCAATTACTCGTTCTTTAGCGCAAGCGGTAACCGCTGCTGGAATTGAAAGTGTTGAAATTAGATCAGTACTAACTTGCGAGTCTATCAAAGGTGTTTGTGTTAAATGTTATGGTAGAAACTTAGCTACAAATAGAATTGCAGAAACAGGAGATGCCGTTGGTATTATTGCTGCTCAATCTATTGGTGAGCCAGGTACACAGCTTACACTACGTACCTTCCACGTGGGTGGTATTGCAGCTACTTCTGCAACAGAATCTCAAATTAATGCCAAATTCGACGGTGTAGTTAAATTTGATGGTATCAGAACAGTAGAATACCTAAATGAAGATGGCGAGAAAGAACATATCGTTATCGGTAGAACTGGAGAAATTGGAGTTCATAAAAAAGGATCTACAAAATTAATGGCCAACAACCACATTCCTTATGGTGCAATCTTAATGGTTGCCGAAGGACAAGAAGTTAAAAAAGGCGATTTAATTTGTAAATGGGATCCATTTAACAACGTTATTATTTCTACAGTTAGTGGTAAAGTGGAGTTTGTAAACATTATCAACAATATTACTGCTAAAGAAGAAATGGATGAGCAAACTGGTTATAAGGAAAAGGTAATTATCCAAACTAAGGATAAGAAGAAAATTCCTTCGGTTCAAATCGTTGCAGGTGGTAATGTAGAGCCAATGAATTACAACTTACCAGTGGGTGCACACATTTCTATTCAAGATGGAGAGAAAATTAGCGCAGGTAAAGTAATTGCGAAGATTCCTCGTCAATTAGGAAAATTAAAGGATATTACGGGTGGTCTTCCACGAGTAACGGAATTATTCGAGGCTAGAAACCCTTCTAATCCAGCTGTAGTTTCTGAAATTGATGGTGTAGTATCTTTTGGTGGAATTAAAAGAGGAAACCAAGAGGTTATCATCGAATCTAAAGAAGGAATCAAGAAGAAATACCTTATCAAATTATCGAATCACATTCTAGTTCAAGATAATGATTACGTTAAAGCGGGTATGCCTCTTTCTGATGGTGCAATAACTCCTTTAGATATCTTAAATATCAAAGGTCCAACTGCAGTTCAAGAATATCTTGTTAATGAAGTTCAAGAGGTTTACCGTATGCAAGGTATCAAAATCAATGATAAGCATATCGAAGTAATCGTTCGTCAAATGATGAGCAAGGTATCTATTGTTGAGCAAGGAGATACTAGCTTATTAGAAGGTGAGAACGTTGAGAAGATAGAGTTTATGATGGAAAACGATAAAATCTATGATAAGAAGGTTATCGTTGACGCAGGTGACTCAGAAATTCTTAGAGCTGGACAAATTGTTTCTTTAAGAAAGGTAAGAGAAGAAAATTCTAACTTGAAGAGAAATGATAAGAAAGTGGCAGAGTTTAGAGATGCTGTTCCAGCAACAGCAACGCCTTTACTTCAAGGTATCACAAAGTCTTCTTTAAGCACTTATAGTTGGATTTCTGCAGCTTCTTTCCAAGAAACTACCAAAGTATTAAGCACAGCATCTATTGAAGCTAAACGCGATTACTTAGAAGGTTTGAAAGAAAATGTTATTGTAGGGCATAAAATACCAGCAGGTACAGGACTTAAACAATTCAATTCATTAATCGTAGGTTCTAAAGACGACTACGAGAATATGCAAGTGAAGGTGAGTACTGAAATGGAAGCCTAAATATTTTTATTATAATTAAGTGAAAAAACCCTCGGTATTTATATCGAGGGTTTTTTGTTTTTGTGTCTTGTCCTAGAAAAAGTTGACTCAAACTAAAAAGAAATGAGTAAACAGTCTAGAGAAGAAAAAACAGCGAAATCCCCCCAAGTTTATAGTGAAGGATTTAAACGAATGATAGTCTCGGAGTATGAATCGGGGAAATCAAGTAAAGCAGGGTTAAAACGCAAATATGGTATTTCAGGAAACTCTTGTATACCAAGATGGTTAAAAAAATATGGTAAATTTGATCATCCTACCTATACATCAAAAGGAAGACCATTGAAAGATATCCAAAAACGAAGAGAGAAAGAGCTAGAACAATCTATTCGAAGTAGAGAAAAGGAGCTAGAAAAGCAATTAGCACTAAAAGAAGCAGAACTTCAAGCCTACAAGCAATTTATCTCTATTGCTGAACGAGAATTAAACATTAAGATTGTAAAAAAGTCTGGCGCCAAGCAGTCCAAGAAATAGCAAAGGGAAGCAACTTGAGTGTACCTCACTTAAGCAGACTGTTTGGCTATAGTAAGCAAGCCTACTATAAGAGAACATCCACTAAAACCAATATTAGCCACAAAAAAGAGCTTAAATCATTAGTGTTAGCAGTAAAGCATCAGCTTCCGAAATGTGGCGGCAGAAAGATACACCATATCATCTCAAAGAAGTTGAAAGCTCAAGGGGTGAAAGTTGGTAGGGATAAGTTATTTGATTTTTTACGTGATGAAAATTTACTTGCTTATAAAAGGAAGAAATATCATAAAACAACGAATTCAAAACATTGGATGCGGAAGTATCCTAACCAAATTAAAGACCTAGAAATAATACGTCCAGAACAAGTATGGGTTGCGGATATTACATACCTACAAGTAAAAAAGAAACACTATTATCTACACTTAATAACAGATGCCTATTCTAAAAAAATCATGGGATATCAATTAGCAAATAATATGATGACTATAGAAACTACCAAAGCTTTAGAAAAAGCACTAGATAAAAGGATTTATACTGAAAAGTTAATCCATCATTCAGATAGAGGTTTACAGTATTGTAGTAAAGAATACACTGACCTATTAAAATCTAATCATATCGAGATTAGCATGACAGAGAACTCCGACCCTTACGAAAATGCAGTCGCTGAAAGGATTAATGGAATGTCTTGTCCTAGAAAAAGTTGACTCAAACTAAAAAGAAATGAGTAAACAGTCTAGAGAAGAAAAAACAGCGAAATCCCCCCAAGTTTATAGTGAAGGATTTAAACGAATGATAGTCTAAGGAATTCATCTTTTAATTCAGCTATTATAATAATGAAACGTACTAAAGCTTGTGGAAAAATACAACAAGTAAAGCAATATCACGTTGAACAAATTAAATTCTATTCTTATGAATCCAAAACACCATATTGTATTTTTCACTGGAGCTGGTATCAGCAAAGAAAGCGGATTGTCTACATTTAGAGATGCCAACGGTTTATGGAACAACTACAAACTTGACGAGGTAGCTAGTCTTAAAGCTTTTGAGACTAATCCTGAAATAGTTTTAAATTTTTATAATGAACGTAGAAATCAATTGGATACCGTAAAGCCTAATTTAGCTCACAGCTTAATCGCCCAATTAGAAAAAAAGTATAAGGTAAGTGTTATAACACAGAATGTGGATGATTTGCATGAGCGTGCAGGTTCTAGCAATATTTTGCATCTGCATGGAGAACTACGGAAATGTAGAAGTTCTTTAGATGAACTTTTAGTTTATGATTGCAATGAAGATATTAAATTAGGCGATAAGGCAACAGATGGTAGTCAGTTGCGACCTTATGTAGTTTGGTTTGGTGAAGCTGTAAGTGGTATCGAAAAAGCGATATCTATTGTGCAATCAGCCGATTTGTTTATAATAATTGGAACTACTATGATGGTACAGCCAGCGGCATCTTTATTGTTAACTGTTCCTTATGATGTACAAACCGTTTATATAGATCCCAACCCTGAAGTAGAGGAAGGCATTAACCTTTTAGTACTTAAGGAGAAAGCAACTACAGGTATGCAATTATTGGTAGATATGTATTTACCCTATTAAACATAGAAAATGAATTAGTAAAATCTAGAAAAAACAAAAGCCCCTCCAAGAGGGGCTTTTGCTAAAATTGTAGTTAAGAATTCTACTCTTTAGCTAAGTGCTCTATAGCAAAATTGCCTTTGCTATCTTCCACTTTTAGTAAGTAAATTCCTTTGCTTAGTTCGCTAATGTCGAAATAAATGGTGTTTTGTTCTTTAGTAATTTCTAAGCTAATTACTTGTCCATCCATACGGATAAGACTTAAATTGAATTCTCTAGCATTTTCTAATTCTACTCGAACCATACCCGTACTCGGATTAGGGAACACCAACATATCGATCATGCCCTTGCTCTTAATTCCTGTTGCAGGATTACAATCTTGATCGATACCATCATCTTCAATTTCTATCGCACCCGGGTAAACGCCGTCGTTATTGTCGTCGCAATCATCGGCTGTAGTAGAGTAACCTGCTGGTGGATTACTTGAACAAGAACTAATCGTGTTACCATTTATTGCTCCAAATCCATCTCCATCCACATCTTCGTAAAAAGTATTTACTACTAAGCTATCGTCTACCAGACCATCGCAATCATTATCAACGCCATCACAAACTTCAAGTGCAGCTGGATTAATATTTCCATTGCCATCATTGCAATCTAGAGCATTACTAACATAACCCATAGGTGCAACCGTTGCACAAGTTTGCAACTCCTCGTTGGCATCGCCATAACCATCATTATCTACATCTCTATAGTAGCTAAATATACTTAATCCTTCATCGATCGAACCATCACAATTATTGTCTATGCCATCACAAATCTCCGTGGCATTTGGATGGATATTTATATCGCCATCATTGCAATCTAAGCTGTTCACTGAATATCCTGCAGGTGCTGTTGCATTACACACGTTTATAGAAGAATCTGGACTACCAAAACCATCAAAATCTGCATCTAAATAATAGCTGTTTAGAGGCAACCCATTGTCTACAAAACCATCACAATCATTATCTATTCCATCACATACTTCTGCAGCATTTGGATGAATATTCATATTGTTATCGTTACAATCCAAACTATTAGCACTATAACCCGCAGGTGCAACACTTGCACAAGAACTAATAGAACTACTTGGACTTCCATAGCCGTCGTTATCGTTATCGATATAGTAGGTAAATTGCGTTAAGCCCTCGTCTATATTTCCATCGCAGTTATTGTCTACACCATCGCAAACTTCTGTTGCACCCGGATTTATGGCAGGATTGTTATCGTTACAATCTACCGTATTATCATAGTTGTCGTTATCATTATCTACCACAAGAGTAGCATCAGAACCATCACAATCTTCGTCGATACCGTTACCTGGTATATCCGTAGCATTTGGATTAATGCTCGATAAAGCATCATTACAATCTGTACTATCTACAGTATAGCCCGCTGGTGCACTGCTTAAACAAATTTCAATGCTAGTGTTAGCATCTCCAAAACCATCATTATCAAAATCTCTATAGTAAGTGAACAAAGTTAAATTTTCGTCGATTTGTGCATTACAATTGTTATCTATATTATCGCAAATTTCTGTTCCATTTGGATTGATATTTGAATTTCCATCATTGCAATCTAGGTTGTTAGCCACATAACCTGTAGGTGCTGTACCCGAACATACAACTATACTATTCGTAGGATCACCAAAATTGTCGTTATCGGTATCTGCGTAATAAGTGCTAGCTGCATTTACCACAACTTGCTGAGAACTACTATTGGTAGCAGGCGCAACTGCAGCACCTTGTTGAGCACTCACCGTATAAGTAATCGTGTGGGTTCCAGGCCCTGCTAGAGCTGGATTAAAGGTATTGCCACTTACTCCAGGACCACTAAAAGTTCCACCAGTGGTGCCCGTAGGATTTAAAGTAACCGCCGCATTAGAAGTGCAATAGCTTGCCGCTAAACCAGAAAAATTGGCATTCGGAAGCACCGTAAAATCAATGGTATAATTTATGGTTTCTGTTCCACTCGTTGTAAAGAAATAGCAGTTTGCCGTGGTATAGGAGCCTGAAATAGCAACTTGTGCACCAAATACTCCAGCTTGCGTTGGCGTTCCGGCAAAATAACCACAGCCCATCCTAGTAGCATTGAAAGGAATGTTATACGAAGCTTGGTCGGTTCCGCTGCTTATTCCATTTGGCAATTGAGAGAAGCCGATAGAATTAATAGCAGAAATTCTTGCTGTTACTCCCGGAATTGGAACCGATACTCCTAATACTGTTGGATCAAAACAAATTCCTGAAATATAAAATTGAAGCACTCCGAGATAAGGAGTTCCTACTACCGCAGGGGGAATTACCGTGTCGCACAATCCACCAAATGGCGCAACGGCTGCACCTCCTGTACAGGGACTTGCATTTGGGGTACATTGAGCTCTTAAGCTAATCCCAAAGGAAGTAAAGAGCAAAGAAAGTAAAAGTAGTTTTGTTTTCATTAAGTAAATTTTAAGGTGGATTAATGCTTAAATATAAAGAAAAATTAATCAATTTTTACTACCACTAAAGTTTACGATTAAAAAAAAATTACTAAGGATGACAAGCCTTATTTATCCGCTAAAAATTGTTGTTCTAAACTTACAAACTGTCCAAGATCCTTCTCTAAATTTTCTTCTAGTTGGAAAGATTCCCATTGCTCTGGCTGATATTCTATGTTTAAAGAGTACAAATTACTATGACAACTAAATGCTTGATTTTCAGTTCTAGATACAAGACTCTTCGTAGTAAAACTAAAATCTTCTTCTATTAGATAGAGCCTATCGTCAAAGTCGTTTGCTCGTACATGATGCGCATAGCTTAATCGCGTAGAGCTTAAGTTATAGCTACTATCCACCTTGAAATATTCGAGGAGGTAGCTAGAATTAATCAAGCTCCAGTTCGATTGGAGTTTGGGATAGGCAGAGGGATTTGGATTTTCATGAATTTCAATTCTTACCATGGCCATATCCATTTTGTTAATCCGGATAATCCCAGTAAAATTGCTAGCTGCTGACCAAACTTTATTTTGAAAACTAATTTCATAGAAATAAGGATCAGATGATAGAATTTCCCAGTTATATGCTTGAAGAGCACTTGGATTTAAAATGCCTTTTTCTAAGTATTGAATAGGATTGTAGGCAAACAAATCGACAAGATGATCTCCGTGCTGCTCACCATTTTGTTCGTAATTAAAGGATTTTCTTAAGGCCGAAACAAAGAATTTTTCTTCTTGATTTTGTTTTACATTGGGCGCAGTGGCTGCTTGAGAAATAGCTATTTGCGCTTCAATTAGGCGAACATAAAGCTTATTTTCTTTATGAATTTGTCGGTATACTCCGCTAAAGTAGCTCGGCTCACTTCCATAATTTTTTTGGATGGCAGCAAGGCTCTTTTTGATGATACTTAATGCCGATTGATTTTCTACAAAACTCTCTGGTAGAAGGTATTCCTTTGCTGGAACAAAAAGGCTATCTCCAATTTCCTCTAGAGCTAGCTCAATATCTTCTATAGCAAGATGACTTATGGCTACCAAGTCGCCCTTGTCGAATTTGTTTTTTATAAGGAACTTTCCGTTCTCATCGCTTGAGTAAATAAAAGCCTTGCTCTTTGCAACTAGTAAGGCATAAGGAAGTGGCTTTTTCGTGTTGCTTTCTAGCAGATAAAATTCTAGCTGCTCTTGAGCTCGAAGGCTAGAGATTAAAAATAGAAAGAAAGAGATATAGCGTATTAGGGCTAGCATAGTACCAAGCTAAGCTTTTCTCCAGCTTTAATATTCATAGATTTGTCAGAATTACTTTAAACAGTAATAAACCGCAACAAAGTGACTTACCGACCCAGCTAGAACAAATAAGTGCCAAATAAAATGGTTTTGTTTTAAGCTACGCCACAGATAGAAAATGGTACCAAATAAGTAAAATGCCCCACCGATGCTAATCCAAACAATTACATTATTTGGAAGTACTTGTAGAAAGGGTTTGATGATTATTATAATCAGCCAACCCATGGCTATATACGCCAACGTAGAAACTAATTTAAACTTGTGCGTGAAAAAGAGTTTAAAAATGCCACCGATTAAAACCATAGTCCACAATACCTTTAAAACTAATAGTCCGCCATTAGTTCTAAGATAAATTAACAAAAAGGGAGTATAACTTCCTGCGATTAAAAAGTAGATACTGATATGATCAAAAATTCTTAGTTTTCTTCTTAAACTTAGCTTGTAAGCACTGTGGTATAAGGTGCTACTAGTATAGACCATAATTAGACTAAAGACATAAACCGCACAACTAATAAAGGCATATTCCTTGTCACTGTGGTAGGCAAGATAAAGAAGAAAAGGACTTGCAATAATTGCCATCAACCAGCCAATGCCATGAGAAATCATATTGGCCAATTCTTCATGTATACTTTTTATATCGAACTTTACATCGTGCGGAAGCTGATGGGGTACCTTAAATAATTTCATCTTAATTGGCTTTGGCTTGCTCGAATATATCGAAAAATGACTTTACATTTTTTTTGTTCTTACCAAAATCTATGAATTGAGCAGGAAACAAACACTCGCTAATTACTAAGATTTCTGTTTTGCCAACATAGATTCTTATTCTTTCGCCATAGGTCAACATACTTCCAAATGTCTTATAATCATAGGCATCTTTTAGATAGCCTATTTCTTTCCAGGGAAGCTTCTTTAAACTTTCTTCCACCAGCTGCTTGCATTTTTCTTGGTCTAAAGCATGTAGCTCTCGTTGCTCATATCTAGCGGGAATATTCATCTAAATCACAAAATTTACATTGGCTTTAAAAATCTTAATGGCAATGGCTAAGAGAATCACTCCAAATATTCGTCGAAAGATTTCGAGGGTACTCGGTCCCATTTTCATTTCTAGTAACTTGGTCATTTTTAGAACGGAATAAACTACAATTAAGTTGGCTAAGATGCCTACAAAAATTACGGTGTTGCTATACTCGGCTTTCAAGGAAAGTATGGTGGTAAGTGTTCCTGCTCCAGCAATTAAAGGAAAGGCAATGGGCATAATGCTATGGTTTTTGTTATCTTCAGTTCCAGCCTTAAAAATATTGACTCCTAAAATCATCTCTAAGCCGATAATGAAGATTACGATACTTCCAGCTAAAGCAAAGCTGCCAACATCTATACCTAACATCTTGAGAAAGGCTTTACCGAAAAATAAAAAGCACATCATGAGTACCCCAGCAAACAAGGTGGCCTTCGCCGATTCAATTTCTCCACGCTTCGCTCGAATATCAATGATAACAGGGATGGAACCCAAGATATCTATTACGGCAAATAAGGTTAAAAAAACCGTTAAATAATCACCTGCTTTCATAGCTTAAAATTTTATACAAATATCCGATATTAATTCTGCTTTCGAGAATAATACTAGTAGATACGCTCAATTTTTTGTAATTTTGTTTTGAAAATTAATCTTATGGCACGTTATCATAAACTTGGCTTGGTTCCCGATAAGCGACACGTACAATTTAGGAGAGAAGATGGTAAATTGTATTCTGAAGAATTAATTTCAACCATAGGCTTCGATAGTGTTTACTCTTTGGTTTATCACACGCATATTCCTACTGCAGTTAAAGAAGTGGGCGAAGGTGTTTCTCTAGCGCCAAAAGTGATGCATAAAGATCATTTAAAGCACAGAAAGTATTTTGGCTTTGAAGTAGCACCTGAAGATGACTTTTTAGCAAGTAGAAAAGTGGTCATGCTAAATAGTGATTGTCAAATTGCATTAGCAGCGCCAAGAAAATCTATGACCGATTATTTCTACAAAAATGCTACTGCCGACGAAATGATATTTGTTCATAAGGGTAGTGGAACGATGTACAGTTTGTATGGCGAATTGGCCTTTGTACCTGGAGATTACATCATCATACCTCGTGGAACGGTTTACCAAATGCATTTCCACAACGAAGATAATCGCTTGTTTATAGTGGAGTCTACAAGTCCATATGTTACACCGAAACGATATAGAAATGAGTTCGGACAATTATTAGAGCATTCTCCATTTTATGAAAGAGATATTCATCCTCCGGTTAATTTAAAAACGCATACCGAAGAGGGCGACTTCCTCGTGAAAATTAAAAAGGATGATGTTTTATATCCTTATACCTATGCTTACCATCCTTTTGGCGCTATAGGTTGGGATGGTTATTTATATCCTTATACTTTTTCTATACATAATTTTGAGCCTATAACGGGTAGAGTGCATCAGCCACCTCCAGTACATCAAACTTTTGCAACTGCTGGTTTTGTGGTTTGTTCTTTTGTGCCTAGGCTTTACGATTATCATCCTCAAGCAATTCCTGCGCCCTACAATCACAGCAATGTAGATAGTGATGAAGTATTGTATTACGTGAGTTCTAATTTCATGAGTAGAACCGACGTAAAAGAAGGGATGATTAGCTTACATCCAATAGGTATTCCTCACGGTCCGCATGGCGAAGCTGTTGAAAAGAGTATCGGTAAAAAGGGTACAGAAGAATTAGCCGTTATGGTTGATACCTTTAAACCCTTACAGCTAACCGAATTTGCGGCTAGTATAGAAGATCCCGATTATTACAAATCATGGATACATTAAGCTTGTTTCGTAGAGTAGTTTTACTCTTTGCAAGTAGTTGTTTAGTCTTCTTGGTAAGTGCTCAAAATGAACTTACAGAGCGAGCTTTAATTAATGCTTATAGTCAAGAGGCTAATAAACTGATTTGGCATTTAAATTTGAATGTTAAAAAAATGGTGGAATATCAAGAAAGCTTGAATACTTGGTATGCCCAAAGCGCTCAAGGAATGAAGAGTGCGCCGAGCTTTGTTTTTTCACCTCAGCTTAATGAAGCGAGTATTTTAGCTTTGTTAAAAGATAAGTCGATTGTTCCTAACAATCCTGCATTTAATTATCAAAGAACATTAGCAGAGCTGTATAAGCAAACGGTTTTGTTTGATTCTTTTTGCAAGCAAACAGAGAAAATTTCAAGAAGCTTAAGCAAAGAGATTTTCTACCAACAAAACCTTTCGAATTTTTATCAATTGGATAATATGGCCGAAGAATTGGTAGATTTATGCTATGATTTTTCCCTATCCTGTGCCATCAATTATGGAAAGGAAAAATTGCCTGTAGAGCTAGATCGATTGAAAAATGTAGTTGGACAAGCAAAGAATGTAATCATGTCGATTCGCGAGAATAATATAATTCAGGCGAAGTCGTACTTGAACCAATTAAATATTGCTATAGTGGCCTCGGCGGAGGATGAAAAATTTAATGACCTTCGACGAGTAGCAAAGTTTAGTTTAGATGAACTTGCCCTAAAAGAAAAGCACGATCAAATACTAGAATCTGCAAATCAAATAGCCTACTGGGGAGAACAATATGTACAATCGAATTATGAGGAGGAAGAAGTGCAAAGCTTATTGCAAAGTGCCATTTTAGCCTTTAATGTTTTTGAGGGAAAGGCCGGCTGTTCAGGTGCTTATAATGAGTTAATTTCTTTTTCTAAAAGTGAGTTTCTTTATTTTACCGAAGAACCCATGTTCTTTAAGGTGAAAACTGCTTCGCAACAAGAAGTGGCTCAAAACAAGGTGAAGACGGAAGTTTTGGGCTTAGAGAAGAAGGAAACTGTACTTAAAAAAGATAGTATCAGTGTTCAAAATCCGCAAAAGGTAAAGCCTTTTGACCCGAATGACCTCACTACCCTAGAAGGGGCCTTACCAAATAATCTAATCATTATGATGGATGTTTCAGCTTCTATGAAACTCACCGGTAAGTTGCCTTTATTAAAGTCGAGCATTATCCATCTTTTAGGTATTATGCGACCTGAAGATAGAATAAGTTTAATTGCCTACTCGGGCAAAGCGGATCTTTTAATAGGAGGTGCAGGAGTTGCCAATAAAGCAGAAGTAAGAACGGTATTGGATACTTTGCATTCTAGTGGCGGCACAGACATCGAGAATGGCTTGCTTTTGGCCTATGCCACAGCGAAACAGCATTTTATGCCTAAGGGAAATAACCGAGTTATTATTGTTACGGATGGCGAATTTGGGGTGAAAGCCAATATTCTAAAATTAGTGCAAGAACAAGCCTTGAAGGGTTTTGCTCTTTCTGTATTTCAATTTAATGAAGCAAAGGATTATTCAAAAAATGCTAGTTTAGAGCTGCTTGCAGAAACAGGGAAGGGGCGATATGAAATCATAAGCAGCAGCGATGAGGCTTTGGAGATTTTGATGAAAGAAGTGAAGAAGCGCTAAACCTGCTTAGAGAATATTCTTTATAGTAAAACTTTTATTCCCTAAATTAATTACTTCTCCAATTTTTTTGTGATGTAGCTTTTGTCCAAGGGGAGAAGCAAGAGAAAGACAATGGAATTTTTGCCCCTCTATTTGAAAACTTCCCAAGGCTTGAGTTAAGAAGAAATGATCGGCATCACTTAGAATCAAAGAGCCAAGTTCTACTTTCTCGTAAGCGTTTCGGAATTTTATTAAGTTAAGATTTTCTTTTAAGCTAATTAAATTACTCAGTTGTTGTTCGTTTTGTGCTTGTTCAATTTGCATCATGGCTCTAGAAGTTTCGTACTTGTCGCCCGCAGAGCTTTTTGTATCGCTATCGCGTGCTTGGATGGTGCTGGCGAGTTGGCTTTCTGCTTGCTTAATTTTAGCATCTAAATCTGCATTTATCAAAGCCAGCAGCTTCTCTTTTAAAGCTATCATTAGGCTAGACTACTTTTTGTCTTCTTTTACTCGATTTAACTTTATTAGTTTCATGTCGAGTTTAGTAAGTCTTCTTTCGTAGCGTTGCAGTTCTGCTTCTATATATTTCTTATACATTTTCTTGCTATCGCCTTGTGCATTTTCTAGTTCTTTTTGGAGGTAAGTGCCGTAGGATAGCAAACCTTTTCTAATGCATTCTACCATTTTTTGCTTCAGTTCTTTCTTAAGGCTTTTCTTTCCCATGGTCTATGATTTTATTCTTGTTAAAGTTAAGTTTTATTTAGCAAAGAAAGAATAGCAAATGGATACGCTGCCATCGAAGCCAGAGATTTATACCACTCATTTTCCTTCTCTTTCTCGCTCTTAAATAAGGTAAAGTTCCCGACAGCAAGGTAAGATTTCTGAACTATTTTTTCCAAGTAAACCAAAGTTCTTCGTGCAAGCTTCCCTGGCATGCCTTGCTGCAAATGGGCTGAGCAAGAAGGTAGCCCGGAATCTCCGACTCGCTATTTATGTAGTAGCTAGAGCAAAGTAAATTTCCCTTGTTACAACTTGAGTTTAAATGCAGGGTATCGTTTAAGTAGCTATAGCTACCATAGGCGCTTGCTTGTTCTGGACTATCAAAGTAGCAAAGGTAGTGTTCATCTTCACGAAGAATTACTGTATAGGTGCTCATGCCTTGAACTTCTTCCATGGTCGCTATGCAAGCGGATGCTGTTTGGATATCCTCTGGTAAGGCACAAGCAGAATATCTACACGAGGAGTACAGGCAGGTACTTAGAAAAAGAGGGAATAGATACCCTTGAATTAGGCTATTCTTCAGCATCTTCTTCGGCTTGTATACCGAGGGCCTTTTCTCGTAATTTAACATGCTTTTTCTTATTGGCTTTGTAGATATACAATTTAAACTTTTGTAGATCCTTTTTAATGGGGAATAAGATGGAACTGCCTCCCAAAAGAAATTGCTTCTTATAAAGATATTCTTCGTCCTCATCCATAGTAAGCTTAGCCTTTTCGCCAATGGCATTGCGCGATTTGATGAGCATGTAGATATACTTCGTATCTTGACTAACAGAAGCTTCGATGCGATCCCCTTTTTTATCCGTAAAATAAATTTCCTCAAAAAAGGGTTCCTTCTCTTCTTGAGCATAAGATAAAAAAGTGCAGAGGAAAAGAAAGAGACTGATAACAAATTTCATAGCAAGCGCATATTTGGTGATTAAGATAGAACTTGAAAGAGATAAAGAGTGAAGCATCAATTAAATTCTATGTCTAAATATATAGAAATAAAATTATAAAAACTTCACGGATAAGTCTAATTGACCACCAAGTCCTAACTCAATAATTTTCTTTAAAGTTGATAAACGTACTTCTTTAATGTTGTTCTCTAATTGAGAAATATAAGATTTGCTTGTGCCCACTTTATTCGCTAATTGTTCCTGTGTCAGTCCTCTTTTAAGCCGTGCTTCATGTATTAAGTAACCGATTTTGAAGTTTTCATAAGCTCCTTCTAATTCATCACGCTTTTTAGTCCCTACTTTTCCGTAGTGCTTGTCCTTAAATTGGTCAAGTGTCATAGTATTACTTTGTTTCGTCTTCATATTCTTCCTTTATTTTTAACGCTATGTCAATTTCTTGTTGAGGTGTTTTTTGAGTTTTCTTTTGAAAACCATTGGCTAAAACAACTAAGTTCCCCTTGTCAAAAAAGCAAAATATTCGAAAAACATTAGAACCAACTTGCAGTCTTATTTCATAAAGTCCCTTAGTGTTTTCTATATGCTTTAAATATGTTTCGGGTACTCGGTCAATTTCTTCAATTAACTCAATAGTCCAAATTATTTTAGCTTTTACTTTGTCGGTTTGCTTAACAAAAAAATCTTCAAAGTAAGTTTTATAGAAAATAATGGTTCTACTTTTGTTCGTCATTCATACTTTCATTAACAAAACAAAGATAAGTAAAGTTTCACTTTAGATAAACTTTATTTGGTCTGAATGTCAAATTTCTATCTTTGCCTAATAATGGTCTGAACTTCTTTAATGTATTTTCTGTGCTGGAGAAATAGCAAACGGTTTTTAGGATTAAAAACAATACTCAATAGAAGGTCATCAAGAAATAGCCTACTCCATTTGTTGGGGAAGTGTCATTCTCTAATGTTCGTCGCGTCGATATTCGTAGCACCCTCGCTACGAATCAAAATTAAATAGGACTACTTAGAGCAGAACTAAACTCCTTCAGTTTCTTTTTTCAGCTTTTAAGCTGTGGAGAGAACTCATGAGAGGGTGTAACCCAAATCTTGCTTTTTCAGTCTAGCTAACTCATTCTCACTCTCTTTCTTGCTCTTAATTCAGTGCTAAACATGTCGGTAGGAAGCACGTGACAGCACGTTATCATTTCTAATCTCGAAGTCTTGGGATATTCAACCATGGACTAATTAGCTATGTGGATGCTTAGCTGTTCAAGCAGGTTTTTTAACCCAAATTATGCATTAGAAAATCTATTCCAAGCTGAAACACCTTTGAAATAAGCATTTCTTGCTGTTTTCGATTTCACCATAGCGGTGCTATGACAAAATCTGCAAACAGCCTTATTTCTTTGGTCTTTCAACTTTCATAACGAAGTTCTAATGCATAATTCGGGTTTAAAGTTCAATTTGTTCCGATTTGTGCTTAATTAGTGCTTTGTATTTTTTTTTCATTCCTTCACTTAAGAAACTTTTTTCAATAAATTTTGACCATTTCGGGATCATCTTTTTATACTTTTTGAATATGTTTTCTATCACCTTTGGGTCTATATCTGCAGCTCTCATTGCAATTTCAAAATCTATCCTTTTAATTTTTTTCTTCTTGCCATTGAGGTTTAAAGCTAAATCCTCATCATCTCCGTCTACGACTAGTTCAGAGGCGACGAGATCATAGGCTGGGCACAAATCATATTCAGAATTTCTTTTTAAAAGTGAAAAGTTCTTAAGGTGCATATCATTATTTCCTGTTAGAAAACTAAATAGCACCAATTCAAAAAAATTGATAACATTCAAGCCTGAATTTGAGCTATATTTTTTAATAGCCTTCGCTATTTGTTCATAGGAACCTTTGTATTTATGTTCTGTCAATCGTTCTGTTATTTGGCACATGTCTTCCATATGACGCTTACCTCCATTGATTCTATCAATTCGTTTCGTTATGTAAGCTACTTCACCAGACTTCAATCTAATAAGTGAATGCTCTACAGTTTTTAATTTGCTAAGCTCTGCTAAATGCATAGTTAGGTCTTCAATCTCTGGTAAACTTGCATACATTTTAGTTTGGGGTTTCAATATATATTCACCCCAAAGGCCAACAATTGTAAATTTTTCTGGTTCTGATGAGTTTTCCGAAAGACCAAGGGATAGTTTAGCTTGAACTCCTGTTACTGTTTTTTGACTTTTAAGGACTTGTTCGGCTAGCTCTAAAATTTGATTTTCTGTAAAATCTAAATCCGGGGGATTAATTTTTCCGAAGAAGCTTTTACTACATTTTTGATGATACCCTTTTGAACCAGCTTTAGTGGTCAATTCATCAGTGTCAATTTCCTGATAACAATAAAGACATTTATTTTCCATTTTCTTCTTGTGCTTGAATTGATACTGCTCCTATACAATCATAGCAGGTTTTTAATAGTATACTCATCCTATCTCTTGGATTCAATTTCCAGCTTTTTTGTGCAATATCTAATAACCAACCTTCTGGAATTAATCCATCAAAGAATGGAAATAAAACTTTACTATAGTATGAATCATTGGAGAGTGGAAAAGTTACACTTATCGCCTCTGAATTTGCTTGTTTCACATAAGATTCTTCATAGCGAAAATGGTATCCATCTTCATCTTCAGTCAGTATTCCCGCCCACTTGTCATGCATGTACACTTTAGCTATTTTCATCTTTTTCTATTGGTAAGGGACCAAGTTCATGGTCGAATAACGATAATATTTGGTTGACTTTATCCATCATTAAAGATTCTTTTCCTTGTTCTAAATCACGAACAAATCGTAGGCCAACTCCAGCTTTAAAGGAAAGATCTTCTTGTGTTAATCCTAGTTTTTTGCGCCTTTTTTTTACGAATTGGCTTAACTTTTCCATAATGTTATTATACCTGTTCGGGTATAAATATACTAACAATAATTAAAAATATACCCGTTCAGGTATAAAAATATAGAAATAGTAGTTTTCTATACCCGTTCGGGTATAAATATCTTTACTTATGAAAGAGTTATACCCTCTCAGGTATAATTTAATTACTAGGGGTTTGCTACAAAGCGCTGTGACTATTTGCTAGCTTAGGTTTGTAATTTTTAGCTTTTGTTGTGCTTTGTGTTTATTGTTTTGTACTTTCAAAATTATTAGATTCAATTAGAACCACAATACTTTCTTCACAGACTTCAGTACTTTCGGTTGAATTAATCCTGACGCAGTTAACCCCTGAGCTCATCAGGTCATTAATAATTGCATTAAATAAATTCATAGTACTAAAATCAGTACTACAAATTGTATTATTCAAAGTGTTTTCACAATAATAACATACATTTTCTCAAGTATAACATTTCTTACATCAAGTTATAAAAAGAAAAACAATGCAAACGGCAGTAAATAGTTTATTCATATTAGTTTGTAATTCTGACTAACGTCCCATAATTCATTGATTATTAATGCATTTTAGTTCCCAATTTTTACGGTCTCTTTCTTGAGAAAAGATGCCTAGTTCATTAGGATCTAATCCAAATCTAGCTATTTTTTTTCTAATAAGTGCAAGTTGTTTTCTTTTTTCATCAAGGAATATATAGGTAGTTCTAGGTTGGTACTGGACTTTTTTTGTAACCATATTCCAGAGAATAACTGCTATTTTTCTCGCCGTAGCTGTAATGGCTGCCTGTCTACCTTTTTTAAATGCCATCTTGTTAAAAAATCTACCTAGGTCTGATTCTTTGAGATTGCCTACTGCATTTGCAGCGTTTCTAAGCGCAATTTTAAGACGATTACTTCCTTTCGGTATTCTATTTGAAAGCGTTTTACCTCCAGATATTTTGTTGTTTGGAGCAAGTCTCAACCAAGAAGCAAAATGCTTTGCTGTGCAAAATTTCATAAAACCTTTCGGACCTATTTCACTCATTACGGACAAGATAGTAGAGTGACTTACTCCTGGAATTTGATAAAGATCAACACCGCCAAAATATTGATAAGCTGCTCGGTTTAAATCTATGCCTTTGATAGAGTTTTTATTGTCTCTTTTGTAAGGTTTTGTTTTTGGATTGCCATAGCTTGAATGTTGATTTATGTCTTGAAGCAATTGGGCTATCATCTGATCACATTGATCTATTTGCTTGAGATAAAATTGGTGTCTTTCAAACTCTTGTTGTAATCCAAAAATATAATCTTCGCGTTCATTACTTACCAATGCTTTGGCAATCTCATCTTCAGATTTTCTACAATTATAATGTCTATTTTTTGCCAATTCATTTGGGTCAAGTATGCCACTACATATGTCTTCAATGATTTTTAAACCAGTGAGCCCTGTAACATCTCTAACCACTACATCTAGCCTAAAGTTGAGCAGTTTTAAAAATTTTTGCATTTTATTGGATGCATCTGCTTTTTGAGCTATTTGATTAGCTCTATGTCTAGTAAGGGTGCGCAATCTTTCTGTAAGCTCATCTGGCAAAAAACTGGATGGTAACAAACCTAAGGAGTGCAACTTTTGTATCCATTGACAGTCTTTTACATCTGTCTTTTTGCGGTTCATGCTCTTTGTAAATCGACCACTAGTAAGTACTACTTCAATGCCCGAGTTAATGAGTTCTACATAAAGATTTTGCCAATAATTTCCTGTACTCTCCAAAGCAACTGTGCTAATCATATTTTCAATAAGCCAGTTGCAAAGATCTGTAAGGTCTTGTGCATAGACACCAAACTCTTTAACGTCTTTGTCGGTTTGTCCAATAGCCACATAATGGCTTCGACTTCCTACGTCAATGCCTGCACAATGTTCATTGACGATTTTCATTGTTGTTTTCTTTTCTTTGCTCATTTTTTAAAATTTAATTAAAAAATGGTTCTATAAAGATGTACTTTTGATATTGAAAATTATTCTGATCGGGGTTCCGTCAGCTGACGGACCACCATTGAAATTTATCAACTGCCCTGATGGCCTTATCAGGGCTTTTTCCATCTCGTACCAGAATGACGCCGGGACTTGTATCGAATAATCGCTACAGAGATACCATTTAAAAAACCGGTCTCTTATAGAACCTTTACAAAAATAAAATTTTCACTTTTAGTGGCTAATGCTCCCCTAGCACCCGTTAGCTGGCGAAGAAAATAAAAGTGGAGAAAAGCTTAATTTAGACTATAAACTTTTTGGAGCGCTTTATCGGGGGAATGCCGCACAACGTGCGTGTATAATCAATGTCCAACTATCTATACATTCACTATATCCACACTTTAAGATAAAGATAAGCAACCACATGAATTTTTTATAATTTTAATATGAATATTGGCTAAGTCTAAATTGGGCTTGGTTTTGTAGGGGCGCAAAGCGGAGAACCTAGCCTTTAAGTTGCTTAACTGTTCAACAAAGATTTGGTACATTTTTGAAAGATCCCGCTCAGGACAAGACATGCTAATAAAAAAGCCTCACCAAAAACTTCGGTGAGGCTTAAAAACTTTGCCCTTGTGGTAGGTGTTATCACCGTACCACTTTAAATCTGTAAACAAAAAAAGCCTCAATTGAATATCAACTGAGGCTTTCGCATTTAATTTGAGATTTTACATTCCCAAAAGCATGTCAATCGGATCTTCTCCAAGCAACATTTTTTCTGGATTTTCTAAATAGTCTTTTACTTGAACCAAGAAGCTTACCGATTCTTTGCCATCAATAATTCTATGGTCGTAGCTAAGCGCTAAATACATCATGTTCTTAATAACAATCTGTCCATTTTCTACCATAGGTCGCTCTTCAATTTTATGCATTCCTAATATAGCACTTTGAGGCGGATTAATAATAGGCGTAGATAATAAAGAACCAAAAACTCCACCATTCGTAATCGTGAAAGTTCCACCCGTCATTTCCTCCATGCTTAATTGTCCGTCTCTACCCTTAACCGCCAAACGCTTCACTTCTTTCTCTATACCATCCATGCTCAAAGATTCGGCATTTCTAATCACAGGAACCACAAGTCCCTTAGGAGTAGAAACCGCTATAGAAATATCTACATAGTCGAAATAGATAATGTTGCCATTCTCTACATCTAACTGAGCATTCACGGCAGGGAATTTCTGTAAAGCAAGCGCACATGCCTTACCAAAGAATGACATGAAGCCTAAGCCAACACCGTATTTCTTATAAAAGCTATCTCGGTATTTTTCTCTTAAATTTAAAATTGGTCCCATATCTACTTCGTTAAAAGTAGTTAGCATGGCCGTTGAGTTTTTAGCATAAACCAAACGCTCAGAAATAGTTTTTCTTAAACGAGAAAGTTTTTCGCTTTTTTCTTCTCTCGAAAAAGCCTTGCCTTGATCTAATAAAGCAGCCGCTCCTTGCTGTAAGGTAGCCGTTCCATTTTGCACTGCTTTTACCACATCGTCTTTCGTAATTCTACCACCGGGACCAGAACCAACTATGTAAGCTGGATTGATGTTGTTCTCTGCCGCTATTTTAGCAGCAGCAGGAGAGGGGTGACCGCTAGCATGACTTGTAGCTTTAACTTCTTCCACTTTTTTAACAGGAGCTTCCACCGCTTTTGGAGCAGCTTCTACTTTTTCCACTTTCACTTCTTCGCTCGTGCTTTTAGCAGCACTGCCCGCAGGAGCTTCTACACTCGTATCTATCGTGCAAATAGCAGCACCAATCAACAAGTCTGTGCCCGCTTCCACTAGAAACTTAATTTTACCACTTTTCTCGGCATATAATTCTTGCGAAGCCTTATCGGTTTCCATTTCACAAATAGCTTGATCGATTTCAACGTAATCGCCATCTTCCACCAACCATTGTGCTAGCGTAACTTCTGTAATAGATTCTGCCAAATTTGGCACGGTCATTTCAATAATTTTCGACATGCTTTTATAATTTATCCGTTAAAGGCTCTATTTAAAATATCTTCTTGTTCTTTGCTGTGTTGTTTTTTATATCCTGTTGCTGGCGAAGCACTAATTTTACGCGCTACACAGCTAATATTCTTGCTCTTGTAAAATTTAGATAGTATGTAAGACCAAGAGCCCATGTTTTCTGGTTCTTCTTGAACCCAAACTAACTCGGCATCTTTATATTTGGTAAATATTCTATCCATATACATCTTATTCAAAGGATAGAGTTGCTCTAAACGAACAATGGCAACATCCTCTCTCTTCTCCGCCTCTTTTTTCTCGAATAAGTCGAAGGCAATCTTACCAGAACAAAGCAACAAACGCTTCACTTTTTTCGCATCTACCACCGATTCGTCATCTAATACTTCTTTAAAAGTACCCTTGAAAATATCATCAATAGAAGATGAAGTTCTAGGGTGACGCAATAAAGACTTCGGCGACATGTTAATCAAAGGCTTTCTAAATTCCCATTTCTGCTGGCGACGTAAAGCATGAAACAAATTGGCGCTATCGGTAATGTTGGTAACGATAATATTGTTCTCGGCTCCCATTTGTAAGAAACGCTCTAAACGGGCACTACTGTGCTCCGGACCTTGCCCTTCAAAACCATGAGGAAGTAACATCACTAAGCCACTGCATCTTGCCCACTTACTCTCTCCAGAAACGATGAATTGATCTATAATACATTGTGCTGTGTTCGAGAAATCTCCAAATTGAGCTTCCCAAATTACCAAAGAGGATGGACTTGCTAAAGAATAACCATATTCAAAGCCCAATACTGCATATTCGGATAAGTGCGAATTGTAAATTCTAAACTGTCCTTGTTTCTTATCAATATTGCTTAAACGATTGTACTCATTGCCATTTTTTTCATCAGAAATTACAGCATGACGATGCGAGAAAGTTCCTCTCTTAACATCTTGTCCGCTCATTCTAACATCCGAGCCATCTAAAAGGATGGAACCATAAGCCATTAGTTCTGCTGCAGCCCAATCTACAGTTTTGTTTTCTTGCATTACCTCTCTACGATTCTCTAAATATTTTTCAACTTTAGAGAGTGGATTGAAACCTTCAGGATAAGAACTTAAAGCTAGAATTATCTTTTTGGCATCTGCCTTACTGATACTTGTTTTTGGAGAAGTATTAAAATCTTCTTCTGTAGCTACTCTCAGTTTACTCCATGCAATTTCGGGTGGCTGTGGCTTGTAAACGGCTTTATTTTGTTTTACCTTATCTAAGCGATCTTGTAATTCATCCCAAAATTCTTGGTCTAACTTTTTGGCTAATTCTTTTCCAATAGAACCTTGCTCTGCTAGGTGCGCAGAATACAAATCGCGGGTGTTTTTATGCTTGCTAATTGCCGCATACAATTTCGGTTGGGTATATTTCGGGTCATCACTTTCATTATGGCCATGCTTTCTATAACAAACCATGTCGATGAAAATATCTTTGTTAAATTTCTGACGATATTCGGCAGCCATTTCCGAAACGAAAATCACAGCTTCTACATCGTCGCCGTTCACTTGAATGATAGGAGCATCTACTGTTTTTGCAATACTATCGCAGTAATCTGAAGATCTGGCATCATCAAAATCTGTGGTAAATCCTATTTGGTTATTGATTACGAAATGGATGGTTCCACCCGTGTAATACCCTTTTAGTTTGCTCATTTGAAGCGTTTCGTAAACCACTCCCTGTCCAGCAACCGCAGCGTCTCCATGAATTACAATAGGTAAAATTCTATCGAAATCTGAATTGTAAATATGATCTGCCTTAGCCCTTGTAAAACCCTCTAAAACGGGATTTACAGCTTCTAGATGCGAAGGGTTAGGCATTAATTCTAGGTGTACTTCTTTGCCGTTAGCCGCAAGGTGGGTAGAACGAAAGCCAAGATGGTATTTAACGTCGCCATCTCCCATTGTTTTCGCTGGTTCATTGCCTTCAAACTCGTTAAATATTTCTTCATAGGTTTTGCCCATGATATTGGTTAGTACATTCAATCTTCCCCTATGCGCCATACCAATTACCACCTCTTCTACAGGCGTGCTAGCCGCTGCAGCGGTGTTAATGATGGCATCTAAGGCAGGAATTGCCGTTTCTCCACCCTCTAAAGAGAATCTTTTCTCGCCGATGTATTTCTTGCCAAGAAATTGCTCAAATACTACCGCTTGATTTAATTTTCTTAGGATATGTTCTTTCTTAGCAATTTCAAATTGCTTGAAATTCGGATTGTTTTCAATTTTCTTTCTAAGCCAAGCAAGTTCCTCCACATCTCGCACATAATTGTATTGAAAGCCTATGGTTTTGCAATAGCCTTGTTTAAGATGTTCTACAATTTTAGCCAAGCTCGTTTTGCCTAAGCCAACCACTTCGCCAACTAAGAATTCTTGGTTCAAATTTTTCTCCGATAGACCAAAAACTTCTAAATCTAGGTTTGCTTTTCTGTCTTTTCTAGAGCGAATAGGGTTGGTATCGGCAATAAGATGTCCGTGGTTTCTATACGCTTCTATTAGTTGATACACTTTGAATTCTTCGCTAGAAATAGAAGAAGCAGCTGTGCCAGTATTGGAACTGAAATTTTGCGAAGCAAAATCGAAGCCTTCGAAGAACTTTTTAAATTCGGGATCAACGGAATTAACATCCTTTTTATAATCTCTGTATAGATTTTCAATAAATTCGGGATGTGCGTTACTTAGATAAGAGAAATTACTCATGTTTTGGTCTAAAATAATTGGCTACAAATATCTTATTTTTTCAGACAATAATAAACAATAATCCATCTTTGTTACTTCCTATCTGTTATTTTATTTTAACACTTAGTTGTAGGTCCTAATTCTGTATTTTTCGCCATCCGATTATATAAGTGCTTAAAAGCGAATAGCTTGGCTCTTTTTTAATCTAATTAATGCTTTTGCTTTTAATTATTGCTTAAGATCAAAGCCTTTTTCTAAATTATCTAGGAGCTTTAAAATGTGTTAAAAGTTAAAAGAAATACTTATTTTAGCAGACAAAGCAAATCAAAAATTTATGAAATTAAAATTTACCTTTCTCTATCTTGTAGCTTTACTAAGTACTTGGACCTCCCTTAAAGCGCAATGTCCGAGTAATGAAGTAGAGGTTTATTTTGAGATTTATGTCTCTAATTGGGCCTATGAAGTTTCTTATGAACTTCTGGATGATAATAACAATATCGTTTTTAGTGGACAGTTGAGTGGTACCGCAGATTTTGATAGTGTTAGTGCCTGTGTACCAGATGGTGAATGTTTGCAATTAATTTTGAACGATACCTATGGGGATGGCATCAACCAAACCCCAGATTATTATTTCATGGTTTTGGATGGCGACACCATTATAAGTGAGGCCGATTATAATTTTGGACATGATGAGGTATATTCCTTTAATTGTCCTCCTGGTTCTACTTGCTTCGACCCGTTAGTAGCGAATATAGATATTTGGTACGAAGGGCAGTACGATGATTCTTGGTATTCCTTTACCCCTAGCCAAACGGGTATGTACGAAATTACTACCTGCGATTCCAATACTTGTAATACCCAGATTTGGATGTTTGAAGATTGTACAGGAAATCCTTACACAGAAGATGAGAGTGGCTCTTTTATCTTTAATGATGATAATCCGAATTGTTCGCCTCAATCTACCGCAAGTACTGCTTTGCAAGCTGGAGTAACATACTTAATTAGAATTGGAGATTATCAAGACGATTGTTTGGGCAGCATTAAATGGACCATAACTTATCAAGGACCAGTGGTTGGCTGTATGGATCCTAATGCTTGTAATTATAATCCTTTGGCAACAGTAGCAGGAAATTGTATTCAATATGGCGATCCTAATTGTCCGAATGGCCCAGATTTAATTATTGATCAAGCAAGAATTTTAAGCAGTATCTACTTGTCTACTATTTTCATGAATCCTAATAGCAATTATGATTTATGCCAAGTTCAGGAAGGCTGTACGAGAGGAATGGGAACTAGAACCATAGTTAGATTTGATACTAGAATTGCTAATATCGGACAAGAAGATTATTACATTGGTACTCCAGGTGCAAACCCAGGTCAGTTCGATTTTAATAATTGTCATGGCCATACCCACTACAAAGGCTATGCAGAATATTTACTCTACGATGCGAATGGCGATGTGGTTCCTGTTGGTTTTAAAGCAGGATTCTGCGTAATGGATATCGATTGTAACGGGGGTGGAACTGGTGGTTATAATTGCGGAAATATGGGTATTTCTCATGGTTGCGCAGATGTATATGGCGCGGGTACCACTTGTAATTGGATAGACATTACCGATGTAGACACTGGCGATTATACTTTCGTAGTTCGAACCAATTGGGATTTTAGTCCAGATGCTTTAGGTAGATACGAAACCGACCATTTAAATAACTGGGCACAAGTTTGTATTCATATTGGCGAAGATGTGAATGGAGCGAAGACCTTCTCTATCAACCCAAATTGTGCCACCTATACCGATTGTAATGGTACAGCTTATGGTCCGGCTCAAAACGATTGTACTGGAACTTGTGGTGGTACTACCTTAACCGGAGATTTGAATTTAGATGGTTTGCAAAATTTGGGAGATGCTAATTTGTATGTTAATGAAATCTTATCCGAGTCGATCACTCCTGTGGTTTGTAACGACTTAAATGATGATGGGGAGATCACTGTTTTTGATGCTTGCTTAATACAAGACTGTTGGTATGGAGAATTTGATAATACCCATACTCATGGAGCAGATGCCCTTTTAAATCATTGTAATTTCCCTTATGGTTTTACTAATCTAGGAGATACGGTATGGTTGAAGATCCTTTCCTACGATTTAACAAATAAGACCATCGATATCGGAATGAGAAATCCTTATAACACGGTTTTAGCTTACGAATTTGATATGGAGGGACTAAGTATTACCACGGTAGATAATTTAGTGCCTAGTGCTATTTATCCAATCACTCCAGAAAATGCTTTAGGCGGCACAAAAGTAATTGGGATGTCTTATCAAGATTCTTTAATCCCTAAGAATTTTGCCTATTTCCCTTTAGCAAGAATTAATTACAATAACTTAACGGATACTACGATTTGCATAGCAGACATTATCGATATTGTTAGTGGAACCTACGAAGCTGTAGTTACGGTTATTGAGGATGGCTGTTTTACTATTCCTCAAGTGGAAGATACTATAGTAATGGACCAGATTGGTTCTTGGAGTGTAGATAGTAATGCTTATTTAATTTGTGGATATGGAGATGCGGTTCCTTTAAGTGCGAATTATTCTGGTGGTTATTTCTTTGGTGATGGGGTTATTGGTAACGAGTTTTTTGCAGATTTGGCAGGTCCTGGTGAGCATGAATTGTTTTACTATTATCCAGGTATCCTTCCAGTAAGTATATGGGTAACGGTATTGAACGCGGATGTAATTACCTTAGCGGAAGATTCTATTTCTATGTTTATCACAGATCCAACTATTGATTTATTAGCAAATCCAGCTGGCTGTGTTTATTCTGGACCAGGAATGTTTGGCAATACTTTTAATCCAAATAATGCGGGTTTAGGTACGCACGAGATACTTTGTACTTATACCTTAGCTAATGGCTGTGTGGATACTAAATCGATTTATATTACAGTAGACGCTTCTGTGGCCATTCGCGATTTGAATAATAGCTTGAAGTTAGAAGTAGTTCCTAATCCTTTTAAAGATTTTACGCTCATCCGATTCGATAATGCCAATAGATCTAATTATTCCTTGAAAATTATGAATGCGGTTGGACAAGTGGTTAGAGAATATACTCAAATTAAAACTGCCGAAATTATGGTAGATAAAGGAAATTTGAGCGAGGGTGTTTATACTTTCATCTTGGAAGGGGAGTACGAGCAGATTGGTAAATTTGTAATTTATTAGTCAGCTTAAGGTGAAAACAAAGCTTCAATATAGACTTGGAATTTTTTTACTTAAAAAAACGCAAAACAATTGTTTTGATTTAAAGAAAAATTATTCTACCTTTGCGTTCCGTTTTTAAAATTAAATAAACACATGGCACATACTAAATCGGCTAAAAAGAGAATAAGACAAAATGCTAAGCGCAGATTGGAGAACAGATACTACGGTAAAACTATGCGTAATGCTGTTAGAAAGATTAGAGCTTTAAAAGATAAGAAAGAGGCTGAAAAAGAATTGCCAGCAGTAGTTTCATTAGTGGATAAACTTGCTAAAAGAAATCAAATTCACAAAAACAACGCATCTAACTTGAAATCTAAGCTTACTAAGTTTGTTAACAAACTATAGTATTGTTAACTAATAAATAAAGAAAGCCTCCTTTTTAGGAGGCTTTTCTTTTATATACCCTTACGTAATCTATAATAAAGTAATCGGGAAGTTTATCTTTTTCTAATTCTCCGGCCCATTTGCCCACTTCGAGACTAAGAATTATAAATTGATCTCGTTTAGAGATGCCTTCATTTACGGTAAAATTCAATTTATCATCTACAAAAAAGGAATAGCCATTCTCGGTCCACAGCAAGCCGAAAGTATGCCATTCTTGCGAATTAAACTTTCTATTTTTAACGAGCTTATGCCTTACCTTATGGTCTTTTTCGTAGCCATCGAAATGTAGGGTGTGATGAATTTGTCGACTTTTATTAGGTAAAAATTCGAAAATGTCAACTTCTGCCCCCGCCTTAGCAACATCTCCTATATATTTTCCCATATCTGGAGTTTGCAGCCAAAAGGAGGCCCAGTGACCTGTAGCTTGAGGCAGCAAGCAGCGCATTTCATAGTAGCCGTAGCAATTTTCAAACTTATTCTTGGTGCTAATCATTCCTGTAAAAACACTGTCGTTTCTTACAAAGCTCCTTATCGCTAAAAATCCTTTTTGTACCGTTATTGCATCTAAGGTATTGTAAGCGTCTCTACGCGCTCCTGGTGCCCTAAGCGACCACTTATTCATATCTAAGTAGTCTCCGTCAAATTCATCTTGCCAAACCAAGTCATAATTTGAACGAGCTAGCTGAGCAAAGGAAGAAAAAGTGCTCAAGGATAAGGCTAAGCATAAGAAAATCCTGTAAAAGACTGTCGGCTCTAACTTGTTTTGAAAAATCTTATGGAATTTAGAATTCAAATTAAATTAAGATTTTAATATTTCAACAAAGCGAAATACATCTTTAAAGCTGTTATAAAGTGGAACAGGAGCAATTCGTATTACATTAGGTTCTCGCCAATCAGCAATTACGCCTTCGTATTGAAGTTTTTTAAACAAATCCTTGCCATTAGCTTCGGTAAGTAAGGAAAGCTGACAACCTCTTTCTTCTGTATTTCTTGGTGTGATTATTTTAAATCCAAACTCATTTTGATCAAGCAGAAACTCCAAAAAGCCTGTAAGGAGCAAACTTTTTTCTCTTAAGCTCTTTATGCCAACTTCTTTAAAAATTTCTAGAGAAGCCCAATGTGCTGCCATAGGCAGAATCTGGGCATTACTCATTTGCCATGCTGCTGCACTTTCCATAGGAACGAAGTCCTTCGCCATTTTAAAACGTGTTTTTTCATCATGTCCCCACCAACCAGCAAAACGTGGTAAATCTCTATTTTTATGGTGTTTTTCGTGAATAAATACACCGCTCACACCACCTGGACCAGAATTTAAATATTTATAAGAGCACCAAGTTGCAAAATCAATATTCCAAGCATGTAGTTCTAAAGGAAGATTGCCTGCAGCATGTGCTAGGTCGAAGCCTACAAATGCACCAACTTCATGTCCCGCTTTGGTAATTTCTTCTAGCTTAAAGAATTGTCCAGTGTAATAATTAACCCCACCCAGCATCACCAAAGCCAAACTATCGCCATGTTCTTGGATGCGAGCTAAAATATCTTCCGTTCTTAGAGTGTACTCACCTTCTCTCGGGTATAATTGGATAATGGCATCCTTTGGGTCAAATCCATGAAATTTAGCTTGCTCTTGCACCGCATAATGATCTGAAGGAAAGGCATCTGCCTCTATCATTATTTTATATCTCGCATTGCTTGGTTGGTAAAAAGAAACCATCATTAAGTTTAAGTTTACCGATAAGGTATTCATCACTACCACTTCTTCTTTCGAAGCTCCAACTAGAGATGCCGCTTGCTCTGCAACAAAATGATGATAATACATCCATGGATTTTTACCAGCGAAATGGCCTTCTACTCCCAGATTTTTCCAATCTTCTAGCTCTTGCTCAATGTAAGATTTTACTGTTTTTGGCTGAAGTCCTAGAGAATTACCACAAAAATAAATGGCATCTTCTCCATGATGTTGTGGGAAATAGAAGCGATTTCTATAGCTCGATAGAGGATCTTTACGGTCTAATTCTTCAGCTAAGCTTAAGGAGTCTTTAAATTGCATTTTTTAATTTTTATTGCCAATCAACTAAACAAAACGCTTATCTGCTTGCATTTTTGTTCCGCACTTATCGCATGTGCGCATTTCTTCGGAAGCATAGAATTCTCTAAAGCGAGGTAAGAAATCTTGTTCAATATTATTTAAATGAAAGTAGCTTTCGTGCAGCTTATTGTTGCATTCACTGCAAAACCAAAGCAGTCCGTCGTTCATATCTTCTTTGCGCTTTAACTCAATTACCAAACCTACAGTACCCTCTGGTCGAATTGGCGAATGAGGAATTTTAGCCGGCAATAAAAACATTTCGCCTTCTTTTATTGGCACCTCCACTGCTTTTCCATCTAACTGAATTTTCACCAAAATATCACCCTCTAGCTGATAGAACAATTCTTCGGTTTCATTATAATGATAATCCTTTCGAGCATTCGGACCACCAACCACCATTACGATATAATCGCCAGCATCTTTATACAAGTTTTTATTTCCAACAGGTGGCTTTAGAATGTCTCGATTTTCATCAATCCACTTTTTAAGGTTAAAAGGTTTTGCTATCATATTAGTTTGCGATTAGTGTATAAAGATAGAAAATACTGAAGGCACTTAGTAGAATTATTCCTAAATATGTCCATATTTTCATGAAAGTTCCCGGTTGTTGCGCCTTACTAAGATCAGAGCTTATAACCAATTTGTAATTTAATACGGCTATAATTGGAGCTATAAGAAAGGATAAGATGGTAGCAAAATTGACTAAGGCTGCAAAGTTGTTGTTGAAAAAAATAATGACTGCCAAAGCACCTAAACAAGTAAAGAAGAGAAACAAGCTATAAGAAATTCTTTCCTTAGATGGTGCTTTACCCAGAATACTTAAGCTTCGATTTAAGGCTCTGGCATAGCCATCTAATACACCAATACTCGTACTAAACATAATAGCAAAGGCTGCTAAGGCAATGATGTAATAACTCCATTTGCCAAAATTTTGAGTAAACAAATGTATCACTTCAGCAGCAAAGGGCACATTGCCATCAGGCATCATCTTTCCAGTACTAAATACTAGATAAGCGCCTAAACTTAAAAAACATAAGGCTAAAACTGCCGATATCCAATAGCCAAGATGGAATTCGAAAAGGCTTTCTTTTAAGCTAGGCGTGTAACCACTTTGCTTTATTCGCTCTATGGTCCAGAGGCTATTCCAAGTCGACAAATCCACCGCAGTTGGCATCCAACCCATTAAAGCAATAATAAAAGGCAGCGAAGATTTTTGAATTAAACTATAATCGAAAAAATTGGTATTTACTTCTCCAGGTCCACGAAAAACACTCATCATAAAAGCAATTAAGGTGCATAGTAATAAAACAATAGCAACGACTTTTATTAAGCCGTCTAAAGTTTTATACTGTCCACTTGCTAAGATTACAAAGCATATAGAAATTAAGATAAGGCTAGAAAGGTAGAAGTATTTACTAGAAAAGGAGAGATGGAATAAATTTTCGAAGAAGCCAGCAGCAACAAAGCAAACTGCAGCACTTACAAAGAACATAGAACACAGAGTGATAAGCAAGTATAGGTAGAAAACATACTTGTTCATTTTGTGATAACCATCAATTAAACTCGTTCCGGTAGCAGCTGCATACCGGGTGCCAAACTCAAAAAATGGAAACTTAAAAATATTGGCGGCTATAATAAATGCCATTAAGCTGAAACCATAACTAGCTCCTGCTTTCGTACTTTGAATTAGATGGGATACACCTATTGCTGTGCTGGCAAACAGAATACCAGGACCTAAGGTTTGCAGAAATTTCTTACTTTTGGAATTAGATTGCATAAAGCAAAATTTAGACTTAAAAATAAGCAATAAAGATGAATTTAAATTTAGAAGGAAAAACCGCCTTGGTTGGTGGTGGAAGTAGAGGGATTGGATTGGCAAGTGCTATAGAGTTGGCTTTACTTGGGGCGAGAGTTACGCTTATTGCTAGATCTGAAAATGATTTGCAAGCGGCACTTAAGCTTTTAGATAGTTCTAAAGGACAAAAGCATGATTATCTGGTGGCGGATTACAGCGACTTGAAAGCTGTTGAACGTAAAATTGACGCCTTATTAGAAAAACAAGGTGGCTTTCAAATTTTAGTTAACAATACGGGCGGACCTGCGGGCGGTCCAATTACCAATGCCCAACTCAATGAGTTTACTAGTGCTTTTAATAATCATTTATTATTGAACCATCTTTTAGTACAGAAATTATTGCCAGGCATGAAAAGTGCAGACTATGGCAGGATTATCAATATTATTTCCACTTCGGTTAAAATTCCTCTTAATGGCTTGGGGGTAAGTAATACCATTCGGGGTGCGGTAGCTAGTTGGGCTAAAACTATGGCAAATGAGCTTGGAGCTTTTGGTATTACCGTAAACAATGTGCTTCCGGGTGCAACGGCAACAGATCGTTTGGAGGCTATAATTAATACGAAAGCAAGTAAAAGCAATACCGCAGTCGATAAGGTTGCGGAGCAGATGAAGGCTCAAGTTCCCTTAAATCGCTTTGCTTTGCCCGAAGAAATTGGTGCCTTTGTTGCCTTCTTAGCCAGTCCGGCTGCGGCCTACATTAATGGTACTAGTACACCCGTTGATGGAGGCAGAACAGGAAGTATCTAAGGCTTAGTTAAATAGGGCTGATTTTAATAAACCCATTTTATTTAAGCGATATTGCATAGCTACTTTTAAGCAACCGAGACCGTAAATAGCGCTTCTCTTAAAGTTGATGGAACTAGCTTCGTCGAAGTATTTTGTCGGACAAGTAACTTCTCCTATTTCAAAGCCTTTGTAAAACAGTTGAGCAAGCATCTGGTTGTCGAAGATAAAATCATCTGAATTCGCTTCAAAGTTTATGGCTTGAAGTGACTGTTTGCTGAATGCTCTATATCCCGTGTGATATTCGCTTAGTTTTTGTCCAAGTAGAATATTCTCAATTAGGGTTAAGATTCTATTAGCAAGATACTTGTACCAAGGCATACCACCTTTGAGAGCACCATTACCTAAAATTCTACTGCCCAAGGCAATGGGGTATAAATCTTGCGCAATTAAATTAACCAAGCTTGGAATCAATTTGGGGGTATATTGGTAATCGGGATGCAACATGATGATAATGTCGCCTTGTAGTTCTAGGGCTTTTTTATAGCAGGTTTTTTGATTGCCGCCATAGCCTTTGTTCTCATCGTGTCGAAGAATATGCTTAATACCAAGTTCTTTAGCAAGTTCCACCGTGTTGTCCTTACTCGCGTCATCTGTTAGAATAATTTCGTCTACCCATTCTGGAATTTCCTTAAAGGTTTTTTCGAGGGTTCTTGCCGCATTGTATGCTGGCATAACTACAATTATTTTCTTGTTTTGATACATGCTTTTGAGGGCTTTACAGTAGCAAATATAAAACAAAAAAGGGCAGGGCTGGGGTTTTTAGAAAAATAGAGAAATAGAAAATTAGATAAATAGAAAAATAGAGAAATAGAAAAATAGAGAAATAGATGACTAATATAATAGTTAACTAGAAAAATGTCGAGTAGTCGCAAATCGAACAATCGCTTAGTCGAATATTCTTTTGTTTTAAATTCTATTAATCTTTATAAGGAGATTGCCGCGTAATTCTCGTTCCTCGAATTACTCGCAAAGACGAATTGGAGAAAGAGAAAATTAGAGAAATAGAGAAATAGAGAAATAGATGACTAGTATACAAGTTAACTAGAATAAAAATAGTAAGACCTAAATAAATACTTACCGTCATTGCGATGAGGTGCGAGCCGAAGAAGCAATCTCCTTTTTTAAATTTAATTCTATTCTAAAAACAAATGTTTTGAAATTCTCATTTGTTGATTTAGTCGCATTTAGCTATAAAGATTAAACGTCTAAAGACTCAAACAAATCTCTCCAATCGGGATTAAAAGATTGTATCAAATCTATCTTAGTTTGTCTTGAACCTGCTTTGAGCTGTTTTTCCCTAGCAATTGCTTCTTCTATGGAAAAGTAGCCTTCGAAGTATACAAGTTTATCAACATTAAATCTTGCTGTAAAACTTTTTTTATGCAGCTTCCTCTTATGTTCGTAAATTCTGTTATGTAAGTTCGAGGTCACTCCAATATATAGAACATTATTATATTTATTCGTTAAAATATAAACATAACCTCCACGTATCATGCCTAAAAAACGTTCTAGAAATAGATTTATTTTAATGAAATTTTAATATATAATAGGAGATTGCCCCGTAATTCTCCTTCCTAGAATTACTCGCAATGACGACTCGGAGAAAGGGAAAATTACCTAGTAAACTAGTTCACTAGAATAAAAGTTGTAAGACATAAATAAATACTTACCGTCATTGCGATGAGGTGTGAACCGAAGAAGCAATCTCATGTTTTGAATCCATTGATCTTTATAAGGAGATTGCCGCGTAATTCTCGTTCCGCGAATTACTCGCAATGACGAATTGGAGAAAGAGAAAATTAGAGAATTAGAGAATTAGAGAATTAGATGACTAGTATACTAGTTCACTAGTCTACTAGTTTACAAAAAAAAAGCCGTCTCTAAACTAATAGAGACGGCTTTTATAGTTTTCTTAATAAGATTAAAGTGCTGCTTCAGCCTTAGCGATGTACTTATCTGCTTCGCTAGCTTCATTACTTAAAGGATAATCCTTTTTAAGTTTATTGAAGAATTCTAATGCTTCTTTCTTGTTACCCGTATAGTCGTAAGCTAAACCAGCTTTAAACAATAGGAAAGGAGCAGAAGCTTCATTATCTGAAAAGTTAGCCGCTTTTTTGTAATTTTTCAAAGCTTCTTCTTGTTTGCCATTTTCCATTTGAGCATCAGCAAGCATGCCTATTGCTAAAGCGCCTAGTACTTCATCTTGCTTCGTACAAAACTTATCTAAATATTTTTCAGCATTCGCATAGTCGGCTAATTGATAATAACCTAAACCAGCGTAGTAATTCGCTAAATTTCCCGCTTTAGTACTACCGTAGCTTCCTGCCACAGTTAGAAAGCCATCTACAGGATCGTTAATAGCTAAAGCAATAGAATCGTTTTCGAACCAATATTGCGCTTTATAAATAGCTTCTTGAGCTAGGTTCTCTCTATGCGGCTTGTACCAAGAGAAATAAGCAATCAACAAAATCAAAACCGCTAAACTAGCACCCAAAGCAATATTAGCATTCTTAGCATTTGTTTCATACCATTTTTGCAATTTATCTAATTGCGATAATTCTGCATGTCCTGCAGCATTTGTGCTTTTTTCTTCAGCCATTGTTGTTCTTTTTAATCAATTAAAAAAGGATAATCCTTCTGCATATAAATATCTTCGTACACCGCACTATCTTCGGGGTAAGGAGAATTCTCGGCAAAGGTAACACAATCATCAATTTCTTCTTTCACTTTTTTATTAATTTCTTCAATTTCTTCTTCACTAGCCCAATTATTTTCCATAATCTTCTTAAGAACACTATGTAAAGGGTCTTTTTCCTTATAAGATTCTACCTCTTCTTTGGTTCTATATTTAGCAGGATCACTCATAGAATGCCCTTTATAACGGTAAGTTCTAATTTCTAAGAATACAGGACCATTTCCACTTCGGCAAAGTTCGGCTGCATCGCTAATGGCATTATGTACCGCTTCTGGGTTCATGCCATCTACTGGCATACTCGGAATATCAAAGGCCTCTCCAAGTTTATATATTTCTTTAGAGGCAGCGCTTCTTTTTACTGAAGTCCCCATGGCATAACCATTGTTCTCACATATGTAGATTACAGGAAGATTCCACAACTTGCTCATATTGAACGACTCGTGAAGAATTCCTTGCCAAACTGCTCCATCGCCAAACATGGCTAAAACGACATTATCTGTTCCTTTATATTTTTCCGCAAAAGCCATTCCAGCTCCCAAGCCTATTTGAGCACCAACAATGCCATGTCCGCCAAAAAAGTATTTTTCCTTACTAAAAAAGTGCATTGATCCCCCTTTGCCCTTGCTGCATCCAGTTACTTTCCCCATTAGTTCTGCCATACACTCTCTACTTGTCATTCCTTTCCCTAGAGCAAGAGCATGATCTCGGTACGCTGTAATTATTGGATCTTCTTGTCGTGTTGCACTAGCTATCCCAGCACCAACTGCTTCTTGTCCTATATATAAGTGACAAAAGCCCCTTATTTTTTGTTGTCCATAAAGCATGCCGGCTCTTTCTTCAAATTTTCTCATTCGCAACATTAATTCGTACCACTTTAGGTGGGTTTCTTTTGTTACTTTTGCTTTCGACATTTTAATTTCGTTTGGTTTAAGAGTTCAAAAATAATGTTTATTCGTAAACTTCAGCTTACTAATTTCAAGAATCATGCAAAAAGGACTTTTCTTTTCGAGGAAAACTTGCTTGCTTTTGTAGGCAAGAATGGCATGGGTAAAACGAATATCTTAGATGCTATTTATTTCTTGTGCATAGGGAAAAGTTACTTTAGTAAGAACGATAAACTTTGTATAAAACAAGAAGAAAGTTTTTTTCGCTTAGTGATGGAAATTGATGATATAGAGTCGAAAGAAGTAATTTTAATTCAAGAATTAAACAAGCGAAAAAATATTAAAGTGGATGGCTTAGCTTACGAAAAGTTAAGCGACCACCTTGGCGTTTTTCCTATCGTTATAGTAGCGCCTAACGACAATCAACTCATACTAGGAAGTGCCGAAGAGCGTCGTAAATACATGGATCAAACCTTATCGCAATTAAGCAGAACTTACCTTCGTGCTTTGCTCGAATACAATGCCCTACTAAAGGATAGAAATGCTTTGTTAAAACAAGCCGAAGAGAGAGGCTTGAATAAAGCTTTGCTAGAAATATACAATCAAAAGTTAAGCGAGAATGCCCAGTTTATTTATGAGCAAAGAAAATCTTTTTCGCAAAATATATTAGCTTATTTTAAAGAGAGCTATCGGCTATTAGCTGGTAAGGATGAAGATTTTAATTTTTGCTATCAAAGCGATTTGGAGCATAATGATTTAACGCAACTCTTAGAAAAATCTTTAAACAAAGACCTAATTTTAAAAAGAACGACTAAAGGCATTCATCGCGATGATTTAATTTTTAGTATGGGAGGAGAAGCCTTAAAAGACTTCGGTTCTCAAGGGCAGCAAAAAACCTTTTTGTTGGCATTAAAGCTGACCCAATTTAATTTTTTAAAAGCTCAGTTAAATAAAGTACCTTTATTTATTATTGACGATATTTTTGACAAACTAGATGCGGAAAGAAGCATCAATTTAGTGAAATTTTTAGCGGAACAAGATGCTCAAGTATTTATTAGTCATACGGGTAAGGATATATTTCAAGCTGTTTTAGATTTGCCAATTCAGTTAATGGAACTTACAGATGGAGAAGGGTAATTTAAGAACATTATCGGATATTTTAGGGGAGTTTTCGAGCAGAAGAAAATTAAAGACCCTGCAAGAAGCTCGCATAGTTAATCTATGGAAGCCTCTTATGGGAGATTTAATTAATAGATACACAGAAAAATATTTGTAAAAATCAGGTTCTTTTATTCAGGTGCAGCAAAAGTGCTTTGAAGAATGAACTCTTATATTTGCAAGATCAAATCATAGAAAAATCAATAAAGAAGTTGGAGAAGAGGCGATTAAAAAAGTGGTTTTGCTCTAAAGTGACGGCAAGATTATTTACCAGCTTAGTAGCTCTATTTATAGGCTTCAATCTAAGTGCTCAAGAGAAAGATAAATTGTTTCATACCATGGCGGATGGAGAAACTCTTTATATGCTTACATTTATTTATGAAGTTCCCATAGATTCTATTCTAGAATGGAATAATTTAGCTTCATCAACGGTTAAAACTGGAGATAAAATCCAAATTAAGAACCTTAAAAATTTAAACGAAAGTCAGATTGAGTTAAATGTTCTGAACTATGAGTTGGATTTTTTGGCTATTCAAAAAGCAGAAATTTTAAAGTCTTTAAAAAAGGAACTTGATATTTTAGATAGTAAGAAAGCAGCAGTTGACTCTAACGACCCAATGGGAATGCAGGAGATTTTTAGCCTTTCTAAATTAAAAAAGATTAAAGAAGATTCAGCGAATGTTTACCTAAATATAATTGAAGATTCCATAATCAATAAAAGTCAAGATAAATCTAATTTGGTCAAGCAGATAAAAATAGATCAAGCTAAAGCTCAAAAAGAACTTGATATCATCGAAAAATCTGAAACGGAAGAACCTAAAGTAGAAATTGAAGAGCCTGTAAAGGAAGACGAAAAAAAGGCTAAGAAGACGGACAAAGAAAAAATCGCTACGGAAATTCCTGAAGGTGCAGAAGAGAAAAAAGAAAAAACGGAGAAGCAAATCTTAAAAGAGTTAGTTGCCAACGAGCCCAAAGTTGAAAAAGTAAAAGATTTACCAAAAAAATCTAAAAGCAAGAATCAAGACAGAGACGAGGAAATATTTGATGAAGATCAAGAAAAACTCGATGTTTTAAAGTTTGATGTAAGCTTTGAAACGGATAAGGATACCCTGAATAGGAAGGATTTAAAGAAAAAAGAAAAATTGGAGAAAGAGTTAACTGCAGATTTTGATAGTACCAAGGCAGTTAGAAATATTATGGTAGACGAGGTGGAAATTAGCCAATCGAAAACCAAAAAGAAGTTTAAAATAGGTGATGAGGTAGATGAAATGAGACAAGAAAAGTCGAAGTTTTATCTTTCTCGCGCAAAATTGGAAATTGATAAGTCCAATTATAAAAAGGCTAATGAGTTTATCGACAAATGTATAAGTCTAAATCCAAGTAATACGGATGCCTATATGCTCAAAGGAGATATTTATGCTAGTTTTGAATACTATGATAAGGCAATAGAGCAATACCAAAAAGCAACTTTTCTAAACAACAAGATTCCTCAGCTTTACTACAATATGGGAAATTGCTTAATATTCTTAGATAGAAAGGATAAAGCGATCAGCATGATGACAAAAGCCATAGAAATAGACCCTACATACGTTTTGGCTTATTCTGGAAGATCTTCTCTTTATATGGATAAAGGGCAATACAATTCTGCATTGAAGGATTATAATACCTTACTTCAAATTAATAAGTACTTCTATCCAGCCTTAAAGGGTAGAGGAATTTCCTATCTTAATTTGGGAGATTATGATGCTGCAATTCGCGATTTTAATGCCTTATTAGAATATGACGAGAAGGATCCGAGCATCTACTATCACAGAGGTATGGCTAAGATGTACAAGTCGGAGTTGTATGGAGCCTGTATCGATTTTTTAAGTGCTTCTGAAATGGGATATTCTGAAGGAGATAAAGCAATTAGCAAGTATTGCGATTAGTCAAACCCAGATTAAGCATAATTTTCTTGCAGTTAATTTCTAATACTTAATTTGGGTTAAATTTTCTTCTAAGCAGATTAAAATAAACTTTTTACCTTTGGGGCAAATGAAGAAGATTTGGATTAGCGGAGCAGATGGACAACTAGGCACAGAACTTTGCCTTCTTTTTTCTGACTCGAAGACTTTTGAAATTTATCCTACCAGCATAAAAGATATTGATTTAATCAATTCAGCTTCGGTTCAAGATTTTTCTCAAAAAAATAATTTTGATATTATTATCAATTGCGCTGCTTACACGGCAGTAGATTTAGCGGAAAGTAATCAAGAGCTTAATTGGAAGGTTAATGTAGATGCGGTTGAAAGCCTAGCACAATGCGCCGATAAAATAAATGCTCTTCTTATACATATCTCCACAGATTTTGTTTTCGATGGAAGTTCTACTCAAGCCTTGAAAGAAAGTGATCTAACTAATCCTTTGCAAGAATACGGTAGAGCAAAGCTTGCTGGAGAAGCTTTCGTTCAGAAGGGGATAGTTATTCGTACTTCTTGGTTGTATTCTCCTTATGGAAACAACTTTGTTAAAACTATGCTGAGACTCGGAAGAGAAAAGGAGCAGATTAATGTTGTGGCCAACCAAATCGGTACTCCAACTTGTGCAGAAGATTTGGCTAAGCTAATTTATACAATGTGTCAAGATGAAGAAATACATACTAAGCTTGGTTTGTATCATTATAGCAATGAAGGGGTTGCCTCTTGGTACGATTTCGCGCAAAGTATTATGGAGTACGCTGAGCTAAGTTGTGCAGTCTTTCCGATTCCCGACACAGGATACCCAACACCTGCCAAACGACCTGCATTCAGTGTTATGGATAAGTCGAAAGTGAAAGAAAGATTTCAAATTAATATTCCTTATTGGAGAACAAGCTTAAAAAGCTGTATCCAAAAAATAAAAGAAAATGAAAGTAGAAATTAAAACGATTATTGATATTGCTAGAGAGGCTGGTGATGCAATACTAGAAATTTATACTCAAGATTTTGAAGTTTTTGAAAAACAAGATGCTTCTCCGCTAACTGAGGCCGACAAAGCTGCTAATGCTATAATACTAGAGGGACTTTTGAAAAGTTATCCAAACATTCCTTATATCTCTGAAGAGGTAAAGCAAGAATCTTATTCGAATAGAAAAGATTGGGAATATTGTTGGTTGATTGATCCTTTAGATGGCACAAAAGAGTTTATAAAGAAGAATGGCGAGTTTACTGTGAATATAGCTTTGATTAAAAATGGCAAGCCAGTTTTAGGTGTTGTTCATGTTCCTGTTCAAGGGAAAACCTATTTCGCAGAAGAAGGTAAGGGCGCTTTCTTGATAGAAAATAATAATGCACCGCAGCAAATTGAAAATAGAAAGCACTACAGCGAATTAAAAGATATCGTAGTTGTTGCAAGTCGCTCGCATTTAAGTCAGGAAGTAGTAGACTTTGTAGACAATCTAAAAGCACAAGGTAAAAATGTAGAGTTTTTATCTTCTGGTAGCTCACTAAAATTCTGCTTGGTTGCAGAAGGAAAGGCACATGTTTATCCTCGACTTGCTCCCACAATGGAATGGGATACTGGCGCTGCTCATGCAATATGCTTGGAAGCGGGTAAAAATGTTTTTGTATATCCTACTAAAAATGCACTTACCTACAATAGAGAAGATTTGTTGAACCCTTGGTTTATTGTTGAATAGTTATTCGTCTAACCAATCCTTAAAACTTCTCGATTTCTCGGCACTGATAATTAAGTCTCCCTCTTGTTGGGGATTTAAATTGAGTTTCACTCTTCCTTTGAAGTAAGGATGAATTTCTGCAATGGCATCTATATTAATAATAAATTGACGGTTGGCTCTGAAAAACTTATCCGGATCTACCATTTCTTCTACTTCATCTAAAGTATTGTCGATAGGAAATTTCTTTCCATTATATTTTACCAAGTAATTTATTCTTTCTTGAGAAAAGAAGTAGGCAATATCTTCTACATTTACTGAGCGGATTACATTTCCAATCTTCACCATGAAACGCTTTTTAAACTCTTTTTCACGGTTCGACATAAATTTCATCAATTCCCGAATATCATTTTTGTATGATAAATCACTCATTTCTTTAAAATAAGTGGCGTGCTTATCAAAGCAGAATTTCACATCCTCTATACTGGCTTTTCCACTTATGAAATTTAGCGTATTGAAAAGAAAGGTAGAATTGATATGTTTATCGTTATCGGCTATAAAAACTAAGGCAGATTGTATTTGGTTTTTCTGAAAGAATTTAAGAAAATCTAAAATTTGATCTTTGCAAAGGTTGAAGATTAAATCTGGACTATCCTCCTTATCTAAGTACTTTCCAGCCTCATCTAAAGAGTACACAAGATCGACAGACTCTGGTTTTTTTGCCAAGCGATTTATATTAGCCTCTAGCTGTGCAGATTCTTTTTTATCTAAAGAAATGATTAAGACTTTCATCATTAGCTAAAGTAATAAAAGTATTTGAAACTTTATGGTTCCAAACTCCTAAAGGCTAACGAACCTTAAAAGTTTTGGTATATTTGCAGCACCAAAAATGAAAAAAGCCCCACTAGAAGTGGAGCTTTTACCAAACCAAACCAACAATATGAAATATTGATAGATCAAATATATGCATGCATTGCTTTTTCGTAATACTAATACTTTACGAAACGGTATAAAAGCATACTGAATCGGGAAATAGATAAATGAAACGGACAAGTCATGAAAATTAAAGCTGCTTTACCCAAAGGAATGCGTGATTTCTTACCCAAAGATGTGGTGAGAAGGCAGTATATAACGCAAATCATTCGAGAAGTTTTTGAATTGTATGCCTACCAAGCTATAGAAACTCCCGTAATGGAAAATTTGAATACTCTTACGGGTAAATACGGTGAAGAAGGAGATAAATTGCTCTTTAAAGTGCTTAATTCAGGCGATTATCTGAGTAAGACCGATGACCAAATCCTTCAAGCTAAAGATTCGCGAAAACTTACGGCTCAGATTTCTGAAAAGGGCTTGCGTTATGATCTTACGGTTCCTTTGGCGCGCTATGTGGTGCAAAATCAAAACGACTTGAGTTTTCCCTTCAAGCGCTATCATATTGCCCCAGTATGGCGGGCAGATCGACCACAAAAAGGCAGGTACAGAGAGTTTTATCAATGCGATGCAGATGTAATTGGCAGTGAAAGTCTTTACAACGAAGTAGAGCTAATGCAAATTTATGCCAAGGTTTTTGCGAAACTGAATTTAGAAGTAAAGATTAAATATAATAATCGAAAAATCTTACTTGGCTTAATGCAAAGCATAGGTTTAGAAGGGAAAGAAACAGAGGGCATAGCTATTCTAGATAAATTAGACAAGATAGGCCTAGATAAGGTAATAGAAGAATACAAGGCTTTAGAGTTAAATGATGCAAATTTGTCTTTGTTGAGAAAGCTGCTAGAAACCAATGATGTAAGTTTGTTGCCTACGAGCGATATGCTTGAACTAGGAAAGAAGGAATTAGCTTTCTTAGATAAATTCAAACCAGAGAATGCCTTTTTTGATTTAAGTTTAGCAAGAGGCTTGGACTATTATACCGGATGCATTTTTGAAGTGGCTTCTACAGAATATGAAATTGGAAGTATTGGCGGTGGTGGTCGCTACGACAATCTAACCGAAATGTTTGGAAAATCGGATTTAACTGGTGTTGGAATTTCTTTTGGCTTAGAAAGAATATATGATGTGATGGAAGCACTAAATCGTTTCCCAGAAAACTTAAACGCAAGTTCTAAACTTCTTTTGGTTCATTTTTCGGAAGCAAATCAGAACTACGCTTTCCAAGCCCTTAACTCCTTGAGAGATGCAGGAATTCATGCAGAGATGTATCCAGATTTAGTGAAATTTCCTAAGCAATTAAAATATGCTAACGACAAGAACATACCTTATGTAGCCATTGTAGGAGATAAAGAAATGGAACAAGGACTCTTTGCCTTAAAAAATATGGAAACTGGCGAACAGCAGGAGCTAGGTCTAGATAGACTTATTAGCTTTTTAAAGTCGCACTAACACCCAAACCCAAACAAAACTCAAAATATGGAAATCGATCATCATCATTTAAGCATGGATAGGATTGCCAAACTTATTGAAGCTCAAGAAAAAATTAGTTTATCAGACGAGGCAATTCGAGCAATTCAAAACTGTAGATCTTATTTAGATAGAAAAATGGAAGAACCCGGAACGAGGTATTATGGAATTAATACTGGTTTTGGTTCTTTGTGCGATGTAGAGATTTCCTCAGATGAAATCAACCAACTTCAGGAAAATTTGGTGATGTCGCATGCTTGTGGAATGGGAAAGGAAGTTCCTCAAGAGCTTGTAAAAATCATGCTCCTTTTAAAAATTCAAAGTTTGTCGTACGGACATTCAGGAGTTGCATTAAGCACTGTTGAGCGTTTAATAGACTTTTATAATAATGATGTCCTGCCAGTTATATACGATCAAGGTTCTTTGGGAGCCAGCGGCGATTTAGCTCCTTTAGCTCATCTAAGTTTACCTCTAATTGGAATGGGGGAAGTAAACTACCAAGGTAAAAAAATAGCTGCTAGCGAGTTAGAAAATTTATTTGGATGGCAGCCTTTAAAATTACAATCAAAAGAGGGTTTAGCCCTACTCAATGGCACACAGTTTATGTCGGCTTATGGTTGCTATATTTTAATCGAAGCTAAAAAGCTACTAACTAAGGTAAATTTAATTGCCGCTGCGTCTATAGATGCTTATGCTTGCAGATTAGAACCTTTTTCTGCCTTGGTGCATGCTTTGCGTCTCCATCCCGGACAAATACACTGTGCTAAAGAAGTACTTGCTAATTTGGAAGGAAGCGAGCTCGCAGCAGAAGCTAAGGTGCAAGTACAAGACCCTTATTCCTTTAGATGCATTCCTCAAGTTCACGGTGCTAGTTTTGATGCAATAACTTATGTGGAAACAGTTTTTACAACAGAGGTAAATAGTGTTACCGATAATCCCAATGTTTTTCCTAAGGAAGATCAGATTATTTCTGCAGGTAATTTCCACGGACAAACCTTAGCCCTAAGTTTAGATTTTTTAAAACTTGCTCTAGCAGAATTAGGAAGTATTAGTGAAAGAAGAGTTTATTTAATGCTTTCTGGTAATCGGTCCTTACCAAGTTATTTAAGTCCTAAATCTGGTTTGAATTCTGGTTTTATGATTCCACAATATACCGCCGCATCTATAGTTTCTAAGAATAAACAATTGTGCACTCCTGCTTCGGCAGATTCTGTTCCGAGCAGCAACGGACAAGAA
>JACJYT010000006.1 GCA_020635975.1 Chitinophagales bacterium
ACACTATCCGATTTTTGCGATATAAAAGGAGGTAAGAGATTACCAAAAGGCAATGAATTGAATGATGAAAAAAATGGCAATCCTTATATCAAGGTTGCTGATATGACAAAGGATAAATTTATCGTTTTGAATGATTCAATTCAATATGTCACAACTGAAATACAGAAATCCATTTCAAGATATATTGTTCAACCAAGTGATATAATTATTTCAATTGTTGGAACCATTGGTTTAGTCAACATAGTTGACAGCACCTTGTTAAATGCTAATCTAACTGAAAACTGCTACAGATTAACCAATTTCAAAATGGTTCATTCAGACTATCTGTATTACTATTTAGTTTCTCCATTTGGCAAGAAGGAAATTGAATCAAGAACAGTAGGTGGAGTTCAAGCCAAGTTACCAATGTATAATGTTCAATCATTACCTATTGTTTTACCAAAAATAGAAGTATTGCTAAAATTTGAAAAGGCTTTGAACCCGATAAATGAACTTCAAAATACTTTAACTAAGGAAAATCATAAGCTAACGGAACTGAAAGAGTTGTTGCTTTCTAAGTTGGCGAGAGTGGAGCAATGTTAAATGTCAAGTTTATAACATCAAAAACTTGACATGTTAAATAAAAAAGTACTACCTTTGTAAAATGAAAGTAGCAACGCAAATAAGAAATACCATTAAAAGCATACCCGAAAGTCAAGCTTTTGGCTATGCCGAATTGGGTATTGCTCCAGCTGATTTTTTTACGGCAGCTAAGGCATTAGAACGCTTACAAAAAAAAGGGACGATAAAAAAAGTGTCAAAAGGGGTGTTTTATATTCCACGCAAAACGGTATTTGGTGAATTAGGCCCCGACAGTAATAGTATTTTAGATAGGTACTTATTTGAAGGTGGTAAACGCGTAGCGTATGAAACAGGTTTTTCGCTATACAATAGATTGGGATTGACTACGCAAATGGCTTTTAAAATAAAGCTAGCTACAAAAGGAAACCCAATCAAAATAAATATAGGTACGCTTAAAGTAAGTTCTGTAAAAAGTTATGTAGATGTTACTGACCAAAACTACCAGTTGTTGGGCTACTTGGATGCATTAAAAGATGTAAAAAGAATACCAGATTGTTCTGTTTCACAAGCAATAAAGCGAATGAGTTTTTTAATAAAAGATTTAACAACAAAAGAGAAAAAAGAAATCATTCAATATGCATTATTCTATCCAGCTAGAGTAAGGGCATTGCTTGGAGCTATTTTAGAAAATCTGAATTTTAAACTTAATCTGGTTGCTTTAAAAAATAGCCTTAACCCATTGACGAAAGTAAAATTGAGCATAAAAGAAACAGAACTGCCAACTATCAAAAACTGGAATATTGAATGATTCTACACAAAGATGATATCATTTTTAAAGATTTGTTACATAGTACTTCTTTGCGTTTCAAGATCCCATTGCCTTTTGTAGAAAAAGATTACTGGATAACATTGGTGTTAAGCCGATTGGCGAAAAGTAAATACCTTGACGAATCCGTTTTCAAAGGAGGTACATCGTTATCAAAAGGATACAATCTGATAGAACGATTTTCTGAAGATGTAGATATTGCCATCATCAACGACAAGGGTAAAACAGGTAATGAAATTAAAACCATCATCCGCACCATTGAAAAAGAAATCACACCTGATTTAAAAGAGTTGCAATTGGAGGGTGTAACCAGTAAAGGTTCAAGATTCAGAAAATCTGTATTTGAATACATTCCAACTGAAAAAGACAATGCCAACAATAAACTTATTGTCGAAATAAACTCGTTTGCCAATCCTTTCCCTTATCAACGACTTAGCATACAGAGTATGGTGTTTGACTTTTTGATGCAAACAAGCAATGAAAAATACATTAAGCAATACCATCTCCAACCTTTTGAAGTAAACGTATTGAGCAAAGAACAAACCTTGTTGGAAAAAATGGTGTCCTTAATTCGATTCTCGTTTAAGGAAAATACTATTGAAAGTATTTCAGAAAAGATAAGACACTTTTACGATTTGTATTATTTAATGCAGAATCCCGAATGTGCAGAATTTGTGGCGTCAGATGCGTTCAAGAAACAATTTGATGCCATTCTTAGTCACGATAGAGAAATGCTTGAAGAACCGAAAGATTGGCAAACTAAATCAATTTCGGAATCTCCTTTGGTAATTGATTTTTCAACATTATGGAAGCAACTTAAAGAAAAGTATCAAACTGAACTTTCCGCATTGGCATACAGACCAGTACCTAATGAAAATGATGTGGCAAAATGTTTTGTAGAATTAATAAAGAGAATTGAATGAAATTCACCGAAGCACAATTAGAAAAGGCGTTTGCCGAGTTGTTGGGGCAGGAAGGTTTTCCCCACCATTTGGGCATTAGCATTGGCCGTAAGCCAGAGGAAGTATTGATTGAAGAAGATTTGAGAAATTTCCTGTTAACCCAATACGCAATACAAGGCATTACGGCAAACGAAGTCAATACTATTATTCTTCAACTTAAATCCCTTTCCGCTTCCGACCTATACGAGAGCAACAAAACCTTTTTGCGGATGCTTTCAGATGGCATCATCTTAAAACGAGAAGATAGAAGCCAAAAAGACATCTACATTCAGCTCATCAATTACGCAGGACTCAACAAACACCGCCAACCCGAAGAAGGCGAAGTAATTTCAATAGCAGCAGAGGACGAAAGCCCATATTTAGCAGACACCAATATCTATAAGTTTGTCAATCAATTAGAGATTTTGGGTTCAGAAAAACGCATTCCAGATGGTATTGTGTACATCAACGGTTTGCCTTTGGTGGTTTTTGAATTCAAATCTGCCATACGAGAAGAAGCCACCATTTATGATGCCTTCAAGCAATTAACCGTTCGCTACCGCAGAGACATTCCCGAATTGTTTAAATACAATGCTTTTTGCGTGATCAGTGATGGTGTAAACAACAAAGCAGGCTCATTCTTTGCCCCTTATGAGTTTTTCTATGCATGGAGACGTGTGGCAGGTTTAGCTAAAGATGTGGACGGCATTGATTCAATGTTTACGCTCATTCAGGGAATGTTTAATAAAAACCGATTGCGAGACATCATCCGCAACTTTATTTACATTCCCGACAACAGCAAGAAAGAGGAAAAAATCGTGTGTCGATACCCGCAGTATTACGCGGCAAGGACATTATATGATAACATCCAAAAAGCCCAAAAGCCTAATGGAGACGGGAAAGGCGGAACATACTTCGGAGCCACAGGTTGCGGAAAGAGCTTCACAATGCTTTATCTCACAAGATTGTTGATGAAAAGCGAATACTTTGAAAGTCCAACCATTGTATTGATAACCGATAGAACTGATTTAGATTCTCAACTCGCAGAGCAGTTTGTAAACGCCAAAAAATTCTTGGGCGATAACAATGTAGAAAGTGTAGAAAGCAGAGCCGATTTAAGAGTCAAATTGCAAGGCAGACAAAGCGGTGGCGTTTTCTTAACCACCATTCACAAGTTTACAGAAGATACCGAATTGCTTACAGAAAGAAGCAATGTAATTTGTATTTCAGACGAAGCCCACAGAAGCCAGGTGAACCTTGACCAAAAAGTAAAGGTTACCGAAAAAGGCGTGACCAAATCTTTTGGCTTTGCCAAATATCTGCACGATTCTTTACCGAATGCCACCTATGTTGGCTTTACAGGAACACCCATAGACGCAACGCTTGATGTTTTTGGTAAAGTAGTAGATGCCTACACAATGACTGAATCTGTAAAAGATGAAATCACGGTAAGAATTGTGTATGAAGGCAGAGCTGCAAAAGTCGCGTTGAAAAATAACGAATTAGAGAAAATAGAGCAGTATTATGAAGAAGCGGCAGAGTTGGGTTCAAACGAATACCAAATTGAAAAGAGCAAGCAGGAAACCGCCAATGTGTACGCCATTTTGGGAGACCCAGACCGTTTGCGAGCCGTGGCAGAAGATTTTGTAAACCATTATGAAAACAGAATTTCTGAAGGTGCTACCGTAAAAGGAAAAGCAATGTTTGTGAGCAGTAGCCGAGAGATTGCTTATGAGTTGTACAAAAACATTATTAAACTCAGACCCGAATGGGCAGAAATACGAGCAGCTGAAGAAGGTGTAGAACTCACCGACAAAGACAAGCGAGAATTAAAGCCTATTGAACATATTAAAATGGTAATGACCAGAGGGCAAGACGACATCAAAGAATTGTATGACTTGTTAGGAACAAAAGACGATAGAAAAGAACTTGACCGCCAATTCAAAAACCCGAAATCCAATTTCAAAATTGCCATAGTGGTGGACATGTGGCTCACAGGTTTTGACGTGCCTTTCTTGGATTCCATTTACATTGACAAGCCCATACAGCAACATAATTTAATTCAGACCATTTCGAGAGTAAATCGGAAGTTTGAAGGCAAAAACAAAGGTTTAGTTGTCGATTACATTGGCATCAAGAAAGCTATGAATATGGCCCTTGCCAAATACAACAAAGGAGATGAAGACAATTTTGAAGACATAGACCAATCCTTGGTTGTTGTAAAAGACCACTTGGATTTATTGGCTAAACTGATGCACCAATTTAATAATACCAAGTATTTCAAAGGCAGCACCATTGAGCAACTCAACACCCTGAATATGGCGGCTGAATTTGTGCAACAGACCAAAGAAATTGAAACCCGATTTATGGGTTTAGTTAAGCGACTAAAAGCCGCTTATGATATTTGTGCAGGAAGTGAAAAACTCACCCAAAATGAAAGAGATTACACCCATTTTTATTTAGCCATTCGCTCCATTGTTTTCAAACTCACCAAAGGTAATGCACCCGACACGGCACAAATGAATGCTAGAGTGCGGGAAATGATAAAAGATGCCTTGCAAAGCGATGGTGTAGAAGAAATCTTCAAACTCGGAGAAGAAGGCGAAACCGAGCAGGACATTTTTGATGAAGATTATTTGGCTAAGATTGACAAAATCAAATTGCCGAATACCAAAATAAAATTGCTTCAACAGCTATTAGCAAAAGTAATTAGTGAAATCAAAAAAGTAAATCGTGTAAAAGGAATTGATTTTACTAAAAAGATGCAAGCATTGGTTGAACGATATAATGACCGTGATGCAAACGATATTTTGAGAAGTGAAGTGTACGAAGAAATGGCAAGTGCCTTGACAGATTTAATTTGGGAAGTTCACAAAGAATTTTCGGCAGGTGACGCTTTAGGCATTGACTTTGAGGAAAAAGCATTTTACGACATCTTGAAAGAACTCTGTGTAAAATATGACTTCAAATATCCAGACGAAAAAATGATTGACCTTGCAAAAGCCGTTAAAGACTTGGTTGACGGACAAGCCAAATTCCCCGATTGGAACAAACGAGAGGACATCAAATCGGCCTTAAAAGTTGGACTTATTCTCTTACTTGACGAGTTTGGATATCCACCAGTGGAGAGAGACGAAGTATATGTAGAGATTTTTGAACAAGCTGAAAACTTTAAGAAAAACCAAAGCAAATGACTTAATGCAACAACTATGCACAACTCTCCTTAGCATGAGCAAAGCGGGTGCTGAGGAGTGAAGACTTTTGTAGCTTTCAGCTACTTTCAACGCAAGCTATTCTTAGATAATACTTCTAATAGTCCTAACATTCCTGCAAAATTAAAATGCTATCGGGAGTTTCTCTCGACATCTACAATGTTCGTAGCCCTCACTACGAACTACTACAAAACATAGATAGAATGTACCTTGCTTAGAATTGCATCTGCATAAAATGTCAGAAGTAAGCTTCTGACAGCACGAAAAACAGCAATACTTTTCTCGCTTATTTATTCCTCACATAAATCAACTTGAACTTGGTATTGCTTTGGTCTCTTTTTTCAATTTCAAATTGCGGTAGGGATTCGAACAAGGGAGTTAATTTTTCAAAACCAAAATTTCTTGAATCGAAGTTGGCTTGCTTTTTAAGCAATAAAGAACCCACATCGCCTAAAAAAGCCCAACCGTCCTCGTCGGCAACATCGCTTACCGAAGTTTTTAAGAACTGGATCACCTTTGGTGTTACTTTATCCAAGTTCGCCTTCTTCGTCTTTTCTTTTGGTCCATCGCCTTCTTCGTCGGAAGCCAATATTTCTAAATAAATAAACTTATCGCAGGCAACGATAAATGGATCTGGAGTTTTCTTCTCTCCTATGCCTATTACTCGTAAACCCGATTCTCTAAGTCGTGTGGCTAATTTCGTAAAATCACTATCGGAAGATACCAAGCAAAAGCCATCTACTTTATTCGAATAGAGTATATCCATGGCATCTATTATCATGGCAGAATCGGTAGCATTCTTACCCGTAGTATAAGCGTATTGTTGTATGGGGTTAATTGCATTTTCTAACAAGACTTCTTTCCATTTGCCTAAGTGAGGCTTGGTCCAATCGCCATAAATTCTCTTAATTGTGGGGGTGCCGTATTTGGCAATTTCCTGCATCATTTCTTTGATGTACTTGGCAGGAATATTATCGCCATCTATTAAAACGGCAAGTTTTATTTCTTTAATCATCTGACTTAAAGATACTAAAAAATTTTCGTTCTTACTTAAAATAGGGCAATTGTCTTATTGCCTAACTAGGGCATTCAGCGGAACTTTGAGCTATCATTAATCTAAAAAACTATATTATGAACAACTTACGTTTAAACATCGTTTTATTTGCTCTTCTCTTATTATTTGCGCCACTAAGTAGCTTTGCTCAAAAAGTAATTGAACCAGAAAGCATCACGCCAAAATTTTTAAAAGAAACTTTCGAAAATGCCTTTATCGAAGTTTTAGAAGTAGAAGATGAGTACATCAAAATTAAAGATTACCACAATTTTTATATCGATATCGATCCAAAAAAACGCTTCGTTACCATTTCGGTAAGCTATGCTCTAGCACCAGATGCAAAACCAGATAATGTATTGAAATTTTTAAATGTAGTTAACAAGGATGTGGCGATGATAAAGGCCTACACTAACGAAGATTATACTACAGTTTCTTATTATTACTATTTTTGGACCAATGGAGGCTTTACACAAAAATCTTTAGTAAGTTCTATCGGTATCATTAAGGCTGCACTAGATTTATGCATAGAGAAAGACACATTTGGTGTGCTCTAATTGCATATGTTTCGCTGAAACAATATCTTTAGTTTAATTTTTAATCTAAAACACTTGTCCCTATGTATGCTAATCTTTTCAAAAGAATTTATCACTACATAGGGATTTGTGCTTTTGCCTTAGTCGGCATCCTCACTTTAAGCTCTAACGCCGCCCAACCCGGCATATACAACAGTGGTGGCACTAGCTTTAACCTGCTCTACGAGGAAGATAGCAGCAGCTACAATAAAATTCAAATGCAAGAAGAGTTGGTTCTCGTTCAACTCTATCCGGGTTTTGCCGTAGTAAAAGGCAATTATCAAATGCTCAATACGAGCAATGAAGAGCTTCATTTAAGAATGGGCTATCCCGTTAATGGCATTTACAATTCAACAAGCAGCATGGCGAGCGACTTTCAAATTGATAGTCTCTATGCCTTCGATATAAAGCTAAATGGCATCTATTTGGAAGACAGTCTCCTAGATTTTAGTAGTTCTAACTACAACAACCTCAACTCGAATAACTGGCATATATGGGAACTGGATTTTAAAGCCAATGAAACGGCTCTAGTTGAAGTTCATTTTATTGTTGCCACCAACGATGCAAAAATTGTTCAAGGCTACAATAGCAGCAGACACAATGCCTTTATCTACTTGTTCGAATCTGGAAAAACCTGGACAAAAAACATAGAAAAAGCACGCTTAGCAATTCAATTAATGGGCGGCGTACAACTAAAAGATATAGCAGGTTTAGCCAATTCTTTTCCTTTGAGTTATAATGAAAATTTCAAAATTCTCTACGGAGAAACGAGCCACTTCTCTCCCACCGAAAACGACAATTTCATCATTTCCTACTTAGAGCATGAGGAAAACTTCGACATGGAAGAAGTCATGAAAAACAAGGAAAACTATATTCAAGAAATAAGCAAGTTTCCCCTCGCTTCCATCGATTTTACCGAGCAAAACCAACAGGAGTTTGGCGACCCTTTTGAGGCAGAAAAGAGTCCCCTTTCTTTCTTAGCTAGCATCTTGATTTATTTGGCCATCCTCTCGCCTTTTATTCTTGGCTTCCTTGCTTTGCTCCTGGTATTTTTTATTCTTAGAAAGCTGCTAAAAAAGAACCATGTATAGATTTACGAAGATTTTTTCCCTCCTATTTTGCTTCCTTGCTTTTAGTCTTAAGGCCCAAGATTTAAATGACATCATAGAACAAACGAAAGAGAAACTTAGTGCAGAAACAGCACTAGAACAAAAAGCTATTTTAAGCGGCGATTTAGCCTGGTACTACGCTCAAGTTTCTACAGATTCTGCAGTGCACTATGGCAACTTATCCTTACAATATGCCAAAGAAACTAAAATGCCGAAGCTCATTGGTCAAGCCTACAATGATTTAGGTACAGTATTCTTTACCAAGGGCGATTATATGCAATCTATTAAATATTGCAAGCAAGCTTTAAAGATTAGAAAAGAAGAAAAAGATGAAGAAGGCGTGGCTTCTGTTTATTATAAATTGGGGAATAATTTTAATAAACTAGGCAGCTTTGATAGCACCATGCATTACTATATTTTATCCTTAAACTTTTATGAAAATAAAGGGGATACTGCGGTAGTGGCCAATTTACAATCTAACATTGCCTCTACCTATTTTAGTATGGGAAACTATACGAAGGCTTTAGACTACTTAAAGCAACCCTTAGAATATTTTGAAAGCACTAAAGATTGGTTACGTTTTTCTAATTCGAGCATGACTTTAGGGAATATTCTCCTCCTTAACCACGATACCATCGGCGCATTAGAAAGCTATAAGATGGCCGAAGAATATGCCGATTCTTCTAACAACCTAAGTACTTTAGCCGCCATTTACAATAACTATTCGAATATTTATACCAATCAAAGAGATTTTGATAAGGCGATCTACTATATCCAACTTTCGATTGCTCTTAGAGAAGAACTAGGCATGTATTCTGAACTAGAAAGTTCTAAGCTAACCCTTGCTCTTAATCAATGCAATATGGGCGATTATAAAGAAGCAAAACCGAGGTTATTAGAACTTCAAAATTCCTTCGAAAAAATTCAGGCTAAGGAAAAACTTAAAGAAGTTTACTTATCGCTTTCTTATGTTTACGCCTACGAAAATAAAGCAGATAGTGTTCGTTATTATAGTAATAAATTTAAGACCATCTTAGAAGAATTGCTGCATGTTAACACCTTGAAAATTTCGGACGAAATTGAAGTAAAATATCAAACCGAAAAGAAAGAAAAAGAAATCCTTTTGCAAAGAGCAAAGCTAGCGGAACAGCGAATTTATTTACTTCTGTTTGTGGCACTTAGTTTCATCATTGCGCTCTTAGGCTATATCTTTTATAAGCAACAGCGCATAAAAAATGAACAACTCGTAAAGGAGAACGAGCTGAAAGATGCCATGCTTAAAATAGAAACGCAAAATAGATTGCAAGAGCAACGTTTAAGAATTTCGCGCGACCTACACGACAATATCGGTTCGCAGTTAACCTTCGTAATTTCGAGCTTAGATAGCATGAAACATGTCTTTGCTAAAACAAGTCCAATTCTCGAAAACAAACTAAATGATTTAAGTCTCTTTACCCGCGAAACCATTGCAGAATTGAGAGATACCATTTGGGCTATGAATAAGGAGGAAATTAGCGTAGAAGATTTGCAAGCAAGAATTAGCAATTTCATCGAGAATGCCAAAGTTCATCTCGGGGGCGTTCAGTTTGAGTTCAACTACAAGACTAAGGAAAACGACAATTTGAAGTTTAGCGCACAAGATGGCATGCACATTTATCGAGTAATTCAAGAAGCCATTAACAATGCAATTAAACATGCTAATGCTACTAAGATAATTGTCAATTTTGCAAGTGAAGCAGAAGCCTATTTAGTTGAAATTTCTGATAATGGTTCCGGACTAAAATTAAATGAGGTAGAAAGCGGCAATGGCATCCTATCTATGAATAAGCGTGCCAAGGAGCTTCATGCTGAATTAAATTTTATTGAACTAGAAAAAGGTACCACCATTCGATTAAAGATCCCAAAAACTAGCTAAAGTGGAAAATTTAAAAGAAGATAAAATAAGAATAGGCATAGTAGACGACAATGTTTTTTTGAGCAAGGCTATTAGAGAAAAATTGTCTTTTTTCGATCAACTCGAGGTCGTGTTTAATGTAGAAAATGGAGCCAAACTTTTAGAAAGAATTCAGCCTAATGAAGATTTAGATTTAGTGCTCATGGATATAGAAATGCCTGTAATGAATGGCATTGAAGCCTGTGATTTAATGAAGCAGCGCTATCCCAATATTAAAATCATTATGCTTACCGTTTTTGATAATGATGAAAATATTTTCAACGCTATAAAAGCGGGTGCCGATGGTTATCTGCTAAAGGATGTAAACCCGAACGAACTTTACCAAGGCATTCTTGACACCCTAGCTGGCGGGGCGGCAATGACGCCATCTATTGCATTAAAAACGCTGAAACTACTTAGAAATCCTATAAATTTCGAATTAGAAGAAGATGCTAAAGAAGTGAAACTTTCTAGTAGAGAAATCGATGTATTGGAACAACTAAGCAAGGGCTTAAGTTACACCATGATAGCCGAAAATCTCTTCCTATCTCCTTACACCGTTAGAAAGCATATAGAGAATATTTACCAGAAGCTTCAAGTGCATTCTAAGATTGAAGCCGTGCAGAAAGCTAGGAGAAATAATTTAATCTAAAGCTCTCTTACTCCAAACGAGCAACCAATCTTTTATGGGTGTTTTTCAAAAAATTGTTGTCGTTAAAAATTCTTGCCAAAAGCAAAGAACCTTCAATTTCGGCAACTGCCCTCTCGGCTAACTCATTGGCAACAATATCCGAATATTTAGAGGTATAAACTTTCTTAACGGCGTTAAAGAAGTCTTGAAAAAACTCTTGAATTACGGGCTGGAATTCGGGAATTACTAAAGCGGTTTCTACGCCCACATTCCCTAACATTTCTCCAGTTTCCTTATTTACAAAAATACTAGTAGCACGCGAAAACATTTGATCCAAGCGCACTAAGGGAGCAATCGATTCGTCGTAAGCTAGAGTAAAAACTTCCTCTTTAAAGAAATTATGAACGCTCATAATTACCTTCATCATTAGCTCTTCTTTACTTGAAAAGTAATGGTACAAACTTCCTTTTTGCAAACCACAAGCTTTGGCTATATCCGCCATACTCGTAGTATGGTAACTGGTTTGTCGGAATAATTTTAAACTTTCCTTTATTATTGTAGCCTCATCAACTTTCTGCTTTGCCATTTTAAGCTCCTTATCTAAGTTGTGAAGTTAAAAAGTAATTTTAATTTACCAAACTAACGTTTGGTAAATTCTTAAGCAAGGGTGATATAAATGGCCGCTAAGATGGCACAAATCGCTAGGCTAGCTAATTTAAACTCTTTGCTTGTACTAAACCAAGAGTCCTCATAAGCAACAGCTTTTGCATCGGCACCAGGGTTTGTTTTGAGCGAAACAAAGATCATAAGAAGAGATAAGAGTAAGAAGCTTAGTCCCATTCTATTCATAAAAGGCAATTGATCTTCGCTAAACAACAAGCCCAAGCCAAAAGAAAGCGGCAAGCTAAACAAGAGCACACTTAAAGCAGCCTTATTCGAAGCTCTTTTCCAAAACAAGCCAAAGAGAAAAATTACTAAAATACCCGGACTAAAAAAGCCGGTAAAGTCTTGAATAAACTTAAAGGCCTGATCTAAAGAACTTAAACTTGGCGCAATCAAAGCACCTAGCAACAAGGCTAAAAAAGCAGTTATTTTACCCACTTTTACATCTTCGCTATCGCTAGAATTTTTGTTGATATAGGCTTTATAGATGTCCATAGTAAAAATTGTAGAAACGCTATTTACCATAGAACTAATAGATGAACCAACGGCTGCAATTACCGCAGCAAAGCAAATACCTTTTAAACCAGCCGGTATAAAATTATTTAACACCCAAGAATATACTTCGTCCCCTTTGGCAACCGGAGCATTTAAGGAGAAGGCCACTATGCCTGGGATAACCACTATAAGTGGTAAAATAATTTTAATGAATGCGGCAAACACAATGCCCTTTCGAGCTTCATAGAGGTTCTTTGCAGCAAGAGCGCGCTGAATAATATATTGGTTCATGCCCCAGTAATATAGATTGGCTATCCACATACCACCAAGCAAAACACTAATTCCGGGCAAGTCTAACCAAGCATCCCGCAATTCGCCATTATCCATGGCATAGATGGTTTCGCCTTTACTAATAATCATATTGAATTTATCGCTTGAATTAAGGTAGAGTGCTTTTAGGGAAGCAAAAAAACCAATTCCCCCGCCATAAGCATCAAGCGCTAAATAGCTAGTAAGCAGTCCGCCCAGTAGCAAGACCACCACTTGTACTATATCGGTCAGCACCACTGTTTTAAGTCCGCCAAAAATAGAAAACGATGCCGAGTACAAAGCGAGACAAAGAACCCCTAAAAAAAGAGGGACTTGCAAGCTAGCTTTCAAAGTTAGGGCACCTAAATAGAGAACCGAAGTAACATTGATAAAAACAAAAATAAGCAGCCAAAAAATAGCCAAGCCTGTTCTTACTTCCTTACTAAATCTTTGCTCAATAAATTGAGGTAGGGTGTAAATACCTTTTTTTAAATAGATTGGAAGAAAAAGCCAAGCGACAATTATTAAGGTAATCGCTGCCATAAACTCGTAGGATGCCACTGCCAAACCAAATTTAAAGCCACTCCCGCTCATGCCAATAAATTGCTCGGCAGAGATATTACTTGCTATAAGCGAAGCGCCAATAGCCCACCATGCTAGGTTTCTTCCCGCTAGAAAATATTCCTTCGAATCTTTGCTTTTATTGCATAGGGATAGGTAAATACCAATAGCGATCATAAAGCAGAGATAAGCTATAAAAACGATCCAATCTAGAGTAGAAAAATTCATAGCAACTGGGGTTTAAAAAAAAAAGCTCCGAAAATCGGAGCTTTGAATATAAACTTTATTCGAGAATTAAAGAATAAAGATTTCTTTAGTTTTTGAAGGATCCAAACCTGGCACATCTACAGAAACTTTCAATTCGTGGGCATAAGGATGACCAGAATTCATAGCTGCAGTAGAAACTGGTAATTCGAAATCAACTTCCATAGTTTCTCCTGGCTTAATCAATTGATCGTTTTTATCAATTTGTACTTTATTGATGGTATTTTTCACCTTTTTATCTACTGTTTTTTTAAGAGCATCACTCCACTCTCTTCTGGTTAACACTTCTACGTGTTCTACCAAAAAGAACTTAACCGGTGTATCGCCAGAGCCGCCAGTTAATACTGCTTTTCCTTTGATGGAGTTGCCTCTTTTTATTTGACTAGATTCTAAGGTGAACTCTAACTTCGGTTGACCAATACCAACCATTGATTTTAATTTGTCAAAAAATCCCATTGTTTATTATGTTTTTAGGTGAATTAAAACTTAAAGTTATAATTTTTTTTCAAAAAGTTATAATTTTTTTTCAATTATTAAAGACTGCATTGTTCTTTCTTTAAAAAGTGTGTAACTTGCAGCTATGCACGCCCAAGGAACGAATAAAGCTATTTTAATTAATTCCTATTTTCCTTATTTACTGGCTGGCAGTTTTATTATTTCTTTCATTGGACTCTTTATTCCAATTATGGAAGTGGATGCCTCGCAATACGCCTCTATAAGTGCAGAGTTGTTAAGAAGCTCTACTTTTATAGAAATCACCGATTTAAATGTAAATTATCTCGACAAGCCCCCACTCCTCTTTTGGTTGTCGAGTATTTTTATAAAACTATTCGGAAACACTAGTTTAGCGTACAAACTTCCATCTTTTATTCTAGCTTGGTTTAGTGTTTACGCCTTGTTCCGCTTGTCTAGCATATTTTACTCTAAAGAAATTGCAAAGTGGACCAGCCTAATCTATGCTAGTTCTGTTGCTTTCTTACTGTTCACCAACGATATTAGAACCGACACCCTCCTTGTTTCTTTTATCGTCATTTCGGTTTGGCAGGCTGCCTGCTACCTAGAAAATTTCAAAACAAAACACCTTATACTAGCTAGTTTTGCTGTAGGTTTTGCTCTTCTTGCTAAAGGCCCAATTGGAGCGGTGGTGCCCTTCTTAGCCATTCTACCACATGTGCTGATCTATAAACTCTATGGCAAAGTTTTCCGTTGGAATCTTCTTCTAATTCCTCTAATCCTTATTTTGGTTCTAAGTCCGATGCTACTTGGACTCTACCACCAATGGGGTTGGGTTGGCATTCGCTTCTTTTTTTGGGACCAGAGTTTTGGCAGAATAACCGGAGAAAATGTATGGAAGAATGATGCGAGTTACTTCTATTTTCTGCATAACATAATTTGGATTTTCCTACCTTATACTATCCTACTTCTTGCCTCTTTGATTCATCGTTGCAGGCACTTTTTCCATAAGATAGAATATATAAGTTTCTTCGGCTTTCTACTACCCTTCATTGCCTTATCATTTTCTCACTACAAATTGCCCCACTATATCTACGTGGTAGTGCCCTTTGCAGCCATGCTTAGTGGCGAATATCTCAATTATTTCTTAAGAGATAAAAAGACTTGGCGATCTAAAATAATTAGTGCCTTCCAGATATTTCTTAGCAGTATCTTCCTCCTGCTACCGCTAGCACTTTTTTATGTTTTTAAGGCGCACTTCGCTTATTATCTTGGCTATGTTTTAGTTCTAGTGCTTTGCCTTTATTTTGGATTTACCAAGTTGCGCTTCCACTTTGAGGGCAAGTTAATTTTTAGTTTTATCAGCTTCTCTTTAGCCGCGCTTTTCATTAACCTTTTTGCCTATCCCAAATTACTTAAATACCAAAGTACAAGTGAAGTAGCCTTTTACTTAAAAGAAAATAATCTTCCTCTAGACAACTTTTATTCTTTTAATCTTCATGGAAGAGCACTGAACTACTACCTCAATAAAAATGTAGCCTATTTCAAGTACGATTATGTAGAAGATGAGCCTATTTATGTCTTTACTGATTCTAATGGCCTGATCGAAATTAAAGAAGCCTATTCCTGCGAAATTTTACAAGAATTTCCTCACTTTAGCGTTACACGTCTAAGTCTCAATTTCTTAAATCCAAATACACGACAAAACACCTTATCTACTCACTATTTAATTCAAGTAAAACCATGAAAAAACACTTCCTAGTTTCCCTTTCCTTCTTATGCATTTATCTTCTTACTAGCGCACAAAACTTTCCACCAATCAATACCAATAATATAAGTATTGCAAGAGATAGCTGGGGTATCCCACATATTTTTGGTAAAACAGATGCAGAAGCCGCTTATGGTTTGGCTTGGGCTAATGCGGAAGATGCTTTTGCAGAAATGCAAGAAATACTTATTGTGGGCAAAGGAAAAATGGGCAAATACCAAGGTATTGATGGCGCCAAAGCTGATTTTTTCTCGCATGTTATTCAAGCAGAAGAATTAGTAAACTCCAAAATAGCTAGCTTACCACAAGATTTCTTACAATATCTCGACGGCTATGCTCAAGGCATAAGTCGCTTTGCGGAGCTTCACCCAGAAGATGTAAAAGTTAAGGGCTTGTTTCCTGTAGAAGCAAAAGATATACTAAAATCCTATGTAGTTATTATGTCCTTTTTAACCGATGCTAGCGGAGCTATGGATAAAATTTACAACGGCAAATTAGATGATGTAAAAACCGGCTTAGGTTCGAATGCCTTTGCTATTAATAGCAGCAAAAGCGCAGATGGAGGCACTTATATTTGTATTAACCCGCACTTGCAAATGCTAGGAAGCTTTTCTTTCTATGAGGCACACATAGCAAGCGAAGAAGGCTTAAATATGGCGGGCACTTTGTTTTTGGGAGGTACAAGTATTTACATGGGAAATAATGAAAATTTGGCCTGGGGCATGACATGGAATTATTTCGACCAAGGTGATATTTACAAACTTAAAATGCATCCTAAGAAAAAATTAATGTACGAATACGACGGCGAATGGAAAAAACTAGAAACTAAAAAAGTTTGGTTAAAAGTTCGTCTAGGAAAGAAGTTTACCTTACCCGTTTCTAAAAAATCGTATTGGAGCGAATTAGGTCCTGCGCTAAAATCGAACGAATCTAAAGACTATTACGCTTTTAAATACCCTTCCTTCTATGACATTACAGCTCCTCTGCAATGGTATAGAATGAATAAGGCGAAAAATTTTGAAGAATTTAGAGCTGCCTTAGAAATGTTAGGCATTAGCATGTTCAATATTGTTTATGCCGATAAAGACGATAATATCTACTATGTAAGTTATGGTCAAGTGCCAGAACGAAAAGATAGCTTGGTGGCTCTTGAAGTAATTCCTGGCGACAAGAGCGCCAATGTATGGCAAGAAATCCATAGCCTAGATGAACTTCCTCATAATCTAAATCCAGAATGTGGTTATGTATTTAATACCAACAATACCCCTTTCAGATCCGATTGCGAAATGAATCTGGCCTACAAACTAGCTTCGCCAAAATATGTGGATCGCAGACCAGCAGATAATAATAGAGCAGTACGCTTAACCGAACAATTTGATGCTTTAGATAAAATTAGCTTTGAACAATTCCAGAAAATAAAATACGATAATAAATACAGCAAAAACACCTATTTGGTAAAGCAATTAAAGCCCCTCTTAGAAGCCGATCCGACAAAGCACGCGGATATCAGCGACATGCTAACTTGGCTGCAAGCTTGGGATTATGAAGCCGATAGTATGGATGTTAGCGCTGCTATCTTAATGGTATCTATTGATCATTTGTTTAGAGCTAAAGGCTATGGCGATAAGCAATTTATTTCGGAGCTAAGTGTTACAGAAGAAGAATTATTTACAGCAGTTCGACAAGCAAAGGCTTGGTTTATAGAAAATTATGGAACTATTGAAGTGCCTTTGGGACAAATATTCAAAGCAAGAAAGGGCGACTTAGAAGTAACTTCTCCTGGTTTTCCAGATGCTTTAGCCGCCAATTATGGCAAGAGAAATGGCAATAAGTACATTCTAGAATATGGCGACACCTACACGCATTTTGTGAAATTTGATAAAAATGGCGTAGTAGAAATGCGCTCTGCCGTTCCATTTGGCAACAGCTATCATCCAGAAGATGCTAGCTACTTTAATCAGGCAGAACTATTTAGAACGCAAACCACAAAAGAATTGAGTCTTGATAAAGAAAAGATTCTAAAAGAAGCTGTTGAAATTTACCATCCTAAATAAAGCCTAATGAAAAAGCTGCTCCTTCCCTTATTTCTAATACTAACTATTCTTGCCTGTAAAAAAGAGAAGACTAAGGAAGATTGTAGCCTTCAGGAAACTACACCGATAGAAGGCTTTAGTCTCTTAGAGAAACTACAAGGTATTTGGAATGGTCCTTTAAATTCTCCGACGCCCCTAGGCAGTTTCCCCGAGTGGATAGTAGATTTTAGAGCCATATCTCCAAGTCAAATTGCTGCAAAAAATGAATTGGATGCGGAGAATGATATTTTCATGAGTTTCTTCGTGGCAGAACTTGGCGAATGCGAATACAAGCTTGCCTTTAGAAATGGCGGAGGTTTTGCCGGACAACAAAGAATTTCTTACATGTATTTAGATAGTGTGTACGAAAGTACTGCTACTAGTTTTTATCGTTTTAGCGATCCGATTAAAGGAAAAGATAGAGTGTTTACTACTTTGCAATTTAGTGGCAATAGCTTAACCATGGAAACCTATACCAACAAATACAATAGTTTGAATGAAGCAGTATTGCATTTTTCTTGGCAAGCTACTCGACAAGATCTTAGTGCTAGTGAAGAAGCAAAGGAGCATTTTGATTTTCCAAAAAAAGAACAAAGCATCCCCTTTACCCATAGCTTTGATAATATGCAAGAAGCAGTTTTCTATACTTCGGGTGCCGATCCCTTCCCAGAAGAAGCGCAGCCCTATCTCGGTACAAGCAATATAAGTATTACTATTACGAATCCGAGCACTGTAGATTCTAGTAAGAAGGTATTGATCCTTATTTCTACTGAGCCCCTATTTAATGGTTTCCTTTTCAACCCTATTAATTTAAAGTACCGTTCGCGCTACGTAATCATTCCTGCTGCACAAAGCACTAGCTTTAGCTTTAATTACATGCATCCTGGCAACTATTACTTAAATGCTATTTATGATCTTAACGGCGATTTTAACTTTTCAAGTGGCGATTATATGAACGGTGCTTTCGACAGAAATTTTAGTCTCGCTCCTGAGAGTTCTGTCAACGCTAGCGTTCAAATTAATTTTGAGATTCCTTAATTACTCCTTTATCCTCTAGTTTTGCTAAAAGTAAATAATGAACAACATCAATATTCTTTTTAATCTAAACACCGATTCTGCTTCTAAAATCTACAAGAAGGGAACGATCTTACAAAGGGCTGGAGATCCTAGTTCACATTTGTATTATGTAAAAAAAGGCTTGCTTAAGAGTTACACCATCGACAAGAAAGGGAAAGAACATATTTTTATGTTTGCTCCAGAAGGTTGGCTCATGTCGGATATAGAATCGCAAGAATTTAACAAAGAAGCGGTCTTGTTTTTTGAATGTTTAGAAGACTCTGATTTAATAAAAATAAGTAAAGAACAAAGCACTAGAGACGACCTGAGTAAAGAGCAATATTTACATATGTCGAGTTTGTTATTGCGTCGAGTTGGCGTACTACAGCGCAGAATTATTATGTTGATGAGCGCTTCGGCAAAAGAACGCTACGAGCATTTTTTAGAAACTTACCCAGAACTACCTAATCGACTTCCGCAAAGATTAATCGCATCTTATTTGGGAATAACCCCAGAAGCTCTGAGTAAAATTAGAGGCGAAATGCTGAGAGAAAAATAAAAAACGCATTTCTTAATCTAGATTAATGCACAGCTTCTAGAAAGTATCGAATTTTGTGCTAAATAAAATTTAATACTTATGAAAACTACAAACACAATTTTCGCTCTATTATTAATCCTATTCGGATTTAGTGCTCAAGCACAAGAATTAAAAGTAAACACTAGCGAATCGAGCATTGCTTGGTTAGCTAAAAAAATTGGTGGACAACACGAGGGATTTATTTCTCTTAAAAGTGGTTCTTTTGAAATTAAAAATGATAAAATAGTTTCAGGTAGTTTTATCATTGATATGCATTCTATTACTTGTACCGACATTAGCAACGAAGAATACAATGGTAAACTAATTGGACACTTAAATTCTGACGATTTTTTCTCTGTAGATAAATATCCTACAGCACAATTTGTGGTAACTAGCGCAACAAAATTCAACAATGGTAAAGCAAAAATTACTGGTAAACTTACCATCAAGGATAAAACGGAAGAAATTAGTTTTGACATCACTCAAAATGGCAATGCTTATACCGCGACTATTCCAGTAGATCGTTCTAAATTCGATGTTTGTTACGGTTCTAACTCTTTCTTCGACAATTTAGGAGATAAGGCAATTGAAGATATTTTCACCTTAAATCTTAATTTAAAAGTTAATTAAGAAATAGCTTTAAATTTAAGGGCAAGCTGGTTAGAAAGTTTGCCCTTTTTTAATTTTTACATGGATAGAATTAGTTTTATAAAACACTTAGCCTTTTTACCTTTAGGTATGAAACTTAAATCACTCAGCGAGTTATTCTCTTCTGCTGAAGAGACAAAAAAAATGCCCCTACTCTTCTTGGGACATGGCAGTCCGATGAATGCCATCGAAGAAAATGAATTCGTTAGCAGCTTCAGAAAATTAGGAACGGAACTTCCTCGACCAAGGGCAATTCTCTGCATTTCTGCCCATTGGGAAACCAAAGGAAGCTTTGTTACAGCCATGACAAAACCAAGAACTATTCACGATTTTAGTGGCTTTCCAAAAGAACTATTTGCTGTGCAATATGCTGCACCTGGCAGTCCAGAACTTGCCCAACTCACTAAAAACTTAATTACTACCACCAATATTGGCTTAGATCATGAATGGGGTTTAGATCATGGCACTTGGAGTGTAGTTAAGCATTTATATCCGAATGCCGACATTCCCATAATTCAAATGAGTTTAGACTATACCAAGGGTGCTGCATATCATTATGAACTAGGGAGCGAACTACAAAAATTAAGATCTAAGGGAGTGCTGATTATTGGAAGCGGGAATATGGTGCATAACCTCAGACTCTTAGCCTGGGATAAGTTTAGCCAAGATAATTATGCATACGATTGGGCCTTAGAAGCAAATTCCAAAATGAAAGAATGGATAAATTTGGGCCAACATGATAAACTTATAGATTTTAAATCGCAAGGCAAAGCATTTGACTTGTCTATCCCAAGTCCGGAACATTACCTCCCACTTATTTACATCCTTTCTTTAATGGATAAAAAGGATGAATTTTCTTTTTTCAACGACAAATATGTAGCGGGCTCTTTAAGTATGAGTTCATTAAAAGTAATATCTAGGGCTTAAGCCAAATCGCTTAGTTCTTTAAAACGATTCTGAATCTGGCCTTTCCCTCTTCCAAATGCGTTAAGGCTTTGTTTACATCTTTCATGGCAAACTCTTCCGTAGTAGGATAGATATTATGGCGCACACAAAAATCTAGCATAGTGCTGGTAAGCGCTGGACTACCTAAAGGACTACCAGCAAGAGATTTTTCTCCACCGATTAAAGAAAAAGCTGGAACTGCCATAGGTTCTAGTACAGCCCCTACCGTATGAAATTTCCCTTTTGGTGCTAAACAACTTAAGTAAGCATTCCAATCTAAACTAACATTAGTGGTATTCAAAATGAATTGCAAAGAACCCGCAATCTCTGCTAATTCCTTAGGCTCTCTAGAGTTAATAACCTTAGTGGCTCCCATGGCTAAAATCTCTTCTTTCTTAGCCGGATTAGAACTAAAGGCCACCACTTCACAACCCCAATGTTTCAAGAATTTCAGAGCCATGTGTCCTAGTCCGCCAATACCAATAACCCCTACCTTGTGTGTTGGTAATACTCCAGCTAAAATTATGGGATTAAAAACTGTGATGCCACCACATAACAGCGGACCAGCCTTACTCATATCTATTTCTTTTGGTAGCGGAATGGCCCACGACCAATGCCCTCGTACATAATCGGCAAAACCACCGTGTCGACCAACAATGGTTGCTTCTCCTTTTCCGCAAAGATGGTGCTCGCCACTCATACATTCATGACATGACATACAAGATGCCGAAAACCAACCTAAGCCCACTTTGTCGCCTAGCTTTACATTTTTTACCGCAGCGCCAACAGCAATCACTTCGCCTACAATTTCATGTCCTGGAACCAAAGGATATTGCGACATACCCCAATCGTTGTTAATCATACTCAAATCGGAATGACAAATGCCACAATAAGCAACTTTAATATCCACTTCTTCAGGACCTAAGTTCCCAAGTTCGTAAGAATAGGCTTCTAATTTTTCTTTCGGGGCGCTAGCCGCATATGCATTAACCTTCATCTGCCTTGTATTATTTTCTAAAAAAAATTAACTTTAAGCTTAAAGATAAGCTATTAGCAATAAAATAATAGAAACAAGACTAAAGTCTTAGCAATATTATAACATGAAAAGGGAAAGCTATTAATCTACCCATTCGGCCAAGAACATATTGGTATCTCTTGTGCCGCCGTTGTTTCTGTTGGAAGAAAATACCAAATACTTGCCATCTGGCGAGAACATTGGGAAAGAATCAAAGGTATTATCGAAAGTAATTTGTTCTAAACCTGTTCCATCTAAATTCACCATAAACAAGTTAAATGGAAACATTCCAGTTACGTGATTACTAGAGAAAAGTATTTTATTACCACTAGGATGAAAGAAAGGGGCCCAATTGGCACCACCTAAAGAAGTAACTTTTATTTTGTTACTACCGTCGGCATCAGAAATGTAAAGCTCCATATCGCTAGGTTCTACCAAATTATTAGCAAGCAAGTCTTTATAGTGCTTCACTTCTTCATCTGTTTTAGGGCGAGAGCTTCTCCAAACCAACTTCGAACCATCTGGAGAAAAGAAAGCTCCACCGTCGTAACCCAACTCATCCGTAATTTGAATTTCTTCTCTGGTATCTAAATCTAGAACATACAATTCAATGTCGCCGCTCTTAGTAGAAGTATAAACAATTTTATTTCCTTGAGGAGAAGTTGTAGCTTCCGCGTCATAGAATTCGTTATCCGTTAATTGCTCCAAAATATTTCCTGCTCTATCGGCAATAAAAATCTCGAACTCTGGGTATAAGGCCCAAACATAACCTAAACTTTTGTCTGGTTCTGCAGGACAAGCATCATTAGCTAAATGCGTTGAAGCATAGATAATGGTGCTATCTCCTTGCAAGAAATAAGAACAAGTTGTTCTACCTAAGCCCGTACTAGCTAATTTAAAACTAAAGGCCTCATTTGCTGCAGGAATATCTCCTATAAAAATTTGATCGCACATCACCCCGCTATCTTCGTGTTTTCTTTGAAAAACTAAAGACTTCCCATCAAAACTCCAATAAGCTTCCGCATTATCTCCACCAAAAGTTAACTGCTGTAAATTGCGAAGGTGAATTTCTTCTTCATAACGAAGAGTATCCAGGTTTTCGGAGCTTTCCTCAACAAGTAGTTCCGAATTTGTTGAATTTTTACACGAGAAAAAAAGTAAGCTAATAAGGCTAAAACTTAGGAGTAATTTGTTCATTTTCAATTTTTTTTGCAAAGGTAACATTAAGCAACAATGTTTTTTATCATTTCTTTGTCATAAATCGTAATCTCACTGGTATTGGTATCGATCAAACCTTCTTCCTTAAACGAAGAGAGTGTTCTAATCAAGCTTTCTTTAGCGGTACCCACCATGGATGCAAGATCTTCTCTTGCGAAGAGAATTTTAAAAGGGTAAACTCCTTTCTTATTGTAAATTTCATCTAGCCATATCAAGGCATCTGCCGTTCTTTTCCGAACAGAATCATAAGCTAAGTGCAACATTCTCTCTTTTCGAATATTCAAACTAAAATGAAGTTTCGTATAGATATACATGGCGAGGTCCTTGTTGGAATAGATGGCTTGTAAAAAGTCTTCTTTTCTCAAGCGCAAGTAAGTTCCTTCCGATAAAAATTTTGCGGATTCTAAATAATTGGAATTGGAAAATAAGTCCATCAAACCCACAAAATCGTTCTTTGCGTAGAGTCCGGTAATTAGTTCCTTACCTTCCTCGTTAAACATAGAAGTTTTCACCATGCCAGATTCTATCTTGTAGACGTAACGAGGGAGATTGCCAGCATTAAAAATATTGGTTTTTTTATCAAAACTTTCTAGGCTACAGCTATCGAATATTTTCTTTAAATCTTCTTTCGCCTTAGTAGCATTAAAGAGAGAATCTATTGTACTGATAGTAAAATCACTTTTCAGTTCGCCTTGACTTCTACCTTTTTTTAATCTAGTTTCTATTGCCTCTAGAAGTTGAATATCTTGAAAGGGTTTTGTAAGATAATCGTCTGCTCCTAAACGCATTCCTTCTCGAAAATCTGACTTTTCCGACTTAGCACTCATAAAAATAAACGGTGTATAACGAAGCTCTTGATGCTCTACTAAAATCTTGAGGACACCATAGCCATCCAGTTCTGGCATCATAATATCACAAAGAATCAAATCTGGCTTATGTTCCTTTGCAAAGCGAATACCTTCTTTGCCATTATTTGCCATCAAAACTTGGTATGAAGCAAGCTCAAGAATTTCTGCTATGTTTTCTAGCATGTCTCTATTGTCTTCTATTACTAATATTTGTTTAGCCATTTGTATCTTTTAAAGGTAATTCTAAATAAAAGGAAGTTCCTTTCCCCTCTTCACTGCTAAAATAGACCTTACCACCTAGACTTTCTAAATAGCTTTTAACTAGATTGAGTCCGATGCCTGTTCCTTCTATATTGCTTACATTACTGGTTCGATAAAAGCGCTCAAAAATTCGATCTTGTTCCATTTTGGGTATGCCAATACCTTGGTCTCTTACTTCTATTCGAATCTTATCGCCTATGATACTATTACTAATGCCTATAGTTTTGCCCTCTGCAGAATATTTAGAGGCATTAGAAATTAGGTTAATCATTGCATTTTTGAGAATATTCCAATCAGTGAAAAATTCAATTTCTACTAATTCCAAATTAATGAGCTGCCCTTCTTTCAATACAGCTTCCATATCTGCACGTAGCTCCTGAATGAAATTAGTCCACGAAGCCGTTCTAAATTCTAAATGTACCTTGCCCTCCTCCCATCTGCCTAAGGATAAAAAATCATTGAGAATACCTGTAAGGTGCTGTACCGTATTCCCAATTTTATGGGTATGCACATTAATCTTTTCGGTTGCACCCATTTCTGCATACTTCCGGATGAGATTGGTAGAAGAAAGAACCGTACTTAAGGGAGTTCTAAATTCGTGAGAAGCCATGGTAACGAAGCGAGATTTAAGATCGCTCAGTTCTTTTTCCTTGTCTAATGATTTTCGCAGTTCTTCTTCACTTTTCTTTAGGGCTGCTTCCGCCTTTTTACGCAGCTGTACCTCTTGAGTAAGTTCTTCATTTGTAGCGAGTAAACGGTTAACTACCTCACTTAATTTTTCCGTTCTTTCCGATACTTTAGTTTCTAAGCTTTTATTTAACTCTACTAAATCTTCTTGCGCTTCTTTAAGGGCAGAAATATCATGGATAACTCCGATAAAAAGTTGCTCCCCCTCTACAAGTACCTCACTAATTGCTAAAGAACAGCTAAATTCCACACCGTTCTTTTTTCTTGCCTTAACTTCTCGACCTATGCCAATAATCTTTTTTTGCTTTGTGCGATGATAATTATTTAGGTAGCCATCGTGTTTTTCTCGATCTGGCGAAGGCATGAGCAGCTTAACATTTTGTCCAATTAGCTCCTCTTTTTGATAATAGAACATTAAAATAGTAGCTGCATTTACATATTGGATAATTCCAAATTTATCAATAACAATAATCGCATCTACTGATGTTTCTACAATTTCTTGCAAGGTCTTATTATTTAAAATTCTGTTATCCTTCATAAGCTTTGCAAAATACTACTTGCCTGATTTTTATCATAATTATTAGTGATGAATATCATTTTTAGACCTATAGATTAATTTCAAATTTGCTGCATGAAAGTAGCTATACTTGGCATGGGATCGAAAGAATGCTTGGATTTACAAATCCAATTGCAGGATATGCTAAATGAATTACACAGCGAGGCTAGTGTCAAAATAAGTGATGACATAGACCTCTTTATTCAATACAAAATTAAAAAAACACCCGCTTTACTAGTTAACCAAACCATTATTCCCAATAGTGAATTGAAAGATTTGGTAGGAATTCGTCAAATTTTAAAACGAGAGAACGCAATACATGATAATAATCAAGAGCAAGAATGATTATTGTCATTCGCTGCTTTTTACAATTACAAGAACTTTGTTAAATAATTATAAAAACCCAATATTATTATGAATCCAGAAAATAATCCACTTAAAAACCACGACGAAGAGGAAAAGCCCTTTGTGCCAAAAGGAGCTATGGCCTTCTTCGTGCTTTTGATCCTCTTGCTTACGGCACTATGGTTCTTTGTATATTTTGTTTCACTATCTAGAATTCAATAAAATGGACAAGTCAGAAAAAATTGCTTTATTCTTGGGGGTATGTATGTTATCCCTATTCTTTTTTGCCGTATTAATTTCTGCAAAAGTGTTCAAACAGGACGTTCCTGAATGTATCACACCAGATCAAATTTTTACCGAGGGGGAGTTGGTAGAAATAGAGCCGGGAAAACTTTACCAGCTTAAATATTTAAGTAAAATGTGGGCTTTTGAACCAGCAGAAGTTACTATTCCTGTAGGAAGTGATGTCGATATCTACTTAGCCTCGCAAGATGTAGTGCATGGCTTCTATTTAAGAGGAACCAACGTCAACATGATGGCTGTACCTGGTGCTTTAAACAAAAAGTCGATGCATTTCTCTAAACCGGGCATCTACCCTATCTATTGCCATGAGTATTGTGGCACAGGTCACCAATTTATGAAAGGTAAAATTATCGTAACCCCTTAATTATTCAACCATGAACGCAGTAAAAATTAATAAAAGCACGAAAATAGTTCTTCTTATAGAATTGATTTTCCCAATTGCCTTGCTTACGCTAGGTATTTATAACGGACTCTTACAAACATTGTACAGATCTGGGGTGATAAAAAGTAATTCATTTTTAGGCATAGAATATTACCAAGGATTAACCCTACATGGTGTGATAAACGCCATAGTTTTAACTACTTTTTTCGCCGTTGCCTTTGGAAACGTTATTATGGTGTTCCATTTAAAAAAGCAGCTGAATAAGTTCACCAATATTCTTTCTATAAGTTTGATGTTGATAGGAACTCTTATGGCTGCTCTAGCCATGCTAAGTGGCAAGGCCTCTGTATTGTACACTTTCTACGCACCCTTAATGGCGCATCCAGCTTTTTACTTAGGTTTAGCTTTAGCAGTTGTTGGATCTTGGGTAGCCTTTTTTGGATGGATTCCACTTTATTTATCGTGGAGAAAGGAAAATCCGGACAAGAAAACGCCATTAGCTGTTTGGGGTAATTTAGCCAACTTTACTATTTGGTTCTTCGCTTCTTTATCTGTGGCTGTAGAGATCTTATTCTTCCTTCTTCCTTGGTCTTTAGGCTGGATTGAAGGCATCAACGTAGAGTTAACAAGAACCCTATTTTGGTTCTTCGGTCACCCTCTAGTTTACTTTTGGTTACTTCCTGCTTACATTATGTACTACACCATTTTACCTGGCGAAGCTGGTGGTAAATTGTATTCTGATAAAGCGGGCAGAATTGTTTTTGCCTTATTCATCATCTTATCTATTCCAATTGGTACCCACCACCAATTTATGGAACCTGCCATTGAACAAGGTTATAAATTATTCCACTCTATTCTAACTTTTGGAGTAGCAATTCCGAGTTTATTAACCGCCTTTACCATAGCTGCTTCTCTAGAGTATGCTGGTAGAAAAAGAGGTGCTAAAGGCTTATTCGATTGGATGTGGAAACTTCCTTGGTTCAATGCAGATAAATTCTTGTTTGCTTACGGAATTGTTGGCTTACTTATCTTCATTAGAGGTGGTGCAGGCGGTTTGGTAAATGCTTCCTATAGTTTGAATGCCACCGTTCACAATACAGGCTGGATACCTGGTCACTTTCACCTTACCGTAGGTGGACCAGTTTTCTTAGCAATCTTAGGTTTAGTAATCTATATGTACTCTAAAATTGCAGGTAAAGAAATCCAATGGAAATCTGCCAACCTTATGGTGCCTTACTTTTGGTTTGTTGGATTAATGATTTTTTCAACAGGATTAAAAATGGGTGGCTTAGAATTTGGCGAGCCAAGAAGAACGAATATGGGTATGAGCTACTTAGATACCGGAGGATCCAATTTTGAAGCATTCTGGTTATTTACCACGCTTACTACCGTAATGGGCGGTATCATCATGACCATTGCTGCTCTCATGTACTTTGGCGTATTCTTTAAAACTGTTTTCAGCAAAAAAGTATATGAAGATAGCATAGTAGAACTACCTGTAACTGAAGCCTACCATGACGAAGAAAACATTGGTGCGTTTAGAAATTACACGCCTTGGGTAATTGCTGCTGTTATTATCATTGCCATTTCTTACTACGGACCAATAAGCAATGCTATTGAAAACAACGTAAAAGCTTCGCCAACCTATTTACCTGGCACCCCAACACCATTAGAACATAGTACTGTTAATACAGAAACTATCGATTTAACGCAAGATGCTCAATAAGAAGAATAAATATTATTTCGCAGTTGCCCTGGCTATCTTGTTGGCTACAAGTGCTTACTTTTTCTTAGAAGTTCTAGAAAAAGATGAGCTACCCGTTCTAAGTGAAGTTATTGGCAAGGAAAATGGAGAAAATATCTACTACGGAATAGATGATTTCTCTGGTTTCGACCAAAACGGAAATTCCTTCTCACAGGCAAAATTGAAAGGAAAAGTACACCTTGCCAATTTCTTCTTTTGTTCTTGTCCGGTTGTTTGTCCAAAAATGACGGTGGAAACTAAAAAAGTTGTAGACGCCATTGGCGAGAGAGAAGACTTTCTTATGGTCTCTTATTCTATAGATCCTAAGCGAGATTCTTCTGAACAGCTGATGAACTTTGCCAATCGATTTGAAGCCAATAAATCCAATTGGTATTTCTTAAATGTAGGTAAAGAAAACGTTTATAAGCTGGCCCGCTATAGTTACAAAATTGTCGCCGTGCAAGGAAGCGAAGGCAACAACGACTTTATCCATAGCGAGGTACTAACTCTTGTGGATGATCAACTTAGAATAAGAGGCTATTACGATAGCACCAAACCAGAAGAAATTGAAAAACTAATTAAAGACCTTAAAAAACTATTATAAAATGAAAAATCTAATTAGCACACTAATCATCCTATTTGGAATTTTTAGCTTACAAGCTCAAGATATTGAAGCAGGTAAGGTATTGTTTAAATCTAATTGTGCTGCTTGCCATACGGTGGGTAAAGGCAAACTTACCGGACCAGATTTAAAAAATGTAAGCGATAGAGTTAGTCCAGAATGGATTCATGCCTTTGTAAAAAATTCAACAGCGGTTATTGAAAGTGGCGATGCTTATGCAGTGAAGTTGTTTAATGATTACAACAAAACTATTATGACTGCCCACCCGCACTTAAGTGATGGCGATATTGATAATATTATTGCCTACATTGGCGACGCTAGCGTGGCAGTGGTTCCTGTAACACCTTCTGGAGGCACGCAAGTTTTAAATGATGGTACCATGCCCGTTATCAACGATACCGCTCAAAGTGCTATTGATATGCCTGTGGTGGTAATGGTTTTTTGGGCAAGTGTGGTGCTAATTTCTGCTGTATTAATAAGTTTAGCTCTAATAGTTGTAAGATTACTGAAATAGACTTACTTTTGCCTTAAATTAAAGATAAAAAAATGGAACCAAATTTAAATATTTACCAAATTGCTTTTAGATATGTTTTAATGGCCTTGTTTGTAGGTTTAGGTGCTGCTGCCACTTCAATGGATGGTATCTGGTCGACTTTAGGTTATATTGGAATGGCAATCGGTATGGTTTTCTTTTTAACTGCAATTTTAGCCTACTGCCCTATTCATGGAGCAATAAGTAAAACTACCATTAAAGAAGCTGCAGAAGATTTCTCTGAGCAATAGGAAACTTGCTAAGCGATAAGTTCGTAGATTAGCTGAAATGTCAGCTGACTTTATACAGAAGATTAATTTTCCTAATTCTGAGAATCTAGAACTTGCAATTTTTAGATTAGACTTGCTGCACCCTCTTATTCAGGGAAATAAATACTTCAAACTTCTATATAATCTAGAATACGCTTTAAAGAATAATCTACAAATTCTGACTTACGGAGGTGCTCACTCCAACCACATTCACGCTTGTGCCTTGGCTTGCCACTCCGAAAATTTAGCTTGTACTGGCATCATTCGAGGTAGCAATTTCTCGCAATTAAGTCCAACGCTCGAAAAAGCGAAAGAACTAGGTATGCAACTCCATTTTGTAGATAGAGAAAGCTACAGAATGCTAAGAGATGCGCCCAACAAAGCCGTAGTAAAAAAAATCTTGGAAAAACTTAACATAGCTATTCCAGACAACATTCATTGTATTCCTGAGGGGGGAAGCAATCAATTGGGAATTCAAGGAGCAAAAGATATTTTAAAAGACATCTATTACGATTTCGATTATGTGCTTTGTCCGGTAGGAACGGGCGGCACCTTAGCCGGACTAATACTACAGCAAGCTGGAGCAAAGGAAATTATTGGAATTTCTAGCTTAAAAGACAAGTATCTCGTGGAAGCGGTTGCTAAAATGATAGAGAAGGATTACGATAATTGGGAAATTAATTTTGATTATCACTTTGGTGGATATGCCAAATTCAACCCAGATTTGATTGCCTTTATCAATCACTTTAAAACTTCCACAGGAATTGCTCTTTGTCCGATTTACACCGGAAAAATGATGTATGCTTTTTATGAACTAGTAAAGAAAAAACGATTTAATAAAGGCAGCAAAATTCTTTGCTTACACACGGGTGGCTTGCAGGGCATAGAAGGCTTCAATAAGGCCAACAACAATATCCTACTTTAGCTTTCTTGATTCACATCCTCCATAGCAAGTTCTTCCCCTAGAGCAGCTTCTTCACTAGCTGAAGCATCTGCTTCTGGGTTTTTCCGCTTTACACTTAAGGTGCCAAACAACATCACCAGCATCGATCCTAGAATAACCAACAAGAGCACCTTACCGTTTATCAAGGTGCTTCTAAATTGAGCGTACTCTGGAGTTTGAAGTTGAATAAATAAAAGGATACTGATTAAGCCTCTTGGAGAAATAAAGACTAAAGATTTCAAACTTTTTCTTTCTGCTACGAGCATGTAAAGTAATCGCATTAGTAACATAATCCCTAGCACTATTCCTCCATAAATGTAATTGTAGCCATCAACAAAACTGTCGAGGGTAATAGAGAAACCAAAGAACAAAAAGAAGAAAGTTCTAACGATGAAGGTGGATTCTGCGGTGAGGATATGAAACTCGTGCAAGCCTTCTTCGGCCTTCTTTAGAGAAACGTATTTTCTAATAAACTCGGGCAACAAAGAAGTAGAGTTCGATAAAAATACACCAAAAATAAAAATGGTTACTAAGGAAGGGAGATGCAGTTTTTTACCAATGGCGTATACTAGAATCAAGAGAGCAAGAATTAAGAAAAACTTCACTTTTTGATCTATACTTTCTATTAACTCGAACAAGAGCCAAGTGATAAAAATAGAGGCAATAATAATTCCACCAATTTCAAGGAGCAGCAAACTTAAGGGTTGAAAGCCTAATAAATCTCCACCAGAAGTAAACTGTTTCAAGGAATAATTAAACATCATAATGCCTAAAATATCGGAGAAAGTAGATTCGTAAACAATAAACTCCTTATCTAAAGGCAAGAGTGCTGCCGCACTGGGTATAGCCACGGCACTACTTATAATGGACAAGGGAATGGCATTCATTACCGCTACATTTCCTGGCATGTCTAGGCTGTGCTGAAAGAAAAGCGTTAGGCCTACAACGTTGAGTAGTAGAATAATAAAGGCGGCAAAAAAACCTCTTAAAATAACAGAAAGTTTTTCTCGATTCACCTTTAACTCGAGAGCTCCTTCGAGTACTATTAAGATCAAACCAATGGTTCCCATTACAGGAATAATTTGATCTAAATACTCAATTTGATAGCCAAAATAATCGGAAAGTGCACGAGCTACAATACCTGTACCCATCAGTAAGATTACTGCGGGAAACTTAGTTTTTCTTGCAAAGGCATCAAACAGATAAGAGAAGATGATGAGCAAAGAAATTATAATTAGCACATAGATTATGTCCATAGCAAGGGCTTGAGTTGAAATAGTTAAGACTTTCTATTTCAGCTTGTAAAGAAACAAAGAATTGAGCAAATAAAAAAAGCTTCTTTAGCTTTAAGAATTTAGGCAGCTCTTTTTGAAGAGAATATCGTCTCGAAGCCTTGCTTAGATATCTAGACTTTCAGAAATCAGACTATTAGATTGTCCCATTGTCTATAAATCTATAAGTCTAGCAGTCTATCAGTCTAAAAAGTGGAGAATATCGTCCCGAAGTTTCGGGATAAACGATGGCTTGCTTAGATATTTAGACTTTCAGAAGTTAGACTATTAGATTGTCCCATTGTCTACAAATCTAAAAGTCTAGCAGTCTATAAGTCTAAAAAGTGGGGAATATCGTCCCGAAATTTCGGGATATGCGATGAGCTTGCTTAGATATCTAGACTTTCAGAAGTTAGACTATTAGATTGTCCCATTGTCTATAAATCTATAAATCTAGTAGTCTATAAGTCTAAACAGTGGAGAATATCGTCCCGAAGTTTCGGGATAAGCAATGAGCTATCTTTAGATATTTAGACTTTCAGAAGTTAGACTATTAGATTGATTGTCCCATTGTCTATAAATCTAGCAGTCTAGTAGTCTATAAGTCTAAAAAGTGGAGAATATCGTCCCGAAGTTTGGGATAAGCGATGAGCTGGCTTTAGATATTTAGACTTTCAGAAGTTAGACTATTAGATTGTCCCATTGTCTATAAATCTATAAGTCTAGCAGTCTAAAAATCTAAAAAGTGGAGAATACCGTTCCGAAGTTTGGGATAAGCGATGAGCTGGCTTTAGATATTTAGACTTTCAGAAGTTAGACTATTAGATTGATTGTCCCATTGTCTATAAATCTAGCAGTCTAGTAGTCTATAAGTCTAAAAAGTGGAGAATATCGTCCCGAAGTTTGGGATAAGCGATGAGCTGGCTTTAGATATTTAGACTTTCAGAAGTTAGACTATTAGATTGTCCCATTGTCTATAAATCTATAAGTCTAGCAGTCTAAAAATCTAAAAAGTGGAGAATACCGTTCCGAAGTTTGGGATAAGCGATGAGCTGGCTTTAGATATTTAGACTTTCAGAAGTTAGACTATTAGATTGATTGTCCCATTGTCTATAAATCTAGCAGTCTAGTAGTCTATAAGTCTAAAAAGTGGAGAATATCGTCCCGAAGTTTGGGATAAGCGATGAGCTGGCTTTAGATATTTAGACTTTCAGAAGTTAGACTATTAGATTGTCCCATTGTCTATAAATCTATAAGTCTAGTAGTCTATAAGTCTAAACAGTGGAGAATATCGTCCCGAAGTTTCGGGATAAGCAATGACCTTGCTTAGATATCTAGACTTTCAGAAGTCACACCATTAGATTGTCCCATTGTCTATAAATCTATAAGTCTAGTAGTCTATAAGTCTAAACAGTGGAGAATATCGTCCCGAAGTTTCGGGATAAGCAATGACCTTGCTTAGATATCTAGACTTTCAGAAGTCACACCATTAGATTGTCCCATTGTCTATAAATCTATAAGTCTAGTAGTCTAAAAATCTAAAAAGTGGAGAATACTGTCTCGAAGTTTCGAAGGAACCGATGAGCTTGCTTAGATATTTAGACTTTCAGAAGTCAGACCATTAGATTATCCCATTGTCTATAAATCTAGCAGTCTAGTAGTCTATAAATCTAAAAAGTGGAGAATATCGGAGTCGAACCGATGACCTCTTGCATGCCATGCAAGCGCTCTAGCCAGCTGAGCTAATCCCCCATTTTGTGGTGTAAAATTAAGAATTAAAAGTTTATAATTCTCTCTTTTTATAAATTTTTGGATTAGCGAAGCGCTGTCCCGTAGGAGCTTGCGACTAGGGAAGCTAATCCCCCATTTTGAAATGCAAAATTAAGCATTATTAATTTATATTTTATAGGAAATCATTCTTTATGCAAAAAAATGATACTAAGTACTTGGTACTAAGTACTTAGTACCAATTCTCCCATCTAAGAAAGCTTCGCTTTAAACTCTTCGTAGCCAAAGCGCTTTACCACCTCATAGCTAGAATCTTCATGCCAAATAGCAATATCCGGGTGCTTTACCCCATTGAAAAAAGTAGTCTTCACCATGGTATAATGCATCATATCATTAAACACCAATTTTTGTCCGATTTGAACTCCTTCTGGAAAGTAATAATCTCCCACATAATCGCCAGCTAAACAAGAGGTACCGCCAATACGAGTGCGCTTCTCTCCTGCTTTTGCCAAGTCTACACCCAATATTTTTGGAGTATAAGGCATTTCAATGCAATCGGGCATGTGGGCAGCAACACTTACATCTAACAAGACAGATTGTATGCCATCGCTTTCGAATACATCTTGAACCGTGCTAACTAAATAGCCCGTTTCCCAAGCAAAAGCTGCTCCTGGCTCCATGATTACTTCTAAATGCGGATAGCGCTCTTTAAAGGCTTTTAAAACTCCGATTAAGTGTTCTACATTATAATCCTTTTGGGTAATTAAATGTCCACCTCCAAAATTCACCCAAGCACATTGCTGTAATAGATGTCCAAATTTCTCTTCCACCACTTTCAAGGTCTTTTCTAAAGAATAGCTATTGCTTTCGCATAAGGTATGAAAATGCAAGCCAGTAATTCCATCGGGTAAGTATTCTCCAAATTCCTTTGCTCTAATACCCAAACGAGAACCTGGCACACAAGGATTGTATAAATCGGTGCTTACCTCTGCATATTCAGGATTAATACGCATGCCGCAAGCAATTTTTTTATCGGATGCTTTAAATCGTTCAATGTACTTGTTGTATTGATTGAACGAGTTAAATGTTAGGTGACTGCAATAATGCATCCATTGCTCTATCTCATCTTCCAAATATGCTGGAGCATAGGCATGCACCTCTTCGCCAAATTCTTCAAAAGCCAATCGAGCTTCATTTACAGAAGATGCAGTGGTAGCAGGCACATACTTATTAATGATAGGAAATACGCTATACATTGCAAAGCCCTTTAATGCCATAATGATCTTTACATCGGCAGTTTGAGCTACATATTGAATCAATTTTAAGTTCTTCTTCAATAAGCTTTCGTCTAGAACAAAACTAGGTGTACTAACTTGATTAAAATCTACAGGCATAAGCTTTTATTGTGCTGCAAAATTAGCGGTTTTATTTGGGAATTTGGTAGGGAGAGAATTACTAATACTGAAAGTTTAGAAAAATGTCGGGTCGTAGGACCCGAGATCACACTAAGCCCCCAAATCACATTTTATGTCGGGTCGTAGGACCCGACATCACATTTAGCACCCAACATCACGCTTACACCACACTAGCAGCTATCAGCTCGGAAATCAAAAAGGCCCTGTCGCTTATGCAACAAGACCTTTTATCTGCATACCCCATAACTTTATAACAATGTAGACGGACAAACATAAGCTGTTGTCTTAATATCTGCATTCTCGATACCTTTGAAACCTAGTTCTATATCCACTAAGTTATCAAAGCCTCTTGCTTTTAAAATTGATGCCGCAATTACAGATCGGTAACCACCAGCACAGTGAATGTAATATTTTTCATCTCTATTAATTTTTTGCATGTTCTCGCTGATATAATCTAAAGGCAAGTTCATAACATGCTTATCATCAATATGTTGTGCTTTATACTCGCTTTCTTTACGCACATCTAGTACATGAATATTCTCGTCTGTTTTAAGTAATTGGGCAAGTTTGCCCGGACTTACACTATCTAAGCTATCTGTTTCAAAGCCTGCTTCTTTCCAAGCTTTTAATCCACCAGCTAAGTATCCTAAGCTGTAATCATAACCCACTCTTGCTAAACGAGTAATTACTTCTTCTTCTCTACCCTCTTCTGCAACAATTAAAATTTCTTGTTTTAAATCAGGAATTAAAGTTCCTACCCATGTTGCAAAACTACCGTCGATGCCAATAAAAATACTATTTGGTATGAAAGCGTTTTTGAAATCGTTTTGAGAACGCGTATCGATAACTACCGCTCCTGTTTCGTTAGCTACAGCTTCAAATTCCTTTGGAGTTAAGGCTTTTTTACCCCTAGCCATTACCTTATCCAAGCTATCATAGCCTTGAATATTCATCAATACGTTTTGTGGAAAATAAGCAGGAGGAGGCATTAAACCATCCAAAACTTGTTCGATAAACTCTTCTCTGCTTAAATCTGGGTTTAAGGCATAGTTGCTTCTCTTTTGATTACCTAGAGTATCAAAGGTTTCTTTGCTCATTTTCTTACCACAAGCGGATCCAGCTCCGTGAGCAGGATAAACAATCAAATCATCAGATAAGGTCATAATTTTGTTTCTCAAAGAATCATACAAGTGACTAGCCAGTTTTTCTTGCGTTAAATCTGCAATAACTTTTTGAGCTAAATCAGGGCGACCAACATCTCCGATAAAGAGAGTATCGCCAGTATAAATAGAATGCTCTTTGCCGTTTTCGTCTATCAATAAAAAGCAGGTACTCTCCATGGTGTGACCAGGAGTATGAATTGCTTTAATGGTAATATCGCCTACTTTAAAGATTTCGCCATCTTCGGCAACATGTGCTTCAAAGCCAGGTTTTGCTGTTGGTCCGTAAACTATGGTCGCTCCCGTTTTTGCCGCTAGGTCTAAATGTCCAGAAACAAAATCAGCGTGGAAATGGGTTTCAAAAATGTACTTGATTTTTGCATTGTCGGCTTTAGCTTTGTCGATGTAAGCACCAACCTCTCTTAAAGGGTCAATTACTACTGCTTCTCCTTTGCTTTCGATGTAATAAGCGCCTTGCGCTAAACATCCGGTGTAAATTTGTTCTATTTTCATGATAGATAATTTATGGTTTGTTTATAAAAATAATTCTTTAATAATAATGTAAATACCCATTAGTAATACAAACCAACCAAAGGCAGGTTTTAGTTTCTTGCCGGGTATATAATTAGATAATTTAGTTCCAATAAAAATTCCAAGTACAGCTAAGGCTGTTACACTTCCTAATAAAAGCCAATCAAAGTCATAATTCCCAAGATCGCCCATAAAGCCAAAAAAGGAATTTATAGCAATTATACTTAGGGAGGTGCCGACTGCCATTTTCATAGGAAGTTTAGCGAAAAACACGAGTGCTGGAATTAATAGAAAGCCTCCTCCTGCTCCAACTAAACCCGTAAGAGATCCTATTAAAACTCCACTTAATAAAATCAAGAAATAATTCCTATCTCCTACTAAGTCTTCCTCTTGATTCGACTTTCCCGAGCGAATCATAGCTATTGCAGCAAGAATCATCAAAATAGAAAAAAGTAGCAACATCGCAAGATTCTTAGTTAAAACAAGCGAGCCATTTTCCCATAAAATTGATGGTAGGCCTGGCAATAAAAACTTTCTAATTAAGAAAACGGTTACTAAGGTTGGTAAGCCAAAAATTAGAACCGTTTTAGCATCAACAAGCTTCTTTCTTGCTTGGGTTAGAGCACCAATGGCACTAGAGCTACCTACAACAAACAAGGAATAACTAGTAGCAAGTACTTCATCTACACTAAACAAGTATACCATAATAGGAACGGTAAGGATGGAACCACCACCACCAATCAAGCCTAGTGAAATTCCTACAAAAATTGCTGCTATGTATCCTGCTATTTCCAAGTCTTTACTTTGATAGAACAAAGGTACAGCACTTCCTAGCTTGCTAATGTGATAAGAGTTACTTTAGATAATTTTGAATTTGAGAAAAGGTCTCCACACCCTATTTTTAATATTTCCTTCCTAGTTCAAGGCAATCTTATTTCTACTCATCGTAATAGAACCTTGCTGCTCCAATTTCTTTAGCAATCTAGAAATCACTTCTCTAGAAGTATTTAATTCTGTAGCAATTTGGGCATGGGTTAGATTAAGTTCTTTGCTTTCCATAGCATAGCTTTGCTTATCTAGATAGTCTAGCAAACGCTCATCTAACTTATGAAAAGCTACTTCGTTTAAGGTATCTAAAACTTCATCAAAACGCTGGTTATACACTCTTAGCACAAAACGATTCCATGCTGGGTACTTCATCATCCATTTCTCCATTAAATCAGAAGGTACAGCAAGCATTCTAGAAGCCTCTACCGCTTGCGCCCTTACTGAACTCATCTTGTCAAAACAGGCAAAGGCTACCGCACAGCCTTGTCCTGGATAGATGTAGTATAGAAACAATTCATGCCCTTCATCGTCTTCTTTAAAAATCTTAATCTTCCCCTCAAAGAGTAAGGGTATAAAGGGAATAATTTGTCCGTAATCCATTAAAATTTGGTTCTCTTCCAATTTCGAAATCTTTGCATGTTGCTCAATTTCTTTTATCAGATTTTCATCATCAATATCTGGAAAAAACTCTGCTAATACTTCTCTAATCTTCATCCTTATTTTCTTAACATTTCTTTATGTGGCAAACCATCTTCTAAATACTCTTCGCTGCAAATTTCAAAGCCAAATTCTTCATAAAAAGGAAGTAAATAGCTTTGTGCAGAAATTCTGCAAACCCTGGTATTCAGCTGAGATTCTAATACTTCAATACATTTATTAATTAAAGGTCTACCCAAGCCTTTTCTTCTCCATTGTGGTTTGCTCACCACCCTGCCAAAAGAGGCTTCTTTATAGGATACTCCTGGTCTTACAATTCTAGTGTATGCCGCTAAAACACCATCCTTATACCAAGAAACATGGATAGATTTTTGATCTTTATAATCGGCATCTAAATAAGGACAATCCTGTTCTACCACAAAAACTTCTTGTCGCAAATGCATTATATCATAAAGCTCCTCTACGCTTAATTCGTCAAAATTCTTCACTCTTATATCCTCTTGCATTCCGCTCTAAAAATTGCTTCTAAGATAAACAATTATAAAACTTTAGTTAGAAGTTTTTAAACAATTACTAACTTGTATAAAAATAATATTAAAATGAAAAATCTTTTAAGTCTTTTCCTCTTCATTACCCTATTTCTAATAGCTTGTAATAAATCAAGCGACAAGTCATTGGACTGTGTAGAAAGTGCTATTACAAAATTTCAGCTTGAAAGTTTTTGCAATTCTGGCTCGAGCGTAAAAAGTTATCATTTTCAAAATGAAGTAGTTTTTGTATTTGAAGAAGGAGCCTGTGGTGCCGATTTCACCTCCTTGGTGCTTTCGTCTTCTTGCGATACCCTAGGCTACCTTGGGGGCATAACAGGCAATGCCATCATTCAGGGCGAAAACTTTAATTCTGCTAGTCTAATTGGAGTAGTTTGGCAACAATAATTTTAAGGAATTATTCCTTTAGTTAATGTGTTAAATTGACAAAGTTCAATGATGAAAACACGCAGCGTAGAAAAAGTATTTGCCCCACCCCCACCGCATTATGTTGGCGATGGATTTAGAGTGCATAATTTCATTCCAAGTTTGGAAGAATTGAGTATGGAACGAATGAATCCCTTTATTATGATGGATTATAATTCTAAATTCGTTTTCCCTCCCAGTAAAAAACCAAAAGGTGTTGGCGTGCACCCGCATAGGGGATTTGAAACGGTAACAATAGCATACAAAGGTAAAGTTGCCCACCATGATAGTTCTGGAAATAGCGGTGTAATTGGCGAAGGTGAAGTGCAATGGATGACAGCCGCATCTGGCATACTGCACAAAGAATACCATGAAGAAAACTTTAGCAAAGAAGGTGGCGAATTTCAAATGGTTCAATTATGGGTAAATCTTCCGGCCAGATATAAAATGTCGAAACCGAAATATCAAGGCATTACCAGAAAGGATCTGGTAAGTGTTGCTTTAGAAAATAATGCGGGCTTTGTAGAAATTATTGCTGGCGAATTTGATGGGAAGAAAGGTCCGGCAGAAAGCTTCACCCCTATCCACATGTACAATCTGCATTTAGAAAAAGACGGAGTAACCAAGCTTTCATTTAATGAAAACTACAACACCCTCTTATTGGTAATTGAAGGCAGTATTACCATAAATGAAGCTATAAAAGCAACTAGCGATCAACTTGTTCTAATGGCTAATGACGGGGAAAACTTTAGCATTGAAGCCAAAGAAAAATCTATCGTTTTGGTACTGAGCGGAGAAGCACTTCACGAACCAATTGCTGCCCATGGACCTTTTGTAATGAATAATCAAAGAGAAATTCTTCAAGCCTTTCATGACTATAATGACGGGAAGTTTGGTAATTTAGAGGATTAAGTTTTCTCTAACTACTCAACTTAAGCTCTTGCAAAAGCTTGCCAAAATATTAACTGTAGAACAAGTTCGTGCATGCGATAAGCACAGCATGGCAAAATCGAATATTAGTTCTATAGAGCTAATGGAAAAGGCTAGTTTAGCCTTTGTAGAGGCTATCGAAAAAGAAAAGCTTTCCAACAAAAAAATACTCGTTCTTTGTGGTCCAGGAAATAATGGCGGCGATGGACTAGCCGTGTGCAGAATTCTTCAAAATAAAGGCTATGCTGCCGATGCAGTTTTAGTTCAATTTAAAGAAAAGCTTAGTCCAGATTGTGAGAAGAATTTGGAGCGCTTAGAATCCTGTAAGATCATTGGCTCTAGCTCAGAACTAAGTTACTTAGAAGAATACGAACTCTTAATTGATGCCTTACTTGGAACAGGCTTAAGCAAAAAAGTAGAGGGATTTTTGGCTCAGGTAATAGAGAAAATAAACCAAGCTAAAAAAACCGTTTATTCTGTAGATATTCCTTCTGGCTTAGCAAGCGATACGCTCTTAGCAGACGCCAAAGCTATTAAGGCAGACTTGTGCATTAGTTTTCAAAGACCGAAACTGGCCTTCTTTTTTCCGGAGAATGAAGAATTTATCCAAGCTTGGAAAGTAGTTGATATTGGACTTGATGAAGCGTTTATTCAGCAACAAGACACTACAAATTTTGTACTAGATAAGGCTATTGAGGAAGAGCTAAAAGCCCGAAACAAGTTTTCTCATAAAGGTAGTTTTGGACATGCTCTTATTCTTGCGGGGTCATACGGAAAAATAGGAGCTGCCGTGCTTGCAACAAGAGCATGCTTAAGAAGTGGTGCCGGATTAGTAAGTGCTTATGTACCTTCTTGCGCTTATCAAATTATGCAAAGCGCTGCTCCCGAAAGCATGTGTCTAACCGATGAGAACGAAAAATTTCTTAGCTCTTGCCCCGATCTTCAGGCATATTCTGCTCTAGGTATTGGTCCGGGAATTGGAACAGAAAATTCTACTCTGCAGTTCTTAGAAAAGCTCCTATCCGCTTGTCAAGTTCCTTTGGTACTAGATGCCGATGCGCTTAATCTCTTAGCCAAGAAACCTGAGCTGCTCACTAGGCTTCCAGAAAATTCTATTCTTACTCCCCACCCCAAAGAATTTGCTCGACTAGTTGGTGAAGCAGCTAATTCGATAGTGAGCCTAGAAAAACAAAGAGCCTTTGCTCTTAAACATAAGTGCATCATAATTGTTAAAGGAGCTAATACTAGAGTTTGTTGTTCTGAAGGAAATATCTACTTCAATACCACAGGAAATCCAGGCATGGCAAGTGGAGGCAGTGGCGATGTGCTTTCGGGTATAATTTGCGGACTTTTAGCTCAAGGCTATGCCCCTTTAGAAGCGAGCTTATTAGGAGTTTATTTTCATGGTTTAGCCGGTGATAAAGCTGCCGAGAAAAAAGGAGAAACTGCTATGATAGCTTCAGATATTATTGAAAACTTAAGAATCGAAAAAACATGAAATACTTCTACCATTTTTTACTAACAACTCCTGTTTTCTTTGCTATTGATTTACTTTGGCTAGGATTTATTGGAAAGGGATTCTACAAAAAATACATCGGTCACTTAATGGCAGAAAATGTAAATTGGGCCGCAGCATTCACCTTCTACTTTCTTTTCATTTTAGGTATCTTAATTTTTGCTGTCTATCCTGCGCTAAAGTTAGATAAATGGTCACACGCTTTGCTTTATGGCGCCCTCTTTGGCTTCTTTACTTACATGACCTATGAATTAACCAACCTAGCTGTAATCAAGGATTGGTCGTGGCAAATTGTTCCTATTGATATAATCTGGGGAACCATACTCTGCGCTTCTGTTAGCACAGCAAGTTTCTTTATCGCTAAATGGCTGTTCTAAATAGTGGTGCTAAGCTGGGTTTCTTTCTCGGTAAAACAAATTCCTCTTTCTTCCAACTCTTCTAAAATAGGCTCGTAAATGGAAGCTTCAGTTGGTAAACAAACACCGATAGATTTAATTTTTCCATTTAGTATATGCTTGGCAGCAATGCCTATAGGTAAGCCCACCGTTTTGGCCATGGCCGTATAATGCTCATCCTCCCCCAGCACCACCATAGAACTTTCTAGGCGATGTTTTTGTCCATTTAACTCATAGCTTAGTAAATGCCACATCACTATCATGTCTTTATCGCCATCGGCAAGTGCCCATTTTTCTTCTAACAAGTGTTGTAAAATTTGCGCTGGACTAGCCTTTTTTAAGCCAATTTTTTTCTTCTCGAACAAGCCTAACCAAGTTAACAAACGCATCTCCTCACCATCCACATCCTTTCCTAAATAATAAGCCAGCTTGATTTCAACAGAATCTTTTTCTCTATACTTTAAAAAAGTATTGATGAAATCTCTGTAGGTCATGTTCTCGCTATCCTCCATAATGTAACTATCGTCGCATGCGCCTATTTGCACTAAAACATGCCAGGCCTTACAGAAAGGTGGTCGCCTAAAAGTACCCCGATACATGGTTTTAATTCCTTGCAAACCGTAGATATCTATATACTTTAATGAATCTCTATTGGCATAGCCTTCAAAATCGCCATAACCATCAATATGCACAATTTCCGTTCTATCAAAAAGCTTATTGTAAGGAATATATTTATACCTTCCATTGTGCAAAAATTGAACTGCTGGACCTTGTCCAGCCAAGACTACATTTCTTGGGTTCCAGGTAAATTTATAGTGCCATGGATTGTTGTCGCTTTCTGGCGCAATCAAGCCTCCTGTAAAACTTTCAAATCCTTCAATTATCGCTCCTTTTTCTTGGAGAGAATCAATAAGCTTTTTCGCACTCATATGATCGATGCCAGGATCTAAGCCCATTTCATTTAAGAACAATAGGCCCTTTGCTTTTGCTTCTTCATCATACGACTTCATTTCTGCAGAAATATAGGAAGGGGTAATCAAGTTTTTTTCATAATGCAAACAAGCCTTTGCTATTTGAGGATGAAAACTAGCAGGTAACATGGAAATCACCAAATCTGATTTTTGAATTAAGCTAGCTTTTAGTTCTTCATTACTCAAATCAAAATCAATCAATTCCAATCTTTCTGAGTCGTATAGATTCTTCCAAGAACTTGCCTTTAAATCGGCAATAGTAATTAGCCAATCTTCTTGCGTGGCAGCATGGATTAAATAATTAATTAGAACAAAAGCAGACTTACCAGCACCAAATAATACAATATTTTTCATCTTCTGATTTTGCACAAATATAACATTCTGGAAAAGAGTAAACTCAATACTAATAAATTTAATTAACTTGTGTTGGCATTTAAATGAGTCTGATGAAGAAAATAGAAATTAGTACGGAAGTTTTTGTTTATGATGATCTAAATGAATTGCGTGAGATAGAAATTGAGCTTCTCGAAAAAGCAGAAGAAGCTCTTGCTAAGGCTTATGCCCCATATTCAGAATTTTTAGTAGGCTCTGCTGTATTATTAGAAAACGGTGAGATTTTAAATGGGGCTAATCAAGAAAATGCCGCTTATTCTACTTGCATTTGCGCTGAACGAACTGTCTTAAGTGCCGCCGCTACCATCTTCCCTAAAATTAAGCCCGTTTTGCTAAGTGTAGTTGTAAAAAACACCAACAAACAACAAGACAAACCAGCTGCTCCTTGCGGCGAGTGTCGACAATATATTTTTGAAGTAGAAAGTCGCTTTCAAAGTGAAATTCCAATTTTAATGAAGGCGCAATCGAATAAAATTTATAAAGTAAAAAGTGCTTCGCAGTTACTGCCACTAGCCTTTCAAAAAAGCGACCTCATCTAGCACAAAGCGCTAGCTTTATTTTTCAAGTGCTAAGCTTCTAAGTCTGCTAAAAGTATTTTATCTTTAAGAAAATATCCTTCTATAAAACGGCTCCAGATCATATTATTTTTCCTGTTTAGTTTTTCAATTTTAGCAGCACAAACTGCCTTTATTGAAAACCGAGGACAATGGAGTGATAATATATTTTTTCAAGCGGAATTTAGTGAGGGTAAATTGTTTGTTGAAGAAGACGCATTGAACTACAATTTGATCGATATGGATGCTTTGCATCATTTAGTTCATGAACATCATGCGCGCACCGAAGGCTACCAGAAGAATGTAGATTGGACCATTAAAGCGCATTGTTTAAAATTAAAATTTGTAGGAGCAAATTTAGATCCTTCTACTTGTTTAGCTTCTCGAAAAACATCTACTTACTACAATTATTTTTTAGGGCAAAACGAAGCGCAATGGCAAAGCAAAGTACCTGCTTATCAAGAACTCTACTTCGAAGAAATCTATCCTAAAATTGACTTAAACCTTGCTAATTCTGGTAACAAATTTAAGTACGAGTTGGTGCTCGAACCAGGGGCTGATCTAAAGCAAGTTCGCTTAAATTATGAAGGAGCCGAAAAGATGGAGCTTGTTGATGGTAATTTAATTATTAGCACCTCTGTAGGAAAGATGGTGGAGCAAGCTCCTTATGCTTATCAAATAGAAAATGGTAAAAAAATAGAACTTGCTTGCCAGTTTAAAGTGCTTAATGAAGAGATAAGTTTTGAATTTCCGAATTCTTACAATAAAAACTTAAGTTTGGTCATCGACCCTTTCATCGTTTTTAGTCGCTACTCTAGTTCTTCTGCCAATAACTTTGGCTACACAGCAACTTACGATTCTAAAGGAAATGCCTACGGAGCGGGAAGTGTTTTTAATACGGGTTATATTACCACCCCCGGAGCCTACGATCTTAGTTTTAATGGTGCCAGTACAGATATAGGGATTACCAAATATACCCCAGATGGCTTAAATAGAATATACGCCACTTACTTAGGTGGAAGTCAAACCGAGTTACCCCATAGTATTGTGGTTAATTCTAGAGATGAACTCTTTGTTTTAGGCACTACTAGTTCTAGTAATTTCCCTCTAAGTATAAATTGTTTTGATTCTAGTTTTGGAGGTGGAACTCTGAGTAATTTATCGCAAGGTTTAGGAGTAATCTACAACAATGGCTCCGATTTAATCATATCGCGCTTCTCAGAAGATGGAACAAATTTATTGGCATCTACCTATGTTGGAGGTAGCGCTAATGATGGACTAAATCTTTCGCCTCAACTTAAGTATAATTATGCCGATGAAGTAAGAGGAGAAGTATTTATAGATGGCAATGATAATTGTCTTATAAGTTCCTGCACCTACTCTCCCGATTTCCCGGTAAGCAATGGTTTTCAAAATAGCTTAGGGGGTGGATTAGATGGATTAATTTTCAAAATGGATGAAAATCTAAGCACCATGCTTTGGTCTAGTTACCTAGGTGGAAGTGCAGATGATGCGGCCTATTCTGTTAGCTTAGATAACCAAAGCAACATTCTTTTAGCGGGTGGAACACAATCTGCAAATTTCCCTACGAACAATGCCTTACAAAGTAATTTTAACGGAGGAAATGCAGATGGATTTCTAATGAAAATTCATAGTTCAGGAGCTAACATCATCTACAGTTCTTATTACGGAACAGCGGCCTACGATCAAATTTATTTCATTGATAATAATGGCAATGATGAAGTCTATATCTTTGGGCAGACCAAAGGGTCAAGTGGACTTTTGATTAGCAATGCAGCTTACAATGAGCCAAATGGCGGACAGTTTATAAGTAAGTTTGAAGCCAATTTATCTAGCTTGGTTTGGAGTACCCGCTTTGGTGATGGTGGAGGTTTACCAGATATTTCTCCAACTGCTTTTTTAGTAGATGTTTGCAACCAAGTTTTTCTTTCTGGTTGGGGTGGACCTAATCTAGGTGGCAATGTAAATTTAAGTGGAACAGCTGGCTTGGATGTTACTTCAGATGCCTTAGATCCTACAACCGATAATGCCGATTTCTATTTTATGGTGCTTCGTGATGATGCCTCTGCCTTGATTTATGCTTCCTTTTTTGGTGGAAGCAACAGTGCAGAACACGTGGATGGTGGCACCTCTCGCTTTGACAAAAAAGGGGTTATTTATCAAGCGGTATGCGCAGGTTGCGGAGGCAATCAAGATTTCCCAACTATACCCATCGATTCCGCTGCTTTTTGGACGAACAACAGCTCCTGTAATTTAGGTTTAGTTAAATATGCTTTCACTCCCCCATCTGTAATTGCCGACTTCGAACTACCTCTTGTAGATTGCTTACCCCAATCTTTATTTTTCGAAAATTTAAGTCAAACCGCTTTTAACGATACGAGCGCAAGTACTTTTATTTGGATGGTTAACGACTCTTTAATAGAATCTTATCACTTAAATTTTGATTTTGTAGATCCTGGCACCTACACTATTAATTTATTGGTGATAGATAGCAATAGTTGCAATTTACAAGATTCCATAAGTAAACAATTCACTATAATTGGAAACTCTCTTCAAATATTAGATACCCTAGCAACTTGCTTAGGCTCTAGTATAGCAATAGGTATCCCTCCCATTTCTGGAAACAATATTACTTATAACTGGACGCCTTCTTTAGGATTAAGTTCAAGCAATATTTCTAACCCTTTTGCAAGTCCCACACAAGATATTACCTACACTCTTATTGTAAGCAATGGCAGTTGCATCGACACCTTCATACAAACCCTACTTATTGAAGAGTTAAGTATTGATTTGAGTCTTAGAGATAGTGTTTGTCTCAACGATAGCTTTAGTGTTTTGGCAACTAGCAATATAGCCAACGTGTTTTACCATTGGGAACCAAGTAATTTATTACAAAGTGCTCAAGGTGCAAATCCTGCTTTATTTGTAGCAAACGATCCTATGCTCATTACTTGCAATGCAAGTTCGCCTGCAGGATGCACGGCAAGCGCTAGTGCAAGTATATTCGTAATTACCAGTCTACCTGATTTAACCCTAAGTGCCAATCCCGATACCATAGACTATGGAGCTAGCAGTCAATTAGATGCCTCTTCTCTTGATGTAGATTCCTTCTATTGGAATGTCGCAGAAAGCCTTAGCGATTTATTCATAAACAATCCACTTGCAAGTCCACTAGAAACAACAACTTATACGGTAAACATTGAGGATGGCTTTTGTCCGAACAAAGCCAACATTACAGTTTATGTACGCATACCAGAATGTATAGCTGATAGAATATATGTGCCTAATGCTTTTACGCCAAATGCCGATGGAAGCAATGATGTATTTAGAGTTCGAAGCATTCTCCCTCTTCAAGATTTCTTTTTTGCGGTTTATGATCGTTGGGGACAAGAAGTATTTAGCACGAAAGACATAAACGAAGGATGGGATGGTAGTTTTGAGGGCGAATTGCTAAGTCCAGCTGCCTTTGCTTGGTACTGTAGTGGTAAGTGTCCAGAAGGCGATGATTTTTTCTTAAAAGGTAATGTAAGTTTGATACGCTAGATGAAAAGGAATTCTTACATAGCCATATTTGTCTTGCTTCTGCTAATTATTAGTAGGCTTTCTAGTGTACGTGCTCAAGATATTCATTTTACACAATTCTCGCTGCAGCCCTTACAACAAAGTCCTTCTTTTGTAGGAAATTTTGACGGCAACTATCGCATTGCTGCCTTATATAGAAACCAATGGGCTACGATAGCCGTGCCCTACAATTCGCTGGGTTTGGGCTTTGATGCGAAGCTATATTCTACAAAAAAATTCTCTAGTTTTTTGGCCACTGGAGGAAATTTCTTCTTCGATCAAGCTGGAGATGGTAGACTACAAAGCAATTATTTACAAATTCCCTTAGGCTATACCATTTATATGCCCTTAGATAGAAATAATACTATTAAATTAGGTCTTGGTGCAGCTTTTGGTTTTTTAAACAAGAGTTTACGTCTCGACCAGCTTCAATTCGACAATCAGTTTAATGGAGAGGTTTACGACCCGAATATTGCAATAGCAGAAAACTTTGACCAATTAAGTTTTTTTAAACCAGATGTTAGTATTGGCTATCATGTAGGCTATAATTTTAAAGAAAAAATAGAACTTGGTTTAGGCTTCGGACTTCATCACCTTAATAAAATTGAGGAAAGCTTTTTGGGCGACGGCTTGTCTATAGAGCTAAAGAAAAGAATTTCCCTACCAACTTACCTAAAGTATACGATTAACAAAAAATGGCAAGTACAATTCGACTATTTGTTTCAAGAGCAGAACGTAAAACACGAACATCTTTTTGGTGCTGTTGCTAGCTTTTATTTAAAGAATGATTATCCTGCCCAAACTGCCATCGAATTTGGCTCCTATTACAGATACAAGGATGCAGTTTCTGGAATTATTAGATACCGACAAAACAATCTTTTAGTAGGACTAAGTTACGATGTAAATACTAGTCCGCTGCGAGCAGCAAGTTCTACCTATGGTGGCATCGAACTAGGCTTAGTTTATACGATAAAAAAACTTGAGGAACCTAAAATAAAAAACAAACGAACTTGCTTCGTCTTCTAATATGAAAATTCACTTTGTCTTCTTTCTTAGTTTTCTTTTTCTGTTCAGCAAGTCCTTTGGGCAAAGCGAAAAGCAATTTCTAAAAGCGGCCAATGAAGCCTACGAAGCAGCACAATATTACGAAGCTATTGCCTACTTCGAACAGGCTTTAAAGTTCGACAAAAGCAATGAGGATGCCCTCTACAAAATTGCCATGAGTCATTATGAATTGAAAAACTATGCCATGGCTTCCAAGTATTTTCCAAAAATTAGTGATAAGGAAATGCTCTTTCCTTTACTCGCCTTTTATGCAGCAAACAACGAAAAATTGCAAGGCAACTATAAGCTAGCCATAGAACTCTTTGAAAAGTTTAACAATAGCTATCCAATTGATGGATTTTACAAGAAAAAAGCGCAGCAAGAAATAGCTTCTTGTTATTGGGCCCTAGATCAAAAGCTAGATGAAAATCAAGAAATTATTCACTTTGAAAGTCCGCTTAACACGGGCTATTCCGACTTTGGAGCCAGTTATTTAAATCCTACTACCCTACAGGCATCTACTTTACAGGCCGACAAAGAAGATCCAAAAGCACCTTTCTTGGCTAGAATCAATTTCTTCTTAAAAGACGAAGAGAATATTTCTCTCTTAAAGGAATTAAAACTTCCAATAAGTGCTGATGATACTTTAGATTATGCCGATGGCTACTATTTAGCAGAAAAGAAAGAATTCTATTATTCTAAATGTTACATGGAGCATGAATTGGGAGAAAAAATATGCGACCTCTATGTTAGGAAACTAGAAGACTTAGAAAAGTCTATTTGGGGCGAAGAAAAAAGCCTGAATATCAACACCGAAAATTTCACAGAAACACAAGCCCAATTGAGTGTGGATGAGAACAATAAAACAATCTTATATTTCGTAAGTAATCGCTCTGGTGGCAAGGGCAAGTTAGATATATGGCGAGCAGAAGAAAGCTCTTTTGGCGTTTTTGAGAAACTCGAGAACTTACCCGAAGGAATTAATAGCATAGACAATGAAAGCACCCCCTACTTTGAGCAAAGCACACAAGAACTATATTTCAGCTCCGAATGGTATTATGGCTTCGGTGGCTACGATATTTTTGTGGCAAAAGAAAATACCAATGGCTTTAGTGAAGCGCTAAATTTAGGCTTGCCAATCAACTCTTCTGCAAACGATCAATATTATTATCCTAGCCCGGATAACATTGCCTTGTTTAGTAGTAATCGAGAGGGAGCTATGCAATTAAAAGGAAGTGCATGCTGCTTTGACATCTATGAACATAAAATACAAAAAAATATACCTAGCGAGGATAGTCTCTTAGTAGTAGAAAACCACTTAGACTCTCCTAAGAAAGCAACAGAAACGAACTTAGAGCTAGTAAACTTGCAAAATTCGCTACCTGTGGTGGTCTATTTTCATAACGACGAACCTCTGCCTAAGAGTATGGCAACAAAAACGAACCTGAGCTATCAAGCTGCCTACGAATCTTACCTAGGTTTTAAAAATACTTATGTAGAAAGTTTTGAAAACGAAGAAGCGATAGCAACTTGGTTTGCAGAAGTAGAAGCTAGCTACAGCGATTTAAATAAATTTTTAGAGTTGGTGGAAGCGATTTTAGACGAGAAAAAATTAAGCTTAATTATCGAGGGCTATTGCAGTCCGCTAGCTTTAAACGATTATAATATAAATCTAGCTAAAAGAAGAATTGTAAGCTTGGAAAACTACATTTTGCAATGGAAAGATGGAGCTTTAAAAAGTGCTTTTAATTCTGGAAAGTTAGTATTTAAAGACCTAGCATTTGGAGAAGAAAAAGCAGCAGACAGCGTATCCGACAGCTACGAAGAAACGAAATATTCCATTTACGATCCAATGGCGGCTAAAGAACGAAGGGTAGCTATTATTGCAGTGGAATAAGCAAATAAAAATCAAAAGTTATGACAGAAAATACCAACTTACTCGGAATGATCTTCTTTATTGCTGCTGGCTTGTTTAGTATTATATCCAGTATTTTTAATTGGAACTTCTTTTTTGAAAACAGCAGGGCATATTTCTTTGTTAAAATATTTGGAAGAAATGGTGCGCGAATTTTCTACAGTCTACTTGGCGCTCTATTAATTTATTTAGCCTTCAAACTATAGTTCTACTTAGAACAGAAGACTTAAAGAAAGTCAAGTTCAACAAGATTCTAATTTAGCCTAAACAAAAAAAGGAGCCTAAGCTCCTTTTTTATTTGTTTAAAATCACCCCTTAATCAGCAATAATTTGGATAGCATCTACTTCCCAGGTACTTCCACTAGAATTGGAACCTGTGTATTTAAAACCAATATGGAAAGGTCCAGTTTGGTACAAGCTTAAGTCGATATTGCCCGAACTAACCCACGACCAACCACCAGAAGATAGAACTGGATTTAAGCTGGTCCAAGTGGCAGAACTTGGGTCGCTCACTCCATCATAATTGGTAGAAATCAGACATTGCATAGGATCTCCTGAATAGTTGTAGGCATTGATGAACTTAAAGACAGGATTTACCTCTCCAGAAACATCAATAGATGGCGAGATTAACCAAGCTTCACTAGCAGAATTAGAACCTGAAAAGTTCGACATTTTAGCATAATAAGAACCTTGTTGTCCGCTGCCTTGATTGCCTACATTCCAACTGAACGATCCTATAGGCGATTGTAAAGTCCAACCCCCACTAGTAATACTTTGATCTTCGAAAGTTTTACTTAGAATTATATTTTGATTTGGGTTAGTACCGTCACAACGAGTAGCAGTCATACTTGAAGCGTCATCTGCTCTTCTAATGTACAATTGTTTCGTTGTTCCAAAAACAGAATAAATACCTATGATAGAACCATTCCCCGTAGGAAGCTCCGTTCCTGCAAAATCGGCAAAACCACTAGTTCTTACCGTTATAGTATTTCCATTACAATCTCTAACATCTCTGTTTTGAGTAGTTTGTCCAACCGCATCGGCAAAAGTTAAACCATCTAAACCATTGATAAACTCTACCTCATTTAACTGAATTAAAGTGCCTAATGGAACTCCTGAAAGTTGACTCATATCTACCACTAAAGGCTGCACAATGTCGTCTGGGTTACAAGCCCCACGGATAATAAAATCGTCTACAAATAAAGCAGGAATTCTGGTAACGTAAGAACCATCTGGACCCATTCCTAATTCTGCATTTTGCAAATACAAGCCATTTAATTTAATGTAAACCGTTCTACCTTCTGGAAACTTAGTGTAGGCATTTGTTACATCAACATTTATGGCAATGGCTCCAGTAGCATCTTGCACATACATCTTTTTATAGATATTGCCGCTTTGATCGTCGGCAGAAACAACCGCTTTCAAGTAAATATCTTGGTCAATAGAATTAAAATTAAATGCTGCAATTAACTCTTCCACCGTAATGAAATTCGTAATGCCCGCGCCTTGATCCAAACAGTTGGTATCTGGAGCATCGAAATTATCTTTGATACAACTACTTAAAAACAAAGTGAAGATCAAACTAAAGGCTGCAAAATGTAATTTTCTCATTTTTATATTTTATTATGTCTAGTATTTTTTTGTTCTTTTACTCCTCTAAAATCTGTAGGTAATATTTGCGAAATAGCTAATTCCATTACCATAAAAATACTTGTTTTGGAATTTTTGAACATTCTTATCTTCAAAATCAAAACGATTATTTTCAAATCCTATTGCTACAAAATTCTTGTTATTCGTTAGGTTGCTCACACCCAAATTAAAAACTAAAGCATGAGAACCCTTAATTTTATCGAAGGTGCTACCCAAGTACCAAGTATAGCCTGCAAACAAATCAATAGAAAACTGGTTAGCGTACATTTCTTGATCCAATATTTCATCTTTTAAAGGTCCATCTTCTACTAAATCTAAAGCTAAAGCTGTTCTTCTTACTGGATTTACATCAATCCAATTTCTAGCTGTGTAATTAAAATTAGTATTCAAAAAGAAAGAGTTGTAATTAAAACTCAAGCCACCTGTATAGGCTAATTCTGGCGTGTTCCCTACATGATAATTTTTCCAATAAACTTCTTCCTGACGGATTACTTCAGAATTATTATCTATGGTAACGGTCGCTTCTGGTCGAGAGATATACGTATATCTACCGTAACCGCAAGCCGAATTCAAACTCAGCCATTTCGTAAGTTTTAAACTAAAGGCTAATTCTAAGCCCATGTGCTGCCTGTCTATGCCAGATAAGGTATAATTTACAAAGGTTCGTTCTTCATCATGGTAGAAAGGCGTTGTTTCCGTAAGGTTTCTCATTTGCAGATAGTAAGCCATAAGGTTCAGCTTCAGCCTATCTGATCTTAAAATATACCCTAGTTCTCCACCAAAGTGTTGCTCGTTAGCTAAGCCTTCAACCACCTGATTTCTTGTTCTAGCAGAAACAAAAGCATTTGCAAATAAAGGCGCTCTCGTTTCGTAAATACCATTGGCAACAATAAAGTTTCTTCCATTAATTTTGTAGGTAGCACCTGCCTTTACCCCATAGTTAAAGAAGTTCTGTACTTCCGATTTTCCCAAAGAATTATCGATAAACAAGCCACTTTGATTATTCCCCTTTCTATAAAAAGAAGTCATCGAAGCTTTAGCTTGGGTAAAGAAATCTACCTTTCTAAAATTGAAATCTAAGGTTGTCCAAAGATCTGCATATTGAATAGAAGAATTATAATTATAACCGTAAGTATCCCCTTCATAAATCACGCGATCTGGATTTTGTAAATCATGTTGGCGTATGGTATCCAAACCCGATGTTACTTGATTTGCAGTAGCTCTTTCTGCAAACTGATTGTAATTCAAATGGAAATCTGCCCCAAGTAAATCTTTAGCTACTTGATAAAAGTGCTTGTTTTGATTAATATAATCTAAACCAAAACTCAAGTCTACCTTCTTACTTATTACGGTGTTCATAGAAGTAGAAAAGTTAAATTTCTTTTCGTCTTCTCTTCTTTCCACAACTAAATACTTTGCTCGGTTTCCAACTAGATTTTCAATGGTTCCATTGTTGTTTACATTCTCAAAAGTGTCTCTATTTAGAGGATTCATGTTTTGTTCGTACAAACTGTTCCAATCTAATTGTAATTCTTCAGGATGTTCAGCAAAATAAGCATTCATAGCTGCGAAAGTTGCCGTATCGCCTAAATCTAATTGATAAGTAGGTAAATAACGGTAATAATCCGGACGAGGATCTGCAGCATTGTACCAATCTAAATCTGTTTCTCCATTTCTACCTGCTAAAATAGAGGCACTCGTTAACCAAGTCGTTTTGTCGCTAATTTTAAACTCGTAAGTTAAAGCAGCCATAGGCAAATGTTGGTGTACCATTTTGCGATTACGTATAACCCCATCATACATTCCCCAATTCGGATTAGCTAAATTACTTCCTGCAAGTTCATAATATTCCTTGGTAGCAGGAGCTAATTTCCCTCTTTTCAAGTTCACTCCTAAGCCAGTAAGCGTAAGGCTGTGTTTGTGTCCAAATCGTTTCTCAAGAGCCGCGAAATAAGAATAAGCATCATAGGGAGTTCCTTGCACATAGCCAGATTCGGCATAACGCTTTGAAGCACTAAGAGAAAGAGCCCAGCCTTTTCCAAAATTCCCTGAATTATAAGTTGCCATTAATCTGTGGTCATAATTTCTATTACTGTTGGCATAACTTACATTGAACCCAGCATATTGGTTGTGTGGACGAGGGTCAATAGTATTGGCGGTACCAATACCTACAAAACCAAAAGTATTTTGCATTAAGCCATTCGTATTATAGCCTCTGTTGTTAATTACATGATTCAGGCCACCCCAAATATTATAATTAACTTGTCCGTTTTCTAGGTCTTGATAAGGCATTCCTAAAAACCAAACATTCCCATACTCTCTTCCGATACCACGTCTACTAAAAAAAGATTCTCCCCCTAAATTCCATTGTGCTGCATTACCGTAGATATCTCTAAAATCTAAAAGCAGACTTCTGGAGTAAGGCTTGGTCTCCTTATCGAATTCTTGAAAATCGGCTACATCCATAGTTGGAATCTCATCGTCCTGAGCAAGGACAAGACCTCCGAATAAAAAACTAAAAATTAAGCCAAGTAGCAGTTGATGCTTCATTTGTTAAATTTAACTCTTGATAATTATAAATCCGTGCAAAGTTAAAGTTTTGTATTGATATAAAATTAGTAAAACATTAAAGTAGAGTTAATAAATATCCCCAGTTTTAAAGAAAGTAGTGCTTAACTTTGCAAGTATCTTTTTAAAAAGAAATTAAATGAAAAAAATCCTTTTTTTATTCTTAGTTATAGTATCAACAAGGCTTTTAGCTCAAGAAACTCCTTATCAAGTTGCCAGTATAGCATTTTACAACCTAGAGAATTTTTTCGACACCGACAGCTCTATGCAGTCTATAAATGTGGATAAATTAAATCAAGGTCAAGCCGATTATGTAGAGGCAATGACCTATGATGCTGGCGAATATTATACCTCTAGATGGCAAAGTATTTACGAAAACATAGGAATCTCTAAGTCGGAAATAGATATGGCAGCTTTTCCAAAAATTCCGGTAGCTGCCCTGTATTACATTAAGCCGACTCCAAAACTTTACGAAGATAAAAACCACAAAAAGATTAGTAAAAAGGATCTTCGAAGCTTATTAGATAGTGATGATAAGTGGTTTAGTAAGCAAGAATTTCAAGACTTAATAAAGAACAATGAATATATAGAGGTAGAAGCCACTGAAATTGTATCGAAAGTTAGCGATTTCGACAACACTCCTTTAGGTAGCAGACAATACACCCAAGAGGTTTATGAAGACAAGATAAACAAACTAGCTACGGTAATTGCAGAAATTGGCACCAAGTATTCTAAAGATGGACCAGCATTAATTGGCTTAGCAGAAATTGAAAACACCAGAGTTTTGAATGATTTAGCTGCGAATTCTAAAATTAAAAATAGAAATTACCAAGTAGTTCATTACGATGGTATGTATTCTAGAGGTGTAGATGTTGCCTTATTATATCAAGCCAAGTATTTTGAAGTACTAGCTACCCACACCATCATCTTACCCTATTATAACGACCCAAAGAAAAAGCAAGATAGATATTACACTAGAGATATCCTTTGGGTTGAAGGTCTACTTTTGGGTGAACCTGTTCATATTTTTGTAAATCACTGGCCCTCTAGAAGAGGCGGTGAGGCAAAGTCGAGCTATGGTAGAGAGTTAGGGGCTCAGATGTGTAAAAACGTCATTGATTCCTTAATGCAAATAGATCCAAACACCCAAGTATTAGTGATGGGCGATTTGAATGATGACCCTACAAACACTAGTGTTAAAACTACACTTGGGGCAAAGAGAAAGATAGAAGATGTGCAAGATGGTGACATGTATAATCCATTGTTTTCGGACTATAAAAAAGGATATGGCTCCTTGGCTTACAGAGGAAGCTGGAATCTATTTGATCAAATCCTTACCTCTTCATCTTTTGTAAACCAACAAGAAGAAACTTGGAAATTGCATAAAGCGGAAGTGGTGTATAACCAAGATTGGATCAATCGTTCTGGTGGTTACGAAGGCGGACCAAATCGCTCTTATGGCGGCAATAATTATCAAGGTGGATTTTCGGATCACCTACCCTCCATTATTTATTTGAAAAGACTTAAGCCTGAAGATAAGGATGAAGATGGTGTTGCTGACAAGGATGATGAATGTCCAAAACTAGCTGGCCCAAAAGAATTGAATGGTTGTCCAGATTCGGATGGCGATGGCATTGCCGATAAAAATGATCTTTGTCCTCAATTAAAAGGTTTAGAAGCTTTCAAGGGCTGTCCAGATACCGATGAGGATGGTATAGAAGATGGCAAAGATGCTTGTCCAAATGAAAAAGGCGAAAAAGATAATAATGGTTGTCCCTACAAAGACAGCGATAAGGATGGCATCTTTGATAAAGATGATAATTGTCCAGAAACTTATGGACCTAGAGAAAACAGAGGTTGCCCTGAACAAAGCGAAGAAATAAAAAAAGTAGTTCAATCTAACTTCGAAAACTTAGAATTTGAAACTGGGAAAGCTAATATTAAAAAAAGCAGCGAGAAAGATCTTAAAGACTTAGCTAAAGTTTTAAATGAAAATAAAGATTTAGTGCTAGTAATTAGTGGGCACGCTGATGACACTGGAGAAGCTGAAGCAAATATGCTGCTTTCCGAAAATAGAAGCAAAGCTGTAAAAGCCTTCTTGGTTAATTTAGGTGTTGAAGAAGGAAGAATCACTACACTGCACTACGGAGATACGAAACCACTAGCTTCTAACGATACAGCAGAAGGAAGAAAATTAAACAGAAGAGTGGAGTTAGAAGTAAAAGCAAAATAGTAAGGCAGCATTGTGGTGAGTTTACAATTACAAATAGAAGCTATTTTATTTGCAGCAGAACAAGCGGTTAGTGTTTTAGATCTCTATAATACTTTTGCAAGTATGGATTTGGAAACGAGTGAGGATGAGATTCTTAATGAGCTCAATAAAATCAAGACTAAATACAAAGGAGAAGAATTTGTTTTTGAATTAGTTAAATCTGGCGGGGGTTATTCTTTTCTTAGCAAGGCAGAACACCACGAACTAATAGCTAAATTTTTAAATCAGAAAGCCAACAAAAAACTATCCACTGCGGCAATGGAAACGCTTTCTATTATTGCCTATAAGGATGGCGTTACCAAGTCGGAAATTGAACAAATTAGAGGTGTAAATGCCGATTACACAGTGCATAAGCTTTTAGAAAAAGAGCTTATTATTATTGCAGGCAAGGCCGAAGCTCCTGGTCGACCAATATTATACAAGGTAAGCCCTTTATTTCTCGATTATTTTGGCATCAACTCTATAAGCGAGTTACCTCAGATGAAAGATGTGCTTACTCCAGAGGAGAATTCTCTAGGAGAGGCACAATAAGAAAAATTAAGCTTTATGGGTCCCATACTTCTCATACGATGCAAGGTAAATGTTTATGCCTCCATTGGGATGATTATTTTTGGACTTGCCGCCTTAGCTATTTCCGCTTGGCTTATCATAATTGGCTATTCTCTATGGTGGTTAATTTTAACAGCTTTCGGACTTTTTTGTATTCTCAATTGGACAAAAATACTTCTAGACGGGAGCAGAACTTTGGTTTTTTATATTCAAAACGGCTGGCTCTATTTCAGTTTTGAAAAGAGCAAGAAAATAGTAGCCAAGTTAGACGAGATAGAAAAAGGAGAATACTATTCTTCAAAATTTGAATTAGCTGAGGTAGAAAAGTTTTGGCGACATATTTATATATCGGATGGCAACACACACGAAGATGAGCTTTGGATTAAATACCAAGGAGAAAAAGTAAGACTAGCTGATTTGCATGAATACGAAAGTAACTTAAGCGACAAGGATTTATTGGCTATCGCGCATTTTTTAAAGTACCACCAGCCCAAGCTTAGTTTAGGAAAGTAAATTGCCTTCTTAGCCTCTTCTTCTTTCTAGAAGAACCATCATCATTAAGCCTAATAAAACTCTTAATTCTTCTCCAACCTCGTACTCAGCCAATTTTTCATACTTAAAACGACGACCAAAAAAAGATTTTTCTTTAGAAAAGCGGCCCACTAAAGTGCCATCGGGTCTTGTTACAGCATAGCTTGGGTTAAAAAAATAGCCCGTAAAAAAGTTTAAGATTGGAATTTCTTTGCATACACCATCCCAAAACTTAACCCAGGGATTCTCTTCTTGTATCAGAAGGTCTTGATCGCCATTGGTATCAAAAAGCTCATAACGAGATTTCCACAAAGAAGCCCAGCCTTTTCTTCCTACCTTACCTAAAGCTAGTTCAGAATCTGCAGCGCTAAAGCTATAAACGGTGTTAAAATCTAGCCATTTATCTGCTCGAATATGAAACAATTCCTTGGCTTTAGATTCATCCGAATAAACGATAACCTCTTCTTTCAGTTTAAACATTTTTTGTCGAACGTAAGCAATACTAACTCCATTCGCGTCTTTAGCGATAAAATCGTTGCTAAAGGTGCTTATCTTAAACTCAAAATTTAAAGGATAATTGAACATAAACTTGCATTTTATTGATAAAAAAAAGAGGCTTATTAAATAAGCCTCTTTAAGGGTGGATGAGGGGATTCGAACCCCCGACCAATGGAACCACAAACCACTACTCTAACCAGCTGAGCTACAACCACCATTTTAACGTAAAGACCTTAGCCTTAAACGGAGCGTAAAGATAAGGCTTAATTTAGAATATCAAATAGTTTCGCTATTGTATTTTACTATAATTTTTCTCTCCACCGGATTAAATGGACTAGAAACTAAATTTCCTTCTGCATCCAATAATTCTAAAGCTATAGTATTTTCACCTTCCGCTAAACCTTCAATAAAATAAGGCATCCATTTTTCTAGATCGAAACTTACGCCATTTATTGTTGCTCTCACCGTATAGCCTTGGTCTTCGAGATTCGTATTTACTAAGTAAAAATCTAGCATAACTTTATTGGCATCTGCACCTTCATAGGTTCCTTTAGGTCTACTGTAAAACAGATGGGCGGCATGTTCATCAAAATTATCTTCCGCCGCATTGGTATTAAACTCTGTCAACACATAAGCTTCTGGATTTTTTAAACTCATGTGGTAAGAACGAGAAAGGAAGGCAAGTAATACGTGATGCCCTTCATTAATATTCTTTTCAAACTCTGCCTCGTAATGGGCCGTATAAGGTTCATTATCCCATATATAATGAATATGCTGTCCTTGTCCAGAGTTAGCACATTGTCCGCTAAGTACATCCGAAGTAGGTACTGCTAGGTCGTAATTCATCACTTCAAAACGAAACGTCTGTGTTCCGGTATCTTGAACCCCTGACTCTGGAGCAATTAAACTTAGACTAGCATTTTTAAATTCTGTAGCGTTTTGATTAGAACTCAGCTTAATGCCATCCTTTTCCATTACTATTTCTACAAGTTCTTCGGGGCTTTCTTCAAGTATTTCTGTATTATTAGAATTCTCTTTGCATGCAAACAAAAAGAGCGTTGCAAGCGAAATAAAGGCTAAATATTTTTTCATCTTAATTTATTTTGGTGAATTATTATCCTACAAAATTGATTAAACTTATTAAGAAAGCAAATTTATAAGCTGTAGATTTATCAAATAATGGCCAGTATAACAGAAAATAACACAAAAAGCATAAAAGTAGATGGCATGACCTGCATTAATTGTGCTATTAATGTAGAAAATGCTGTAAAAAAAGCAGGAATTCAAAATGCCCATGTCAACTTTGCGAGCAAAGAACTCATTTACGAAGACGAACAAAAAATAAGTTTAGCTGCCATCGAATTAGCCATTAAAGGAGCTGGATACAGTATTTTGAAAGAAAATACAAAATCATCTTGGCTACAAAATTTGCTTATCACATTTAGCTTTTTAGTTGCTGCCTATTTTATCCTAGCCATGTTCTTAAAACACGGAACGCTTCCTCTAGAAATTGACTTAGTATTAGCTGCACTAAGTTTAGGCATAGCTTTCTATAAATTCGGGAAAGGGGCTTTCTATTCTTTAAAGTCGGGATCGGCCAATATGTATGTACTCATATTATTGGGTGCTACAACTGCTTTTTGCTTTAGTATTTACTTGATCTTGAGTGGACAAGGACAGCATCTTTACTTTGAAACCACTGCGGTTTTAGTAGCCTTAGTTCTTATTGGCGATATTATAGAAGAAAAGGCCATACAGAAAACGATTAGTGCCTTTAGTTCTCTAGCTGAAAAAAAAGTGAGTAAAGCCAAGCGTTTGAAAGAGGGCCAATTGGAAGAAGTTAGCATTAATGCTTTAAAAGTTGGAGACAAAGTTCAGGCTAACTTGGGTGACGAAATTCATGCAGAAGGAAAAGTAATCGAAGGAACTGCCCTTTTGAGCGAAGCTATAATAAGCGGAGAAGCCTTGCCCATTCAAAAAGAAATTGGCGCAAGTGTCATAGCAGGATCTCAAGTTATTGAAGGAAATCTGGTGTACGAAGTACGGAAAAGCCCTCTATTTTCGACCAAAGCAATGATCCATAAATTAGTTCAGGAAGCGAGCGGTAAAAAAGCTGATGTGCAAAAACTTGCGGACAGAATATCCGCCTTCTTTGTGCCTTTAATTATTGCTGTGGCGGTACTGAGCTTCTTGATAAACTATTTTGGTTTTAACACGGGACTCGAGCAAGCCTTGATACGAAGTGTCGCTATCTTGGTGATTTCTTGTCCTTGCGCTATGGGCTTAGCAACACCGATTGCCATTTTTGTAGGACTAGGTAAAATGACAAAATATGGTATTTTGATAAAGAATGCTAATGTATTTGAAAATTTCGCTGAGATTGACCAAATTATTTTTGACAAAACTGGCACCTTGACAACGGGTAAATTCAAAATAGCCAATTATCAAAGCTATAAGCTTGATGATGCGCAAACTAAGGCTATAATATTAGCTTTAGAGAGCAGGTCTTCGCACCCGATTGCTTCTTCTATTATAGAAGAACTTAAAAATATTAAAGCAGCTCCTTTAAGAAATATTGTAGAAGAAATGGGAAAGGGCATGCAAGGGCATGATGAAGCAAACAATTTGTATCAATTTGGAAGTGCCAGCTATACCCAGCAGGATACCATAATGGCAGATTTATTTCTGTGTAAAAATGGCGAACTGATAGCTAGTTTAGATTTAGAAGATACGCTAAAAAGTGGCGTTAAAGAGAGTATGGACTATTTTCAAAAAAAGAAAATAGCGCCTTTAGTTTTAAGTGGCGATAAAAAGGAAAAATGCAAGCAACTAGCAGCAAATTTAGAAGTGGAAGTTATTGGTGAGCTAAGGCCTGAAGATAAATTAGCCAAAATAGAAAGCTTAGCTACAGGCAGCAAGGCCATGTTGGGCGATGGCGTTAATGACGCTCCTTCCCTTTCTTTAGTCAATGTGGGAATTAGTTTTGTGGATGCTAGTAATTTGGCTGTAGAATCTAGTGATGTTATTTTAATGAATCCAGATTTTGCAAGTGTTAAACGCGCCCACCAAATTGCGCAACAAGTCTATCAAACCATCCAACAAAATTTGTTTTGGGCTTTTGCCTACAATTTAATTGCTATTCCTTTGGCCGCCTTTGGCTATATTAATCCGATGTTGGCTGCTTTTTTTATGATATTCTCTGACTTGGTTGTAGTTGGAAATGCTTTTTATTTGAAAATTAGAGAAATAGAGAAATAGAGAATTAGAGAATTAGAGAATTAGAAAATTAGAAAATTAGAGAATTAGAGAAATAGATAACTAGATAACTAGATGACTTGTTTACTAGAAAAAAGTCGAACAGTCGAATAGTCGACAAATCGAATCATCGAACCATCGAATCATCGACAAATCGATCAATCTACAATCATCCTTTCCATCCCAACTCTTCTTCCGCGATCATATACCCCTACAAAATATACACCTGCTGCAAACTTGCTGATATCGATAATTTGCTTGCCAGAATATTGCGGTAGGGGCATGGAATAAACTTTTTCTCCTAATAGGTTATGAATCTGTAAAACCGCTTCGCTCTTGCTTTGCCATGGCAAGAAACCGTAATCTATTTCTACATAAGTACTAGCCGGGTTGGGTTGGAGTAAAATTTCTATTGGGGCGCTTAGTTCTTTTATCCCCACTCCAAGGGTATCGCAAGCACTGCCCGTTAAAGCACCAAGGCGGTAGTTGGGGAAGTTGGGGAGACCAAAAGAGCCCGAACGAAGAAGCGGAAGTTTTGTTTCTAGGTTACAGGTAAGACCAAAACCATCTGGATTTGAAATGCGATGTAAATTTGTTCCTACACTTCCACTTATTATAATACTTCCATCAGGAGCAAATTGACTGGTTGTGAAAACATAATCAATGAGCTGAGCAGTATCTCTGTTGTGAACAAGAAATTTACTTCCTACAATATCATTAGATTCTAAATCAAATTGGAAAACTCTTCCAGAAGTTAAAACATAAAGAAATCTATTGTTTGGAGAGACAGACACACTACCTAAGTATTCATTGGTTGGATTAACACCAAACTCACTTAGTGGAATTTGTCTTGGGTTGCTCAACAAACCACTGCAGCGATCAAAATCAAAGATTTCTACACCATCTTTCACACTGCCTCTTACAAATATGCTACCGTCGGGACTAAAGAGGCTTTGTCCGCCATCTGTGTAAAAACTCTTCACGCCAAGACATTGTTTATGCACTTGTACTATGGTATCGGGCGAATACAACAAGGTGTAATAACAATTACTTCCTCCCTCGCTCGCCATAATCCACCAGTCCCTTCCATTGCCATGGCGGCAGGCTGCTATACCATTATCTGTTAATGTATCTGATATTAAGGAAACGTTCTTTTGTTCAACGATATAATTATCTATATTATTCTTAAAGATTCTAGTAAAGAAAACGTTAGTACCAAAACCATTATTCCCGTTGGGATCCAAATCGGGTATGGTATCTCCTCTTAAATGAAAAAGATAGAATTCGTTTTTTTTCTGTGTAGATTGAATGAATAGGGTTGCATTTTTAGCTGAATAAGCCCCTGGCGTTGCTTGCCAAGAATCTCGGATATAACCTGGATTAATTGTATCCCCATTTTCGATTATATTACCCAGATTATCATAAATGGCGGCTCCACCAGTAAAGAAAAGTAAGTTGCCCGAGCTATCACTTATGCTAGCATTGGTTATATGAATTCTTAGAGAAGAATCTGGATTTAAGGTACTAAGACTAAAGTCTGTTTCCGTAAAATTTAGTTGATTCAGCGTGCCTGAACCTAGCAACCAAGTATAATCTTCTTTTTGGCTATAACTTAGTTGACATAAGAAGTAAGACAGGAGGTATAGAACTAGGCTTTTATTCATGAAATTAAATATAGAAAATATTTTATTGAGAGAAATGGATAATTAGAAAAATAGAGAAATAGAGAATTAGAGAATTAGAAAATTAGATGACTAGATTACTAGTCGACTAGAACAACAGTCGAACAGTCGAAAGGTCGACAAATCGAATCATCGAATAATCGAAAACCAAGAACAAATCTTAAGTTTTGTATGATTTACAATCTTAACAAGTTTAATCGTGATTTTTCTTCAATCGCATTTTTCCTTTTTCCTTGATAAAAAAGGAACAAAAAATCAAGACTGATGATTAAAAAGCTAAAAAGGAGTAAATACAACTGAAGAATCTCTAATGCTTCGCCTAGATCTTCAATACTTTCTTTGATAAGTTGAACCAACTCCCGTTGTATTGACTCCTTTTCTTAACGCTTTTTTCTCATAGGTCGGAAGAGAGAATTGGAGAAATGGATAATTAGAAAAATAGAAAAATAGAAAAATAGAGAATTAGATGACTAGATTACTAGTCGACTAGAACAACAGTCGAACAGTCGAATAGTCGACAAATCGAATCATCGACAAATCGAACCATCGAACAGTCGAAAGATCGACAAATCGAACTGTCGATAGCTCGAAAGATCGACAAAAATTAAGGCATGAAATAAATTGCAGCTTATTTGTATTTAGTCTAATTAAGTATTAGTTTTGTGTCGAACTAAAAAAAAGACCCATGAATAATAATGAAAATTTCGTAGCCATTAACTACATCACTTGCAAAGAACATTACAAAGAGCGCTTTGAAGAACTATTTGCCAGTAGAAAAAAGGCGATCGACTTGATGCCCGGATTTAAAAATATGGAAGTTTTGAAACCAAATGGTCCAGATAGTGTTTACTTGATTATGAGTCACTGGGAAAGCGAAGAAGCTTTTAGTGCTTGGACTAAAAGTGAGGCATTTTTAGAAGGACATAAAAGAGGCTTCGAAGATTTAAGAAAAGCTAAAGAAAATGGAGAAGAAGCCCCAATGACTTCCTCATTTAAAACTTATAATGTAATTTCGCGTTAACAATGGAACCTTCCGTAAAAACCATCAATACTCAAGAGCAAGCCGAAGCTAAAAAATGTCCCCTTCCCTGGTGGAAACGAATTGGATTTCTCGGTTTCATGTTCTTCTTTCTAAAAGGAATGGCCTGGATAGCAGTTTTCGCTATATCCTACTTTTGGGGTCCAGAAGCACTAGGCAATATCAAAGCCTTTTTTGCCAACTTGTTTTAACAAAACAAAGTTTTTCATAAACGAAAGAGCAAATACCACTAATCTTTCAATAAAAATAAAAGAGCAAGACTTTATACCAAAATCTTGCTCTTTTCTTAGATACACTAGTATTAACTAAGACCTAATACCATAACTTTCATTTACTAAAATGTCAAGCAATTTACTTCAACATTTTTAATTTGTCTTTCCAAGAATTCAATTGAGTTTCCGCTTCTTGCAAGCGTTTCTCTACTACCTCTTTCAATTTTTGTGAACCCTTCGACTGTCCGAAAAAACCCATATTTTCTTCAAATCGATGAATTTCTTCTTTAATCTTATCGATCTGCGTTTGTACATAGTTTCGCTCCGCTTGAATTTTTACATCTGCATTTTCATCCTCTTTTAAGGCACTCAGTTTTGCCTCAAATCGTAAACTTTCCAAGTCATCCTTGTCCATTTTTAAATTTTTTGCTGCCGTAGCCAAGGCTTTTTCAAAATTAGCTTCGCTTTGCGCAATTTTCTTCTTTGGAACAAAGTCAACTCCCTGCCATTCGCTTATCTTAGCTTTAAGCTCCGCCTCTGTTTTAGCATTCGTTATAGCAGTGCAAAGCGCCTCTTTCTTAACAAAATTAGCTTCTTGCCTATCATCCAAAGTGGCAAAATAGGTGTTCTTGGTGTTAAAAAACTTATCACATACCGCTCTAAATTGCTCCCATAATTGTTGATCTACTTTTCTTTGTGCAGAGCCAGATTCTTTCCAACGTTTTTGCAATTTAATAAGCTTCTCACTGGTACTTTTCCATTCTTTGGAATCTTGGAGTGCTTCTGCTTCTTCAATCAACTTTCTTTTGATTTCTTGAACTTTCGAGTTTTGCGCTTTTAACTTTTCAAAATAAGAATTTTTTTGCTCTCTTAATTTGTCGGAAAGCTCTTTAAAGCGCAACCAAATTGCTTCCTCTTTATCCTTGCTTATAAAACCGCTTTGCTTCCATTCTTGATGCAAGGCATTAATTTTATCATTCAATTCTACCCATTGCTTAGGGTTTTTAAAATCTGTTACTTCCACAAACAAAGCTTCCATTTTGGCGAGCACAGCTTGCTTTTCTTCTAAAATTCTTGCTTTAGTTTCCCGCAAAGCTTTATAATGAATTCTTAGTTTTTCGTAGATGCCATTTACTAAATCCCAATAAGCATCTTTCAGTTTTTCCCAAGAATCTTGCGAGGTAGGTCCAATTTCATCCCATTTCGCTTGTAATTCCTTAAGCGACTTCTCCATTTTCTTGAAGGAGCTTTCTTCAATCAAAGCTTTCAAGTCTTCAATTACCGCCTGTTTTTCTTCTGCATTCTTCTTTAGATCGTACTTTTTTAAGCCATCATGAATACCAACATTGTAGTAAAACAAATCTCGAAAGTGACTGTAATCATATTGTACTTGCTTAAACTTAGATTTATTTACTTGTCCGGCAGCATTCCAAGCATCTCTAATGGCATAGAACTTTGCGAAAGCAGCTCCCATTTCTTGCATATCCTCTTCTACCAAGCTCTTCAAATCTGCTAACAAAGCCGTTTTAAGCTCTAAACTCTTCTTTTCTTCTTCTGCAAGCTTAGCTTTATGTTCTTTTATTAAAAGACTGTACTTTGCCTTCAGTTCAACAAAACGTACATCCAAAGGATTTGCACTAAATACAAACTCTTCCTCTTCTTCCTTATCTTCTTTCTGATCAAAGGCAGAACGCTGTCTTTTTTCTTCTTGCTCTGTCAAGCTTTCGTAGGCACTTCGTAATTCCTTAATTCTTGTACTATGTTGGTAAAACTCCTCACCTTGAATCAAAGAAGATAATTCTTCTAGTATGCCTTCCTTAGTTAATGCTGTTTCCATATCTTCCATAATACAAATTTAAAGAGATATTCCATAAAAAAGAAAAGGGTGTAAACGAAGCAACAAAGCACCCAATTTACACCCTTAACTTGCTATTAAATTTTACTTTTTACTATCCGCGTAGGCAAAAACCTTTTGCAATAAGCTAGTGCTTCTGGCACTCACTTTATCTCGAATATTTAACTCTTCTTTTGCTACCATCAAGAACAAACCATCTAAGGCCTTTTCGGTAACGTAAGTGGTTAGATCGGGATTTACTTTTTGTACTAAAGGTATTTGATTGTATCTGGTAATTACATCCGACCAATATTTAGTAGCTTGAACTTCATTTAAACTTCTATCGATAACTGGAGTAAATCTAGATTTTAGTTCATTATAAGTACTTTGCTTCAAATAGGAAGTTGCTGCATCAGGCTGTCCCAGTAAAATGCCCATAGCATCATTAATTGTCATCGATTTAATAGCCGAAACAAAAATAGGAGCTGCTTCCTTAGCCGCTTTCTCTGCCCCTCTGTTAAACGAAACGATGGCTTTATCTACCATAGCTCCTAATCCTAAGTCTCTCATTGTTTTTTCAACTTTTTGAGCCTCTGGTGGGAAAAGAACTTTTACTAAACTATTACCTAAATAACCATCTTTTGCAGAGAGACGATTAGCCCCTGTACTAATTCCGATTTCTAAGGCTTCTTTCAGTCCATTGCCAATTTCTAAACTACTGGGAACGGCACTATCGCTGCCCGTTAAAACGGTATTTGCAGTTTGCAATAACTGACTTGCTGATTCGCAAGACATAAATAAAATAGAGATACTAAATAGGATGGGAAATACTTTTTTGAACATAATTTGCTTTTTCTATTGAATTACAAAAATACTGCCAAATAAAAGAACTTTTCCCCTTCTTCATGGATTTAAATTGTAAAAAAAGAACTTGTGCATAAATTTTAGGAGGACTTGAAGCAAGTTCTTAAATTAAATTGCAACTTCGAAGGGTAAAAATGAAAGAGATGAAAGTTAGCATTTTAACTATTGGAGACGAAATTTTAAATGGCACCACCTTAGACACGAATAGCAGCTTTATTGCGAAAAATTGTGTAGCCAATGGTTTAGAAATAATCAGAGCACTTTCGGTTGCAGATAACTACAAGGGCATTCAAGATGGCATGGATATTTGCGCTAGTGAGGCCACTATAATTTTCATAACAGGAGGCTTAGGTCCTACGAAAGATGATATCACCAAAGAAGCTATGGCTCGATACTTTGGAGTGGAATTAAGTTTTAGGGAAGAGATTTTTAGTCGAATAGAAGCCTATTTTGCCAAAAGGGGAAAAAAGCAGGTAGAGCTAAATAAAAAATTAGCTTACTTACCTGCAAATGCAGAAATACTGGTAAATGAACGAGGAACTGCACAAGGCATGTGGATGGAACACCAAGATAAAGTGTTTATTTCTATGCCGGGGGTGCCACATGAAATGCAGCATCTCTTGATGGACCGAGCCTTACCCAAAATCAAAGAAAAATTTCAACTAGCTACCATTCACAATCAATATATTATGTGTGCTGGTATTGGCGAAAGTGCTATTTACGAAAAAATCGAAGATATAGAAAATGCCCTTCCTCAAGACATTCGCTTGGCTTATTTACCTAGTTTAGGAACCGTAAAACTGCGACTTACGCATATACAAAATCGCGGAGAAGCCAGTAAGGAAAAAGAAATCATAGAATTTCGAGATAAAATTGTTGAACGAATTGCCAAATATGTATACAGTTATGATGAACATAAAAGTCTTGCTCAAAGCATAGGCGAACTCCTTATCGAAAGAAAAGAGAATCTTGCTACAGCAGAGAGCTGCACAGGAGGCTATATTTCTCATTTGCTTACTTCTATTCCTGGAAGTTCTGCTTATTTTGAAGGAGCCCTAATTGCCTATAGTTACGATATTAAAGAATTGGAATTGGGAGTGCAACAGGCTACCTTAATGAAGGAAGGAGCGGTTAGCGAAGCTTGCGTGATTGAAATGACCAAAGGATTACTAAGTAAAATGAAAACTAACTACGGAATTTCTGTAAGTGGTATAGCTGGTCCTGGTGGAGGTACCCCCGATAAACCTGTTGGAACGGTGTGGATTGCTGTGGGAAATAAAGACAAGATTGTAGCCAAGAAGTTCGAATTAACCAAACAAAGAGATTATAACATTAAAATAAGTGCCCATACCGCACTGAACCTACTTAGAAATTTCATATTAGAGCAGTAAATAGCTCTAATATTTTGTATCTTTACTATACAAACCAGAAGCCAATATGTTAGAAAATAAAAAGCCTTACGATTTTCCAACGAGTGAAATGCATCAGGAATATGACAACTATACCTCTGATGACCACGAAGTTTGGGCAATACTTTATAGCCAACAAATGAAGGCACTTAAGGGAATTGCAACCAATGATTTTTTCTTAGGACTCGACTTGTGTGGATTTGAAAGTGATAAAATTCCACATATAGAAAGCGTTAATGAAAATCTGAAAAAAGCTACAGGTTGGGAAGTATACATCGTACCAGGCTTAATTGCGGATAAACCTTTCTTCGAATTTTTAGCAAATAAGAAGTTTCCTGTTACCACTTGGATAAGAAAAAAGCATGAATTAGAATATCTAGAAGAGCCCGATATGTTTCATGATGTATTTGCTCACGTACCCTTATTAAGCATTCAAAGTTTCGTTGATTTCGTACAGGGCTTAGCAAAAATAGCTTTAAAACACATTGATAATCCAGAGGCCATTGAGCTTATAAGTCGCTTGTATTGGTTTACTGTAGAATTTGGCTTAATTAAAGAAGATGCGGCCTTACGCATTTACGGTGCTGGTATTTTATCCTCTATTGGAGAATCTGATTTTTCTGTTCATAATGAGGAAGTTCCAAGATATGCATATGATCCTCGAAAAATTATGCAAACTCCGTATTACAAGCACGATTTTCAAAAACAATACTTTGTAATTGAAAGCTATGAACAACTCTATGAAAGCTTGCAAACTATTGAAAGCATCCTCATAGAAGAATTGACGCATAAATAAAGTACTCTAGCTACAAACATTTTGAGCGCTAGTTTGTTTCTTAGCTAGCCATACTCTTATTATGATAAAAAACCAATGGTACCTTGCTTGTTTTGAAAGTGAGTTAAAAACTAATACTTTATTACGCCGTAAAATTGTTGGAGAAGAATTAGTTATTTTCAAAAATAACAATGCAAAGCTGAGCATCTTAGAAGACCGTTGTTGTCATAGAAATGTGCATCTTTCTCTAGGTCGTGTTCAAAACGAAAACCTAAAATGCGGCTACCATGGTTGGGAATTTAATACCGAGGGAAAATGTGTGCATATACCCATGTCAGAAAACACCCAGCAAATTCCTCCAAGTGCTTGTATTAAGTCGTATCCCTTTCAAATAAAATACCGAGCTATTTGGGTTTATATAGGAGTTGAATCTAAGATGAGTGAGGCAGTAATTCCAGAAATGGAAGAGTTAAACCACTACCCTTTTGTTTTTAATTCTCACCGTTTAAAGGCAAACATTAAATTAGTTGCTGAAAGTTTATTCGACGCCCAACACATCAATCACGTGCATCGCAAAAGTATCGATACCTTGTTGGGGAAAATGCGCGAACCAAAAACAGATTTTCAAATAGAAATAAAAGACAAAAGTCTTCACGGTAGCTATTTACGAATTAACGATAGCTCTATTTTTGAAAAAATATATTTTGGATGGCAAGCAAACTTAGAAACAAAATTTTCCTTTTGGTTTCCTCATAGTTCTAAGCTAGATTCCTACTTTTCAAAACACTTGCATTTTCCTGAACGGCGTTTAGTAATTTACGAGCATTTTTATGAAATTGAAGAAGATGAAATTCTAATGATACAAATTACAACTTGGAAAAATATCTTTCGCTTTAATCCGCCATTTGCCAAGTGGTTTATGAAGCGAAAAAGCGATCAAATTGTGAGCGAAGACATCCTATTTTTAGAAAGCAACAAGCACTGGCATAACAAGAAAAGCTTAAACGATTTAATCATTAAAGGCGATGAACCAACATTAAGTTTTTTGCAATTATGGAATAAAAATTTCAAAGAAAACTATGAGAAATTGGATTAAAAAACGTCTTCAAAATTATCAAATTCCACTCAACCAAGTAGATTTTAGTCTTCCTAAAATGCTAAAGGAGAAAAAGAGAGTTGCTGTTGTTGGCGGGGGTATTGCGGGTATCGCTAGTGCCGCGGCGCTAAGCGAAAGAGGATTTGCAGTTAGTCTATTCGAAAGAGAAAATTTTCTTGGGGGCAAGGTAGGTTCTTGGGAGTTTGAATCTAAGGGCGAGCGACTAAGAACAGAACATGGTTTTCATGCTTTCTTCCGACAATATTACAATCTTTTAGCCTTCTTAAAGGAAATTGGTGCAGATAAACACCTTATAAGCATCGACGATTATGTTTTGCTATATGAAAACAAGCAAAAGCAAGGTTTTAAAGAGGTAGAAACGACGCCTGGATTAAACATTATCGATCTTAAAAAGCATGGAATCTTCGGTTGGACGACATTACTAAGTCCGTTTAGCATGCCTTTTTTACACTTGCTTCGCTTTGATTTTAAAGCAAGCTTTAAGCGTTTTGACCAAGAGAATTTTGCGCAATTTGCACGTAGAACTTTTATGCCGAAGAAAATGCAGCTTGTCTTTAATTCCTTTGCTCGCGCTTTTTTTGCGGAACCGGAAAATATGTCGATGGCAGAGTTAATTAAGGGCTTTCATTTTTATTTCTTGAGCAATGATAAGGGACTAATTTATGAGGTATTAGACAGTGATTTTCAATTTAGTTTTATCGATTATTGCATTCAATTTTTAGAAAAAAATGGTGTAGATCTTCGTCTAAATACGCCTCTAAAAAGTCTAGAATATAAGGAACAAAGTTTTATTATAAACGATGAAAACTTTGATTATTGCATACTTTGCACGGATGTTAATGCCACCAAAACCATTATAGAACAAGCCAGTGGATTGGATAGCTTCAGACAAATAAAAAAAGAAGCAGCTGCTTTAAAAAACTCTGGCAACTATGCCGTTTTGCGTTTGTGGACAGACCACTTTGAAGAAGATAAAAACTTACCATTTTTTATTTTTACCGATAGATTAAAATGCCTAGATAGTGTTACCCTTTACCATAAAATGGAGAAAGAATCCATTGCCTGGAGCGAAAAAAATCAAGGAGGCATCTTTGAATTACACAGCTATGCCGTGCCCACAGGTATGAGCAAAGAAGCCTGCCAAGAGCAGCTCTTAGTTGAACTTTATCACTACTTTCCAGAATTAAAAGACATGCAAATTAAACACGAGTATTATCAGTTTAGAAACGACTTTTCTGCCTTTCATACTTCGCTATATGAAAATCGACCTAAAACTGTTACGGAAGTAGCGGGTTTATATTTTGCAGGCGACTGGGTTAAAATGGATAATTGCGCTATGCTAATGGAGGGAGCTTATGTTTCGGGCGTGTTAGCAGCGAATCATATTATGAGCAAAGAAGGACTGCAAGAAAAAGCCCTAGTTCAAGTACCACCTAAAGGCTTGTTACGATGAAAATTGATAGTCATCTTTATTATCTTCTAGCCATGTTGGCTAGTATATTTTTTCCCTTAGTATTAAGCTTCGATAGAAAGGTAAATTTTAGTCAGTACTTTAAAGACTTGATTTTCAGTATCCCTATCGTCGCCATCTTGTTTACGCTTGGCGATATGCTTTACACTTATTTAGGGGTTTGGGGCTTTAATTCGAACTACCACCTAGCCTACTTCGTGTTTAATTTACCCCTCGAAGAAATTAGCTTTTTCTTTTTTGTACCCTATGCTTGTCTTTTTATTTATGAAGTAATTAGAGCTTACTTCCCTTGTAAAAGCTCACTTTATCTAAACACTTTCCTGCTTCTACTTAGCCTAGTAATGGCTTTATTAGCCTATATTTATAGCAATAAATTGTACACCAGCTTAAGCTTTAGCTTTAGTGCAGCAATTCTTGTGTTGATGAAATGGAAAAACTATCCATTTAATGCTAATTTGCTTTTGGCCTACCTCCTATCCATACTTCCTTTTCTTTTAGTAAACGGCTTTTTAACTGGTATGTTTATGGACGAGGCTATCGTTTGGTATAATGCAGAAGAGATTATGGGCTATCGCTGCCTGAGCATTCCAATTGAAGACTTCTCCTATTCCTTCAACCTTATTTCCTTGAATATTATCCTATTTGAAAGTTTAAAAAAAAGAAGGGCAAACCAAGTACAATAAGTATGGCTCACCCTTCTCCCCCCTCAAAAAAAACCCCTTATTCTCTTATAATTTGAAAGGCACCTTTTGTCAGAAAGAAAGATTCTTTTTCAAAATCACTAGTATTCAAAATTTCGAAGTAGCCGTTTTCTTGGGCACCTACAAGAATAGGTTTCTTTTCTAATACGATTTCTTCATCCTCATTTCTAAGAACTTGTAGAACATAGTATTCCTTGTCGATTTTTACAATTGCCGACTCTGGTAAAGACAAAGAAGTTTTAGTAGCAGTATAGATTTTAGCTTTAGCAAACATTCCTGGCAGGTAATTGAACTCCTTATTATTAAAATGAACATGCACTAATGTGCTTCTCGTATCTGGATCAATAGTTTTAGAAATCAAATAAATCTCTCCCTCTTGCCAATCATCCTCGCTACCCGATTGATTGAAACTAACTGCTTGTCCAACTTTAAGCTTTGTCAAGTCACTTTCAAATACTTGCAATTCTAAGTGTAAATGATCCGTGTTTACAACACTAAGTGCTACATCCGATGGATTTAAAAACATACCTGGGCTCAGCTTAACTTGACTAAGATATCCATCGCATGGAGAGAGCACGGGAATACTAGTTTGAATGTTAGAATAGGTCAAGGTATTCGTATTAATGTGCATTAGTTCTAAAGTTTTTTTCAAAGCCTCGTAGGTACTTAAAGTGCTTAGATATTCGGAGTTAGCAAGAAGATAATTTTTTTGAGAAGCTATGTTTTCTTGTGAAAGAGCAAGCTGGCGCTCATAGTCAGATTTCAAATATGCCAATTTACTTTGAGCTATCAAAAAAGCTTCTTGGACCTTTATAAATTCCGGATTTTCTAGGGAGAATAGTAATTCTCCTTGTTGGATCTTTTGACCTTCATTTAAATTAAATGTACTAACATAACCCCCAAAATAAACACTTATCGATGCCCTTTTTTCTGGTGGTACATCAAAAAATCCATTACAACTAACACTCTCGTGAAAATCTTTTACCTGCAAACTAGAAATTTCCATTTCACCAAGAGTAAATTGTGTTTTACTCAAAATAAAAGTATCGGGCTTTGCCTCTTCAAGTTCTGCAATAGTTCCTTCCTCTTTGGAAGAATTGCAAGAGATAAACACAAGTAAACTAGCACAAACTAGCGAGAATATTAAGCTGCTCTTTTTCATTTTTTATTGATTAATTTCCGAGATAATTGATTTCTAAAACAGTGAGATTATATTGTAATAAATTGTCTAAATATTCCAATTCCATACTTTTTGCTTGGTCTAAAAATTGAATAAATTGCATAAAGTCAATTTCTCCGCTTTGATAAGCCTTAGATGAACTTTGCACCATTAGTTTTGCTAAGTTCTCGTTGTTTGTTTCAAAGAGATTCAATGCCAACTCAAATTGATGAAGCTCTTGATATAAAGCTTCTAAATTACTAGTATATGAAACTCTATATTGTTCTTTTTCTGCATTACTAATAGCAATACTAGTTTTAGCCGCCTGAATCTCTGCTTTATTACTAAAGAAGAAAATAGGTAAGCCTATTCCGACTTGAAAACCTCTGTAAACACTTGCCTCAGGTGCTTTGTTTGTTCCTTGGAAATAGGAAAATTTTAAATCGGGCAAGAAGCTTTGTTTACTTAGCGACAATAATATGGCTGCTTGTTCTTGCTTAGCTTCCAAAAATTTGGCTGCACTACTTTCGCTAAAGCTAGTTTCTAGAAGGGCTAATTTTTGAAACTTTGTTGTTAGCTTGTAATCCATTGAGTGGTTTTGCAACTTCTCTTCTAATTTAGCTAAAGCCTTGTTTAGGGCATCTTCGCTTTGCGCAAGTTTAAGACCAAGTTCTTGTTGCTTAGAACTTGCCATCATTTTTTCTAAATAATTTGATTCGCCAAGTTCAAACTTTCTACTTGCGGCCATAGAAAATTGTGCGTAAAGACTATCTAAATATTGGTAAGAAATTTTACATCTTTGCCAATAAAGAACAGTAAAATACGCCTGAGAAAGCTCTTTCTTTAAGCGAGATTCCGCAGCACTCAATTCTTGTTCACTCAAAGTAACATGCTTCTTTAGCAAATTTCGTTTACTGGCATAAAGCGTTGGAAATTGCATGTTTTGACTTATCCCCCAAACATAAAGTGCTGCGTTATTTGGGGCTATATTATTTTGATCATAAGAATAATATAGGTCGGTCTTCTCTAAATCTAAAAAGCCAGAAACCAATTGTTTCGCTTGCTCCAACTGTAGTTGTTTAGAAGCAAGGCCTTGGTTCTGACTTAGTCCTAATTCTATTGCTTGTTCAAGACTGAGTTCCTTTTGGGCATGCACTATGCTAAAACTTCCTATGAAAAATACAAGTAGTAAGCTAGTAGATTTGGCTTTTATTCTAAATTTGGAGAAACTAAAATTTTCAAAAATTGCATATAACACGGGAAGAACCAAGAGCGTAAGCAGCGTTGCAGAAATTAAGCCACCAACAACAACGCTGGCAAGTGGTCTTTGAACTTCTGCTCCAGAAGAAGAAGAAATAGCCATAGGCAAAAAGCCAAGCGCTGCAGCAGATGCGGTTAATAAGACTGGTCTTAGACGCAGTTTCGTACCCAATAGAATTCTCTCATAAATATCGCTTACTCCTTCATCTTTAAGTTCTTTAAACTGCTCGATGAGTACAATGCCATTTAATACCGCAATTCCGAACAAGGCAATAAAACCAACGCCAGCCGAAATGCTGAAAGGCATATCTCTAAGGTACAATAAAAGAACTCCACCAACAGCAGATAAAGGAATAGCGCTATAAATCATTAAGGCATCTTTAAAAGAATCGAAAGCAAAAAACAGCAGCACAAAAATTAATACTAAGGCTACAGGCACAGCAAGCATCAAACGAGCTTTAGCTGTTCGCAAATTTTCAAATTGTCCGCCGTATTCTATTGTATAGCCAATAGGTAAGTCAATTTCCTTTGCAATTATGGCTTGCACATCACTAACCACCGATTCTAAATCGCGGTTTCTAACGTTTACACCGATTACAATTCTTCTTTTAGTATTATCTCTAGAAATTTTTGCTGGACCAGTGGTATAGCTAATCTTAGCAAATTCACTCAGGGGTATTTGCAAGCCATTATCTAAAAAGATGCTAGCATTTTCTATATTTTCTAAATCCTTTCTATGAAACTCATCATAACGAAGAACCAAATCAAACTGCTTTTCTCCTTCAAAAATTGTCCCTGCACTTAAGCCAGCAAAAGAAACACTTATTAAACGATTTAGCTCATCAATATTCAGTCCATATTTGGCTATTTTTTCTCTATCAAAAACAACCGACATTTGAGGTAAACCTGCTACTTTTTCTAGAGTAATGTCTGCTGCCCCATCAATTCCTTCTATAGCTTTTTGAATCTCTAAACCTTTTGCATATAATATATCTAAATCTTCACCAAAAACTTTTATTGCTAAATCGGCTCTTACTCCAGTTATTAACTCATTAAAACGCATTTCTATGGGCTGGGTAAACTCATAATCCACGCCTGGGATTTCTAATAGTGCAGCTTTAAAAAGATCGGCTAATTCATCCTTAGTTTTTGCCGATGTCCATTCGCTTTGTGGGCGCAATTTAATGATGACATCACTCTCCTCCATCGACATTGGATCGGTAGGAACTTCAGCAGCTCCTATCCTACTTACAACTTGGTCTACTTCTGGAAATTCCTTAAGAATTTTCTCTATCTGTGTTGTAATCTCGATAGTTGCACTTAAGGAAGTGCCCGTTTTAAGCACTGGTTGAATTACAAAATCGCCTTCATCCAAAGTCGGCACGAATTCTCCACCCATGGTACTAAATAAAACCATAACCCCAAGCAGCAAGCTAAAAGCTAGTGAAAGCACAATAGTTTTGTTCTTTAAAGCCCAAGTAATACTGGGTTCGTACATTCTTTGCAAGAAGTCTAGCAGTTTGTTAGCAAGTCCTTTTTTATTAGGATCTCCATTTGGTTTTATAAACAGAGACGCCATAACCGGAACATAAGTAAAGCACAACAATATTGCGCCGATCAATGCGAAGCAAAATACCAAAGCCATAGGCTTGAACATCTTGCCTTCGACATTAGCAAGAGAGAAAATTGGTATAAATACCAAGATAATTATTAACTGTCCGAAGATGGCAGAATGCATCATTTTAGAAGCACCTTGAAAAGTAATTTCGTCTATTCTTTTACTTTTTTCAGCTGGATTCAAGTTTAATAGACTAGCGCTTTCACTAGTAATTTTATAAGCAATGAATTCTACTATAATTACTGCACCATCGATAATAATTCCAAAATCAATTGCACCCAAACTCATTAGGTTAGCGTCCACTCCGAATACATACATCATGGATAAGGCAAACATTAGGCAAAGCGGAATTACAGAGGCAACTACCAAGGCAGAACGCCAATTACCTAGTAATAAAACCACCACGAAAATCACAATTAAACAACCCAAAATTAGATTCTCGGCAATGGTAAAAGTTGTTTTTTCTAATAACTCACTTCTTTCTAGAATTGGATTAACATGAACTCCTGGCGGTAAGCTACTTTCTAATTCTGCAACTCTCTCTTTTACTGCTTCGATTACCGCTTTTGTATTCGCATCTTTGAGCATCATTACCTGACCTAGCACTTTTTCTCCTTCGCCATTTCCCGTTATTGCTCCAAATCTATTGGCAGATCCAAATCCTACCTCAGCCAAATCACGAATTAATATTGGATTGGAATTTCTTCGTTCTACAACAATATTCTCTATATCTTCTATACTTCCAATGAGACCTTCGCCTCGAATAAAATAACTTTCTTGTCCTTTTTCTATATACGAACCACCAGCAATCCCATTATTAGATGCCAAAGCATCATAAACACTAAATAGGGAAATATTCATTGCTTTAAGCTTTTCTGGATTAACAGCTACTTCATATTGTTTTAAATAGCCACCCCAAGTATTTACTTCTACCACCCCCGGTATTCCAGAAAGTTGTCGCTTAATAATCCAATCCTGAATAGTTCTAAGTTCAGTAATAGAATATTGGTCCTTGTATGCCGAATCAACATCAATAACATACTGATAAATTTCGCCTAAACCCGTTGTAACTGGCCCCATAAAAGGTTGTCCAAAACCAGTAGGGATTTTTTCCTCAGCACTCTTAATTTTTTCAGCTATTAGTTGACGAGGCAGATAGGTTCCCATTGCATCTTCAAAAACTACCGTAACAACCGATAAACCAAATTTAGAAACAGAGCGAATTTCTTTTACGCCAGGCAAATTAGCCATTTCCAATTCTACTGGGTAGGTAAGAAATTTCTCTACATCTTGCGTTGCTAAATTTCTAGATGTGCTTATAATCTGAACTTGATTATTAGTAATATCTGGAACGGCTCCAATTGGAATATTTAATAATGAATAAATTCCAAAGGCTATAATTGCTAAAGTGAACAAAAAAACCAAGAACTTATGTTCAATGCTATAGCGTAAAATTTTATCTAACATAGTTATCATCGATTGAAGTAACAAAGTTAGATTCTATGTAAAAGGCTGCCTAAAAAACAGTCTTAAGATTTGCTTAAAATTGAACTGAGAAAGTACTCCCAACACCAAGTTCACTTTCTACAAACAATTGTGCACCAATACTTTCTGCGGCTTTTTTAGCAATAGACAATCCAAGACCATCTCCTTCAATACCCTTATGACTGAGCGCGTCTGAACGATAAAATGCCTCAAAAATATGGCTTAAATCTTCTTCTTTTATTCCAATACCCTGATCTGTAATTTGACAAAAAACACCTCCCTTATTCTTAGTTAATTTTATCTTAATAAGGCTAGAAGAAAAACTATATTTAATAGCATTTCGAATAAAATTATCGAGGATTAAGCTACCCGCATATTCTGGGATATTTTCACTTAAAAGTTCCTCTCCTTCTATACTAAAGCTTAGGTTTTTTCTTTCGATTTCCTCCGCATTTCTATTTCTTATTGGAGCTAGCAAAGATTCAATACTAGCGCAATTTTGCTCTAAAGGCATCGTTTCGTCTAGTCTAGCCAAGAGCATAAGTTGTTCTAATTTAGACGACAACTTATCGATTTCTTGCAAGCTGAATGTCACTTTTTCTTCATACTCTTCGATTGTTCTTTCTTTACGAATAAGCACTTCTAAGGTGCCTCTTAAACTAGCTAAGGGTGTTCGTAGTTCGTGAGAAGCATCTGAAGTAAATTGTTTCTCCCGATTGAGTGCATTTTCAATTCGATGAAGTAAAAGATTGATGGACGAGGATAAGGCGTAAAGTTCATCTTCCTGCTTGGGAAGCTCTACTCTTTCTTTAAGATTATTTTTATGAATTCGGTCTGTAGTAAGAATAATATTTCTAATTGGAATAATATTTCTTCCTGCCAAGAAGCGTGAAACAAAGAATAACACCAATAAAACTAAGGGAAAGCTTATAAAAAGGACACTTCTAAGATTTTTGAGGAGAATATTCATTGATTCTGCCGACATGGCGGCTAGCACATACGCTACTACTTGATTTTGATGATAAATGGGTAATTGTACCTGTAGTATTTCTATACCATTTAAACTTGTAGCAAAGCTCTTGTCTAAAGGGACCGAAGAATTCATCACCAAACTTTGTTCTTTTAAGTTCGGCGACTTATCCATTATTTTTTGATTCAGGTTGATTATTTGAATAAAAACGGGATTCACCTGTGCTTCTCTATGTTCGTGTTCTTCCCATTCCGCTTTGTTTATAAAATGAATGCTGGTATCGCTAATTTCTATTTCGGTAGTATGCTTCTTTGCTTCATAGTTTAAATCTTGATCTAAACTCGACTTGGCGGTTATTTGCACCACCCAATAGAGCATGGCGTAAACCGTAAAAATGATAACCGCAGAAGCCAACATATAATATAAAGCCATTCTATCTTTAAAAGCTAAATTCATTCCTTTGCTAAATATCCCACTCCTCTAATGGTCTGAATATGTTTATCAAAATCATTTAGTTTTAATTTCTTCCGCAGGGCATTGATATAAACGTCTATTACTCCAGTATTATATTCAAAATGGATATCCCAAACTTCTTGAATAATTTTAGTTCTCGTACAAACCTGACCCTTATTTTGAAGTAAATACACCAATAAATCAAATTCCTTTTGCGTAAGCATTATTTCCCTCCCTGAGCGACTAACCTGCCGACTTGCTAAGCTAACCTGTATATCTGCGAGATCTAAAACTTGAGTAGTTTCTGGTTTGTTTCTCAATTGCACTTTAATTCTTTCCAAGAGCTCACTAAAGTGAAAGGGCTTTTTTATATAGTCATTTGCTCCTGTTTGCAAACCAACTAAAGTTTCTTCCAAAGTATCTTTTGCTGTTAAAAAAATAATGGGCGTAGTCTTGTTTACTTTTCGAAACTCTGAACAAATTTCAAGTCCGCTACGTCTAGGTAGCATCCAATCTAACAAAAGTATATCATAATCGTTGTGGAGAGCAAGATCCAAGCCTGCATCCCCACTTGGGGAATGCTGCACGTGAAAGCCTTCTTCTTCTAAACCTTGCACCAAGAAGGCTGCTATTCCAACCTCATCTTCTACTAGTAAAATTCTCACTAGTCAAATATTGTGATTTCTTCGAAGAATTAGGCTAATTTATCTCTTAAAATTTGCTTAAAATTGAAATGAATCGATTAGGTATTATATCCAACCGGCAAAACTTCTAAAATAAGTACTTGCAAGTACGTAGAGCTTTTCGCTATCGGGTACTCGGAAACGCGTTTTAAGAATAGCGCTTGCTGGTGCTTTTTGAATTTTAGCAAATAATTTTAAGTAGTACTTATAGGCTAAGTAAACGCCCGTTCTGCTAGATTCGGGCAGCGCCAGAATTGCTTGTCGAGCCTGTTCAAAGTCTCTATGAATATCTTGTTCAATCAGTACTTTTTGCTCTTTGGTGAAATTGATAAAATCTACACCAGGGAAATAAGTCCTTCCACGTTCTTCAAAATCCGACTGCATATCGCGCAAGAAATTAACTTTCTGAAAAGCAGCCCCTAAAGCCTTTGCTCCCTCCTTCAATTCTTGGTATTTCTTTTCATCTCCCTCCGTAAAAATTCTAAGGCACATTAGTCCCACCACTTCGGCAGAACCATAGATATACTCATTGTAGTTATCCGTATTATAGTCTATTTGATAGAGGTCCATTTTCATACTTTTAAAAAATGCCCTTAATAAGGCTGCATCTATTTTATACTTATTAGCAGTAAGTTGATAGGCGTGAATGATGGGATTGGTGCTCAAACCCCTTTCTAATGCCATAAAAGTTTCTCTTTCAAAATCTTCTAGGAGCACTTTCTTATCCTGCTCATGAAAGGTATCTACAATTTCATCTGCCAAGCGAACTAAGCCATAAACGTTATAAATATGACTATGAAATTTGCTATCTAGCATTTTAATTCCTAAGGTGAAGGACGTGCTGTAAAGATGCGTAATCTTTCTGCTTGTAGCTTCTGCAAATTGCTTATATAAATTAATCATGGAAGTAAGTTTTAAAGTGTTTAAGTGCTAATTCTGCGGCTAGCTTCCCAGAAATAAGTGAGGGCGGCACTCCAGGCCCAGGCACTGTTAATTGTCCGGCATAGACAAGATTCTTTATATTTTTGTTCATCATTTTAGGTTTAAAAACAGCAGTTTGCATAAGGGTATTTGCTAAACCATAAGCATTGCCTTTATATGCATGGTATCTGTCTTTAAAATCTTGATGTGCAAAGGCTCTTTTGAATAAAATATCTTCTTTGGTAATTTTGTTCGAAGTGAAATCACTGATTCTATCCAGCATCATTTGCAAATATTTCTCATGAAGCTCTTCGCCACCATCCAAATTTGGAGCAACAGGCATTAGGAGGAAGAGATTTTCACAATTTTCGGGTGCAACTGAAGCATCTGTTTTTGATGGAACGCAAGCGTAAAACAAAGGCTCATCTGGCCATTTTGGATGATCATAAATATCCTTCCCGAAGGCTTCAAAATCTTTATCGAAAAAGAGGTTGTGGTGTTCTAAGCCTTCTAGTTTTTTATTAATTCCGAGATAATAAATGAGAGAGGAAGGAGCGAGTACTTGCTTGTCCCAATAAGCTTCGTCGTATTGCCTATATTTCTCTTCTATTAAATGTTGTTCCACATAATGGTAGTCGGCAGCAGCAACTAGTGCTTTACTACTGAAACTAGCATTTTCGCAAAGGATATTTTTAACTTCGCCATCTTGAATTTCAATTTTCTTCACCTCGGCATTTAATCTAAATTCTACACCCAGTTCTAGGGCTAAAGCATGCATAGCTTTTATAATTTCGTGCATCCCCCCCTGTGGATACCAAGTTCCAAGTTCTAGGTCGGCATAATTCATTAAACTGTAAAGTGCGGGTATTTTATTTGGAGTGGCACCTAAAAAATAGGATGGAAACTCGAGTATTTTCTTGATTTTTGGATGCTTGAAATACTTAGAAACCAGATCTTCTACAGAGCTAAAAAGATCCAAAGCAAAAACATCTCTTAGTAATAAGGGATTAGCAAATTCTAGTAGAGATAAAGAAGGTTTATTAACTAAATCGTTTATACCTCTTTGGTATTTGTATTTGGCATCTTTTAAAAACTTCTCGAACTGCTTCGCTGCACCAGGTTCTAAAGCTTCAAACAGGGCAGCTAAATCTTCTACAGATGCGGGAACATTAAAGGCATCGTTTTTTGCATAGAAAACTTTGTAACCTGGATCTAGCCTTTCTAGCTGATAATAATCGCTAGTTTTCTTTCCGAAATCCGCAAAAAACTTGTCGAAAACATCTGGCATCCAATACCAGGAAGGACCCATATCAAAGGCAAAACCTTCTGCTTTAAAGAAAGATGCTCTTCCTCCTACGCTTTCATTCTTCTCAAGAACCAAAACCTTCTTTCCTTCTTTAGCCAAATAACAAGCTGCTGCCAAACCAGCGAAACCACTACCTATTACGATTACGTCCTTCATATAAAATTATTCTAAACGGCTAAACTAGAATGGTGAATTCCATTCTTTGCCAAGTAATCAATCAATTCTTTTCTAGCTAAAAAAATTCTGCTCTTAACGGTACCTAAGGGAAGCTGGTACAACTCGGCGATTTCATGATACTTGTAGCCTTCAAAGTATTTCAAGAAAGTTTCTCGCATTTCAGGCTTTAAAGAAGCAATTGCCATTTTAAGCGTTTCATTAATTAAAATAGCTTCTCCATGCTCTGTTTCGAATAAACCAGAACCTAATAATTTGTCGGTAAGCTCTCCCGGTTTGTAAATCGCTTCTCTTTCTCTTTTTAGTTTTCTGTAATCATTAATGAAAGTATTTTTCATTATGGTAATTAACCAGGCTTTGAAGTTAGTACCATCATTAAACTTATTGATGCTTCTACATGCCTTGTAATAGGTTTCTTGCAGCAAATCTTCCGCTTCTGCAGATGATCTGGTTAAATTAAAAGCCACCGACTTAAGCAGAGATTCAAAAGGTTGAACTTCGGAGTAGAAATTTTTAGTTAGTAACATTTTGTTTAATTATTTTAAATCAAAGTTAAACAAAATCTAAGCAGAAAAAAGAATATTCTGTTTAATATTTAATAAAAAATGTTAAACAAAAAATTACAAGGCTTCCAATTCCGTAAAAGAATGAATAACGGAGGCATTCTTAGGGAAAGTTAATTTGGGATCATAAAAAGATCTGCCTGCAAACAAAACCTTGCTCGAAGCTAAAATTTTGCTTAAGCGACTAATGATATCTTGAACTGAGTCTCTGCTTTGGGTTAAGATACTTACGCACAAGGCGTAATCTATAGTAACTAGTTCTTTAACCTTTTCGATATCCACATCGGGAACAGAAGAGCCTAAATAAAGTACTCTCTTTCCCCTCGATTTCAGAATATATTCTGCAAGCAGCAAACTTAATTCGTGCCAATCGCCTTCTGGCAACAAGAGTAGAAACATTTCAGCCTGAGGATTCGCATCCCCTAAAGCTTCAATTTTAACGATGAGATTTCTTTTAATAATGTTGGAAATAAAATGCTCTTGAGCAGGATTTATTCCATTGGTTGCCCAAAGCATACCTACTCTATTTAAGAAAGGAAAGATAACCATAGAAAAAAACTCTTGGAGCGAGTTATATTTATCTGCCTTATTAAGAACTTGCAAGGCACTGGCTTTATCCATAGTAATCATGGCATCCACTAAAATATGGATTAGATTGTCGTGATTACCAGCGGGAATATCAAGTTTTAATATCTCTTTCGCCATTTCTGCCGGCGACATTTGAGCAATTTTGGATATTTTAAATCCACAATTATTCAACACAGATACATTTAAGATGGTTTTAAGCTGTTCATCCGAATAAAACCGAATATTCGTGTCTGTTCTATTGGGTTCCACAATATTGTAGCGTTGTTCCCAAATTCTTAAAGTATGCGCTTTAATGCCCGATAAAATTTCTATATCCTTTATTGAATACTGTCCCATCTCAAATGCTAAAACACTAGGTAGAATAAATTGTTCATTCCAAAAAATATTATCAAAATAAAAACTAAACTAAGTGCTAGAAAATTTTTCTCTTCTGGTAAGAGTTTGTATGCTAAAGCAAACAAAAACCCAGAAATTATAAACCAAGATAAGTAATTTTCGTAAGGAACTCTTTCACTTGTCCACAACCACAAGGCGTTATGAATAGCAAAGGGTTCAATAAGCCAATCTACAGCTGTCATTAACAAGGCAGAGAGCCCTACTTTGAGCCAATAAGTTAAGGACTTAAAATAAGTATTGAATAAAGAAAGGATAGCATAACTCAAAAGAAACCAATTGAGTCCAATAATTATAGGTACTCCCCAAACAAGTAAATGTAGTTTATCGGTGTAATAATATTCTCCAAAAGGAAAGCCGGTGTGTACTCCAACAAGCTCTACGAGCATGCCTATAATAAAGCTTAACATCAAAAAGATACCTAGGTTCTTGTGCCAGAATTCAGCAAAAAGTAGCACTAATATGAAGGCAAAAAATAAATTTAAGGAAGTAAGCGCAGCAAACTTATTGGCATAAATGGTTTGTAAGCCTATCAGACCTATAAGATGAAATAGACTCAACAGGGCAATACCTACAAATAACTTATGCTGTTTACTCCAAGTCCATTTCATTTACGGCTATTTTAGCAGAAAGTAAGCAAAGAGGAATACCGCCTCCAGGATGCGTACTCCCTCCAACAAAACTTAGGTTTTTTAATCCTCCATTTTGATGTGGATGGCGTAAAAAAGCCGCAAAGCGATTATTACTACTATTGCCATACAAGGCACCAGCATAAGAATTGGTATGCAAGGCTATTTCTTTAGGTCCAAGATAAGTTTCTTCCAATATGTAATCAGAAACATTACAGTGCAACAAATTGTTTAAGCGCTGTAAAATATTTGCTTTAGCCTCTCTTTTTATTTCTTCCCAATTTTGGCCGGTGTCATTGGGAGCATTAATCATTACAAACCAATTCTCCTTATTTAAAGGGGCATCTTTCTCTTCTACTTTAGAACTTATATAGATATAAATGCTTGGATCATGATATACTTTAGCTTCCGACAAGCATTCAAATTCTTCCTTATAATTAGCCGAAAAAACAAGATTATGCACATCTAGAAGGTCAAAGCTTCTATCCATAGCCCAATAAAAAACCAAGGCTGAACTAGATTTCTCTTGTTTCAAATAAATTTGAGGAGGTGCTACTTGCTTCAATAAATGCGGATAGGCAAGATTAACATCCATATTACAAAATACTTGATTAGCCATAAAGAGCTCCTTACCGATTCGCACGCCTTTAGCTATTTTTCCTTCTAGTAGTATTTCATCGACTTTAGCATTGAACTGAAACTCAACCCCTAAATCTATTGCCAATTGATATATGGCATCTGCCGCTGCTCGCATACCGCCTTCAACGAAGTAAGCACCAAGACGATGTTCAAGATGGGGAATTACATTTAAAGTTGCTGGTGCCTTATATGGATTAGAACCGTTATAGGTTGCAAAGCGATTAAAAAGCATTTGCGTTTTCGGATTTCGAAACCATGCGGCATTGCTTTTTGCTAGAGTTTGGAAAGCACCTATTTGCAAGCTCATTCGAATGGATTTAAGCAAAGAGAGCGGCAAATATTTGTAGAATTTCTTAATGGGATGCTGCAAAAAAATAGGCGAAACAAAATTGTAGACTTTTTCGATGTATTGAAAAAAACGATCGAGAACTTCTTTGCTTTCCCCTAATTGAATTTGCAATTCTTGCTTGAATTGCTCCAAATTTGCATAAGCATTTACGAGGCTGCCATCACTAAAAAAATACTTGGTAATGATAGGCAATTGCTTGTAAGTATAATAATCTCTGGGATTCTTGGCACAAAACAAAAATAAGTCGTCTACTTCTTCTGGTAAAGTAAACAAAGAGGGTCCTTTATCAAAGCGAAACACTCCCAATCGCGTTTCAGCCAACTTGCCTCCATAACTTGGCGCTGCTTCAAAAACACGCACCTTAAACCCCAAATGCTTTAAGCGACAAGCACTGGCTAGTCCAGCTATACCGCTACCAATTACGATAGCGTTTAGCTCTTTAGCCATTTTTTAGAATTTCGTGCCCTCCTTTATCCTTCTTCGTATGTAGATATTTCGCATTATTAGGATTTGGACAAACCTCTATAGCTACATTTTCAACTATTTCTATTCCATAACCTATAAGACCTACTCGTTTCTTAGGATTATTACTCATTAGTCGTAGCTTTGTAGCACCAAGAGCACGAAGAATCTGAGCTCCAACTCCGTAATCTCTTTGATCCATATCGAAACCTAATTTTTCATTAGCTTCATACGTATCTAGGCCTTCTTCTTGCAATTTATAGGCTTTCAATTTATTCAACAATCCTATTCCTCTTCCTTCTTGCTGCATATAAAGTAGCAAGCCCTTGCCCTCATTTTCTATCATTTCTAAAGAAGCGGCTAATTGGTCGCCACAATCACAACGTAAAGAATCTAATAGGTCGCCGGTAAGACAAGAGGAATGCACTCTAGTTAGAACCACCTCACCTTCTTGCCAATCTCCTTTTTTCAAGGCAAAATGCAACTCTCCCGTATTGGTTTGAGTAAAAGCAATTAATTGAAATTCGCCATGCTTGGTTGGCATATTAATTTCTACTTCTCTGCGAATCAAACTTTCGTTTTTCAGGCGATATTCAATCAGATCTTCGATAGAAACTATTTTTAGTTGGTGCTTTTCTGCTACTTTTACCAAATCTGGCAATCTCGCCATAGAGCCATCATCGTTTAAGATTTCCACTAAAACTCCCGCAGGTTCAAATCCTGCTAATCGAGCCAAATCTATGGAGGCTTCTGTATGTCCAGCTCTTCTTAGTACCCCACCAGTTCTCGCCTTTAGGGGGAAAATATGTCCTGGTTTACCTAAATCTTCGGCTTTGGTATTAGGATTAATCAAAGCTTGTATTGTTTTTGCTCTATCGTGGGCTGAAATTCCAGTAGTGCAGCCATCGCCAATTAAATCTACAGAAACAGTAAACTGTGTTTGATGTAAGACGGTGTTCTTCCCAACCATTAAGTCTAAAGCCAATTCCTCACATCGTTCTTCAGTTAGAGGAGCACAAATTAAACCACGCCCCTCTTTACTCATAAAATTAATTACTTCTGGAGTAACATTACGAGCCGCAGTAACAAAATCTCCTTCATTTTCTCTGTCCTCATCGTCTACAACAATAACCACCTTACCCAATCGAATATCTTCTAAGGCTTCTTCTATACTATTTAAAACTATTTTACTCATGTTCGTTTTGTCGGTTTCCAAATATTTGTTTTTACGCCTTTTGTCCAATCTATAAAACCAAGAAACATAGCTAGGTTCATTAATAGAAAGTAACGGTGAAGGCGCAGCAAATTTACGTTAATATTTACGCTCTTCAAAAGAATATCCAATAGTGGTAAAATTAAATTTAGAAGCATGGCTCCAAAAAAGAAACTTGCCCAAAAAGATGTTCTTTCATACATAAACCAAAAACTTGCAGAAAAGATTGCAAGAAGTATAAAAAAGGAACCGCACCATCGCAAAATCTTGTGCGAAAAAAAACTAAAGGAAATCTTCCAATTAGCTTTCCATAAAAGTGGATAATAAGAAGAGAGATTCTGAAAGTTGCCTGTAGAGATTCTTCTTTTTCTTTTGAACTCCTCTTGGATACTTCCAGGAAGGTCTTCGTAAACGATGGCATCTGGATTGGTAATGGATCGGAATTTTTGCTCTAAGACATGCATACTGAGATAAAAATCTTCCATCAAATAATTACTTGGAATTTCTTTTATCAGAGAAGATCGAATAGCATAGCATGCACCAAAAGCACCGATGCTAGAATCCAAAACTTTCGTTTCCGCTATCTTTAATTTACTCTCTGATCCGATGTAGAATTTTTCCTGCTCTGCAATTTCAGCCTTCTCTTTAATGAGGTTTTCAATCACTGCTCCAACTTGTCCAATTTCTTCATTTTTGAAGCATTTTGCCAACTCAATAAAGCAATTTTCTTTGCTAATAATATTAGCATCCATCATTATAACTATTTCAAAATCAGATAGTTTTAATGATTGATTAAATATTTTATTTAAGACATTTGCCTTTCCACTTCTCTCTTGAAAATGATGCACAAAAACGGGGAATTTCATGGCAATATTCTCTTGAATTAGGGCTGCAGTTCTATCACTTGGACAATCCAAACCGATATGAATCTCTAACAATTCTTCGGGATAATCCATGTCTTTCAAGTTGCGCATCTTCTCCTCTATCACCTTCTCCTCATTATAGGCAGCAAAAACTACGGCTATTTTAGGAAGCTCCGATGGCGTAAAAAATGGTCCGTTCAAGCTTCTATTTTTGGCAAGCCAAGCGAGCATACCAGGATAGATGAAATAGCTAAAAATTAGAAGGAATAAAGAAAGAAATAATATGGTTTGAAAAAGAGCTATCATACCAAAGTTAAAAATGCCATTAATTGTTTAGCATGACTCTCGAGGCTATACTTCTCTTTAACCAAGCTTGCTGCCTCTTGTCCAATTTCATCCAGTTTATTTCTGTTCTCATAGAATAAACTTAAAGCCTTTAACCACTCTTCTTTAGAATCAGCGATATAGATATTTTTGTGATTCTCATAAAGAATACCTTCTGCTCCAATGCTTGTTGTTAGTACACACTTGCTATTTGCCATAGCTTCGATTATTTTAACCCGCATTCCGCTGCCACTAAATAAAGGCACTATCATTAGACTTTGTTTTGCTATAAAACTGCTTGAATTATCAATTTCACCTAAAACAAAGATGTTCTTATATGGAAGTTTATACAAATTGGCGGGAAAATTCCTTCCTGCCAAACTTATTTTTGCTTCGGGGTATTTGGCCTGAAATTCCTGCCAAACTTCCTTCAAGAACCACTCCACCCCCCTTAAATTTGGTAACCAATCTAAACTTCCCAAAAAACCTATAGAGAAAATATTAGGCCTTAGACTCGACTTAAGCACCTCTACCGCTATCGGAAGCACCATTAAATTCTTTACACCCAAGTTGCGAAAATAAAGCTCATCTACAGGTGAAATAGCTATAACACCATCCATCTTCTTTACTTTCCTTTTTTCGTAGCGCTTAAGTTGCCGTTTCAAGACAATATGGATGTACATTTTTTTCAAAAAGTTCTTCTCTTCTTTGGCATAGCGCTCCCAAATTCTGTGTTCCACATTATGAGCCCTAAGAATAATTTTGGCTTTGGAATGTTCTCGAAGCAATTTCAAATAAGGACTTAAAAATATGCCCTCCAAAATAATTACATCATAGTCCTTTTTCTCTAAAGTTCGTAAAATGGACTTTTTAAAGCTTTTAGCGTAAAATCTAGAAACGAAATAGGGTGTTTCAGCAAAAATCGAACGAAGCGCTTTAAATCCAGATATTTGCGCATCAACATGCAAATATTGATAACTAACCCCAGCTAATTCTCCCTTAAGATCCCACCAGGGATGTTTTTCGGTAAGCATAGCAATTACATCTAGCTCTGCCCCACTACTAAGCAAAGCCTTACTTAATTGATGTATAGCAATGGATTCTCCATCTTTTTGTGGAGTGGGCGATTTTTTACAAAGTTGTAATACCTTCAACATTACCTATTTAAGTCTCTCTTCGAGTGGAATTAAAACGATTAAATATAGCCTGGCTATTGGAAAACAAATAAAACTTATTCTTTCTTACCCGCTAATAAATACAACACCGCCATGCGTACGGCCACCCCATTTTCTACTTGCTGCAAAATAATAGAATGCTTAGAATCTGCAACATCACTATCTATCTCTACTCCTCTATTCATCGGACCAGGATGCATAATTACAATTTCTTTATCCAAGTTCGCTAGTAATGAAGAAGTAATCCCGAAAGCTATATTATACTCTCTTAAACTTGGGATATACTTTATATCTTGGCGTTCTAATTGAATTCTTAGAACGTTAGCAACATCACACCAACGCAAACTTTCTTGCATATCATAGGAAACTTCAACACCTAAACTATCTATGAATTTTGGAATTAAAGTTGGCGGACCGCATACCCGCACTTTAGCACCTAATTTTTGTAGGCAAAATATATTCGATAAAGCAACTCGGCTATGTTTGATATCGCCACAAATAAGCACCTTTTTACCAGCTAAATCGCCAAGCTTTTCTTGCATACTAAAGGCATCCAATAAGGCTTGCGTAGGATGCTCGTGGGTGCCATCCCCCGCGTTAATAATTTGGGCATCAATATGCTTTGCTAAGAGCATGTGGGCGCCAGGATTTGGGTGTCGCATAACCACCATATCTACCTTCATAGCCAATATATTATTGACAGTATCTATAAGGGTTTCTCCTTTTTTTGTAGAAGATGAGGATGCTGAAAAATTAATGGTATCGGCAGAAAGTCTTTTTTCTGCTAATTCAAAAGAAACTCTTGTTCTTGTTGAATTCTCGAAAAATAAATTGGCTATGGTAATGTCTCTTAAAGAAGGTACCTTTTTAATCGGTCTTTGAAGTATTTCTTTAAAATTTTTAGCTGTATCAAAGATCAAACGGATATCGTTTTCCGTGATTTGCTTAATTCCAAGCAGGTGCCGTTGACTCAACATACTCATGAATTAGTATTTTTAGCTATAATCCAAACTTTATCTTCTTCTCCTTGCTCACTCCATTCCACCTTAACCTTCTCCTTACTAATAGAATCGATCGTCTTTCCAATATATTTAGCTTGAATGGGCAAATGTCTTTGCAATCTTCTATCAATCAAAACTAAAAGTTCCACATCTTCGGGTCTACCATAAGCTAACATGGCATCTAAAGCCGCTCTTATGGTCCGTCCGGTGTAGAGTACATCATCTACCAAAATTATTCGCTTAGCTTCTAAAGAAAAGTCTAAATCTGTCTCCATCGCTTGCAAGGGAGAATTAGAAGTTCTAAAATCATCTCTAAAGAAAGTAATGTCTAATTTTCCAAGAGGAAGAGCTGGCAACTGGGTAATTTGCTCTAAGCGCTTAGTTATTCTTTTTGCCAAGTAAACACCTCTTGGTTGCACCCCAATAATTACGGAATTTGAAAAATCTTGATGATTTTCAATCAATTGGTGACATAATCGGTCGATTACCAATTGAAATCTCGCTGTATCAAGTATAATCCGTGGATTCATTCCCGGCAAATATAAAACAATTAAAGAAAACAAGTGCTAAGCAGGAGCTTATTTCCTAAGAAAAAAATAGCTAAAACTATTCCTAAAGCTTATCTTCGTACAATGAAAAACATTGCCTATATTTTACTTGCCAGCTTTGGCATTTTGCTTGCATCTTGCACCCCCGAAATTCAATATACAGATCTGAGCGAATTTAAACTGGAAGAAGAGTTAGTTGAAAATTTAAGTGAAGTAGAATTGCTCTACTCGAGCGCTACTCCCGATGGAGAGGAAGAGCTATCTTATCTTATTCAACTTATTGCCATTAACAAAAGCACGCTAGATACGGTTAATATTCTTACCACCTTTAATCGCGGTGGTGGCAATGGCGATGCTAAGAACTTATTCAAATTCTACTCCTTGGATTCTGAAGAAGCACAAGCATATTTTGATGAACTTTATAATAAAAATTCGGAGACAGTTAGAACTTTGGAGGAGATTAAAGCGATTCAACGTGTAAGCTTCGACCCTCGTTTTGCCTATTTAAGTAAGAATAATTATGCCACTTGTTATGGCTTTATAGATAAATAATGAAGGCTAAGAAGCTTAAATTTTTTGCAGAAATTCTTGGTTTACACCCATTTAAACTAAGAATGCAACAAGCAAAAATAGCTTTATTAGGAGAAGAGGATGTGCCCGCTTCCAGTTTTGGACTGTCTAGTCTTAAACAGCTACATCCCATGGTTTCCCCTTGGCTTTGGATGGGGATGCCTTATAAAAAAAGAAGTGTTTTAATATCTAACTTATACAATCATACTCCCACTCCAATGGAAGCAGGTTGGTCGGTAAAAAAAACGCAGACCAAGGATTTCAGAGGAAAAAATTTAACCTATAATAGTCACAATGCCGTAGATTTCTCGATTCCAGTTGGAACGAAGGTTTGCGCAGCAGCACCAGGCAAGGTAATCCAAGTGCAATCGGAGTTTAACCGTGGGGGATTAAAAATTCATATTGATCACGGGAAAGGCCTAATAAGTGGCTATGTTCACTTGGCAAGATCTTTTGTTAAGCTAGGGCAAGTGGTAAAAAGAGGCGAAGTGATAGCCTTGTCGGGCTATAGTGGTCTTGACGGACTTAGCACCTTTCCTTTTGGTATACCCCATGTGCATTTTAACACCTGGCTAAATGGTAAGCCAGTAGAAGCTTTTGCCTATGGTGAACATATAAGCTTATGGAAGGCGGGCAACTTACCTGAAAGTCATAACGCAAATGCTACAGAAGAAGCCTTTACTCCTTCCACTTATGATGCGCAAAAGCTTGCAGAAGCCATTCAGCTATGCAAAACGAAGCGATCTAGAGATAGGCTTCTTGCCATAAAGGACCCTTACTATCAAGCAGCCGAACTCTTATTAGAAATGAACTATTACCCCACTAGATTTGAAAAACACATCCATATTTACCCCGAAGTATTTCCGAGAATAGCCCATTTAGATTTGCCATTCTCTTCGGAAGATTTTGATCAAGTTGTTTTTTTAGATGAAGTTTAATCTTCTATTTTGTACGACCATTCTTCAAATGCAAATCTCCATTCACGGTTAATTCGTTCTAGAATTTCTGGTCGTAAGTTCCTGAATTTGTTTTTCTTATAATTCTTAACTGAAGCTAAATATTCATCAAAATATGGTTTGGCCTTATCATAATTTGGCAAATCTAATTCCTTATACATGCGAGCAATTTGACCAGCAGAATCTTCTTCCATCTGATCAAAACTCACCTCTACTAAATTCTCTTTTGGAATCAGATCTTTCTCTGCAATATACTTCTTCATGGTATGTGTGAAGAAATAAAAAATCATATCCTCAATATCTCTGTGAGAAACAAACTCTAAAAATTGCGCTCGCACTGCTCTAAACATCAGATGTCGAGTAGAAACAAATACGTCGTAAGGATTTCTATGAATAAAAATAAACTTGGCATTAGGATACAATTCTAGCAATTCTTTTACTCTAGAGGTATTATGCGGATTTTTCAAAACCAAGGGTTTCCCGTCGTTAAAAAGAGTAATGTTTTGCAATACTTTATGATAATCTTTTTGCCAGGCAGCTTTTTCTTCAGCACTTATACCTTTAAAGGTGTTATACTTATCAAAATAGCTTCTGTTACTAGGAAAACTCCAAGTATGAAAGCCAGTTCTTATACTCATTACACTAAGAGGTTGCTCCTCTTCTGCGGGCAAGTCGGGATCTACCTTAACATTGTCTTGTGGTCGAGTTTCTGGCATTAGAGGAGAAAGAATAAATTTAAGCCACGACTTACTCAACATCGCTATGTTAAATAAAAAGCTTTGATAATTACTAAGCGTACCGAATTGAGGATCCTTGTGAAAGAGATAATGCAAATGGGTAGTTCCGCTTCTCCAATGCCCCAAAATAAAAATGGGTTGCTGTTTTGAAAGATCTACCGCTGCAATTCTTTTTCCAAAAATTAGATTTTGTAAAAAGACCAAGGGACGCATTACATAAAATACCATCCAAGAAATATACGCGGCTTTTTTCTTGTAAATACCTTCTATTTTATTTTCACTTCGCAGCTCACGCCACACATGCGGTAGAGCGTTATACAACAAGTGTCCCTTAAGTTTGGTATTCTTTTTTGCTTTACTCAAGCCCATGTCAGAATTTTGGGCAAAATTAAACATTAAGTTGGCAAAATTTAAGCAAAGGAGTCACTAAGTAAATTTTGTTAAAAAGTTTTTCAATTGAACGAATAAAGCTAAATTAGAGTTTTAAGCACATGAAATTAGCATTCAGTCTCCTCGTTTTCCTCTTTACTTCTTTTAGTTCTAGCTTAGCAAACAACCTAGTTCGCTATGGTAGCAGTTTCGAAAAAGCCGAAATTCCTAATTTCGATTTTGGAGAAAAAAAACCAAACCTGAACGTCTTTAGTATGGCGCTTAAAGGCTACAGTGTGCTAAAATCGAAAGGAGAAATAATTAAACCATATTTGAGTCTAATCGACTTTGACTTATCTGCTAATGAAGAAAGATTGTGGGTTATAGACATGCAAAACTTTAAAGTGGTTTATAACACCTTGGTTGCCCATGGACGCAATAGTGGCGAAGAATTTGCAAAGCAATTCTCGAACCAAGAAGGCTCTTTTCAGAGTAGTTTAGGCTTCTATAAGACTTCAAGCATTTATATAGGTAAACACGGTAAGTCATTAAAGCTCTTAGGTTTAGAAAAAAATATAAATGATGCTGCCTACCAAAGAGGCATCGTGGTACACGGCGCAGATTACGTTAGCAGAGAATTCATTCAAACTTATGGTCGACTTGGAAGAAGTCAGGGTTGTCCGGCGGTACCTGTTGAAATTTGCGAAGACTTAATAAATCTTATCCAAGAAGGTTCTTGTCTGTTTATTTATAAAACAGATGCTAGCTATCTATCTCAAAGTACTCTTATCTAGAACTAGCTTGCTTACGGGCAAGATCAAATGCTTTCTTTAAATCTCCATTGTAAGAGTAAATATCGGGATACTGATACAATAAACCATCTTTTACTTCTTGGGTTAAATAATGAATGTAGACTTGTGGTTGCTCATCTAACAAAATTCTAGTGGTCTTTTGAGAAACCACGATTGTATCAATATCCTCTGTAGTATAACTTTTCTCGTTATAAGACAACAAGATACTGGCTAATTCAAGCGGTTGCGACAAGCGCACACAACCCGAACTGTAGGCTCTTACTTTGAGAGGAAAATGCTCTTTATGCGGCGTATCATGGAAAAAGATATAGTAGTCGTTGGGGAAAATAAACTTCACCACTCCTAGTGAATTGCTCAAGCCTGGACCTTGAATGTATTTGTAAGAACTTGCTTTTGCCCAATTAATCTCCGCCCCACTAACATATTTACCTGTGCTAAGATCCAAAACCTTAATGTTTGTTTTAGATAGATAGTTACTACTTCTTCTAATTGCAGGAAGTATATCATTTTGCAAGATGGTTGGCGGAACCGTCCAAGTAGGATTGATATCTATGTATATCATCTTCTCAGAAAACACGGGGGTTTTCCTATTTACCTTACCACAAACAATATTCTGACGAAGTAAAAGACTATCTTCTTTGATAAGGCTCATTTCAAAGGCTGCAAGATTAGCAAAAGCAATGTAATAACCCAAATAACTAGGCAACCAACGCCAGCGCTCTAGGTTAAGTTGCATTTCTGCAATAATTTCTTTCAGAGGTCTATTTATGGTCTTAACACTTAGAGCATCTAATATTCCATTTGCTTCTAAAAGATGTCTTTTTTGAAAGTTTTTAAGGGCTGCCTCTAAATCATGATCGAACAAATCGGAATGCTGCCTCCTATCCGACTCTAAATCGCCCAAATAATACAACTTATTTCTTAGCAGTAATAAACTGCTATCTCTATCGCCTAAGCCTAGACTATCTTTAAAAACCAAGAGTTGTTCATCAAAATCATCCTGATGCGCATAATAGAACTGTAAGTTTTCCTCAAAAAGTTGGTAAGGCAAAAAATTAGGCTCTAACAATTCTAAATGAATCAAAGATTTCGTTTCCTTCAAACGGAATAATTCATTTAAAGGATCAAAGGGGCTTAAATCTAAATGAATATTCTCCCCTCTTGTCTTCTCATCTAAAAGCAAGCCATTTTGAACTAGCTCAAAAAGCGAAAGATAGACTTCGCATGCATAGATTTCCCATTTTGCCTTAGCAGAAAAGTCTCTTTCCGACTCCAAACTATCTAAAAAGTTATAGGGATACGCTTTGGTATTAAAGCCCCAGGGCTCCATGTTTTCTAGGTAACTTAGCATTGCTAGGTGCATTGCCTTGTCAAAAACAGGCCTAAAATCATTAGATTTATATAGACTGTCTATACTAGAGAAAAATTTCAAATCTTGTGCTAATACTTCGCGTTCTACACTATCCTCTAAGTGTAAATAAATTTCTTTTTTTAGAGAAACTTGAGCAAGGCTCTGCTCCTTTAAGAAGATACAAATAACGCAGAAAACTAGTACTAGATTCTTCATAGTGACGAATAACTAAGAAGCTAAAATCGATTTTAAATCGGCTGGTGAATAATGCACAGATTTAAGAACTTTATTATCTCCTTCTCTATAAACTAAGTATTTATCTTCTTTCTGAATAATGTGAGAAATGGTTCCATCCTTTTTTTGATAAGCTAATTGGGTGGCTTCAGCTTCTTCTTTTGTACTACAAGCCTTACTCATATTGCTTCTTTGCACCTCGTCAAAAATCTCCTTGAATTTATTTGCTAAGCCAAATTCTAATATCGCCCCCGACAAAACATATTGAAGGTCGGCCAAGGCATCCGCAATTTCCACTATATTCTTATCTGCAATGGCTTCTTTTAACTCATTTAACTCTTCTTGTAATAAGGAAACACGCAGAGCACATCTTTCGGCGCTTGGAATAGTAGCTTCATTGAGTATTGGTGCATTAAAGGTATCATGAAAGAGTGCAACGTCACTCAAGGCATTTGGCTCATTAAATTTTTTCATTTTATGAATTTTAAAAGTCGTAATTGTATAAAACAAAAGTACATAAAGAAAAAGATTTGTTTTGAGCTTATCAACACAAGGATTAGCCGATAAAAAGGGATTTTGAAATAAGCTTAAAACATTGCTAATAATTTTTTAAGTTTGTAAGAACCAAAGATAGAGCGATGCCAAAATACCTAAAAACCAACAGCAAATACAGTCCACCACCAAAGGATATAGTTCATTTTTTGGCAAAATTTACGAATTGGTATTTTGATCCGCAATACTTCGGACTCGAAAATCTATCTAAAGATAAGCCCGCCTTGTATGTTTCTAATCACACTTTATTGGGTATAACCGATGGACCACTATACACTGCTAAACTTTATGAAGATTTAGATATTTTTCTTCGAGTTTTAGTGGATAACTTACATTTGGGCTTGCCTTTGTGGCGTAGCATTATGACGGATTTGGGAGCAGTTACCGGAAGTAGAGAGCATGTTTTAGATTTAATGCACAACAAGCAACATATACTCGTTTTTCCAGGTGGTGCAAATGAGGTTTGCAAGGTGAAAGGCGAAGAATACAAACTAGTATGGAAAGAGCGCTACGGCTTTGTTAAGTTGGCCATAGAAAATAGCTACCCTATAATTCCAATCTCTTCTTTAGGTGGCGATGAACTTTATGATATTTTGGTAGATAAAGAAGAGGTTAAAGATTCTAAATTAGGAGAATGGCTTAAGGAAAAAGGGATATTAGATAAGTACTTCAAAGGCGGAGAAAACATTCCTCCGCTAGTTAAAGGTATTGGTCCAACCCTATTTCCTAAACCTAAAAAACTCTATTACAAATTCGGTAAGGCAATCGAAACTAAGCATCTTAAAAAAGATAGTAAGGAAGAGAATCTAAAAGAAATGCGCGATCAAGTGGAAGCTGCTATTTATGATGGCATTTCAGAATTAAAGGCCATTCGCTCAAAGGAAGAAGTAAAAGAGGAAAACCCTATACGAAAATTCCTTAGTGGCTTATAAAACAAGCACGATCCCCCTTTAAGACTCTAGTGATATCTCAATTTGGCAAACAAATCCCAGAGCACCACTCCTGCGCTAACAGCAATGTTCAAACTGTGCTTGGTTCCCAATTGCGGTATTTCTATAGATCCATCACATAGATTCACCACCTCTTGCTGTACACCTTCCACTTCATTTCCGAATACAAGGGCTAGCTTCTCTCTCGACTCTAGCTTAAAATCATTCAACATAATGCTCCCTTCAACCTGCTCTATGGCATATACCTTGCACAATGAAGCTTGCAAGTCTTTCACTAAAGCTAGGGTATCTTCTCTATACTCCCAACTCACCGTTTCAGTTGCCCCTAAAGCAGTTTTGTTGATATCGCGATGCGGTGGTTGAGCGGTAATGCCGCAGAGATAAATCTTTTCAATCAAGAAAGCATCTGCTGTTCTAAAAACAGAACCAATGTTGTTTAAGCTTCGAATATTATCTAAAATTACAATAATGGGAGTTTTAGTTTCTTCCTTAAAGGCTTCGACACTTAGTCGCTCCAATTCTTCGTTGGGTATTTTTCTACTCATGTGGAAAGATAGTGTATAGAATGTCTAGTAAATTGGCTTGCAAAGCTAGCTATATTCTTACTTTTGTGAGAAGCAAAGATAGAGAAAAACTATGTCGACTAAAAAGAAAAGCGAAACACCACTCATGAAGCAATACTATGCCATTAAGGCTAAGCATCATGATGCTATTTTACTTTTTAGGGTGGGCGACTTCTACGAAACCTTTGGAGAAGATGCGGTTGTGGCTTCCAAAGTACTTGGTATCATTTTAACCAAACGGCATAATGGCTCTGCGTCCGAAATAGAACTGGCAGGCTTTCCTTACCACAGCCTAGAAAGCTATCTACCCAAATTAGTTAGAGCAGGCTACCGGGTTGCCATTTGCGACCAGTTGGAAAAGCCTTCTAAAGAAAAGAAAATTGTGAAACGAGGCGTAACAGAACTAGTTACTCCCGGCGTGGCTCTCAACGATAATATCCTAGATACAGCAAAGAATAATTTCTTAGCTTCTCTTGTTATAGGCAAAAACAATAATGGCATTGCCTTCATCGATATTTCTACAGGCGAATTCTATGTTGCAGAGGGCAGCATAGCCTATCTCGACAAACTTATGCAAAGTTTTAGACCATCGGAGGTGCTCTTTGCCAAAAAACAAGAAAAAGAATATTACGAAAATTTTGGAAAGCAATATTATAGCTATCGCCTAGAGGATTGGATCTATACCGAAGAATATACAACCGAAATGATTCAAAAGCAATTTGAAGTTAACTCTTTGAAAGGCTTCGGTATTGAAAACTCTCCAGAAATCACCATAGCATCGGGAGCCGCTCTGCACTATTTTGCAGATAATCATTTAAACGATGTTCAACAACTTAATACCATAGCAAGGCTTGCCGAAAACAAGCATGTATGGATGGATAAATTCAGCATAAAGAATTTAGAATTAGTTTATAGTCACCATCATGATGCTAAAACCTTAGCCGACATTATCGATTACACAGTTAGTCCGATGGGAGCCCGACTTATCAAAAAATGGATTCTAATGCCTTTGGTGGATCTGAACAAAATTAATGAGCGACACGATGTAGTTGCTTATTTTGTAAAGCATCGAGAAGCCGCTCAAGCTTTAATAGTTGAATTAAAGAAAATTGGCGACATAGAAAGAATGATTGCCAAGGTGCCTTCTGAGAAAATAAGTCCGAGAGAACTTGTACAACTAAAAAGAGCATTAAGGGCAATTGCGCCTATGCAAAGCTTAATGAAGGAAAGTAAGCTTAGCGCTCTCCTCTCCTTCTCTGAGCAGCTTAATTCTTGTCCACTTTTATTAGACAAACTCGAAAAAGAAATTGAGGAAGATGCCCCAGCAATTTTACATAAAAGTAAAACAATTAAAGAAGGGGTAAATGAAGAATTGGATAGCCTAAGAAAAATTTCCACCAAGGGGAAGGATTTCCTACTAGAAATACAACAAAGAGAAGCAGAAGCCACCGGAATTAGCTCGCTTAAAATTGGCTTCAACAATGTATTTGGCTATTACTTGGAAGTTAGAAACACCCACAAAGAAAGAGTGCCCGAAACTTGGATTAGGAAACAAACTTTAACTGGCGCAGAACGCTATATCACCGAAGAACTCAAAGAATACGAAGAGAAAATATTAGGAGCACAAGACAAAATTCAGGCTTTAGAACTTCAACTTTTCAATCAAATCATCAGCTATCTTAGAGATTATATTCAAGCCATCCAGCTTAATGCAAATGTACTAGCTCGTATAGATTGCCTTCTTTCTTTTGCTCTAGTGGCAGAAAAGTTTAACTACTGCCGACCAAGCATAGATGAGAGCTTAGAACTAGATATCAAAGATGCTAGGCATCCTGTGATAGAGGCACAACTACCTCCAGGAGAAGCCTATGTGCCGAACAATATTTACTTGGATAATTCTGACCAACAAATCATTATGATTACTGGCCCGAATATGTCTGGAAAATCTGCCGTACTTCGACAAACCGCCCTCATTGTATTAATGGCACAAATGGGAAGTTTTGTGCCAGCTTCTAGTGCAAGAATTGGCTTGGTAGATAAAATTTTTACGCGAGTTGGTGCCAGCGACAATATTAGTAGTGGAGAAAGTACCTTCATGGTAGAAATGAATGAAACCGCCAATATTGTCAATAATATTAGTAACAGAAGCCTCATCTTGTTAGATGAAATCGGAAGAGGTACTAGTACCTACGATGGTATTTCTATAGCTTGGAGCATTGCCGAATACCTGCACAACCATCCAAAATTTACGGCCAAAACGCTATTCGCTACCCATTATCACGAATTGAACGAATTGGCAGATAAATACCCTAGAATAAAGAATTACCATATTAGCACGAAAGAGCTTCAAAATAAAGTGCTCTTTTTACGTAAACTGACTCCAGGAGGGTCCAAGCACAGCTTTGGTATTCATGTGGCAAGAATGGCAGGTATGCCCAAAGAAATTGTAAGTAGAGCCAACGATATTCTTAAACAATTAGAGCAAAAACATATCGATAGTGGCGATATCAAAGAAAAAGTTAAAAACATTCCTGCGAATATGCAACTGAGTATTTTTGATGCTGCCGACCCGCAAGCACAAAAACTAAAAGAAGCTTTAGAAAGTCTTGATATTAATAGTCTTAGTCCTATTGAAGCTTTAATGAAATTAAACGAATGGAAAAAAGAACTTTAAATAAAGAAACAAGATGATTGGAGGAATTATTCTATTAGCAATGGCTGCGTATTTTTGGTTTGTAATCGCTCAAGACGAATCAGAAGATGCTTCTCGAGGATTAGTGAAAATTATAAAAGGTCTTTTCGGTGTGAAAGCCTATCAGATTATTGCGAAAGTATTCGCTGTTTTTATGCTAGCGGCCGCTATATCTGAGTTTTATAAGTATTTTACTACTTAAAGTCCGACTTTAGTAGCGAATGAGAGCTAAGTAAGCTAATAGCTCAACTTTCTTCTAGCCTTTATTCTCGTTTGTTAAATTCAAGAATTCCCTTAACTTCATTTTATTACTGCTTCTTTGCAAGCTAAGCTCAGTACAAGAGGTGATGTATGGAGGAACTTTTAGAACCTATTCCACCTTATTGTTAGTAAACAAAGCCAATAAATTATGCAAAAAATAGAAAATATAGAACTTCAATTTTTAACCTTAAACGATTATCAAGAATTAAAATCTGCAATGATTGAAGCTTATTCCAATATGCCTAATTCTTATTGGAAAGAATCGCATATAAAATCTTTAATCAAAAAGTTTCCTGATGGGCAAGTAGTAATTAAAGTAAATGGCGAATTGGCTGGTTGCGCCTTAAGTATAGTAGTAGATTATGATCAATTCGACGACCACCATACCTATAAAGAAATTACTGGAAATTACACTTTTGATACGCATAGAGATAAGGGCGATGTTTTATATGGTATTGATGTCTTTATCAAATCAGAATATAGAGGCCTTCGACTAGGGAGACGCTTGTATGATTATAGAAAAGAATTAGCGGAGAAACTAAACTTAAGAGGGATTGTTTTTGGTGGTAGAATTCCAAATTATCACGAGTTTGCATCTACGCTTAGCCCGAAAGAATACATAGAAAAAGTGAAGAGAAAGGAAATTCACGACCCCGTTCTAAACTTTCAGATTTCCAATGATTTTCACCCTCTTAAAGTTCTAAAAGGCTACTTAGAAGGAGATACGGCTTCGAACGAATATGCCGTGCTTTTAAAATGGGACAACATCTATTACCAAAAAGAAACAAAAAAACTTGCAGAGAAAAAGACTATTGTACGACTCGGACTAATTCAATGGCAAATGCGTTTGTATAAAGACTTAGAGGAACTAATGCAGCAAGCCGAATACTTTATAGACGCCGTTTCAGCTTACCGATCCGATTTTGCTCTTTTCCCAGAATTTTTCAATGCACCGCTTATGGCCAAACATAACCATATATCGGAACCTGAAGCAATTAGAGAGCTAGCCAAATACACCCCTAAAATTGTAAAGAAATTTTCTGAACTTGCCATCAGCTATAATATCAATGTTATTACCGGTAGTATGCCAGAATTGAGAAATGGACTGCTTTATAATGTAGGCTATCTTTGCAAACGAGATGGTGCAACCGAGCCTTATGAAAAGTTGCATGTCACTCCCGACGAAGCCAAAGTTTGGGGCATGCAAGGAGGAAGTGAGCTAAAGACCTTCGATACAGATTGCGGTAAAATTGGAATATTGATCTGCTATGATTCTGAGTTTCCAGAGTTGAGTAGATTGTTGGCGGATGAAGGCATGGACATACTTTTCATTCCCTTTTTAACCGATACACAAAATGGCTATTCTCGAGTGCGACATTGTGCACAAGCCAGAGCTATTGAAAACGAATGTTACGTAGCCATCGCTGGAAGCGTTGGAAATCTTCCTAAAGTACATAATATGGATATTCAATACGCGCAATCTATGGTTTTCACACCTTGCGATTTTTCCTTCCCTGCTAATGGTATTAAGGCAGAAGCCACTGCAAATACAGAAATGATTCTTATTGCAGATGTAGATATAGATCTATTACGCGAATTAAATCAGTTTGGAAGTGTAAGAAATTTAAAAGATCGAAGAAAGGATATTTTCGACTTAAGAAAACGATAACAGATCCTTACTTAGAAAGAATTAAAACCCAATAATTGAAGAAGAACTCTTCTTTGAGGCAATATTTCGCTTCTAATTTATAGCCTTGTTTTTCCATCAAATTCGAATATTCTTCTAAATCTAATTGATGAGGGTGTAGAATATCTAGAGGAAGCAAGCGGAAAAGTCTTTTAAAAAGGGAATGCCTATGAGCATCGATAGATAAAATTAGCCTCCCCCCTTCTTTGGTCATGGTGTAAAGCTTTTTTGCACTTGCCTCTAGATCTATAAAATGATTTATCGCATTCAGGCAAAAAATATCGGCATATTCTTCTTCTGTGGAAAAACTCTCAAAACTTTGCCCCACAAAATTCACCCAAGGGTATGCCCCCGGATCCATCAGATTTTTAGCCACATATTCTTCATAGAGAGGATCTAGAGCAAGAACAGAATTTTGCTCAAATAGCATAAAGATTCCCGCCGGACCACAACCTATATCTACAACACTTTCTGCAAAATCGCGCTGACTAAGTTGTATTTTCTTTAAAAAATTAATCCAATAGTCCTTCTTCCATTGCAAATAGCTTGAGCGGTCTTTCTTGGCTAAATAAGCTTGCCACCAACGCCTTTCAAAATACTGAGCAATTTGCCAACGTAGCTTGTGCATATAGTCGAAAATAGTAGCTTTTTTTTTGTAAGGCTTAAAGATAAACTTTATAAAATTGGATTTTTTTAAAATAATTGAATTTATTTAGACTAATTATAAATAAAAGATTAGATTTGCCGCATAAATCCCCTTATGAGAAAAATTCTAAGCTTATTCGCCCTCCTATTTTACCTTACTAGCCACGCTCAAACCGATTCCACTACACTTAGTAAAAAAGAGAAACTTAGTAATATTTTTTCCAAATTCGACATCAGTGGCTATGGCGTAGTAAACTATTACAATTTTGATTGGGAAACCCTTCCAGATAAGAGAGATGCCGTAGATCCAGAAAGATTTAACCTCTACTTAAAATACCATTTCAATTCGTTTATAGAATTGAAAACAGAAATTGAATTTGAACATGGAGGCGTTGGAGCGGCTATGGAGTTTGATCCTTTAGAAGAATTCGGCGAATATGATGAATCTATATCCAAAGGTGGCGAAGTTATACTTGAGCAAATCAACCTATTATTTAAAATTAAATCTTATTTCAATATAAGAATGGGTAAGATGAGGATTTATATGGGAAATGCAGCGGATTTAGATAGACCAATCAACTATTTTACCGCTTATCGACCAGAAGTTGAAAATACCATATTACCGCTAGGTTGGTATGAAACTGGACTAGAGCTAAGTGGAACTATTCCGCTAAGTAAAGAAAAACAATTTCCAGCCTTCCAGTACAAAGCCTATTTAGTTACAGGTATAGATAATTCTGGTTTTAGTTCTTTAAATTTTATAAGAAAGGGTTATCAAAAAAGGTTTGAAATGATTAATGCAGATAATCTAGCTTATATTCTGCGCTTAGACCTAGTCTTTAAAGAAAAAAGTTATTTCGGCTTTAATTACTACGCTGGAAATGGCACAGGAAATCGACCTAAAAAAGACTACACTTTAGCTTCTTGGCTTCATCTCGCAGATTTACATTTTAATTACAAATCAGATCACTGGCGTTTAAGCGCTTATGCTCTACTTGCTCATTTGCAAAATAGCGAAGCCTTAAGTGCCGCTAACCGTAATCTTTCGAACAACCTAGATGTAAAAAGAACGCCAGTAGCTAAAATGGCAGCCGGTGCTTATATTGAAGGGGGCTACAATCTTCTTCATTTGGCTAAGAAAGATATGAAACACAAGCTCTTTCTCTTTGGGCGAGCAGAATGGTATGATTCTATGTTCCGAACCGCAGGTCAGGTAACAGACAACCCTCGTTATAGTCGTCAAGTATATACCCTAGGCTTCAACTACTTTCCTATCAAAGAAATAGTAATTAAAACTCATTACGCTTATCGCCTATTAGGTACAAAAGAAACGGAAAAAACTTTCTCCCTAGGCTTTGGCTTTTCATTTTAAACTTAAAAAAATCTTATCCATGAAAACAACTTATTTTCCTTCCTTTTTAATTTTGTTCTTAATTCTTACTCTTGGTTCTTGTTCTAAAGACAGTAAAATAACGACCACAGAAGAATACGATGAGCTCATTTCTAACCTAAGTACGAATGTTATAGTAGCAACTTACGCAGATTTAGCAAATGAAGGCAGCATCTTAGCAGCTAAACTTGCCGAATTAGAAGCAAATCCAACCCCAGAAAATTTAACAGCAGCAAGAAATGCTTGGATTGCAGCTCGCTCACCATGGGAACAATCTGAAGGCTTTCTTTTCGGCCCAGTAGATCAAGCTGGCATAGACCCTTCCATAGATTCTTGGCCTGTTAACGTTACCGATTTAAACAATGTACTTAATGGTCCAAATGCATTAACGCCTAGTTTCTTAGCACAACAAGAAGGAACTCTAAAAGGTTTTCACACTATCGAATTTCTACTTTGGGGAGAATTTGGAACGAAAGAAGTTAACGACTTTAACGCAAGAGAGTTTGAATACTTAGCAGCTGCTTCTAGCACCCTAGCCTCCGATTTAGATCATCTTTATCAACTATGGTCTCCTAGTAGTGGAAACTTTATAGCAGAAGTTTTGAATGCTGGAAAAGGAAGCCAATTATACGTTAGTCAAAAATCTGTTCTTGAAGAATTTTCAAATGCGATTGCTATAATTGCCGACGAAGTGGGTAATGGCAAGATTAATGACCCTTTATCTCAACAAGATATAAGCCTTGAAGAATCAAGATTCAGCAATAATTCAAAGCGAGATTTTTCCAACAATATTAGAAGCATTCAAAATATCTATCTTGGAAGCTATAATGGACTTGGCACTAATAAAGGTTTGAGTACTATTATTGCAGTTCAAAATCCAAGTCTAGACGAGCAAATTAAAAATGAAATTCAATTAGCTATTAATGCAATTGAAAATATAAGTGGTAATTTCGGTGCTGCAATTTTTTCCAATGTTTCTCAAGTAGAAGCAGCTCAAAGTGCTGTAAGAGATTTACAAGAAACCTTAGAAAGCGAATTGATTCCTCTTATTTCCAATCTCTAAAGAGCTTCCTTGCAATGAAAAAACAAGCCTTATACCTAATTCTAAGCTTCAGCCTTTTCTACTCTTGTAAAAAAGACCAAGATCCTTTGAGCTTAAATGAGGCCTATAGCGGCGGTGAAACTACGGTCTTTGTATCTGGACCAACGGCCTATACTTTCGCATTAAGTAATTTAGATGCTACTGGACTAACCAAACACCTAGAAGCTGACGCTATTTTTTCACAACACTTTGTAACCGCCCCAGCCACTAATTTTGGTGGCTTGGGACCACTATTCAATCAAAATTCTTGCGAATCTTGTCATCTTAGAAATGGAAGAGGAAATCCCATGCTTTACGATGGAGACATCCAAACTGGAGGCTTACTAAAAATTGGACTAGACGCACAAGATGTTCATGGAATGCCCCTACCCGTGCCTAATTATGGAGGTCAAATTCAAACAAAAGCCATCTTCGGACAAGACCCAGAGGCAGTAATTAGCTTTACAGAGTGGAGTCAGTTGCTAACGTATAGCGATGGTAGTCAAGTGCAACTTAACAAGAAACTCTACCAACTTAGCACAACTTATACTAGTGCACCAAGTAATTACAATAGTTCGTTTAGAATGGCGCCTCCAGTATTCGGACTCGGACTTCTTGAAGCTATTGCAGAAGCAGATATACTTCAAAATGAAGACCCGAACGATAACAATGGTGACGGCATTTCTGGCAAGGCCAATTGGGTCTACAATCCAAAAACCAATCTTGTAGAACTAGGACGCTACGGATGGAAAGCAAGTAACGCTACAGCAGAACAACAAAGTGCTGCAGCAGCCAATGAAGATATGGGCTTAAGCAACAGCTACTTCCCTAATGAAAATTGCAGTGCACAAAGCAATTGCCAAACAGGCTTACAAAGCAATTTAGATTTGAGCACGGAAAATTTAGAATTAATGGCTTTTTATTTTCAAACTCTAGCGGTTCCTGCTAGTCGAAATGTAGAAAGTGAAGCATTCAAAGCAGGAAAAATTATCTTTTTTGAAGCAAAATGCAATGCTTGCCATAGTCCTACATTTACCACAAGTTACCATCCAATTAGTAGTCTTAGTTACCAGAAAATACATCCCTACTCCGACTTCCTACTACATGATATGGGCTCGGATTTAGCCGACAATAGACGAGAAGCTTTAGCAGAAGGTTCAGAATGGAGAACCCCTCCTCTATGGGGTTTGGGCTTGAGCAAAGTTGTAAATCCCAAAGTACAATTCTTACATGATGGTAGAGCAGCCACCATCGAAGAAGCGATACTCTGGCATGGTGGAGAAGCAGAAAACTCCAGAAACTTTGTACTTCAACTTAGCCTGGAACAAAGAAACAAGCTGCTTTATTTCTTAAATTCCTTGTAAAATTGCTACTAACTACTGCAACAAATTTTAAGTAAGCCACTAACTAGACTTTGAAAGCTAGTACCAAAGCCTGAGAATAAGTAGAACTTAATTCAAGTTTAAACGTATCTTTGCCTAGCAGGTCGGCTCATTGATTTCGCTTTTAGCGAGGTAGGAAAGTCCGGGCAACATATAGCAGCTATCCGGCTAACGGCCGGCTCTTAATAAACGAAGAGGGAAAGTGCTACAGAAAATAACCGTCGCGCCTTGGTGCGATAAGGGTGAAAATGTGGGGTAAGAGCCCACGGTCTTATCTAGTAATATTTAAGACGAGTAAACCCATAGCGTTGCAATGCCAAATAAACAGAAGCTTGAGGGTAGCTAGCCCAATTTCTGTGGGTAGGCAGCTAGAGCTTATTAGTAATAATAAGTCGAGATAAATAATGAGCATTCGCCTTTGGGCGTATACAGAACCCGGCTTATAGACCTGCACTTTTTTTTCCTTTTTATTCTTAGTGATTCCGAAATGATTAGTACATAAATTTGGAACTAAGGAGTATTGTACATAATTTTGTACACCTAAACTAAAAACCTAAATGGCAAAAATTTTAATTATTGACGACGAAAGAAGTATTAGAAATACCCTTCGAGAAATACTAGAATATGAAAAGTATAAAGTAGATGAAGCAGAAGATGGTGCCAAAGGTTTAGCTATGATAAATGAAAACCACTATGATGTGGTTATTTTAGATATCAAGATGCCAAAAATGGACGGCATTGAAGTCTTAGAAAAAGCAATTGCCGATAACCCAGACACCCCATTTATTATGATTAGCGGTCATGGGAACTTAGAAACCGCCGTAGAATGTGTAAAAAAAGGAGCTTACGATTATTTGCAAAAGCCACCTGATTTAAACAGACTTTTAATTACAGTTAGAAACGCTCTAGATAAATCGGAACTATTAACTGAAACGAAAGTTTTAAAGAGAAAGGTAAGCAAGAGTAGAGATATTATTGGAGAATCTCCAGCTATCAAAAAAATATTAGAAACCATAGAACGCGTAGCTCCAACAGATGCTAGAGTTCTTGTAACTGGCGAAAATGGTACAGGAAAAGAACTAGTGGCTCGATGGATACATGAAAAATCAAATCGTTCGAAAGGCCCTCTTGTCGAAATAAATTGTGCGGCCATTCCTTCTGAGCTAATTGAAAGTGAATTATTCGGACATGAAAAAGGTGCGTTTACCTCGGCAATTAAGCAAAGAATAGGGAAATTTGAACAAGCTAATGGTGGAACTCTCTTCCTAGACGAAATCGGCGATATGGACCTCAGCGCTCAGGCAAAGGTATTACGAGCTCTGCAAGAAGGGAAAATTACTAGAGTTGGTGGCGACAAAGAAATAAAGGTAGATGTTCGAATTGTAGCCGCTACAAATAAAGATTTACTCAGTGAAATTGACGCTAAGAAATTTAGAATGGACCTCTATCATCGCCTAAGTGTAATTCTCTTGCATGTTCCTTCTTTAAACGACAGAAAGGAAGATATTCCTCTCCTATCCGATAAATTTGTAAAGGAAATTTGCGAAGATTATAGCATGCCAATTAAAAAAATCACGCCTTCTGCTTTCGAAGCCTTAATGCATTTTGATTACTCGGGAAACATCAGAGAACTTCGCAATATTGTAGAACGTTTAGTTATTCTAAGTGGCGAAAAAATCACCGAAGAAGATGTACATAATTATGTATCCAATTCTATTAGTGCTAAATCGCCAACCATGCTCTTTGATGAGTTTGAAAAATTTCAAGATTTCAAAGAATATATAGAACGAATGTTCATAGAGGATAAATTGAAGAAAAATGCTTGGAATGTCTCAAAAACAGCAGACATACTAGATATTCAAAGAAGTCACTTGTATAACAAAATAGAAAAGTACGACTTAAAACGAATCTAAGTCCTTTACTGCCCAACTAGGTAGGGAATGGCATAGGCATTCCCTTCTAGAGCTAAAGATGTATCCGAAAAAATTTCTTGAGCTTCTATCAAGTAGCTACTCAAATCTTTATATTTAGCCGAAAAGTGACCTATCAACAGATGGCCTACTTCTGCTTGCTTGGCAATGCTTGCAGCCTGCCAGGTAGTACTATGATAGCGCAAAGCAGCCTTTTCCTCATCTTCCTTTAAAAAGGTAGCTTCGTGATACAATAGATCCACCCCAGCAATATAAGCTAGCAAATCTTCATCGTAGATCGTATCACTGCAATAAGCATAAGAAAAGGAAGCCTTTGCCTCTTTGCTCAAGACTTGATTAAGTATGGTTTCGCCTTTCGAATTAATAAAATCGCTGCCTTGTTTAATCTTAAATATTTCAGAATTTGGCACAGCAAACTTCTCTAAAGCTTCAGGAATGATAGTCCTTAGCTTTGGCTTCTCCTTAAACAAAAAACCATTACAAGGCAATTTGTGCTTTAAAGGCAAGCTGCTAACTATTAAATCTGCACTTTCAAAAATTACCTGAAATTTACCAAATTCTAAAGCATGAAAATTAATCTGGAAGCTCCAATCCCCTTCGTCATAATGCGTTTGCAAACGAATTATTGGATCCAATTCCGGCGGACCATAAATCTGAAGTTCACGTGTTCTTCCATTCAAACGCATCGAGTTCAATAAACCAACTAAACCAAAATAGTGGTCACCATGCATGTGCGAGATAAGTATATAATCTAAATTAGCTCGCTTAATATGGTAACGATTCATTTGAAACTGGGTGCCCTCACCACAGTCTATTAAAATAGAACAAGACTTATGTTTCAATATTTGTGCACTCGGATTTCTCCCATGAGCAGGAACTGCAGAATTGCTTCCTAATATGAAAAGCTCAAAGGCCGACATCAATTTAATCTCTTAAATCGCGTTCCAATTCATTCAGCAAGACTAAATCCACCGCCTCGCTACGTGTGCTGGTTACATTCAAAATACTAGTAAGTTGCGATAATTCTAATAATTGCAAAACCGATTTACTCGGATTACAAATCACAAATTTACCCCCTTTCTCATTGCAAATTCTATCGCCTACTAAAAAACAACTTAAGCCCGAGGAATCCACATAATTGGTAGAACTTAGGTCGCAAATAATATTTCGGTAGCCTTCATTGCTCAATAAAACAAACTCAGTTTTTAGAGCAGGAGCAAAGCTAGCCGTCAAGTTTTGTTCTTCTGGTTCAATAGATACATATCTTTCTTCTTTACTTACTGCAAATTTCATTTCTACTGAATTTAGTTTTACTAGATAAATCTTACTTGTCCAAAACTAAGGAATATTGTACATATTTTCACAAAGCAATGTGAACTAAATTCTCGGAAAAATGATTTTTATAGCAAATATTAAACTTACCTTAGACGTTTATAACGCAAATGGCTTAATTTTTGAAGCATAATTGAATATATGGAATCTAAATTTTCACCAGAAGTAAAAGAAGTCATCTCTAACAGTAGAGAGGAGGCTTTGCGACTAAATCACGATACTATTGGCGTGGAGCACCTAATATTGGGTTTGTTGCGCGACAATGACAATGTGGCAGTTAAAGTATTAAAATCTTTGGAGATAAATCCAGTATTGCTTCGTAGAGCTATAGAAAACTCTATGAAAGGTCGCGCTTCTAAAAAGATCCACGATCCTCGTAGCCTACCGCTAACAAAGCAAGCAGAAAAGATTTTAAAAATAATGGTTCTTGAAGCCAAAGTTCTGAAAGCAGATGCTATTGGAACCGACCACCTTTTGCTTTCTGTTCTTAAAAATGAGGACAATGTGGTTACGCAAATCTTGGCAAAGTATGATGTAGATTATGAAATTTTCAAATCAGAAATCAGCTTTATTAATGAAGATATTAAATCGGAATTGCCAGAAGATGGTAGCGAGGATAGCTTTGATGAAGATGGCGACAAATCGCCTTTTGGGGGAAGTGGTTCGCAATCTAAAGCAACTGGAGCCAAAGCAAAATCTAAAACTCCTGTTTTAGATAATTTCGGAAGAGATGTTACTGAACTTGCAGAGCAAGATAGATTAGACCCTATCGTTGGAAGAGAGACAGAAATAGAACGTGTTTCTCAAATCTTAAGCAGAAGAAAAAAGAACAATCCGATTTTAATTGGAGAACCAGGGGTGGGTAAAACAGCCATTGTAGAAGGTCTAGCCATCAGAATTATTGAAAAGCGCGTTTCGCGAGTTCTTTTTAACAAGCGCGTAATCATGTTAGATTTAGCTGCCTTAGTAGCCGGAACTAAATATAGAGGGCAATTCGAAGAAAGAATGAAAGCCATTATGAATGAGCTAGAAAAAAATCGTGATGTGATTTTATTTATAGACGAAATTCATACCATTGTTGGTGCAGGAGGTGCTACCGGATCTTTGGATGCATCGAACATTTTCAAACCTGCTTTAGCTCGTGGAGAATTACAAGTTATTGGTGCTTCTACTCTAGATGAATACCGCCAACACATAGAAAAAGATGGAGCTTTAGATAGACGTTTCCAAAAGGTAATTATTGATCCGCCTTCTATGGAAGACACCTTAATCATCCTCAACAATATCAAAGCCAAATACGAAGAATACCATAATGTGAATTATAGTCAAGATGCTATAGACGCTTGTGTTAAAATGAGTAATCGTTACATAACCGATAGATTTTTGCCCGATAAGGCCATCGATGTTTTGGATGAAGTTGGTGCGAGAGTTCACCTTAAAAACATTCAAGTTCCTAAAGATGTCTTAGATTTAGAAGCGCAAATCGACAAGATTAAAGAAGAAAAAACTCAGGTTGTAAAAAGTCAACGCTACGAAGAGGCCGCAAGACTTCGCGATACCGAAAAGAAACTTCTAGAGCAGTTAGACGCCGCTAAAAACCATTGGGAAGAGGATATAAAAACAAAACGTTATCCCGTGAGCGAAGACGACATTGCAGAAGTAATTGGCATGATGACGGGTATTCCTGTAAGTAAAATTGCACAAAGCGAGAATAAGAAATTAGTGGTTCTCGGCGAAGAATTAAAAAAACAAGTTATTGGGCAAGACGATGCCGTTGCTAAAATTACCAAGGCGATTCAGCGAAATAGAGTAGGTTTAAAAGATCCCAACAAGCCCATCGGTTCTTTCATTTTTATGGGTCCTACCGGAGTTGGTAAAACAGAATTGGCAAGAGCTATTGCTAAACAAATGTTCGATAACGATGCTTCTTTAATCAGAATTGATATGAGTGAGTACATGGAGAAATTTTCAGTTTCTCGTTTAATCGGTGCTCCTCCGGGCTATGTTGGTTACGAAGAAGGCGGACAGTTAACAGAAAAAGTTAGAAGAAAGCCGTACGCTGTGGTCTTATTAGATGAAATTGAAAAAGCACATCCAGATATCTTTAACTTGTTACTACAAGTACTCGATGAAGGAATGCTTACCGATGGTTTAGGTAGAAAGATTGATTTTAAAAATACCTTAATCATCATGACTTCTAATATTGGAGCAAGAGATTTAAAAGAATTTGGAACAGGTGTTGGATTTGCTACTAAAGCAAAAGAAAGTGCTAGTGCAGATACAAGTTCAGGTGTAATATCTAAAGCACTTAAAAGAACTTTTGCCCCAGAATTCTTAAACAGAATAGACGATGTTATTATGTTTAATTCTTTAAGCAAAGAAGATATTCATAAGATTATTGATATTGTTCTTAATGGTGTTTACAAGCGTTTAGAAGGCTTAGGTTACCAAATTGAATTAACCGAAAGTGCGAAAGACTTCATAGCTGAAAAAGGTTATGATCCGAACTTTGGAGCTCGTCCTTTACATAGAGCTATTCAAAAGTATTTAGAAGATCCTTTAGCGGAAGAAATTTTGAACAATAAGCCGAAAGAGGGAGATATTCTTGTGGCAGATTACAATAAGGAAGAAGCTAAAATAGAAATTACTGCGAAAAAAGCTAAAGCCAAAAAAGCAGAAAAAAAGTAAATTCTGAATTAACTCTAAAAAAGCGTCTTGATTTCAAGGCGCTTTTTTTTTGAGTAGCACCTTTGCTAGATATTTTGCTCCAAGTCTAGTAAAGCATTCTCTCTCCCACTTCGTCCATTTAAGTCGCCAAAGTCTTCAATTACTCAATTTTTAACTTCTCCCCTTTTTTGCATTCTAAGTTTACCCCAGTTTTTGCACCCAAACTGAAAAATTATGAAGGCACAAAATTCAATTCTCCTAATTCTATTCTTCTTTTTCCTTTCTTGTTCAAAGGATCCTCTCATTGAAGAAAGTAAATCGCGCGACTTCTATCTTAGAACAAATTCTCAAAAGGATGCTAAGCAAGAGGCACTAATCCATATAGAAATTATCGATGATCGCTTAGTTTTTCAAAACAGTGATGATTTTGCGCAAGCTATGTGGTATCTCGAGACTCACAATCTTGAGGAATGGAGAAAAAGCATCTCCATCAAAACTTATCCCCCAAAAGAAGAGCAAGGTTTATACGCTATAGAAACTTTCGATCCTCAACTTAGCTCGCTTTTGAATACTAAGGGCATTGTTCAGATTAATCCCTACCTGTTTAAGTTTCTTCCCGAAGAAGAGAAAATTCTGGTAATAGACACACAATTTCTCCACCACTACCTCGATTTCGAAATGGCCAATTCATCCACGGCATACATTCAGGAGTTTTATTTTGATGAAGATGTATGGAACTTGCTAGAAGAACAAAATGGTGATTTAGCGTCAACTAAAGCACTTTGCAAAGAAGCACGTGCCAAGAATAAAACGGTAAGTCAAGAAGCCCTGAGTAATAATATTAGCCCCTATGTTTGGCATAAAGCAAGAATCTATCTTTTATACAATCGCTTCGGCATTTGGGAGAAAGTAAAATGTGTATTTACTAACCAACGTCACGATATTTTCACGAATTCAACTTTCATTCCAGCTCAAGTCTCTTCTTGGGAGCTAAGTTATCACTTCGACGAAAGATGTGGCGAGGTCATCGACGGAAGTTTAAGCATAGCCAGTGGAGAATATAGCGAAGAAATTATTATCCTTCGTAGCGACAAGAAGGCCTTAGAAGAAAATCAAAGTACAATAAGTTGTAATCTAAGCTTTGAATACATTCCTAACAATTCAGAAAGCACGCAAAGCTTAAGTCTTCTACTCGATAATTTTTAATCCTTTCATCCAAACAAATTCCCATTGGTTTGTATGGGCTAACCACCCGACAAATTGAAGAAAAACAATACAAAACCGAGTAAGTCGAAAAGCGATAGTGAGTAGACCAATTTCATTAATAAAGGGGTGTTAGAAAAAAACTAGAATACCATACTCTAAAAAACAATCTTCATCCTTTCTAAAATCAACTACCATGAAAAATATACTTTTCCTATGCAGCAGTTTAATCATTGCATTCACGGCTCAGGCCAATGAATTGCTCTTCTTTTATCCTATCAATTACACAGAAAGCTCTGAGCTTTTTATTAAACTTGCCTACCCAATTGAGGATGCTTTCATTCTTTACGAGAACGAAAAGATTTACTTCGAAGAAAAAGGCATCCTACTTAAAAATATACCAGAAAAAATAAGTTTCGAACTCGGCCAAACTAGCAACATGCAAGATTATAAATTGGTAGAAGAAACTTTGGTTTGGCAAAACGATTTAAGCGAAAATATTCTAATGGACAAAGCACTTTATAAGGCTATTAGCTCTTGGTCGATAAAAGAAAACCAAGATGTTCCTTTGAGTAGCTATTTGAAAAGCTTAGTAGCCAACAAGCAAATTCATGAAGCAGAAATTTTATCCTTTGCTCAACAATTTTATAAAAATAAAGTTGCTTATGATGCACAATATAGTTTTGAAGACAAGCTAGATCTCATCTTTAAAAAAGATATAGAAACTGGAGAACTTTCTCCTTGTGGTTGTGGCTTTATTCTGAATCATTTTGCAAGCGTTGCTCCCTTGAATTATAGCGCATCAACTTTGCTAAATGGCTACAACTATCTAAATACTAGTGGTACGCTTTCAACCATGCTTGCTGTTAACGAAAACTTTCAAAGCACTAGTCCTAAGTGGCATACTTGGTATACTAAAGAAAAAGGTCCTGCACACGACATGTTTCTACGCAGCTACGACGAATGGGGCCAATTTAAATACCAATGGTCTACCTTAGGATACGACAATAATAATCCTCCCTATAATCCAAGTCCAAATTACGCTTATAATTCCTTCCAATTTATGTGCGTAGGTTACGACACAGAACTACCTAAAGATTGCGATTGCACGAAGACTTTTTGTTCTGTTTACGAATACAATAACTTCTTGAAAGTACTAGCCCATCGTTTAAAACCAACTGCAAAAGTAAGCGCGGCAGCAGAAGAATTGGCAGTACTTACCCTAACTAATAAGTCGGGAGTACATTTAATAGATGCTAACAGAGATATGCTCTTAACCCAGTGCAAAGGAAGCTTCAATTTCGACTTTTTGCAAAACTTTTTAGATCTAGGAAAGGAAATTGTTCAAGTTGTAATCGAAGTAAATGACACTACCAATGGAAGCGCCATAAACGATATTCCTGCTGCTATAGATAATATAGGTTCTGCCTTAATCGATCTAGTGCGTACCCCTCCGATTTTGGTAACTGGCGATTGCGAAGATAAAATGTTAGAGGCTAGCTTATTGCGTAACTTTAAGTGTTTTGAGTTAAAGGCAAACGACCCAACAACCATTACCTTACAAAGCTACACCTTCCTTGGCGTTTCGGGCGAGAGAAAATGGGATAACTACGCCATTGCAAGAAGCGATTTCCGCTTACAATCTTTTGTACTGCAAGGAAGCAATGAAAACTACGACCATTGTTGTTCTGATAAATTTGGAGTTCACCTCTATGCTAACATGGGTGGACCAATTTCAGAACATGATCATAATACCAATACTCAAGGTGCTTATAACTTAATGGGACCTTGGGATAACTACACTCCCGTTGGTTACTTGCCTACAATTCCAATAAACGCTAATCGAGGATATTACAGTTTAGATCTAGAAGGTAAAGAATGTGCTCCTATTCATCCAGCTAAGAAACTAGAAGCGGAGAATTGGTTCAGTAGTCTTGCTAATTTTACTAGCCCTTCCAAAGAGAGCATATTGAGGAACTTTGAAGAAGAGGAAAACTTAAAACTGGAAGATATCCATTTTGCAAACTCCATTATTGAATTGCAATTGTTTCCAAATCCAAGCTCTGGGAATATAAATCTCTCCATTTCAGGATTACAGCCGGGGAGAAATCTGAAAATAAAAATTTATAATGCTTTGGGCTCTGAGGTGGCTAGCATCTTTGAAGGTCAAAATGTAGATACGGAAATGAAACTAAATTGGACAAATACTAATTCAAAGCTGCCAAATGGCATGTATTTTGTTTCAATCACAGAAAATAATGTGATAATATCTACAAAATCATTTATTTTTAAAAACTAATTTTTAACTATATGATCAGCAACTGTTCATTATAAATTTATACAACATGAAAAAAGTAATCCTTCTCGCCTCTGTCCTACTACTATTAGCTTCTTGTAAAGATGATAACACAGATATATTTTGTGAAGGTCCAGACTGTCCTCTTCTTGATGGCAGCACCTGTAAGGGACCTCTAATCAACGTTAATAATAATTGTGTTTGTCCAGAGGGTACTACCTATTTAAACGATTCCACCTGCATGTTCCAAAATCAATTTCCTGAAACTAATGAAGTCTTTTTCTTTGAAATAACTTGCGAATGTCTCGCTGGAGATCTCATGCTGAGTATTACGAAGGAAAACCCAGTTGGCGGATTTTATTCTTTAGATCCCCAGTTTCATCCACAAGGACAAGGAAGAGTTGGCTATTCACTACTCACCTTACCTGGTTCAACAGTTAGCGATTTTAGTTTTGCATTGCAGCCAGCATATTGCGAGGGGAAACTGCTGTACTTACATGGAAATTTACAGAATGATACGATCAACTATGAATTGTTTTTCTTAAATGGCTTTGATATGGATACCTGCGGACCTTTCCAAAGTGTGGCTTTTCCATAAATTAAAATGCGTGGAACAGTTAAAAAAACGGAAGCTAAGGCTTCCGTTTTTTATTTAGCTTTGTTCCAACCACATTTCCTTATACTTTTTACGCTTTACTAAAGACTCTAGCCAAAGCTGAAAATCAAAGGAATACTTTAAACTTTTATAGCCAATTGACTTTAAATTATCCCTACTTTCTTGAGCTAGTTGTTGATCAGAAAATTTCTTTGCTTTGACTATCTTTCTGAAAAAATCTAAAACGATTGGAACATAAGCATCTTGATTTAAACTCAATCTACTTTCTATAGATTTCAATTTACCTTCTATAATATCAAAATCTCCAAGTTCATAATCTAAAACAAGACTAAGTAACTCACTTACTCCAATAATTTCTATCCTTTTTTGTTTTAGCAAAAACTGCTCATTCATAATCAAAGAAATTTTTTGGTAATCACCTAAAAGATAATAAGCATAAATAAAGCAGTCTGAAACTGCCATCAAAATATGATCACTAAACAAGTCTATGGACGCAAAAAATTCTTCTTGAAAATTCAAAACATCCTCTATCTTCTTTGTAAAGAAAATTTGCAAGATATTTAAGCGCAAGAGCTGCATATTTCTAAAGTCTTCATTTTGTTTAATACTACAATCCCAATTTCGAATAAACTCAATGTATTTATGGTAATAGCTATCATCTTCTAGCTCAAAACCATAGCTTATTATGTCGGCATAAAGTGCCAAAATAACTTTTTCCTGTCCCTCAAACAATTCAGAATTAGCTTGATAAATGGCAATCATTTTTTCAATATGAAACAAGGCTTCCGTTAATTTATCTTCCAAGAAGTAAATATTTCTCCAAAGTGAATGGTAATTAAACTGAAAACTAATGGGCATAGTATGGGCACTCAACTTAGAAGCAGTATCTTTAATGGCATGTAGAGCTTCTTCATCTATAGCTTTTTTATTTTTTAAGGCTTCAAAAACTTGGTTATGTAAGTGTACTAACTGGAGATTATCCAAATACAAGGAACTTAATGCTATGCGCTTTTCTGTAATTTGATTTAATTGTTCATAACTACCACTTAGATAAGCCACCCTAAAGCGTAGCTCCTCGAAAAATATCTCCAAACTATAATCTTTTAGTTGCAAACATTGTTTCTCACTCTTCTTAATTAGGCGCTTAGCTTCATCAAACAAGCCTTTCTTGATGAGAACCTGAATATAAATAGCTTCTTGCAAAAGCGATTGCCGCACATCCTCATTGCCGTCAAACTGACTTAAGCACATCAAGAGCTTTCTTTGAAGAGAATTTTTCCATTTAGCCAAGTTTTCTCCTTTAAATTTACGTTCAAAGACCAGCTTTATTTTCTCTTCAAAACTTGGATCAATCAAAGCCTTGTTAATACCCATATTGATTAAATCAAATAGAGCAAATTCCATCTTGCTTTGCTTGTTTTCCAGCATAAAAAACTTTTTAAAATAAGTCTTTTCATGCTTGTTCATTTGGGCAATTATATGATAAACTCCTAAAGAAATATTAGCCATAAAGCATAATTTTAAATTAATATAATTATTTCATTTTCAATAAGTTAATTACAAAATTAAACTCTATTACATAGAATTTTAAGATAAAAATACTATTTAAAAAAATAGCATCCGCCTATAGATTTGCTTAAAAAAACAAATGAAGAAGATTTTGATATTTTGCTTATGCCTATCCAGTGTGCTTCTAAGTTTCGCTCAGCATGGCAATATTGGCATTGGTACTGCTAATCCAGATAGTTCCTCAAAACTCGATATTCAATCCATAGACAAGGGTTTGCTAATTCCTAGAATAGCTTTAGTAAGTGTCGATAGTACAGCACCTATTTCAGCCCCTGCCCTTTCCTTATTAATATTCAACACCACCACTAATCTAGAACTAAGCCCTGGTTTCTATTTTTGGGATGGTAACCTTTGGCAAAAACTTTCTACCGCAAATTCTACTCTCGGTCTAGACGAAGCCTATGATGGCAATGGCGCTGGAGCAGGTAGAATTATTGAAGCCGATCAAGGCGCTGTAAGTATTGAAGGTGAAGATGGTTTTCAAGTACTTGGCAGCTTAAATCTAGGAGCAGAAATGGCTTTAAGTGGAGCTGGAACTCGTATGTTTTTTAATCCTAGAAAATCTGCATTTCGGGTAGGAACCGTTACTAGCGCTCAATGGGATAAAGATAGCTTGGGCTTGCATTCCGTAGCCATGGGATATAACACCTTGGCTCTAGGATCTTTTTCTAACGCCATGGGATTAGGTTCAAAAGCGCGTGGCTTTGCAGCTATAAGCTTTGGCAACTCGAATGAAGCCAATAATACGGGTAGTGTGGCTATCGGTACAAGCAATAAATCTTCTGGCTTAAATTCTATAGCACTTGGAAACAACAATACCGTGACTGGAGGAACTAGTTTGGCCATGGGTTATAATAACAAACTCCCTAGCTCTATTTCTTATGCTTTAGGTTCTGATTTGGAAACATTCAGTATTTATGAAACCGTATTAGGAAGATTTAATACTAGTTATAGTCCAAATTCAAGTTTAGCTTGGCACCCAAATGATCGCCTACTTACTCTTGGTAATGGTACTAGTGCTGCTAATAAGAGCGATGCTTTAATCATTTATAAAAATGGGGACACCCGTATTTTCGGAACAGTACGTCTTGGAAGTATTGCATCCAATTTTAGCTTACCTGCGGTGGATGGGAACAGTGACCAAATTTTAGTCAATAATGGAAGTGGAGCTTTGGTATGGCAAGATCAAACCGACAAAAGCAATACCCTCGATGCGGCTTATGATGAAGGTGGACCAGGGCAAGGTAGAAGCATTATTGCAGATAATGGCGCTGTAAGCATTACTGGAACCGACGGCTTTCAAATAATTGGTATTCACGGAAGTGGCGAAACTATTCAAGTTTCTGGAGCGGGTACCAGAATGTTCTTTAACCCTAACAAATCTGCCTTACGTGCAGGTCGCGTTATTGGCAATAATTGGGATGCCGATAGCATAGGAAATTATTCTATTGCGCTAGGATATAATAATTTGGCAAAAGGCACCAATTCTATTAGCTTGGGTGCAAGTAATGAAGCACAAGCTGTTAATTCAATCTGCTTTGGACTAGGGAATATAGCTAGCGAGCAGGGAACTGGAAGCTTTGGGAATTATAACAATTCAAGTGGCTACTTCTCGCATAGCTTTGGAAATTACAATGAAGCTAGTGGATCTTATTCTAGTTGTTACGGATATAACAATACCGCCACGGGTCTTTATGCTATGAGTCTAGGATACTATTCGAATAGCTTTGGCGATTTTGCTACAAGTTTAGGCAGTTTCAATACTTCTTCTGGCAATTCTTCTACTGCTATGGGTATTGAAAACGTAGCAGGGGCCTATGCCGCCACTGCAACAGGCTACGGAAGCTCTGCTTTCGGTGCTCAAAGTTTTAGCATGGGACAATATACCGTAGCTGTGGGCACTAACGCCATCGCTTCGGGCAACTCTAGCTCTGCCATCGGATCTAATAGTTTTGCGGGAGGTAATTTTGGAAATGCAGGTGGTGAAAACGCTTTTGCTTTTGGTGATTCTTGTTTCGCAGATGGAGAAGCTTCCTTTGCCTTGGGAAAAAATGCTTACGCAACGGGGAACTATGCGAGCAGCATAGGTTACAATAACACCGCATCTTTCGACGGTACTGTAAGTCTTGGTTATTCTAATAGCGCAACAAGTCCTTATGCTAGCAGTTTCGGCTTGGGTAATGTATCCTCTGGAAATAGCGCCACAAGCTATGGACGATATAATACGGCTTCAGGGAACTATTCTATCAGTGCTGGAGTATCCAACGAGGCTATCGGAACATCAAGCATTAGCATGGGATACAACAACATTGCAAATTCTAGCCGAAGTATTTGCATTGGTAGCAGCAATCAAAGCAGCAACAACTACGCTCTAAGTATAGGACTTAACAATCAAACTCAAGGCGAACAATCGGTGAGTATAGGAAGCACTAATCTAGCTAGTGGGGATTTTTCTTATGCCATTGGCACCAACAACTATACCGCTGGAAGTCAAAGTTTTAGCATCGGACACAACAACAATGCTTACGCAAACTCGCTTTGCTTGGGATCGGATAATTTAGCTAGTGGCAATAGAAGTTTTACTTTCGGTAAAGGACTAATCGCTTCAAGCTTTAATGAAGTGGTAGTGGGATGTTATAATACCCCAGACCCTAACCCTAGTGCTGGTTGGGAAACAACAGACAATATCTTTGTTGTAGGTAACGGCGTTTCTGCCCTCAATACCAGCAATGCGCTTGTAGTTCGTAAAAGAGGAACAGTTGGAATACAAATGGATAATCCAGTTTATGCCTTAAATCTTCCTAACAATTCGGACATTGATGTTGGAAGAGCTAGAGCAAATGCCTGGACTACCTATTCGGATAGAAGAATTAAAAGTAATATTCAAGAGCTTTCCTACGGACTTCAAACCATCCTCAAGCTGAAACCAGTTAGTTATTTTCAACATGATTCAGAAGAAAATGAAAAAGAAATTGTGATTAGCGAATCTGGTACGCCACAAATTGGTTTCATAGCCCAAGACTTATACGAAGAAGTACCTGAGGCTGTAGATAAGCCAAGCAATGAGGAGATAGAATTATGGGGTGTAGATTATACCAAAATCATCCCCGTATTAGTTAAGGCTATTCAAGAACAACAAGAAGAGATTAACTACTTGAAATCGCTAATAGAAAATCAATAAGATGTTTAATTATAGCTATATAACTCTCTGTTGTGTTCTTTGCTCCTTTGCTCTAGTAGCTCGTGGACAAAATGAATTCTATATTCAAGGGGATAGTCTTTCTTCCACGATTGATGTGTTTTTGAATGGAAAACTTAGTAACCTTCCCACGCTATTTATTGATGGTTCTCTAATAAACCAAGGGGGGAAGCTAATTAATGATAGCAGCATTCTAGAAATTCGCTCCAACTTCAGTAACAACAGTTTTGCTACGAACAGTTTTTATCAAAGTTCTGGAATAGAAAAATTTTCAGGGAGTAGCAATAGTAAGCTTACTGGCAATTTCAGCGGCGATAGCGCAAATTTCAACCAGCTACACTATCTCATCTTGGCTAAGGATAGCGCTCGAAATAGCCTGGACTTAGCAACGCCACTTCATCTGCATAAAAATGGCAGCTTAAACTTTGAAAATTTTGGCATATTGCGAACCGACACCTTATCCCATGGTAAACAAGGTGAACTCTATGCCAATTACCTTTTCTTACAAAACTCTTCCAATGCAGCTATAATGAACCATGCTCTATCTTCTGGTGATAGTTCTAAATACTTGGAAGGAAGACTCCATTGGAAACTGGCGGATGGAGATAGCACCTATTTCTTACCTATAGGTGGTGAAGAAAATATGGAAGCCATGGCTATACAAATGAAAGGCGCAGCAATGCTCAGCATAGAAGCATATATTAGTGAAGCTGACAACATCGGTTCTTTGGCAGAAAGTGGCAGGGTGTTTCACGACATTGGAACCCCATTAACTAGCAATTCCACCATTGCTAGTTCTGGATGCAGCGCTGGTGCAGACGGCATCCTTGATTTAATTGAGTTAAATTTGGATGCTGCAATAGCTTGGCAAATAAATAATATATCGGATGGCAACTGGCAGACTTACGATCTAATCCTTTCCCCTTCTGCCCAAAATCAACTTAATATTTTCAACCCCATGCTAAGCAGCGGAAACTGCGAAAACATAGATCTTGTCTATCTATCCAATAATGGTATCCCAGGGGGAAACACCAGCCAGTACGTTTCTGGTGTTTCTCCCGCTTGGCCAAATACTAGCGCGTACATAGCTGCTCCAGCAGTAGAGCACCTTATCCAAGGCTTAAGTGGCTCTGCCCTATTTAATCAGACTACTTTTGGTATTTACGGGATACATAGCACAGAGGCCTCTAATGTTACTCTACCAGTTGAACTTTTGTTTTTAGAAGCTAAGGCTATACAAAATGAATTTATTCAACTTAGTTGGGAAACCCTCAGCGAAATAAACAATAGTGGTTTTGAAATACTGAGAAGTGAAGACGGCATTAACTTTGAATCTATTGCTTGGAAAATTGGAGCTGGCTCTTCAACTAGCTTGCAAGATTACTTTATTCACGACTACGAGGTAGAGCAAGGTCAAGTATACTACTACCGACTAAAACAGATTGATTTTGATGGTAGTGCCAGCTTAAGTGCCATTGTAAGTGCAAAACTCTTAGTAGAAAATGGAAGTACGCAAATTTGGGTTTACCCCAACCCTATTCAAGCTAACACTTCTATCCATATACTAAGCGCTCAAGAAGATATAGCTACGCTCCAACTTTACGATGCCTTAGGTAAACTAATTTGGCAGCAAGAACAGAGCATAAAATCTGGAGAAACTATACTGTATCTACCTACTCTTCATTTGGCAGAAGGAAGCTATCGTCTTCAAGTTGCCCTAGCAAAGGAAAGTTACAGTCAGCAGTTATTAAAACTGAACAAGTAGTTCGCTAGCATTTTTCCACATAAGTTTATAATTCTATCCTAGGCTAAATGTTATAGCCCTTACATTTGTATAAAGAAACGTCATGCAACAATACCACCAGCTTTTGCAACATATTCTGGATAATGGCTATCAAAAATCGGATAGGACAGGAACGGGAACTAAAAGTGTTTTTGGTTACCAAATGCGTTTTAACTTACAAGAAGGCTTCCCTTTACTCACCACTAAGAAAGTCTTTACTAAAGGGATTATTCATGAAGTTTTATGGTTTTTACAAGGCAATACCAATATTCAATACTTAGTAAAAAATGGGGTTGGAATATGGAATGAATGGCCCTTTCAAAGTTATTTAAAACAAAATAATTTGGAAGCTAGCTTTCCCAAGTATAGTGATGCATGGAAGGAGGAATTACAAAGATTTGTAGAAAGAATTAAAAGTGATGATCGCTTTGCTGAGCAATATGGAGAATTGGGTCCGGTTTATGGTAAACAATGGCGTAATTTTGAAGGCATTGATCAGATTAGCCAATTGATTCAAGATATTAAGAGCAGTCCAGATAGCAGAAGGCTAATTGTTTCTGCATGGAACCCAAAAGACATCCCTGTTATGGCTCTGTCTGGTCTTCCACCCTGCCATACCTTGTTTCAGTTTTATGTTGCAGATGGAAAGCTGAGTTGCCAACTGTACCAAAGAAGCGCGGATGTTTTTTTAGGTGTCCCTTTCAATATTGCATCTTATGCATTAATCACCCACATGATAGCACAGGTTTGTGGTTTAGGTGTAGGCGATTTTGTTCATAGCTTTGGCGATGCCCATATTTATAACAATCATTTTGATCAAGTGAAGGAGCAACTAAGTAGAAACTTTCTACCCATCCCCCAACTTAAATTAAATCCAGCTGTGAAATCTATCTTCGAATTCAAGTTTGAAGACATCAGCATAGAAAATTATCAAAGTCACCCAGCAATCAAAGCCCCCGTGGCAGTTTAATAGAATTTTATCTTCCATGCTTAAACAAAATTGACCAAAAAAAATAATTTGGACTTAGTCCAAACGTAAAGGTTTTGTTAATGCTAAACATTTCTTCACTTAAAAACTAGAGGCAAAGTACATTTGCTAAGCAAATAGTAAAAGTGTTTTTAGTCAACTTTATATTTTTATTTCTAAGTTCTTTCGTTCAAGTCCATCTTGGAACTAATTGGGTAGATTTAGACACTAAACTAAACAAGTCTCCAAACGAAAATTGGCTTTCTTTTGTCATGGAAAGTCAGGACTTACAGTTAAGCAATGAGACCGAGTCTAGCTTTCATTTTCATTTAAAAGCAGAACTAGAGAACGAAGAAGAAGAGCTAGAAGATCACTTTAGTGAAAAAGCTCCTGCGTTTCTTGAAATATTTAGTTTCCATAACTCCGATATTGCATCAATAGGAACTAAATCCTATACTAGCAACAAGTATAATTTTCATGCAGAAATACCCTTACGCATTCTGCATCAAGTCTTTCTAATTTAGACAAGCACTCTAGGCTATCATCCTAGAAAAAAATTCTTATGTAATTCAGATCCAGCGCAGAGCTGCATACGCTAGGTGAATAGGCATGCCTATGAGCTAGCGTTTCTAGCTTGCCCATGCTACTTTCCCCTAAGCATAAGTATTCATATCCAATTTTTAATCATTTATATATAAAATCTAACAAAAAGATGAAAAAAGCATTTAATCTATTTCTGCTACTAAATCTAATCCTCGCTAGTTGCAGTCACCAAGAAACCAAACACGAAGAAATCTTAGAATTGTCCGTAACGAATCCTAAACTTATGGATACGAAAATTACCCAAGAATATGTATGTCAAATTCATTCCATTCGAAATATAGAATTACGAGCTTTAGAAAAGGGCTATTTGCAAGCCATTTACGTGGATGAAGGCCAGCGAGTAAGTAAAGGGACGCCTATGTTCAAAATTCTTCCAAGCGTCTATGAAGCGGATTTAAACAAAGCCCAAGCCGAAGCCGAAATTGCGAAGATTGAGTATGAAAACACCAAAGCTCTAGCCGAAAAAAATGTAGTATCGACTAACGAACTAGCTCTTGCTAAGGCCAAACTCGATAAAGCCAATGCAGAGGTTTCCTTAGCTTCAGCTCACTTGGGATTTACTAACATCTCCGCTCCTTTTACTGGTATTATGGACCACCTAAGAGCAAGAGAAGGCAGCTTATTAGATGAAGGTGAATTACTCACCACGCTTTCGGATAACAGCGAAATGTGGGTTTATTTTAACGTTCCCGAAGCCGTGTACCTCGATTATATATCTAAAAAAATTGAAGAGAGACCAAGTGAGGTAAGCTTAGAGATGGCCAACGGCAAGTTGTTTAATCAAAAGGGCTATATATCTGCAATTGAAGGAGAATTCAACAACGAAACGGGCAACATTCAATTTAGAGCTAGTTTCTTGAATCCTGATAAGATTTTACGACACGGACAAACCGGTAAAATTCTAATTGATATTCCTTATGAAAATGCTCTTGTAATTCCCCAAAAAGCAAGCTTTGAAATATTGGACAAAGTTTACGTATTCGTGCTTACTGAAGAAAATAAAATAGAGCAAAGACATATCCTAATTGCAGAAGAACTTCCTAATATTTTTATCGTGAAAGAAGGGCTCAAAGAAAGCGACAAAATTTTAATTGACGGCCTTAGAAAAGTGAGCAATGGCGATGAAATCATTGCCAAGTACATCGATCCCAACAAAGTGCTCAGCGAATTAGAACTATACGCCGAATAAATAACGATTAAAACTAAATGCTATGTTTAAACATTTTATAAAAAGACCCGTAATGGCGATTTCACTATCGCTAATTATCTTGTTTATGGGAGTTTTATCCATTAAAACTCTCGCTATTTCTCAATTTCCAGAAATTGCACCTCCTCGTGTTATTATCACCGTGGCCTACCCGGGTGCTAGTGCAGATGTATTAGTTAAGTCTACCTTAATACCCTTAGAATTAGCTATAAATGGCGTTCAAGGCATGAAATACATCGTATCGGATGCTACTAGTGCTGGAGAGGCAACTATTCAAGTTATTTTCGAACTGGGAACCGACCCTAATCAAGCTGTGGTAAATGTAAAAACCCGAGTAGATCAGGTAATGAGCAGATTACCAGAACTCGTTCAATTAGAAGGTGTAGTGGTTTCTAGAGTGCAACCTAGTATGCTTATGTATGTCAATTTGTTTAGCACAGATCAAGATGCCGACGAAAAATTCCTTTACAATTATGCCAATGTTAAGATAATTCCAGAAATAAAAAGAACCAATGGCATTTCTAGTGCCCAAATTTTGGGTAGTCGCCAATATGCCATGCGAATTTGGTTGCAGCCCGACAGAATGAGAGCCTACTCCGTTTCGGTGGAAGAAGTTATGGATGCCATTAATGAACAAAGTATTATTGGTCGACCAGGAAGACTAGGTAGAAGCTCTGGAATTGAAGCACAATCCCTAGAGTATGTATTGGTTTACAAAGGTCGCTACAACAAGCCAGAAGAATATGAAAACATTATCATCCGAACAAATTCTGATGGCGAAATTCTAAGTCTTAAAGATATTGCAACTGTAGAATTAGGCAGTGAATTTTTCGATATCTATTCTAACAAAGATGGTTCTCCTTCTGCGGCTATCGTTCTAAAACAAATTTATGGCAGCAATGCCAGTCAAGTTATTGAAGAAGTAAAAACTAAAATGGAAAAGATGAAAGAATCCTTTCCGCCAGGCATGGAATATGAGATTAACTATGATGTATCCAAGTTTTTAGATGCTTCAATAGAAAAAGTTCTTCACACCTTGGTAGAAGCCTTTATTTTAGTTGCCTTGGTTGTTTTTATCTTCTTAGGAGATTTACGTTCCACCCTCATCCCCACTTTGGCAGTTCCCATTTCTTTAATTGGTGCTTTTATCGTAATGAAAATGTTTGGATTAACCATTAATCTAATTACCCTCTTTGCTTTGGTACTTGCCATAGGTATAGTGGTAGATGATGCCATTGTAGTGGTAGAAGCAGTACACGCAAAAATGGAAGAAGAGCATATAGGCCCCTATGCAGCTGTTCAAAAAGTTCTAGGAGAAATTAGCGGGGCAATAGTTGCTATTACCTTGTTAATGACCTCGGTTTTCGTTCCTCTAGCCTTCATGTCTGGACCTGTAGGAATTTTCTATCGACAGTTTTCTATAACCATGGCATCTTCTATTGTTATTTCTGGAATAGTTGCGCTTACCCTTACCCCTGTGCTTTGTGCTATGATACTTAAGAATAACCACGGAAAAGAAAAAAAAGCGACTCCAATTCAAGTTTTCTTAGCCTACTTCAATCGAGCCTTTGAAAAACTAACAGGAAGATACACCCAAGTTTTGGAAAAAATTGTAACGCGAAGACTAGTTACTTTCCTCGTTATTTCAGCCTTCCTTGCGGCAACATTCTTTGTAAATGAAAGCCTACCTGCTGGTTTCATTCCAGGCGAAGATCAAGGTATGATTTACGCTATAATTCAAACTCCACCGGGGACCACTCTAGAAGCTACCAACCAAGTTGCTAGAAATCTTCAGAATATTGCCGAAGAAATTGAAGGCATACAATCGGTTTCTTCATTGGCAGGATACGAGATACTTACCGAAGGAAGAGGATCTAATGCAGGAACCTGTCTAATCAACCTAAAAGATTGGTCGGAAAGAGAACAATCTGTTCATGAAATTATTGAAGAACTCGAAGAGAAAACCAAAGATTTCGGGGCAGTAATAGAATATTTTGAACCTCCAGCCATTCCAGGCTACGGAGCGGCAGGTGGATTGGCACTTCGACTTCTAGACATGAATAACAATACCGATGTGCATGAATTCGATGAAATCAATAAAAACTTTATGGCAGAGTTGGCAAAGAGAGAAGAACTTACGGGACTTTTTACTTTTTATGCAGCTAATTATCCGCAGTATGAGTTGGAAATCGACAATAAAAAAGCCATGCAAAAAGGAGTATCTATAGGTAAGGCAATGGAAAACTTAAACATTCTAATCGGTAGTACCTACGAACAAGGTTTTATTCGCTTCAATAACTTCTTTAAAGTCTACACGCAGGCCGACCCGAAATACAGAAGATACCCTAGCGATATACTAGATTATTACGTAAAAAATGAATCGGGCGAAATGGTTCCCTACTCTGCCTTTATGACCATGGTTAAAAAACAAGGTCCTAATGAAATTACGCGTTATAATTTATATAATTCTGCTGCCATTCGTGGCAATCCAGCCAAAGGCTTTACTACAGATGATGCTATGAAAGCAGTTCAAGAAGTAGCAGATAAAACCTTACCTATAGGCTATGAAGTAGCATGGGAAGGCTTATCTTTTGATGAGGCGCGACGAGGCAATGAAGCTATTGTTATTTTCGTGATAGTACTTGTATTTGTCTATATCGTTCTAGCCTCGCAATACGAAAGTTTCATTCTTCCTTTTGCTGTAATCTTATCCCTTCCTGCTGGCATCTTCGGGTCCATGTTCTTGCTAAAAGTACTTGGACTCTCCAATGATATTTATGCCCAGGTAGGACTAATTATGTTGGTTGGCTTACTCGGGAAAAATGCGGTACTCATTGTGGAGTTTGCCGTACAAAAGCAACATGAAGGCATGTCGATTAGAGATGCTGCTATTGAAGGTGCCAAGGTTAGATTTAGGCCCATATTAATGACTTCTTTTGCCTTTATTGCTGGACTTATCCCTTTAGTTTTAGCGAGCGGTGCTGGCGCTATTGGAAATAGAACTATAGGTACTTCTGCTTTGGGGGGCATGTTATTTGGGACCATTTTCGGTGTTATTATCATTCCGGGACTTTACTACATTTTTGCCAAACTTGCCGAAGGCAGAAGCCTAATTAGAGATGAAGAATTTAATCCATTAACTGAAGAATATAATTACAATGATGAAGAAAAATAAAACAAGAGCATTCTTAGTGATAGTAAGTATCCTAGTCTTACAAGCTTGTGCGATATTTAAATTACCACAAAAAGAAGCAAATACTAAGCTTCCAAGCAACTACGAGGATTTTCAAAGGGATACAAGCAATACAGCAAAACTTTCTTGGCAGGATTTTTTCGAAGACCCCTACCTCCTTAATCTCATAGATTCTGCCCTGATAAATAACAAGGAACTAAACATCACCTTGCAGAAAATCAATATGGCAAACAATGAGATTTTACTTAGAAAAGGAGAATACTTACCCTTTGTTAATGGACAAGTAGCTGCCGACGGCGAAAAAGTTGGAAAATATACGCGAAATGGCGCTGTAGAAGAGAATTTAGCCATAAAAGATGGTATAGAAAATCCTAAATTTCTTGGAAACTTTCAATTGGGATTAAGTGCCTCTTGGGAACTCGATGTTTGGAAAAAATTAAGAAATGCCAAGAATGCAGCCATCTTGGAATACATGGCCTCTGTAGAGGGGAAAAATTTCTTGATGACCAATCTCATTGCCGAAGTAGCAAACTCCTACTATGAACTATTAGCCTTAGATAATCAATTAAAGAATCTAGAAGAAAATATTAGCATACAACAAAATGCTTTAGCCATGGTAAAATTACTCTTGCAATCGGCTAGAGTTAACTCTTTGGCAGTGAATCGTTTTGAGGCAGAGGTGCGTAAAAATCAAAGTGAAATATTCAATATTCAACAAGATATTTTCGAAGTAGAAACTAGAATTAATTTTCTGTGCGGTAAAAGTTCTTCTGAAGTGGATAGAAACGCGGAGTCCTTTATAGACCTAAGTCCGAAACTCATTGCCCATGGTCTTCCTTCAGATTTATTGGAAAATAGACCCGATATTCGAATGGCAGAGCAAGAACTAGAAGCGGCAAAATTAAATATTAAAGTGGCAAAGGCGAAGTTCTTTCCTTCCTTTGGAATTAATGCAGGCCTCGGATTTCAAGCCTTCAATCCGAAATTCCTCTTCAATTCTCCTGCTTCAATTTTAGCCTCAGTAGCTGGCGAAATGCTAGCCCCTTTAGTGAATAGAAACGCTATCAAGGCAGAATATAAAAATGCAAACTCCAAGCAAATTCAAGCGGCTTTCGAATACGAGCAAGCTATTATTAATGGCTATAGAGAGGTAGTGATACAAATTTCTAAGATTGACAATATGCAGAAAAACTACGAGCTAAAAAAACAACAAGTAGAACTGCTAACGCAATCCATAGAAATTGCCAACGATCTATTTCAATCTGCTCGGGCAGATTACATGGAAGTTCTTCTAACGCAACGAGATGCTTTAGAAGCTAAAATGAATTTGATTGCTAGTAAAAAAGAACAAATGAAGGCAACAATAGATTTGTACCGAGCTTTAGGAGGTGGCTGGCAATAAAGGATTTTTTGTTAGAAGGAAAGATAAGTGTTGGGGTAGCAAATCTTTCCGAGCACCGTAGTCTCTAAAGAGATTACGGTGCTTTTTAAGTATTAAAACAAAAAAGGTCTCTATGTACATAGAGACCTTTTCGATTAGATTGTAATAATTATATGTTTGACTACGCTTTTTTAACGTTTACTGCATTTAATCCTTTACGACCTTCTTGTAAATCAAACGTTACTTCGTCATCTTTATCAATACTGTCTACTAATCCTGAAACGTGTACAAAATACTCTTGACCGTTTTCTTCGTCTTTAACAAAACCAAAACCTTTAGTTTCGTTGAAGAACTTTACTGTTCCTTTGTTCATTGTGTAATTATTTAAAATTTAAACAAAGGTAGTTATATTTTTGGTAATTGCGCTTTTTGTTGCTAAAAATACCTTTTTGAGCAAAATTTAAATAAATCAAAATAAGCTCATCTTTTATCCATACCTTTGCACGCTGAATTAAAAGAAGCTCATGCAATCTATTAGAAATATCGCAATTATTGCCCACGTTGACCACGGTAAAACTACCTTGGTAGACAAAATCATTCAAGCTTGTAAAGTATTTGATGATAGAAAAGAAGTACAAGAATTATTATTAGACAATAATGACTTAGAAAGAGAGAGAGGAATTACCATTTTATCTAAAAATGTGTCTGTTAACTATAAAGGTGTTAAAATCAATATTATTGATACTCCTGGTCACGCCGATTTTGGTGGTGAGGTAGAGCGTGTTTTAAAAATGGCGGATGGTGTTTTACTATTAGTGGACGCTTTCGAAGGAGCTATGCCTCAAACTCGTTTCGTTTTAGGTAAAGCTATAGAATTAGGTTTAAAGCCTATCGTTGTAATCAACAAAGTAGATAAAGAGAATTGTACTCCAGACATCGTTCAAGAAGATGTTTTTGAGCTAATGTTTAACTTAGATGCTACCGAAGATCAATTAGAATTTGCTACAGTTTACGGTTCTGCAAAACAAGGATGGATGAGTATGGATTGGAAAAAACCTACAGATAATATCTTAGCTCTTTTAGATACTATTCTTACGGAAATTCCTGAAGCTCCAGAATATGAAGGAACTCCACAAATGCAAATTACCTCTCTAGATTTCTCAACTTTCACAGGTAGAATTGCTATTGGAAGAGTTTTAAGAGGTTCTTTACAAGAGAATAAAGACTACATGCTTTGTAAAAAAGACAGCAATAAAAAGGTTAGAATTAAAGAGCTTCATACTTTTGAAGGTATGGGTAAAATCAAGGTAAGTAGTGTAAGAAGCGGTGACATTTGCGCCGTAACAGGTATTGATGATTTTGAAATTGGAGATACTATTGCCGATTTAGAAAAGCCAGAAGCTTTAACAAGAATTTCTGTAGATGAGCCTACAATGAGCATGTTGTTTACTATCAACTCCTCTCCTTTCTTTGGTAAAGAGGGTAAGTTTGTAACATCTAGACATCTAAGAGATAGACTTTACAAAGAATTAGAAAAAAATCTTGCTCTTCGAGTAGAAGATACAGATACAGAAGATAAATTCATGGTATATGGAAGAGGAATTCTGCATTTATCTGTTTTAATCGAAACCATGAGAAGAGAAGGATATGAATTGCAAGTTGGAAAACCACAAGTAATTTATAAAACTATTGATGGTAAAAAGTGCGAGCCATATGAAACATTAGTAGTTGACGTTCCGGAAGAAAAATCAGGTAAGGTAATCGAGCTAGTTACTCAAAAGAAAGGCGACTTAACCATTATGAATCCTAAAGGCGATTTAATGCACTTGGAATTCAATATTCCTTCAAGAGGTTTAATCGGTTTAAGAAATAATGTTCTTACTGCAACGGCTGGTGAGGCGGTGATGACGCACAGATTTAGAGAATATGAGACTTTCAAAGGAGATATTCCTTCAAGACAAAAAGGTTCTTTAGTTTCTATAGAAAAAGGACAAGTACTAGCCTATTCTTTAGATAAATTACAAGATAGAGGTAGATTTTTTGTTGAGCCAGGCGACCAAATTTATATCGGACAAGTAATTGGAGAGCATAGTAGAGCAAACGACTTAGGTGTTAATGCAACTAAAGGAAAGCAATTGACCAACATGCGTTCTTCAGGAACTGATGGTAATGCCAAAATCATCCCTAAAATTGATTTTTCTTTAGAAGAAGCTATGGAATATATTAATGAAGATGAATACTTGGAAATCACTCCAGAAAGCCTAAGAATGCGTAAAATTCAGTTTAAACCATAGGCTAGAAGTGAGATTTAAGACGTAAGATTTAAGACATAAGATTTAAGACATTTGACTATTCTTACTGAATTTATTCTAGAAATCATTAAAGACCTGACAGAAATGTTGGGTCTTTTTTTTAATATAGAAGTGAGATGTGAGTATTGAGATTTGAGATTACTGTATATCCCTAAATAAGGTTGACCGGTTTAAATAAATAATTGTTATCAAAAATAGTTAAAATTGGTCTTTTTTTTAGAAGTGAGATTGAACACGACTGGTAAATCGATCTTCTTTAGCTAAAGTGCTCTAAATACAAAGAGGACAATAGAATTTTAACTTTGGCAAACTGAGTGAACGATATTTACTTTTTGAATACTTTTAAACATGCCTCTTCCCCCTGTGAATTCTTCAAATGCAAAAGGTAGAGAGCTGAAGGACCAGTTAGAGAAAGCTTTAACTCACTTTGATTCTCGAAGGAATACTCTTCAATTTTTTGTCCAGCTATATCGTAAACACCCAGACTTAAATTGGGATAGCTTTCGTTCATTTGAATATTTATATCCCCAGAACTCGGATTTGGAAAATAGCTTAACTCAGATTCAAAGCGTTCTTTTTTTATACCTGTTGAAAGATTCTGGTTCCACTTAAATAAAAATCCTGCTAAAGGTCGATTAGCACTTAAATTAAAAACTCCATTGGGATCAAAATTCACGGTATTGGAAAAAAAGCCTGCAACATAAATATTGTTAGAAGCATCTAAAGCAAGAGCATTTCCACTATCATTGCGAGTAGCACCTATGCGATGTATCCATTCATGATCTCCATTATTTTTAAGTTTTAATACATATACATCGGTAGATATACTATCGGATGTCAATATAACTGGTGCTTGACCAGAATTGAAGTCGACTGTTTGTTGAAAACTACCAGTAAGATAAATGTCCCTATTAGAGTCTAAATCAAGACCCCAAGCATATTCCCTTTGGGAGTTATTCCCAAAACCCTTCACCCAAGCAAAATCTCCAGCGGCATTTAGCTTTAATATAAAAACATTACTCGACGAATAATCGAAATATCCATTAGCGCTAAGATTATATGTACCCGTGGAAGATGGATCAAAATCTACTGTCCAACTAAAAATTCCAGCCACATAAATTTCGCCATACTCATCAACAATTATTCTAGAACCGTAATCTCCACCCGTTCCACCAATGGTTTGCGAATATTCAAGAACTCCGCTTGGAGAAAACTTAAGAATATAAATATCCAATAATCCACTAGAACTCAAGATTGCACCTCCAGTAACATAGGCACTATCCGAATTACCACCAGTCAGATAAACATCTCCATTCGTATCTATAAAAACATCTCCAGCAAAATCGTAGTGCTCACTTCCTATAGTTTTCGCCCAAAGGTAATTACCATCACTATCTAATTTCACTAAGTACACATCAAGATTATTACTAGTAGAACTAGTATAAATTGCCTGACCAGAACCTGGATCAAAATCCATTGTTCCTCTAAAAGTACCAGAAATTACAACATTGCCAAGTTCACCCACATCTAAAAACCCAGATAAGTCGTTTTCCTCTCCACTAAATTGCTTGACCCAAAGAAAATCTCCACTTGAGTTCAGCTTTAAAACAAAAATATCTGCGGCATTCGTATATTTTGAAGAATTTGCAATTAATATGTGCTCGGCGGGTGATGGATCAAAATCTTGGGCTCCGATAAAAGTCCCTGTCAAATAGACATTACCTTCATTATCAACATCTACAGCCGTTACGGATTCACTATGCATCGTTGTGCCAAAGCTTAATGCCCACAAAAAATCACCATCCGCACTTAACTTGGATATAAATCCATCATCACCTCCGAAAGAATTGATATAATATTCCTCTCCAGGAGCAATTCCTGGATCAAAATCTACATTTCCTTGAAATATACCAACAGTATATACATCGCCATTACTATCTATGGCTATGTCTGAAGGACTAATCATCTGATTAGAATCGCCTAAAAAAGCTTTTGCCCAAGCAAAATCTTGAGCAGAAAGATCTATGAAATACAAAAAAGAAATAAGGGTAAAAAAATTTTTCATAGCTTAGAAGAGTAAATTCAATTGAAAACCAAATTAATAAAACAATATTGAATTATTAATTTATTTAATAAATTTTACGCAAATATTACTAATAACATAATTTACAAACCTAATTATGCAAGCATATAATACACTCATGTACCTCCACCTAGTTACCATTATACCATGTGTTTTTTTGGGTGCTTATCTTTTAATGGTTAAGAAAGGAACACAAATTCATAAATTTTTGGGTCGCATTTACATGGTCTTAATGCTTATTACGGCAATTATTACTTTGTTTATGCAAGCTCAAGTTGGACCAAGAATTTTTAATCACTTTGGTTTTTTGCATTTGTTTAGTGTTCTTACTATTTATTCCGTGCCAACAGCCTATATCGCCATAAAAAAAGGACAAGTGAATAAGCATAAATGGAAGATGATATTGCTCTACTTTGGTGCCATTGTCATTGCTGGTGCTTTTACTTTCGTTCCTGGAAGATACTTGTATGAAGTGTTTTTTGGATAGCTTTTTTAGATTTAAGATGTGAGAATTGAGTATTGAGACTATTCGACTATTCGATATGCGATTGTTCGATTTTCGACTTTCGAATCCTAGACCTTTTGCCAACAAATTCTGCGAAAATCTGCGAAATCTGCGGGAAAGATTTTAGACACAAAGCAAAAAAAGCACCCCAAAACACCATCAACCAAACACCAAGAAGCCCTTTCTAACGTCCAAAGTCCAACCACTACTAACATTACTAGTCGCATTCCAAAAAAAATCTAACATCCAAAAATGGCGATAGTATTGAGACTATTCGACTATTCGATATGCGATTGTTCGATTTTCGACTTTCGAATCCTAGACCTTTTGCCAACAAATTCTGCGAAAATCTGCGAATTCTGCGGGAAAATAGATAATCGATTTAGAAGATGAAATAATACTATATTCAATATTCCCAAAGCTTTAAATTATAAAAAATAATGCTATCTTTATTTAATGAGGTATTTCTATATAATCTTTGTAATTCTCTTTGTTTCAGCATGCTCAAAAGATGAAACAAGTACTTTAAGATCTGGCGATGTAAACAATAATGGTAGTTATAAGCAACTGAATTTATCGAGTAATACTGTTCTTGAAGAGGTAGGATGTCTTCATAATACTGGTGAAATTCGCTTAGACTTAGATGGAAATGGCATAGATGATTTAATCTTTGTACTTGAAGAATCAATACCTGATGTGAGCCAAGAATGTTGTCAAGTTGTTGACTCAACTGTAGATGATAGCTGTTTCCCTTATGCAGATATAGCAATTTATCTAATGTCGAATGAGGCAAGTTTAAAAATTGGCGTAGACGATAATGCTTACCCTTTGATGCTCTCGGAAAATGAATTGTTAAGCGGCTTGACTTACAATAACATAGAAACCAGAATGATTTTAGCTAGAGAAAGTGGATCCATGGGCTTTACTTCTAGTAAAGGTAATTGGATTGATGCTCAATCCGCTTTTCTTCCATTGAGCTTTGAGAAAAATAATCAAAAACAATTTGCTTGGATTAAATTAAGCAGTCAGCTAAATTTCTATCATCTTGATTTATTTCTTGTTGACTATTTCGTAGAGAATTAAGATAAGTCGACTGTTCGACTTTGAGACTTTGCGACTTTCGAATACTAGACCTTTTGCCAACAAATTCTGCGAAAATCTGCGAAATCTGCGGGAAAGATTTTAGACACAAAGCAAAAAAAGCACCCCAAAACACCATCAAGCAAACACCAAGAAGCACTTTCTAACGACCAAAGACCAAAGTCTATTAACTACCAACTATATCCCTTCCAAAAGGCGTTAAGCTCATTGCCATTAACTTAAAATGTTGTTTTGCAAATGGCAAACCGATAATAGTAATAGCGAAGAGAATTCCCAAAACTAAATGAGTTATTACCAAAGGAATAGCCCCTATAAAAAACCAAATAAAGTTCATTACACTATACAAACAACCATTACTATCTTCAACTTTCTTTGCTTCTAAGCCAAAAGGCATTAAAACGAAAAAAGCCAGTTTAAAACATTGTAAGCCAAAGGGAATTCCAACAATAGTAGCGCACAAGGCCGCACCGGCCAACAAGTACTCTATGCACGTTACAAAGCCACCAAAAATCACCCAAATTATATTTCCTATTAATTTCATGTGCATTAAATTTTAGTCTAAAGTTAGTAGAATCTTTGCTAAAGTCCTAAGTTTGTAGTTCCTTAATAGCTTGTCTGCTTAGACACGATCAAATTAAAAGAATAAATGAATAAATAATGAGCGACTTTAGTTTAAAATCATGGGTAGAAGTTAGTCCAAATTCTGACTTTAGCCTTCAAAATCTTCCATTTGGTATTTTTTCAACCAGCAAAAAAAGTCCGCGCGTTGGTGTTGCCATTGGAGATAGAATTATAGACTTAGTAGAGTTGAATAAAAATAAGTTTATTCAAATTAATGAAAACTTAGTGGATAACGAATATTTAAACGACTTTATGGCCGAGGGTCGCGAGTTTGCCTCCAAAATTCGTTTACGAATAATGGATCTACTTAGAGAAGGCAATACCGAATTAAAAGATGCAGTTTCTCGTGGAAATATTATAGTTAATAGAGCGGAAACTACCATGCACATGCCTGTTCGAGTTGGCGATTATACCGACTTTTATAGCAGCGAAGATCATGCGCGTAACGTAGGAACCATGTTTAGAGATCCAGATAATGCATTACTTCCCAATTGGAAGCACTTGCCCGTAGGCTATCATGGCAGAGCCAGTTCCATCGTTGTTTCTCCTGCAGCTATCCACAGACCTAAAGGTCAAACTAAAGCCGACGATGCAGAAATGCCAAGCTTTGGTCCGACTCGCTTGTTCGATTTCGAATTAGAAATGGCTTTTATCACTTGTAAGAAAACTAAATTAGGCGAATCGATTTCTGTTAATGATGCTGAAAATGCCATTTGGGGCATGGTGATTTTCAATGATTTAAGTGCTAGAGATATCCAAAAATGGGAGTACGTTCCCTTAGGTCCTTTCTTAGCAAAAAACTTTGGTTCTGTAATTTCTCCTTGGGTAGTAACTATGGATGCCTTAGAACCTTTCAGAACGAGTGGCTATAAGCAAGACCCAGAAGTGCTGCCTTACTTAAAGGCTTCTAAAGATGCTAACTTCGATATTCATTTAGAAGTTGCTCTACAACCTGATGGAGGGGAAGTAGAAACCATTTGCACTTCTAATTATAAATTTATGTATTGGAACATGAACCAACAACTTGCACATCAAACCGTAAATGGTTGCAACATTAACGTTGGCGACATGTATGCTTCTGGCACCATTAGCGGACCAGAACAAAACCAATATGGCTCAATGTTAGAATTGACTTGGAGAGGTACCAAACCTATAATGCTCAAAGACGGAAGTGAAAGAAAATTCTTGCAAGATGGCGATACTTGTATCATGCGAGGCTACGCACAAAAAGATGGTGTTCGTGTAGGTTTTGGCGAAGCACTAGTAAAGATTTTACCGGCTAACTAATGGCTTCTGCCTTCGGACACGGCGCAGCAGCTCTGACAATTAGCAATATTTTCAAGCTGAAAACGAAACTATCGCTTGGGATGGTTTTGCTAGCCGTAGTTTGTAGCATTCTTCCTGATGCAGATGTTATTGCTTTCAAATTTGGAATTCCCTACGAAAGTATGTGGGGACATCGAGGCATTACCCACAGCTTCTTTTTTGCAGCAATTTTATCTTCTCTCCTAGCCTACTTCTTTAGCAAATCCAAAAGAGAATTTTGGGCTTTGAATGCTTTTTTATTTCTTACCACTTCCTCTCATACTTTATTGGATGCTTGTACTACTGGCGGACTTGGAGTAGCCCTATTTGCACCCTTCGACAATAGCCGCTATTTTCTGCCTTGGCAAGTGATTAAAGTTTCGCCCTTATCGCTTAGTTCTTTTTTTTCTTCTTGGGGAATTAAAGTCCTGATGAGCGAGTTTATTTGGATAGGAATTCCTTTCTTACTCAGTACTATAGTCTTAAAATTATTCAAAAAAACAATAAGATGATTTCTTTCAACCCATACGATTTGCACATAGGTAAGCGCCATCAATATATTACTGGAGCCGTTGGACCAAGACCTATTTGCTGGGCGAGTACAGTTAATGAAAAAGGAGAAGCGAATTTAGCCCCTTATAGCTTTTTTAATGCCTTTGGCTCTAATCCTCCAATCTTAGTTTTTTCTAGTAATAGAAGAGGTAGAGATAATACTACAAAAGATACCTTGCATAATATTCAACAAACCATGGAAGTGGTGATTAATGTTGTACCATTTCATTTAGTAAATCAGATGAATATCAGTAGCACAGATTATCCAAGTACGGTCAATGAGTTTGAGAAATCTGGAGTTACGGGCATTGATTCTCTCTTGGTAAAACCACAGCGAGTTAAAGAGAGTCCCGTTCAGTTTGAATGCAAGGTGAAGGAAATCATTTCTTTAGGAGAAGTTGGCGGAGCAGGTAATTTGTTTATTTGCGAAATTGTGCAAATGCATATCGACGAAAACATACTCGACGACCAAGAAATGATCGATCCTCAAAAAATTGATCTAGTGGGTAGAATGGGAAAAGAATTTTATGTTCGAGCAAGCGGCGAAGCTATTTTTGAGATTAACAATCCTTTTGAAAAAATGAATATCGGCTTCGATGGTTTAGCCAAAAAGATTGTAGAAAGTAAAGTACTAACGGGCAACCAAATTGCACAACTTGCTATGGAAACCAGCTTACCCGATGAAGAGGAAATTAAGACAACGATAACAGGTTTAAGCTTTAGCGGCGATAATCTTGAACAAGTGGCCCAAAACTTAATAGAAGAAGGCAAAATTAGAGAAGCTCTTTGTCTTTTGTTATCTTAGAAGACAAACTCCTTTATGAAAGCTATAAAACTACTTGGTGCATTCCTTCTTGTAATCTTTTGCCTAATTGCTGGCTACGCTATTTTCCGCAAGAATCATTTTATATCGAAGGTAGAAGCCATAGCTAAATATAGCTTCCCCAACTCGCAGTTTGTAGAGTGGCAAGGCACAAAAGTTCATATACTAGAGCAAGGCAGCGGAGAAGTTACTGTTGTTCTTATTCATGGCTTGGGTGGAGCTTTGCACGAGTTCAATCCTTTAGCAGAGATACTAGCAAAAAAGTATCATGTAGTTAGCTTTGATTTACCGGGTTTTGGCTTGAGTGACGCTCCTGTTTATAGTGCAAATTTGCAAGAGGTTTACCGAGATTTTATGAGTTTTATACTAGAAAATTACAGCAAAGATTCTGCTTATGTAATTGGAAATTCTATGGGAGGAATGATCGCCTGGAATACCGCTCTCTTACATCCTGATAAGGTTAAAAAACTAGTTTTATTGGCTCCCGCAGGCTATGATATGGTAGAAATTGCCGAGAAAAATGCCGAGTGGATTAATCAGCCTCAAATTAAATTTCTCTTAGCTAAAGGAGCTGCTCCCTTTATTGCAAAATCTAATGTTGAAATGTGTTTCTATAATGACGAGAATATAGACCCAGAGCTCTTTGATAGAAAATATGGCATGATGAACAAAGAAGGCAATCTTGACTACTTGCGACAACTAGCTGGCTATAAAGAATTTATGGATACTAGCGCTATTCAAGAAGTTCAGACTCCTACTTTATTGATTTGGGGAACTGAAGATGAAATTATTCCTTATAGTCACGCAGCACGTTTTGCAAGAGATTTACCCAACAACATCTTTGTAACTTATGAAAATTGCGGACATGCACCGATGTTGGAAGAATTGGAGAATTGTTCGGGAGATATTAAGAAATTCTTTATAAGTGAGTACCCATTGTAATTAGGAGAGAATTGAGTACTTGGCATTTTGACGAAGATTCGATATGCGACTATTCGATTATTCGACATGCGACTTTTCGAAGATTCGACTTAAAAAATAAAATTAGCAGCAGCCTGAGATCCTTCAAAATTCCTTTGACTAAAACATCCACTTAACTTAATCAAGTCTTCTAACAAAGTAAAAAGTACAGAGATTTAAGTCTTAAACATTGACTAAATAAGTAAATTCTATAAATCCTATACAAGATTGTGAAAAATACTCTTAACTTAAATGAGTAACTTTGTTAGAATGAGTATTCGAAAAATACATACTGTTTTTTCAATCTTTCTAGTCTTGGCTTTAATGCTAAGTTCCTTAAATATTAGTGTTGATACTCACTATTGTCAAAACCATCTTAAAGGGATTAGTCTTTTTGGAGAAGCTAAGTCTTGTCATGAGAAAAAAACTACCTGCCCTTTACACCAAGAACTATCTAAAGATAATTGTTGTAGCAATAAAACTATCTCTATCAAGGCTCTTGATAAGGCCTATGATTTGGTTGACGTTATACAAATTCAAAGTCTAATCGTAAGCCTACCAGAACAAGTTAAACTTGAACTACCAAAAACTTACTATCTATCAAAAACTTATACTACATACAAACATTATAGGCCTCCTACCCTTATCAAGGATTTTCAATCGCAATTTGCGACCTATCTAATTTAATATCTGCTTTATTTACTCGCGATTCTGTTGTTTCAGAATCGCCTTTATCTATAGTTTAGATTATTAAATAGAGCAGAATAATGTTAAATAATATTATCAAATTTTTTATTGACAACAAGCTAGTTGCTTGGTTGTTATTGCTGATTTTTATAGCTTGGGGCCTAGTAGCCGCACCTTTTGACTATGGCATTTCTTGGTTACCAAGAGATCCTGTAGCCGTTGATGCCATTCCTGATATTGGTGAAAATCAACAAATTATTTTTACGAAATGGCCTGGAAGATCGCCTCAAGATGTAGAAGATCAGATTACCTACCCCTTAACGACTTCCCTACTTGGCTTACCTGGAGTAAAAAGTATCCGAAGCAATTCCATGCTCGGGTTTTCAAGTATCTATGTCATTTTTGAAGAAGATGTCGAATTCTACTGGAGCAGAAGCAGAATATTGGAAAAACTCAATTCGCTATCTCCAAACTTACTCCCAGATGGTGTGCAACCCACACTAGGACCTGATGCAACTGCTTTAGGACAAATATATTGGTACACCTTAGAAGGACAAGACTCCTTAGGGAACACCGTGGGCGGATGGGATTTACACGAACTTCGTTCTATACAAGATTTTTATGTGCGTTATGGCTTATCTTCTGTTTCTGGAGTAGCCGAAGTGGCATCCATTGGAGGTTTTGTCAAAGAATACCAAATTGATGTGAATCCGGATAAGATGCGCGCTTACAATGTGACTCTGAATCAAGTAATGAAGGCTGTAAAAGAAAGCAATCTTGATATTGGAGCACAAACCCTTGAAATTAACCTTGCAGAATATTTTGTTAGAGGTTTAGGATATGTTAAATCGATAGAAGATATCGAAAATGCTGTGGTTGTTGTGAACAACAATGTTCCAATAAGAATAAAAGATATTGCTTTCGTTAATATAGGGCCTGCCACTCGAAGAGGAATTTTAGATAAATCTGGCGCAGAAGCTGTGGGTGGTGTGGTAATAGCCAGATATGGTGAAAACCCAATGGAAGTTATATCAAACGTAAAGAAAAAATCAGTTGAAATAGCTGGAGGATTACCTTCAAAAGTTTTAGAAGATGGGACTATTTCTCAAGTAACTATCGTTCCTTTTTACGACAGATCGAAACTAATTTATGAAACCTTGGGAACGCTTGAAGAAGCACTTTCTTTAGAAATATTAATAACGATTATTGTTGTAATCCTCTTGCTACTCAACTTAAAGTCATCACTTTTAGTAGCAGGCTCTCTGCCTGTGGCAGTTTTAATCTGTTTTATAGCCATGCGCTATTTTGGTGTAGATGCAAATATAGTAGCGCTTTCTGGTATTGCCATAGCTATTGGCACCATGGTAGACATGGGTATTGTATTGGTAGAAAGTATGAATAATCAATTAGAAGAAGCCCCTCCAGATGAAGCAGTTTCCACTACGATATACAATGCTACAAAAGAGGTAGCCCCTGCAATAATTACAGCAGTAGCAACTACTATTGTTAGTTTTTTACCCGTTTTCACAATGGAAGCAGCTGAAGGAAAATTATTCCGACCATTGGCCTTTACTAAAACTTTTGCCTTGCTTGCATCAATTCTAGTTTCTATAACCATTTTGCCGCCATTGGCAACACAATTGTTTAGTTGGAAAGCGAAATCAAAGTGGCTTCCTTTAGTTTACAATACTGTTCTTTTTGTATTATCCATAATTCTACTTTTCACTTCCTTTTACTTCATCGGCATAATGGGACTGGCCGTTAGTATTTTCAGTTTAGTGAATCATTTTTTAAAGCAAAGTAGTCGCCCAGAATTGTTATTCTATTTCGACATTTTTAGAAACATCATCTATGCCCTAATTATTTCAATTTTGTTGGCTTCAATATGGATGCCCTTAGGTGTTGAGAAAAGTGTTTTTGCAAATTTGATTTTCGTGGCTGGAACGATAGGGACTTTAATAGGAAGTTTTTACTTAATTATTCATTTTTACGAGCGCATTCTTCGCTTTCTTCTAAAAGTCAAATTTTTCTTTTTATTACTAATAGCCATCATCCTTTTTCTTGGGGTGCAAATAGCTCGAAATACGGGACAAGAATTTATGCCAGCCTTAAATGAAGGTGCTTTCCTCTTGATGCCAACTTCGATGCCGCATTCTGGAATGGAAATTAATCAAGCCAATTTAAGAGTATTGGATATGGCCGTAACCGCTATTCCTGAAGTAGCAACCGTAGTAGGGAAAGCTGGTCGAATTGAAAGTGCTTTAGATCCTGCACCAATGTCTATGTATGAAAATATGGTGCTTTACAAATCAGAGTATTTGCTTGATGAAGACGGACATCGTTTAAGATACAAAACAGATGAAGATGGAAACTTTGTTTTAACTACTGGAGAAGCACTTTCTAATCAAGATGCCTTGATTCAAAAAATTAATCCCAAACTTTTAATATTAGATCCTAAAGGATCCTACTACAGACAATGGCGCGACCATATACAAAGTCCAGATGATATTTGGGATGAAATTGTTCTGGCAACGAATCTTCCTGGTATAACATCAGCACCCAAATTACAGCCCATACAAACCCGCTTAGTGATGCTACAAACTGGTATGAGGGCACCAATGGGAATAAAGGTAAAAGGACCAGACCTAGCAACTATAGAAGCTGTAGGCTTGGAAATTGAAAGCCTATTAAAACAAGTAGAAGGCGTGAAAGTTCAGGCAGTATTTGCCGAAAGAATCGTAGGAAAACCCTATTTGCTTTTGGATATAAATCGAGAACAAATTAGCAGATATGGCTTAACGATTGTTGAAGTGCAAAATCAAATACAAGTCGCCGTTGGTGGTATGGTAATGACCTCTACTGTAGAAGGACGCGAGCGCTATGGGATTAAAATCAGATATCCCAGAGAACTCCGAGATGATCCTGAAAAATTAATGGAAATCTATATTTCCACAGCAGCAAATGGACAAATAAAATTAGGGGATGTGGTGGATCTAAAATACGAACAAGGTCCACAAGCCATTAAAAGCGAAGATGGCTTTCTAATTGGATATGTTCTCTTTGATAAACTAGATGAATATTCCGAAGTAGATGTAGTAACAAATGCACAAGACTTTCTACAAACTCAAATAAAAAATAAGACGTTTATTTTACCTAAAGGAGTAAGTTACAAGTTCGCAGGAACCTATGAGCAACAAGTACGAGCTAGCAATAAATTATCGATTGTAGTCCCCATTGCATTGCTCATTATTCTATTAATCCTTTATTTTCAATTTAGATCCATAACACTATCCTTAATTGTATTCTCTGGAGTCTTTGTTGCCTTTTCCGGCGGCTTTTTCATGATCTGGTTTTATGGTCAAGATTGGTTCTTAAACTTTAGCCTATTTGATACAAATTTTCGAGATCTATTTCAAGTCAAGGTCATCAACTTAAGTGTAGCTGTATGGGTAGGTTTCTTAGCACTGTTTGGAATTGCTACAGATGATGGCGTCTTAGTTGGAACCTTTTTACAAGATAGTTTCAAAAGAAATGAACCGACCTCAATAAAAGAGATTAGAGACGCCGTGGTAGAGGGCGGATTAAGAAGAGTAAAACCAGCAATGATGACTACTGCAACTACCCTATTGGCACTACTCCCTGTTTTAACTTCAACAGGAAGAGGTTCCGACATTATGATTCCCATGGCTATTCCTTCCTTTGGGGGAATGACCTTGCAAATCATCACCATGTTTACTGTTCCTATTCTATTTTCACTTTGGAAAGAGATGAGTTTCAAATGGAAACAATACAAAAATAAAGGAGAAGCAATATGAAAAATTTTAATAAAATATCGATGCTTTTGGGATGCTTTATCCTAATAAGTCTTAGCATAAAAGCACAAAGTTTGGAAAATTTTCTAGAAGATGCATATGCCAATAATCCTGAATTAAAAGCCCTGCAATTGGAATACGAAAGCGCGCTAGAAAGAGGGAAACAAGTCAACCAATTGTCCGACCCTCAGCTTGGTATAGGCGTTCCTGTTCTTCGTCCAGAAACTAGAGTTGGACCGCAAGTACTAATGGTCAATGCCAGTCAAATGTTTCCGTGGTTTGGCACTTTAAAAACGAAGGAAGACATTGCCTTAACAATGGCTAAAACTAAGTATGAACGCATTGCCTTAACTCGGTTGAACTTGAATTATCTTATTGAAACTAGCTATTACGAACTGTTTCTTATTCAAGAAAAACAAGAAATTCTTAAGAAGCATATTGCACTATTTAAAGGTTTAGAAAATTCATCTTTAAGCAAAGTTTCTAGTGGTAGTGCTTCCGTGGCAGATGTTTTAAGCCTGCAAATAAAAGGTTCAGAACTGGCTCAACAAATTGAAATTTTAGAGCTACAAAAACAAGAATTCTATGCGCTTGTTAACGCTAAAGTTAATCGAAGCATTGATGAAAAAATAAATCTAGAAGGGAACTACAGGAGCTTAGCATTAATTGAATACGATTTGACTAAATATGAAGAAAAAATTATTGAATTCCATCCATTAATCCAACAATTAAATTGGCAAATTGAAAGCTCAGAAAAAGAGCAAAAATTAAATAATTTGTCCGGAAAACCAACTATTGGAATAGGCTTAGATTATGCCCTAGTCTTAAATCGAACAGATATGATTCCTATCGATAACGGCAAAGACATTTTAGTTCCAAAGATCATGGTAAGTCTGCCTATTTACAGAAAAAAATATAAAGCGAAAAATCAGGAAGAAAGCTTGATACAAGAATCTTTACATTATCAAAAAGAAGAACTGAGCAATCAGTTTTTAGCTAGGCTAGAGGGCCTTAAGTCTAAATATGATCAACAAATTTTGAACATACAATACAAACAAGCTCAGTTAGAACTTACCGCTTCTGCTTTTCAAATTTTACTAGCTGAATATAGCAATAAGAACCTCCGTTTCGACGAGTTAATACAAATCCAAAACAAGCAACTACAATACGAATTAGATGTAATAACCGCGGTGCTAAACACCTATAAAATAAAAGCTGAAATAGATCGATTAACGAATTATTAAAAAACAAATGATGATGACACATACATATAAAATAGAAGGGATGTCCTGTAGCGGATGTATTGCCACAGTGGAATCAAAACTAGGCGCAATTGAGGGAGTAGACAAGGTGAATGTAGATTTAAAAAATCAAGAAGCCACAATCTCTATGTCCACGCATACCCCATTAAGCGTTTTACAAAAAGCACTGGAGGGCACTCACTATACCATTTATTCGGCGGGTCACGATAAGCACATAAAACCTAAAGAGGTAAAAAATGGAAATGGCACCTACTATTGTCCTATGCATTGCGAAGGAGAAAAAACTTATAACAAACCAGGCGACTGCCCAGTTTGCGGGATGCATTTAGTAGAGGAAGTTTCCTTAAAAGCTACGGCACAACAATATACATGTCCTATGCATCCAAAAGTTGTAAAAGATAAGTCAGGGGCATGTCCAATTTGCGGAATGGATTTAGTGCCTTTAAAAGCAAACGAATCAGAAGAACAAAAAAATTATCATGCGCTATTAAAAAAATTCTGGATTGCAGCCGCTTTCACGCTACCAATATTTTTGATAGCCATGTCAGAGATGATTCCTAATAATCCTTTGTACCGGGTTTTATCCATGAAATATTGGAACTGGATTCAATTTACCCTCTCCTTGCCTGTTGTGTTTTATGCTACTTGGATGTTCTTTGAAAGAGCCTACAAATCCATAATTACCATGAACTTAAACATGTTTACTCTAATTGGCATTGGGGCTGGAGTTTCTTGGATTTTCAGTCTAATAGGTCTCTTGATTCCCGGGGTCTTTCCAGATCAATTTAAAACTGAGTTTGGAACGGTGCATGTTTATTTTGAAGCCGCTACAGTTATCTTAACGCTAGTACTTTTAGGCCAATTATTAGAAGCAAAAGCACATAGCAAAACCAATTCGGCTGTGAAAGAATTATTAAAACTAGCACCCAACAAAGCGGTTAAACTGGAAGATGGAAAAGAAATTGAAATTGCCATTGATGCCATTAAAGTTGGAGATTTATTGAGAGTTAAGCCTGGCGACAAAATTCCAGTGGATGGTGCAATAACTGAAGGAACAAGTGCCATAGATATGTCTATGATTACTGGGGAACCTATTCCTATTGAAAAATCTGAAGGAGACAAAGTGGTTGCTGCTACCATAAACGGAACGAGCTCCTTTGTTATGAAGGCAGAAAAAATTGGAGCAGACACGCTACTCTCACAGATTATTGAAATGGTCAACAATGCTAGTAGAAGTAGAGCACCTATTCAAAAACTGGCAGATAAAATTTCGGGTTATTTTGTTCCTATCGTCATTTTAGTTTCCATCATCACTTTTACTATTTGGATGATTTGGGGGCCCGACCCTAAACTAGTTTTCGCCTTTGTTAATGCCATTGCGGTCTTAATAATCGCTTGTCCCTGTGCTCTAGGATTGGCAACGCCGATGTCGGTAATGGTGGGCGTAGGTAAAGGCGCTCAATTAGGTGTATTGATAAAAAATGCAGAAGCATTAGAAAAAATGAATGAAATAGATGTTCTAATTATAGATAAAACCGGAACAGTAACTGAAGGTAAACCTTCCGTAGAAAAAATTATCGCTAGTGCGAACGAAGACGAAACTTCGCTCTTACAATTAGTGGCATCTGTAAACCAACAAAGTGAGCATCCTTTGGCTGAAGCTACAGTTAACTATGCAAAATCAAAGAAGCTTAGTTTATTTGACATAAGCAAGTTTGAATCTATAACTGGAAAAGGCGTAAGCGCTACTGTGGATGGTAAAACAATACTTGTTGGTAATGAAAAATTAATGGAAGATCATAAAGTAGAACTTGTAACAACTATTATGGAACAAGCGCAAAAAGAACAAGCGCTTGGTAAAACAGTACCTTACATTGCTGTGAACGGGCAACTTGCAGGTTTTCTAGTAATTGCAGATGCCATCAAAACAACTAGTAAAGAAGCAATAGCCAACTTACACAAGGCAGGTTTGAAAATTATAATGATGACCGGAGACAATGCATTTACAGCTAAAGCTGTTGCAGATACTTTAGGTTTAGATGAGTTCCGCGCAGATTGTTTACCAGAAGATAAGTTAAAAAAAGTAGCTGAGCTACAAGCTACTGGTAAAAAAGTGGCAATGGCTGGAGATGGCATCAATGACACGCCCGCACTTGCACTTGCGGATGTGGGTATTGCTATGGGAACGGGAACGGATGTAGCTATTGAAAGTTCTTCTATAACCCTATTAAAGGGTGACCTAAATGGTATACTTAAAGCTAGAATTTTAAGTGAAAAAGTAATGAGCAATATAAAACAGAATTTATTTTTTGCTTTGGCTTATAACTCTATCGGGATTCCTATTGCGGCAGGATTACTTTACCCTTTCTTTGGCATTCTTCTATCACCTATGATTGCTGCTTTAGCGATGAGTTTTAGTTCTGTTTCTGTAATAGCTAATGCACTAAGACTAAGATCACAAAATATTTAAAAACTAAAATTTACAACTATGAAAAATTCTAATTATATAAAATTTGCTTTGATGATGATACTTTCTTTCGTCATCATGTATGCTATAATGTTTACGAATGTTGTCGAGTTAAACCATATTATGCTTAGCACTACGAGAACCTATATGGCAATTCTTATGATTTGCCCCATGACGATTATTATGCTTCTCTTTATGTGGAAAATGTATGAAAACAAAAAGCTAAATGTAGCCATCATGGGTTTTGCTACTCTTTTGTTCTTCAGCACCTTGTTTGCTCTTAGAAATCAGAGCTTCATTAACGACATTAGTTATATGAAGGCGATGATTCCGCATCACTCTTCTGCAATTCTTACTAGCGAAAATACAAATTTTGAAGATGATCAAACACAGCAACTTGCCAATGATATTATAGCTGCACAAAAGAATGAGATAGATTTAATGGAAGAATATATCAATAGAATTCAAAATAAATAAAAATGAAAAAACTAAGCTATATAATACCTATTGTTACTGCCTTAATTGGCTTGTTTTTAGGTTATTTAATCTTCTCCTCCAAAACAGGAAATGAAGATAACCATGTCCATACTGAAACTGAAAATTCTAATACTCAAATTTGGACCTGTTCTATGCATCCCCAAATCAGGCAAAACGAACCTGGCTCCTGCCCTATATGCGGTATGGATTTAATTCCCTTAGCTGCTGCTTCTAGTTCAAATAGCAATCCCTATATTTTCGAAATGACAGAAGATGCGGTTAAGCTTGCTAATATCCAAACCATAATTGTAGGTGATGCAAATAACACTTTTTCAGGTTCGCTTAAACTCAATGGTAAAATTCAAGTGAATGAAACCGAAGCAGCGAGTTTAGTAGCCCATCTTCCAGGTAGAATTGAACGTTTATTTGTAAGCTTTACGGGTGAGGAAATAAACAAAGGAGATCGAATAGCTACTATCTATTCCCCTGAATTAGTTGCAGCTCAACGAGAGCTATTGGAGGCGAAAAAATTGATAACTATAAGCCCTGAAATTTTACAGGCAGCAAAAAATAAACTGAAGTACTGGAAGGTGGATGATAAGTTTATTGATAAAGTTTTAGATACAGAAACTATCATTGAAAATTTCACCATTTACTCCGATCAATCTGGCGTGGTAATGCTTAAAAAAGTTACAGTTGGCGACTATGTAAAGCTTGGAGATGTTCTTTTCAATCTTCAAAATTTAGATAAACTCTGGGTTCAATTTGACGTCTATGAAAGTGATTTATCTAAAATTTCTTTAGGTGCCGAAATTGAATTTTCAACCCCTTCTATTTCGAACAAAACTTTTAATGCCAAAATAGCTTTTATTGAGCCCACCATTAACGCAGCCACCAGAGTGGCAATAGTTAGAGCAGAAGTCAACAATTCAAGCAAACTATTAAAACCTGAAATGTTTGTTTCTGGTTTGATTAAAAGTACACAAACTACAAAAAGCGCTTCTTCAATTACTATCCCGAAATCTGCAGTATTATATACGGGTGAACGATCTGTAGTTTACCTTAAAATTCCTAACACTAACATTCCGTCTTATGAATTCAAAGAGATAAGTTTAGGCGAGGCGAAAGGAGATTCTTATGAGGTGAAAAAAGGATTAGAAAATGGCGACGAGGTGGTTGTATATGGGGCCTTTGTTATAGATGCGGCGGCACAACTTAACAATCAAGCCAGTATGATGAATCGAAATATTAAAGTAAGTAGTGTTGTAGAAAATAGTCTTCCAGATTACACAAAAGATACTCCTAGTGAATTTAAAACTCAACTGGAAGATTTAACACTTGCATATCTGAATATAAAAGATGCATTAGTGGCTTCTAACAGCTCTTTGACGGCAAAACAAGCAGGTCAATTCAGTATTAAATTAAAGGCTGTAGACATGTTACTTCTTAAAGGAAATGCCCATACGTTTTGGATGGGACTGCAAGAATTGATGAATTCGCACATTGTTGAAATTTCAAGTTTAAACGACTTAGAAAAACAAAGAAGTCAATTTGACTTTCTAAGCCAAGCTTTAATTACCAGCTTAAAAGTATATGGCGTAGAGGAAGGCGCTTATTACATTCAACATTGCCCAATGGCAAACAAAAATAATGGTGCAGATTGGATCAGTAAAGAATTATCTATTAAAAATCCGTATTTTGGAGATGCCATGCTGAGTTGTGGTCAAACCCAAGATACGATAGATGAAAATTATTAAAATCGTATAGAATTTTAAGGGATTCAAAATCCTTAAATTATTTATTTAACTCAAAATTTTAAATTATGAAAAATTCAAAAATCACTTACTTGTTAATTGTCCTACTATCAATGGATTTTCTATTGTCATCTTGCAATAGCAATTCGACCGAACAAAACACTGAAGAAAACCTTGAAGTTGGTATAGAAGAAAGTACTGAATTAGGAAAAGAATACACTTCTGCATATGTATGTCCAATGCATTGCGAAGGCAGTGGAAGTGAAACTCCAGGAAATTGTCCAGTATGTAATATGGAGTATCAAGAGAACGGAAATCTTCAGATGGAAGATCACGAAGGACATAACGATTAAAGATTTTAAATTGTAAAGAGCATGAAATCTAAAACATATATTATTCGTAACATGGTTTGTCAAAGGTGCGTTGAAGCCGTTGAAGAAGTATTTGCGAGCATGGACTTAAAGGACACTAAAGTTGAATTAGGTGTTGTAGAAACCCTTATACCTGATCATTTCTTTGAAGAAGCACTTCAAGAAAAACTTCAAAATCGAGGTTTTGATTTAGTTAAATCCAAAGAAGAAATTTTAGTAGAGAAAACGAAAGCTGCCATTGTTAAATTGGTACACCTTCTAGAAGAGAACCCTTTGTTGACCAACTCAGTTTGGCTAGAAAATGAGTTACAAGAAAATTACCAAAAAATCAGTAGAAACTTCTCCAATGAAACTGACACAACATTGGAGAAGTATCTCATTTTGCATAAAATTGAAAAAGCAAAAGAGTTGATTCAATACAATCAACTTTCCTTGGAAGCTATTGCATACAAATTAGCTTATAAAAGCTTATCTCATTTCAGTAAACAATTCAAGGAAATTGAAAAAATATCCTTGTCGAAATTCCGTAAAAACCTAGAATCAAAGAGAAAGCGATTGGACGATTTATAAAAAATTAAACAATACGTCGTTATTACTCCTTAACTATTTTTTTAAGCGTTTTACTAGTTTCAGTTTTCACTTCTAAGAAGTAAATTCCGGTTTCGAAATTTGAAAGATTAATGCTTAACTTGCTTTCATTAATTTTAAGGTATCCAGCAATTCTGGCGCCAAGTGAGTTATATAAATTTATTTCAAATTCACCATAACTTTCTAAAGGTAAAACTACATTAACATTATTAATAGTTGGATTAGGGTAAACACTTACCTTATCGGCCAATTCCTGATCAGTAATACTTGTAGAAGTATCTATAACAGCAGTAACATTAATTTTATTCACCGTATTCTCTTCGGCATCAACATACCAAATTCTACCTTCTGGTCCTATTTTAATCCCCATTAAACCTGTAGCACCAGTGTTTATAGTTGTTAGAAGTGTTGGTGTGCTGTTTGAAATATCGTAAAGTAAAATATCCCCATTAGCATAATCGCCAACGATTAATTTATTTCCCAATAAATCTATACCACAAGGCGTAGTAAGACCAGTTGAAATATAGGTGCCAAAATCTACACCTGTTACTTCTGCATGCACAGCTAAAGTTTCGTTTATTTCAGGAAGATTAGGATTTGAGATAGTACCAGAATTAATATCCATTCTCACAACTCTAGAGTTCTTATGGTCAGCAAAATACATCCATCCCGTTGCTTTATCTACAATCATATGATTAGGAATTTCAATTCCGTCTCTTTCTACAAAAACTTCACTATATCGATAAATTTCTCCATTATCATGGTCGTCTTTTCCTGGTCCATGGTCACTGTTGAAGGCATACTTCACTATTTCCTTATTATAGGAATCATATACAAAGTAGGTGTTATATTCTACATGAGCTATTCCCATGCATAAAGGGCTGCCATGTAACATATCTAAATGACTTCCATTATAATCTGCAGTTGGAGGATTTCCAATAACTCCATAAATAGAAAAATCACTACTCCATAATGCTGGTCCTGTAAATGTACCCCCGTTATGATTGGCATCTAAAACGCCTGTAGAATTCGCCCAATTTCCATTTTCACCAAATGCTATGGCTGTAGGTAAAGATAGAAAGTGCCATGCATTGCCATCCTGAACATAATTCGCTACTTGGTTGGGTTCTCCAGCATTACTCAAGCTTACTGTGCTGCCCCCAGTAGCCTCTGTTCCTTTATTCACAATCCACAATTCCTTTTTAGAAAGCTGAGGATGAAAATCCAAATCTCTTGGATGATTCACTTGATCAGAAGAATTTGCAATCTCTTCTATTGTATATGGTTCTGTGATATAAGAATTCAAAATATCTGGTTGCGGAATAGAAATATTTACTGATTTCACATTATGATCATTACTTAGGTTATCATCGCTTACTTGCCCATTAACATTAGATACCCATACATCCACATCAAACCAGCCAGTTGCACTTGCATTCCAAAGAATAGGGTGAGTAAACTCAACTTCTTCTCCTCTCGGAATATTTAAACCACTCAGTGAATAAGTCTCTGTAGCCCCACCCTCTATGGCATAATTAAAATCGAAAGATGTAATATTACTTTGTCCCATATTCATAAACTCCGCTTTAATATCTACATCCCCAAGTATTGTATAATCAAAAACGAAATTATGATGAGTCGATAAATCTAATTGTGGAGGTTCAGCCACTTGAAAAGTTAATGAGGTTGCTGATCCGCTAGCTGCAAATTGCATCATTTCAAAACCATTGACCTTCACCACAAAATTTGGTCCGCCATCTCCATAATCATCAATAATATGAATATCAAAATAAGCCCCAGCGCTTAAGCAGAAAGGACCTTCTGTAATTGTGATATTATCTCCGTAGCCATTTCCCACGGTGGCATCTCGCTGCCCCCCGCCACTACAGCCTACTTGAAAACTATTTCCACCAGAATACAGGGTTCCTACACCACATGCATTTCCCGATGGCACTAAATTCCAATAGGTCTCGTAACCCCAATTATCTGTGCTAATTTCAAGAGTCACCTCCATTTCTCCAACAGGACATTGCGCCACACTGAAAGAATAGAAAAAGAAAGCAGTAAAAAAGGAAAGTATAAATGATTTCATAAGTGTTTTTGTTTTCCTAAAGTTAATAAAAATGACTGCCAATCAAAAAAAAGGGAATTCAAAGCTTCCACTTTACTTGATAATACAAGTTTCTGACAAAATTCTGCTAAAGAGCTGTTCTAGTAGAGTGAAATTCTGCATTACAGGTGACAAAAATAAATTATCTTTGATTTAACACCTAAAATAATAAATATGAAAACCTATATTCCATACGTTATTTTCCTATGTAGTTTATTCTTTTTGTTTCCGTTAAAAGCCCAAGATTGTGCTCCTTTTGTTAGCTCTAATTATTCAGGAACAGTTCGAGTAACGATTTTCAGTGAAAATGGAGAATGTTTTACACTTAAAAAACTCAATGCCATTCTTAACCCTTCCCCAGCGAACCAAGTGGAATTTTCTACAAATATTGGTTTTACTCCTTTAGAGGTGAAGCTAGTTGATGGCACAATTATTACAAAAAAAATTGCTCTACCTGAAAATGCCTTAACAGCAACGTACAAGGTTTTTATTAATAAGAAAGGGGCCTATGATATCAAATTACTTCCTGCGATGTCTACAGGTTCTGGACCAACAGCCCAAGAACTTATGGAACAAGCAAATGCTACTAGAGAGGCGTTTGTACAAGAGCAAAAAGCCAAAAGTGCTGCAGATGATAATATGGCAGCCCTGAATAAAATTCAGCAAATGAATTCGGAGTCAAAGAATAACTTCGATGCAGCCACGGGCGATGGAAGCAAAACTACTTCCTACTCAACAGATGTTTTTCAGAACAATGTAATATCAACAAACACTTCTAGCAATACTAGCTTTGGCAATACAAGTAACACAAATACTAATAATTCCGACTTTATTCAAACTAGTTTAAATAGTCCAAGCCCTTCTGCTCCGCAATCAGGAACAGGAATTACCTTAAAATTATCTAATGGAAGTAGTCCAGCACCTGGATGGAATATTCAAATAGCTTGCTTGTGCAACACGAATGGTAAAGGAGTAACTAATAGTCAAGGCATTGTGGTAATTCCTGCATCTGATATCCGATCTAAAAGTATAGATGTTTACGGCACAAGAGGAGACGAAAGCTTTAAGCTCGAAGGAGTTGTTACACTGGATAGCTTCAATTATGCTGAAATTGATCCAAGTCAGGTAATAAAAATGATTAACGATAAAGTACAAGAACTCGAAAAAATAAATGAAATGAGTGAAGAAGAACTTTACAATATGTTTGGATACTAAAGCCTCCCCTTAAAATTCTATTATTCAATCAATCATTCAAAACTCAAAATTCAAAACTCAAAACTCAAAACTCAAAATTCAAAATTCAAAATTACCCCCCCCTCTGTCTGAAAATTTATTTACTTTTGCAGCCTTATGAAAGAGATTAAAACTGCACTTACAGAAATGCTAGGAATTAAATATCCTATCATTTTAGCTCCAATGTTTTTAGTGAGTAATGAAGAAATGAGTATAGAAGCAATTAAAGCTGGCATTGCACCTTGTATTCCTGCTTTAAATTGGAGAACCGACGAGCAAATGCGTGCTGGTCTCCAAAAAATACGAGCTGCAGTTAGCGGTCCAATTGGAATTAACTTAATAGTAAATAAATCGAATATTCATTACAAGCGTCAGCTAGCTACTTGTGTAGAAATGAAAGTTGATTTCATTATTACCTCTTTAGGTTCTCCAGAAGAAGTAATCCAAGCTTGCAAACCTCATGGCATCAAAGTGTTTTGTGACGTTGTAGATGTTGCTTACGCCAAAAAGGTAGAGAGTCTTGGCGCAGATGCAGTTATTGCAGTGAATAAAGAAGCAGGTGGACATGCCGGACCTATGCTAAGTACAGAGTTAATTCCTCTTTTAAGAGAAAATGTTAAGATTCCAGTTATTTCTGCAGGTGGCGTTGGCGACGGGGCAGGAATTTGGAAAAGAATCCATACCGACGGTGCCGTTGGGGTTAGTATGGGAAGCATCTTTATTGCTACTCCAGAAGCTCCTGTTTCGCAAGAATATAAGCAAGCTTGCGTTGATTATGGCGCAAAAGACATAGTTCTTACTACTAAAATTTCAGGATCTCCATGCACAGTAATCAATACGCCTTATGTTCAAAAAGTGGGGACGAAACAAAATTGGTTTGAAAAGCTTTTAAGTTCGAATAAGAAATTGAAGAAGTATGTAAAAATGCTTACGTTCTACAAAGGAATGAAAGCGGTAGAAAAAGCTGCTTTTAATTCTACCTACGAAACCGTTTGGTGTGCTGGTCCTTCTATAGAATATACCAAAGCTATTCGACCAGTAAAAGATATAGTTGCCGATTTAGTTGCCCAATACCACGAGGTAAACACCGACGAGCAGAAAAAAGAAGCTGCGATGGCAAACAGTGTGGTGAGAAGAAATTAAACCTAATTACGCTTATGAAAAAAATACTCCTATTCCTCTTAATTCTCCTTTTACTTCCTTTTGCTTGGCTCTACCTCACTGGCAATGATTTTATTTTAACCGGCATTGCTAGAACCTATTTAAAGGGTAATCCAACCGCTAATATAGACGATCATCAATATTTTAAAACTAGAATTATAGAAGCTGGAGCGGAAACTCCTTGGCCCTTAAGTGCAGAATATGGCAAGGTGCATTTAAGCGATGAATTTTCCTCTTACCTTGAAAAAAATGATGCAGTAGCCTATCTCGTAGCTCATCATGGCGAGTTAGTTTGCGAAAGCTATTTTGATGGCTATAACGATAGAAGTAAAACGAATTCTTTTTCGATGGCAAAAACGGTAGTGACCCTTCTACTTGGCATTGCTATTCAAGATGGCTATATAGAAAGTATCGACCAAAAATTGGTAGATTTTTTACCGGAGTTTCAAGACGATCCCTTAGGCTCTGAAGCAACGATAGGTTCTCTTTCTTCCATGTCTTCGGGCTATAATTGGGACGAAAGCTATTACAATCCTTTTAGTCCAACGGTACAATTATACTACGGCGATGATGTGGTAGATTTTTTGGTAAACAGAGATTTTAGTCATGAAGTAGACAATTATTTCTACTATTCTAGTGCCTCTACCCAGTTATTAGCTATTTTAATTTCTAGAGCTTTACAAGCCAAAAATCCAGAAATGACTCTGAGTGCTTACCTCAGCAATAAAATTTGGAAACCCTTAGGAATGAATGCAGATGCCTTATGGCATTTAGATGATAGCGGCATGGAATTAGGCTATTGCTGCTTAAACACTAATGCTCAAAACTTTGCCAAACTTGGTCAATTGATGTTGCAAAATGGCAAATGGATGGAGCAAGAAATCGTAGATAGTAGCTTTATCTATTTGATGCATACACCGAAATTTGTAGATAATTATGGCTATGCTACTTGGTTGGGAAGCTATGAGGGAGAACCCTACTATTATTTCCGTGGCCACTTAGGGCAATTTATTATTGTAGTGCCTCAGCACGATTTAATCGTTGTTCGTTTAGGCAAAACTACAGGAGGTGGTGTAGTGGAAGATAACTTGAGCATCTACATTAAAGAAGCCTTAAGTTTAGTTGGAGAAGAATGAAAATAAAGCTATTAATATTCACCATCTTTTTAAGTGGACTAAGCTATGCTCAGATGGATTCTTTGACTAATTATCAAGAAGCCAAGACTTATCAAGCAGAGTTGAATCATGAATATGCTCATGCAGAAACCAGTCCGCTAGATGAAGCTGACTTAGCCAATTTCGACAGTCTCCCCTTCTTCCCTATTGATTTAGATTTTGTTGTAGAAGCTCGTTTTGAAAAGTTCAAAAAGAAGAAAGTTGCCATTATGGAAAGCTCAACAGCTAGAATGCCTGCTTATATTATTTATGGTAAATTATATTTCACCCTGCAAGGAAAAGAATTAGAACTAACGCTTTATCAAAGTCCGGACTTAATAAAAGTACCTGGACTAGAAGACTACCTCTTCCTGCCTTTTACCGATCTAAGTAATGGAGAAAGCACTTATGGTGGCGGTCGCTACTTAGATTTTACCATACCTGAGCAAGAAATGGTAGTACTTAATTTCAATAAAGCTTACAATCCGTATTGCGCATATAGCGATAACTATTCTTGCCCGGTTCCTCCAAAAAATAATTTCTTGGATGTCTTGATTGAAGCCGGAGTTCAATATATAGCACACGATTAGCTAGTACAGCTTGCTCGACTTGGACTATGCGACAAACAATTACTTTCATTTTTTGTTTAAATTCGTAATTCAAAGCAATCCAATGGAACAATTTTTAGCCTTTCTATCCCCAGGTATCGTTTACCTCTACATCTTTGTTTTACATCTTTTGGTCCCTGCTCGTTGGGTAACAGGTTATGTAACGAAAACTAATAGCGATGAAAAACTTCGCTATCGCTTAAACGGACTAATTGTACTTTTCTTGAGCATTGCTACTTGGGCGGCTTTGGCTTATTTCGAGCTTATTCCTTGGGACTATTTCTACCTAGTGCGCTGGTATGCTTTAGCTGGTGCTATTTTCTTCGGACTAGCATTCTCCTTTGCCTTAGTGCTTCCCTTTCCTAAGGTTAAAGATTCTTTTTTAGCCGATTTTTATTTGGGGAGATTAGAGAATCCACAATTATGGGAAGGTCGCGTAGACGCAAAAATGTATCTTTATTTAATCGGAGCTATTTTGCTAGAAATAAATATTTTGAGCTTTGCAGCGCATCATCATCTTACTTTTGGTGCAGAAGCAAACTACGGACTTTATGTGGCTACTGCCCTCTTAACTTATTTCGTATTAGACTATTTGACCTTTGAAGAAGTGCATTTATACACCTACGATTTCTTTGCGGAACGAGTTGGTTTCAAATTAGGCTGGGGTTGCATAGCTTTCTACCCTTTCTTCTACACCATTCCTTTTTGGTCGACTGCAAGCATGGCGAACCCCAACCAAAGCAAGATTTTGATGGCACTTGGGGTCTTGGTTTTCTTTGCGAGTTGGGCTTTGGCAAGAGGAGCAAATATGCAGAAGTATTTCTTTAAGAAAGATCCTAATAAAAGCTTCCTAGGCATAAAACCAGAAACCATTAGCGATGGCAAAAGAACCTTATTGGTAAACGGGTTTTGGGGCTTAAGCAGACACATTAACTATTTAGGCGAAATAGGGATGGCAACCGGCATTGTATTGGCGGTTGGATTGCTAGCAACACCTTGGCCTTGGTTATACCCGCTATATTATGTTGCCTTATTATTCCCTCGCCAAATGGACGACGATAAACGCTGCGCAGCTAAATACGGCAAGCTTTGGGATGAGTATTTAAAGAAAGTTCCTTCAAGGATTATTCCGAAGGTTTATTAGAAAGGTTTACAGCTAAAAGCGCAGGCAGAGATTTTAACCTCTGAATCCGGAACGTGCGGGAAATTCCCGTGCTGTCGGAAGCTTCCTTCCGACATATCTGCAACAATATATTGATACTATTCCCCGTGCTGTCCTTGAGATTTGATTTTAAAAAATTTCAAGGACAGCACGAAAAATAATATTGAGTAATGAGATTTTAGAATTTAGATTGTTCTACTATTCGATTTTTCGATATGCGACTGTTCGACTTGTTTTGGCTGGGCATTTTACTTCGTTTTCAGAACACAAGCCTACCTCTCCAATTAGTTTCTCATTATAGTGATGGTTTGAATAATATACCATGACACAGTGAACTAGCTCCCGAAAGCACGAAAAGTTCCTACTTATCTTATCTTTTACCCTTCAGGAAAGATCTGATTGATATCACCTTTTGAGTTGAGAAATATCATTATATTTTCTTTTAGAACTTATTAACTTCGTAGATACCTACTTTCTAATTGAAGTCGTTTTGTTTGTTTTTTTGTTACAAGTGCGGATAGTTTTTTAGAAGGAAGTAGAAATACATATTAGAATTTAAGACCCTAAAAACATGATAAAATGAAAAAAATTTTATTCCTTTTCCTGGCTATAGTAATACTTTCAAACTCTTCAGCTCAAAGCCAAAAAGGGCAAGATATTGATGGCGAAGCAATAAGTGATCAATCTGGCCAATCGATTAGTATGCCAGATGCTAATACACTAGCCATTGGAGCTAGAAATAATAACGGAAACGGAACTGGATCGGGACAGGTAAGAGTTTATCGTTGGTTCAATAATTCTTGGGTGCAAAAGGGACAAGATATTGATGGAGAAAATGCTTTTGATGGTTCAGGATTTGCTGTAAGTATGCCTGACTCTAATACGGTAGCAATAGGCTCAATTAACAACAGTGACAATGGGCTAAATTCAGGTCACGTAAGAGTTTTTTCTTGGAATGGGATTAATTGGGTACAAAAAGGTCAGGATATAGATGGAGAGTTTTCCGGGGATAATTCGGGATATTCAGTAAGTATGCCAGATGCCAATACTGTCGCCATTGGAGCTACTGGAAATAGCGATTTTGCAGTTGATGCTGGTCATGTTAGAATATACGAATGGAACAACAATGACTGGATTCAAAAAGGACAAGATATTGATGGAGAAGCTTTAGGTGAAGAATCTGGGTTTGTGGTGAGCATGCCCAATCCCAATATGGTTGCTATTGGTGCACCACTAAACAACGATAACGGATTTGAGGCAGGGCAAGTGAGAGTATATAGTTTTAACGGAACTTCATGGCAACAATTAGGACAAGATATAAATGGTGAAAGTTCAGGAGATCAATCCGGTAGATCTATTAGTATGCCCGATGCCTTTACACTAGCGATAGGTGCATTTTATAATAGTGGTAGCGCGCTGAGAGCTGGACATGCAAGGATTTATACTTGGGACGGCAATCTTTGGGTTCAGAAGGGACAAGATATTGATGGTGAGGCAGCAGAAGATAGATCAGGGAGTGCAGTAAGCATGCCAGACTCTAATACTATTGCCATTGGAGCAGTAGGTAATGACGACAATGGAATTTCCTCTGGACAGGCACGCGTGTATTCTTGGAACGGAAGCTCTTGGCTTCAAATTGGACAAGATATTGATGGTGAAGCAGCAGGGGATCAATGCGGAAATGCAATTAGTATGTCGGATGCAAGCACATTAGCTGTTGCAGCAAGAAATAATGATGGAAATGGAGATAATTCTGGACACGTACGAGTATTCTGTTTACCCACCTTCTCCACTATAAGCATTACCAGCTGTAATAGCTATAACTCACCTAGCGGAAATTATACTTGGAATTCCAGCAACACATACTTCGACACTATTTCTAATTCTGTTGGCTGTGATAGTATCATCACTATTAGCTTAACAATACTCAACAGTTCTAGTAGTGCCATCTCTCCTGTTGTTTGCGGAAGCTATACTTCACCAAGCGGTAATTATACATGGACTGCAAGCGGCAACTATAGCGATACTTTAGTGAATGCTCTTGGTTGTGATAGTATTATTTCTATCAACCTAAGTATTAACAACAATACTAGCAGCACCATTAGTCCAAGTGCTTGTTCTAGCTACACATCCCCTAGTGGCGTTTATTCTTGGTCTAATAGCGGAACCTATTCAGATACCATTACAAATTCATCTGGCTGCGATAGTATTATTACTATTAATCTTACCATAGATACTCTCAACTTATCTCTTAGTCAAGCTGGTGCAACATTGAGCGCAGATCAAGCTGGTGCAAGCTACCAATGGCTTAGTTGTCCGACTTACACAATTATCCCTACAGCCGAATTGCAAAGCTATACTGCTACTAGCAATGGAGACTATGCCGTAATTATTTCTAATGGTTCTTGTATAGACACGTCTTTATGTTACAACATAAGTGGCCTAGGTATTCTTGAAAATAGTTTTGGTAATGAGTTCGTAGTTTATCCTAACCCAACGCTTGGACAGCTATCCATTGACTTAGGGGAAAGCTATATAGAAGTGAAAGCTCAACTGAGAGATTTGAGTGGTAGATTACTTTCAGAAAGTTCTTTTGCAGAAAGCAGATTTTTAAAATTAGATATTACTGAAACTAGTGGAGTTTACTTGCTACAAATTCAAGCAGGAGATAAAGCTGCGATAGTAAGAATAGTTAAAAAATAAATACCAGAATACTCATATATTTTTTAAGATTTACCCAGTTAAAATTATTCCCACGCCAAATGGACGACGATAAGCGTTGTGCAGCTAAATACGGCAAGCTTTGGCATGAGTATTTAAAGAAAGTTCCTTCTAGGATTATTCCGAAGGTCTCGTGCTGTCGGAAGCTTCCTTCCGACATATCTGCTACAATTCCCGTGCTGTCGGAAGCTTCCTTCCGACATATCTGCAACAATATTCCCGTGTTGTAGGGAGTTTCCTCCCGACATTACTGAATACTATTCGTACATTAACTTAAGCGATAAAATCAAGATAATGAACTATTGGGAGATCTTCTCGTGCTGTCGGAAGCTTCCTTCCGACATATCTGCTACAATATATTGATACTATTACTTAAAAAACATCCTTATAATGCACAAGAGGTAGAATATTCACTTCTTCCCGATTGTAAAACGAAGCACTACTATATAAATAATCTTCAGGTTCCTCCACTAAGGACCAATGTTCTTGAATTGGGTTGTTATGAATATATAGCATCTTAGCTTCAAACAAATCTTGACTTATTATAAACAATTCGTCAAATCTATCTTGCCATATCTTGAATTTCTGTTTACCCTTTGAATAGAGTATTTTTTTAGCATTTCCGGCTCATGTAATTCAATTTCCTTTCTAATCTTAGTTGAAGTATACTTCTTAAAGTCTCTCATAAAAGCAATTCTATCGCTTCCTCTTTTAAAATCAAGAATCATATGAATATGATTTGGCATAACGACATAAGCAAGAATAGAAACCTCATATTGTTGACCATAATATCTAAGGTTTTCAGCAATCAAATTCATGTTATTATTTATAGACAATAGTTTGTACCAATTATAACATGTCGTTGTTATAAAAAATATATTGTATCCTTTATATAAGTATCGATTTCTTAAACCCATTATTCTATTTTACTGGCTCCAAGATCTTTCGACGTTTTTAACTATTTAAGCTTATTTAGTGCTTGATTTACTTTAATTTGTAAAAAGCTATTTTACCATGAAGCTTGGCATAGTAAA
>JACJYT010000007.1 GCA_020635975.1 Chitinophagales bacterium
TAGACTTTTCCTAAGGAAATCTCTAAGCAAACTTTTTTCACTATTAGAAGTTTAAGTAACATATTATACCTGATACTCACTGCCTTAGGTAGTAGCGTTTTGTTTTCTTCTTGCTCAGATATTACAGAAGCAGAAGTCGAGCACAAGTTTAGCGTAGTGATAAACCCTGCATATGATTTAGATCGGGTAGAGGAATTAAATTTTGTAGATTTTGAGGATTTAAATTTGGGATTTTTTAAAGGTAAGCTCTATGTCAAACTAGATATTAAAAATACAGATGAAGAAAATTCTTACATGGTTTTTAATAATGATAGGATTAATAGAAACTATTATTTTTATAAATGGGATACCATTTTACAAGCCTACAAACTCGTTCAGAATATAGAAAATAATGAAGTAAGAGATCACCGAACCTTTAATTTTACTAACCCAAACTTCAAAATTGATTTAGAGCCAAATGAAAGTGCCAGTTATATTATTGAAACCAACAATGATGGCCGCTCTTTGGATGCTAGTCCGAAGCTAATTAGCACTACCAAATACTCCATTTTTGTTAAGGAAAGTATGATTTGGAGGGTGGCATTTTTAGGAATAATCGTTTGTTTATTCTTTTTTAATTTTTATCAATGGAGCATATCTAGAAGTGAAATATATCTTTATTACTCTTTCTACATAATGGCAACCTTTGTTTTGTATTTAGGTTTAGGTGGACATTTACTAAATCTTGAAATTAAGCATCTTACCATCGATCACTTTATTTTTATCTCTTTGAGAATCTGGGTTTTAGCCTTAATTCTTTACACTTCTAAATTTTTGAGTATTGAGCAAGTTTCTCCTAGCTACTATAAAGCGATAAAGGCTCTATTATTTGTGGTTTTAGGAGGAACTACTTTGTATCAGTTTCTTTTTTACAATAGTTCTATCAGCCATTTACATTACTTCGAAAATATAATTTCATCACTGTGGTTGCTTCTAATTTTGGGAATGGTCATCGTTTCTAGAAAAGCAAAAAGATTGGCACTCCGCTATTATTTGATTTCGCTTTCTTTCTTTTTGCTATTCATTTCCTTGGGACTGATAGACGGCCATTTTCAAAATCTGCCAGGGGAACCCTTTGTGTATATTAAATTAGGAACTATCATTGAATTTATCGGTTTCACTTATTTTATCGCCATCCTAACCAAAAAAGGTATTCTAAAATCTAAGAAAATTGAAGAGGAACTAAAGGATATTGCTATAGAGTTGGAAGAAAAGAATAAAATAATAGCCAATAAAACGGGAATAGAAAAGTCGGATTTAGTAGGCATTTTGCATCTTTTAGAGAATTCCTTGGAAAAAGAAGGGGATTGGCAAGAATTTAAAGCGAAGTTTAAACAGCTCAATCCAGTATTCTTAGACCATTTGCTGTCTGAACATCCCAATTTGAAAAAATCGGATGTGCGCCTACTCACGCTGATGAAATTATCTTATTCGCAAAAGGAAATAGCCTCCATGCTTAACATCGCTCCAGATAGTGTGAAAAAAGCAAAAGCTAGAGTGCGTAAGAAATTGAATCTGACTGAAAGCATCAATCTAGACGAGTATTTAGCCAAATTTTAGGACTGTTCTTGAGCTTTGTTGCTAATTTAAGTACAGGGCTATTATTTGTAATACGGTAAACAAGTAAGTCTCCAATTTTGTCCTGATTTTCTTAAACTATTGAGTAACTTAGTTGTTTATTATGGTAAGAGTAAGGCGTCTATTTAGACAGGTTCTAAATGTTGATAAACTTACTTTTAGCTTGATTACTAATTATTGATGAATTACCTTTGCTAAAAATTAGATTTATGTCAAAATTATCCTCTATTGGTAGAAAGTTTTTAATGGCACTTTCGGGGTTTTTCCTGATGATTTTTTTGCTTCAGCACTTTTCAATTAATATCTTATCTGTACTAAGTCCAAACACCTTCAATGAAGTTTCTCAGTTTATGGGGACTAATTTCTTGGTTCAGGGCATCTTGCAACCCGTATTGATTTTTGGAATTGTTTTTCATTTCGTTATGGCTTTCTTGTTGGAAATTCACAATAGAAATGCTCGTCCAGTTAAGTACTATGGGGCTTCTACAAGTGGTGGTTCTTTTTTAAGCAAGAATATGATTATATCTGGATTAACTATTTTAATCTTTCTTGCCTTACACATGTACGATTTTTGGTGGCATGAAATGAGTGTTAAATATCTTCAAGGTGATATGACTGGTTTGAATGCTGCTGGCGAGTTGCGTTACCATGAGGAACTAGTGGCCAAGTTCCAAAACATAGGAAGAGTACTGATTTATTGTTTGGCTTTTGTATTCTTGGGCTTACATACAGCTCATGGTTTCCAATCTGCTTTTCAAAGTGTTGGAGCCAATCATCCAAAATATACTCCGATAATTAAGAAAATTGGTTTTTTCTATAGCGTGATTCTTCCAGCTGGTTTTGTTTTCATTGCTTTTTATCATTTTTTATTCAACTAAAATTCACTTAATAATATGAGCGTGTTAAATTCAAATATACCTGAGGGTAAAATGAGTGAGAAGTGGGAAAACTACAAAGAACATATCGACTTAGTTAACCCTGCCAATAAGAGAGGAATAGATGTTATTGTTGTTGGAACAGGCTTAGCGGGAGCATCTGCTTCTGCAACTCTTGGCGAACTTGGATACAATGTTAAAACTTTTTGTTTTCAAGATAGTCCAAGAAGAGCGCACTCCATAGCTGCTCAAGGTGGAATTAATGCAGCAAAAAACTATCAAGGTGATGGAGATTCTGTGTTTCGTTTATTTTATGATACTGTAAAAGGTGGGGATTATAGAAGTCGTGAAGCAAATGTGCATCGTTTGGCTGAGGTATCTGGAAATATCATCGACCAATGCGTTGCGCAAGGCGTTCCTTTTGCAAGAGAATATGGAGGATTGTTAGATAACCGTTCTTTCGGTGGGGTATTAGTGTCAAGAACATTTTATGCAGCGGGACAAACAGGACAGCAATTATTACTAGGAGCGTATTCTGCTTTAAGTCGACAAATAGCCATTGGAAAGGTTCAAATGTATAACCGACATGAGATGTTGGATGTTGTTGTGGTTGATGGAAAAGCTAGAGGAATTATTGCAAGAAACTTAATTACTGGAGAAATTGAAAGACATTCAGCTCACGCAGTTGTTCTAGCAAGTGGTGGTTATGGTAATGTTTTCTTCTTATCTACTAATGCTATGGGAAGTAATGTTACAGCCTCTTGGAAAGCTTATAAAAGAGGTGCTTTCTTTGCAAATCCTTGCTATACTCAAATCCATCCAACTTGTATTCCAAGAAGTGGCGATCATCAAAGTAAGTTGACTTTAATGTCGGAGTCATTGAGAAATGATGGTAGAATTTGGGTGCCTTTACATAAAGAAGATGCAGAGAAAGTAAGAAATGGAAGTCTGAAGCCTACCGATATTCCAGAAGATAGGAGAGATTATTACTTAGAAAGAAGATATCCTGCTTTCGGTAACTTAGTACCGCGTGATGTGGCTTCTCGTGCCGCTAAAGAAAGATGTGATGCTGGCTTTGGAGTGAATAAAACAGGCGAAGCAGTTTACTTAGATTTTGCATCGGCTATTCAACGTTATGGTAAAGTTCAGGCGAGATTGCATGGTATTGCAGAATCGAATACGGAAGAAGTAACTAGATTGGGTAAGGAAGTAGTAAAAGAGAAATATGGTAACCTTTTCGAAATGTACGAAAAGATTGTAGACCAGAATCCTTATGAGACTCCAATGATGATTTATCCAGCAGTGCATTACACTATGGGAGGAACTTGGGTAGATTATAATTTAATGACCACAGTAAATGGTCTTTATGCTATTGGTGAAGCTAATTTCTCCGATCACGGAGCAAATAGATTAGGAGCTTCGGCATTAATGCAAGGACTTGCAGATGGTTATTTTGTTTTACCTTATACCATTGGAGATTACTTAGCGAAAGAGATTAGAACGGGTAAGATACCAACAGATTTACCAGAATTCGTAGCTGCAGAAAAAGAAGTTGTAGATCGTATTAATAAGTTTTTAAACAACAAAGGTTCTAAACCAGTAGATTACTTCCACAAAAAACTTGGAAAAGTAATGTGGGATAAAGTAGGTATGGCAAGAAATGAGCAAGGTTTAAAAGAAGCTATTGCCGAAATTCAAGCTATAAAAGAAGAGTTTTGGTCGGATGTTTTTGTACCAGGTAGCGATAAAGGCTTGAATCAGGAGTTAGAAAAAGCAGGAAGAGTTGCAGACTTTATTGAGTTAGGTGAATTATTTGCTAAAGATGCTTTGAATAGAAAGGAATCTTGTGGTGGACATTTTAGAGAGGAATACCAAACCGCAGAAGGCGAGGCACTGCGTGATGACAAGAACTTTGCTTATGTTGCAGCTTGGCAGTATAAAGGCGAAGGAGTAGAACCAGAAATGCATAAAGAGCAATTAGAGTTTGTGGAGGTGGAATTGAAAACAAGATCTTATAAATAGAGGACTAGTTGATTAGTTGAATAGTTGACTAGTGAGAAATGAGTGATTTTAAGAGCTATAAAGAGTTAAAAGTTTGGCAAAAGGGAATTGATGGTAAAATTGGCTAGTAATCTAGTTTACTAGTTTTCTAGTCATCTTAAAATAAATAACATGAATTTAAAACTTAAAGTTTGGCGCCAAAGTGGTGCAAGTGACAAAGGTAAAATGGTAGACTATGCACTTAGTGATATATCTCCCGACTCATCTTTCCTTGAAATGATTGATGTTTTAAACATGCAATTAGTGGAAAAAGGAGAGGAGCCTGTCGCTTTCGACCACGATTGTAGAGAAGGTATTTGTGGGATGTGTTCGATGTATATCAACGGACAGCCACACGGTCCAGGAGACAGAGTAACTACTTGTCAGTTGCATATGAGAAGTTTTAAAGATGGCGATACCATTACTATCGAACCGTGGAGAGCGAGCGCTTTTCCAGTAATCAAGGATTTGGTGGTAGATAGAGGGGCTTTCGACCGTATTATTCAAGCTGGTGGTTATGTTTCTGTAAACACAAGTGGTAATACGCAAGACGCCAATAGCATTCCTATTCCTAAAGCCGATGCCGATGCCGCTTTTGATGCCGCTACTTGTATCGGTTGTGGAGCTTGTGTAGCCGCTTGTAAAAATGCAAGTGCCATGTTATTCGTTTCTGCAAAAGTATCGCAATTAGATCTCTTACCTCAAGGTAAGGTAGAAAGTAAGCAGCGTGTATTGAACATGGTTGCTCAAATGGACAAAGAAGGTTTCGGTAATTGCACCAATACCGGAGCTTGTGAAGCCGAATGTCCAAAAGGAATTTCTTTAGAGAACATTGCAAGAATGAATCGACTATATTTAGCTAGCGAAATCAGCGCTAAATAAAGATTAGCTTATAAATTAGAAAGCCTCCTTCAAAAAGGGGGCTTTTTATTTACAGACCACTTCCTTCTAGTCCCTATCTTTGTAAAGTAAATTTGACTTCGAAGCTAAATGTCTCCTAGTTATTTATTTGATTCTTATGCATAAGCGACAAGGCTTCTTTAGCTTCCGAGTATTTCCTAAATTAACTGAATATAGCTATCCAATTATAATAATTTTGTCATGAATTCTTGGCCACAAGAAATTAATAGGAGATAATTCAAAATAATGTACTTAATCTTTCCTAAATTCGTTGTAAGTACGATGAATCAAAGGCTTTTAATAAAATTTCTCTTAATTGTATTCTGTGTTATAAGCTTAAATCAGCTTTATGCCACACATAACCGAGCTGGCGAAGTATTATACGAGTATATTAGTCCACTTTCTTATCGAGCAACCATAATTACTTATACCAAAATAAGTGATATCAGTGGAAATGCTGATAGAGATTCCTTAGATTTAAATTGGGGCGATGGAACCATAGAGTCTGTTCCTAGGATAAATGGTACCGGTGTTTTGATAGGCAACGATATTAAGAAGAACATTTACATAAGCGACATACATACTTATGCAGGAGCCTTACCTTTCTATGTGATATCGGTGCAAGATCAGAATAGAATTGCCAATATCGTAAATATTGCAGGGGGAGTGGGCTCTGTGGATGTGCCAATTTATTTTGAAGATACCCTAAAGTACATCCCCCCAGAATTATTTGAAAGTAATTCTTCTCCTATCTTACTCAATCCACCTATCGATTTTGCTAATGTAAACGATACTTTCTATCATAATCCCAATGCCTTCGATCCAGATGGTGATAGTTTGTATTTTCAGCTAATTCCTTCCTTTGAAGGAAGCGGTGATGTGGTGCCTTTATACGTTTTTCCAGATCAGTTTCCTCCCGGACCTAATAATCAATTCACTATTAACCCTACCACTGGAGAAATTATTTGGGCAACGCCTCAAATGCAGGGAATATATAACATTGCAATTCTAATTCGCGAATATAGAAATGGTAGAAACATAGGTTCTATGCTTCGAGATATGGAAATATTTGTAGGAGCAATTATTGATGATCCACCCCAAATTACCGAATTAAGAGATACTTGTATAATTGGAGGTAGTTCCTTTAGTATTAATCTTAGTGCTCAAGATCCCAATAATGAAGATGTAGTACTTACTGCCCTAGGTGCGCCATTTGAAATTGATCCTAGCAGAGCAATTTTCACCGCCAATAATGGCAACCCGGCAACAGCAACTTTTACTTGGAATACGATATGCGAAGATGTGCGACCGCAGTTTTATCAAGTAGTTTTTAAAGCAGAAGATGAGCCAGATGTTAACGATATCATCTTATCCGACTTAGAAACTTGGCTCATTACGGTAGTTCCACCGCCACCAACAGGTTTGCAAGCCACCGTTCAATCTAACGATGTATTATTAACTTGGGATGATCCATATGCTTGTTTCGATGCCGATAATTTCTTGTATTTCTCTTTATGGCGTAAAATTGGCTGCGATAGTTTCGATATAAGTATTTGCGATTTAGGTTTGGACAATACGGCTTATGAGCTTATAGCCGACCAGCTTACGAGCTATTCTTATTTAGATTTGAATGTAGATAGAGGAAATACCTATAGTTATCGTTTGTTAGCGCATTTCGGTAAAACTCCTACTTCTCCAGCTGGTAGTATTTACGACATAGTACTTAGTGCTCCTAGTAACGAAGCTTGTGTAGAATTGCCACTCGATATCCCAGTAATCACGAATGTTTCTGTAGAAGCAACGGATGTGAATGAAGGTCTAATTTTCGTGCAATGGTCGAAGCCTTTAGCCGGACCTGGCCTATTAGATACGGTCTTGAATCCGCCGCCTTATGCCTTCGACTTGTATCGTTCGGAAGGGCAGCTAGGCGCTAATTTGCAATTAATTGAAAGCTTTACTGCAACGAGTTATGCTAGCATGGTAGACACTTTCTTTTACGATTCTTTGTTAAATACCGTGGATTTAGCTTACTCCTATCAGGTGGTTTTTTATGCGAATAACTATTTGGATACTATGGGATTAACTTCAATTGCTTCATCTATTTATTTAAGTATTGGAGTGGGCGATGAAAGTTTGAGTTTAACTTGGGAATTGGATGTTCCTTGGGTGAATTATGAGTATACCATTTTTAGAGCAGACTCAATCAATGGACTTTACGATAGTATATCGCTTACTACCTCTCTAAGTTATTTAGATACGGGCTTAATTAACGATACTACTTATTGCTATTATATACGTTCGGAAGGATCTTACTCTAATCCAAGTTTATTAAATCCCTTAATTAATTTATCGCAAAGAACTTGTGCCATTCCTATCGATACGGTTCCTCCATGCCCGCCGCAGTTGAGTATTTCTAACGATTGTGAATTGTATCAAGGACAAGCTTGGACCAACGAGAATTATCAAAATAGAATTAGTTGGCGTAGAGAACTATGTAATATGGATGCGGTAAGCTTTAATCTCTATTATTCGGAGGATGATGTCAATTTTGATTTATTGACAAGTACTACAGACAGCTTTTTTATACACCAACTCAATCTTACTTTGGCGGGTTGTTACATTATTAATGCCATCGACGAGAAAGGAAATGTTAGCGAATTTAGCGACACCATTTGTGTAGAAAATTGTCCTTATTATAATTTGCCAAATTCTTTCACTCCCAATGGCGATGGGGCTAACGATGTTTTTACTCCTTTCCCAGGATGGCGTTTTGTTGACCACATTGAAATGAAGATTTTTAATAGATGGGGTAATTTGGTATGGCAAACCGAAAATCCAAATATTAATTGGGATGGTACCGATCAAGAGAATAATAAGGAACTAAATGATGGGGTGTACTTGTATAGTGGTTATTATTTCGTGCGAAGAAGTAACGGAACTATAGATAAACTCCCGCTGCCGCATGATGATAAGGGAGGTGGCTTCATTCATTTGATTCGAACGAAGTAGTTGATCCTTAAAAAGTCTTTAAATGTTTACAGGAATAGTTGAAAGTTTGGCCACAGTGGTCAAAATAGAGAAAGAATTAGGCAATCTGCATTTGTATTTAAATGCAGCTTTTATACCAGAACTTAAAATTGATCAAAGCGTGGCCCATAATGGTGTATGCTTAACCGTGGTTGATATCCATTCTGATTATTATAAAGTTACTGCCGTATCCGAAACCTTGAGTTTAACCAATTTGGAGGATCTCATAGTAGGCGATATAGTAAATGTAGAGCGATGCATGCAAATGAATGCTCGTCTTGATGGACATATCGTTCAAGGCCATGTAGATGCCATGGGCACTTGCATCTTAAAAGAAGAGAATGAGGGTAGTTGGCGCTTTGTTTTTAGCTATGAAGCGAGCAGAGAGCATTTAATTGTAGAGAAAGGTTCTATCTGTATCAATGGTATTAGCTTAACAGCTTTTAATGTGAGTAATACAAGCTTTGAAGTAGCCATTATTCCTTATACCTACGAACATACCAACTTAAAGCAAGTAGAAATCAATTCTAAGGTGAATTTGGAATTTGATATTATCGGTAAATACATAGCTCGCCTGCAAGATGTCAAATAATCGCTGTGCTTGGGCAAATGGTGATGCCCTTTACGAAAAGTATCATGATGAAGAATGGGGTGTACCGATACATGACGATAGACTTCTCTTTGAATTTCTTTGTTTAGAAGGCGCCCAAGCGGGTTTATCTTGGATTACGATTCTGAGGAAAAGAGAAAATTACAGGGCTCTATTTGCCAATTTCGAGGCAGATAAATTAGTGCAGTTTAGTGATAAGAACTTGGAAGAAATACTACAAAACCCGGGTATTATTCGCAATAGATTAAAAGTTTTTTCCGTTCGACAAAATGCTCAAGCTTTTTTAGAAGTTCAAAAGGAGTTTGGTAGTTTCGATAAATTTATTTGGTCTTTTGTAAACAACACGGTCATTGCAAAGCAACATCTAGATTTAAGCACGATTCCCGCCCAAACTAAAGAAAGTGAAGCCATGAGTAAAGCCTTGAAGAAAAGGGGCTTTAATTTCGTAGGGGCTACCATTTGTTATGCTTTTATGCAAGCCGCTGGTTTGGTGAATGACCATACGGAAACTTGCTTTAGAAATTCACAAGTTTAGATTTTCACGAAGGATTTCATTCAAGTGCTGTTTTCAAGTGTTGTCTGGAGCACCCTCTCGATAATAAATCTCTTGCTGTTCGTCAAACAAATCAAAATTTATTGGGCTTATTTTTCTGAGATTAACCTGGCTTCATAGCCCTCATTTTGCCAAATATATTCTTTTTGTACGGAGAGTAGGGTACTGCTATCTGTTTCGGTCGTTATTATTTTATAATAGCTTTCTTCCGACTTGCTAAAGCTAATTGCTGTAGTATTATGGAAGACCTGCATTAAAGAGTAATCCTTAGTGCCTAGCTTCTTGAATAAATAATATTCAGGTGCTGTCGGGAGCTACCTCCCGACTTTAAATCTCGTCCTGTACTTTCGCGTGCTGTTGGAAGCTTCCTCCTGACATTATTAATCACTTGTTGTACTTTAAAACAAAGCTAATTCGAATCAAAAATCTAAAAACTAAGCTAGGGTGCGAAGATTATCCTTTCTTCATAGCCCTCATTTTGCCAAATATATTCTTTTTGTACGGAGAGTAGGGTAATGCTATCTGTTTCGGTCGTTATTATTTTATAATAGCTTTCTTCCGACTTGCTAAAACTGATTTCCGTTGTGTTATGGAATACTTTTAATAAGCTATAATCATTCCTTCCAACTTGCTTAAATAGGTAATATTCTCTGCCATCTATTGATCGATCAAAGATATAATAAGGTGCAGATACCAAAAGTCCCTGCTCCTCATGGTTTCCAATCACAAGTTTCTCAATTTGCAATTGCTCAATATCATAACAGTCGAAGTTCGTTTCTACACAAGCCTCTTTATCGAGAGGAACCTGAAGCAATACACTAAAAGGAATGTCATTTCTAGAAACTTTAGTGCTTGTAAAGCTATAGCCCGTCCAAGTTATTTCACTTATTAAAGTCCCAGTTTGATAGCCGCGATGGCTAAGAAAAAATATCGCAATGCCTTCTGAAAGTGAGTCGGATATCTCCTCTACATAAGCGCAATCTTGAAAAACAAGCTCCGACTTGTCTTTTATTACCATACAGCGATTACCGCAACTACCAGCATAGCCGCATGTTTTTTCGCTTTCAATCAGTACCAAACTAGCACCTTCTGTTTGTCCAAGAAAATAGATACGGGTGTTTTCTGGCGTGTAGCTAATTTTGGAATTAGGATCGTAAATAGAACAACTATCCAGAGTTTCTAGTATTTCCATGTAAGCCTCTAAGTTGATTTCCTTCTTGGTGCTTTTATCTCGACAAGAATAGAGGAGGAGAAGGCTTAAAAGCAAAGAGTACATAAGAATTATTGGTCTCATAAGCTTCATTTATTGCTCCTCGAGAATGGATTGTCCTGAAGATTTATCGCCCGATGTCCATTGCCAAGTTTCGTGCAAACGTAGCTTTCCATTTGGCAAAAGTTCTGGACTGGAATAACAGCTTCCTGTCATCAGCTCATTTTTGTCGTTTATTTGATGATAGCGCATGCTTATATTTCCCCTTTCATCTACTAAGCCTAGCAGATGACCTTTTTTAATTTTTCCACCAGAATATTCGGAGCTTAGAATCATGCCCTCTTGTTGGTAAAGAAAGAGCGTTTCTTGGGAAGTTTCACCATTTTCAGAATTCGTGATAGGACGAAAAACCTTGTTGTGGTAGTTGATCATTTCTGTTATTTTAAGTCCTCTAGATTATTTAATACGTAGCATTGTTCCCATTTCGTCATGCCAATTTTAGGATAATAATTTATAGCTTTTGGGGCGGATAATAGAATTAATTTGGCTTTGGCAGAAGCAAGTTTGGTTTGTCTAATTAACTCTTTGCCTATGCCTTGTTTCTGGTAGGCTTCATCAACGGCTAAGTCCGATAAATAAGTGCAATAACTAAAATCACTTAAGGAACGTGCTATCCCAAGTAGTTTGCCCTTATCATCACGAGCACATACAATTAAATTGGCATGTTGTAGCATCTTACTAAGGGTTTCTTCATCCTCTATAGGTCTTCTTTCGCCTAGGGTAGAGCGGATTAGAAGCTCTTTAAATTCGGCTGGACTCAGGTTTTGTTCAATTTGGTAGCTAATCACGGTTAGGTTTTTAATGTTTTAATTTAGATTAAACGGCAGTTCAAACTTTTCGAAATTTTGGCCATTAAACTGGTAAACTCCATTTTCATGAGATCCTAGCCATAGTATGCCATACTTGTCTTGGTAAATACTGAACAAAGAGATATTTTTTCCATTTTCTTGAACCGCATAATGCCTAATTTGCTTAGTATCATATTTCCATACGCCATCTAAGTAGCTTACAAACCACAAGTTATTGCTTGTGTCTTTTAAGGCGGAAAGATACTCATCTAAATCACTATTTGCTTTTCCATCTAGCGGACCTATACTTACTTTTCTCGTATAGAACTTGTCGCTTTTTAAAGTCAAACTATCATAAATGCCATAGCGAAATTCGGTATTGAACCAAAAGTCGCCCGAGCTATCTTCTACAATGGAACGCACGCCATTGGCTCCTTCGTTGCGAAATTCTGTCAAGTCTTCTTCCGTAATCCAATTAAATGACTTGCCATCATAGCGACATACACCCAGGGGGTTGGTACCGAACCAAAGATTTCCTCTACTATCCTTATAGATACTATAAATTTCAAAGGGCATTTGAAGATGTTTTGGTCTAGCAAGAGTCAATTCATGAAAGATCTTTCCATCATAGCGAATTACTTTTTCGGTTTGGTAGGCGTTTCTAATCCAAATATCCTTGTCTTGAAGCTTCCAATCTGTACTTTCGGTAAGTGTCATTTTGGAAAAGCTTTGTCCGTCGAACCTAGTAATACTTGCTGTTGGGTGAAGCGCTACAAAGAAGAGATTGCCAAACTCATCTTCTTTAATTTCGTCTATGCGATTGCTCTGTAAGCCATGTTTTTCGCTGTAATGGATGAGGTAATTGCCATCGTAACTATATACGCCATTTTGCCAAGTACCAAACCAGTAAACCTCCTTGCTGTCTTGGTAAACCAGCATGATATCCTTTGCTAATTCTTGCACGGTATCGCCAACTAATAGAAATTTTCCATTCGTATTTACTGGCTTCGTTTGTCCCATGCAAGCGCTTAGGAAACTGAGTAGGCTTAGAAAAAGAACTTGCTTAAAAATCATCTTATTTTTATCATGCTAACTAGGCATGTCTTAGGGTAAAAGCTTACTCCAACTTGATAAAGACAAAGGCCTACAATCTAAGTTTGAAGATAATAATTATTTAATATATTTTTCTTCCTTTTTGTATTACAGCAAGATGACTATAGCCATAGTAATACTAAAATTTCCTTACATTTCAATGGTGGCTGCCATGTATTGCATCCAGGTATAGTAATAAGTGTATAGACGCTCCGTATCTTTTCCACCGAGATTGAAGAAGATATAAATAGCTCCGGCATCTATATTTTTAGGTACTTCGTATTGAAATTCCATCTTCATGGTAAATAAAGATTTTATGCAGGGACTGTTGCCGTTTTTGCTGCTTGTGATTACTACCAAACGATACACATATTTGTCTTCATCCGAGCGAAGAAGAAAGGAGTTAGTTTCGTAGGATTGGTAAACCCTATTAAAGTCAAGACCAATACGCGATTTGTTTTTACTTAGCTTATCTCGAGCTTTGTCTAAAGAACAAACTTCGCTGCTTGTAGAAATAAAAATACTAGGTGTATTCAATTCATTAGATGCTTGAGAGATTAAAGCTTCTAAATTTAGAAAATCAATTTCCTCACTAAGAAAGGTACTTTTTTCTAGTAGATTTACAGGTAGGGTTATTTTTAAATTATTTTCTGGGTATAGCATTGCTTTAGGAAGCCATGTAAAAGAGTTAAGTGCTAAAAAATCGGTGTTACTATATCTATATGAATCTGTAACAGAGACCATTACAAAGGCAAATAGGCGATAGTCGGGATGGTAATAAGCGGCCACGCCAAATTCTAAAGTTTGACCATTAGCATTGGTAATTTTTATACCCTTTCTAAAATAGGGTAGACCCGTTAGAGGACTGGAAGTTTTATAAAATGAAGAGTTTATTTGGGCATTGCTTGGAATACTTTCTTTTAAGAGTTGATCGGCTTGTAATGCCAAAGGTTTAGATTGAAGAGAGTCGGGTACAAGACTATAAAAAAGATGAATTTGGCTAGTCTCATTTCTAAGAATGACCCGTCCGTCCGTGGTGGTGGTTTTATAGTCGCCCCCGTAAATTTTAGGTAGGGTAATAGCGCCAACAGAATCTGGACCTATTATCATTAAATTGGGATAAATATCTTGGATTCGGTAGGAAATTTGAGCAATTGAGGGCATGATGAGTAAAACCAAGATAGCAGTTAGTAGCTGTTTCATAGCTTTCAGTTTAAGTTGTACTAAGGTCTATTATTTTTTTGATTATTCGCTTTCATTTGATAACAATTTTTACAAATTCTTTTTTGGAGAGAAAGCATCTAATTTAGTTGTTCTTACTATTGGTTTAAACCTACTCTGCCCAACTCACTTTATTTTTTGTTAGCAAATAGTTTTCTATTTATTTTTCAAATAGTAAATCTGAGTTGCAGGCTCAAAAACTTCTTCTAATATGAGTTCTATTGATTTTGATTTTTTTAGATCATATTCAGAGGTGATTAAAACACTTGCAGGGTTTCCAAAGCCAATTCCGCCAACATGGTGCTTGATATCTTCTTTTTGAATAACAAAGGATGTATCCTTAGCTGCTTGGTCAAGATATACTACAGAGTCACCCTTAGCATCTATACCTTTGCCTAAGTACATCATTCCCAATGTAAATTGGTATACTTCAATTTCATCGTTTTGATTGATATGCAAAGCTCCACCTGATGTAGGATTTTTCCAGTCAAAGTATTTTACACTTAACTGCATATCATAGATTTCCTTCTTTCTCTTTTCAGCTTCCTCGAAATTGAAAGTCCCGCTGTTTGGTCTTGGTAATTGAATGGCACGCACTTTTGTGGTGTCAATAATCGAAAGTATCTCGATAGAATCATTCCTTTCCCTCTGAATTTGATTATGGCAACTCAGAGCAAGTCCTCCAAATAGAAAAATCAAGTTTATTCTAATTAATCTTTCCATCTTTTTGTTTGCTAAAGTTTAAAAGCGGCTAGTCTAAGTTCGTGTTAAATATACGGAATTTATTGAATGTTTTTTTGAATACTAAAGGGAGCTCGCTAAGGGGTGCTAGGTGATGTTGGTAATAGTATTTGTTCTATTGCCCTATAGAAGATTGCTAAGGTCTTGTCTGCCAATTATTGCCATAATATCTACATACTGGTCAGAAATTTTAAAATAGATACTGTCTGAACCACATACACACCTTCTGTATCCTGGGCGAATGAATTCAACGGATTCAAATGAATAGGGTCTCTCAGCGATTTGGTCGAAACAATCAAAAAATGCATCGAAGTATTTATCTGCTTGGATTACTCCAAATCTTTCAACGCCATAATGATGTAGACGAATCAAGTCATTTTTTGCTTCAGTACTTAAGCGGTACTTAGCCATTCATCGATGATTTTGACTGCTTTAAAATGCTTTCCTTACTATCTTGAGTAAAACCGCCCTTTTCTGCTCTTTCTAATTTTGTTTTAATCCAATCTATTTGAGCTTGCTGTGATCTAGCCTGTCTGATTAAATCGTTGACTAATTCACTCTTGCTAGTATACTCATTACTATCAACTTGAGCTTTTAACCATTCATCGTTTGGTGGAGTTAAAGATATGCTTTGCCTTGCCATATAAGTACATTTTGGTTCTAATTTACACCAATAATGCATCATTTGCAAGTTTATTATGGGATTATTACCAACGGTTTGTGTGTTGTCACAGTTGGCTATTTCGGAGTAATGCACTGTCAACTTACACAAATGTTTGATAGAAGCACTCAGCTTCAATTTTGCACGACACCTACAATTGAGGCAACACGCTGTTATGGGCTGGCGTTCAGTTCGTCGTCTGTTTATTGTCTTTCAAATTTATACAGTTTGTCTTTATTGTAAACATAAAAACCTGGGTCAAAATAATCGGATGAATAGGCTGCAATCAATAGAATTGGATTTTTAATGTTTACTGTTTTTGATTTTGCAACGTCCTTAATTGAATTAAAGTCAGGCTGACTAAAGTGATTGCTACCATTTGGATGGCTATGCCAATCACCAACATATATCACTTTATTGTAAAAATGCTGAAAATATTCTTTTGTCTTAATGTTTAACTCCTTGTGGTCAGGTTCAAATTTTGTTGGGCTACTTTTATACTTGTCAGGAACTATTATGTCTGAAATTACAAGGTCAATGTAACCATTTAGGTAACTACCCATTAAAATGCCGCCAAATTCGTTTGGATAGTGTGCTCTTGAATATTGTTCAATCGTTTCTAATACTGAACTCTCAATAGTCAAGGTTAGATTTAATTCTCTTTGATAAAATTTAACATCTTCTGATAAGCTTATGTAATCGTTATCAATAAAACTATAAAAACTTCTTGGCTGTGTATTCTCAATAAAGAATGAGTTCATTTTTCTAACAGTAAAATTTAGTAGCTGATTAATGTCAAAATTAGATGCTTCAAAAGTCGGATGCCAACAGCCAGTTCCTTCCCTAAATTCAGGTTCGGTGAAAGTTCCAAAAGAATAAAGCATTTGATTTCTTCGTTCAATAATATTGGAGTTGTCTGAATTAGTCACAAATATCATTTCTCTTGCTTTGTTTGACATTGATATATAACAAACAAGATTAATTAATCTCATATCAGTAAGCATTTGGATGATTTCATTGTTTGCTGTACAATCAATAATTAAGTCATAGGAGTTTAGCTTATCAAATACTTCCTGATATTTTTCTGATTTTGGTGAAGTTGCTTTTAGTTCACTTAAAATATCCACTTCAACGAATGGTGAAATGTTTTCAAGTTTTTGTTTTAGTTGAGCTGATTTAGAAAATGAAACTTCTGTAAAATCATATGAGCTACGACAAATATTGCCTGGCTCCACAATATCAATATCAGCAAGGTCAATTCTTTTTAAACCTGCCCTAACAAGTATTTCTGATAATGAACTTCCAACAGCACCGTTTCCAATAACAAGAGTTTTTCTGTTAGCTAAATTCTTATTCAATGCACCCCTTCCAAAATATCTATCATAGGAAGCATTATATGTGTTATCCCAAATTATTCCCCTGCTATACCTGTCAATAGTTTGAAGTCCTTTTCTTGAAAAGTCATATCTAGGTATAAGGATTAAATCCCAATGAACTTCAAAACTGTCTAGACTCGGAATTTTATACCCTACAGCTAAAAATATATATGGCTCTAATCCATTTGGGTAAAGTCTATAATTGGCAGATGAATTACAAAAGTTTCTAAAGAAGTCGGAAAAGTCAGGTGGTAACCGTTTTGATAAATCTCCCCAATTCTTGAAGCGATTTTTCTTTGAGTGAACAGGTTCTTTTTCCAAAAACACCCAAGCTCCAATGTATTTGTCTTTCTTTTGGTAGCTGCTTGACCAACTATATTCTGTATTCCCTAGGTTTTGAGCAAGAGCAGTTAATTGAGTGATTTTATTTTTATCGTTTCTATGAAAACTTAAAATAGAGTATTTGAATTGTCCAAATGGTTTATCAAAACGAGAAAGTTGAAAGTTGTCTTCTTGAAATATTAATGTAACAAGCTCTTTGGCATCAAATGCAGAGTATTCATAATGTTCGTCTTCTATGCCTTTTTCGTAATAATCTCGAACATATGATTTTAATTTTTCAATCTCTAAGTTAAGTCTAGTACAGGTGTGATTTACAAAGTTTGTATTTAAGCATATTGAGCCGTCAAAATTTTGATGGGGTAGCCCTTCAAAATCGTTGGTGATAAATTTTATATCACCTAAGGGGTATACTTCGGGTATATTAACTTGAAAAGTTAAAGATTTGTATGAAATTTCACCTTCGTATCTTTTTTCATCTTTATTGAATCTAAAGAGCTTTTTGATTTCAAACTTTTCAAGTTTACTGAAGTAGTCATTATAAAATGCTAAATCATTCTTGTTCATTGGCGTAACTTCTTGGAGGTACTTCAGATACTGCTGGGGCTTCTTTTTTCATTCCATAGCCGCCATCATTTTGTACTTTTGCTCTTTGTTCTGCAAGTAGTTTTTCCCTTGCAAGTTTTTCCTGTTGAGCTTTTGCTTCTGCTTCATTCTTTGCCCTTTCTGCTTGTTCAATTTCCTTTTGCTGATGTATAAGTCTTTCTTCTGCTTTCTGAAGTTTTAACTCTGCAAGTCTTTGTAGTTTTTCTTCTGGTATTGCTCCTTGCTCTTCCAAAATGGATAGGTTTGCTCTAATTTCTGCTGGATTTTCAACGTCTGAAAAGAAGTCAACACTCTTACCTAAAAGTTCATTGAATTGTTGTAGTCTATTGAAAGTATTATTTGTTCTATCAAAATGATTGTCTTGATATTGAGCATTCTTCGTGAAATTATAAGAACCTTCTCTTGTTATCGAATCATCAATAATCATAAATTTAGTGTGCATAAAGCCGAATTGATTAAACTCCTTTGCACCCTTTTTATTAACAATTGCACCCAATCTTTGTAATTTATCAAAACGTTCAAATTCGATAACGTTCCATTCGTCCCCTGAAACTATTACCTTAACATCCTTTTTTTCATAAGCCTTTTTTATTAGTTCATCAATTATAAGTGGGTCCGTAAACCAAGATACCGCAACTTTTATGGAAGTCTTAGCACCCCTAATGTCATTGATGATTTCTGTTTGAATTGTGTTCATATTCTTACTTTTTTAATTGTTCAAATTTATTGAAAATGTTGTCGGTCTGTTACGTTGTGTTTGGTTACGCTTACCCATACGCCTTTCTATTGGGTGTTGTAGAGTAAATATAGGGGAAATTTGGATTATTAAAAATTTAATTTGATCAAAAAGACAATACCCTATAGAAACTGTTATTGTGAGTCTTTTAAGCTTCTTTAAAAGAGCCAAGTCGAAGGGTGCACCCGCGAAACAGCTGCTTTATATCTAACAGATAGGTAGCGGCTGTGAGGGGAGAAGCAGAGGAAGGACTCAAGGAGCAGGTGCAAGCTGGCACTCATTTAAGTCATTTACTCAATTTAAGAGCAATTAAATCCAAAAAAGCTTAGCTTAAAGTTGTTTTACGCTCCGCGTTACAAGCAAAGCTTGCACGACGAAGTCGCACAACTTTAATAAAAGGATGTCTTAAATCGAAAAGGCAAAATGAAGCTTGCGCCCTCCAATAACTTCCCTGCGGTGCCCCAAGACTTGTCGGACCGGCTTAAAATATTCACTCTAACGGTCTCGGCTATGAGTAGTTGCGTGGTTTAGCACTCAACTTTGCAAGTACACACCAAACTGAAAATCCGCGAGGATTTTCAGAAGTAGGCGAGAACAAGCAATTACTTATAGCCATTGTTGTAGCCAGTGCTTTTTATTTTAATAGTTAAAAATTACAATCCAAGTTCAGTTGATTTTAAATTGAATAAATTGATTTGGTCAATTTTATCCTCATGAATTATTATTGATAGTTTTGCGGGATATTTAAATTTCATTTCACTTAGTTTAAATGTCCATAGCATAATCTTTAATAAATCCTCGTCGCCTATATTTTTGTGTTCTTTCAGTCTGGTTATTCCTGAACCAAAAATTGGAACAGAAACATTTTTTTGTGCATAAATTCGGTTAACTCTATCCCAAAAATTAATTAAAAATTCTATGTATTCAGGCATAGTCAAAGTAGCTCTATTATGTTCATCAAATTTTGAAAAAGCAGTTATTATATAATCTTCATAGACAAATATTGTACTAAGTTTAAATTTAACTTTTTTACCGCCTCTCGTTCTTTCAAATTCGTTTTCAATTATATCTGAACTATCTGAGTTTTCAACAATAAATGTGTCAAGTTGACCTACATTATCATTAAAAACTCGATTAATAAAAATACCATTAAGAGATTTGTTTGATATGATTTTATCATCAACTATTGTATCAAAAAATTCATTGAAAGGAATTGTCTTCAATCCCTTCTCAGAAAATAAGTCTCCACATTTGATATTTACATTACTGCCATCAACATCGATATTTATATTAGTCAGATTATTAGCTCTGTACCAAATGAATAAATATATTAGAATTAATATAACGAAGGCAGCATAACCAAAGTATTTTAAACAATTATTGTATTCGTCAGGAATAATATTAAAGAGTAATATGAATGACAAAATTCCTGATATTACTGAAAAGTAAATCCAGAACTTGTTTCTTACATTTTTGTCTAAAAAATTGACTTTCATAGTTTCTTAGTTATAAAAATAGTCTCCAGCTTCTTTTTTAGAACCCTCTCTGAAATTGGTGTTATTTAAAGCAAGCCGAATAGTTTCTTTATTCATTGGAACATGCAGAACTGGTACATTCGATTTTGAATCTCTAAAAATTGGTAATTTATTCCATAATGCTTTCACAGTATTATTCAAGGCTGTATTTGCATAATTAAGCAAATCTTCTCTCGTTTTCAAGTCTGGATAAATAACAATAATTGGTAAATTCAATGTGTTCACACCATAATCTATTTCTTCTCTAAGTGCTTTGGAATTCTTAGTGTTTTCACTTAAAAATAATATAATGTTCTTAGAGTTTCTTAATCTTTGCCTCAGTCTTGGTTTAAGTGTTAATTCCCAGTCACTGTTATCGCGAACATTGTATGTTGTGTCATGTGCATTATTAAAAGGAAAGGAAGAATCGGAACCTTTCCAAGCCTTTAACATTTGATAATAACAAAAATCTTTGCTAGCATGTGCTCCAAGTGCTGATTCACTAAAAGGTTCGCTAACATAAAAGGCACTATAATTTTTACTCATAATTGGTTGTTTTTTATCTTTAAGTAAAGTCTGTTTTGCATTGGCTACAACGTGTTTCTATGGGGTGTTGTAGAGTAAATATAGGGGAAATTTGGATTATTAAAAATTTAATTTGATCAAAAAGACAATACCCTATAGAAACTGTTATTGTGAGTCTTTTAAGCTTCTTTAAAAGAGCCAAGTCGAAGGGTGCACCCGCGAAACAGCTGCTTTATATCTAACAGATAGGTAGCGGTTGTGAGGGGAGAAGCAGAGGAAGAACTCAAGGAGCAGGTGCAAGCTGGCACTCATTTAGGTCATTTACTCAATTTAAGAGCAATTAAATCCAAAAAAGCTTAGCTTAAAGTTGTTTTACGCTCCGCGTTACAAGCAAAGCTTGCACGACGAAGTCGCACAACTTTAATAAAAGGATGTCTTAAATCGAAAAGGCAAAATGAAGCTTGGGCCATTCAATTACTTCCCTGTGGTGCCCCAAGACTTGTCGGACCGGCTTAAAATATTCACTCTAACGACCCGGCTAAGAAACGTAGGGGAGTTTGAAACACCGCCCTTTCAGTTTAGCACTTAGCCAAGCCAAATATTTTTATAATTATCTTTCTTTTTTCATTATCAAAATTTTGGTTTGGCGGACTTGATTAAAAGCTCTAAACCTTCAATTTACCACCGAAACCCCTATGTTTTTTTAGCCATTGTTACCCACCGTTTTCATTTTTTTTCAGCGTTGGCAAAGGCATACTCTTTGACAAGTTTTGGCTCGTGCGGTTGGCTTTTGAGCGACTTGGCAATGTGTATGACTTTTAGGGTTGGCATTACTTCTTCCATTCATATTTTGTTTCACCACAACCACCACATCTTATTTTCTTAGCTACATTATCATAATTCCGCAAGGAAACATTTGGTTTTTTGCATCCTTCATGTTGACAAATAAATATTTTTTCTAACTCCATTATATCAGACCAAAAAGCTTTTAAGTCACCTATTTTAGGATTAAATGTGCTTGCGTGAGATAAATTATTTAAGATTGGAGAAACAAGAATTTTATCTATTAACGGAAATTGACTCTTTAATTCAGGACTATACTCCTTAATTTCAGATTTAATTCGCGTTAGCAATTCATAAGGCATTCTGTGTTCATTTGAATTATTATATTGAAAAGTCAATTTTGCCTCTGTATGGAAAGCTATTGCTTTCAGTGAATGTTCTAAGTATTTCCGAATTGGATTACCTAAATCATCAATCTTACTTGCAGCAAGGTTTATTTCAATTCTTTCCTTGAGGTCATTTGGATCTTCGTCAAAATGAGTTCCTTTATCTTCTGTCCATTTAATCTCATTTATGAGCCAACCTTTACTTTTTGCTAACGGACTCACAAAATTCGTAAACCAATCTTCTTCGTGCGTAAGTAATATAATCTGATATTTTGAAAATTTTTCAAAAATCAATTCAGCAAATTTCTTCCTGTGATTAGAATCAAAACTTGAAATAACATCATCCAAAACAATAAATTCATTCTTGTTATTGAAGGCATTTACGGAAGCCAAAAAGAATGATAATCCAAAACAGTTCAAATGAGATTCACTAAAGTACTTTTGCGGTGGTGAAACCCAATTACCGTTGTACTTATACTCAATTGTGATTCCGTTTAATTCATCTTCTTCTCCGATAGTTACAATTTTAATTTCCTGAAATGGTTCATCAGGATTCATGTATTGATAATACTCGTTTATTTTACCTGAAAAAGTAGTAATGAAATTTTCAAGTCCCTCTTTTTGAACTTTGACAAATTCGTTATAGATTATTTCTAAGGACTTACGCTGTTTCTCCAGTTTCGCCTTTTGTTTTTCAAACAGTTTTATCTTTAGAAAAGCGTCTTTAGAGGCAGAAATATTTGAATAAAGAACTGCTGAATTGTCTTTTTTGAAAATCTCCTGTATTTGCTTGATTCTTGAAGCTATTCCAGTTTGAAATTCAAAATCTGAGGTTAAAAGTTTAAGTGTTTCAGCTTTTGGTATTTTATTTCCTGAGGTTACTCGCTCGACACTTGCCTTTTGATATTCAGTGATTTTTTCTTTTAAATCCGTGAAACCTTTCTTAATGAGTTTACTTTCCTCAACTTCAACAAGGGGTTCTAAAAGAACGGTTTCCAGCCTTTTAATTCGTTCAATAGTTATTGAATCTACCAATTGTTTTGCCTTATCAAATGATGCTTTTTTCTTAGAAGATTCTTCAATTTCCTTTAATCTATTGGCAATTTCTGCACGAAGTTCTTCAATACTTTTGGGTTGCAAGCAAAGTGGGCAATTATCAGTCTTGTGATATTTTTTTGCTAAAACGGTATCACCAGCTTTTAATAATTCACTTAAAAAAGTTTGCATGATGCTATCAACATCATTTGCAATAAGTTCAAATTCATCAAAATACTTAGTGTATTCCGAATCAATAAATTCAATCTCTGATTTAAGCGTCTCCAAGACGGTGTTTGCTTTCTCTAAAAAAGCTAATTCCTTATTGAGTTTATTATTTGTTGCGTTTTTTAAGTGTGCTAGAACTTTATCAATATCCTCAAATTTCTTAACCTCAATGCCTGTTTTTAAGGGTTTGATTTTTTCATTTATCTTTTCAAATAAATTTTCTTCTTGGCTAATAGCAGCACCTAGTTTTTCAATAAGAGTTCCTTTTTGAATATTCGTTTGAGCTTCAAAATTTTGATTCTTGATTTCGGTTTTTATTGAATTGTAACTTTTTTTGAGAACGTCCTTCTTTTTAGTTACTTCTGAAAAACCAATGATGTCGGATAAGTACTTTAGTTTATCGCTTTTTGTATTGTCAATAAAGTCGGTCAGATATTGATAACGCAATAAGAGGTTTTCCTCCTTTGATAACTCCAAATATTCTTTAAAATCATCGGTAGTGTTGGAAAACTCTGTAGTTAGATTATCTCTTTTGTAGAAAAGGGTTTTAGAACAATCGAGGCTGGTCTCTTTAACAAATGAGATATTAACTTCTGAAACATCCTCTTTATCAAGATTAGAGTTTCTTAAAGCATCTTTTAGGTCTATTTCACTATTACTGGATAAGTGTGATACTCGATTTGTATAAAACCACTCAAGGGCATCTGAAATACTACTTTTACCTGTTCCGTTATCACCATAGAGAACAATTGATTTGCCTTTTAATGGCAATTCCAAACTGTCTTTTGCCCCTCTAATACCTTTGATGGTAATACTGTTTATTTTAGTCTTTATCGCCATCTCGTAGTTGTTGAAGTTCATTTTTAACATTGGTATCAGTCAACTTATCCTCCTGATAAAGTCTTTTGAACATCTTAGCAATGTCTGAATCAACGTTTTCAATAGTCTCAATTCCATTGAAAAAATCGTCCAATATTTCTTTTCCGGATTTTACATTTTCTGCCATACTGTTTTATTTAAAGTATTTCCAATCAATTTTAAAACTGGAAGTGAGCGTTTTATTTTGAATTTCAAATCCCGATTTATTATTGCAAATAGGGTAAACCCCATATTGCTCCACAAAATCCAAAATGAAGTAGCTTTCCAAATCTTCGATTCGGAATTGCCAAATATTTTTAAGCATTTCAAAATTAATATAGGTAAACAGTAAAGGTTCTACTTTCCTGTAATTAGTTAACCCCAGGTTTTTCGATTTGCCATCAAAATGCCCCAACAAGCGACTGCCAATACTATTGGTTTTCTTTTCGCTCATGCCTATATAAAGCAATTTTGATTTATCAAAAGGATATTGAATATCAATGGTCTGGCTAAAAATGAAGTATAGACCTGCAATACCATTTAATGGCTGAATGTTACTCGGCTCAAATGACATTGGGCGGTCAAAATATATGGTTACTTCATTTGTCATTTTTTAAAAAGCATTAAACTTATCGCCCATAGCGTGTTTCAAATTCCATTTTTTGGTGGTGTCCAAAGCACGTTCCAGTACAATTAACTTTTGGTCGGTGTGGGTTTTAAAGTATTCTACCGTTTCATCTGCTATGGTTACATCCAAACAAATCAAGGTTTCTTTGTCACCATCCGTTGCGAGTAGAATTTCATTCTTCTTGAAATTTTCTTGTTTGGCTAAGGTGTAATTGAGTTTGAAACCGTTTTTGATTAAAATTTCGGTTATCAATTCATCTCTATTGAAAGCAGTAACCAATTGAGCTTCTTTGTCGCGAATGTATTTTTTGAGCAATTCTATATTTTCTTCTTCCGATTTTTCAGGGTCGGGAGCATATTCTACTCTTGGGAAATTCGATTTTTTGAGTTTGAACACTTTAAAACCAAGTCCTTTTAATTGTTCTTGTTCATTTTCCTTTTTACTGAACAAATCAGGTTGGGCTTCTTTCTTTTCTTTGATGATTTTTTCAATTACTCGTTTGTTACGCTCAATAGTGATGTCGCTTATTTTTTTGTAGCCTGCTTTGTAGGCTTCTTCAGCTTCCGCAATTTTCTCGGGTAGTTGGACTACAATAAACTTTCTGTCTTGCTTATCTTCTTCGTTCATTTCCATTGTAGCCTGTCCAGTAACTCCGCTTCCTCCAAAAAAATCAAGTACAATATCACCACTTTTTGCATTAGAAATTTGAATTAATCCTCTTATTAATTCTTTTGGTTTTGGGTTGCTAAAAATATTTTTTTCTCCAAAAAGTGAAGTCATTTCATCATTAGCTCCCTGATTATGACCAAACTGTTTATGTGACCACCAATTTGTTGCACATTGCCCTTCTTCTTCTCTCTCAAATCTGAAATATTTCTTTCTAGGAAAACCGTCTCCATTTTTTGGGAATACAATTCTATTGTCCTCCAAAAGATTTTCATAGGTTGTTTTTTCACCCATCCACTCTCCATCATATTCAACACCATTGTTTGGATTAACAATAACATATTTACTACCTGATTGGTCTGAACCGACTTTCCAAGGCTTGGAAGCCCAGTCGCCTCTTGGGTCGTTGTCGGGATTAGAGAAATCACCAGTTAAATCAACTTTTCCAACACCAGCTTTTTTGTATTCCTCTTTGTTTTTGGAATAAGATAGAATGTGCTCGGCAACAATTCCTATCATTTTTGATTTGTCGTTTGGCTGATTATGTCTACGTCTCCAATGGATATGACCTTCAAAATTTTCTTCACCAAAAACTTCATCACATAATTTTCTTAAATGATGTATTTCTTCATCAGAAATAGAAATAAAAATAACGCCTTCTGGCTTTAAAAGAGACCTTGCAATTAGCAAGCGACTATACATCATATTTAGCCAATTGCTATGATACCTTCCTGAACTTTCAATGTTGGTGTCAATCTTTAACCCATTCTCGACCATTTCGGCATCTTCCCAATATTCCTTTCGGTCTTGCTTCCAAGTATCACTATAAACAAAGTCCTTATCCTTATTGTAGGGTGGGTCAATGTAAATGCACTTTACTTGTTCTCTGTAGCTGTTGCTCAATAATTTTAATACCGCCAAATTCTCACCTTCAATAATCAGGTTTTCGCTTTCTGTTGGGTTTACGCTTCTTGCTTCATCATAAACCAAGGTAGCATCTGTAGGAGTAAAGGCTTCTCTTTTTGCATTGCTTTTCCCAAACCACCTAAATTCATAACGCTCAGTTTCGTTCACGCTTTTTGGGTCAACTACTTTTTTAAGTTCGTTGATGTTGAGTGTACCATCATTGGTAAAAAGGTCGGGCATTAATTGCTTTAGCTGCTCCAAACGTTCTTTGTTCCAATCGTGTGATTGTACCTTTTCCATTGGGTTTTCTTTGGTTTCTTTTTCCTTACTCATTATGCTTCTTCAATTAATGCGTTAATATCTTTTTGGGCTTCCGTTTTAAAATACTGGTAGTCTTTTACAGGAGCTTTGTACTGTACATCTACACCAAGCGTAGCAAAATGCTTTACAGCACATTTTATTTTGTAAACCTCACTTTCTTTGAGTGCTTTTTTATTGTTGATGTCGTTCGTCCCTTTGGTTTCAATCACAAAATAAAACTCACTTTCTTTTCCGTTTCTCAGGCTTTTCCGCTTCATCACAATCCCAAAATCGGGTTCATATTCACCAATAGGTGTTTGAATTTTGTAGTAAGACGGAAGTTTAAGAAAGCAAACTACTTCATCATCTAAATCGGTGGCTAAGGCAAATTGATGTTCAACATGGCTATCTACCAGCATTTTATCCCAAATACCTCTTTTGGGAGTGTCGGTATAACCTGAATTATCCACTTGCTTTACGAAATCATTGAATTCAAAAGGAAAAGTTTCATCTGTTAAATGATAATCCAAACCTCTAAGCATTTCTTCCAACTCAATGTTTTTAATGAGAGCAGATGCCTGATGAATGTATTGCGGTGGATTCTTTGCCAAATGATCGTGATTGGTTATTCCATCTACAATTTTGAATGTGGTGAGGTAACTCAATCCAGTGTTTTCGCTTAATTCTTCCACCAAATCCAAAGCTGAGAAGTAAGCTTTCAGTTTGTAACTTTCTTTGCCACCAAATTCATCTTCAATACCTTCTTCTGTTATCGTTCCAATCGAACGGCTGCTTACTTCTGCTTCATAGTCTGCAATATCAATGTTGTTCAGAGCTTCTTTGCTTCTTTCAATCAATGTTTCTTCGTCAAAACTTACGGTATAGTTTGTTTTTTTGGCTAAAGCATTCCAAAAACGCTTAAATGCCTTGTTCAGTTCGTCATTCGGATTTCGTTTAAAATGAACTTCATTTTGAGGTTTTCCCTTGTGGGTATGCGTCATTCCCGCACCCGCTTTAGAAGTTCCGTAAACCTCTTTAATTTCTTCCTGATACTGTGTTACAAAGGTTTCGTAGGTTTCATTTGGAATAACGGTCAATTGATTAATCCGCTCATCATCTGCTACGTTTAGTTTGTCATAAACACGTTGACCTTCACCATTTACACAAATTCGCAACCCTCTTCCTATTTCCTGTCGTTTTTTAATTTCTGAGTAGGAGTTACTAAGTGTAGCAATATTGAAGATGTTTGGGTTGTCCCAACCAACACCCAAAGCAGAATGAGAGAAGATAAATTCAATTCTGTTAGCAACGGAATCGCCATAAGTCAATAATTCTTTTTTGTCTCTCAGAATAGCGTCAAACACTTCCGAGTTTTTACGCATGGAGTTTTCATTATCTGTAAACTCTCCTTTACCAGTTTGAGCAAAATAGAATCCTTGAATGGCATCAATGTGTTCAGCGGTGGGTTCTTGGTTATCGTGAAATTCAGGGTAAAGTGCTTTGTACTTTTCAATAAATAAATTCTTGATTGTGGGATCATCACTCACGTAATTCGCCACCTTGTCAATAAAAATCAGTGAAAGGCATTTTATGCCTTGTTCCTTTAATTTTTGTTTTTTGGTAAAATGGCGAATAATGAGCCATTCCAATTGCAAAGCCCAAACACTTTGAATATTTCCGGAAGCTTGTTTTTCAAGAATTTCGGTACCGTTGGTAAATGAAACCGACCACTTTCCGGTTCTCAAACTTTTATTGATGCGTTCAATTTTGTATTTCAGATAGCTTGGGTTATTGGTAACTTCTCCAAGGTTATCTCCATCCTTTAGCCATTTGGTGTCCTTAAATTCAATTTTACCACTTGCCAATTGATGCCAGGCTTTAATCTTTGCCTGAATTGGATTTTTTCCGTTTTTAGTTTCCGAAAGTTCCAGTTTTAAAGTGGCTTCATCATTTTTTTCTGTTACCGTTAATACTTCAATCTTTTTCACCAATCCTTCTTTATAACTGTCGTAAGGTGTTAAACGATAAACTTTGTTGACTGAAACTTTATGAGTCGCAGAATATCTTAATTTAAAAAGTGGGTTGAGTTTAGCAATTTGATTCACTGAATTTTCGGTGTCCATTCCTTCTTGCGGTTCATCCATGATGATGATTGGATTTGTCCGTCCAATTGCTTCTATAAAAGGAATGTTCGCAAAAAGGTCTTCCCGTTTGGCTTGATTCAGAATTTTGTCTTCCGAATTAAATGAAGCTAACGTCATCACCATAATTTGAGGATGCTGCTCCTCAATAAAGTTGGTTACCTTATTTAGTTTTTTACTGTTGTATTCAAAATGTTTAGGTGTAAAACCATAGATGTCCTCTAATTGCGTTTCAAATGTTGAAATTGCACTCAATACACCTTGTCTTATCGCTACAGACGGAACGAGAATGATAAATTTGGTAAATCCGTAATGCTTGAATAATTCGTAAACGGTTTTAATGTAAACAAGTGTTTTACCTGTTCCAGTTTCCATTTCGATAGTCAATTCTTGTAATTCGCTGAGTTTGGCAGTTTCTTCATCAATGCCATTTTCGGCTATTACGGATTTTAAATTTGCTGCTAATTGTTCTTTTGAAAGTGAGCAGATATTTGAGCGAATACCTTCAAAGCAAGCATTGTCAAATGTGTTTTTGTTGTTTCCATCAAAAACATTAACCACAGATTTGATGGCTGCTTGTTGATATTCTAATTCTTCTAATTTTATTTCCATCAATCTCAGCTATTGTTTTTGTTATTGTATTTCATCTTTTGTTCGGCTGCTTTAAGTGCTTTGCTTCCCAATTCTTCATCTTTTATTTCGTAAAGAATTTTTTCACTCAGGTATTGAACAATTAATGCTTCTTCGTCTAATTCGAGAATTTCAGCAAGTTTTACAATCTGTTCTTTGCTTGCTTTTCTTTCGCCCCTTTCAATTTTACTAAGTATAGCTGTATCTATGTCAAGCATAGCCGCTACTTGTCTTAGCAGAAGCCCTTTTTTCTCTCTTTCTTCCCGAAGTATTTCTCCTGTTGTCTTACTTTTTTTCATTTGTGAAATATCACTTGATTATTTTATCTTGACAATAAGTGTCAAATATAATTAGTCTTTTTGGTAATTCCTTGAAATTGTTCTCCGAACTTATTAACAGTCTGGGAGCAGTGGGAAAATTTATACTCTTTTGGTTTTTTTGGGAGGGCTTGTGAGTTGGCAAAAACCAAATATGTATAAATGTGCGGTGGGCTTTTTACTAATGGTGGGTAACGTTTTGCAGCTACCCGAAGGTGGCGATTTCGAAGCACTTCACTGTCAACCAAGCACAAACTTTGGTAGAAGCACAACGCTCGATTAAACCACTGAACCGCCACTTTTGGGTAGGTGCTGTTATAAGCCGTTTTTTATTTGTCTGGGTTAATGAAATAATCGTTAATTGTCCAAACGCCTAAAATAATTGTCGGCCCCCAAAATATTATTTTTGAGAACCAATTCCAGTCACTTATTGACCAGCTAAATAAGGACGCTAAAAGAAATAGAATAAAGGCTGTCAATGCCCACATTCCTAAAGCTTGAGATGGTTTTAATTTGCTCATGTTATTAAAGTTGTATTAACCCATAAATTTTTTCATTAACAGTTCTGCTTTCTGAATAATTTGAACATATTCATCTTCCGAAATGCCAATGTCTTCAGCAAAGCCCAATGCATAACTAATTTCTATTTCTTCGACTTTGCCGTCTGCGGCAACCATACTGTGTAGAGTAATGATATACCATTCTTTTTGACTTCTGTCCAAAGTATTTAAAATTCTGGTTATTTCATTTTTGCCACCAGATGCAACTCTTGCAAAAACTGGGTCATCTAACTCAATGCCAAGAAGTCGTCCTGTTTGTTCAATGTTTTGCATTTCTTTAGGATGTACTTGTCCATCAGATTTTGCCAGAATGACTAAAGAACCAAGAATAGCAGCCTTTTGTTCTTTAGTAAAATTGTCTTGAAAGCCACCCAAATGTTCTCTTATTGGGTCTTCCTTTTTTTTGTTGAAGAAATTAAACATAATTTTTGATTTTTATTTGTTAGAAAAAAGTTACTTTAGATTCTTCTAGAATATTTACAGCTCTTAATCTTAGGCCTTCTTCAGATAATAGAAATTGTTGAGTATTTACTTCTTCATTCCATCTCTGTAGTGCAATTAAAGCTGCAACCGCTTGTGTCTGTCCCCTAGAAAAAATGAAATACGGAATTTCATTTAAGCAATAAAGGAAATCTTTTGAACCAGGCGGTACGCCTTTGTATTTCGCTGTGCTTATTAGTCCAGATATTTTATTTGAAGTCATTATTTTATCTAGAACTGTTTTAAATTTTCGTTCTCCAAATTCTCGTATGTAAGCCGAAATCACATATTCAAGAATTTCATCGTAGCTCATAAGGCTTAATTGTGTCAAATTCATATTGTCGTTGTCTTTTAAAATGGCTTATAACGTGCGTGTAACAGCCATGTTTAAATAGTTGGACATGGCTGTTATTCCCACTTTAAGATAAAGATAAGAATCTATAATGTTTTTTACTATGTTTTGCTTGGTATTTCTTGAAAACAAAAAAGGCCTTCCGAGTGGAAAGCCTTTTTGTAATTTGAAGGAGGATCTTATCTCAATAAGGTAACACTTCCTTTTCTTTCCACTTGTTTACCATCTAAATATTGTACTTCTACATAGTAGGTGTAAACGCCAGGGTTTTGTAGCACACCTTTGTAATAGCCATCCCAGCTTACGTTCTGCTGCTGACTTTCAAAGATTTTTTCTCCCCAACGGTTATAAATCTGCATTAAAGAAAACTCTATTCCCTCGCCGTAAATTTCAAACTTATCGTTCATATTGCTAGATCCATCTGGCGTAAATGCATTCGGAATAAATAACTCTAAATTATTCTCTACTATAATTACCGTAGAACTCACTTGATTACACAACTCATTATCGTCGCCTAAATAGTAAACCGTTGCGGTATACTCCGTATAGTTCTCGTAAGTCAATACCGTAGGGTTTAAACAATCACTGCAATCCAAACCATTGAAAGGATACCAACTTACAGATTCTACATCAGAGGAATCGTAAGGCGCTGCAAAGAGCAAACTAAGGTCTACACTTTCTTCTAATTGTAAGGTAGTGTCCGCAGGCATTATGCTTAAGGCAAAATAAGCAGGTTGCTCTACAAGAGCCGCAATAGGCTGAGAGAAACACTCGTCTGGAGAGCCCACATCTTGTACTATAATTTCATTGTATAAGCCTGCATCTAAATTGAAGAAGCTAGAATCACTTTGGAAACTTTCACCGCCATCAATAGAGTAGAGGTAGCCTATCGTAGTTCCACCACTAGCCACTATAGAAATACTACCCGTAGCATCGCCCCAACAATTAGCAGAATCGGCAAGGGCCACCACAGAAATGGAATCTGGTTCTACTACTATTATGTTATCTGTAATGGTACAATTGTTAGCATCCGTTACCAACACAGAATATAGTCCAGGAGCTAAGTTACTTGCACTAGGTGTAGTTTGTGCTTGCGCATCGTTCCATAGGTAAGTGTATCCCGGTGTTCCGCCACTTACTTGAACACTTGCTATACCATTATCATAACCCGCACAAGTAATATCCGTGCTATCCATTTGTACGCTTAGAGGAGCATTCGGTTGAGTAACTGAAGCAGAATCAGTATAACTACAGCCATTTGCATCGCTTACTTCTACACTGTAAGTTCCTGCACTTAAGTTGCTAGCAGTTGCTCCAGCTTGGTTGCTCGCATTGGCATCCCACTGGTAGCTAAAAGGTGCTGTTCCACCAACACTAACCGAAGCCGTTAAGCTTCCATCACTGCCTCCAAAACAATTTACAGCATCCATACTAAATGCTATAGCTACAAGAGCTGGTTGCGTAAGGGTAATGCTTTCTGTTAAACTACAGTTATTAGCATCGGTAACGGTAAGAGCATAGCTGCCTGCCGCTAAATTGGCTATATCTTCGGTATTAGCTGTATTCGACCACGAATAAGTATATGGCAATACACCACCACTTACTGTGGCATCAATACTTCCCGTGCTTGCTCCAAAGCAGCTAATGTTGCTACCCACCAAATTAATAGCAAGGGCACTTGGTTCGCTTATTGTTTGCGTTACGGTGTAGCTACAATTATTGGCATCACTTACCGTTAAACTGTAATTTCCTGCTGCTAAATTACTAGCATCTTCATTGCTTCCAGCACCATTTGTCCAAGTATAAGCATAAGCAGGAGTTCCACCTGTGGTACTTATACTTATGGCTCCCGTACTATTACCATTACATAAAACATCTACTACATTATCTATGCTTAGCAATAAAGAATCGGGCTCGCTAACACTAGTAGAAATAGAATCTTGACAACTAGAAGCATCGGTAACTACAACTTGGTAAGTACCAGGACTTAACATCCCTACGGCAGCGCCAGTTTCTGTAGCACTATGACTCCAAGAGTAAGTAAAGCCAGGTGTACCTCCACTTGCCGTTACGATAGCCGTACCATCGTTTAAATCTTTACAGCTAATGTCGGTAGAATCTATTTGTAAACTAATTGCCGCTGGTTCTATAATAGTTGCACAGCTAACAATTTGACAGCCATTAGCATCTACTAGAGTATCGCAATAAGTACCCGCGCTTAAAGTAAAGATACTATCTGTTATTGCTCCATTCGACCAAGAATGCGTATAAGGAGCAGTACCTCCAATTATCGTTGCAGCAAGGGTTCCATCATTCGCAGCATTACAAGAAATATTATTGGCGTTTAATGTTAGCACTAAAGCTGCAGGTTCACTAATGCTTTCGCTAAGCGAGTAAGTACAAGTATTGGCATCAGTAACCGTAAGGGTATAGGTGCCTGCCCCAATATTTAAATCTTCAGCATTACCAACTACAGTATTGCTCGCATCCAGCCATTCAAAAATATAAGGTGGTGTACCACCTGTGGTAGTCACATCTATTGTTCCGTTTTGACCAAAACATAGGGCATTGCTTAGCGAGTTTAGATCTAATAACAATGAATCACTCGGTTCGTTTACCATAGTGCTTATGGTATCTGTACAAGCATTATTATCTGTAATAATAACTTGATAAGTGCCTGCAATTAAGTTGCTTGCCGTAGGTGTATTTTGATTATTAGCATCATCCCAAGCATAGAAATAAGGACTAGTTCCTCCGCTTACTGTTACTGTGGCACTACCATTATTCAAACCTTTACAAGAAACATTAACCGAGTCGATATTTAAGCTTAAAGCTGGTGGACTCACCACAACAGCAGTATCTATGCGGGTACATCCGCTAGCGTCTGTCGTGCTAAGGATAAAGCTTCCTGCTCCCAGTCCGCAAAGATTTGGTGTAATCGCTCCATTGCTCCAACTGAATGCATAAGGCGCAACTCCACCGCTAACTGTAGTATTGATACAGGCTGTTGTATCTCCGAAACAAGCTAGGGCATCAATTACAAAACTTATTAAAACAGGCGAAGGCTCGTAAACTTCTGTAGTGGCAGAAATGTCGCAACCGTTAGCATCCGTTACCGTTAAAGTATAAATGCCTGCAAATAAATTACTAGCTACCGTATTTCCGGCAACTGCTCCATTCGGACCCACCCAAGAATAAGTATAAGGAGCTACACCTCCAGAAATAGAATCCACTTGCGCTAGACCGGTGTTTTGTCCACCGCATAGAGCGCTATCTGCACTAATACTTAAAAACAAAGGTACAGGTTGCGAAATAGTAACCGTATCATTTGCAGTGCAGGCATTATCATCAGTAACTGCTACCCAATAAGTACCAAAGCTGATGCTAGTAATGGTTGGTATAGTTTCCGTTGTACTCCATAGGTAAGCATAAGGGTTCGTACCTCCATTAACAGAAGCGCTTAAGCTATCTATGGTTCCCCCAGAGCAAAGTACGTTTCCTGGACTAACAATTTGCACTTCCAATAAAGCAGGTTCGTTAATGGTGAAGCTTGCAGAATCTAAACAACCATTGGCGTCCATTATATAAGCCATATAGTTGCTAGGTGCTAAGCTTAAGAAGGAATTGGAAGCTTGAAAACTAGAACTGTCAATAGCATAAGAAAAAGGTGCTTGTCCGCCATTAGAGCTAAAACTAACCGCACCATCGTTGAAGCCAAAACAAGTAACATCATCAACATTATTGAAGCTAACGCCAAGAGCAGTAGTTTCTGTGATGGTAATACTAGAATCAAGTTGGCATCCAAAATTATCTTCTACCAAAATGGTATAAGTTCCTCCGTTTAAGTTGGGATAGAAAGTTTGCGTACTAGGAGTTCCTCCGTTGAAACTATAGCTAATAGGAGCGGATCCTCCAGAAACATACACATCGATAGAACCAAGTACTCCGCAAATAGAATTAGTGCTTACTATAGAATCGAAACTCATAAGCGCTGCTCCACCCACTAAACTAACGGTATAGGTCGTATCACAGCCTGATCCTCCAGAAACTAAAATAGTGTAAGTGCCACCAGTTAAACCTGTGAAAGTGTTTGAACTTTGAGCCGTACCACCATCCAGAGAATAAGATAAACCACTATTTTGTCCAGAAGTGAATATGGTGATAGAACCAGAATTAGGTATGCAAATTTCGTCGACTAAAGCAGTTGAATCCACATCAAAATCACTTACCGAAACGGTTATAGAATCTTCGCCTACGCAAGTAGATAAAGAAGCGGTTACGTAGTAAGTAGTAGTGGTGGTAGGACTAGCAACTGGGTTAGCAATAGTAGTACTGCTTAAGCTGCCGTTGCTTGGTGTCCAAGAAAATACATTACCTGCTGTAGAAACGCCTAGGCTAATAGAATCACCTAAGCAAATAGAAACATCCGGACCTGCATCTACCGATAGTTCATTGGCAATAGAAATTTGAACGGTATCGTAATAGGTACAGTTGTTTGAATTAGTAATTCCTACGATATAGTCTTGAGGACTAGTTGGATTCACTAAAGGAGCTTGAGTACTAGCACCGGTTATAGCCACATTAGGTGTCCAGTTAATGGTATAAGCCGTGTTCAAGGTACTCTGAGGATAAAATCTATAGGCATCTTGCACTGCAGTCCATGCCGTATTGTTTCTTCCAGGAGATGCAATACCCGCATTTCCAGCTGGATTTTCTATACCTTGAGTAGCCGTGGGATCATCGGCATCTTGTACGCAGTTTTCACAAATGATATCAATAACATTGGTGCTTTCATGCAAAATAATTTGTCCAATAACAGGCTCACTTGCTTGTGTTCCACCTTTGTGAAGTAAGTTAACATTAATTACAAATTTTCTGTTGGGCGCCGTTCCAACGGTGAAATAACTAGAAAGACTTGAAGAGTCTACTAAATCATCCCACATAAAAGCAACGATACTTTGTGGTAGTCCAGTATTAGGAATGCTTGTGTTAGCCGAAATGGAAATTCCAGTATTGATGAAAGATAAATAACCATTAGCCGATAATCTAACTTGCGTTTGAGCTTGGCAATAGAATTGGAAAGGGAAGGGAAGAGGAATCGATTGACTAATACCATTATCGTAGTTGGTGAAAATTATCGGGGTTGGGTTACCAAATTCTTTGTAATAAGGAATTTGATAACTGAAATAATCGGGAGCACAACTAACAGAACCACCTTGAACTTCAGCGTTTAATTGTAAACTTTCTCCTGGACAAATCGTGTCGGCTGGAGGAGTAGCAACTACATCGTAAATATCTATAATAACTTCTCTTTGAGCCGAAGACTCGCAGCTAGAAGCATAGCCAGTAACCTCGTAAGTAAAGTCTTGTGTAGGGTAAACCGTCGTAGTATCGCCAATTAAGTTGGTAATATTGTAATTCGGCGACCACTCGTAAGTGATATTCGTTGGAGCCGTGTAAGGAATGAATTGATAAGAGGCATTACTTTCTGAAAAGCCTTGATTATTGTGTCCAGGAATTGCTAAACCTAAGCTACCATTGTTGTTCTCAATACCTTGCGTCATGGTACTGTTGCTTAGGTTATTGATGTCGATATTGTTAATCTGAATAATTCCGGTGGCTTCAAACAAAACTAATTGAACGGTAACTGTTCCTGTGTTTGCAGTATTAAACGGAACTCCTGTAAACTCTAAAACAAAAACACGATTTGGTGCAGTTCCTAAAGTGTAATATTGCGCTGAACCGCCATTGGCTATATTTAAATTGTCCCAAGCAAAGGCAATCAAATTATTCGGTGCTCCAGTTGCTGGAATGGTAGCATTGGCAGCATAAGTAGTTGTGGTAGAAGTAAAAGTTAAAAAGCCATTACTTCCAACAGTAGCCACACTATAAGGCAGGCCGAAGAAATCAAAGTTAAAACCTAGGTTTAGTCCGATATTGTTATTGCCCGAACTAAAGGCTAAATTGTTCGTTGCACCAGTTGGACTATAAGTTTGAAAAGGCACTTGAGCAACAATATAAGGGAAGCTCGGTGGCACAATTTCCATATAAAGATCCACACTATCGCCAAGGCAAATGAGCGGATTAGTAGGTAGTATGTTTAAATCGAGGGTGTAAATATCTACGTAAGCAGTAACCGTGTCTCTTCTAACGCAACCATCTACCGAAGTAGCAGTAACATAAATATCGCTAGTGGTTGCAGGTGTAGCAATAACCGTTTGTTGGTTGCTATTATTCAACATAAAAGAAGGACCCCATTCGTAAGTAGCAATGCCAACAGGAGGAGAGGCCGTAGCGGTAAGCTGAATATCTCCACCGATACAAATCGTATCCGGCTGATTGATATTGATATCAAAACTATCTACTAAGAAGACCGTTACATCATCACTTCCACAGTTGGAAGTAACGGTGTAAGTCCAACTTTGAGGTGGCGCACTTGGATTGGCATAAGGATCAGGAATGTTAGGATTATTAAGACCTGTTGCCGGACTCCAGCTTACTATAGACCAAGGCGAAAGACCGGTAGTGTTTAATTGATGACCCACACCTTCACAAGCGTATAAATCTGGACCAGCATCTGTAGGATTTACTAAAATTTCGATATCTGCTGTACAAGTATCATCCACACCATTGGTATACAGAATCACTACGGTAGAGTCGGTAGTTGGATACACTACGGTATAGTTCGTGTCAATTTGAGAGCCTGTGTTTCCGTTGTAAAAAGTATAACTAGGGTCAGCTACTTGAATTTGAATATTATCTAAGCCCCAGTGATCGAAAGGAGCTGTTGAACTAAAGATTTGTGACCATTGGATTTGGGTGCCACTAGTTTGAGCACCAGCAGGAATTGGAAAGCAATAGGTAGCCCATTGCGTAAATCCTGTTTGTCCGCTTGCGCCTGCAATACCACTTCCTGTACCTGGATTGGAAACTAAGATCCCGTCGTTATTAGGACCAACCGTGGTATTAGGACAAAAATAAGCGATATCTACCCAAGTGGTTCCCCCATCTGTAGAGTATTGCAGAGAAACTCCTTCTTCTGCTAAATCGGGACCTTCAATTGGCGAACCCTGTCCTTGTACGGCATATACTAAATCGAAGCAAATTTGTCCACCGTAAGTTAAATCTAGAGGAAGGGAAGTAAGCTCTCTAGGTACATCGGCATTTGGACCCATCCATAAGTAGGTATCGTTGGTTAAACTTGGAATGTAGGGGTTGTTGAACTGGGCTGAACTTGTAGCTGTCCAATCTGTACCTGGCACCCCAGAATTAAAATCGTTATTCAATGCAAAATCTGCAAAACCACTTAAGGTTATAATAACAGAGTCATCACAATTTATCACATTAGCACTTACTTGAGGCGTAACAACACATTGAGAAAAGGCATGGTTAATTAGCAAGAAGCTAAGAAAAACTAGTATTTTTTTCATTCTGAATCTTTTAATAATATATAGCATTGTCTTGTCTAAAAGAGCTTAAAGACAAAACAAGACTTAAAGGTAACGAATTATAGGCTAAAATAGTTGACTTTAAGGCCCAATTTAGATTAAATCTATTCTAGTTTGGTGTCGACCGCCCTCAAAGCTGGCATCCAAGTAGGCAGATACTATGGTTTTCGCTTTTATTTTGGAGATATAACGTGCAGGAAGACAAAGGATATTGGCATTGTTATGTTGTTTTGCTAGAGCTGCAATTTCTGGTTGCCAAGCTATTGCAGCACGTATCCCTTTGTGTTTGTTTGCTGTCATACAAACGCCATTTGCGCTTCCACAAATTAAAATACCAAGACTTGTTGGATTAGTACTTACTTCCTTTGCAACGGCATGAGCATAATCTGGGTAGTTTACAGATTCAGGACCGTAGGTTCCCTCGTCAACCACTTCATATTCTAAATTTTGCAAATAGTTTACAATTACTTCTTTAAGTTCGTAACCTGCGTGGTCACAGCCAATATATATTTTCATTATATTAAGGATTAATTCGTTTTGCAATTAAAATACTAAGTAAGTATAGGCCAAATAAAGGAACGCCAACCATAACCATAGAGGCTACATCTGGAGGGGTGATTACAGCGGCAAGTACCATGCATATTAGCAAGGCATAGCGCCAATATTCTTGCATCATTCTAGCACTAACTATTCCTAATTTCGCAAGAAAAAACACTGCCATTGGTAGTTGAAACATGATGCCACTGGCAAGAACTAAGGTGCTAACAAAATCGATGTAATTCGTTAGGGTGAAGGTGTTAGCCACTAAACTACTTACATTGTATTTGGATAAGAAATCCAAAGAAAACGGCGTTAAGATGTAGTAACCAAATAGCACTCCCAAGAAAAATAACAAGGAACTAGCTAAGATAGCCGAGCGAGATGCTTTCACTTCTTTTTCATGTAGTCCAGGACTTACAAATCGCCAAATCTCCCATACTAAATATGGAAAGGCAACAATCAATCCAACAGCCATTGCAATTTTGATATGCACCATAAACTGCCCAGCCATCTCCGTATTGATAATAACAAAATCAAAATTACCCAAGCATAAATCTTCTCCTAGTCCGAGTTGCATTACCAGTTTACACCAGTATTTGTAGGATGCAAAATCGGCTTGGGTTGGAGCAAAAATTATTTCATCAAAAACAAAGTCCTTGAAGATAAAGGCCATCAAGGAAACCAATAAAACCACTATTGCAGAACGCAAAATTCTCCATCTCAACTCTTCAAGATGGTCGAAAAATGACATTTCCTTAGTGTTTCCCGACATATTACTCTTTGTTAAGCAAATTTAAGATTTTATCTAATTTCGGACTTAGAACGATTTCTGTTCTTCTGTTCTTCGCTTTTCCTTCTTTGGTCTCATTTTCACTTACAGGAACGAATTCACCACGTCCGCTTGCGGCAATTTTTTCTTGACTAAGTCCACCTTGTATAGTTAAAATTCGCACTACCGAAGTAGCTCTCTTCACACTTAAATCCCAATTATCTAGTAATTGTCCTGTTCCAGAATAAGGCACATTATCTGTGTGACCTTCTACTAAAATGTCGAAATCTTCTTGTGTTTGCAATACTTTACCCAGACTAATTAAAGCCTCTTTACCTTTTTCGTCTACGGTAAAACTTCCAGATTTAAACAACAATTTCTCAGAAAGCGATACATAGAGCTTTCCATCTTTTTCTTGAACCTGAATTTCATCTGAGCTAAAGCCAGAAAGCGCGGCTTTAATCGTTTCTTTCAATTTACTTAAAGCCTCATCTTTTGCTGCTAATCTTGCTTCTAGTTCAGCAATTTTCTTAGATTTTTCTTCAAGATCCGCTTGTAGTAAATCCATTTCTGCTTGTCGAGCTTTAAGCAGAGCATCCATTTCTTTTTGTTCAGCAGAAATTTTATCTAAGGCTTTTTCCTTATCCTTTAATTCTTGCATGAGTTTGTTTTGGTTGTTACTTGCCTCGTTAAGCAAAGCCGATTTTGCTTCGTTAAGCGCTTGGTTCATCTCTTTATACTTTTCAAGCTCGCTCTTTAGTTGTTTGCCACTTAACTCTAATTCACTTACTTTTTGCTCTAAATTGGCCTTATCTTTTTCTAAGGCAGTTTTAGATTTCAAGCAATCTTCTAGTTTGCCGTTACAATCTTCCAAGTCGTCTTCACAACGTCTTTTTTCACTTAAGTATTTATCGCTTAAAGCATCTAATTCATTATACTTTTTCGAAGTCACGCAGGATGCTAGGGACATGCTAGCAAAACTTAATAAAATCCATTTTCTCATCTTCTTTAATTTTATGCAAAGCTAAGCTAGATTTTTGCATTTTACTAATAGGTTGTTCACTTGTATTCGTTGATAACCCTCGTATACAAAACTAAAATTGTTAAATTTCCATAAAGAAGTATAACTTTACGCCCCTCAATGAAAATTAGATCTATGAACACTAAAATTTACGGCTTATCTATCCTTCTTTTTGCTTTAAGTTTAACTTCAGTTAAAGCTCAAAACGAAGGCAATACTACCGAAATAAGCACTAGCAATGTACAAAGTGAAACACAAAGCGAATTGGATACCGAAAGCTCGGCGATTCAAGAAACTGGACTGAAAGCAGGTAAGCTTAAAAAGCTAGGAGATGGCTATTTTACGGAAGGGAATTATCATGAGGCAATTAATAGTTATCAAAAGGCTATTCAAGCTACAAGCAAGAAAAAGTTGTTGGCATATTTGAATAATCAATGTGGCGAAGCATCCTTTGCCTTAAGAGATTATTCTAGTGCTAAAGCTTATTATTTACAAACTGTAGAAAAGGATAACAAAAACAAAAAATTTCCAAAGGCGGTATATAAACTAGGAGATAGTTATAAGCATCTTGCTGAGTATGATGAGGCGAAAGAAAATTTTCAAAAGTTTATTAGTCTAGCAGAAAAAAACAAAAAAGTGGCTGATTTAAAATCTAGGGCTAGATTAGAAGAAAAAGGTTGTGATTTTGCTTTAGAATTAGTTGTGGATACGCCCTTGTTTAAAATTTATGAATTAGGGGAAACGATTAACGGCCCCTATTCAGATGCTGGACCTGAAATTCGACAAAATTCTTTAGTTTTCTCTAAAATTAACTCTTCAGAAACTAAGGCAGATCATAGCGATTTCTATTCTAAATTATATAGTGCAGATAAAACTAAGGACAGTTATGCTTATGCTCAAAAATTTGCAACGAATTTAGAAATGGAGAATAGTTACATAGGTAATCCAAGTTTTAGCAAAGATGGACAAAGCATGTATTTTAGTGTTTGTTCTTGGCTTAATGCCGAAACTACGAACTGTGCTATTTATTCTAGCTCACTTCAAAATGGAATCTGGACAGAGGCAAGAAAACTAGATAATAATATTAATGAAGAGGGGAGTTCTAGTTCTTATCCGCAAATAGTGGTAGATGAGAATGGCAAGGAGCTCCTTTATTTTAGTGCAGAAAGAGCTAGAGGAAGAGGGGCTAAAGATATCTGGGTTGCCGAAAAATTGGAAGATGGTAGTTTTGCGAAAGCTAAAAATTTGGGCTATCCAATTAACACCAAATATGATGAAGTTTCTCCATTTTACCACAGTCAAAGTCGCACCTTATATTACAGCACCAATGGCGAAATTAGCCTAGGTGGATTGGACGTGTACAAGGCAGTGAAAGTGGATGAAGAGGAATGGTCGGAACCAGTAAACATGGAAACTCCGGTTAATTCTAGCTTGGATGATTATGATTTTGTGCTAGATTCAAGGGGAGATTATGGTTATTTAGTTTCTAATAGAGAAGGTACTATAAGTCAAACTTCTTCTACCTGCTGCGATGATATTTTTGAAGTAAGAAGTACAAGTATCAGCTTATTCTTATCTAGTTTAGTTTATGAGGAAACTGGCGAAGGAAGAACGCTCGCTTCTAAAGCCACTCTCGAATTGGAAAATTTGCAAAATGGCGAAAAACTAAACTGGGAATTTACTGGTGTTAAAAAAATAGTTCCTCTAGAAATGGAAAGCAAGTATGTGCTTAAAGCTAGTCATGAGAATTTTGAAGCATTGAGTCTAGAATTCAATACCTTAAATTTAAATAGTTCTGACACCTTAAATTATGATCTATTCTTAAATGATAAGAAATCTATGGATCAAAAGATTATTGGTACAGTTTATTATGAATATAATAGTTCTAATTTAACCCAATCTGCTCCAGAAGTTCTGCTTGAAGTGCTTAATTTTTTGAAAGCAAATGAAAATTACCATGTAGAGGTTATTGCCCATACGGATGATAAAGGAACCGAAGACTATAACATGCAGCTGAGCAAATTTAGATCGAAAGCGGCGGCGAAGTACTTAATTTCGGAGGGAATTGCGGAAACTCGAATTAAAAATTTGTGGTTTGGCGAAACACAACCTATTGCGCCAAATACCAACGAAGATGGTAGCGATAACATAGAAGGACGAGCTCTAAACCGAAGAACGGAGTTTAAGTTATTAGAGATAACTAAGGAAGATTAAAAACAATCTATTGGTTGTTAATTACTGGAATATTAGTAATGATGATAAACACAATCTTATAATAGGAAATGTTGTAGCTAAGTGAAAGTTTTTTAATATTTTGGAATATTTTATTTGTTTAATTAAAATCATGTGTATAGATTTATATATGTTTTTTAATAGTAATTAATAAAATATGAAAGTATGACTGCACTTAGATTTAGACTAGACCACATTAAATGTATTGAAGAAACAAATGAAGTCGGTTCAGATGAGCCTGTTGTCCTTGTTTTTATTGGGTCCAAATTTATTTTTGGAAACAAAAGATTTCAAGGATCAAAAGTTGTAAGGTATGGACCTTTCAATAACACAGATAAAGGAGAAAGGAAACCTGCGCAAAGTATTCCTAGATTAGAACCATTTTTTGACACTTCTAGTTTTGCAGTTGATCCTTCTTTTACTTTGGAGAAGGACTTTAAGTATTTTCTTTATGATTTTTTTATCATCGTTGCGCTCATCGAACACGACGCCTCATCACTTAATGCTATCACCACTGAAGTACGTAATTCCTTAGGTAAAATATATGCCGAAAGGACTACTGATGGACAAGATATAGATACAGGGGGCTTGATTGAAGAATTAAGAAGTGAAATGTCGAGGGCTATCAAAAGAAAGACTAACAATTTTTGGGTTAATGATGATGAGATAATAAATATAAAACATGCTTCTTTAGATTTTAAAACAGGAATAGATGTCATTTCAGAAGCGATTCAAGGCCGACCTCAAATAATTAGTTTTACAGGTCCGAGTGTCTTTCGTGGAGATGGAGGGAAATATGAAGTTCATTTGTCCCTGATAAAAGAGGATTAGTAAAAAACTATCCGAAAATTTATTTTAATTATTCAAGTTGTGAAGCAATTAATCTAAAAGGAAAAGAATTCTTGCCTCTTGAGCTGAAATTAAAACTTCTCTACATATATTGCTTTCAAACTAAAAAGAATATCTCGCAATCGCGCGGCTTCTAGGTAATCTTTTTGTCCGGCAGCTTTTTTCATCGCCTTTTCTACGGTATCCATTTTTAGCTGCAATGCCTCTTTGTTAGCATAAATTTCATCCCCCTCTGCAGCAAGGTTGTGGCTGCTTTCTTGTGGAATGCTAGCCTCTTTCTTATTCATAAAGTCAAGCACAGAACCCGATAAAATAATCTCTTCTCTAGATTTAAATACGGTTTTCGGAGTAATGCCATGTTCTAAATTGTATTGAATTTGTTTTTCTCTTCTTCGTTCTGTCTCGTCAATGGTGTCGCGCATGCTTTGGGTGATTTTATCAGCATACATAATAACAAAGCCTTTAGCATTTCGAGCTGCTCTACCTGCAGTTTGAATCATGCTCTTCTTATTTCTTAAAAAGCCTTCTTTGTCGGCATCTAATATGGCCACTAAAGAAACTTCCGGGATATCGAGACCTTCTCGTAATAAATTTACGCCTATTAGCACGTCGAAATGACCTAATCGCAAATCTCGGATTATTTCTACTCGCTCTAAGGTATCAATGTCGCTATGGATATATCGACAACGAACGCCCATTTTAGCAAAATACTTAGCCAATTCTTCAGCCATTCTTTTGGTCAATGTGGTAACAAGCACTCTTTCGTTCAGGCTTCTTCTCTTTCTTATCTCTTCTAATAAGTCGTCAATTTGGTTTTGCGTAGGACGAACTTCGATAGGCGGATCTAAAAGACCAGTAGGACGGACGACTTGTTCTACAATCAAGCCCTCACTCATTTCTAATTCAAAATCGCCAGGCGTTGCACTTACAAAAATCCCTTGTTTTATCATGCCTTCGAATTCCTGAAAATTTAGCGGTCTATTATCTAAAGCTGCAGGCAAACGAAATCCATATTCTACTAAATTTGTTTTACGCGATCGGTCACCGCCGTACATGCCTCGAACTTGGGGAAGGGTAACATGACTTTCATCAATTACAAATAAAAAATCATCTGGGAAATAGTCTATTAAACAGAAGGGCCGCTCGCCCTCTTGTCTTTTGTCGAGGTAGCGAGAATAATTCTCAATACCTGAGCAATAGCCTAATTCGCGAATCATTTCTAAATCAAATTCCACTCTTTCTTTTATTCTAGCCGCCTCTAAGTGCTTATCTATGCTATCGAAATAAGCAATTTGCTTCTTCAAATCATCTTGAATTTGATGCATGAGACCAGCCATTTGATCTTTTGGCGTTAAGTAAAGATTAGCAGGAAATATGGTAATCTCATCTAAGTACTCTATGCTTTTACTTGTTTGTATATCAAAGCGACTAAGTTCTTCAATTTCATCTCCAAAAAAACTTACTCTATAGCCCCAATCTGCATAGGGTACATTAATATCTACGGTATCTCCTACAACCCGGAATGTAGCTCTTGCAAAATCGCTAATGGTACGACTATACAAGGCAGCTACCAAATCGTAGAGAAAGCTATTTCTACTGATCGTTTGTCCAACATGAATCTTAATAATTCCATTGGCAAAATCGGTGGGATTTCCCATGCCATAGATACAAGAAACCGAGGCCACTATAATAACATCTCTCCGACCAGAAAGTAGGGAAGAAGTAGCGCTTAATCTTAATTTGTCTATCTCTTCATTGATTTGTAAATCCTTTTCAATATAGGTGTCGGTAGTAGGCAAATACGCTTCTGGTTGATAATAGTCATAATAGGATACAAAGTATTCTACTGCATTATTCGGAAAGAATTGCTTAAATTCTCCATAGAGTTGGGCCACCAAGGTTTTGTTGTGGGTAAGAATTAAGGTAGGTTTTTGAGTCCGTTCAATTACATTGGCTATCGTAAAGGTTTTTCCAGAACCCGTTACACCTAATAAAGTTTGTGCTGGAGTGCCTGTTTCAATACCTTTAACTAATTCATTTATAGCGTTTGGCTGATCACCAGTTGGTTTAAATTTAGAGACTAACTCGAATTTCATGGTTTTGCAAAATAGCAATTTTATGGCTTGGAATACTTACTAAACTAGTAATCTTTTAAATTAATTTCATTTTTCTTTAAAATCAAACAATATCTTTTTTTTCCATGACGTTTTGATAGTGTTTTAAACATTAAATTTCCCTTATGAAAGCAAACTTTACCTACGACGATTTAATTCTTTACCACTACAAAGAGCTTCCAGCCTCAGAAATAGATGCTTTAGAGACTGCGCTTTGTTTTGATGAAAATTTAAAAGAAATGCACAACAGCATATTAGAAATGAAAAAAATGCTGAATGGTGAAAGAAAGAAGCCAAGCGATGCTAGCATTCGAATTATCTTAGATTATAACCGTCAAAGCAGCGGCGAGTTGGAAACAATATAAATAAAAAAGGCACTAGAATTAGTGCCTTTTTTTTATAGTTTTATGCCACTTTAACGAGCTTGTTGAGCTTGGATTTGTTCAGCTTTTCTTGAGCATAAGCTAAGCTAACTTCAAAGCTTTTTATATCCTCTGAAGGGAGCTCGAACATGGCATCGGTAATGATGGCTTCACAAATGGAGCGTAAACCTCTTGCGCCAAGTTTATATTCTAAAGCCTTATCGGTAATAAAGTTAAGAGCGTCTGGAGAGAAGTTAAAATCAATTCCTTCTAGTTCGAACAATTTTTTATACTGCTTCACCAAAGCATTTTTTGGTTCGGTAAGTATATTCATCAAAGCTTTCTTATCTAAAGGATTAAGATGAGAAATTACTGGAATTCTTCCAATCAACTCAGGAATTAAGCCAAAGCGTCTTAAGTCTTCTGGGGTAATGTATTGCAACAAGTTTTCTACGTCAATTTCTTGATTATCTTGTTCAGAAGCTTTGAAACCAACGGTAGTGGTATTCAATCTACTTGCAATTCCTTTTTCTATACCATCAAAAGCACCGCCGCAAATAAACAAAATATTTTGCGTGTTCAGCTTTACCATTTTTTGATCTGGGTGCTTTCTACCACCTTGAGGGGGAACTAATACTTCGGTACCCTCTAACAATTTCAGCATAGCTTGTTGAACGCCTTCTCCAGATACATCTCTAGTAATAGATGGATTGTCAGATTTTCTGGCAATCTTGTCAATTTCATCAATATAAATGATACCTCTTTCTGCGGCTTTCACGTCGTAATCGCAAACCTGTAATAATCTAGAAAGTATACTTTCCACGTCCTCACCAACATAGCCGGCTTCGGTAAAAACAGTAGCATCTACTATGGTAAAAGGAACATTTAAAAAACGAGCGATAGACTTGGCCAACAAGGTTTTCCCTGTTCCCGTTCTACCCACTAAAAGAATATTCGATTTTTCAATTTCGATTTCGTCATCGCCACTTCTTTGGTTTAATCTCTTGTAGTGATTGTAAACAGCAACAGCAATAACTTTTTTAGCTTCCTCTTGACCAATAACATAATCATCTAAGAATGCTGCAATATCTTTTGGCTTTACCGCCTTAGATAGAGTGAAACGAAAATTGTTTGAAGTTTTTTTATTAAGCTCTTCATTTACAATAAGTTGCGCTTGTTCTACGCAATTTTCGCAAATGTTAGCATCTAAACCAGAAACCAATAGTTTGGCATCTCCTTTAGCTTTTCCACAAAAAGAACAAGTGGATGTTTTATTAGTTTTACTCATATCGTAATAAGAAATCTAGCTCTAATTTACGAAAGAATAACGGAAGAGTTACTTTTTTCGTATTAAAACTTCATCAATCATGCCATATTCCATAGCTTCTTCGGCGCGCATCCAATAATCTCTATTAGAATCTTGTTCGATTTTTTCGTAGCTCTGACCAGAATGTTCGCTTAGAATATCGTATAATTCTTTTTTAATTTTCTTGATTTCGTTGATCGTAATTTGTACGTCACTGGCCATACCTCCAGCACCACCAAGCGGTTGGTGAATCATAACTCTACTGTGCTTAAGCGCAGTTCTTTTTCCTTTCGTTCCAGCACATAAGAGAACAGCGCCCATAGAGGCTGCCATACCGGTACAAATAGTTGCTACATCCGGATTGATATATTGCATGGTATCGTAAATTCCAAGGCCGGCATATACACCGCCTCCAGGACTATTAATATAAATTTGCACATCCGACTTAGCGTCAATTGATTCCAAGAAAAGTAGTTGTGCTGTGATAATATTAGCCACGTCATCGTTGATAGGAACACCTAGGAAGATAATTCTATCCATCATGAGTCTAGAAAAAACGTCCATAGCTACTGCATTCATTTTTCTCTCCTCAATAATATTGGGAGTAATCATGTAGCTTTGTGCCGTTTTGTAATCGTCATATACAGATGTACTAACACCTTGGTGTTTTGTAGCAAAATCTCTTAGTTCCTTATCAAAATTTTTCATCGCTTATTTTTTGTAGAATTCTTCTAGGCTAATTTCCTTGTCTTTGATCGAAATTTGACCTTTAAAGTAGTCGAACAACTTTTCTTCTAATAAAGTTTCTCTTGTTTGACTAGCATGGTCTTTTCTTGCCATCATGTTAGCAACAAATTTACTCATCTCTTCTTCAGGCATTTCTCCAATACCATAGCTAAGCATTTGTTGACGAAGTTGTTCTTCAGTTCGTTTACGAACCTCTTCCATACTTACATCTACTTGATTTTCCTTACTTACTTTTTTTACAATCAAACTCCATTTAAGGTTTTTCGCAAAGGCAGGATATTCATTTTCAATTTGCTCTTCTGTGATGGGTTTCTCATTAGTTAATTTAATCCATCTTTTTAAGAAGGCATCCGGAAAACTCATTTCTGTCTTTTCAATAAGATTTTCAGCAAGGGTGTTATATAATTTGCTATCTGCTTGTTTTTCAAAATAAGCCTTGATCTCTTCTTTTATTTTGGAACGCATTTCTTCTTCAGACTTTACTTGGCCTTCACCATAAATGCTATTTAAGAAATCTTGGTTTAGTTCCGCAGGGATAACTCTTCTTACTTCAACTAAAGTTGCTTGAACCGCAGGAAGCAGCTCTGGAGTAGCATCTAAGCCTAAAATTTGCTTTGAAATTTCATCGGCACTTTTCTCAAAAGTTTTAGCTAAATCTTGAATCAAGAAAGTTTCTCCTTTTTTTAATTTTTTAACCGCTTCATAAATGCTCTTGTCCTTCAACATATCCAAGGCAATTGGGGCACTATGCGAAGCACCATTTTCTACTAGCTTATTGTCGGCATCTACTTCTTGAAAATTTAAAGTAAGCATGTCGTCATCTTGCATTGCATCAATAACAGGCTCTACCTTACCATAACGTTTTCTTAATCTTTCTACCTCTTCATCCAGCATGGCATCTGTAACTTCCACTACTTGTCTTTCTAAACTAGGCTTTTTATCTAAATAGCTAAGTTTAAAATCTGGCGCTAAACCAATTTCATAATCAAAGTCGAAATCTTTAATATTGGTAATCTCTAAATCAAAGCTTTGTCCTTCTTTAGGTAGGGGATTACCCAAAACATCTAATTTATTTTCAACGATGTAATTGTTAACTTGTTCGTTTAATAAGTCGTTGATGGTTTCTGCTAAAACTTGATTACCGTACATTTTTTTAAGAACAGCCATTGGAACCTGTCCTTTTCTAAACCCTTTTAAATCAACTTTTTTTCTGTAGGTATTTAAAGATTGGTTAATCTTAGTTTCGTAATCTTCTTTTTTAACTTTTAGCTTAAGGACAGCATTAAGACTGTCAACGTTTTCTTGGATAATTTGCACGGAAAGAATTTTTGTTAATTAATGTCGATTGAGAATATTCAATTAAAATGAGTGCGGGTAAAGGGAGTCGAACCCCCACGCCTCGCGGCACCAGATCCTAAATCTGGCGTGTCTACCAATTCCACCATACCCGCATTTCACTGAACTTTCGCATTAAAGCGGGTGCAAAGATATAAGAAATTTGTTTTTCAAAATAATAATTAGCTATTTCTTTCTTTTTTTTTCGAAAATACAAAAATTAAAAGGGGAATTCCTTAATAATCATTAGTTTAGCAAGAGAATTTTAAGCTGTAATTCGCATGCCAGAAACCAGGGACATAAGTTTAAACGAAGAGGAAAAAAAGATCATCTTAAATGAGTATCGCTTATTGCTCAAAAATGTTGGTAAGAAGCTTCAAAAAGGGGATGTTGAAAGAATTCGAAGGGCTTTCGAAATGGCTATCGAGGCACATGCAGGTATGCGGAGAAAATCGGGAGAACCCTATATCTATCATCCTATTGCTGTTGCCCGAATTGTAAGTGAAGAGATTGGACTTGGAGCAACTTCTATTATTTGTGCCTTATTGCATGATACCGTAGAAGATACCGAGCTAAGTTTAGAAGATATAGAAAATGCTTTTGATGTAGATACTGCAAAAATCATTAATGGCTTGACTAAAATTGCAGGGGTTTTTGATTTGAATTCTTCTGTTCAGGCTGAAAACTTTAGAAAGCTTCTTCTTACGCTCACCGATGATATTCGAGTTATTTTAATCAAACTAGCGGATCGTTTGCATAATATGCGAACCTTGGATAGCATGGAGCGTCACAAGCAATTAAAAATTGCCTCTGAAACAGATTTCCTTTATGCACCCATCGCGCATCGTATGGGTTTGTATGCGGTAAAATCTGAGCTGGAAGATTTATCTATGAAATATCGGGAACCCGATATGTATAAGTTTATTGCTAAAAAATTAAATGAAACCAAAAGATCTCGTAATCGTTTCATCAATAATTTTATCACGCCACTAAAAGAACTTTTTCTCAATAAAAAGTTAGACATAGAGATTTACGGCAGATCGAAGTCCATACACAGTATATGGAATAAGATGAAAAAGCAAGGGGTAAGCTTTGAGGAGGTGTATGACTTGTTTGCCATTCGAATAATTATTAACAGTAAACCGGAAGAAGAAAAGAGTGATTGTTGGAATGTTTATTCCATAATTTCCGACATGTATAGGCCTAATCCTAATCGTTTGCGAGATTGGATATCGAATCCAAAATCCAATGGGTATGAAGCCTTACATACCACAGTGGTAGGAGCAAAAGGAAAGTGGGTAGAGGTGCAAATCCGTTCTAAAAGAATGCACGAAATTGCCGAGAAAGGGGTAGCAGCGCATTGGAAGTATAAGGAAGGCTCCTCTAATAATGTAGATGATGGTATAGACGCTTGGTTGGCAAGTATTCAAACTTTGTTGAACGATAAGGAGCAAAATGCTCTAGAAATGGTGAATAATTTCAAAATGAACTTATTCAGTGCCGAGATTTTTGTTTTTACTCCCAAAGGCGATTTAAAGCGTCTAAAAAGAGATTCTACTGCTCTAGATTTTGCTTATGATGTGCATTCCGATATAGGAAACAAGTGTATTGGAGCCAAGGTGAATCAGAAATTAGTGCCGCTTTCTTATGTTCTTAAAACCGGCGATCAAATTGAAATTCTTACCTCGAAAAAACAGAAACCCAATGAAGATTGGTTAAGTTATGTTGCAACGGGAAAGGCGAAGAGTGCTATTAAAAAAGCAATCAATGAAGAACTTAGAGCCTTGGCAGAAGATGGTAAAATGACCATAGAAAGAAAGCTAAAGCAACTCAAGATTAATCCAACAGATGAGAATTATTGGACCATTACCAACTACTTTAAATATACTTCTCCTTTAGATCTGTTTGTAGCTGTAGCGAGAGAAAAAATAAAAGTAGGCGATTTAAAGAATTTGGAAGTTGTTCATGGTCTGGTTAAAGCGCCTAAACCAAAAATTCAAACCAAGAAAGAAGAGTTTGAAACAGCGGTAGCTAAAACCCTTTCTAAGAATGCTGAGTTAATCATAATGGGACAAAGCTCCGATCAATTAGATTATTCTTTTGCACCTTGCTGTAGTCCGGTTCCGGGAGACGACGTTTTTGGTTTTATTACTATTAATGATGGTATAAAAATTCATAGAACAAATTGCCCTAATTCGGTGCAATTAATGTCGAAGTATAGCTATCGTGTAGTTAAAACCAAGTGGAATAATCAAAGAGAAGTTGCTTTTTTAACTGGTTTAAAGTTAAATGGTATAGATAGTATGGGAGTAATTAGTAAGGTCTCTGAAATAATTACTAACAGTTTGCACATTAATATGAAGTCCATAAGCTTTGAAAGTAAGGATGGAATTTATGAAGGAATTATTATGTTGTATGTTACAGATAGTGAGCAATTGGAAATTGTAATTAATAAAATGAAAGCGATTGAAGGACTTATTTCTATTACTCGCTTTGAAGTGGAAGAAGATCAGGGTGTGTAAATGTTGACTAGTTTAATCAAAAGAATAGTAAAATCTTATAAATTTGCATCGTGCTAGCTAATACAGATACTATAGAGGAAGTAAAAGATATTTTTGCGACTTACTTAGAGAAGAATGGACTCCGTAGAACTTCGGAAAGGTTTAATATCTTAGAAGAAATTTATAGTCGCGAAGATCATTTTGAAGCGGAAACTTTGTATATTGATATAAAAAACAAGAATTTTAATATTAGTAGGGCTACGGTGTATAATACCCTCGACCTGCTAAACTCTTGTGACTTAATAAGAAAGCACCAATTTGGTAAAAATTTAGCACAATATGAAAAGTCTTATGGTTATAAGCAACATGATCATATAATTTGTGCAAAGTGTAGTAAAGTGGTAGAATTTTGCGACCCTAGAGTACAACAAATAAAGAATTTAATGGGCGGTTTACTCGATTTTGAAATTACCCACCATTCCTTAAATTTGTTTGGTTATTGCAGCAGTTGTAGAAATAAAAAGAAATCTAAAGAATAAGAGTATGGATATAAGTAGAATTATTGAAGATGACATTAGTATTTTAAGCTTGAGCGGCAATTTACTTGGCGAAAAGGATTCTGTTCCTATAGTAGAATCGGTAAGCGTGAGTTTAAGTCAAAATAGCAATCGTTTTATTGTGGATTTAAGCAATCTGAAATATATCAATAGTACTGGACTATCTGTGCTTATTACCATATTAACCAAAAGCAGAAATGCCGGAGGTGAAATGGTTTTGGTAAATCTACCAGCTCAACTAGTAAACTTATTACAAATCACGAAGCTATCGGAGGTTTTTCCGCAAGCAGCAAGCATTGAAGAGGCTAAATTAAAATACAAGAAATAGAATATAATGAGTGTAGATGTTTTAATCGGTCTTCAATGGGGAGATGAAGGGAAGGGAAAGATTGTAGATTACTTAGCCCCTAATTACGATATAATTGCTAGATTTCAAGGTGGGCCGAATGCAGGACACACCCTTGTTGTAAATAAGGAGAAAATAGTTCTTCATACCATTCCTTCTGGTATTCTACATGACAATACCTACAATCTAATTGGAAATGGTGTGGTGATTAACCCAATTACCTTATGTCAAGAAATGGTAAAGGTGAAATCTTGGGGTGTGAATATTCAAAAGTATTTGATGATTGCGGAGAAAGCACATCTCATTCTACCTACGCACAAAGTTTTAGATGCAGCGTCTGAAGCAGCGAAAGGAAAAGCGAAAATTGGCTCTACCTTGCGTGGCATTGGTCCAACTTACATGGATAAAACAGGTAGAAATGGTTTAAGAATTGGAGATATTCTAACCAGTGATTTCAAAAGCAAATATCAGAAACTTAAGGAGAAGCACTTAGAGATTATTAGAATGTACGACTTTGATTTTGATATTGAAGAAGAAGAAAAAGCTTGGTTCGAAAGTATAGAAGAACTTAAAAACTATAGCATAGTTGCAGGCGAATACTACGTAAATAATGCCCTAGCTAATGGTAAACGTATCTTGGCTGAGGGAGCACAAGGCTCTATGTTGGATATTGATTTTGGAACCTATCCTTTTGTTACTTCTTCTAATACGATTACAGCAGGTGCCTGCAATGGATTAGGCGTTGCACCAAATAAAATTAAAGAAGTTATTGGAATTTCTAAAGCCTATTGTACCCGAGTGGGTAGCGGTCCTTTTCCTACCGAATTAGACGACGAAGTAGGTGAGGAGATTAGAAAGGCAGGCTTCGAATTTGGAGCTACCACAGGTAGACCTCGTCGTTGCGGTTGGATAGATTTAGTTGCTTTGCGTTATGCTTGCTTTTTAAATGGCGTTACACAAATTGCGCTTACAAAAGCAGATGTTTTAAATGATTTTGCTTCTATAGAAGCTTGTACCTCTTATAATGTACAAGGTAAGAAGTCTATGGAATTGCCTTTTGAATTACAAGAAAAAATGGATTGCAATTACACCAGTTTCCCTGGATGGCAAAGCGATTTGTTAGGCTCAAACTATGGCGATTTACCCGTGAATCTGCAAAACTATGTTTCTTTCTTAGAAGACTATTTGAAAGTGCCAGTTAGCATGGTATCTACAGGTCCAGAGAGAGAGAAATTGCTGCTTAAGCAAGAGGCTATAGTATAAACTATGCAAGAATTTACAAGCTTCCCTGTTAAAGATCCTGCCTTATTTAAAAAGCAAGTCTTGCAATGGGCTTCGAGCTTCCAAGTTTTTCAATGTTTCGATTCGAATAAGAATCCGTATTTTCAAGATAAGTTTGAATTTGCTCTTGCTGTTGATGCCATATCTGAAATTAAACTCTATCAAGAAGAAAGACAATTTGACCTGCTTCAAGAGTTTCAAACAAAGAGTAATTCTATAATTTTTGGCTATTTATCTTATGATTTAAAGAATCAAATAGAAAATTTGGAATCTAATAATGTGGATGAGTTGAACTTTCCTTCGCTGTATTTTTTCCAAGCTCGATATTTTATAGAACTCAAAGATGGTAAATGTCATATCAATAGACCTAGTCTAGAAGCTATCTATATTTTCGAACAAATCATTTCGCAGAAAAGTCCCGAGTTTGCTCCAAATCACTTGGAATGGCAGTCAAGAATTTCAAAAGAAGCTTATATGGAAAAAATAGCTTCCATACAAGCTAGAATTAAAGAAGGAGATGTCTATGAAGTGAATCTTTGCCGAGAAATTTATGCAAAAAATGCCGACCTGGACCCGATTCCTGCTTTTATTAAAATCAATGAAAAAGCGCAAGCGCCATTTAGCGCCTTACTTAAGCTAAACCAAAATTATGTGCTGAGTTTTTCGCCCGAACGTTTTATGCGTTTGAAAGCTAATAAAATGCTTAGTCAACCTATAAAAGGCACGAAGGCCAAAGGGGCAAATCAAGCAGACAATGAGAACTTGAAGCTTAGTTTATTGCAGGATGAAAAGGAACGGGCGGAGAACGTTATGATTGTAGACTTGGTAAGAAATGATTTTGCAAGATCGGCAGTTCCCGGATCGGTTAAAGTAGATGAGCTTTTTGGAATCTATGAGTTTGAAAATATTATTCAAATGATTTCTAGCATTAGTGCCATTAAAAAACCGGAAATTGCAGCTATAGATGCGTTGAAATCTGCTTTTCCTATGGGCAGCATGACTGGTGCTCCAAAGATAAAGGCCATGGAAATTATTGAAGAACTAGAACTTAGTAAAAGAGCGGTTTATTCTGGGGCCTTAGGTTATATAGAAGAAGATGGAAGCTTTGATTTTTCAGTGCTTATAAGAAGCTTAATGTACGATGCAGATAAGCAGTTTTTATCCTTGCACGTGGGTGGAGCCATTACTATAGATTCTGTTCCAGAGAAGGAATGGGAAGAAACCGAGCTAAAGGCAAAATCTATTTTGCAATATTTGTAAAAAATCCAAAAAGCTTATTTATATTTGTTCTAAATAAGAAAAATCTTGGAAACAAATGATTTTATATCTAAAGAATTTAGCTTAGTTCTACCTAGCTTAATGTCCAAGAATTTGTCCCTTTCTTGCAAGAAAAAGAAGTGTTGTAAGAAGTATAAAAAAAAGGATAAACCTTGTAAAAAATGCCCCAAATTCTAAGTCATTCAATCTAATCTTACTTTACAATTACTTAATCTAAGTATTTTCTTAACTTTACGTTTTTATATTCAAAAAACTCACTATGGCAAAAATATTTGGTAAAAAAGAATTGGCTTTTTTCGAAAATTATATCAATAATGCTGCTCCTACAGGTTACGAATGGACAGGGCAAAAAATATGGTTAGATTTCATTAAACCTTATATAGACAAATATGAAGTAGATAATTACGGAAGTGTTTATGGGGTTATTAATCCAGATGCTGAGTTTAGAGTAGTTATTGAAGCCCATGCCGATGAAATTTCATGGTATGTTAGTTACATTAGTGAGGATGGCTTTATTTATGTAAAAAGAAATGGTGGTTCCGATCATATGATTGCTCCATCCAAAAGAGTGAATATACATACCAAAAATGGTTTTGTACCAGCAGTTTTTGGTTGGCCAGCAATACATACGCGAAGAGCGGGAAAAGATCCAGAGTTAAAAGTGGAAAGTATTTTTTTAGATTGCGGGGCTACAAGTAAGAAAGAAGTGTTGGATATGGGAATACACGTTGGAAGTGTTATTACCTACCAAGATGAATTTACCATTTTAAATAAAAAGTATGCCGTAGGTAGAGCCTTAGATAATAGAGCAGGGGGAGTAGTAATAGCTCTAGTTGCTAAAATGCTTAAGGAAAATAAGAAAACGCTACCTTTTGGTTTATACATTGTGAATGCAGTTCAAGAAGAAGTAGGTTTAAGGGGCGCAGAAATGATTACCCAAACGATTAAGCCGAATGTAGCTATTGTTACGGATGTTGCCCACGATACTACAACGCCTATGATCGACAAAAAAGTAGAAGGTGATTTTAAATGCGGTAGAGGACCGATTTTAACCTATGGACCTGCCGTGCATAATAAACTATTAAACCTTATCATTGAAACTGCTGAGGAGAAGAAAATTCCTTTCCAAAGAGATGCAGCATCTAGAGCAACTGGTACCGATACCGATGCCTTTGCTTATTCCAATGGAGGTGTGCCAAGTGCTTTAATTTCTTTTCCTTTACGCTACATGCACACTACCGTCGAAATGGTTGAACTAGAAGATATGGAGAATGCAGCAAAATTAATTTACGAAAGCTTGTTAAATTTAAGTCCAAATTTTAACTTTAAATACATCGATTAGTGCGCTATAGAATTCTGAAGTATAGAATTCATTATTGCAATTTCAATCAAAACTATTATGGCATCAAATATTCGGCATAGCATAAAGCCCTTTATTGATGCCATTGTTTTTTCTAATATTTGGATTGCACTAGCAGCGCTAAGTTTGCACTTTTTTGTACTTGATTCGCTTCATGTAAATCCAAGTAGGAATGCGGCTGCACTTATCTTTTTAGGCACTTTTATCTCCTACAATTTCTTGAAACTAAGAGGACTCGAAAATCAGGAAAACCAAAGTGTATTTTTTTTATGGATGCGCCAACACAAGCTTATTCTGCAAGTCTCTCTTGCATTAGCTAGTTTCCCTACTTTATATTTGGTACTTGGGCTGGAGAAGCTTCAGTTTATAGTATTGTTTTTTGCAGGATCAACGATTATTTTATACTTAGGTGTAGCATCTTTTAATCTAAGAAAGTATTGGTTCTTAAAAACCCCAATTGTAGGTATTGTTTGGACAATAATATTGGTGGTTTTTTCGCTTTCTTCGCAAGAAGATTTTCTTTCTTTTAACAATTTCCTAAGTGCTTCTTTATTCGTGTATTTCTTGGTAGTCGGACTAACAATACCCTTCGAATTGCGCGACTTCAAAGTAGATCAGCAGGTACAAGAAGCTTCTACCTTACCCATGAAAATCGGCACTCGCAGAACAAAAGCCCTCGCCATTGTGCATCTTATCGTGGCGCTCTTTTTTTTACTGCAATTTAATCAAGAAGCCTACGGAGTAATTCTGTTAATTCTCTACGCAATAAGAAGAATTATTCAACTAGAAATTAGCAGTTCAGAATATGAATTTAGTCTGATTTTAGACGGCGTTTTAGTTGCAATCTATCCCAGTGTTTTGTTGGTAAAGTACTTATTAGGCTTGTTTTCCTTTTGAAAGATTGCCTTCATAATTGAGTTAATAAGCTTGGCATTAATAAAACATAGTTTATCTTTGTTCGAGAAACAGAGCATATGGAAAAGTGGACAAAAGAACAAATTAGCGAGATATATAACAGACCTTTATTACAGTTAATGTACGAGTCTAATGAAGTCTATAAGCAGAATTTCCAAGTTGGGGAGATAGTTGTTAATACTCTTCTTTCGGTTAAAACTGGTGGCTGTCCAGAAGATTGCTCTTATTGTTCTCAATCTTCAAAATATGTGACGGATGTCAAGGCTTCTAAAATGATGGAATTAGAAGCGGTTATTGAAAAAGCTAAAGAAGCAAAGGCTAATGGAACTACACGTTTTTGTATAAGTAGTATGGGAACAAGAGTTAGAGATAACCACGATTTCGATAATGTTCTAGAAATGGTTAAAGCAGTTAGAGCGGAAGGTTTAGAAGTATGTTGTACGCTCGGCATGCTCAATCCAGAACAAGCTGGAAAATTAAAGGATGCAGGATTAAATGCTTACAATCATAATGTAGATACTTCAGATGAATACTACGATAAAATTATCACTACTAGAACCTATCAAGATCGCTTGGATACCTTAGCTGCTGTAGCAGGTTCTGGCTTGAATATTTGTTCTGGTGGAATTATTGGTTTGGGAGAAAGTCACGAAGATAGAATAGGCATGCTGCATACTCTAGCTAATTTACCTAAGCAACCAGAATCAGTTCCTATCAATTGTTTAGTACCCATTAAAGGAACCCCTCTAGAAAACAATAAGCGTGTAAACGTTTGGGAAATGCTGAGAATGATTGCAACAGCAAGAATTACGATGCCTCAGTCGGTGGTTAGAATTTCTGCTGGACGAGAAATTATGAGTATCGAAGAACAAGCCTTATGTTTTATGGCAGGTGCCAACTCCATTTTCGCTGGAAATAAATTACTTACCACACCTAATCCAGAAATTGGAACGGATAATTACATGTTTAATCTATTAGGTTTGGTACCTCGACCAGCATTAAAGGAAGAGCTAAGTCATTAATTTGCTGGTTTTTGCAACTCACTAGCTAAGCTCTATTTTTTTTAAATGTCGCCTAATTGTGGCCGTAATACAATGTCTTCCACAACGGTTCTATCGCTTAGTTGGTAGATATCAAAAATTATCTTAGCTATGTCTTCAGCAGGCATAAAACGCTCCTCCGGTAAATCTACGCCCGACCAAGAATCGGTGAGCGTTGCGCCAGGATAGACGGTACTTACCTTAATATGGTAATCCTTTAACTCATTTCTTAGCGTTTTAGAATAGCCCGTCAAAGCATGCTTACTCACATTATAAGCGCCTCCGTTAGGATAAGCACTTAATCCCGCTATACTACTCATGTTAAAAATGTATCCGGCTTTTTGCTTTATCATACTAGGAACTAAGGCTTTAGTTAATTCAAAAGCGCTTTGCACATTGGTGTCAAATATTAATTTAAAATCCTCACTCGACATTTCGCTTAGACTTCCTGGAATAAAGACTCCTGCGTTATTGACAAGTAGGTCTATATGTCCAAATTCTTCTAAGCTTTTTCTCGCAAAATCCCTAACTTCATTTGGTTTAGAAACATCGCAAACTAGAGCAAGAAAGACTTGCTTAGGGTATAGTTCTTGGAGCCTTTCTTTAAGGGCATTTAAGTTTTCTGAATTTCTGGAGCAAAAAGACACGTTAAATCCCTCTTTAGCGAAGTGTTCAACTATTGCTCTTCCTATTCCTTTACTTGCGCCACTTACTACTAAATTCTTCATAATCAATAAAATTAAAAATATTAGCGAATATACTACCATTTTAAAATGGCTTTTTTAACTTTGGGAAGATTCTTGAAATTATGGGTTTTTTACACGATATAGGAAAATATTTTTTAATGCTTGGGAGCATGTTTACTAAACCTGAAAAGCTTTCCATGTATTTAAAGGAAACCTTCCGTCAAGTTTATCAAATTGGAATTGGCTCTGTTTTAATCATTGCTATTGTATCTACTTTTGTTGGTGCGGTTACGGCAGTTCAATTTTCCTATCAATTATTAGATATTGGCTTGATACCGATGTGGTGGATGGGTATTATAGTAAGGGATTCCTTGATTTTGGAAATGGCACCAACTATATGTGCCTTGCTGCTTGCTGGTAAAGTAGGTTCTAACATTGCCTCAGAATTAGGAAGTATGCGGGTTACCGAGCAAATAGATGCGCTAGAAATAATGGGCGTAAATACAACGGCTTACCTGGTAGGACCAAAAATAGTAGGAGCGCTTATTATCGTTCCTTTCTTGATTATCATGGCGGTTTTCTTAGGTATTATTGGTGGTTTATTGGCCGGTACCTTTGGGAATTTTTTCAGTTCTGCAGAATACATTCGAGGCTTGCAAGATGGTCATGAAAACTATTATGTAGTAGTCATGATGATAAAGTGTTATGTTTTTGCCTTTATTATTACCTCTATTGCATGCTTTCAGGGCTTTTATGTGAAAGGAGGAGCCTTAGAAATTGGAAATGCAAGTACAAGAGCTGTTGTAAATAGTTCTATAGTTATTATTATCGCTAACTTTTTAATTGCCTTCTTACTACTATGATTGAAGTTAGAAATATCAAAAAACGTTTTGGCGAACAAGAAGTACTAAAGGGTATTTCTACGGAGTTTGAAAATGGCAAATGCAACTTAATTATCGGTTCCAGTGGTGCGGGAAAGACTGTTTTCTTAAAGTCATTAGTCGGCTTATTTGATCCAGAAGAGGGTGAGATTTTATACGACGGTCGCTCTATTCAGCAAATGGGAGTAAAAGAAAAGAAATCTCTAAGAAATGAAATGGGTATGCTCTTTCAAGGAAATGCTCTTTTCGATTCGATGACGGTGGAAGAAAATGTTCGTTTCCCTTTGGATATGTTTACGGATATGAGTGCCGAAGAGAAAAAGGAGAGAGTAAATTCTTGTCTATCTCGTGTTAATTTACATAATGCAAATGCAAAGTATCCTGGTCAAATTAGTGGGGGTATGATGAAGCGAGTTGGTATTGCTAGGGCCATAGTAATGAACCCAAAGTATTTATTTTGCGATGAACCTAATTCAGGCCTTGACCCAAAAACAGCGCTAGTTATTGACGAGTTGATTCAAGAAATTACTATAGAATATAACATTACAACGGTGATTAATACCCACGATATGAACTCAGTAATGGGGATAGGAGATAAGGTCGTTTTTTTGCATCAAGGATTAAAGCACTGGGAAGGAACAAAAGAAGATGTTCTAGAAGAAACAGAAAATCAAGAATTATACAATTTTATATTTGCTTCTGATTTCTTGAAAAAACTCCGGGAAGCTGCCTTAAAAAAAGCATGAAAAGTTTCAAAAATAAACTAGTAGTCATAACCGGCGCAGCTTCTGGAATTGGTTTAGCCTTAGCAAGGGCTTTTGCTGCAGAAGGAGCGAAGTTAATTCTTTGCGATAATCATCCTAAAAATTTAGAAAATACAGCCTCAGAACTCCAAGATTCTTTAATTAAGTCTTATTGCTTTGATGTTGGTAGAGAGGAAAGTTTTCTCGCTATTGCCAAGGAAGTGGATAGTCTCTATGGCGGAGCAGATCTTATGATTAATAATGCAGGAGTTGCTCTGGGTAAAATGAGTGCTGAAGAAACTAGCACAGAAGAGTTTAAATGGCTTATGGACGTCAATTTTTGGGGAATGGTATATGGAAGTAAATTCTTTTTGCCACAACTCAAAGCAAAGCAAGAGGCTGCTTTGGTTAATTTGTCTAGCTTGTTTGGTTTGATTGGCACAAAATACCAAAGTGCCTATTGCGCAAGTAAATTTGGAATAAGAGGTTTTACGGAAGCCTTAATGGCCGAAAATCAAGATTCTAAGCTGCAGATCCATTTGGTTCATCCTGGAGGCATTAATACAAATATTTCTTTAAATGCAAGAGGTGGAGATCCCAGCTACAATAAAATTTTTCACGATAAATTCTTAACGAAGAATTCTCCAGAGAAGGCGGCTCGTGTTATCCTAAAAGGTATTAAGTCGAATAAAAAAAGAATAAAAATTGGATCGGAGGCCGAGGCTGGAGATTTAGCCGCTAGAATTTTCCCCGTTTCCTTAATCAATTTTGTTCAAAAGCATTTTCATAAAGATTTAGACTAGTAGCTATGGATGCTAAACGAACTAATTTATATCTAAGCATAATAATATTTATACTTAGTTCTGTTTTGGTCTATGTGGGTATAGTCAATCATTGGTTTGGAGAAACCCGTCCTGGACTCATGAAATTTTGTGAATTTGCTAGAGAGGGCTTAATTAAGCAACCTGCAAATTCCTTTTCCAATTTAGGCTTCAGTCTTGCTGGCTTGCTCATTGCCTATCAGCTCTATCAGAATAAATTTAGAGCCACTAATTTGCTGACGCAGCACTTAGCTTATAGTTTTCTCTTTATTTTTGCCTTGTTGATTACCGGAGCAGGATCCTTTGCCATGCATGCTACCAATGCTCATTGGGGAGGTTTTGCCGATCTTTTCGGCATGTTTCTCATAGCTGCCTTTATGTGTAGTTATGCCTTAAGTCGCTTGTTCAGTCTGTCAAGTTGGAGCTTTGGAATTATCTTTCTTATTGGCGTAGTGTTTAGCTCTGTTGTATATCTTAGTCCTAGTCTGAATTTCAAGGGCTTCATGTCTGGAGCAGAAGTTTGCTTTATTTTTATGATACTTGTAGCCATCCTAGTAGAATTATATTTAGCTCTAGTTAAAAAGATTAAGATTACTCGAACCTATGGCTATTTTGCCCTTTTCTCTTTGCTCCTTGCTTTTTTAATTTGGAATCTAAGTCTCTGGCCGGATAGTTTATTGTGTAAGCCACATTCTCTTTTACAAGGACATGCAGCTTGGCATTTATTAGATGCACTAGGAGCATATTTCGTTTTTCGATTTTATGCTAGCGAAGAGCTGAACCCAAAAGTGTAATACAGCTAAACTGCATAAACAAAAAAGCCCATTGAATAAATGGACTTTTTTGTTGTTCTATTTTTTCTTAAGCTTCGAATTCAGCAAAACTTTTTCGAATTATTTCTATACACTCATCCAACTGTTGCTTGGTAATTACTAGGGGTGGAGCAAGTCGAATGATATTGCCATGCGTAGGTTTAGCTAGTAAACCATTATCTCTTAGTTTTAAACAAATATTCCAGGCAGTACTGCTTTCTGGAGTATCGTTAATAACGATAGCATTTAGCAAGCCTTTTCCTCTCACCAATTTAATCAACTTACTATCTATTTTTCTCAATTCTTGACGTAAGTACTTACCTAAAAAACGAGCATTATCATCTAAACGCTCTTCTTTTAATACTTTTAAGGCTTCTATAGCCACTCTACTAGCTAGTGGATTTCCTCCATAAGTAGAACCATGCTCTCCGGGCTTAATACAAAGCATAATCTCATCGTTTGCCAACACTGCCGAAACAGGGTAAACTCCTCCAGATAAAGCTTTGCCAAGAATTAGAATGTCTGGTCTTGCTTCGTATTTATTTTCACAAAATCCAGAGCATTTACAATTACCACAAACCGCCAATAAACGACCCGTTCTTGCCAACCCAGTTTGTACCTCATCGGCGATAAACAATACATGGTGTTCTTGACATAGGTCTTTGCAGGCCGCTAAGTAATTTTCATCTGGCACAACTACTCCCGCTTCACCTTGAATGGGTTCTACTAAAAAGCCAGCAACATTTTTATCTTCTAAAGCCTTTTTTAAGGCAGCTAGATCATTGTAAGGAATAATTTCTAAACCAGGCAAGTAAGGGCCAAAACCAGTTCTACTATCTGGGTCGGTAGATCCCGAAATTACACCTAGAGTTCTTCCGTGGAAATTGCTTTCCACCATGATTATTTTAGCTTGATTAACAGGAATTCCCTTCTTTTCGTAAGCCCATTTTCTACATAGTTTTAAAGCGGTTTCTACTGCTTCTACACCCGTATTCATAGGTAAAACCTTGTCGAAACCAAAATAGCTCGTTATGTACTTTTCATATTCTCCTAATACGTCGTTATAAAAAGCTCGAGAGGTGAGCGTTAATTCCTCCGCTTGGTCTACCAAAGCTTTGATGATTCTCGGATGAGAATGGCCTTGGTTTACCGCAGAATAGGCAGATAAGAAATCGAAATAAGTCTTGCCATCTACATCCCAAACATAAACCCCTTTGCCCTTTTTTAAAACCACGGGAAGAGGGTGGTAGTTGTGTGCGCCGTATTTATCTTCTAAGGCAATAGCTTTTGCCGATTTACTTAATATTTCGTCCGTCATAAATATTGTTTTGGTAATGTAAAGTTAGTCAATAAGTTTTTGTTTCTAGTCTTGAACTAAAGGAAGTTTAATTCTAAAGCAGGTTCCTTCTGCACTCGACTCCTTTATATAAATTTTACCCTTATGATAATTCTCAATTATTCTTTTAACCAAAGACAAGCCTAAACCCCAACCTCTTTTCTTGGTACTGAAGCCAGGTTCAAAGACTGTCTCAAATTTGCCTTTCGGAATTCCCTTGCCTGAATCTATAACATCGATAATTACATTTTTTGTCGACTTAAAGACTCTCACTTTTATGGAACCGACACCCTCCATAGCATCTAAGGCATTCTTGATTAAATTTTCAATAACCCAATTAAACAGCGCCTCGTTGATGGCAAATTTTGTGTTCTCTTCTTCTATTTCTATGCTAAAATTCACCTTATCAGAACTTCTTTTTTCCATGTAGTGAACGGCATTTTCTATAGTAATTTTAACGTCCCTGTTTTCTAGGTCTGCTTTAGAGCCTATTTTAGAAAATCTTTCTGCAATTAAACTGAGTCGGTTTACGTCTTTTTCTACTTCTCTAATAAATTGCGCATTTTGAACCGCATCCTCTGGCATTTCTTTCATATAATCTATCCATGCTGCTAAAGAGGAAATTGGGGTACCTAATTGATGTGCAGTTTCCTTGGCCATTCCCACCCAAACTCTATTTTGTTCTGCATTTCGTGCATTGCTGAAGCCAAAATAAGCAACAAATATAAGGATGCCAAACAAGAATAATTGCACGTATGGAAATGCTTTTAACTGCTTCAATATTAAGGAGTTCTCGTAATAAACTATTCTTTTACTTGAATCTCCTAAGTCTAAATGTATTGGCGGGTTAGTAGCAGCCATTTTTTGAATGGTATGTTCTAAAACTAAGGGACTCAATAAGCTAGAATCGATATTTCCAGAAGCTATTAGTTCTTGGTTTTCATTGACTAGAAGAACTGGTAAGGAAGCAGAATTAACCACGATTTCAGAAATAAAAGATTCAATCAAATCTTTCAAAGTTTTCTTTAATTCGGAAAAGATTTTAGAATCGCTATAAAAGATATAGTTGCTACCACTAATGTAATTGATTTCTACAGGAGGATAGTTTTGAAAACTAGAAGAGCGAAGCAAACTATCTAAGAAAGCATCTTTGCCTTCATCGGGCACGTCAATGTTTCTGTAATCAATAATTTCTAAATCTGAGCTAGCATGAATAACAGGGATGTTGGTGTTGCCAATGATTATTTTGCTTAAGAAGCTGATCGATTCCATGTCTTCTGTCTTAATCAAAAGACTGGTAGCTTCTGCCCAATTTTCTATATCTGCTCGCTGATCTTCTGCTATTTTATCGAATAAACTTCCAGTTATTTTAACCAAGTTGGCTCTTTTTTCAAGCGCTTGAGCCCATAAAAGCACTTTGTTCTCTTCTTCTTGAGCAATTTTTTGAGCAAGTTGCTTAGTATACCAAAGAGAACCTACGGCAATAATGATTGCCGTAATTAGGAGAAATATTTTAATTCTAGATTTTCTTTGATAAATATCCATAGGTATTATCGCACTTTGTACAAATTTAAGAACTTATTTACTTGCTAGTTACTCTTCTTCCCATTCTAGGTAAGGACTCCCTTCTTCTAGTTGCTCAAATCGAATTTCATTTTTCTCAAATTCGCTAGCTTCATTTTTCTTAAATAAGTTCTTAAACTCTTGCTTTTCTGATTTAAAATCTTCTTTTATCTTCTCTTTAACGCCTTTCTTGTCGTAGCTTATTATTGGGTTTTCGGTGGTTCCTGTCATACTTATGTAAATATTAATACCACCTACAGCATCATTCACAAAATCTTCCTCTAGGGTCTTATTTTTCCTAAACTTAGCAGCTAACAAGTTTTTAAGATTTAATACCAGTTGATAATTAATCTCATTATCAAAACTATGGGTACCTCCTAATTTTAAACTCAACAGATTACTTTGTATTTTACTCATAGGGATACTAATAAGTCCTTTAGAAATACTAATATCGGTTTCCATATCTGTAAAATATAGATGCTCTAATTGTTCAATCTCGAGCTTACCCGATAAGCTTCTGAGCGGAGCAAAATTTATTAGTTCACCATCTTTTAACACCAAGTGACTTTGCATAATAAAGGCATCCTGATCGAAGTGGTTAAAGTTGGTCCATGTAGCACTTAGTTTTGTTTGCGTGCTTAGCCTTCCAACTAAATTATCCTTTCCCAAATCTTCTTGTCCGAAATTGTTGAAAGCCCCAAACAATTCTTTAATATCAATATTAAGCGCTTCGCACTCTAAGTTTATCTCAAAATTATTGTTGTTCACATTGCTTATCAATGTTCCCTCAATTGTACCACCAAGTGCATTGGTCTTTCTAAGCTTAAATCTATAGGCTAATCCTCTTGCATCCGCATCAATATGGAAATTTTTAAGTTGAAGTTCTTGATAGATAAACTCATCTATATCTACGCTAAGATGTCCTTGAATAAGGGCTAAGCTAATTGCTTCTTCATTCTTCGCTTTTTCTTCCTCATCTTTTAAAAAGTCGTTGAGGTTAAAATACTTGCTATATAAACTACCTTCAATGCCTAGTTCTAGTTTGTTCTCCTCTTCTTGATTAAACAAAATTGCCAAGAGATTTTGAATGGTTCCGTTGAAGAGCAGATGGTTGTTACCCAAGTGTACTTCCAAATCTTGAGCACTAAGAACGGAGCCTTCTCCACTTAATTTTGCCCTACAATCAAATAACATATCGAGGGCTGTCACACGTCCTTTTAGTGAGTCTACCAGCACCTTGCCTTCAATATTGCTTAAATACCATAAGCTGTCCTTTAAGCTTTGATTTAAATCAAAACTAAGTTTGTCAATTTGAATGAAAGCTTGTTCTACTTCAAAGGCCTCTGGTAATTTGATTTGTAGTAAGTTTTCATTGAGCAAAGCGCTGAGCTGAATGTGAAAATTCATTTTTTTCATATCTAGCCAATCCATGCTAGCATTAAAGCTAGAAGCTTCGCTAGTAAACTCAATTTTTTCTATGCGAATGCTCCCGTTTTTATTTTCTTGATTGCTATATCGAGCAAACAAAGCTAGATTTTCTAGACTGTGACCTTGTTCTTCTAATATTAAATGGCCGTTCTTGATTTGAATATCGGCCAATATCGAAACATTATTAAGTTTTCCACTCAAATTCGAATGTAATTCATAATTGCCATCCCCCTTTATTTCTCCAAGATTTAACCAATCCTGGGGTAAAAGAGCCAATACCTTGCTAAGTTGTTTGCCGCTTGCATTCGCTTTTAAATCAATGGAATTTTCTTCGCTGCAATAGACACCCTCTAAGCTGAAAACATTCGATGCTATTTCAATTTCATTCTTGCTAAAATCTAAACAAGAAGAATTACTATCATAATAAAGACTTAGCTTGCCGCGTATTGGAATATTATTAAGAATCTCTGATTTGTCTAGAACAATAGTTTTACTTAGTAATTCGGTCTGAATAGTTAATTGAAAATTGGCATCATAAAATGCGCCAGATAAAATGCTCGACTCGGAATAGCAATCAATAAAGATGTTTTGGCTAAGATCTTGGTATTCTAAATCGATACGACTTAGTTCAATTTTGCTTAGTTTGATGGCGGCAGCTTTGTCCTCTGTATCACTTTCCTTAATGATATCAAAGTTATTGTTGCCATTCTGATCCACGAATAGATGCAAAAAACCATCATAAAGTAATATTCCTTCTATGGTATAATCCTTTTTAAGAATTAACCAAGGGTTCAAAACTAGGTGAATGCGGTTAAGATTGGCTAAAGTTTCGTTCTTTCTAAGCTTATCTTCTATTACAACTTGGTTCAACTCCAAATGAATATTCGGGAAACTAGAAAAGATGACTAAATCAATTTCTCCATTTACCTGAATTTTCGCCGTTAATTGCTCATTTAAGCTTTGAATGGCCTGATTTTTAATAAAGTCTTTTTGGATATACAAAAAAAGACCCATGCCAATAAAAAACAAAAGAATTACCGCAAGAAGAGAATACAAGAGCTTTCGCAACATAAAGAATCTATAAGAAGCTTAAAGATAGAAGAAGCTTAGCGAAGTAGAGGCTTTTCCAGGCTAAAACGATTAACAAGGCAGGGTATTGTATGTATACTTTTTTAGAATGAAGTTTTGGACTTAATCTACTTTCTTAAATCGTAGAACTTCTGTAGAATCTTCAAAAAGAATTAATTCCAATTTTTCCATTCGATACTTGTTTACCTTTTCTAAGCTCTGGAAAAAGATTCTTTCATTAACCGAAGGACAATATTTTTTAGTAGCAACTACATTGCCAAATGAAATTTCTTTATCCGTCATTTCAGTTATAGGTGCAGCGTATTGATTGCAGCCACTAAAGCCACTTATACTTTTTTCTTGTAAATAAATTTCTAGCGTAGCTACACCGCTAGGGTAGGAAGCCAGTTCAATTGGACTTCCTTCAATAGCACTTAGTGCCCAAATATCATGCAATTGTGCTAGAGCCATTTTAGTTTTAGTTTCTTCTGTATTTTCCGTTGCTTCTGTTTTAGCTAGCTCTCGCTGATGACAGCTATTAGCTTGTAAAAATAACATTAGTACGATTAGATATTTCATCTGATTTTTTATTGTATAACTATTCAATTAGAATGCCAAATATAAACTTAAGCTTAATAAATCGCTATTAATACTAATAATAATATACTCCCATTTGCTTTTACTACCTTTGTAGCTTAAAATTTAAAGGAGAGACAACTTATGTCAAAAAACAAAAAAAAAGCTTTGAAAAAAAAATCAAGTGGCAATTCAGGAATTGATGGAGCAATTCTAAAATATATGGATGCAAAAACGAAGGGAGGAATGAATCCGGATCGAATTTTTGCACATTTCATGAAAAAGTATAGCGTCGAGAAAATTGAGAGCGCAATTATGCGACTAGAACGACGAGACTTAATTACCATTAGCGATAAGGGGAAAATTTTAAGAAAGAGATTTATCGAAAAACCGGCGGACAAGCTGATAGGTAAAATAGATCTTGCTCAAAGTGGTGTGGCTTATGTAATTATTGATGGATTTGATAAGGACATTAAGATTTCTAGGAAACACACTATGAATGCCATGTCGGGCGATATGGTTGAAGTAGAACTAACTTCTTTCGATAAAAAGAAACCAGAAGGTAGAGTTAAAGAAATAGTAAGAAGAGCGCAAAATGAGTTTATCTGTAAGTTCCAAAAAACAGAGGGCTTTGGCTTTGCAGTGCCCAACAAAGACAAAGTACCTTTCGATATTTTTATTCCAGAAAGTTGGACTAAAGAAGCAAAAACTGGGGATGTTGTTGTAGTACATATTGTAAATTGGAACGATACAGCAGGTAAAAATCCCGTTGGTAAAATAGTAGAAAAACTATCTGGTTTAAGTCCAAATGAACTCGAAATGAGAAGCATTTTAATGGAGCAAGGATTTAATATTGTTTTTCCTAGTGAAGTTATGCAAGAGGTGGAAAAAATTAGTGATCGAATTTCAAAATCAGAAATTGCAGAACGTTTGGATTTTAGAAAGGTATTGACCTTTACTATCGACCCATGGGATGCAAAGGATTTTGATGATGCCATTTCTATTCAAGAGCTAAGTAATGGCAATATGGAAGTAGGCGTGCACATTGCGGATGTAGCCCATTATATCAGACCTAACTCTGCCCTCGATAAAGAGGCGCAACTTAGAGCAACTTCAGTTTACCTACCGGATAGAGTTTGCCCTATGCTTCCTGAAAAACTATCGAACCAGCTTTGCTCCTTACGTCCTAACGAAGACAAGTGTGCTTTTAGCGTTTTGTTTGAAGTTAATGATGCCTTTAAAATTGTGGAGTATTCTTTTGCCAAAACAATTATCAATTCCGATAGAAGATTTGCTTACGAAGAAGTTCAAGCGATATTGGATGCTAAAGAAGGAGAACTTTTCGAAGAATTGGATTATTTAAATAGACTAGCTTATTCGCTTAGAGCGAAACGATTCAAGAATGGAGCCGTTAATTTTGAAAGCGATGAAGTTCGATTTAAACTGGACGAAAACGCGGTTCCGATAGAGGTTTATACCAAGGATAGAAAGGATGCCAATTTACTTATTGAAGATTTTATGCTTCTCGCCAACACTACGGTAGCGAAGTATTTAAGCAAATTGGATAAAGCTAAGGGAAATCAAGCCTCCGTGTATAGAGTGCACGATAAGCCAGATATGTCTAAATTGCAAGTACTTTCTAATGTAGCTAAGCGCTTTGGTTACAGCATTAATTTTTCGGATGAAGATCAAGCCCGAGACGCTCTAAATAATTTAATGGAAATTATTCAAGGAAAACCAGAAATTGGTGTTCTTGGTAGATTAGCTGTTCGGTCTATGGCTAAAGCAGCATACAGTACAAGTAATATAGGTCATTATGGCTTAGCTTATGAGTTTTATACCCATTTTACTTCTCCAATAAGAAGATATCCCGATGTATTAGTACATCGTCTTTTGCTACAAACATTAATGAAAAACAAGCCCTTGTATTCTAAAGATGAATTAGAAGAACTTTGTAAGCAAAGTAGCTTAATGGAGCGTCAAGCTCAAAAAGCTGAAAGAGAAGCAATTAAGTACAAGCAAGTAGAGTATTTATCTACGAGAATAGGGCAGCAATTTAGCGGAATTATTTCTGGAGTTATTGCTCGTGGATTTTTCGTAGAATTAGATGAGAACAAATGCGAAGGTTTTGTTTCTTTGCAAAACTTTAATGAAGACTTCCTTTACGATGAAGATAATATGCGAGTTACTGGCTTATCTAGCAGACAAGTTTTTCAAATCGGACAGGAAATAAAGGTTCTAGTGAAGAAAACAAGTTTAAAGGATAAACAAATTGATTTTGAAATTGTTGAATAGGATTAACGAATAAGAGAAGTAGTTTTATATGAGATATATTGCCAAAGTGCAGGAAAGTTTTACGGAGTTTAACAAACAATATTTTGAAAAAAAACCCTATGCACTCTATCAACCCATCAATTATGCCATGCAATCTGGTGGCAAGTATGTTCGCCCGCTTTTAATGATTTATGCTGCTGAGCTTTTTCATTTGGAAATTGATTCGGTTTTAAAGAATGCCTATGGCATTGAACTCTTTCACAATTTCACCTTAGTTCACGATGATATCATGGACAATTCGCTTGTTCGAAGAGGTAAACCAACGGTTTTTAGCAAGTTTGGCTTGAATTCTGGTGTTTTAAGTGGCGATTTAATGCTTATTGTAGCAATGCAATTGGCTAGTCTAAAAAATGATAAAACGAATCCCGAACTCTTTGATCTAGTTAGTAATACCGCCATCAAAATTCATGAAGGACAGCAAATGGATGTTGATTTTGAAGAAATGACTACTGTAGAAGAGAAGGAATACATCAAAATGATTGAATATAAAACTGCAGTGCTACTAGCTTGTAGTTTGCAAATGGGAGCAATTTTAGCGGGTGCCAATTATGCAGACCAAAGTCATTTATATGAATTTGGTAGATTAATTGGAATTGCATTTCAAATTCAAGATGATTATTTGGATGCTTTTGGTGACGCAAAAGTTGGAAAGAAAATAGGAGGGGACATCCTTAACAATAAAAAGACTTTACTTTTTATTGCAAGTATGAATTTGGGAACAGAGGAGCAAAAACTAGCTTTACTTAAACATTTTAGTACTAAGCAAGCTAAGGAGTCGAAAAAGATAGAAGAAGTTAAAGAAATTTTTATTAAAAGTGGCGCTCAACAATATTGTAAGAATTTAATGAAGAGTTTGCATCAAGACGCTATTTCTTGTTTAAAATCTCTTTCGACCAAAAAATCGCTCGACTCTCTATTAGAAATTGCGGATCTAATTATAGAAAGAAAGAGTTAATTTCCGTAAGTTTAGTTCTTACTCTAACTCTTCTTTAGCATGAAAAACACTTTTATACTAGCTTTTTGCTTTAGTGCCTTCTTCTCTTTTGCCCAAAAAAAAGACTTGGCATCCACACCGCCTATGGGTTGGAATTCTTGGAACCATTTTCATTGTGATGTTAATGAAACTCTAATTAAAGAAATTGCGGATGCTATGCTTGCCACAGGAATGGCGAGCGTAGGTTATGAGTATGTTGTAATAGACGATTGCTGGCAAATTGGAAGAGATGAAAATGGAATTTTAATTGCAGACCGACTTCGCTTTCCTTCAGGAATGAAGAGCTTGGCCGACTATGTTCATAGTAAAGGTTTAAAATTTGGTATTTATAGCGACGCCGGAAAGAAAACTTGTCAAGAACGACCAGGTAGTCTCGATTCTGAAGCTATTGATGCGAAGACTTTTGCCGAATGGGGTGTAGATTATATCAAATATGATTGGTGTCACCATGGTTTTTTAAAAGCCGAAAATATCTATCCTATTATGGGAGCAGAATTGGCTAACTTAGATAGAGAAATCGTATATAGTGTTTGTAATTGGGGCTGGGGCGACCCTTGGTTATGGGCTCCAGATTTTGCGCATCTTTGGCGAACTACATGGGATGTTGAAGCCTGTTTTGATTGTAAGGGCAATATTATTTGGAAGAGTGTAGAAGAGATTATAGATCTAAATATGCCTTTAGCACCATATGCGAAACCAGGGGCTTGGAACGATCCCGACATGCTTGAAGTAGGGAATGGCTCTTTAACAGAAGACGAAAACATGGCTCATTTTGCACTTTGGTGTATGATGGCTGCTCCATTAATGGCAGGAAATGATTTAAGAAATATGGAAGAAAGAACTCTTGAAATTTTAAGTCATAAAGAGCTTATTCAAATTAATCAAGACCCTTTAGGCATCCAAGCTTTTAGAATATATCAAGATCCATTTTTCGAAATTTGGTTAAAACCTTTACAAGGCGGCTCTAAAGCGCTTAGCTTGTTTAATAGAAGTGAAGAAACTATAGATTATCAAGTTAATTGGAAGGATTTATTGCATCTAGAAAACGTATATCAGGTCAAAGATTTGATAAATCAGCGTATTGAATCGAGCACAGAAGAGAATCTTAAGCTAAGCCTTAGAGCCAATAGTGTACTGGTATATCGTTTAGATTTATAGTTTAAATTTCAGTATATTATTATATGTTTGTATTGAATTATTGTAAATCAACAACTTAATACCTTAATCTCGTTTTTGTAGGCAAGTTTTTTAGTTATCCACATTAGGTATAACACTTAGCCTTTTTTGAAACTTTAAGAGTTCTAAGACGTAAACTCCAATATGAAAACTAAGGTGACCAACTAAACTCTTGCGTATGAAAAGATACTTACTCTCTCTGCTTGTTTTCTTCCTAGTTAGCTCCCAAAAAACCTATGCAACACACGCATTAGGTGGAGATATTATGTACGAAGTAATCGGTCCAAATCAATACGAAGTTACCTTAAGAGTTTATCGAGATTGCAATGGGATTAATTTAGGGAATTCTGCTACAATTACTTGGACGGGTTCTTGTGGGAGTGGAAATGCAACAGCCACTCGAATTAGCAATTTAGATATCACTCCAATTTGTCCAAGTTTACCTACTGCTTGTGCTGGAGGTAGTGGAACCCTTGGCATTGAAGAACATACTTATGTAGCTACCATTACACTTCCTGCTGGTTGTACAGATATTCGCTTTGCTTATTCCTTGTGTTGTAGGAATAATTCGATTACTACGGTTACAAACCCAGGCGGCGAAAATATTTATATTTTTGCCGATCATGAAACGGGTAGTGTTGTAAATCATTCTCCCGTCTTTAACAATGTCCCTTCTCCCATAGTCTGCGTTAACCAACCTGTACTATATAATCACGGGGTATTCGACCCAGATGGAGATTCCTTAGTCTTTATTCAAAGTAATTGCTACGAGGCCAACAATAATGTGATAGAATATGCCGCTGGATTCAATGGAACCAATCCATTAATAACTGCAAATCCTATCGTGGTAAATCCACAAACCGGAGCAATAAGCTTTACCCCAACAAGTGTTCAAGTAGGGGTTATGTGTATCGTTGTGCAAGAATATAGAAATGGTGTCTTTATAGGAGAAACTATCAGAGATATTCAGTTTACTGTAGTTGCTTGTTCTAATACACCGCCGGTATCTTCAGGAATCAATAATACACCTGGTAACGATTCTCTTAATTTCGTTATGAATGTTTGCGAGAATAATCAGGTTTGCTTTGACATTTCCTTTAGTGATGTCAATATGAATAATATGACCATTTCTTGGAACCAAGAAATTCCATCTGCTAATTTTCAGGTTTTTAATAATTCTTCTCAAACGCCAACAGCTCAGTTTTGCTGGTCGCCTACACCTGCAGATATCGGACTTAACTTTTTTTCTGTGAATGTAATTGATGATGCTTGTCCGGTAGTAGGAAATTCAACCTATACTTATACCATACAGGTGCAGCCCAATCCCAATAGTATTAATTTGACTTATGATAATACTATCTGCTCCAATGAAAGTTCTTTGCTTAGCTTAACTACATCCAGCACACCAGACAGTATCGTTTGGCAGGCTAATCCAAGTTTAAATACTGCTGATCCTTATAATCCAATTGCCAGTCCAGCAACTAGTACTACTTATTATGTAGAAGTCTTTTTTGGAGGAGGATGCAATATTAGCGATAGTGCTGTCATTCAAGTTTATACTGATCCTCTTGTTCAAGCCTTTGCTAATACCAACAATATTTGTAATGGTGGAACTGCATTTTTATATGGACAAGGAGCAGCTTTCTATACTTGGAATAATGGGGTAGTAGATAGTATTCCTTTTACTCCTCCGGCTGGCATAACAGATTATATACTTACAGGAAGTACTGTAGATGGTTGTATTGCCTACGATACAGTCCAATTAGTGGTTAATCCCGTTTTAGGAATTGTTGCTAATCCTGGTCCTATACCTTGTTTAGGAGATTCGATTAGTTTGAATGCTAGTGGTGCATTTACCTATGTGTGGAATAATGGAGTAACAGATGGACAAAATTTTGTTCCACCTTTAGGAACAACTACTTATGTTTTAACAGGAACAGATGTGAACGGATGTGTTGCACAAGATAGCATAGACATAACTGTAAATCCTTTGCCTAGTGTGGTAGCAAATACTAGCGATAACAATGTTTGTATAGGAACGAGTATTGTACTTAGCGGATCAGGTGCGGTATCTTATACCTGGAATAATGGGGTAACCGATGGACAAAGTTTTGTACCTCCAGTAGGCACTACCACTTATGTAGTAACAGGAACGGATGCCAATGGATGCGTGAATTATGATAGTATAGATATTGTGGTAAATGACCTTCCAGTAGTAGTAGCAAATACTAGCGATAACAATGTTTGTATAGGAACGAACATCGTGCTTAGTGGAAGCGGAGCAGCAGCTTATACATGGAATAATGGCGTAATAGATGGACAAAGTTTTGTTCCGCCAGTGGGTACCGCTACTTACATTGTGACAGGAACAGATGCCAATGGCTGTATTTACCAAGATAGCATAGACATCGTGGTAAATCCACTACCAGTGGTTGTTGCCAATACCAGCGATAACAATGTTTGTATAGGAACGAGCATAGTACTTAGTGGAAGTGGAGCAGTATCTTATACATGGAATAACGGGGTAACAGACGGACAAAGCTTCAGTCCACCAGTAGGCACTACTACATATGTAGTGACAGGTACAGATGCTAATGGATGTGTTGCGCAAGATAGTATTGATGTAACTGTAAATCCTTTGCCTAGCGTATTGGCTAATACGAGCGATAACAATGTTTGTATAGGAACAAGCATTCCTCTTAGCGGAAGCGGAGCACTAACTTATACTTGGAATAATGGGGGTAGTAGACGGACAAAGTTTCGTTCCGCCAGTAGGTACTACTACTTATGTAGTCACTGGTACTGACGCCAATGGCTGTATTAACCAAGATAGTATAGACATCCTAGTAAATCCGCTACCAGTGGTAATAGCGAATACCAGCGACAATAATGTATGTATAGGAACAAGTATCACGCTTAGTGGAAGCGGAGCAGTTTCTTATACATGGAATAATGGGGTAGTAGACGCACAAAGCTTTGCGCCGCTAGTAGGTACTACCACTTATGTAGTAACAGGAACAGATGTCAATGGCTGTTTTAGCCAAGATAGCATAAACATCGTGGTAAATCCGCTACCAGTGGTTGTAGCCAATACCAGCGATAACAATGTTTGTATAGGAACGAATATAATACTTAGCGGAGCTGGAGCAATATCTTATACTTGGAATAACGGGGTTGTTGACGGACAAAGTTTCAGTCCACCAGTAGGCACTACTACTTATGTGGTGACAGGGACAGATGTGAACGGATGTGTTGCACAAATCAAGATAGCATATAAACGTTATGGTGTAAATCCTTTACCTAGCGTTAGGGCCAATACCAGCGATAACAATGTTTGTATAGGAACGAGTATTGTTCTTAGCGGAACTGGAGCAGTATCTTATACTTGGAATAATGGCGTAGTGGACGGACAAAGTTTTGTTCCGCCAGTAGGCACTACCACTTATGTAGTAACAGGAACAGATGCCAATGGCTGCATTAACCAAGACAGCATAGACATCCTAGTAAAACACACTACCAGTAGTTGTAGCAAATACCAGCGATAACAATGTTTGTATAGGAACAAGTATCACACTTAGTGGAAGCGGAGCACTAACTTATACATGGAATAATGGGAATAGTAGACGGACAAAGCTTTACTCCTCCAGTAGGAACCACCACTTATGTAGTAACGGGAACCGATGCCAATGGCTGTGTAAACCAAGATAGCATAAACATTGTGGTAAATCCCTTACCAAATGTTGGATTAAATACCACAAACAGTACAATTTGTGCTGGATCAAGTATTAGTTTAAGCGGTAGTGGTGCGGATAATTATAACTGGAATAATGGTGTTGTTGATGGGCAAAGTTTTTATCCACCTGTTGGAATGCAAAAATATGTGGTTATAGGAATAGATTCGAATAATTGTCAAAATCAAGATAGTATAAACGTTATGGTGAATGCACTGCCTACAGTAGGCTTAAGCACTAGCGATAACAATGTTTGTATAGGAACCAGTATTGTTCTTAGTGGAACGGGAGCGGTATCTTATATTTGGAATAATGGTGTATCAGATGGACAAAGTTTCGTGCCGCCAGTAGGTACCACCACTTATGTAGTAACAGGTACGGATGCCAATGGCTGTATTAACCAAGACAGTATAGACATCCTGGTAAACCCACTACCAGTGGTAGTAGCAAATACCAGCGATAACAATGTTTGTATAGGAACCAACATCACGCTTAGTGGTAGCGGAGCCGTATCTTACTCATGGAATAATGGCGTAGTGGACGGACAAAGCTTTACTCCTCCAGTAGGAACCACCACTTATGTAGTAACAGGAACAGATGCTAATGGCTGCGTAAACCAAGATAGCTTAGACATTGTGGTAAATCCGCTACCAGCAGTTGTGGCCAATACCAGTGCAAGCACCGTATGTGAGACTTTTAGTATTACTTTAAGCGGTTCTGGAGCTGTAACTTATACTTGGGATAATGGCGTAACAGATGCTCAAAGCTTTGTACCACCAGTAGGTACTACTACTTATGTAGTAAGCGGTACTGATGCTAATGGCTGCGTAAATCAAGACAGCCTTGACATTGTGGTGAATGCGCTACCTATTGTGGGCTTAAGCACTAGCGATAACAATGTTTGTATAGGAACCAGTATTGTTCTTAGTGGAAGCGGAGCAGTATCTTATACTTGGAATAATGGGGTAGTAGACGGACAAAGTTTTGTTCCACCAGTAGGTACCACCACTTATGTAGTGACAGGTACCGATGCCAATGGCTGTATTAACCAAGACAGCATAGACATCCTAGTAAACCCATTACCAGTGGTAGTAGCAAATACCAGCGATAACAATGTTTGTATAGGAACCAATATCACGCTTAGTGGTAGCGGAGCCGTATCTTATTCTTGGAATAACGGAGTAGTAGACGGACAAAGCTTTAATCCGCCAGTAGGAACTACACCACTTATGTAGTAACGGGAACCGATGCCAATGGCTGCGTAAACCAAGATAGCTTAGACATTGTGGTAAATCCGCTACCAGTAGTTGTGGCCAATACCAGTGCAAGCACCGTATGTGAGACTTTTAGTATTACTTTAAGCGGTTCTGGAGCTGTAACTTATACTTGGGATAATGGCGTAACAGATGCTCAAAGCTTTGTTCCACCAGTAGGTACTACTACCTATGTAGTAACGGGTACCGATGCTAATGGCTGCGTAAACCAAGATAGTCTTGCCATTGTGGTGAATGCGCTACCTATTGTGGGCTTAAGCACTAGCGGTAACAATGTTTGTATAGGAACAAGTATCGTTCTTAGCGGATCTGGAGCAGTATCTTATACTTGGAATAATGGTGTATCAGATGGACAAAGTTTTGTGTCGCCAGTAGGCACTACTACTTATGTAGTCACTGGTACGGATGCCAATGGCTGTATTAACCAAGACAGTATAGACATCCTGGTAAACCCACTACCAAACGTAGTAGCAAATACCAGCGATAACAATGTTTGTATAGGAACCAATATCACGCTTAGTGGTAGCGGAGCCGTATCTTACTCATGGAATAATGGCGTAGTGGACGGACAAAGCTTTAATCCGCCAGTAGGCACCACCACTTATGTAGTAACGGGAACCGATGCCAATGCTTGTGTAAATCAAGATAGTATAGCTATCGTAGTAAATCCTTTACCTATAGTAGTTGCGAATGCTAATAATACGAGCACTTGCGAAGACTTGTCGGTGGTACTTACAGGAAGTGGCGCTTATTCTTATGTTTGGGATAATGGTGTGGTAGATGGACTTCCTTTTATTTCTCCAGTTGGAAACACTACTTACCAAGTAGTTGGAACCGACGTAAACGGTTGTGTAAACCAAGCGAGTATAGATATTTTGGTTTATCCTTTACCAACAATCACAGCAAACACCAGTGGCAATATGCTTTGTGAAGGATACGAGATAAGCTTAACTGCAAGCGGAGCTAGCACTTATGTTTGGAATAATGGCGTTGTAAACGGTCAACCTTTTGCTCCACCTGCGGGAATTACGGACTACACTGTTATGGGTACAGACATTCATGGTTGTGTGGCCTTTGATACGGCTACAATAGAAATTTTCGCCCTACCGAATGTAGTAGCCAATACAAGTGGTGATAATCTTTGTGAAGGTAGTTACATCACGCTTACAGGAACTGGCGCTCAAAGCTATACCTGGTCGAATGGAGTTAGCAATGGTTTAGCCTTTATTCCTCCTGTTGGTACCCAAGTATATGAAGTAATGGGAACCGACTCTAATGGCTGTGTGAATACCGATACCATAAGTGTAAGTATTCTTCATCTAGGAATATTGAATGAAATGGCCGATCAAGTACTCTGCGATGTGAGCAACTTTAGTGTTCTAAGCTCTTCTTTCTACGTAGAGAGCTTCCAATGGTATGAAATGCAAAATTCAACGGCAAATGCCTTAACTAACGATGCTAATTTTAGCGGTGTGAACACCAATCATCTTGACGTTTCCAACTTCCTTTCTCCAAGCACCTTTGAATTCTTGTTAGAAATGGAAGGGGAGTGTGGTAACCTACTTTACGATACGGTTCATATTACCACTAATGTTTCTCCGAATGTAGACGAATTGCAAGATACTAGCTTATGTATGCACGAAACTAACATCATTTTCGCCGACTATGAAGGCATTAATTTTCAATGGAGTGATGGCACTTTGGGACAGTATTTTAGTCCGGAGTACACTGGTTTTTACTATGTAAGTTTTGAAGAAGAAAATACAGCTTGTATAATTTCGGATAGTTTGTATATTGAAATGGAAGATTGCATAGACCAATGCGTTCTCTTAGCACCATCAGGCTTTAGTCCAAATCAAGATGGCAGCAACGACTTGTTTAGAACGGTAAATAGTTGCGAGGAAGGTTTTAGCTATTTCGATCTAAAAGTATACAATCGTTGGGGAGAGTTAGTTTTCTACACCGATGATATTAACGCTGGTTGGGATGGTGTTTACAAAGGCAGAGATGCGGAAGTGGGAGTGTACCTCTACGTAAGCGAATACGTAAAAGAATTTACCAACGAGAAGCAAATGCTTAAAGGTAATGTTACTTTGATTAGGTAGATGTGAGATTATTCGACTATTCGACACGCGGGCGCTTTCGATTATTCGATTACTCGACTTCTCGACACGTTAGCACTTTCGACTTTTCGAGGTTCGACTCGCAAGCTCGCGACTGCTCGATAGTTCGACTTTTGAAAACCTATTACAAAGCTTTCATACAGTCGCCTGTCGAATAGTCTAGGTGTCGAATAATCGACCAGTCGATAAATCGATAAATCGCAAACTACACCTTACATAAAAGTTGTATGGTTTCTCTAGTCTTTTGGGTTAACCAAACTTCTCTATTGGCTAATTCTCTTTGTAGAATATTATCGTTGTAATGACGAATAGTAAGTAGATTTAAACTTTCCGTTTGGGTGATACTAAAGTCTTTCTCCAATAACTTTACGATTTCTTGAATTTTTTCTTTCTTATTATCTACTGCAGCAGAGAAGCTAATAGCCCCATTTTGCATAATGTTCATTCTTAAACGCAAATCGGCAAAGGCCCCAAAGATTTCTTCCATGTGGTTCTCTGCAATAAATGAAAAGTCTTTTGCAGAGAAGCGAAGCAAAACCTGATCTTCCTTCACCACAATAATTGGCGGATAGCTCATCTCCTCATCAAAGGAATGTATGAGCGTGCCTCCTTTATCGCTGGCAATAAAAGAACGCACTTCTAAAGGTATATTCTTATTCTGTAACGGTCGAATGGTTTTAGGATGTATTACCTTAGCTCCATAATAAGTCATTTCAATAGCTTCTTTAAAGGCTATTTGTTTAATCAAAACAGCATCGCTAAACTGCTTAGGATCTGCATTCATTACTCCCTCCACATCCTTCCAAATCACCATCTTCTCGGCGTTTAAACAAAAGGAAAAAATGGCGGCAGAAAAGTCGGAGCCTTCGCGACCTAAAGTGGTAGTAAAACGTTCCGACGTACTTCCTATAAAACCTTGGGTAATAGAAGTCATTTGACTTACATTCGACATCCTAGCTAAACAAAGCTTTTCAGTTTCTTCCCATAGAATTTTAGCATCGGTATAGGCATGGTCGGTTCTAATCATCTCTCGAGCATCTAACCACTGATTGTCCTTGCCTATGTGTTTCAAATACTCGGAAATAAGTTTCGAAGAAGCTAATTCGCCAACGCTTATTATCTGATCGTAGATAAAAGTGTAATTGTCGGAAATGTTAGAAGCACAGAAATTTTCAATAGCATCGAACAAGGCAAAAACCTTATGTTGAACGCCATGATTGGCTCCAAAAAGTTCATCGCAAACATATTGATGATACTCTCTAATCTCATGTAAATAATCTTGGTATTTTTGATCTTTGGCAATGTATAAGTTTACCACATCTTCTAAGGCATTAGTTGTTTTGCCCATAGCCGATACCACCACTAACTTCTTTTGATCTTCGTATTTTGAAAGAATAGAAGCAACATTTTTTATACTATCTGCATCCTTAACCGATGCCCCACCAAATTTGAATACTAACATAAGAAAAATTTTTCCGCAAAGGTAAGGAGAAAATTCACTTTCAATACTCCATTTTTAAACTTATCTTTGCGCTCTAAACGACCTAAAACCCATGAATCGTTACAACGGCATAACCCTCGATGAGTTTATTATATTAAAAGAAAAAGATTATCCGGATGCTACCGGCAATTTATCTAAACTCCTTAGAGACATAGGTGTGGCATCTAAAGTGATCAATCGAGAAGTGAACAAAGCGGGCCTAGTGGATATTTTGGGGGCTGCAGGCGCGGTTAATGTGCAAGATGAAGAACAACAGAAATTAGATGTATATGCTAATAATATGTTGATTAACTACTTAAAGAATGGCGGACAATGCACGGGTATAGGTAGTGAAGAAAACGAAGATATTATAGCTGTAGATACAGAAGATGGCAAAAATGCGCATTATGTCGTGTTAATGGATCCTCTAGATGGTTCTTCAAATATCGATATCAATGCGAGTATAGGTACTATCTTTTCTATATACAAGCGCAAATCGAACAAAGGCTTGTGCAACTTGGATGATTTCTTACAAGAGGGAAACAAATTAGTTGCAGCGGGTTATGTCATTTATGGTAGTTCTACCATGTTGGTTTACAGCACAGGAAGTGGGGTGAATGGTTTTACCTTAGACCCAAGTATAGGAGAATATTGTCTTTCGCATCCGGATATTAGAACTCCAGATACGGGCAAATATTACTCGGTTAATCAAGCCAATTATTCCTCTTTTCCAACCCATACTCGTCGCTATATAGATTGGTTGGTAAACGAAAAGAAAAAAGGTTTAAGATACATAGGCTCTATGGTAGGCGATATGCACAGAACTTTATTAAAAGGGGGAATCTTTATGTATCCGGCAACGAATTCTGCACCAGAAGGCAAGTTGCGCTTGCTTTACGAATGCATCCCTATGGCTTATTTAATGGTTCAAGCTGGTGGACGAGCAACAGATTCGAAAAGGGAAATTCTAGATATCATACCTAGTCAACTTCATGAAAGATGTCCGATTTACATAGGTAGCACTCGCTTATTGAAGCGCGTAGACGAGTTCGTAGAAAACTTCGGTGACTAGCTTATTATTTGGCTGCACTGTCTTGCAGATGAATTAGCTTTTCAAACATTTCTTCCTCACTTAGAAAGAGATTTTCTAAGCTAAAAATAGCATCATCGTACAATTCATGTTCGGGGAATTTCTCCGTAAATTTTTCATACGCACCTTGGGCAGCCTCTAAATTGGAAAGATCATTTTCATAAATAAAGGCTTGCATAAACAGGGCATCGGCAGCTTGCGTACTTTCTGGAAAACGCGCCATTAAATCATTGTAACTTGCAATAGCAGCAAGATAATCTCCATTCGCAGCTTGGTATTTTGCCTTCAACTCTAAGAAACTAATCACTTTTTGATCTTCAGGAAAGCTCGAAATGTATTCATCATATAAAGCAATTATAGCTTCCATATTTTCTCTACTCGGAAATTCTTCTTTTTGCATTTCTTCACTTATAGATGCAATTTTACTTAAGAGAAGCTCTTGCTTATTGGCACAAGCCATTAGCAAAACGAGGGCAAAAATCGCTAATTTATTTTTCATTGTTTAAGATTATAGCTGTTTTAAAAATTCTTCTACTTTTTCTGTTGGTCGACCAATAAGCGCTTTCGTGTTGGTATAGAGTATGGGTCTTTCTATCAACTTGGGCTCCTTTTCTAATATTTGCAGCCACTCTTCTTCCGAGTAGTTTTTATTTTTATGCACCTGAAATGCATCTTCCTTCACTCTAATGAGCTCTAATGCCTTTATATTTAATTTCTTCAATAGCTCGGCAATGTCTTTGGCACTTAGCACGCCTTCTAAATAATTAATAATTTCAAAGGGCTTTCCTGATTCTTCTAAGAGCTTTAATGCCGCTCTGCTTTTACCACAACGATTGTTGTGTAGTATATATATTTTATCCATTCTTAAGTGTTTAAGCTGAATGATGTATTAGAAATTATAAAAGCACAAAGTTAAGCGCAATTTAGTGGAATTAATATTAATTAAAGCTCAAAAGCAACTTGGCTTCCTTATATTTGCGCTAGATTAGAAATTTGCATTATGATACTAAGTGGAAAGAAAATAAAGGAAGAATTGAATGAGAATATCTTCATTACGCCTTTTGACGAAAAACAACTTAACCCAAACTCCTATAACCTTCGCTTATTCAATGAGTTATTGGTTTACGATAAGCACGAATTGGATATGAAAACGCCCAATACGGCTAGCAAAATTATCATTCCAGAAGAAGGATTATTACTAGAAACGAATACCTTGTATCTAGGTCGAACTGTAGAGCATACCAAAACGAACAACTACGTTCCTATGTTAGAAGGAAGAAGTTCTATAGGCCGTTTAGGTTTATTTATTCATGTTACTGCTGGTTTCGGAGATGTAGGTTTTGATGGATTTTGGACCCTAGAAATTTTTTGTGTTCAGCCTATAAGAATTTATCCAAATGTAGAGATTTGTCAAATTTACTACCACGCTATTGAAGGCGAATACGAACTATACGAAAGCAACAAGTACCAACATAATAAGGAGATTCAAACCAGTATGTTATACAAGGACTTTTTATAGATCTTAGCAAAAATTCACCTTAATGTAGTTAAACTTTGAGGCACATCTAAAAGTCTATTATCTAAAAGTCTATTATCTAAATGTCTATAAATCTATATTAATGATTTGGAAGAAAAAATTTACTCTTGATTCATTGAATCAAACCAAAGACAATCTAGTAAAGCATTTGGGAATTGAGTTTAGTGCTTTTGGCGATGATTTTCTTGAAGCTACCATGCCCGTAGATGCGAGAACGCATCAACCTTATGGAATACTGCATGGAGGCGCTTCTGTTGTTCTTGCAGAAAGTTTAGGCAGTTTAGCTGGCTACTTATGCTTAGAAGATAGCAAAGAAGTTACTGTAGGTTTAGAAATCAATGCCAACCACATACGAAGTGTTCGCGAAGGCAGGGTGATAGGCAAAGCAAATGCCCTTCATTTGGGAAGAACTACGCAAATTTGGCAAATAGAAATTCGTGAAGAAACAACAGCCAAGCTCATTTGTGTTTCTCGCATGACCTTGGCGGTTATCTCGAAGTAGCAGCTAATTCTTAGGCGCTAATACCTAATAACTCCTTATCAATTACCTGTTTTAAAGTATGCTTTGGAAGGGCACCAGCCTGCATCATGGCTTGTTTGTCTTTCGGTACGAAGAGGAGAGAAGGTATACTTCTAATTCCAAAAACCGCCGAAAGTTCTTGTTCTGCTTCGGTATCTACTCGATAAATAATAATCTTGCCAGCATATTCATCGGCTAATTCTTCTAAAATTGGAGCAACGGCCTTGCATGGACCACACCAATCTGCATAAAAATCAATTATACAAGGTAAGTCACCCTTATACGACCATTCCTTAGAAATCGTATAATCCATTATCTTTTCTTTGAATCCTTCTGTACTTAAACTTATCATTCCCATATTCTACTATTTATAGTACAAATTTAAGGCAGAATCTAAGGCCTTAATGTGACACTTATTACGGAACAATTCTAACGAACTCTAGAAATGTATTTTTCCATTTGCACGATTTGATCCTTAATCTCTTTCGTCTTTGGCTTCAACATTTTAGCCTTCTTAAAATAATCTCTTCCTTGTTTCAATTGTCGAGCTTGAATTTCTATAGAAGAAAGCTGTAAAAAAGCAGCGGCCATACTATCATCATCTGGTAAGCCCTTGGACAAGGCGGTTCTTAGATTTCTTTTGGCCTCTTTCATATCGCCGTTTTGCATGGCTATCATGCCTAATTGAAGGTAAGAAGAACCTTCGTATTCTTGTCCGGTAATGCTATTCTTACTTTTTATACTTTCCTTTAAAAAGCTTTCTGCACTGGCAAAATCCTTGTTGGTCATGGCCATGTTCGACTTGATCAAATAATAACCTTGACGCACTGGCTTGATTAATAGTTTTGGAAACTGAATCATGTTTAAATACTTATTTGCCGCTTCCATATCATTGGCTTGCACCGCATCTTGAACCAAGCGTAAAGTACCAAAAAGGAAGTGCGAAATAACAGCAATTAAGCCTAAAGTAAGCGTCAAGCTAAACCAACCCCAATTGTCTCCAATAACTGCCAAAGCTACTGAAGCCGCTAAAAGAACCGCACCTATATATAATCTGTAAATCAACAATTTTTTATAAAACCACATCATATTTGTATAATTTAAAATTTAATTTCTTTTGCTTTCTCCAAAACTTTAGGAAGTCCATCTACATTTTTACCTCCAGCCGTTGCAAAGAAGGCTTGTCCGCCGCCACCACCTTGAATCTCTTTGGCCAGTTCTCGCACAATATTTCCAGCATTCAATCCTTTGTCAGCACTTAGTTTGTCACTAATCATTACCGTAATCAAAGGCTTAGCTTCAATATTGGCGGTCAATACTAAGAATAAATTTTCTACTTCATTCTTTAGTTGAAAAGCAATGTTTTTAATAGCTTCTGCATTGGCTATGTCTACCTCCTTTATAATGCAATTAATGCCATCTTTGTTTTCAACAGACTTTAGTAAATCTGCTTTAACTAAAGCTTGCTGCAATAAAGAAAATTCTTCTAGCTTCTTTTTTAAGTCGGCATTTTCACTTTGAATTTTTTCAATGCTTTCTAATGGCTTCGGACTTTGTTTTAATTGCTCCTTAATGGCATTTAACAAAGTTTCTTGCTCTTTATAATAGTTTAAAACCTTAGGACCTGTCCAAGCCTCAATTCTACGAATTCCAGCAGCACTAGAACTTTCACTAACAATTTTAAAGAGTTTGATTTTCCCTGTTTCAGAAACATGAGTTCCGCCGCAAAGTTCTACAGAGCTAGCAAACTTAATTACGCGAACATGATCACCATATTTTTCTCCAAATAAAGCCATTGCACCCATAGCCTTGGCTTCATTTATAGGTAAATTTTGAAAAACTTCTAAAGGCAGATTTTCTTCAATTTTAGCGTTCACTATATTCTCTACTTCCAGGAGCTCTTCCTCTGTCATTTTTTGAAAGTGCGAAAAGTCGAAACGCAAATAGCTTTCATTTACGAGCGAGCCTCTTTGCTCCACATGCTTACCTAGCACCTCTCTTAAGGCTTCATGCAGTAAATGCGTGGCACTATGGTTTTTTTCTGTAGCTTCTCTCTTGCTTTTATTTACCTTAGCGCTAAACTCAGCCTCTACATTATTCGGTAGTTTGTTCGCAACATGAATTATAAGTTGGTTCTCTCTAAGAGTATTTAGAATACTTGTTTTTTCCTCGCCATCTTGAATATAACCTGTATCTCCAACCTGTCCACCGCTTTCTGCATAAAAAGGACTCTTGTCAAAAACTAAATGGTATTCTGTTTTGCCCTTTTTCTCAACACTTCGGTACTTGTTTAATACAACTTTTGCTTCCAATTGCTCATAACCAACAAACTCGCACAAGTCGCCCTCTTTTACAATTGTCCAATCACTTTGGGTACTTGCCTCGGCATTTCTAGAACGCTCTTTTTGTTCTAGCATAGCCTTGTTAAAACCGTCAATATCCACTTTCAAGCCTTTTTCGCTGGCGATTAGCTGCGTTAAATCTAAAGGGAAACCAAAGGTGTCGTAAAGTTCAAAAGCTTTTTCGCCTTCAATCAAATTGCTTTTCGCTTTTGCTAATTCCAATTCCAACTCATCAATTAGCTTAAGTCCTGTAGCTAAAGTTTTAAAAAATCCTGCTTCTTCTTCATTTATTACTTTTTCAACAAAAGCTTGTTGAGCTTCCAACTCAGGAAATACGCCATCAAATTGTTGCACCAATATTGGAATTAGCTTAGTAAGAAAAGGACTTTGAAAGCCCAAGTAAGTGTAACCATAACGAACTGCTCTTCTTAAAATTCTTCTGATAACATAACCCGCACCATTGCTTGCAGGTAATTGTCCGTCGGCTATAGTAAAACTAATCGCTCTAATATGATCGGCTATTACTCTAAAGGCAATATCTACTTGCTCACTTTTTCCATAGCTAAGTGAAGAAAGTTTTTCTAATTCATTAATTAGTGGCATAAAAACATCCGTATCATAGTTGCTTTGTTTGCCTTGTAAAACTCGAACAAGACGTTCAAAACCCATACCGGTATCTACATGTTGTGCCGGTAAGCGAACCAAGCTACCATTCGCTTTTCGCTCGAATTCCATAAATACATTATTCCATATTTCTATTACTTGAGGATGGTCTTTATTTACTAAACTTGCGCCATCTATTTTTGCTCTTTCCGCATCTGACCGTCCATCATAATGTATTTCTGAGCAAGGGCCACAAGGACCAACATCGCCCATTTCCCAAAAGTTATCTTTTTTGTTACCGTTAATTATTCTATGCTCCGGAACTAATGCTTTCCAAGTATCAAAAGCTTCTTGATCGAAAGGAATATTTTCTGCCTCGTTTCCTTCAAATACAGAAACATACAACCTATCTGGATCAATCTTATACACTTTAGTTAATAATTCCCAGGCCCAAGAGATTGCTTCTTGCTTAAAGTAATCACCAAAACTCCAATTGCCCAACATTTCAAACATAGTATGGTGGTAGGTATCTACACCTACTTCCTCTAAATCATTATGCTTACCCGAAACACGAAGACATTTTTGTGTGTCTGCAATTCTTTTGTCAACGATGAGCTTATTTCCTAAAAAGTAGTCTTTAAAAGGATTCATGCCTGCATTAGTAAACATTAAAGTCGGATCATCTTTTAGTACAATAGGAGCAGAGGGTACAATTTTATGTTGCTTAGATGCAAAAAAATCTAAAAAATCCTGACGTATTTCTCTTGCAGTTTTCATAGCGTTTTAACTATTTTTAATGGACCAATCTAAAGATTATTTGACTATATTTGGCAGGCAAATAAAAAATTAGATTGCAAAAGTACGCTTTTATATAGCTGTGAAAAAAGAAAAGTACTATTATAATTTAAAAACCTTACAGTACGAAAAGGTTAAGGTTTCTTTAGTGTCGAGGATATTAAGAGCCCTAGGCTTTTTGTCTGCCGCTTTAGTTAGTGCTTTTATTTTAAGTATCATTGGTGGCAGTCTTTTCTCTTCTCCAAAAGAAAAAATGTTGATGCAAGAAAATGCAGCGCAGAAAGAGCAAATCGAATATTTGGGTTCTGCTGTTGATGAGCTCAGCGAAGTAGTAGAGAATCTTCAAGAAAGAGATAGAAACATTTATAGAGTAATATTTGAATCGGAACCTATTGCGTATTCTTTGTGGAATTCTGGGGTAGGAGGAAGTGAACGCTATAAGGAATTGGCCAAATTCAATACCGGAGAATTGATGATAGATGTCAACTCCAAACTTGACGGTCTTAAGAGAAAGATGTATTGGCAATCGCAATCTTATGATGAAATTGCGAAGCTAGTTAGTAATAAAGAAGAGAAACTTCAATCTTTGCCGGCTATTCAACCAGTTTCTAATACAGATTTGAAACGAATGGCTTCTGGTTATGGTTGGCGAATAGACCCCGTTTATGGCGTTAGTAAATTTCATGCAGGAATGGACTTTACAGCTCCGGTAGGAACAGAGGTCTATGCCACAGGAAAAGGAAAAGCGGTAAAAGTAGATTACTCTACTGGCGGCTATGGTAATAGAATTATTATTGATCATGGCTATGGCTACCAAACGCTTTATGCGCATTTGAGCTCTTTCGAAATTAAAGCCGGAGATGAGGTGCATCGCGGACAAGTTATTGGTTATGTAGGAAACACTGGAAAATCTGTAGGACCTCACTTACACTATGAGGTACATAAGAATGGGGAGAAATTAAATCCGGTTTATTTCTACTATCAAGATTTAGATGATATAAGCTACGAAGAAATGATTCGCATGTCGGAAAACACAGGTAGCTCTCTCGATTAAGCTTATTCTATTATTCTTTTGTTAAAGAGCCATCTATCCATAAAGTAGCTATTCTTTTGCAGTATTTCCTCTATCACTCCCTTACTATTGGTGGCGTGAATAATGTAAATAAAACCATTGCTTAGTTTACTTACCATGGCTACGTGACCAACGCTCGGCGTGTTCATACTTCTTCCTTTAAAAAAGATTAAATCGCCTACTTGCAAACTATCCGCTTCTACGTAATTCCCTAACTTAGATAATTCTCCAGAACTGTGTGGAAGTTTCAGATTTAAAGCCCCAAAACTTTTGCAAATCAAGCCACTACAATCCATACCTTGCTGCGACATGCCGCCAATTTTATACGGAACTCCTTGGTAGCTAAATGCTTGGTTTAACACAGAATCTTGCGCCTTGAACTCTAGTGTAGGAGAATTAATAAGTTTTAGACTGTCGTCTGTATTTTGTTCTTTTCCTGACAGCGAAAGGCTATCCTGACAAAAGGAAGAATTAAGTTGAACTAGAAAGAAAAAAAATACAATAATTCTTTTCATTGGGATATTTTTTACTTTTGCCTTCCCTTATTTTTTATTAACTTGTTGTAAAATTAGAAATTAAATGCCATACAAAGAGTTCAAAGTCGAAAAATTGTATTACCCCATTGGGGAAGTGGCCGAAATGTTTGAGGTTAGTACTTCTTTAATTCGCTACTGGGAAAAGGAATTTGATATTCTTAAGCCTAGAAAAAATAGAAAAGGAAATCGACTTTTTACTAAAGTGGATATAGAGAATTTAAAACTAATCTTTCATCTAGTTAAGGAAAAGGGCTATACTTTAGATGGTGCCAAGGCTAAATTGAAAGGGGAGAAGGATAGTGTTCAGAATAATCAGAAAATTATAGAATCCCTGCAAAATATCCGAAACTTCTTAGTGCAAGTTAAGGACGATCTATAATGCGAGTGAGTTTCCTCAAAAAAATTGCGAGTTATTTTTATCCACTTCTAATTAAAAACTTTTCATCCGAACACAACGGCTTACTTGAATTGAGTTTGCAAAATGGTAAATTGGTTGTAGATAGCGCTAATGCCAATTATTCTTATGGTTTACTACATAACTTGTTTCGAGAAGTGCTTGCTGAATTCACTTTGGATAGAACAGTTCAAGAAGTTCTTTTGCTAGGCTTTGGTGCCGGTAGCATCGCTAAAATTTTAGTAGAAGAGAAGAACTTAGACCTTCATATAAGCGGGGTAGAAATTGACCCAGTAATGATAGAAATCTATACAGAATATTTTAAAACAAATAGCTCGGCCATTCAAGTCTATCAAGAGGATGCCCTTAGTTTTTTGAAAAACACTACTAACTACTATGATTTAATTCTAATAGATGTTTTTGAAGATACCCAAGTGCCCAAAGAACTTCTGAATATAGAATTCGTTGAACTATTGAAAAAGCATAGTAAAAGCACTACAGGCATAGCAATGAATACCATGCTATCTAAGGAAGATGCTTTCGTGAAATTATGGATGGATAGCTTTGGATCAGCCGCATACAATAAGAACTACCACCTTCACAATCTCGTCTTATTCAAAAAAGCTGGAAATTAATTAGCAAGAGTGCTATAAATAATTAAAACTTAACGTAAATTTGCAGTCCCTTAAAAGGCTCAGTAGCTCAATTGGATAGAGCACTACATTACGGCTGTAGAGGTTTGGGGTTCGACTCCCTACTGAGTCACTTAAAAAGCCTCTTTTAATTGTTTGTTCAATTGAAAGAGGCTTTTTGCTTTTAGTTCTTATACTTTTCGTCTAGAGGGGCCCAATTGCCATGTATAGATTTGAAAGTTCGATTTAATCGAAGAAACTTGTTTTCTGAACTATAAGATAATACCAAGAACCAAGCTTTTCCGACAATGTGGTCTTCTGGTACAAAACCCCAAAATCTAGAATCTTGAGAGCGATGTCTGTTATCGCCCATCATCCAATAATAATCCATTTTAAAGGTGTATTCTTTTGCTTCTACACCATTTACATAGGCTTTTCCATTAATTATTTCCAAACTATTATTCTCATAAACACGAATGCATCTTTCGTAAAGAAGATAATTTTCTTTATTTAAAGTGATGGTCATCCCTTTCGAAGGAATAATAATCGGTCCATAATTGTCTTGGTTGTATTTGAAATCAGGATGATAAGGATAGTAAGTATATTCACTTCCTTCAAATTCTTCCGAACTATTATGAAAATATAAATTTACGCTTACCACTTTAGGAAGAGCATTTAAAGCTGCTGCTCTAGATTTAGTAGTAAAAACCTCATAAGCGCCAGATACCTGAGCAATTGGACTGTATTCTGTAATATCAATATTCCTAAATTCTTCGTCGCTTATCGGACTAGAACCGTCGGTATAAACGATATAGGTGAATTGCAAATTTTCTGGTTCATAAGCTGGCTCGTCATTTATGTAGAGTATACCTTCTTTAACTTGTAATTTATCTCCTGCTATACCCACACAGCGCTTAATGTAATTTTCTCTTTTATCTACCGGGCGACTAATTACTGTGTATTTATCTTTAATAAACTCTTTAGGATTTGGAATACCCTCTAATTTAGCTCTTCGCACTAAATCATAATAGGGAAGGGCACTATCAAATTCTTTCGTGGTGGTATCGTTGGCAGGAAAATTAAAAACAACCATATCGTTTCTGTCTATTTTTTCTATAGCAGGTAAACGCTTATAAGGAAGTTTAATCCATTCTAAGTAAGATTTCATGCCACCGATAATAGGTAAAGATTGAGGAAAACTATGGTGCACTAAAGGAAAGGCTAAAGGAGTATTAGGAATTCGACTACCATAATGAAATTTACTTACCACTAAAACGTCGCCAACTCTAAGTGTTCCTTCCATACTAGAAGTCGGTATCGCATAAATTTCGAATACAAAAGTTCTTATAAAATAGGCAGCGAAAATTGCAAAAATAATTGCGTCTGCCCATTCTCTTACTTTATTTTTATTCGGTTTCTTAAACACGCCACTTTCTCCACCTGGACCATGATACAGCTCGCTTTCTTTTTTACCTAAGTAAGGTAGCCAGATATAACCAAAAAGAATGGCCAAACTATGTTCCCAAAAGGAATATCGTCTGTTCGAATCACTTATTTCTCCAATAAGATTGGTGTAAATAAATAGATTTAGAACTGGAATAAAGCTAGCAACAATGAACCATTTAGGCTTGTTCGTCAGCTTAATCCATGTAGTAATTCGATAATAGGGAACAAAGGCTTTCCAAGAATCTTCGCCAGCTTTTTTGAACCACATCGCTAAACCAAGCATGTAGCCTACAAGTAAAATTAAAATAAAGAATAGTACCATGTTTATATATTAGGGTTTGAAAGCTTCTATTTTCCGCTTCGCAAAAATAAGCCTTTAAATTTATTCAACTCTGTTTTATCTACTAATTAAAATTAAAACTTAAGTAAATCGTCCATTTCGAAATATCCAGTTTTTCCAAGTAAAAACTCCGCTGCAAGTACGGCTCCCATGGCAAAGCCTTCTCTTGAAAATGCTGTATGTTCGAGACTTATTTTGTCCACTTCCGAAATATACTCTACAATATGAGTGCCCGGAACTTTATCTTCTCTTTTAACTTTAATTAAGAGCTCCTTTTCAGAGCTTTTAACATTTTCTACCCAGCTAGACTTTCTATCCAACTCATCTATAATTATCTCTGCACATCGTATACCCGTTCCACTCGGAGAATCTAACTTTTGCGTGTGATGAATTTCTTCCATTTCTACCTCATAGCTGTCGATAGGATTCATAAGCTTAGCTAAAAAGGCGTTTACCTTGAAAAAAATATTTACGCCAATACTGAAATTAGGGGCATAGAACATCGCCGCTTCATTGGCACTTATAGCCTCCTTAACTTTTGCTAAATCTTTAAGCCAACCCGTTGTGCCCGATACTACCGGAATGTTAGCAGCAAAGCACAATAAATAATTGTTTATGGCATTCTCCGGTTTAGAAAACTCAATGGCCAAATCGCAGCTTTTTAGTTTTTCTACACATAAATCTTCAAGATTAGAACTCGTAATTCTTAATCCGATTTCATGTCCTCGATTTAATAAAATCTTTTCTATGGTTTTACCCATCTTTCCATATCCTATTAATGCTACTTTCATTCTATTAATTTTTTAACCAAATTAACTTTTGCAATTGAAGGGCTAAAAGTCTTGGTTTTTTGCTGTGTAAATTTTTATAAATACTTGATTCAAATAACTTTATAAGCTGGTAAATAAAGTTCTTTTTCGACCATTTTATTAGCTTACTATAGTCGCCGAGTAGGCTTGCATAGCGCGGATCATTTAGCAGGGCTTTTAGGTTGGTAATGGCTTTCTTTTGCTTAGCTAAAAAAACATCTTGCTCGTCTAAGCCTAAATGAAGAACGGGATTATCGATATGCACGATTTGTAATCCTTTTTGCTTGGCGTCAATGGCAAAAATACTGTCTTCGTGACCATAATCTACTAGACTTTCATTAAATCTAACTCTATCAAAATCAGTTTTTGTGCAAGCGAAATTACTCGACATAAAGCTATGATAAGGTGCTTGTTTACGTTTAGAAAGACTTCTTGCTTCAATGCTGCTACCGTATAGCCAATGCAGAAATTCTTTTTCATTTTGAGGAGCTTCTTTGTTATAGTAATGGCCTCCAACCAAGATGGCATTGTCTTGAAATGCCTCCAAATAGTTTTGAATAAATTTGGGGTTTTCTATTGCAAGATCGCAATCTAGAATAATACAATGTTCATACTTTGCCTCCTTAAAAAGCAAATTTCGTATAGCAGCCCTTCCTATATTACTAGCAAGAACTTTGTAATTAACTTGATCAAGGAGATTTAATTTCTGATTAATGTAACTAATACTTAGTTCCGAACAATCGTCTATGCATAGTATTTCGAACTCTAACTTACTTGCCTTAGCTTGCTCTAGCAAGGATTCCACTAATGTTTTAACATGAACATTATATACGGGTATTAAAATAGAAAATTGCATTCCCTAAAATGACATGCTCATGCCTTGATCTTCATGAAGAGCCCCTTCCGAACATTTGATAATTCTTCCAGGAAATTTCTCAATTATCGTATAATTATGTGTGGCCATTAGAACGGCCGTATTTAAATCCTTATTGATCTTAAACAACAATTTCATGATGTCATCTGAAGTGTCTGGATCTAAATTCCCTGTTGGTTCATCTGCCAAAATGAGTGGTGGTTCATTTAAAAGTGCTCTTGCAATTACCACCCTCTGTTGTTCTCCACCAGATAATTCGTAGGGCATTTTGAAATGCTTAGTTTTTAATCCAACTTGATTTAGAACTTCTTCAATTCTAGTTTGCATCTTTTTCTTATCCTGCCAACCAGTAGCTTCTAAAACAAAACTTAAATTTTCGAAAACACTTCTATCGGTTAGTAGCTCAAAATCTTGGAAAACAATACCTATACTTCTTCTAAGCATAGGAATGTCTTTATTCTTTAACTTTCGCAAATCAAAGTCGTTTATTTTTCCTATACCATTATTTAAAGGAATGTCGGCATATAAGGTTTTTAGCAAAGAGCTTTTACCGCTTCCCGTTTTACCAATTAAATAAACAAACTCTCCAGCCTTTAAACTGAGAGTGACCTTGTTTAGAATTAATGATTCATCTTGGTAAATATTAGTATCCCCTAGTAAGATTACCTCTTTTGCTATGCTTGCTTCTTTCTCTTCCATAATTCTAATTTTTATACTTGCTTAAACGTAGTTCTTTAAAGAAGTTCTTTAAAAAATTTGCACTTAACTCTCCATCTGTTTTTATTTCTAGTATAACCCCAAGTTGCTGCTCGGATATAAAAGCAGGAAATAGCTCCTCCAAACTAGCAAGAGAAGAGGCGAAGAAATACTTTAATTTATAAGTAAGTGCTAAATGTTCAAAGCTAATATCTTGTTTGGTTTCAAAAAATTGTTCTAATTCATCTAAAGAACTTGGACCTGGAATTATTCTAAAAATATTGCCACCACCATTATTGATAATGATTAATTTAAAATTAGCTTTAAGTTGCAGATTTAAAAGGGCGTTCGAATCGTACAAAGCAGCAATATCGCCAGTAATGCAAAAGCATAGCTTATCGCTTTTAACCAAAGATGCTCCAGCTGCGGTACTCAGCACCCCATCGATTCCGCTAACACCTCTGTTGGCGTTCATTTGAAAATTTTTATTGCTTTCTATTCTTAACAAATTTGCATAACGAACCGGCGTGCTATTTCCCAATTGTAAGAGAGAATTTTCTGGCAAATTCTTTAGAAGAAATTCAAAAACCTTGAAATCTGTAAAGCCATTTTGAGCTAAGTAATGCTTAGAAAAATCTGCGCAAAAGCTTCGCAATTCTAACCATTTTTCTTTGTAATTACTACTTGTTTCGGTAGTTTCTCCTACGATCCTAGAAAAGAACAAAACAGGATCCAACTGCAAGACTCTAGTAAGAGCCTGAAAATTATCCCAATGCTCAAAAGACTTTGTAAGATGCCAATGTGCCAAAGTTTTTTGATCTCGCAACCAAAACTTAAGTTTCTTCGATACCAGTCCACCTCCTAAGGTAAGGATTAAGTCTGGAGCAAAATCATGTAGCTTGTGCTCTTGTATTAGTTCTATGCAAGGATCAATTTGGTCAATAAAATCTTCACCATCCACATTAGCAATGGCTTCTTTTAGAATGATAAGATTATTTTGTTTAGCTAATTTTTGTAAGAGACTTTCAAGATTTGGGTTCTTTTCTCTAAATCCACCAACAACAAGCAAGATTCTTTCGTAAGATTTCCATTCTTTTATTAAGAGCTCCAATTCACTCTCTTGTAAACTATATAGAGGCCGCGAAAAAGCCACTATTTTCGGATCACAAGCCTCATCTTCCACTAAATTATACAAAGGCTCTCTTAGCGGTATATTGATGTGAACCGGACCGAAATCGGGATATATAGCCGTGTTGATTGCCTCAGAAACTATCCTGTCGCTATACCACAAATCTTTTTCTGTATGGATTTGTAGGGGCAATTGGAAAGATTTTTTGATATAGTTTTTATAGGCTTCGTATTGTAAAATACTTTGGTTTTCTCCTTGATCTATCCATTCATTTGGGCGGTCGGCACTTAATACCAATAAGGGTATTTTCTGATAATAGGCTTCGGCAATGGCAGGGGCATAATTTAACATAGCAGAACCAGAGGTACAAACCAAAGCAACTGCTTTACCACTTTGTTGGGCTATGCCTAAGGCTACAAAGGCGGCACTTCGCTCATCTATGATAGATATACATTGAATTTCCTTAATTCTTTGAAAAGCTATAATTAGTGGAGCACAACGAGATCCCGGAGAAATCACAACATATTCTATGCCTTTTTTGGCACAAATTGCTGCTAAATGTTGAATATGCTTTTTATCGGTTGTCAAGGTAGTACAAAAGTAAACTTAAATCTCTATTCTTGCTAATCTTAGGGCGCAGAAACTCTAGCTAATAAAGGAATTTTTCTAAAGTTAAAGCCTTCGCTTCGGTTTCAAGCCATTCCTTTTCAGGTATCGAGTCTAAAGTAATTCCAGCACCTACATAGACATCAATGTGGGTATCGAAAATCTGCATACACCGTAAATTGACATAATAGAATTCTTCAGAGTCTAAACCCAAAAATCCACTGTATAAAGATCGTTGATTTTTCTCATGCGTGAAAATCATTTTTTGCGCTCGTTTTAAAGGCAAACCGCAAACAGCGGGAGTAGGGTGTAGGCTCATTAGCAAAGTATCTAGCTTGCCATCAAAACGAAAGGAAATGTCTGTTTTGAGATGCTCTAAATGGCCCGCACTTGCGGTATAAGTAGAGCTTAATTTTATTTCCTTAGCCTTGTTAGCCTCTAATCTTTGTTTGATATATTCGCTTACAATTTCTTGTTCTTCCTCTTCTTTACTTGTCCACTTTCTGTTTTCTTTGGTTAGCTTCGTTCCAGCCAAAGCTACCGTGTGGTATAATGCATTTTCTTTCTTTAGAAGTAATTCTGGACTGGCACCTATCCACAAGCCTAAGGAACTATAGCTGAGATGAACAAAGGCTTTTGGGTAGTTTTCACAAAGTCGAACAAAAAGCTCTTCTGCTTTAAAATTTTTCGGCTTTACTAGTTTTTTCTTTCTTGCAGCAACTACCTTCTTCACTCTGTTTTTTGCTATTTTTTCAATTATTCGTTTAACGTAGGCGATGTAAGTTCTTTTAGCAGAATATTTGGATTCTACATTTTCTACACTCGTAATATCTTCAAATTTTTGACTTAAATCTAGCTCAAGAATCTTTTCATTTACTAAAATTTCTTGGTTATGAATTGAAGTATGAACATTGTTTGCAAAGCCTTGTAGGGTAAAACTAAGATTATCATGCTTACTATTGTGTACCAGTAAGTATATTGCTGATTCTAAAGGTTTTTTAAACAGAACAAAGCTTACTTTGTTTGCTAAGAGGAAGGCAATTTTATTGAAAAACTCCTCTTTATTTAAAGGAAATGATTGTTGCTCCATTGCCACCTTTTTTTTCTTCTTCATAACGCCATTCTGAAATACTAGAACGGTATTCTTTTATTAATTGCTGCAAGTGTTTCCTTAAAACTCCCATGCCTTTTCCATGAATAATTTTGATGGAATCTACATTGTTCAGCAAGGCTTGATCAAAATATTGTTCAATAATCGGTCGAGCTTCTTCTTGCAAGAGTCCGCGGATATCAAAAACATTTTCCACTTCTGCATTCCCTGCATATTTTTTAAAATCTTTCCTTTCCTTTTTCTCCTGATAAGCTATTTTTTGCAGTTTCTTTAAAGCAATATTCGTCCTTATTCCTCCAATGGCTATGATGGCCTCTTTTCCCCTAATTTCCATCACTTCACCTTCTGTTCCCGATTCACCAATAACTACTTTATCGCCAAGCTCTATGTTCTTGCTTGAACTGTTAATCCCATTACTACTTGGAATTTGAGCTGCCTTTCTCTGAATCCAATCGTTCTTAAGTTGATTCAATTCTAAGGCTTTTTTAGCGGCGACTTCCTTGCTCTTCGAATTATTAATTTCATTCAAGATATTATTAACTCTACTTTCAATTGCTTCGCTTTTAGCCTTTTCCAATTGCAGCAATTCTTGTCTTAATTTGATTTGCTGTTTTTCAATAGCTGCATTGAGTTGTTCAAACTTTGCTGTGGTAGCTTTCAAGCGAGCATTTTCGCCACTAATCTTCCTATTCTCCTGTTCTAATTGCTTTCTTTCCGTTTCTAGTTTCTGGATAAGTTCTTCAAATTTTAAATCAGAATAGTCAACCAAAGATTTGGCCTTATCTATAATGCTAGCACTTAAACCGCTTTTTTGAGCAATAGCAAAGGTGAAAGAACTTCCCGGTTTTCCAATTTGCAATTGGTAAGTTGGACTTAAATTTTCTTCACTAAAAACCATCGCTCCGTTTAAAAAACGTTGGTCTTGTTCTGCTACTTTTTTAAGATTACCATAATGCGTGGTTATTACACCAAAAGCCTTAGTATCGGCTAAGGCCAGCATCAAGGATTCTGCCATAGCCGCGCCTAAACGGGGATCGGTTCCTGTTCCAAATTCGTCTATCAGAAACAAGCTATCTTCTTTTGCATGATCCAAGAAGTATTTCATAATTTGAAGTCGAGAGCTGTAAGTACTTAGTTCGTCTTCTATAGATTGTTTATCGCCTACATCACCAAGTATGTTCTTAAACAAACAAAGCTTTGAATTTTCATCGCAAGGTAGTAGTAGTCCAAATTGAACCATCATTTGTAAGAGCGCGATGGTTTTCAGGCTTACAGATTTCCCTCCGGCGTTTGGACCACTAATAATTAGGATTCTTTGCTGCTGACTTAATTTTACATCAAAAGGAACCACTGCTTTCTTTAATTTTTTATTCTTTAAATAGAGTAGTGGATGATAGCATGATTTATAGTTAATCTGACGCTCGGAACTAAGTATAGGCATATTCGCATTCATCGACAAAGCAAGACTCCCCTTGGCTCGTAATAAATCGTAAATTGCCAGTAGCTCTTGATAAGCTTCTAGAGTAGGAATACTTTCTCTTAATTGGCTACTTAATTGTAGAAGAATCTTGTGAATTTCGCGTCTTTCATTTCGTTCTAGCTCAAACAATTCGTTGTTTAATAATACGGTTTCTTGAGGTTCTATATAAGTGGTTTTACCAGAGTCGGATTCATCATGTATGATGCCTTGTATACTTCTTTTACTTTCTGCTTGTAAAGCAAGAACTCTTCTTCCATTTCGTATACTTTCTTGTGTTTCAGAGAGCTTATTCTCGCTTTTTAGAGTACTCAATATGCGTCCGAATACTATATGAATTGCATTTGATTTTGCGCTAATATTTTTTCGTATTTTCATCAGCTCGGGGGAAGCTTCCGAACGAATATTTCCACTTTCATCAATCCATTTGTCGATGAGTTTAGGAATATTTTTATCAATGCGAATTATTTCCATATTCTTACGGAGATTAAAATATTCCTCTTTATTCTTCTTAAAAAAAAGATCTATATCTTCTATGGTCTGACAACAAAGAAATATTTTACGAAATTGTTTGCCATCAATAACATTATTAATAATGGACAACTGCTTCAGTTCTTCTTTAAGATTATAATAGTTTTGAGCTGGAAAATTCTTCTTGTTTTCTAAGCAAGACTTCATTTCGGCAACCTGCTTTAATCTAAACTCTAGGATATCAATATTGGCAGAGAATTGATGGGCTTGCAAGGCCTCTCTTCCTAGCTCGCTTAGGCAGGCTTCTTCAAGAAGCTGCATTATTTTATCAAATTCTAATGAAGTGCTTATATCCTTAGGATATAAATTGAATTTCAAACCCATGATTTATACTATATATTCTGCATCCTTTTCGGCAGAGAAACGCATCAATAAACCTATGCCTTTATGAATAGGGAAATTCTCAAAGACTATTTTGTACAATATTTCTGCCAAGGGTGCTTTATAACCATAATTCTGTAGACTTCTAATTATAATTAGTGTTTTTACTCCCTCAGCTACTTCACCTAAATCCTCAATAATCTGATCTAGGTTCTTGCCTTGTGCTAGTTGCAATCCTACTCTAAAATTTCTACTTTTATTGCTATGGCAAGTAGCTATTAAATCGCCTATACCAGCTAAACCTAAGAAAGCTCTTTCGCTTGCTCCTAGAGCTTTGGCAATGTGAATAAGTTCGGCCATGCCTCTAGTTATCAATAAGGCCCTTGCATTTTCGCCATAACCTAAGCCCGTTAACATACCAGATGCAATGGCCACATAATTTTTCAGTACCCCTGCCAATTCAACGCCTAAAAGCTCGTTAGAGCCATAAACTTGAAAGCGAGTGCTTCTTAAGGCCTGCTGACCTATTTCAATAACCTCATTAAAACTACTTGCAATAACGGTAGCTGCTGGTTGTAACTCAGATAACTCACTTGCTAAATTCGGTCCAGCTAAACAGCCAACACGAACTACACCAGTTTTGAGTTTAATCAGCTCCGACATCGTAAAAACTTCTTGTTTCTTTAACTGAATGTCTTTGCCTAATTTTTTTGGTGTGTAAAGCCCCTTAGTGCCGTGAATTAGTATATGAGAAGCGTTAAGGTAGGGTGCTAAAGCGTCTAATAATTCTACAAAATTGTCGGAAGGTATTATCGGAAATATAAGAAAACACTCTTCGGCAATACTTTTTAATTCGGTAGTTGCTTCAACGTTTTCATGGATTTTTAAATCTCTTGAAAGGTGTTTTTGGTTGATACTATCGCGCTGTTCTTCATTTCGTGTGTATAAGAGAACTTTTCCATTCTCTGCCAATAGATTAGCAATAGCTATACCGAAACTACCAGCTCCAATGACACCAAATTTATGCGAAGTGTTTTTCAAGTCCATAGCCTAACAATCTATTGTGATAAAAATAAAGCACCTTCAAATCTTGCGTTGAGATATTCCCATTATTATTTACTTCTAAAGGCATTTGTGCGTGATATACCCCTAAATTTTTAATCCCATGTTTAATAATTTCATCGGTATCGCCTTTTAATCTTTCATGGATTTTTAATTTTCCTTCCGCATAGAGATCAATAATTTTTTCTCGAATATTATTCACTTCCATCTTAAACTCTTCAATATCAATTTCTATTTCGTCTGTTGGGATTCTTAGTAATTGATAAATATCCAAATTCTTAAATTCTCTACCAATCAATTCAAAAGCTACAAAAGAAACGATGTGGCTACTTAAAACCGTGTTGTAAGCTAGAAACTTCTCGACAATTCGCTCCCCTAAAATAGAAGTATAAACACTATCTCTTTGCAAATCTTCGGTCATCGTATCACCAAGCATAAAGTAGTTCTTAATTTGAACTTTTTGTCCAATTTTATTGATGCTTTGTCCTTCAAAATCCACTTCATTTCCAAACACATCCATAGGCGAGGCAAAGGAAATAGACATGCCCGGATTAGCAGTAATTACTTTAAGAATAAGTTTCAATAACTTATAGGAAGTGCTATAGTCGTCTTTTTCTGCAATAAATTGTTCTTTACCTTCTATTGCAAGATGTTGATTTATTAAGGAAGCAGCTTCCATTACGAAATGGTAGTTGAGAACAACCGGAACCACAAAAATTTTCTTTGCGGTTTCTTCATTAAAATTTAAAAGATTCTGACGCTGCGCTTCTAAAGCCGTTCCTAGTAAACCTAATTTTAGTTTTTTTTCAATTTGTCCGGAACGTGACCTTGTCCCCCCTGGAAAGAATAGGGAATGAGCCCCTCTGGTTATGGCAATGGTGCTATAATTTTTTAATAGCTCAAGATAAGGCGTATTTTTTCTTCTTCTATCTAATTTGTAAGCTCCAAGATCATTTAACCAACGGGAGAGTATGCCTATGGTAAAAAGATTAATTCCTGCTCCGTAGGTCATGGCTGGCAAACCAATTATATCAATAATTAAACCTATGGTAGGGGAGTCGATGTTGCTGAAATGAGTAGGAACTACGATAACTGTTCCCTTTTTAGATAAATTACGGATATGGTCTATTGGACCCGTAATATTCATCTTTTCATAGATGTTTTTGCTTGCAGGGAAGAAAAAGTTTTTCTTATTACCAGCAGAAACATTCATTAATCTTCCGAATAGAAAAGGCAGTACTTTTTGCGCTACACGATATTTCTTAGGTTCGAAATTTGCTACTATTTCAAGGCAATAAAAGTGAAGAATTTCTTTAAGTATTTTCTTGTCTTCCTTAAACTTCTTGTCTTCCTCTTCAATAGAATCAACAATTAAAATCTTTCTTTTTATCTCACTCCAAAAGATACGCTCCTCAGGTTTATCGCTCTTCCAAGGTTCTTTAGTAAGTCTATTTTTTTCTTGATAAAGAACACTTTTCAATTCGCCATGAAGGCTATTGGCGTCTTTAAATTTATTGAGTAGTTTGTCGGTGGTAGCTTTTACCACTTCTTTAAGAAAAGATTCCTTATCCTGACTTAGCTTGTAAATCGGCCACTCGGTAATATCGGGAATAACAGGATCTAATCTCCTATCTATTTTTTGACTTTCTTGCATATAGGTTCAATAAGCGAATCGCTATCAAAGTTAAAAGAATTTGCCATAAATGCACGAAGAACTAGAAGGATGTGGAAAAGCTTTTTAGTCTTTTACTATCAGCTTGAAGCCTTGGCCGTGGATATTTGCTATTTCTATATTCTCGTCCTGTTTTAGGTACTTTCTTAGCTTAGTAATATAAACATCCATGCTTCTACCCGTAAAATAATTATCATTACCCCAAATAGATTTCAGAGCGATATCTCGATCTACAATCTTATTCTTGTTGTGTGCCAGTAATTTTAAAAGTTCAGCTTCTTTAGTAGTAAGTTTTACTTTCTCGCTATTAATTTCTAATGCGCGATCATTATCCACATAGGTGTAGGCTCCAATTTTAAACTCGGCTTGAAGTTCTGAAGGAAGCACAGCACTTTCTACTCTGCGCATAATAGCACTAATTCTAAGTTGTAGCTCTTCAAAACTAAAAGGTTTCGTAATGTAATCATCTGCACCTAGCTTAAATCCTTCTAACTTATCTTCTTTCATAGATTTAGCTGTAAGAAAGATAATTGGCATCTTAGGAGCAACTTTTTTAATTTCCTTTGCCAATGTAAAACCATCTTTTAAGGGCATCATTACATCTAGAATGCAGATATCAAAATCGTCTTTATTAAAGGACTTCCAAGCTTGGTCGCCATCCGAAAAAAGTTCCACGTAATTCTCTTCTAACTCTAAAGAATCCTTTAATACAGAACCTAAGTTAGGATCGTCTTCAGCTAATAGTATTTTGTATTTAAACTCTTTCATGATAATTTATTTTTAAGTTGGTAATGTAACGATGAATCTGGTAAACTTATTTGCTTCAGATTGCACTTCAATTTCTCCTTTATGGGCTTCAACAATAGTTTTAACATAACTTAAGCCTAAGCCAAAGCCTTTTACATTGTGAATATTGCCAGTTGGCACGCGGTAAAACTTAGTAAAAATCTTTTTTTGATCAGAATTACTCATGCCAATGCCATTGTCTTCTATGCTAAACACAAAATCATTTTTTCTATTGCTTGTGTTTAGTTTAATTTCTAGATTTCTTTCACTTCGATATTTTATGGCATTATCTAACAGATTGGAAAGTAGATTTACGAGATGATTTTTATCTCCTCTTATCTTACTATTCGTAGCATCCAAATGCAGGTCGATGCTAGCCGCAGTATCTTCCAAACGAAGCTGAAATTTAACCAACAAATCCTCTAGCAATTCATGAAAATCCAATTCTTCTACACGAAGTTTAATTTCTTCTCTATCTAATTGAGCCACTTGCAACACGCTTTCTATATGATTGCCTAGTCGAGTATTTTCGTCTTTTATAATTTTAGTGTAATTAGCAATCTTCTCGGGATTCTCTCTAACTTTTTCTTTATTGAGCATTTCTGTAGCTAAAGAGATTGTTGCTACTGGAGTTTTCAACTCATGGGTCATATTATTGATGAAATCCGTTTTAAGTTCAGATATCTTTTTTTGATGAAAAATGATAAGAATGCTAGCGCCAAAAGAAGCCACAATTAATAAAATAAAGATAAAGGAAGAGAGTAGGAGTTGTCCGTTAGATTTAATTAGAAAACTTCTCTTATTAGGAAAATCCGCTATTAAAACTGCTTGTTCTCCGGTAAAAACATTGATGTGAATGGGCGTTTTGTAGGAAGTCTTATAGGTGGAGGTATTTATTTTTTCGAAAGTACTTACAATGTTTCTAAGATTATATCCGTCTAGAATGGCAAAATTAAAAGGCGTATTGATTCCAATTCTATCTAATTCGAAACGAAGAAAATTAAAAATTTTAGTAGAATCGAAATTTGCCTTGTGATCGCTACCATAAAGAAACTCCATGGTGATACTTTCCACTAGTAAACTATATTCTTTTAATAGATTATACTCTAATTCCCTTTCAAAATCAGCTCCTAAGTTGGCCATTCTAACGAGACTATCAATTTGTTCTAAATTGTTGCCGCTAAAACTATGTGTTGTTCCATTTTTTTGAACTTCTAGAACTACCAAGCCATTTTGATACTGCAAATTCATGCCACAATTACCATTAAACTGCTTGGTTTTATTGTAGATTTGATCAACTTTCGCATTTTTCAATAACCGATAAGCTTCCTCTTCTTCAATTTTTATTGCCGTATGTACCAAAGCTTCATTTACATATTGATCGAAAATCTGACTTTGAATGATTAATCCTCTCTTGATGTAAATGGATTGAACGTAAACCAAACCCATTAAGGATAGAGTTAGTACGAAGATGATACTATAAACTTGCCATTTTTTCATTCCGCTGTAAATATAAGCTTGAAAAGCAATCAAAGGCTTTATGCTTAACACTATTTAACGCAATAAAAAAGCCTTGCAAATAGCAGTTTACAAGGCTTTACGCTATAAAAAAAACAATCTTATAAATTATCGAAATAGCTTTTGGTTTCTACTACAATAACGGCACTTGTGGTGTTGCCATATTGTGCAGGAATACCACCAGAATAAATCTCAATATCTTTTACAGAACTCATGGGAATATATAGCTCGCCGTAAGTGCGTATACCATCTATGTAGTATACCGATGTGCCTGGACGAGCACCTTTATAACTGATACCGTTAGGAGTCTCTACTGCCGTGCTTTGCAATTTCTCTACATTAGTAATTATCCTCGCTCCCGTATTTTTAATAAAACCATCATCAATTTTTTTAATGTATTCTTTGGTAATGAGATCTTTATAATGGATTACATCTGTTATTGGAATAGTATTAGTAAAGTCCATATCTAAACTCAAAAATAAATCTTCTGTATCTACATGAACATTCGTAAATGTTTTTTCTGCACCTACACCATTTATTTTAATAGAATAAATTCCTCTATCCACTTTATCGAAATAGTAATAGCCTTCGTAATCGGTGGTAGTGGATTGCAAAATTTCTCCATCTTGAATGAGGGCTAAACTAACAAAAGGCTTGTTTTCATCTAAGTGGATGTCGTGAACAAAACCTTCAATAATTCCTTGTGAAAATGAAACCGAAACCAAAAAGAATACCTTAATGATAACGAAGGCTAATTTTTTTGTTAAAATTCTCATAATAAGTGATTTAAAGTGAATAATATTTTAAAATTATGCACTTATTATTGTAAATTAGTCAGCGATATGTCACAATTGACAAACACCTTGTAAAAATTAAAATTGGAAGAGTTTTTTTCGGCCTTATTGGTCTTCGGTTTATCTACAATCAAATTTCTTAGTGGCATAGTTACTTCCTTAGGCTTACACCAAGGTTTGTTACCTTCTTATGTTAGTACCGTAGGTGGCGGTATCATTGGTGTTTTTGTTTTTACTTTTTTTGGAGAGATAATTTCTATATGGTATAATAAATTGTTTCCGAATAGAACTAAACGAGTATTTACTTCCTGGAATCGCTTTATCGTAAAAGTGAGAAGAAACTTTGGACTTCCAGGTATTGCTTTTTTAACCCCATTATTATCTATTCCTATCGGCATTTTTCTTTCTTTATCCTTAACAAAAGATAAAGGGAAAATACTTCTTTTCATGTTTGTTTCCTTTTTAGCATGGACAACAATTATATTTGTGCCGTACTATTTACTCGATATCAATCTTAAAGATTGGTTTTCAAGTATCTTTTAAATTTGTTTTATGTTATCTAATAACGATGGTGCAAGTAAGACTTCCAAAGAAAGCTTACACCCACTTCTCATAGCACTAGTTTTAGCCGGAGGTATTGTTCTAGGTTATTTAATTAATGCTGCATCTCCATCTAAGCCAAGTGTTTTTAGCTCGTACACCTACGATAAAATGGATGATTTATTAGACTATATCGAAAACAATTATGTGGATTCTATAGACCGCAGCGAATTAGAAGAAAAGGCTATAGTAGAGCTATTAATGGATTTAGATCCACATTCTTATTATATACCGGCTACGGAGATGGTGGGCATAGAAGAAGATATGCAAGGCAATTTTGAAGGTATTGGAGTACAATTCTTAATAGAGAAGGATACAGTAAGAATAGAATCTCCTATTCAAGGTGGACCTTCAGAAAAAGTAGGAATTGAAGCAGGAGATTTAATTATTACCATAGAAGACTCTTTAGTTGCGGGAGTAGGAATTACCAATAGTGATGTGATGAAGTTACTTAAAGGGCCTAAAGGCACCTCGGTAAATTTAGAAGTTTTGCGAAACTCTAAGATTTTAGCTTTTACTATCGTTCGAGATAAAATTCCTTTATATAGCGTGGATATCGCTTATTTGATTAAGGACAAAACAGGCTATTTAAAAATCAATAGATTTAGCGCTACTACCTACGATGAATTCATGAAAGGCATGGAAGAGCTATTAGATCAAGGGATGGAAAGTTTAATTCTTGATTTGAGAAATAATCCAGGAGGCTACCTACAAGCCGCTGTAGATATTGCAGATGAATTTTTATCCGATAAAAAATTAATTGTTTATACCGAAGGCTTGCACCAAAGAAAATACGAATACAGTGCTGGTAAAAAGGGTGTTTTTGAAAAGGGCAAATTAGTAGTACTTCTTGATCAAAATTCAGCTTCTGCAAGTGAAATCTTGGCAGGTGCCATCCAAGACTGGGATAGAGGTTTAATAATAGGAAGAAGAAGTTTTGGAAAGGGCTTGGTACAAGATCAACATCTTTTTCCTGATAATTCTGCACTTCGTTTAACTATTGCTAGATATTATACGCCTTCAGGTAGAAGTATTCAAAAACCTTATGAAGATAAGCAAGCTTATTTCTTAGAGCTAGATGAACGCTATCTAGATGGGGAACTTTTGGGACTAGATTCTAATCAGAACAAACAGGACACCGTAAAATACTATACACTAATCGAAAAGAAAGAGGTGTATGGAGGAGGGGGCATCTCTCCAGATATATTCGTACCAATAGATACGAGCTATGCCAACCTTTTTGTGGCACAATTACGAGCTTCAATTTTGCCTTTCTTACATGATTACAAGGCAAAAAATGAGAGTGAATTGACGAAATATGAACTTGACGATTTTGTACAGAAATTTCAAGTAAGCGATAAGATGCTTGGTGATTTTATAAGTTTCGCACAGAAACAAAGTTCAGTTGAATTGGGTGGTTTAAATGCCACTTATTCTAGGGGTTTAAAAATCCTTTTAAAAGCGAATTTAGCAAAGCAGCTATTTTATAATGAAGGCTTCTTTAAAGCCATCAATCAAGAAGATCAATTAATTTTGGAAGCAATAAAAAGTATCGAAGGAAATTAATTCTTTCCTTGCTTAGCCATGCCTTCTTTATAGCACTTTCTACATCTCGGCTCGTAACTTTCCATCTCACCTAACATAACAGTTTTGTTGTTAGAAACTGTCCTATACGAATGCACGGCAATATCCCCACAAACAACACAAATTGCGTGTACCTTGGTAATATAGTCGGCTATACTAAGTAGTGCTGGCATAGGACCAAAGGGCTTGCCTAAGAAATCCATATCCAAACCGGCAATAATTACTCGAGTTCCTCTATTGGCTAGCTTTTCGCAAACAGCTACTAACTCCATATCGAAAAATTGAGCTTCATCTATGCCCACCACCTCAACACCATCTGCAAGCAGTAAAATATTTTCAGAATGACTAACTGGGGTACTTCTTATCTTATTTTTATCGTGAGAAACGACCTCATTTTCATCGTAGCGAACGTCAATTTCGGGCTTAAATATCTCTACCGACTTGTTAGCAATGATAGCACGCTTTAGTCTTCGTATAAGTTCTTCCGTTTTTCCTGAAAACATAGAGCCACATACAACTTCTATCCAGCCCTTTTTATCCTTATTTAAACTCGGTTCGATAAACATCGAAACAAAAATACAAGCTATTAGATAAGAAATGCCTTCTTTAAATAAATTTTTTTAAGTTAATTTCGTTCTTGCTATAAAAGGAAGCATTATGACAACAACAGAAGAAGTGAAATTACTCTTAGATAAGGTAAATTTATTATTTAATGTTTTTGCTAAAGAAGATTTAGCTAATATTTCAGCTCTTGAAAAACAGCTTCTGAAGGAGCAAGTTCAAAACTTACTCCATAAAATCGATGACTTAGGCCAAGAAACAAAAGAAAGTGTAGTATCTAAGTTAGATCGTAATGAAACACCACAAATAGAACCAAAAGCTGAAGTAATAACAAGAGAAGAAGCAAAACCCGAAGTAAAGCCAATGGTTGAAGAAGCAAAGAAGAACTTAAATGTGGAAGAGGCGGTACAAATTCCTAGAGAAGAATCTAAAGCTTCTAGTAGTTTAAGCAAGCCAACGAGAACCATGCAGCAAATAATAGATTTAAATAAGAGCTTTATCTTTCGATCTGAACTTTTCAAAGGTGATAATGAAGCTTATCTTAGTTTTATAGCAAAGCTGAATACCATAGAAGAAGAGGAAGCCTCTGTAGCTTATGTGAACAAAATAGTGGCAGAAAGAAATTGGGATTTGGAAGATAAGGTCGTTGAATTGATGTTTAAAGCTGTCGAAAAACGCTTTACTCCTTTATTACAAAATTAGATTTTGAAAGAAAGGATAAAAAATATTCTAATCGCTCTCGACGATAGTTTGTTTCGCTTTGTAGTGAAACTAGCTTATCCTGCTTATGAAAGACCAAGAAGGGGATATCAATACAATTTCAAAATCCTTTCTAGTTATTTTATTGCTCAGAAAATACTTAGAATTAATGCAGCAGTTCCTTGGCCAGTGCATTTCACCTCTAAGGTGCTTGGAGTAGAACACATAGAGAAGGGAATTTGCTGTGATCCGGGAGACAATATTGGTGTATATATCAATGCCTATGGCGGTTTAAAACTAGGAAATAATGTAAATATTGGTCAAAATTCTGTGATTACCACTACCAATCACTACAAATATGATCATAGAAAATTGTCTACTACTAAAGGAGTAGTAATAGGATCGAATGTATGGATAGGAGCGAACTGCTCCATTGTTGCTGGGAGTAAAATAGGCGACAATGTAACTATTGGTGCTGGCTGTGTAATTAGAGGAGAAATTCCATCTAACTGTACGGTGATTAATTCGAATACATCTTTAAGCTTCATTCCAAAATCCAAGGATTATGAATGGGATTGTACCAAAGATGAACTTATATGATTCAGCGTCTATTTAAATCTAGCTTTTTAAAATTTACCTCTATTGTCTTTTTAGGGAATTTTTTGGCTCAAGTTCTCTTTTTTTTGGCCTTCGTATACTTTGCTAGATATTTCGAAAAGGAAGTAATAGGCATCTATACGGTTTTCATTTCTCTTTCTATTTTGTTAGCTATACCAGCCACTGGAAGGTACGAACTAGCCATTATGCTCCCAAAAAAGCTCAGCGAAGCAGCCTCTTTGCTTCTTATTGCCTTAGTCTTGGCGTTTCTTTTTTCGCTTTTACTTGCACTACTTCTAGCCACACTACCTCTCCAGGCTTATTTTAACAAATTAGAACGATTGGATGAATTTTTATTATTGCTTCCCATAGGGGTATTTTTCATGGCTTCCTTTCAAAGCTTCAACATTTACTACAACAAGTTAGGTTATTTTAAGTGGAATGCATTTGCTAAAATTATACAATCTGGTGGCATGTTTGCTTTTAGTATTTTTCTTGGTAATTACTTTGGTTTTAGTGCCTTGGCTCTAATCTTAGCATGGGTATTAAGTCATCTCTTAAGTTTTACCCTTTACCTTGTCTTGTTTATCATAAGCAGAGAAAAGCAAAGTTTAGCAGAAAGTTTTGCCCTAATTAAAAGTTACAAGCGCTATCCGAGTGTCTCTTTATTGTCTAACTTCTTAAATACACTATCTATAGAGTTACCCAATTACTTTATTCCTAGTTTTTGGGGTAATTCTGTGCAAGCTCTTTATGCATATGGCGCGAGAATTGCAGGAATGCCTAGAAATTTTATTGCGGCGGCTGTTGGCGAAGTTTTTTACAGCTCATCTAGTTTACTCGCTAAGGAAAATAAAGAAGAACTTTATTTACACCTTAAAAAAATTACCCGTTCCCTTTTTCTTTTTGCTGTGAGTATTTATGCTTTAGGAATGCTAAGCAGTTGGTACCTTTTTCCTTTGGTATTTGGTGCCGAATATAAGGCTGCAGTACCTTATTTTAATTGGCTGGCCATCGCTTCAATTTTTCTTTTTATCCAATCGCCAATATCCGTTATTAGCGATGTGATAGGGAAGTTGAAACCTCCACTATATTTCACCATGGTATCCTTAGTCTGTAAGTTCTCTGCTTTAGCTTTTGCAGCCTATTACCTTGCAAATCCTATCCACATGATTGCCTTATATGCCTTGGTAAGTTCTGCCTTATCCTTCTTTTGGATAAACTACTTGTTTAAAATGACTAAAGATTTTAAAGAAAATGTAATTTAAAGCGGGATTTTTTAACTTTGATAAAGTCATGAAGCAAGCCAAATTACTTTTTGTACTATTCTTTTGTCTTAGCAGTTTAAATTCTAAGGCGCAATTTTTGGATCTTTCCGAATACAATATCCTCTACAAGCAAGGGAAGTATCAAGATGCATGGATAGCTATTATGATGCAAACTGCAATTACCCAGGAAGAGCAAAAACTAAAGAGCATTTCCTTAGCTCGAGTTAACTACAATTTAGGTCAATACAAGCAATGTTTAGATGAACTTACTAAACTACAAGATCCTCGTTATGATGCTCTGCTTGCTATGACTTACTTTAAATTGGATAGTTTTCATCAATTAATACATCTAATAAACAATGATGAACATTTAGAAAGTTATAACGACACTATTTATCTAGTATTGGCAGACGCTCAATTTAAGATTGGGCGTTTTGAAGAGGCTATTATCAAGTATAGAATGATCCAAGTTTTAGACAAAAATTATAGCTATACTATCTTTAAAAAACTTGGTATTGCCGAGTACTATTTTGGCATGTATTTCAACGCTATGGAAAATCTTCAAAAAGCTTTAGCGGTACTTCCTAGTGATTATGAAATTTATAGTTATTTAGGGATGAGCTATTTTAATGTTCATAATATTGATAAAGCGATAAGAACGCTGCGACAAGGAATTGACCCAAAAGATCCACTTAGTGCGGAGTGTGCCGTAAACCTAGGTTTAGTATATGATGAAATCTTAGAGTACGACAGTTCCTTATGGGTGCTAGAAGATGCCTTAGAAATAGATAGTAATAGGCTAGATGCCTATTATTTTCTTGGAAATATTCATTACAACAGGAAGCAGTACGAAAAAAGCAATTTCTATTACACCAAATTACTTAGTTTGAATCCGAAATTTGAATATGCCTATGAACCACTTGCCAATTCACTTTTCTTTAGTGGCTTATATGATGAGGCCATTAACAAATATCGACAATCTACCTACTTTAATGGTAATGACCCGAAATCCTTTAATTTAATAGGTATATGTTATTTACAGAAGAAAGACTACATAACCGCCTTTCATTATTTTGAGGAAGCAGCTAAAGTTTCTCCAGATTACGGATTAGCTTACTTTAATCTGGCAAGTTTAGCATTTGATCAAGCTTGGTACGATGAAGCCATAAGCTATTGTTCCTACGCCTTAAAGTCGAATCCCGAAGATGGTGACATTCATTTTCTTTTAGGAAGAACTTACATTCAATTAGGCATGTTAGATCAAGCACAAAGTAGTCTAGAATCTTGCATTAAATACAATTCTTTAAATGCAAATGCTTATCGCTATTTAGGAGACATTTGCCTAATGAAAAATGAAAAAAGAAAAGCATCATTTTACTATGGTTTTCATACTATACTCGACCCAAGTAGCTTTGATGGTTTCTATTATCTTGGTTTGAACCAGTTTAACCTTAGTGATTTTAACGAATCTAAGAAAAGTCTTAGCAAAGCTTTAGAAATTCAGAATGACTCTTATTCTTGCAAAATTGCCTTGGCAAAAACCTTAATTAAGTTAGGCGAAAATGCACAAGCCTTAGTGCTTTTGGAGGAGGCTTATCAAGTAGAAAGTTCTGCTAAACTGTGTTTGATATTAAGTATTGCACACAAAAACTTAAAAAATAAGAATGAGGCACGCTATTTCGAAGAATTAGCTTACGAAATTGACCCGGTTCTAAAAAATTACATTTTCTAGATTTTCACTAGCTTTTCCATCCTAGCCTTGCAGAAATGATCGGATAGTTTCGCTTCGAGATTTATATAAATTAATGAACAAATTACTTAACTTTAGCGCTGTCAACAAGCCGTCTATTGATGAAACTAGGTTTAAGTATCTTGCTCTTATTGCTGTATTTTTCAGCTTTTTCTCAAAGTAATTCAAATCCCTATTCTTGTTATTCTAATAAGAAGGGAGCCAAATATGGCGAAAAAAGCGCTTTAGATAATAGAAGCGACACGCTTGATATTGAATCTTTTATACTTCATATGGATGTTCAAGATTGGAACGCTAGAAATTTAGTAGCAAAAGCCGAATTGCAATTAAAGGCCTTAAAAAATAATGTTGGCTCTATAAGCTTAGATCTATTAGGATTAAGCGTAGATTCTGTGAAGCAGAATGCTCAAAGTTTGAATTACACCTACAACGATACGCTTTTAGTGGTTCAATTTGCCAATAGTTTAGCCTTAAATAGTTTGGCTAACATAGAGATTTTCTATCATGGTACTCCAGTTCAAAATGCTGGTGATTGGGGTGGTTTTTATTGGAACAACACTTATGCCTTTAATATTGGTGTAAGTTTCCTTGAAGATCCCCATAATTATGGTAGGGTTTGGTTTCCTTGTTTTGACAATTTTGTAGAGCGAGCCTTATTCGAATATTACATTACAACTTCAGCCAACAGAAAGGCTTTTTGTGGAGGCTTACTAATAGAAGAAATCGATAATGTAGACGGAAGTAAAACATGGCATTGGCGCATGTCGCAGGAAATTCCGAGTTACTTAGCCTCTATGGCGGTATCGGACTACCAAACTCTTAATTCTTCTTATACCAATATTAACAACCAAGTAATTCCAATTCAATTAGCAGCTCGAGCAGCAGATACCACCGCTCTTAAAAACTCATTTCTTAACTTAAATAATGCTCTCGAATGTTTTGAAACATCTTATGCACCCTATGCTTGGGATAGAGTAGGTTACTGTTTAAGCTCATTCAATTCGGGCGCTATGGAACATGCTTGCAATATTAATTATATGCGCAATGCCGTAACAGGTTCTACGGCTAATGAAACCTTGATGGCACATGAACTTTCCCATCATTGGTGGGGAAACCTAATTACTTGCTCGAAAGCCGAAGACATGTGGCTTAATGAAGGCTGGGCAAGCTATTCAGAAGCTTTGTTTACCGAATTTGTTTATGGTACGGAGGCTTATAAAGACTATTCTAGAGATAATCATGATAAAGTACTTCGCTTAATTCATATTAATGATGGTGCTTATTATCCTGTTTCGGGTGTTCCAAGCGAGCAAACTTACAGCTCTACGGTTTACGATAAAGGGGCAGACATGGCGCATACCATTAGAGGAATTTTAGGCGACAGTGTATTCTTTAACTGCTTAAACAGCTTCTTACTAGATTATTCGTTTCAGGATGTTAGTTCTACACTTTTTCAAAACCATCTTAGCGCCTGTTCTGGCAAAGACTTAAGTAGCTTTTTTAATACTTGGATTTTTGAAAAAGGATTTCATCATTACAGCTTAGGAAGTGTTAGCATTCTGGAAGAAGGCAATACGGCCATTGTTGAAGGCTCTGTAGTAGAAAAATTATGGGAAAACGGAAGCTATACGGAATATTTAAGCATACCAATTAGCTTTTTCAGCGAAAATATGGAACGTTATGATGCCAATGTGCTTGTTTATGGAGAGTGTTCTAGTTTCCGCTTGAATCTTCCTTTTGTTCCCGTATTCTACGCTTTAGATATGGAAGAAAGAATTCAAGATGCCACGGTCGATAAGTATAGTTTCCTCTCTCAAACTGGCAGCCATAACTTTGGTTTAGCTCGAATTGAACTAGATGTTAAAAGCATTAACGATTCCGTTTTAGTTCGCGCAGAACATCATTACATTAAACCCGATGCCTTTCAAAATCCGGTTCCGGGTCTTCATCTATCTCCTAATCGATATTGGAGTCTCGGAGGGGTTTGGAAGGATGGCTTTTCTGCAGATGCCATCTTCCAATACAATGGTAGTACTAGTCAGAATTTAGGTTATTTAGATAATGCTTTTATTACAAGTTCAGAGGATAGTTTAGTTCTCCTTTTTAAAGCAAAGCATCAAGATGATTGGAGCTTAGTTGATTCCTTCGAAGTTTTTACTCAAGGCAGCGTTTTTAACAAGCAGGGTTATATAAAGGTCTACGATGTTAAAATGGGTGATTATGCTATGGCAATCTATGACCATAGTATAGCTAGTGACTCTTCCATTTTTAGTGCGTGTGAGTTCACGGGAGTATATACCATAGAAAGATTTAAGAAACTTTTAAAAATATATCCTGTCCCTGCCAACCAATACTTTAATGTAGAATTTTTAGATGAGAACAAAGATATGTTACAACTCAGCGTAGTGAATATTCTAGGCAAAGAAGTATTTCATTACCGGGTTAAGCCTTTTGAAAACTCGGTAAAAATAAGCACAGAAAACTGGGCAAAAGGTACTTATATTCTTAAAATTGAACGCAAAGATCAAGTGGTATATACCGAAAAAATACAGGTGAATTAATATTTATTCAATTACAATTTTATTCACTATTGCCCCTTCTTTTGTTTCCACTCGAATGTAATAGATACCCGATTGAGCTTCTTCAATACGACAAGTTTTGTTGGTATTGTAGGTGTAGGAAATTTCTTCTCCTAGACTATTAAAAACTTCAAGCCCAAGTATTTCTTCATCTATGGATATGGTGAATTCGCCTTTATTTGGGTTGGGATAAATGAAATTTTCTACTTCAGAATTGAAATTCAAAATACTACTAATTACCAAATTAAATTCAAGCGATAAACTACTGCAAGAATTGGCATTCGTTAACATGACTTGATAGTTTCCACTTTGTGTTGCTAGGTATTCTGACGAACTAGCTCCAGGAATGGCATTGCCATTAAAAAACCATTGGTAGCTATAAGCTGGAAGCATATCGGTAGTTAAGAGGTTGCCGAATTGACTTATTGTTGGCGTGTCTGGGTTTGGATAAACTTCTATAAACAAGGTATCCATTTCAATTTCGCCACTAATATAATCAATGGCTTGGGCAATTATTTCTTCACTTGCAGACATAGGGTAATAAAAATTCAGTGCCTCATTTGGAAAGTTCAACCAAGATAAACTAACACTATCGGAGCCTCCAGTAGCGCTTAAAAATAAAATAACAGAATCTCCAGCACATAGACTAGTTTGATCGGACGCTATTGTAAGATTTAGATCGTAATTTGAAAAAATTGAACTAGTGACAGAACAAGAACTAGAACCAGATACTACAACAGAATAAAAACCCTGTGCAGTAGGAGTGTAGCTTGCACTTTGAGCACCATTTATGCTAGTTCCATTTAGATACCATTGATAATTATATCCTGAAACCGTGCTAAGTACGCCATTGTTTTCTGTAATACTAACAGAAGCAGGAAGATTTACTACTTGAACCAAAGTAGTATCATAGAGAATTTGACCGCTAAGAAGATCTGTTATTTTCAATACATACGTTGAAGTGGTACTTGGAGAAACCATTACGGTGTCGCCTAGTAAATTTCCGGGCATCCAACGATATTCTATGCTATCTGAACCCTTTAGATGTTGACCAAATAAGGGGATGGAGTCACCTTGACAAATAATATGATCATTCATTTCTACAAGCTCCATATTTTGTTTAATAATGGAAAAATCGTCAACAATTTGTCCTGTGCTGGCTAAGTGTCTTCCTCGAATTTCATTCTTATATACATCCAAAATTAGAGAACCATAATTCCCATCTCCGCTATATACACTACTCATTACTGGATGAGGACTGCCAATATTTCCTTCTGAACTTCCGGCATTTCCAACAACGGCATAAACCGTTCCTTGAGGGGCACTACTAAAACTATTTTTTATATAGGCATTTCCATTTGCCTTATTGCCATCGCTATTATCAATAATCATAGAAGGATTAAAGGTGTTGGAATAATCGTAATGCCCATGAATTAGGTAGGATCTTTCATAAACATGACTATGTCCGCAAATTATTAAATCCACATCGTAAGATTCAAGAATTGGAACAATCTCTTCTCTCATATCCTTCATAACATCTTCGTAGAAATCATCACTATCATGAGAACCTTTAGAGTAGGGAGGTTGGTGCCAATAAGCGATAACCCAGTCTTTGTCGTTTTGCTGTAAATCTTGATGAATAAAGGTTTTCATTTGATTTAATACATTGTTGTTGGTAATGTGGTACACCTCAGAATTTAAGGATAGTAGATGGGTATTACCATAATCGAAAGAATAGAAAACTTCGTGGGTAGAAGGATAACCGCCCGCCTCGGCTTGCTCTGGAACATCTACAATATCATAATAGGGGCCATCATGATCGCTTATACTGCTTAAAGTATAGGGGATGCCCAGTATTCCATTATTACTCCATATCGTATTGTAATCATGATTTCCTGGACTTGGCCAAAAAGGCAACCAAGAAAAAATATCGCTATATCCTGCTAAGCCAAATACATTACTTTGGTATTCGCTATCCTTTCCATCTTGATAGGCATTATCTCCTAGCCAAATCCAAATATCGGGATCTATGCCTTGAGCTCTAGTATAATTCTCGAAGGATTGTTTCGTTTCAATTTGACCTTGATTTCCTTTTCCAAAATCTCCAGTTGCCCAAATACGAATATTTTGCTCTGTATAAGGTAGAGGAGAAGTAATAAAATAATGATTAGAATCTGGAGTACTCAGCATAGTATTTCCGTAACCAACTGCATAATAGTATTTTGTGTATGCTTGTAGATTTGGAATTTGAACTACATGTTGGTTTACTGAAGCTGACTGATTGATTTGATTGTTCAAAGCATTTGGGTCGGCCCCATACCAAACCGTAGAGTTAGTAGGACTACTGGTTCTCCAAATCACTATAATATCGGAAGAAGTTGGGGTTTGTAAGTACGGACCTCTTGTAATATTTTGAGCAAAAACGAGTAAAAAACTGCAAACTAGATTTATAGTAAAAAATGCTTTCATGATTTTATTTATGGAAGTAAAAATAAGCTACGAAACTTTCTAAAAAAAGTAAATACTGAAAAATTAATGATTTGAAAACAAAGTACAAATATTAGTTTACAAGCAATTTATACTTAGTTTTGCAGCATTCTTAATTTATAATTATACAAATGAAAAATATAGCTGTTATCGGAGCGGGAACCATGGGAAATGGTATAGCTCATGTTTTCGCACAAAAAGGTTTTAAAGTGAATTTAATTGATGTTTCTACAACATCATTAGAAAAAGCCCTAGCAACTATTTCCAATAACTTAGATAGAATGCTAGCAAAGGGAAGCATTACGGAGCTAGAAAAAGAGGCAACATTGGCCAATTTAAGCACTTATACAGAAATAGCTAAAGGAGTAGCAAATGCTGAATTGGTAGTTGAAGCAGCAACTGAGAATGTGGATTTAAAATTAAAAATATTTGAACAATTAGAAGCGGCGGCCCCTGCATCTTGCATTTTGGCTAGCAATACCTCATCTATTTCTATCACGAAAATTGCAAGTGCTACCAAACGCCCAGATAAAGTAATCGGCATGCACTTTATGAATCCTGTTCCTATCATGAAGTTAGTAGAAATCATAAGAGGCTATTCTACTAGCAAAGAAACTATGGATAGCATAGTAGAAATGACAAAAACTCTAGATAAAATTCCGGTAGAAGCAAATGATTATCCTGGTTTTGTTTCTAATAGAATTTTAGTGCCTATGATAAATGAAGCCATTTATGCACTATACGAAGGTGTGGCTGGTGTTGAAGAAATTGATCAGGTAATGATGTTGGGCATGGCTCATCCCATGGGTCCTTTACAACTAGCCGATTTTGTTGGTTTAGATGTGGCCTTATCAATATGCAATGTACTTTATCAAGGCTTTGGAAATCCTAAATATGCTCCTTGTCCACTTTTAGTAAACATGGTACAAGCTGGCAAACTTGGGGTTAAATCAGGCGAAGGCTTTTACAGTTACGAAGGTGGTTATAAAAATAAAGTAGTCAGTTCTCAATTTAAAAAATAAGAACTACCAAACTAAAAAAGCCCTCTCTCCTAAATATTGGAAAGAGGGCTTTTTATTTTCCTTATCTCGGTCGTTCTTTCTATTCTAGAATCAACTTTCTTGAAGTATTCTTAGAGCCCTGTATTACTTCTATGATATAGAGGCCTTTAGCTTGATTACTTATATCCAAATAGAGCTCACTATTTAGCTGATAAAAATCGAGTGCAGTAATCTTAGCACCCAAATAATCATAAATATTTACTTTAGATTTGGTCTTATCTTCTAGTTCTACTATAAACTTTCCTGCACTCGGATTAGGATAAAGGTAGATTTGTAAATCCTTTTCTAAGGGCTTACTAAGGTTCGTATAAGTGGTATCCGAATTAAACGGTGTGTTACTTTTAAAAACCAAGGCAGAAGAAACAATGAGATGTGGATTGAAGCCTTGATTGCAATTGGCACAGGTTACGCCGGTCACGCAATCGGGATGATTAGGGTGGCATAAATCTACATAATTTTCATTGAATATATACTTCAATTCTACTTGTGCTCCACTAATATAAGGCGACATATCGTAGGTGAACCAAGGAGCAATGCTACCCGGACACCAACCCGCTCTATCATATTGCCAAGTTCCTGCTTGCGGACTACAAGCGTCTGGATTAGGGTTGCAATCTAACCAATTATGCTGGGTAAAAGTTTGACTTCCATCTACCCAAAGGTGATGTGTGTCTTCATGAAATTCTGCAGCATTTCCGGTATTGTAATTTACATCCCAACCATGACCCGTAGAAACTAGTTTAATCGTAGCGGCTTCAGAGTTAATTGGAACCTCAACATTCAAAATTTCACAAGGTTGAAGATTAGAATAGTTACCAAAATCATAAGTATTATTCCATAATTTCTCAATTTGCGAATATTTTTGATTTGGAATACCGGCACGATAATCTAGATTTAAATTGTATTCAAAGCCATTTCCAGCGGTTCCAAGTGCTACTTTAAAATCTATTTTACCTTGCAGCAAAGCCATAAAATCGCTCAGATCAATTTGATGTGTGCAAGCTACCCCATAAGGCGTTAAGTATCTAATAATTTCATACCACTCGCCATTATGCCCTTTAGCATAAACATGCGAAACTCTGTCCCAAGGATCACAACCTCCAGGAGGACAAACAATATCCAATTCGGCATCGATAAGATCAAAAGCGCCAACAAAACTTGGTAGTTCGGCAGTTACCGTTTGCGTGCCTACATTCACATCTAACCACAAATCATTAAAGGCATCCAAGTTGATATCGCTAATTGTGGAAGTAAGTTCAAAATTAACCGAAGTGCTAGTACTTGCCCCATAATTATTTCTAGCCACCACTTCAAAAGTGTGGGTACCATAGTTAGTTGGCGTCCAAAGAGAAGTATAATGTTTGTTTCCCCAAGATTTTATTCCTACTTTTTCTCCATCTACATAAAACTCGACCATAGAAACATTAAATAGTTCTGGATAAGCAATATCCACAATCGCAGCCAACTCAATTGGATCTAGGCTAGGTGAATAGAAAGGAGCATTTAATGGATTCCGGATATCGATATCTGCTACCAGGTTGTTTGGATCTATTACCAGAAAAGAGGTACTGAGCTCTTCAGCAGGGCTATAACTAGCATTCCCTAATTGCTTAGCCTTGACCCAAACTTCTCCTGCTTGTCCACTTAAGCTAAGTACATTTCCTTGAACAGTAGCCGGACCAGAAATAACTTCAAAACTAACTGCTAAACCAGAACTCGCTGTTGCATCCAAAATAAATGGTGCCTCTACACTTACCTTATTCGGAATTGCAGGAAAGCTAATGGCTTGGGTACCAGGATCAAGACTTCCTCCAAAATTGGAAGAATCGCTTAACAATTCTAAATTATACAAATCAGCATCTCTTGTGCCGCCGCCTATTTCTGATTTTAATTTAGTTATGCTGGTATTGTTTTGGTTGGGATAACCTTGATCAAATTTATAATACAATTCTAGATTGGCTTCATTGCCAACTAGCTCGTTTACCATCATATCTTGAATTTCTGCTTGAGTCAAAGCTTTCGACCAAAGTGTTACTTCATCGGCTCGACCTTGATACACAAAGTTATAGCCAGAAGCTAAGCTTTTACCGATACCAAAGGGCTTATCGCTTGAAACAAAATTGCCGGTAGCATTTCTTGTTCCAGTTGAAATTCCATTAATAAAAGTTTCTACTTTAACACCATCATATACCATCGCAATGTGTTGCCATTGGTTAGTCACAATCGTATTGTCGGCACTTGGGGCATCAAAAGTACCATTGGTGGTAGTAAGTCGACATTCTAATTTTCCGTTCGCAAGCTGCAGAACGTAAAAATTCCCGCTACCAGTGCCTAAACCTCTTATACCCATCATACCACTTCCATAGCGTAGAATATCACTATAAAACCATCCTGTCATAGATATGGTGTTGCTGTTATTAATATAAGAAGCTGCATTTTCATGCATTACATAATCGTCAATTCCGTCAAAATGTAAATTTTGATTAGATTGCGAGTAAGCAAATCCAAGTACTAAACTGAAAAGAAAGCTGTAGGTAGTTTTCATTTGCATAAATCCGTTTTGTTGATAAAGATATGAGAATTTTTATGTTCGGAAGAGGCACAAAAAAAGCGTGCTAGCAAACACAAGGAATTCGCTAACACGCTACAAAAAAAACGGGGTCTAGTTACTTTATAAGTTATAAAGAACTCTATTTCTAAAGTAAAGGCTTGCTAAAAGAACTAGTAAAAGAGAACTTACACTTAATAGTATATTTTTTATGTCATGCCCTCCATTTAGATCCGGTAGAGAAGGAAGCAAAAAGCCTTTATTTCCTCTTTCTTTATCTTTTTTCGCTCGCTCATATTTAGATTGATAAGTACTTAGATAGTAGGAATATTCATCCATATCCCAACCCGTTAAATAAGCTAGCTCATCCAATTCGTTTTCTCTTCTATCCAATACCTTCTTGTAATAGTTCGCTGCGGCATCGCAATCAATCGGACCTTGAACTGGATGTGTCATAATATAGCGTCCTTGAAAATTCTCTTTATTAGGTGTAGTTTGGAAGAACAAATCTTGAGGGAAATGCTCTCTATCGTATTTTACGTGTAATCTTGTCATAAATAGTTCGCCATCATAATCTGCGCCGCCCCATCCGTTATTATAACCTGGCGTTGTCCAGAAAACACCAGCATCCTTTAGTTCAGCGTAACTAGGCGGAGTGGTGGAGCAGGGGTCGCATTTCGTATAGTTAGAGCTGCTCAAATCCCAGCTATACTCTAAGAACACGGTATTTCTACCATTGCGCTTATAGGCTTTATCAAAAGCATCTTTATAAAACTGGCCAAAATTTTCATTGATAAAAGTTGGAATGTTCTTATCTGTAGGAATTTTAGTCGTTCTATAATTCGTGGTTTCTATTCTGCCATTTTTAGTGAAAGCGTAAACAATTAAATCTTGCGCTTCTTCTGCATTTGCCATTCCTAAACGAATAGGCAGCATAAATCGATTAGATTCATAGCTAATTTGTATTGGTCTTAGATAATCATAGCCGCTTGATTGTTGCTTATCTAAATTTACTTTTACCACAAAAAATTTCAGATTGCTTTTGATATAAGGATCAAGTACTTCTTCAGCGTCCTTAGGTATTTTATAGGCATTTTTAGTAAGCCAAGCTTTTAAACCGCCAGATTCCTCTGCCGAAAGTATTAGGATATCGTATTCACCAATGGTGTAGCTCGCTTCAATTTTAACACCATAGTCGGCATCCGATTCTTTTTCTGCAGGCGCCATATCCATCACTTTACTACTAGAAGTTAGCGATTCCTCATTAATCGAATATCGATAATCATAACAGGGATTCTCGTCGTAATATTCTACTAATCTCGGACCAGAATACAAATCCAATTTATCAAAAATATATCGATCAACCACCTTAATATCCTTTTCCTTTAAAACAGTAGGAACTGGAACTACCATGGCAAAATCTTTAACATCACCATAAAAATCGTTGCTCATAGTTATAACATTCCGATTATCCTCTCGAACCAAGATAACTTGAGAGGCTTTGTTGAATAATTTGGTGTCTGCTTTGGAGACATAAAATCCACAAAAACTGTAGCCTTGAATTATAAACAGTGTCATAACAAGACCGGTACTTAAAAATGCTTTAAAATTCATAGTTTAATTTTTTTCTAGTTTATAAATAGTTTTTGGCGAAATCCATTCGAATTTTTTGGATTGCCACAAATGATCGAGAATGGGTGTAAATGGCGCTGCAAAGAAGAGTACCCATATTGGCGCAGCATAAATAAACATATAAGAGCTTAATATAAAGGATACGATGGCTATTGCAGATGCCCAAAATATTCGTGCACCTCTATGATTCGGCGTGGTCATAGGATCGGTAATCATAAAGAAAGTAAACAGAACTAAGGTGCCACTTGCTAATTGATGCAAGAGGACATCGGCAGTCCAGCCTAAATAAAAAATAGATCGAAAGGCATTCAAAGCTCCAAAGACTAGGAAGAAGCTTAAGCTCGCATCTAAACGATCTACTCTTTTTAGCACTAAAAATCCGAGTATGCCTAAACTAAAAAGGATTAGCAAATGGCTGCCCCATTGCCCCGGAGAAATCCAAGAATCTTGAAATACAATGGTGGTTAAAATGATGCCGATATTAACCGGATTAAAAATATGCTTAGTCTTGTAGCGTATCAAGAACTTACTGGAAATTGCAATAAAGGAAGCAAGGATGGCTGTAGAGTAGGAGTTGCTTTTAAAAAGCAGACAAAGTCCGAGAGAAGTAATTAAAGCGCTTTTCCAAGAATTTGCTTTTGCCCCAATAGTTCTAGCTCCGATATACTGAAAAATCTGAGCGGATACTAAGACTAAAGTATAGTAAACTAAGTTTTCAGTCCAATCTAAGAAGAGCATTCCAAGAATTAAAAAACTTGCTAAATATGCTATTTGAAAATGCCTTGCATCGTTTACTAAGCTCTTCATTTTTAACTTAATATAATTTTTACAATTCTCTATTGTCATCTTCTTGCTTTTAAAGTTGAGATGTCGTAATTTTAGAATTCCATAAGTTTTAACTAAAAAAAATTACCCTTAATGTTAGAGACCCCTTTCTATGCCGATATTCACTTGCATCCAAGTTTAAAATCTTCTAATTGGACTAAAGAAGATGGAGAAAAAAATCCTTGGGAAACTTTCAATCACATTACGCCGAAAACTGCTGCAGGCAGATTTGCTTCGAATGCCAGTTCAACTTTAGCTAAGTATACACAAACTAACTTTTATAAGCTGATGGAAGGCAAGTGCAAAGTAGCATTTGTATCCTTGTATCCGTTTGAAAGAGGTTTTTTAGAAATGCGGAATGTGCCTAGATTAATTACAAGCAAGAAAGCAGTGGTTGAGTTAACAGCAATTGCTTCGGGTATGGGATACGAAGCGGTAGAGCAAATCGCCAATGAGCAAGATTATTTTAAAGAGTTTAAAAAAGAATACGACTACCTGAAGAAACATGAAGGCAAATCACCATGTGGAAAATATAGCTACAAGATTGTAAATAATTATGGAGAATTAGTTGCCTCCATGAAAAAGGAGAATGAACTTGCTATAATACTTACAAGTGAAGGTGCTCACGCCTTCTTCGACAAAGAAATGAGCGAAGGCAAACTAGGAAAAGCCGATTTAAAAAAACGTTTAACTGAAAATATTCAGAAAGTAAAGGAATGGGAGAACCCTCCATTTTTCATGAATTTAATGCACCATTTCGATAATAGATTGGGTGGACATGCCAAAAGTTTGGATGGTTTTGTAAACAATTTATTAAATCAAAGAAAAGCTTTAGAGCTTGGTTTAGAAGGTTTAGGAATAAAAGCCATGAAAGAAATGCTGAGCAATAGAAATGGTAAGCGAATTCTAATAGACACCAAGCATATGAGCTTAAAAGCAAGAGTAGAGTACTACAATTGGATTAGGAGTTATAATTACTTGAACAAAGACAACAATATTCCGGTGATTTGTTCTCATACTGGAGTTAATGGTTTCAAAACCATGCATGGATCTAAAATTAAAACGGACAATCCTGCTAAGAAGAAAAATTCCTACTTTTTCAATTGGGCAATTAATCTTTCGGACGAAGAGCTAAATATTATTCATGGCTCTCAGGGTTTAATGGGACTTATTATTGACAAAGGGAAGTTGGGAGGTGGAGCTTTCTTAGCAAAAGCTGACAAAACCAAGGATAAGGAGAAACTCAAAGAAATGTATATGAAATTAATTTGGGATAATTTATTTCATGCCGTAAAAGCCATTGGGAATAAATCGGGTTGGGATATTTTTGCTCTTGGAACAGACTTCGATGGGGCCATCAATCATGTAGAATTTTATGATGATGCTACTAAATTGCCACTTCTATATCAAGATCTTTATGAGTATTTAGATAGAACCAAGTACGAAAAAAGTCTTTGGTTCGATTATAAACCGGAGGAGTTATTAGACAAATTGTTTCGAGCCAATGTGATGAATTTTATGGAAAGAAACTTTGTTTAATTAATGCAATAAAATAGATCTACATTGCATGGTATCAATACTTAGTGTATCCATCCACATAATCCTAAAAGCTGCACCATCACCATTGCAGGTATAACAGGTTTTCCATGTGCCTGTAATATCCCCTTTACTTTTTCCTCCTCGGGCTAAGCTTTTGGTTTCGTCGTGAACAATAGCTTGCCAATAACTTCCTTCTCCATTGCAAACAGGACAAAGTTCTTTGTTGCAATCTGCCAAGAAATAATAGTCTCCTGTAGGAACATTTGATATTGTTAGACTTCCATCCTCGTGGCACTCCGGAATCCGAGCTTCGGTAAACTTGGTTCTTAAATATTTCTTTTCCCATAAGATGGAATCCGAAGTATACAAACTAATCTCAATTTGCTCACATTTCCAATCTTGAGCAGTCCAGAAAACAAAATTGCCATTATTCGAATTCTGTGCTATTATTAATTGCTTAAATAAGCAAAATGATAGGATTAACATGCTTATTCTCATAGTAATTAAATTAGTTAAAAAAATTAATTCACTCCTTCAATAATAAAAAAATATCTTTTTACATTTATCTTTAATTGGAACATCTATATAACTTATAAAAAGCCCCCATGAAAAAAAGTCTTTTAATTCTTAGTTTTAGTTTCTTGCTCAGCTTCAGTGCTGTAGCTAATATATTCAATTTTTCGGAAAGTAATCAAGCAGAAGACTACCCGAAGCTAAGTTATTCCTTTACCAAATGGTTTAATGCTGTAGATTGGAGTGGAGGAAGTAATTTTCAACCTCTTTCGGAAAACATCAACATTGTAGTAAGCACTAATTTTGTTGATGTATATGTTGGTGGTAGTTTAGAAATTGAATACGAAGTGCTTGCTAGTCAAATAGAAACGATTGAAGGCCAATCGGTAAAAGCCTATTATTTCACAGATGGTAGTGTCGGCATTTTTTACAAACTTTCCGATGGCACAGATGCTGCCTATTTTGAAGATGGCGGATCGAAGCAAAATTTAGTTTGGATAGATTGGGACTAGATAATTGCTGTATAAATTATACTAGATTTCGACACCCAAATCTTTGTCGTGTTGGTTTAATTCAAGATTACTCAACCAATCTGCATCTTTTTCTTTTCCTTCCAAAACTAGAGGATTACCTAAATAATCTAGTCGCTTACCAGGATAAATTAATGTTTCAATTAGATAAGTTAATAGAGAATCTCTATTCAGATTAGGGTGAATATAAGGTTCAATATGCTCTTTGTGATAAGCAGGAAGCAAACTCCAATGCAAATTTGGCTTATCGTGATGAGCACTATGAAAGCCATTGTTAAATGCTAGATAATTTAAAAATGGGTTCGTGAAATTTCGAGTGTGGTTATATGGATGTTTTTCATCACAACCATCGTGTTGCCAATAATTCGTACCGAGTATACCCCAAACGGCATAGAGGTGGGGTAGAACCAATACAAATATCCCCGCCAGAGGATTTAAAACAATAAGACTTATTTTTACACTTAGCACTAAAACTAATTCTAATATATATTGCCAAAACCATTTGGGCTTTTCTTTAAACATTAATTTTGCAAAGGCATTCTCATCTCTTACCACTGCTGGTGCAACTACGAAGAAAAATAACAATTGATTAAGAAAGTTCCATTTAAAACGCATTTTACTCGTCCGTATACTATCCCTTTCCGTTTGAGTGTACTTATGGTGACTGAAATTGTGGCCGGAAACAAATGCGCTTACTGAATGTCCGTAGGTAAAGGATAAAACTATTTGAAAAAACTTATTCCATGCTTTACTTTTAAAAATTGGTGCATGGATAGTGTTGTGAATAATTACAGCACAAGTAAAAGATAAATAGGCATTTGCTGCAAAAACTAGAAGAATACCATACCAAGTACTAGGAAAATAATAATAGGATAGGGCAGCCACAACAAAATAAAGAATTACTACAAAAACACTTCTTCGATCGGCAGCATATCTAAGCTTCATAGGTAATAGTTTAGGTTAAAGATAATTAAGAAAACTTAGGAAATGAAGTATTAATCAATCCATAGCACATTAAAGGGAAGTTCAACTTGTTTACTCCGAGAAAAACCTAGCATGAAACCACCGCCTCCCGCTCCACAAATTTTTAGAAAATAATCCTTAGTTTCAAAACCCTTTCGCCATAAATCTTTATGTTCCTCTAAAATAAGCTCGTTCATGTACTTAAACTGCAATAGGCTTAAGTCCTTAAGCTGACCTAAGGTATTGTCATGCTTATTTTCAAGAAAGTTCTTAATTATAAGATTGTTACATGGAATAATTTCTTGATGCAGCACTTTTGAAAATTCTGCATCAGAATCCGATTTTTGTAAAAAAGCTTCTACTAGTGGGGCGGTTTTTCGAGCCTTTTGGGTGTCGACTAAGAAAATTTCAAAAGAATCTTTCCAATTCAAGTTTTGCTCAACAATGCGTGTTTCCTTACTAATATGAACTGCCTTGTTCAGATAGCTGACTAAAGGATCTAAGCCGCTACTTTTGCCATGAAATACCGATTCTACTTCTCCTAAGATTAACTTCAAATCTTTCGGACTCCAATTTTTATTTATAGCGTAGCGATCAAATAGGCAAGCTACAATTGCGCCAGAGCTACCTAGTCCGTAGCCTACTGGGATATTGAGCAAAAAGCCAATACCTTTCTCCATATCACTTTCCAAAGCTGGCACATCAAAATTATTAAGAAGCAAACTATTCTGCTTTATGTGTGCTAGTATTTTATCGAGAACAACAGATGAAGCTTCTAGAAATAGCTCTTTGTTTTTATCAAAACTAAGCTCAGCAAAGAAATTAGGGTAGGGAATAGCTAATGCTTCTGCCCCTTTATTAATGATGTGTTCCCCAAATAACAATATTTTGGATGAAAAACTGGTCATTCGTATATAAAACTACCAAAAGGTGAATGTAATTCTACTTGCTTACCATCAAAAGCTTCTACATAGCCTATGATTTTAGCCTCTACACCAAAACTTGTAGCCAAATCGATTACATCTTGGGCATCTTCTTTTTGGAGATAGATTTCCATTCTATGTCCCATATTAAAAACCTTGTACATTTCATACCAACTTGTACCAGATTCTTCTTGAATAGCTTTGAACAAAGCAGGACAAGGAAAAAGATTATTTTTCACAATTTTCAATCCATCAATAAAATGAAGAACTTTAGATTGTGCTCCTCCCGTACAGTGAACCATGCTGTGAATCTTCGCTTTTTTACTTTCAAGTAAAGCTTTAATAATTGGTGCATAAGTCTTTGTAGGTGAAAGTAATGCTTTACCAAAATCTAATTCTGTACCCAGTAAATTATCTCGTAGATTTTTAGATCCTATGTAGAGCACTTCTTGTGCCGTAGCTGGGTCAAAGCTTTCAGGATACTTACTTAAATAGCTCTTATTCAAAATATCGTGACGAGCAGAAGTAAGTCCGTTACTGCCTATCCCCGAATTAAAAGCGTCTTCATAAGCAGCTTGACCAAAGCTTGCTAAGCCTACCACTACATCTCCAGGCTGAATCTGAGAAGTAATCACTAAATCTTCCCGTTTCATTCTTGCAGTCATAGAGCCATCCACAGTAGTTGTTCTTACACTATCTCCCAAGTCGGCTGTTTCACCACCCATATATTTAATATCAATACCGTAGGCTTGCATTTTATCTATAAAATCCTGTGCTCCACCAATCAGGGCGGCAATCACTTCGCCTGGTATTAAATGTTTGTTCCTATTAATTATCGAGGTGTAGAGAAAGGGTCCAGTAGCGCCAACACAAAGCAAATCATCTAAATTCATCACCATCACATCAATAGCAATGTTCCTCCAAACACTTAAATCTCCAGTTTCTTTCCAATACAAATAAGCTAAAATCGATTTTGTGCCAGAGCCATCAGAACTCATTAAATTACAGAATGCCTCATCTCCACCTAAAAAATCTGGGTAAATTCTACTAAATGCTTTGGGATATAAACCTGCATCTAAATTCTTGACAGCAGCGTGCACTTCTTCTTTTCCAGCAGATACACCTCGTTTATCATAATGATTGGTACTCATATTGAATTGCGATATTTGTTACAAAAGTAAACTAAATGTTGCATTAGCTTCGCGTTTCTTATTAACAAATAGGCGAACTAGAATAGAAAAGAACTTGTTATAACAAAAAAGATAGAAATGGCTAAGGGTAATTTAAAAATGTTGATTAATCAAGAGAAACCTGTTTTGGTAGATTTTTTCGCAACTTGGTGTGGTCCATGTAAGGCCATGCAGCCTATCTTAGAAGATGTTGTTCAGAAAGCAGGAGCCAAAGTGAAGGTTATAAAGATTGATATTGATAAGAATCCTAGAGCTGCCCAACAATTTGGAGTGCGAAGTGTGCCTACTCTAATTTTGTTTAAAGAAGGACAAATAAAATGGCGTCAATCTGGTGTAGTTCCTTCCAATCAAATTATACAACAAGTAAATAGAAATGTTTAAATTCCTTGGCATAGTAGCTAGTTTGTTTTGGCAAGATAGCCTAAAGCTAGATACGACCAACACACAAAGTCTTATGTTTGTAAATCAAAACAAAGAAAAGCTACAAGTGGAGCGCATTACTTATCGTCATCAGCAAGGCTTCTTTTGCGATTTCGAAGACAAGATTAACAAAAACAATAAGTTAAGATTGAATATAGGACTAGGGGAGCAGTAACTATTGGTAGGCTTGAAGAGCCTCCTCTAATCGCTTTTTAATCTCCAATTTTAAAGCTAAAGGTTCAATTACGCGAACTGCACTACCAAAACTTAATAGATCCATTAGAAACTCCGTTGTAAGTCCGACGCGCAAACTTAAACGAACAAAATTCTCCTTTTCTTCTAAAATCTTTTGGGTATCATGAAGAGCTTGAGTTTTAAAATATGCAGCTTGTATAGGAGAACATTCCAAAATTATCTCACTAGGTTCTTCTTCAAAGGTAGTTATCCCATAGGCATGTTTGAAATAATTTTCTGCTGAAAATTTAGCGTGAAATCGATAGGGAATATTGCTTGCTTTACATTCCGAAATTCTATCAAGAGCGTAGGTTACTATTCTATCGTTCTTCTCTAACATGGCTATAAGATACCAGCGATTTCTAAATTCTTTAAGTAAGATGGGATGCACTTCATGCTCCTTAGCCTCATTTACCTCAAAACGCTGGTAAGTTATAACTATAGTTTGTCGTTGCTTAATGTACTCTAATAATGGTGCAATCCATTCACTGCCTTTATAAAATGGTACTTTCTCGAACTGTATATATTGCGTACTATCTTCTTCGCCGAGTATAGAGTTTACATTAACTGCATTAAAAATTTTATCGACAGCAGAACCAAATTCCCCAAAGAGTTTTACCTCCTTAAATTGCTGAAGCACTAAGGCTGCAAATTCGATGGCATCTAGGTCTTCTTCGCTAAGTGGCACCTCCGTAATACTGAAATTTGGATCGGTGTAATAGTATCCATTATACATCCTATGGAACTTTATAGGCGCTTTATAACCAAGCAGTTCATCCTCTTTCATCGACTTAATGTCTTTTTGTACCGTAGATACCGAAAAAGTCTTTCCTAACTTTTCTTCTAAGACTTCTAAAAAGTCGTCCATGGTTGGAAAGGGTTTGTTTTTAGTCCTTAGCATCCTATCTAAGATTCTGTAACGTAAAAATGCTTCCTTATTGACAGGCATAATTTTAAATATTAGAGAAATGTTGGTTAAAAAAGGTAAATATCGGATTTTTAAAGGAAAAAGTTTTTAATTTCGCTGCTCATAAACACCTTCAAATTATGAAAAAACTATTTTTTATTGTCGCTGTACTATTTGCATTTAACTCTAGTTTAAATGCTCAAGCTACGAAGGCAGATAGCACTGTAGTGGAAACACCAACAAAAATGAAAGCTAGAGATCGCTTTGTTTTTAATTTAAGTTTTGATAATGTATTTCATAAAGAAACTAATGGATTTGCTACAAAGTGGCATTCTAGAGGTATAGGCATTTATTACATGCACGATATTCCAATTAAAAATTCTAGAGTTAGTATAGCTCCTGGGATAGGCTTTCGTCATGCTAGCTATTATCACAATAGCTTCATGGTAGAAGACTCTTCGGGAACTTATTTTAATGCCATTCCAAATTACAAGGACAATGATAATTACAAAAAACATAAGTTAGCGGTTAATTACTTGGATATTCCAGTAGAGTTACGTTTTTTCTCTAAGCCTTTAAAAGGTGGCAAATTATTTAAAGCAGCACTAGGATTTAGAGCCTCTGTTAAGCTAACGGCAGTTAATAAAGAGACCAACAAGGATAATGGCTACTTCAAAAAGTACAAAACGAAGGGCTACAAAGATGTTAGCACTTTAAATGCTGGTCCTACTTTCCGAATTGGTTATGGAGCTTTCAATGTATTTGCATATTACAGCGTACTAGATTTGTTCAAGAAAAATGAAGGCCCAAGTATGACTCCTTTTTCTATTGGCTTATCCATTACTGGTTTGTAACTAATTAAAAAAATTAATAAAATCCGAAGTGTTAAAGCTTCGGATTTTTTTTGAGACCATGCGCGAAGATCTTACTATTTACTTGGAAGAAACGACAATACTAGACTTTAATAATCCGAAGCTAGTTGGCTTTATAAAAAAGCATGTGCATTCTAATATGACTGCAAAGGAAAAGGCAATTGCTTTGTTTTATGCGGTTAGAGATACTTTTCTTTACAATCCCTATTATATCAATTTATCTAAAGAAGAAAGTAAAGCTTCTAAAGTTATTGATAGAGGCTATGGACATTGCATTGACAAAGCTTCTATATTGATTGCCACCTACAGAGCTGTGGGTTTACCTTCTCGGATTGGATTGGCAAAGGTTAAAAATCATATTGCAACCGAAAAATTAGAAGAATATTTAGGAAGTAATGTCTTGAGTCCACATGGCTATGTTGAAGTTTATCTTAATGAAAAGTGGTATAAAGTAACCCCCGCATTCAATAAAAGTTTATGCGATAAACTACATGTTGCTTGCTTAGAATTCGACGGCCACACGGATTGTCTTTTCCAAGAATACAACCAAGAAGGAGCTAAATTTATGGAGTATGTTGAAGATTACGGAAGCTTTGCAGATATTCCTTTAGCTTTCATTATACAAAACATGAAAGACAATTATCCCAAGCTAAGAGAAAATTTGGAGAATAAAATAAGTATCCAGCTATAGGAAATACGAAGATCAATTTTCTGTCAGACACTTATAAAAGTAGCCTAATAGTTATTTCAAGTAGCCTTTTATTAGGCTAAGAAGTTTTTAAAAAAAGTAGATTAAAATACCACCAAGAACCAACATAAACAAGGCTAAAGGAAGCCCCTTCTTCATAGCTTCTATATTGTTTTTGTTCTCTGCTACTTGATCGCCTTTTGCAGTACCCAATTTATTAGCCCCCAATAATCCAAGAATTAAGGGAAAGCGCCAAAGTAAACGCCAAGCACCGTTTAATAGCAATATAAAACCTATAATTTCTAGCCACCAAAGTTCTTTCATTTCGATTATTTTAAAATTATTAAGAGCAATATAGATAAAAAAGAAGCTTATTAGTCGATTTGCACTAATATTTTATAATTCAGATTCTCTTTTTCTATAAAGAAATCAGACATGTCGCTCTGCATGATAAGAGCTTCTAACCAAGGGGCCACTTTCTACAAATTTAAAACCCATTTCTAAGCCAAGAGTTTTATAATTTGCAAAAGAATCTGGGTGTATATAGGCCTGAACTTCCAAATGTTGTTTTGTAGGTTGCAGGTATTGTCCTAGGGTAAGCACATCCACTTTATGCTTTCTGAGGTCCTGCATTGCCTCAATTACTTCCTCTTCAGTTTCCCCTAAACCTAGCATAATACCACTTTTAGTTCTATTTATACCACCTTCTTTAAGACGTAATAAAAGTTCTAAACTTCGCTCATACTTTGCTTGCATACGAACTTCCTTCGTAAGTCTTTTTACTGTTTCTATATTATGCGATACTACTTCTGGAGCTTCATCAATAATATATTGTAGATTTTCCCATTTCCCTTGAAAATCGGGGATTAAGGTTTCCATGGTTACTCCAGGACAATGTTTACGAATCATTTTGATAGTAGCTGCCCATACTTTTGCACCACCATCCTTAAGATCATCTCTATCTACACTGGTAATAACGGCATGTTTTAGACCCATCAACTTTACACTTTCCGCAACTCGATATGGCTCCATTACATCCACTGCTTCTGGCTTGCCTGTACTTACATTGCAAAACTGACAAGAACGAGTACACACATTTCCAAGAATCATCAAGGTTGCTGTTTTTTCGCCCCAACATTCGGCTTGATTTGGGCAAGAACCACTTTGACAAATAGTATGCAACTTATGCGTTTCCACGTTCTTCAAAACCTCAGAACTATTTACGCCAGAAGGTAATTTCACCTTCAACCAATCGGGTTTCCGAATTCTATTTTTTAGCGGACTAGTTTCCATTATTATACAAATATAAGCTTCGAATGCTAAAGCCAATAATTAATTGCAAAGTTCCTTAAAGTGCAGCTAGTTCTTTGTACAAATCAAGTAGTAGTGCTGCCTGTTCTTGCTTATCGGGCACAGCACAGCCTCGATGCTTAGAAATGTGTTGAAACAGCTCTTCTTTCGGGAAAGAAAAGCTAGCTAAAATAGCCGCAGCTAGTAGGGAAGATCGTCCAATTCCGGCACGACAATGAATGGCAATAATTTGTTGTGCTAAAACTTCTTTTTTCAATTTTTGAGCTAAAGAGATAAAGGCAAACTTATCTTTTGGAAAGGAATAATCTTCTATAGGAAAATGGCTATAGTTTAAACCTACAGAATGTGTTATAAGCGACTCGTCTTGAAGTGAAAGTTCCACAATATCCTTGTTATCCAATAAATTAACTACATGATTTACACCAAATACTTTTAGCTCTTTAAAAAAAAGCAAAAGATCTTCCTCTTGCCTTGGTGCAGGCATAGTGTACAAATAGAAATCTTTAACTATCGGAATTTTATATAGGGGCATTTTGAGGAGAAGCTTAAAAAGCTAAACTAATAAATTTGAAGTCTAATAATTTAACTTTGAACAATCAATATCGTATTTTTGCACAAAATACAAACAAATGCCAACAGTAGAATTATTAATGCCTAAAATGGGCGAAAGTATCATGGAAGCAACCATACTTACTTGGAATAAACAAGTAGGAGATAGCGTAGCGGTTGACGAAGCTGTACTGGAAATAGCCACAGACAAAGTAGATAGTGAAGTTCCTTCTGAGGTAGCAGGAACCATTGTTAAATTACTTTACAAAGAGGGGGATGTAGTTGCCGTGGGTGCTGCTGTGGCCTTAATTTCTACTGGCGGAGACGATTCTTCTAGCCAAGAAAGTACAAGCGTAGAAGAAGTAAGCGTAAAGCCGGAAGTAAGTGCTGCAAGTCTAGAAACAGAAATTAACGCGCAAGTTTCTAAGCAAAATAGTTTGCAAAATAGTGATGCCAATCGTTTTTATTCTCCTTTGGTAATGAGTATGGCTAAAGAAGAAAACATTAGCATGAGCGAGCTAGAAAG
>JACJYT010000008.1 GCA_020635975.1 Chitinophagales bacterium
CCCAGGAATTTCATTATTCCAACTCATAGTAATATTGTTGCTGTTCGGATCAGTCCCATTAATGGTAAAGCAAAGATTGCCATTGGCACAAATCGAAGTAGTAAAATTTTGAGGAGTTGTATTTGGAGCACCATTTACTCCAGAAGCTTGAGGAGGAACATTTGAGCAAGCAATTACTGTAAATTGCATATCTCTATTCACCTGACCAATTAAAACCCCATTTCGGTATTCTTTCACATTAACACACAACACTCCTACTTGTTGGGTAGTAGGGGTAAAACTAATAGCTCCTGTATTTGGGTTAATGCTAACGCCACTTGCAGTGGTTAGAGGAGAGGTGCCGTTGAAACCACCGGAATAAGCCACATTTTGTGATGGCCCTTGTAAGCAAGTCCCTAAAGAAAAGTAAAGAGAATCGCCATCTGCATCACTAACACCATGATTATAAACCACAGGCTGATTAACACATACAATAGAACCCGGAGCATTATTAAAAACAGGGGAGGAATTACATACTGGAGTTGCTGTGTTATCTAGAACAGCACCAACAAACATATCTTGACTTGAGGGACCACTGAGTGTGTTAATAGCTCCATTTCTACAACATTGGCTCCAGCCTAAAATCCAATCGTTACCACAACCTGGAGGTAAATTCAAAATGCCTTGATACACCCATTCTTGAATTCCGTAGTTTCCACTACCGCCACAAGCTGATGGAACACTTGGACAGTTTGGAGTGATATCCGTTGGCGATCCCACAGTGGATAAAGAAATAGAACCTGAGATCCCATTACATGAAGCGGAGCTATAGGTTAGAGTTTGAGAACTAGAGGGAGTAACACCATTACAATCACGATACAATTGTAAGGTAACCCGATACTGACCAGGACCTAAACATTCATAAGTTACATTCGCACCAAGTAAATGAGAAGCATAAACTTCTGTGTAAAAGAAACCGAAAATGATGGTAAAAATAAATAAGGATACAATTCTTTTCATAAGCAGAATTTGGCACAGGCAAAATAAAGCTTTGAATATAAGAAATTTGTACTACTTCTTATCTTTTTTCTTTTACTTTTTTGTACTTAAAAACCAAATTCGGACAAAACTTTTGGTAACCAAGCGTCAATTCTTTCTTCTGTAAGTTCATCTTGATTATCCACGTCAATGCACAAACCACAGAATTGACCATCTTTTTCCGCTTTCGAGTAGTCGTGTTCATAACCTTCTGTAGATGTGTAAGCTACAACTTTAGCACCTCTTTCTAAAACCATATCCGCGAATACTCCTAAAGAGTCACAAAAATAAGAAGCATAACCATATTGATCACCTAAACCAAAGAAAGCGACTTTTTTATTGCTGAAATCTATTTTTTTTAATTCAGGAATAAACTCTTCCCAGTCACCTTGAAGTTCTCCATCGTACCAAGTTGGTTGTCCCATAATGATCAAATCATACTTGCTCATGTCTTCGGCTTTTTTCTGATAAATTTCATGAAGCTCCACGCAAGCATATGCCAATTTTGAATTTATTTTTTCCACTATGTTTTTAGCAACCATCTCCGTATTGCCTGTATCTGTTCCGTAAAACAGGCCTATTTTTTTGTCCATGAATTAATATTGTATTTTTGAAATAAGTTATTCTGAATTGACTCTATAGCCTTCAAGTAAGAATCGTTTAGTTCTTTATTATAAATATAATAATAGGCTTCATTGTTGTATAAGTTCCTAGCAATTAATGCTTTTAGTTGGATGCCAATAAAACGCTTCGATTTAAGCACATCTTCTGCTTTATATTCCACATTTTCCGTTTTACAAAAAGCTAAAAACTCCTCCATAAATTCATCATCCGCAGCAAAATTTTCGTCGAATTTCATTAAGTTCGGATAAAATTCTAACAAACTCTTTCTATTGTGGCTTGCATAGCTAAGACTATACTTATTTATTAGTCCGCTTCTTAAAACGTTCGAGTAGAAATCGGAGCTAAAGCTGGTATCTAAAGCTACATAAATATCTGGAGTAATCCCTCCTCCACCATAAACAGTCCTTCCATTTGGGGTCGTAAATTTTAAAGAATCAGGAAAGTGTTGGATGGCACTATCTGTAAGTTCGCCTGACTCAAATCGGTGCGCGATGTCTTGACGATAATCATCAATCCCATGGTCGTATGGTTTTTGAATAAATCTACCACTTGGTGTGTAGTAATTGGCTATTGTAAGTCGCACTTGAGCTCCATCAGGAAGGGGAAATGGACGCTGAACTAAACCTTTTCCAAAACTTCTTCTACCTATTACTAGTCCCCGGTCCCAATCTTGTATTGCGCCACTAAGAATTTCACTAGCTGAAGCAGAATATTGGTCTATTAGAACTACCACATTTCCTTTTTCGTAGTTTCCATAGGCCGTAGCTTTCATTTCGTTTCGTGGACTATTAATTCCTTCGGTATAAACAATAAGCTTACCATCATCCAAGAGCTCATCTGCCATTTGGAAAGCAGCATTCAGGTAGCCACCAGAATTTCCTTGAAGATCAATAATTAAATCTGTCATGCCCTTACTTTTTAAATCTAAGAGGGCATCTTTAAATTCTTCTGGGGTTTTTGCTGCAAATCGATTTACTTTAATATAGCCGATCTTATCCGTAGCCATATAGGCCGCGTCAACAGAGAAAATAGGAATTTTATCTCTCACTATTCTAAAATCTAGTAAAGATTTACTTCCCCCTCTTTTAATTTTCACTTTTACTTCGGTTCCTTTATCTCCACGGAGTTTTTCTACCACTCCTTTGTTCGAAATACCATTTCCAGCAACTAGAATATCGTTTATAAATACTATTTTGTCTCCTGCTTGAATTCCTACTTTTTCGCTAGGACCTCCAGCAATAGTTGCAACTACAATAATGGTGTCTTCCAAAATATTGAATTGTATTCCAACACCTTCAAAATTACCAACTAAAGGTTCGTTCATTTCTTCCACTTCTTCCTTAGAAATATAGACAGAATGAGGGTCTAATTCCTTCAGCATATTGATAATTGCGTTGTCCACAATCTCATTTTTATTCACGTCATCTACATAGAATTGATCGATATAGTTAATGACGGTTTCAATCTTTTGGATGGCTAAATCATTTTCTTGAGCGAAAAGAGACCCATAGAGCATAGAAGTAATAATAAGTAATTTCCTCATCATACAAATTTAGGTTTAAATAGCGACATTATGCTCACGAAGAGCATCATTCAAAGAAGTTTTTTTGTCGGTCGATGCTTTTCTTTTGCCAATAATCAAGGCACAAGGAACTTGGTAATCTCCCGCCGGGAAGTGTTTGGTGTAGCTACCAGGAATGACTACCGATCTTTCTGGTATCCTTTTGTTATACTCTATAGGTTCAGAAGAACTTACATCGAAAATTTTAGTGGAAGCAGTAAGAACTACATTCGCCCCTAATACCGCTTCCTTCTCCACATGAACACCTTCAACTACAATGCATCTAGACCCAATAAAGCAGTCGTCTTCTATTATTACTGGACTTGCTTGAAGAGGTTCTAAAACCCCTCCGATGCCAACACCACCGCTCAAGTGAACGTTTTTTCCAATTTGTGCACAAGAGCCCACCGTAGCCCATGTATCTACCATAGTGCCACTGCCAACATAAGCTCCGATATTAACGTAACTTGGCATCATTATTACACCCGATTCTAGATGCGAACCGTATCTTGCTATAGCGTGTGGAACAACTCGAACACCCTGGGCTGCATAATTTTTTTTCAAAGGAATTTTATCATGGAACTCAAAAGGTCCTACTTCAATAGTTTTCATAGCACACATTGGGAAATATAAAACAACCGCTTTTTTTATCCATTCATGTGTTGTCCAAGCTTCTTTCTCTTTCGATGCAACACGAAGTTTACCTTGATCTAAAAGCAAGATTACTTCTTCTACAGCTTGTTGGTATTTTTCTACTTGAATTAAGGATCTATCTTCCCAAACTTCATTGATAAGATGTTCTAAATTTTTCATATTTATAGGGATATTACTTTTTGACTTACAAATTAACATAAATCATTCCAATTCGTGGGAAACTATTTAGTCTAAATAATTTTTTAATTCTAATTATTGCGTTAATTTTGCGCAAAACTAAAAACACGGTAATGAAAAAAGTCTTACTTAGCATTTTATCATTAGGTATTGTTTTGGCTCAAGCCCAAATTTTTATCAATACAAATCCAAATGCAAATAGTTCTCAGAAAACGGTTCAAGAAACAAAAACAGAAGTTAATACTACAGTAGAAGAAGTTGTTGAGCCTGTTAAAACAGAAGTTAATACGACTAAAACTACAGTAACGACTCCAGTAGTCACAAGTCCGGTTGTTACCACACCAGTTGTTACGACGCCAACGCTTACAACTCCAACAGTTACTACAACTACCGTTACTACTCCTACCACTACTACAAATTATTCTGCTCCAAAAGTAGCCTCTAATGTTTCTGAGGATGTTCCTCCGAATGCCGTACCTGGTAAATGCTATGCTCGTTGTTTTGTGGAAGATAAATATGGTTATGTAAATGAGACGGTAGTAGATCAACCTCAAACTACAAAGCAAATGAAACTTCCTGCTTTAGTTAAAACCGTTTTTGATACGGTGGTTATTACTCCTCAACAAACTAAAACGATTAACATTCCTGCTCAATATGAGACGATTACAGAGCAAGTTATGATAACTCCTGCTACTACTAAATGGGTGAAAGGCAAAGCAGATGCTGGATGTTTATCTGCCAATCCAGCAGATTGTCAAGTAATGTGTTTGGTTGAAATACCTGCAGTTTACAAAACAGTTTCTAAAGAAGTACTTAAAAATCAAGCATATTCTCGTGAAGAAACCATACCAATGCAATACAAAGTGGTTGCTAAGGAAATTGTAATTGAAAAAGAACGCTTAGTAGAAGTGGTTACCCCAGCTACGTATAAAACAGTACAAAAAAGAGTAGTTGTTGAAAAAGGTGGTTACCAAGTATGGAGAGAGATTTTATGCAGTGATGACCTAACACAAGAAAGAATACTTGATATTCAAAAAGCTTTATTAAATGCAGGATATAATCCAGGTCCAATTGACAATGTTTTTGGTGCTATGACCAAGTCAGCGCTTATTCAATATCAAAAAGATAAAGGCTTGCCAGTAGGTAATTTGAATCTTGAAACCTTGAAGGCTTTAGGAGTTAATTAATATTGAACTTTCTAGAAATAAAGAGAATAGTCGAGCAAACTTGCTCGACTATTTTTTTGGTATTAATCTTGGTATATTTGTAATATCATTGCTTAATAATGTTGAAGAAAATACTTTTACTCCATTTAATCATCTTACTTTTTACTTTTAAAGTAAATGCTCAAGAATCTTTTTTTTCGGAATATACTTATGAAGAGGTCTTAGTTCAAGCCAAAGCATTAAAAAAGCCTTTTTTTATTGATTTTACGGCTTCTTGGTGCTTGCCATGTAAATTAATGGAAGAAACGGTTTTTCAAGATTATGAGGTGAAGAAGTATACGCAAAACTACTTTATCGCCTTACAGTTGAATGTAGATGATTTTGATGCTATGATTTTGAGGAGTAAATACGACATAAGCAGCCTGCCTTGTATCTTGTTTTTTGATGAAAACGGATTGCTCTTAGGTAAAGAAATAGGTTTGCAAACGGGAACTAATTTTTTAAAAATTTTGCAAAAATATTCGAACTAAGTTCTATGCAGGGGCAAGCAAAAATTCACATTATTGGAGCTGGACCAGCAGGAGCTAGCGCCGCCTTGTTTCTAGCTAAGCACGGTATTGCTAGCGTAATAATTGATAAAGCTTCTTTTCCTAGAGATAAAGTTTGTGGGGATGCTTGCAGCGGAAAGGTAGCGTGGGTCTTAAAAAAGTTAGATATTCCAAATTGGCAAGAATTTATAAGTAAAAATGACTCCCTTGCTTCATGGGGCGTTAAATTTTATGGCACCAAGAATAATGAACTCCGAGTTCCATTTAAGTTGAATTACAAAGCCGAAGCTGAACTTGCACCAGGCTTTATAGCAAAGCGAATCGATTTTGATAATTATCTTATTTCCTTAGTTAAAAAGGAAAGCCTTATCGAATTAGTTGAAAATTGCTCCATTTCCTATTTTCGAAGGGAAGGAAAAACAGTTTTTTTCGGAAATGACAAACTCAATAAGCATTTCCAAAGCGATATTATTTTAGCAGCTGATGGAGCATATTCTTATGCAGCAAAATGCCTAATGTCGAGCTCTCCTTTGGAGGAAAATAATGCTTTAGGATTGAGAGCTTATTACAAAGGAGTGAAGGGTCTGGATAAGGATGGCTTTATAGAGTTACATTTTTTGGAAGAACTCCTGCCGGGTTATTTTTGGATTTTTCCGCTAGCGAATGGTGAAGCTAATGTTGGACTTGGAATGAAAAGCGATCTAGTTAAGAAGAAAAGAATAAATCTTAAAGAGCTTTTTGAGAAGGTGGTAAAAGAACATCCTACATTTAAAGATCGTTTTGAACATGCCGAGTTGATAGACCCAATGAAGTTGCATGGCTTACCCTTGGGGGGACATAAGAATATATCCGACGATAATATCCTTCTCTTAGGTGATGCTGCGGCTCTAATTGATCCTTTTACCGGCGAAGGAATTGGAAATGCTATGATTTCGGGCATGTTGGCTGCAGAGCTTTTAATAGACTTAGTTCCGGATCGCAATTTTTCAAAAGAAGCTTTGGTGGCTTATGATAAGTTGGTTTACAGACGACTGGCAAACGAATTGAAACTCAGTAAGAAAATGCAGGATTTAACCAGCTATCCTTGGTTATTTAACTTTATAGTGAATAAAGCTAGAGGAAATAAAGAGCTTAGAGAAACTATTTCCTGCATGTTTGAAAATGTAGATCTAAGAAAAAAGCTTAGCAATCCTTTGTTTTATTTGAGAGTTTTATTCGGCTCGTAAAAAAAACTTAATTTTTTTCTTAATTATCTTGTATTTCAAGGATATAGAAATTATCTTTGCAGTCCTTTAAAAATTAAGATTCAGTAGCTCAGCTGGTAGAGCATTACACTTTTAATGTAGGGGTCCTGGGTTCGAGCCCCAGCTGAATCACTTTAATCCCGACTTCGGTCGGGATTTTTGTTTTATAGAGCTTTAAAAAATTCTACTAATTGCTCTTTTTGCTCTTCACTTAATTTGGCTTCTTTATGAATTAGCGAATAAGAGAAAAGCGGCATTTCGTCTTCTTCTATCAATTCAATACACTCGTCTATTTTGTGGGCTCTTTTTTCTTCACTCAGATATTTCCAATCGGAGAAGTTGAGATGCTCCCTGCCTTCGTTAATATGACGTTTAAGATACCAGCTAACAGGAGCAATTTGACTATACCAAGGATACTTCGTTTCATAGGAATGACAATCGTAACAAGCGCTCTTAAGTAGGGTAGTTATCTCAGCATTGGTTTGATTATACACTAAGAAGTCGTAATCCTGAAAATTTTCGGGAACCGAGCGATCTATTTTAATAAATTGTATGGCAATAAGTAAGACAAGCAGCGAAATTATTATTTTAGTTTTCATGAAGATTAATTTTTTTTCCTAATAAAGATATGAGCAAATATAAGAGTATAAAACCTATCAGATAAAGCAGGTACCAAGGTACTCCAAAAGCAAATAGAACGCCGCCACAAAGTATGCTTATAAAGCCTACAATCAAAGCATAAGGCATTTGGGTTCTTACATGACTTATATGGTCGCAATGAGAGGAAAGCGAACTGAGAATGGTGGTATCTGAAATGGGGGAGCAATGATCACCAAAAACAGAGGCTGCAAGGATAACCGAAACGGTATTCAATAAAACTGGCATAAGCCGTTCTAGGTCGATTTGAGTTCCATTTACACTGGCAATTTTGATAACAATTGGAATGCATATTGGGTACATTACGGCCATGGTATTCCAACTCGATCCTGTAGCAAAGGATATTAATGCAGATAAGATGAAAAAGATTAATGGCAACCAATAAGCGTTGAAGTTATCTGGAACCATGGAAGACAGATAATCTGCTGTCTTCAAATTTTCGATTACCCCCGCTAAGGCCCATGCTAAAATCAAAATAACAACCGCAGGTACCATAGTCTTGAATCCATCAATCATACTTTCCATGCTTTCTTTTAGTCCACTTGCACCACTAATTAGAGAAACTAGTATAGCAACAGCACAAGCTAAAAAAGAGGCCCAAATTAATGCTTTATACGAATCTGCATTAGAGAGAACTCCTCTTAGTTTTTCTGTGAGACTAAGCTCACTTGTCCAAATTTCTGGAGAAGAACCTGTTATCAGAAGACCAATAATTACCATAAAAATCAAACTTAAAACCGGAATGGCAGCATTTAACCAATGACTAGTTTTGTCTGCCTCTCCTTCAACACTTGTTTTTTGAGGAGAATTAGCCGCCGCTTGTTCTGCTTGTAACATGGGACCAAAATCTTTCTTCAAATAGATTAGAACAAGCATAAAGAATAAGGTGAAAATAGGGTAATACGCATATTTTAAAGAGCCTAAAAAGATAGAATAAGCACTTTGATCTATACTGAGAATATTCTGACTTGCAAGTCCTTTTTCTATTTCCGATAATTGATAACCAATCCATGTGGTTACGAAAGCAATGGCTGCAATTGGTGCCGCTGTACTATCTACAATATAGGCTAGTTTCTCTCGAGATACCCTAAACTTGTCGGTAAGAGGGCGCATAGTATTCCCTACCACAAGACTATTGGCATAATCGTCGAAGAAAATCATACAACCCATTAACCAAGTAGCAAATTGTGCTCTTCGTGCAGACGTGGCCAATTTAGATACTTGACGAACAACGCCATTCATGCCACCATTTTTTGAAATAATATGTACCATTCCACCAATTAAAACAGAGAAAACAATGATGGATAAATGTCCAGTTTGAAGTTCACCACCATCGGTATATGCAATGGCTTGAAGCACATAACTGTCTGCTATTTGGAAAAAGCTACTAAAAATCTGTTTGAGCTGAAAACCATTAATGGTAAATACGCCGAAAAAAATACCAAGAACTAAGGCTATGTGAACCTCCTTAAAAACCAATGCTATAAAAATTGCAATTAAGGGCGGTAAAATGGAAAGCCAAGCAGGGAAGCTCTTTCTTTCATCCCCCTTTATCCATTCTAGGCTTTGAGAATCTTCTCGATAGTAAAGTCCATCGCTACTTGCACTTATATCTTCTATTATTTCTTCCTCTCCCTGAGAAAGTGGTAAAAAGTCTTCGTCGTAATCTTCGTATGGTCCTCCCGCAAAAGAAAAATTATAAAACAGTAAAAAGAGATAGCTTATAAGGATATGTTTCATAGTAAATACTTCTTATAAAGTTTTCTTGAGAGAGTAAATATAAACTTTATTTTACAATACTTAATGAGGCACAATTTAATCCTATTTAATGGATAATTTTTTTTACCTTCGGAGCACTTTTTACCTCCTAGTTTCTCTCTAAATGAACACTTTACATAAAAACTTTACTCGTCCTTCTGATTGGCCAGTAGGAGAAGATATTGATTTAAAAATACATGATTTACCGCATGATAGTTCTACAACAGAATGGTGGTATATTAATGCACACATTAAAGCTGAAAATGGAAGAGAATATTCCATTTTTGCATCATTTTTTAGAAAGTTACTCCAATACGATGAAGAGAAGAAGGAGTTAGATTATGCTCATTCCATCACTTGGGCAATTATAGATCTTGCTAATGAAATGTATTATAGTAATTCGCTAATTGATCATCGTTCTCCTGAAATTGGATTAGATCGTTTGAGAAAGGGCGAGATCGTGAAGGATGAAAGGATCCGAAAGTCGGCAATTGAAATGCTTGAAAAAGGAAATGTACCTTATCCTGATAGGCTCTTTAAGAAGCCAGTAAGCGTTTCTAAATCTCACTTAGATTTGAATTTTGATTCCAACAGTTTTAAGAAAATTGAGGAAGGTAAATACCAGCTTGATTTAATAGATGAGGAGCACAAAGTGGCTTGCTTTATGGAATTTGACACTTTAAAACCAGTTATTCGACATGGCGATAATGGGGTAGTTTTTGGTGTTTCTGCGGAGGATATGTTTTACTATTTCCTCCCTCGAAATAAGGCCAAGGGCTACTTGGAAATTGAAGGAGAGAGAATTCCTTTTAGCCAAGCCTCTGCATGGTACGATCATGAATTTGGCAGAAATAGGGATGAAAAGGAGCAAGAACCCGGAATGAGCAAAGATGTTGCTTGGAATTGGATTTCTTCGCAATTGAGCAATGGTTATGAATTTACTGCCTATGACCTAATAGATAATAAAAGTGCTGCAGCCTGTGGTTCCTATCTTATACTTATTGATCCTGAAGGCAATAGAAAGCAGATTGATAGCTTTCAGCTAAGGCCTAAAGGGGAAGATTGGACTAGTACAAGAACCTTCAACGATTACCCTTTAGAGTGGGTACTAGAAGCCCCATCTATCGGTTTGTATGTTGAAGCAAAGGCGGTATTTCCACATCAAGAATTTGCTACAGTAATTTCTAAACCGGCCTTCTGGGAAGGAAGAGTGGAAGTTAGAGGAAGTTTAGCTGGTCAAGAAATTGGTGGTCCTGGCTTTGTAGAGCGCAGCGGTTTTGCAAGCTCAGAAAATCTGGAAGAGTTTTTTAAAATAGTAAGTAGGGAAACCATAAAATCGGTGAAACACATTCTTCCTAAAAATCCAGAAGGGGAGAAATTGGCAGAATTGGTTTCTCGAAAAGATCAGTTGCATTATACCCATGGAATTGATTCTCACGAGTTTTCGAAAGCTTTAATAGAGCCTATTCGTAGCATAATTGATAGGGGAGGAAAATCTTGGCGTTCTTATGCAGCTCTAGCATGCGCAGATATTGTAGGAGGAAACTCGCAAAAAGCTATTGATTGGCTTGCCTTACCAGAATTAATGCACGTAGGGTCTTTAATAGTGGATGACGTAGAAGATAAGTCGGATGTTCGAAGAGGTGGACCAAGTTGCCATAAAATGTATAATGAAGCTGTAGCTATAAATGCTGGTTCGGCTTGTTATTTTTTAGGACAAATTGTAATCTATCAAGCAGAGGAACTAGAAGCAGATAAAAAGCTAAGAATTTATAATCTTTATTTTGAAGCACTTCGAGCTGCGCATGCGGGACAAGCTTTAGATATCCATGGATTAGACTATATGATGGAGGAAGTTGTGGAGCAGGGTGCAGGAAGAATTTTGGAAGAACGTATCTTGGCAATTCATCGACTTAAATCTGCAGCTCCAGCAAGTTACTTGGCGCAAATAGGCGTTATTTTAGGTGGTGGATCGGAAATCCAAATTGCAGGCTTGGGCGCTTATTATGAAGCCTTAGGTATATCATTTCAAATCATTGATGATACTTTGAATTTGAGAGGATTTAAAGATGGTTTAAAAACAAAAGGAGAAGATATTACTGCAGGAAAAATAACTTATCCGGTGGCAAAGGCCATGACTAGATTAAACCAAGAAGATAGAGCACGATTATGGGAAATCGTAAGTGCTAAAACGGAAAAACTTGAGGAAATACGTGAAGCTGTTAACTTACTAGATAAGGTACAAGCACTTGATGATTGTGTTCAAGAAGCTCAAGATATTTTAAATGATGCTTGGAAGCTTTTGGATCCCCTAGTAAGAGACTCTATGGTGAAACTTAATTTAAGAGCTTTTAGCTGGTATGTTTTAGATAGGCATTATTAATGTTCAGTATCGAAATGGAAAACTTGCTTTAGCTAATTTTTCCTCTTAAGCCAAGCTCAATTACTTCCAAATTTTGTAGGCTGCCCCTATTGATTTCAAAGCGCATAAGGGTTTTCATTCTATGAAAGCCATGAATTCCAGCTGCTCCTGGATTGATACAAAGCATGTTGTTATATTTTTTATCGCGCATTACTTTGAGTACATGAGAATGGCCACAAATAAAAACATCGGGAGGCTTAACTTGTAATATATCTCGAACTCTGCTATCATAAGATCCAGGATATCCTCCTATATGCCTGAGCCAAAATTCTATCCCATCTATAGTAAATCGTTGATCTAAAGGAAATTCAGCACGAACTTGAATATCATCAATATTGCCATAAACTCCTCTTAATAATTTGAAAGCCCTTAACTGATGAATAAGTTTTACATCGCCTACATCACCAAGGTGCCAAATTTCATCTACTGCCTTGAAGTATTCGAATACCAAAGGGTCGAGGTAAGAATGAGTATCTGATATAAGTCCGATTTTTAGCATTTATTCTTTTTCTTATTTCAAAAAAACTTCCCAATTATCAATAGAATAATTTGACTTTACTCTGGCTTTTTTATCTCTTTTATAATTGTACCAGCAGCTGTGATAACCAAAATTTCTAGCGCCTTTTATATCCGATTTAGGGTTATCGCCAATTACTAATACTTTAGATTTATCGCCAACAAGGATGCTTTGATGCACCTTGTCAAAGAAAGCTTTGTGTGGTTTCGAAACCCCTAATTCTTCAGATATGAAAATATGTTCAAAGTAGTTTTTCATGCCATGTTTTTCCAAACGTCGATGTTGGGCGGAACTAAGTCCATTGCTAATTATTGCGAGCTTATGACTTTCCTTTACTTGATCTAGAAACTCTTGTGCACCATTAATCCAAAAAGAGTAAGTAACCAATTCATCTAAATACGAATTTGCCATGCTTACAGGGTCAATATCTAATTTTGCTTCTTGAATAAAGGCTTCAAAACGACCATATTTAACTTCATCTGCGGATATTTTTTGCTTTTCGTAGTAATGCCAATATTTGGCGTTTATAGGGTAATAGATTTCATAATAAGCTTCAAAATTATCTATTTCTAAAGCTTTCATCAAGGCTTTGAATGCTAAGCTAGATGCCTTGTTAAAATCGAGTAAGGTGTTATCTAGATCGAAAAGCAAGTACTCATAATTATCCAAGTTCTTCATTAATCTTATTTTTTTGATAGCTTCTAATAAGCATTTGATAAAAGAAAACGCCAACTACATAAATTGCAGCCGTTAAGAGTAAAATATAAATATAAGCTATTCCTCTTGCTCGGAGAAAGCCAAAGATGCTAGAACTAATAACCCATGTGCCCGACCAAATAGAACTATGCAAGGCACTAATAAGTTCTTGGTTTTTCTTTCCTACATAGTTCATACTTAGTTCTGAAGTTAGTGGTCCGGCTGCATTCATTAAAGGTTGACGTAAAACATAGAAGAAGGCCGCTAAGTAGCTTATCCATCTATACTCGGCAAACCATTCTGTAAATGCTAAAGCTACTAAGAGAAAAACTGCAAGCATTTGCATTCCAGTCACCATAATATTGTAACCAAATTTCTTTTTAAGCTCTGGAATGAAAATCACCGAAAGCGCTACAAGACCAAAAGTTAAAGATCCCAAAAGCGAAAAGGAACAATCGGTAAAACCATGAACACTTTTAAAAAAAAGATTGATAAAAGGAATCGTGAGACCAGCACCTAATGCAATTAAAAATGCAGGAAGAAGAGCTTTGCTAATACGTTGGTAATCGTATTCTTTCAAGTTTTGAAGGATGTTCTGTTTTTCTATTTTTTGTTCCGCAATTTTAATTTTTTGGATGAAAAAAATGGCTAAAAAACCGAGCGCACTAAAGAACAATAAGACACTTTTAAGATGAATATTGATTAAAGAATTACATCGTAAAAAATAGGCAATCAAGCCCGATATAAAGATGCTTAAGCTGAAACTTTGAAAATATAGCGCTATTGCTTTGGTTTGATTTTCTTCGCTAGCGTTTTGCATGATAAATGGAATGCCTGGGATATGAAAAATTATAAAAGAAATTCCCCATAAGGACATGCACAAATGGATTAAAAAGCTCTGGTGACTTGCAATAGAAAGTACTAAGAAAATGCCAGCTAAAGGTGTGGCAATAGCACCTAATTGAAAAAAGCCTTTTAACTTTCTCCCCTTTAGATAAAGTCCTAAAGGAAAGGCGAGAAGGAGTACCCCAAGAAAGCGGCTTCGAATAAAATTGGCAATTTCTACATCATTAAAGGATTCTTGAAGGAGATAGAAATTTAGTAATAGAAAAAAAGAAGCGTTACTAAATTGGATAAAGCCTTCAGCCGCTATGAGATAGAGCACATGCTTTTCTAATTGTTTATAAGAAGCTAAGGTTTTGGTTAGCAAGTTAAGACATCTTTGCGTTCAAAAATTCTACAAAATTTTCTATTCTAGCAGCTGGTGTAAACCACGAAATTTCGGCGTCTTTCTTAAACCAAGTCATTTGTCTCTTAGCGTAGTGTCGAGTATTTCTTTTTATCAGATCTATGGCTTCTTCTTTCGAAATTTTACCCTCTAAAAATTCAAAAATTTCTTTGTAACCTATGGTGTCTAAAGAACTTAAATCCTTTTTATCGAATAGATTTTGTGCTTCTGCTACCAAACCTTCTGCTATCATAGTATCCACACGATTATTAATTCTTTCGTATAAATTTTCTCTTGACCATTGATAAGCGATTTTAATACTTTGAAACTCTCTTTTTTTGGCTGATTTATTCGTGAAATTGGAGTAGGCCTGTCCACTGGCATAACATACTTCTAAAGCTCGCATTAGTCTTCTGGGATTGTCTAAATCTACTTCTAAAAAATACTTCGGGTCTAGTTGTCGTAGTTCATCTCTTAGGGCTTGAAGTCCGTGTTCTTTATAAAAATTTAAGGTCTTCAATCTCACCTCTCTTGGAATTTCAGGAAAGGGGTCAATCCCAAAAAGCACAGCATTCAAATACAAGCCAGAACCACCTACTAGGATGGCAACATCATTTTTGCTGTAAATTCTATCTAAAACTGCCAGCGCATCTTCTTCAAATTTACCAGCGTTGTAGTTTTGATCTAGATCTAGAACATCAATAAAATGATGCACTACTTCTTCTTGTTCACTTTTACTTACTTTAGCGGTACCTATGTCCATGCCTCTATAAAATTGGCGTGAATCTGCCGAAATAATCTCTGTATTATAATGCTTGGCTAGTTCTATCGCTAAAGATGATTTTCCTGAAGCTGTTGGACCTAAAATCGTGATTAAAAATTTATTTTTCATAAGCGTCTTAACAATCTTAAGCTAATTTCAGTTCTTTACAATTAATAGTAATAAATTAGCACGAAAGTAGAAAAATGACAAAGTATAAACTAATTTTTTTTAGCTTTCTTCTGATTAATTATGTTCAAGCCCAAGCCTTAATACAAGGAGTAGTAAGAGATGCTAGTACGAAAGAGAATTTAGAATTTGTTAGTGTTCTACTAAATAATTCCTTTAAAGGAACTAGTACAAATGCTAAGGGAGAATTTAGCTTAGAAATTCCGGATTATTCCTCTTCAAGGTCTTTTAGTTTTCAGCGCGTTGGTTATCATAGTAAAACACTAAGTATGGTAGAGTTTATGCGCTCTGACACCATTTACCTAGAGATAGATGAACAATATTTATCGGAAGTTGTAATTCGACCGGTAAATGCCTTTGAACTGCTTCAAGAAGCTATAAAAAGAATTCCAGATAATTACTACAGTCAGCCCGTAGCTCAGGATATATTTTATCGCCAATCGGTATTTTTAAATGAGCAATTAAGAGGCTTGGAAGAAAGCAGATACCATCTTATCAATACCTTTCAAAGACCTAAACTCCCAAGAAGTGTTAGTGTAAAGAAGGCAAGAGGTTTTTCCAACTTAGAAGAATTGAAGGATTTGGGGAAACTGCTTGCTAATAGTATTGATGAAGATAGTATTAATGTTTTGGAAAGTGGAGAAGGACTTTTAGCTTTTAATCCGAAGCTGGAAGACCTAGTTAATGATAAGACTGGTGTATTCAATCCGAATGCGGAGAAGTTCTATGTTTTCGATTATGTTGGAATGGTTATAAAAGGTGGAAATGTGATGCACCACATTGTTTTTGATCAAAAAGAAGGACTTAAAAAAACTTTGTATCAAGGAAGCATGTATATCGATACAGTAAGTTTGGCCATAGTTGAATTTAATTCTAAGCTGAGTCCAAGCGGTGTAGACTATCAGAAATTAATACCATTAAAATATAGAATGTTGGCGAAACTAGCCGGCTATAGTTTTCAAATCTCGAATCTTGCATTTAGCGTAGAATATGAAAAATATGAAAATTATTGGATAGTTAGTTCTGGAGATTTTAAGCTCAGCGGAAGCATCTCTAAACGTAAGGAAAAAACGGTTAATGGTGTACTAAATGTTGATTATACTGTGCTTCGCAACTTCCCTAAAACAGAGTATTACAGCAAGAGTTCTAGTTACGATGTAATTCCTTCTAGTCTTGAAAACTTTAAAGAAAAGTATTTTTGGGGAGATGCAAATATTCCTTATTTACCACAAAATGTAGAGAACAAGCTTAATAAATTACTTAGGGGTGAGTAATGGGATTTAAGCGATATAACTTGTTATCAAAAGAAACGGAATAATCGGTCCAAGTGCCATCCCCAGCTCTCGAATCTGACTTGTAATAATCTGTAGAAATAAAATGGGCTCCACTAGATAAGCACAAATTCCATTGGCTGTAATCGTTTGTTCGTGCTTGAAGTGTACCTTCATCTGCTCTAGTTCTGATAATATAGCCTTGTGCAACTAAATCTTGGATTTGCATATAGGATGCATTAACGCTATTTCGCATAATGAATGCCGCATCATCATTTCCTGGGTCGCTATTGGTAAAAATCAGTTTGTTCTCCAAACTAGGATTCCCTGCAAGATAGATAGAATTAATGTCGTCGTTGTTGTGTAGAAACATTACTTTTCCTCTACTTTCATCTATGCTTGGCCAATTGTTTGCAAGAACGGCTTCATTTAGCGTACTAAAATTCCCTCTTACATCATCAGGCGTTATGATTTGATTTCTCTCGAATACATCCAAGATTTCATTTTCTAAAGTATTCAGTGCTTGGGCATTGTTCCAAGATTCGGGACTTACAAAACCGATACCGGGTACATAATCGTTAACACTATTATTTCCCAATTCTAGAAGGATGAAAATGGGAATATGCTCTGGGTAGGAGGCCGACCAAGCTTTTATTTCTTCTAGGGCACTTTTAAAAGTGTAATTGTGGGTATTGAAATCGATATCCGGAATGTGTAGAATTTTTATTCCTGGATTTTGAAGTTCTGGAATGCCAGAGGCCTCGTCCAATCCTGCTATGGCATTTCCTTTTCTATTATAATACAAACCACCACTTTGATCTAAGTAGAGATCCAACTCTATTTGTCGCACACCATAATAGCTAAACTGATCTTTTAAAGGAATATGCTCATAATCTAGTTCGGAGGCAGAATAAGCGGCAGGTAGAAAATTTCCTATAGAAATAATGAAATCCATAATCGCCTCATTTGTTCTTAAACGATAGCTATTGTGACTTCCTAAGTATTGCAGTTGATTAATTTTTAAATCGCCAGGTACCTCGCCATCTTGAATACTAACTTTTTCCTTTTGAAAGTTTTCCTGATCTTTTTTACAGGCATTTAATGATAGTGCAAAGAGGAGTAGTAGCAGTAAGTATTTTTTCATTCGAAATTAGCTTTTCTATTCTCCGAATATACTTAATAATTCGCTAACAATTTATTAATACTATGCTAAAGAAAATAAAAGGCTAAATAAATTCTCAAAAAAATGCTTTTAGCGAATAAGCACCATCTTGCCAAGGCCTTTTTTAAAGAAGCGGTCTACTTGTTGTATGTCATAACGATCTATACTCTCGTTATTAATAGAGGTTTTTACCTGATAGAAGTACACGCCATTTGCAAGAGGGTCTCCGTATTGATCCTTACCATCCCACCAATAATCGGTTTTGTTTAAGCCTATATGAATTGGACCAATTTCATCTTGTCGAATTTGCTTTACCACCGTACCCTTAATATTCATGATAACAATTTCAAAATAATCTGGAATTTCAGATCCTGTTAGCGTGAATATAAACTGAGTTCTAGTAGTGAAAGGATTAGGATAATTCAAAACATTGGAAATCATACTGCGGTTTTCAACTTGAAAGCTGATTTTGTAATCATAATATTGAAGATCAATTAGACGGTCTTGGGTAGAGCTTGAATTATTACCACTTTTATCTTTAGAACGTACAACAAGTTCGTATAAGCCATCTAGAGGAAACTCCTCTTTTACTATAACTTTAGCAATATTTTTGTTGCTTTCTGCGGGAATAAATTGTGTACCTACATCATTATAATTTACTCTCCATAAGCTTCCAGGGGTACTTCCATCGGTTCCCAAATAACGGAAATAAATGTCGATTAAACTGGTATCGTCTAAAGCTAAGAACTGATTTTCATCTTTGAGTTGAATTAAAATTTCGGGCTTGGCCGAAACTAAATCGCCATCTAGAATTTTTCTACCATCAAAGCTCACATCCAAGAGCGGGTTGGTATTGTCGCCTTCCACAAAGAAGTTATAAGTGGCAAAGTTGTTAAAATGGAATTGTTCTATCTGGTAATTTTGTTCAAAAGGATTAGCCTCTAAAATCAAAGTATTTTTCCCTAAATAATTAGCTGAAATAGTATTTAGAGCATAGCTTAGATGTAAGGTATCGAAGGCAAGAGCACTATCGTATTTGGCATAAGATATACTGGCATTATTCCCATTGTCGATGATACTTTGTTTCACTGTCATGCTGTCCATGTCAATTTCGCTTACATTTTCTAGCGCTACTTCAAAATGCCACACTTCGCCTTGCATTAAACTATCCTTGTTAACACTAAAGTATTTTTTAGGATTAATAGCAACTTCAGGAGCCTTATCGTAAAGTACTCGCCAATATTTAGCCTGCATAGGAGTTCTGTCCAAATCATCGCTACTATTCCATTGAAGTCGCAAATAAGGATAAACTTGCGCATTGATGCCTTGTAAGCTGGTATCCAAGCTAGCGCTGCTAACCGTATAAAGGGTATTTTCTACTCCTGCATTATCTACGCCAATAATATTTACACTCTGCACATCCTGACTTGGGTTTTCCTTTGCTTCAAAATCCCAATGAAACGAACCCCAAGCACTAGCAGGACCAATTAAAGTGCTTTTGAAATTTCCGGAGGACCAAATACCATTAATAGAAAAAGTATTGGTAATAATATCATTAAAAGAAGCGCCTATGTTTACTATGGGATTAAAGCTTGTATTATTTTTTTGATAAACAAAAATCATAGGGCCATCGGTAGTGTTATTAACAGGACAGGCAAGATTGTTTAAATAAGCAACTAGATTTGGGCTCCAGTTGCTGTAATTCGGATTGTTTATCGAGTAGATTAGAACGTAGTGGTCGCTCGGAACATTATTAAGATAATCCAAAATTAAATTCGACCAAGGAATACCTGGAGTAGGGTGGTTAGTTGGCGTATTGCCAGATGCTCTGAAATTGGCAACCGTAATAACATTTTCTATGCCCGAGCAATGGATGTTACCATAGGGACCATAGCTGGACGTGCTACTATTGTTGGTCAAATATAAAGGTGTTCCTGTGATGTTGTTTATTACAGCAATAGACAAACCATTAGGGAAGCCAACACCGCCACCACAATTATTCATTTTCCAGTTATGCATTTGAGCACCATCTAATTTCCATTCCATTTCTTCGTAGAACAGATTAGGGTAGAGGCCTGTTTTTACATAAACCTCACGAGGAACATCAATGAATTTAAACTCTCTATCTGTATCTAAATAAATGGTTTCAAATTTATCTTTCTGCCATTGATAATAATGCGATTGATTCCAGCCCGGGAATTCTCCATTTAAATAGATGAAAGAAGAATAATTCCACTTGTAAGAAGAACTACTTGAGCTATCTACGCTTACTCGCCAATAATATACCGTGCTATCTACCATGTTGATAGGATTAGGCCATTCTACAACGCCTCCTGTAGAAAAAACCTTGTATTCTGCCAAAGGAGCTAGAAATAATTCGCTTGTATCCATTTGAAAAACATATCTTTTCTCCACTTCAAAAGGATTACCAGTAGATGCTTTTAAAGTGGTGTTTTGATTCGGAACAATAGCAAATTCATAAGGATAAATTGGATAGATATCGTCTGAACCAATAAAAAGACTCAGATTGTTTAGCAAATAATTGTTGGTTTCAGAGAGTTCATTATTTATCTCGTTGCTTGCATCAATGAAAATATTAAAATGGTTCAAGCCAAGGCCACTTGAACTTCCGTTTACGGCTAAATTTATGCTAAAAGTATCCTTGTGGTACGGAGCTGGAAATTTCTTAGTTATCACTTCCTGATTGCCATTGGGAAAAATTCTCGTTAATTCTATATCTATAGAATCGTTAATCGCTTTTCCTAAATTGTAAACAAGCAAATTAACGGTAAAGGAGTCGATGGAAGTACTAATATTGTTGGGAGTAAAAAATACATTTTGCGCTTCAATGGCATAATCTGGCTCTTCATATTGGTTAAAAGGAAGAGCAGGGTCACCGTGCAAAGTCATTTCTTGGGCAACCATCATATCCACAGGGTTATTTCCACAACAATTTTCCACGTTTTGAATGGTTTGTTGTATTACTTCCCCAAGTGAACTAGCGTAGTTATTATTGCTTAAGCTTTGATAAAAATTGCTTGTGTAAACATTTAAAGAAGAAGAAGAAGATAAATCGGTGGTCGACAAATAAGCAATGGCTCCTTTTTGGTTTTGAAAAACAAAGCGCTCACTGATACTTTCTGAACCACCATGAATTAAGCCGGAGTTGCAACCATTGGCTAGAAATACAGGATATTTCCCCAGGTTGGTATAGTTTTCTGGATCGTCGAAACTCAAATCGAATCCACCAGCGTAGGAGTGTCCAAAGAAGGTAATTAAGGAAACCCCATCGTTAATTCTATTTCTAATCAACTCGGAAGGTAAGGTTTGGATAGGAGCACTAGAATTTTTAAAAACGGAACTAATTTCTGCACCCCAAGATGTTCCCTTTGCGGTATTGGCATAGCTATTTAAGTAGGCTTTAAATAGGGTTTGTTGACCAATATCGGTTCCTCCACCTAGATGAATAATTTGTTTCATGAAATCTTTTTGAGCCACCGTTTGATATGGGTCCCCAAAATGGTAAAACTGATCATCGTATTCTTCAATTTTTTGAAGATAGGTACTTATCTGGGAAACACTGCTTGCGGCTAATCGACCAATGGCAATTTTTGGAACCGAAGATGCGGTATCTGCAGCTAGTAAGATATCGCTACCTGGGTTACCAAAAGTAGGAATTAAGCATTTTTGACGGGTAGTAAGATTTGCGGCAGAACGGATTTCTTCGTATTCTCTTGCTTTACCAATAATGAATAGATATTTCGGAGTGATGGTCCAATTATCACTAGCAAAGTCTACAAAATTTCGAATCGCTTGAGGATGTCTATCAATTCCGTAGCCAAATTGGTCGTAGAGTTGATTTACATCCACTAGAACTACATCATGACTACCACCATTCATGCTTTCTCTATGACTAATATATTCGTTGATTTGTGGGGTAGAGATAAACTTCTTGTTGGTAAGAAGAATATAGTCTCCTTGTCGGTTAAGTTGAGAAAAATTGACAAAGGAAATCTGTTCTAATTCGGTAATACTCGTGTAATTACTAGAATTGTTGGCACGAATTAAGAGCTTTCTTGTTCCATTAGAAGCAGGAAGCACAAAGCGATGTGCGTTTGCACCAGGAGCATCTAAAGCACTCAGTCTATAGCCGTTAGTTAGGTCGTATAGAATAGGATAAGTACCTTGTTCATCTAAATTTTCTATTTCTAGGTATTGCCTATTTCCATTTCCTGCTATACTAAACACCAAGTTCGTTCTGTTGTTAAAGTTGTAGGACCTAGGGTAAGTTAAAGAATAATAGGCTGGGTTATTTCTGTTCGTACTAGAGCTTGTTGGATGGGCCTCAAAATTTACCGAACTTGTTCCGTTGCTTAATAAACTAGCGGGATAGACAGAGGTGGTTTTAACGACATCGTAATCGTTAAACTGGTGGGTAGATAGGGTAGTATTTCCACTTTTTATACTAAAATCATGTGCACCGCTGGTCCATGAAACAATAACCGTTTTGAGCTCGCCATCTATGCCTGGATAGAGCATTTCTGTATTGGCATTGTTTGTAAACAAGGGACTAGTATTATTGAATTGTGTGCCCGAATAAAATCCTTCTCCCTTATCGAATAAAGAATTATACAAAGCTGTCGGATTCGAACTACCACCAACATAGTAGCTTTGTCCAACGCTGAAAGAACCAGTATAAATTCTTTCATAGGTGTACATAAAATAGTTTTCTTTACTTGGAAGATTACTTAAATCATTAGTAATGTTGTTAATTCTAGCATTTGCGCCTGTCTCATTCCAGGTTAAATAGTAAACAGCAGTATCCGAAAATAAACTGTATCTATCGGTTAACTGATACGAAGGATCTCTAAAAAGTCGAGTGTCTAATTTACCATCATTAGGGTAAGCGTAAAATTCGATAAAGCTGGCTACGTTGTTGCTTTGTTGAACATAAATTGGAACTTGCACACCATCCCTAAAAACTCTAAAATTATCTGGGTCGATAAAATTGAGACCATATTGATTTAGGGCTGCAGTTTCTATTCGGTGAATACCCTCATTAGTTACTTTTATTTTGAAATAATTTTGTGTGAAATTAATCCACTCATTGCCGTATGGCTGCGCATATAAGCTAGCACAAAGTATCAAAAAAAGAAATATAAGTAGCTGTTTTCTCATAAGCTTTCTTGATTTTCAGACTTTTTCTTTTTTGGGAAGCCAAAATGAGCAGAGATTACATTGCTGTAAAACACTTCACTTTCGCCAAGATTAGTAAAGGCATAATCTACATGGAAGCCTTTAATGTTTAATCCCACTCCAATATTCGGTTGCACTTGTAATTTGTCCTTCCCATCGCTCTGCGAAATCCATTGGAAATTTCCAATTCCTGATCGGAGGTAAATAATGTTTTTGTAGTTTAACTCTAAGCCAAAACTAGCATCAAAACTCATAGGATCTGTTCGAAAAAGTACATTTCTTCTTCCATCGGTGTTGCTAATAATATTTAATTCTGGTTCTATGTAGAATTTATCCTTAATATTAAATTTATAGCCAAGACCTGCGGTGAAAGTTGGTAAAGTAAGTTCTAAAGAGTTTTCTGGAACCAAGTTTCCCGTAGCTTGCAAAACATCTGCTTCTTCATCTGTAAAGCTAAAAGACCAAGCATTATAAGTGCTTGAAATATCTCTAGCTGTTAAACCAAATTGCCATCCTTTTTTTCGATATTGTAAACCAGCATCAATTCCAAAACCCCATGCAGTAGCAAAGCTGCCTACTTTTTTATGAATTATTTTTACATTGCCTCCAACTGACAAACCTTCTATCTTAAATTTTTGTGCATAAGTCAGTAAGAGGGCATATTCGCCAACAGAAAAACGACTGATATTATCGTAGTTCGGTGGATTGTCTGTTCCAGAAGGAAAGAGAAAAAGTGTATTTGGAATATCATCTATACCAAAGCGATAAAAGGTTAGACCTAAACTTCTTTTCTCACTTTCTAGAGGTATGGCCAAGCCTAAATAATCAATTTTAGCTATTCCAGCAAAATACTCACTGTGCATATAGCCTAGTTGAAAAGCATCTTTTATATGAGCTAAGCCCGCAGGATTATAGTACATGCTATATAAGTCGCTTGTTCCAGCTACTCTCGCATTACTCATTGCCATTCCAGATGCCCCCATACCTAGATTTAGGAATTCATTGGAATACTTTCTTGCTTTTTGAGCAAACGTGAAACTTAGTATGCCTGTAAACAGTATAAATACAAAGAGTTTTTTATGTAGCATTTTTAAGTGCATTGGTTAATTCATTAAAAAAAGACGGCAAACTTTCTTCTAAATTTCCCTGGAAAGAATCTATTAGAAGTTCCCAATTTTTTGATTTAAAATTAATACCTAAGCGCTTTCCGAGAATTTGTTCGAGAGCTTCAATTATCCCTGAATTTTCTCTTAAGCGATAGCCGTATTCGTTTTCTATAAAACCCTTAAAAATAAGATTTATTTTTGAAGAATTCTTTAAATTAAGCTCATAATGTAGTTTATTCAAAATATTTTCTTCTTGGGCCACTCTTAAGCTTTGGTAGAATTTTTCTGCAAGCGCATCTTCCTTTAGAAGAAGGTAGCGGTCCATCATAAGTTCTAAAAGGATATGGGCCACTACATAGCTTCTTTCTTGAGGGAGTTCCCTTTCTTCGATGCTGCTTTTTATACGCTTACAATACCTTTCAAAAAAGATGTGCTTATGGAACAAACTATCGCTTTTTAGGTGGAATTCTATGCCTTGAAAAATCTCGTGAGAATGAAGATCTTTTCTATGCTGCAGTTCTTGATTATAAACTTTAGAAAAGCCTCGCATTAGATCGGGAAGCAAATTACCAAAGGCCATATCGTGCTTTTCCTTGTAGGGTAACAAGTAATAATGCGCTAAAAAATTCATATTCTTGTAACGACGAACTTAGCTTTTAGTTTTAGTAGAGTAGAACTTTTATTCAAAAAAGCGCCAAATTAATCCACCTGCAAAGGTTCTGCCTCTATCCGGATAGTTTAAGGCAGTAAAATAGTTACTTTGTATTAGACCTTCGTTTATGTAATTTGCCTTGGCAAAAACTCTTAAGGTTTTTACTTTAAAGCTTAAGAAAACATCTAACACAGGAGTGAACTTCATGTTTTGCTGATCTTGAATATAGAATTGTCCGATCAAAGGATTCCAAGCATTAATAGCGAAGTTAGAATTATAGCGCAAGTCTAGTCCAAATCGACCTAGCATATTGCCTTTAAAGATTTTGCCTTCTATATACAAGCTAGATTTTAAATAAACTAATGGCAGGCGAATAGCTTCTGTGGAATTAGTACCTTGCAAGCCAATAAAATTGTCGAAATGCAAAATTTTAAATTGTAAATCTTTACTAAAATAAGTCTGCCAATAATGACTTACACCATTTAGTTGTTCCGGTTTTGATTCTTGATTGAAATAGATGAAATTGCTTAAGATATTGTATTCGGCGTGGGCCTTAAATTGAAACTTTTTCAAGGCATAATCCAACGCAAAGCGCGTTCTTTGTTTCTTCTTAAAATTGTTTTCCCAACTAGCTGATTCTCTGGTATAAAGACTTGCCTCTATCCAACTTGCTTCTTGTAGTTCGGAAGATGCTGCTAGGCTAAACTCTCCGAATTTCTCTAAGTTATAAGAGAATCTAGCATCAATTTTCCAGTCATTTTGATTATAGCCTGTAATAAAATAATAAGCACTTAGGTCGTAATTCCAAGCTTTGGATGCTTCGAGGGTACTCCTAATTTGGGTTGCAATATGTAAGTTGTTGGTCGTGAATTCTGCACCATTTTGCCATAGTTCTATGTTATCGTGTTGCAGACTAAGTTCTGTACCAAAGTTTCTATAGCTCAAACTATCTCGATTCTTTTTTAAGCCAGAATAAGAAAGACTTAACTTATTTGGAATTTGGTGGTAGTATAAGCGATAGTAGGTGGAATCGGTATTTTGAAAAAAATCTCCATAGTAGTCAAGCGTGGCATCCTTATCTACAAAAGCATAGGTGTTTTTTTGTGTTCCTGTGCTGTAGCTAAGACTATAGGATGGATGGAATTTTTTAAGGGCTAAACTATCCGAAATAGAATCGATGGTATAATAGCCAAAATTATACACATTACTGATGAGCATGTCAAAGTTCTTGTGCTCCGTTAAACCTTCAGCAATTCTTATGGCATAGAATTCTTTATTTGATTCTAGATTCGATCTATCGTTAATAAAATCGACTTGCAGTCCACCGTTTTCTTCAGTTTTTACCTTGCTAAAAGCCATGTCGAGCTTTAAGTTATATCGACTATTCTTTGAACTATAGATGCCGTATAAAGAGAAGTCGCCGTTTTTAGCCCTTATTTTTCTATAGACGCCATTGGATAAAACTCTATGGAAATTAAGACCATATTCTAAGCGATTTTTAACATTTTGTGCAAAGGATGCCCCAAAAATATTCTCTCTTTTACTACCCATGTAATAGTAGATTTCTGAGTAGGGCTTATGGATTTTGTAATACTTTATTTTTTCTCTATCAAATTTGTACAAATCAAAGTGAGTCATGCCACTTTTAAATCCTTTTTGATCGTCCCATTCAAGACTTAAAGATTGATGCGCTTGCCCAGTGTTTCCCAAATTAAAACTTTCCCAAGTGTCTTTGCGCATGAAGTTGTATTCTTCCATATTGTTTAAGCTAGAATCGATAGCGATAAGCTTATAGGCTTCCTCGTGGGTATAATAATATTGAGTTTCTGTATGTTGGGCTTTTGCGCAACTTGCAGAAATTATGCTGAATAAGAGGAAAATAATATCGTGCTTGCTTAGCTTCAAGAATTCTTGCTTTTACTATCTATTAGAAAGAAATTTCCCGAATTAATTCTTTAATTATCAAACTCATCTTTGGCTCAGCTTCCTTCGCTGCAGCAATTACCATATCATGATTAATATCGAACATGGCCTCTGGGGGATAGCCACAATCTGAAATTACGGATATACCGAAAACTTCTAAGCCACAATGTCTAGCGGCTATCACTTCAGGTACCGTACTCATGCCAACTGCATCGCCTCCAAGTATATGAAATGCTTTATATTCTGCTGGGGTTTCAAATGTTGGTCCTTGCACACCCACATAAACTCCTTGGTGACAAGTAATATTGTTTTCTTTTGCAATTCTACTTGCTATTTCAACGTACTTAGGATTGTAAGCTTTGAGCATGTCGGGAAAACGAGGACCTAATCTTTCGTCATTTTTACCTCGTAGGGGGTGTACTGGTTGTAGGTTGATATGGTCGGTTATAATCATTAAATCTCCCACTCTTTGAGCTGGGTTCATTCCTCCAGAAGCATTGGAAATAACTACCAATTTGCAACCTAAAAACTTCATAACACGAATAGGGAAAACTACCTGCTCCATTTCGTATCCCTCATAGTAATGAAACCTACCACTCATTGCCATAACTTTTTTACCAGCTATGCTGCCAAAAAGTAATTTGCCGCTGTGTCCTTTTACAGTTACAATGGGAAAATTGGGAATGTCTTCATAAGCCAACTCGAACTCGAGATCGATCTCTGAGCTAAAATTTCCTAAACCACTTCCAAGAACAATCCCTATTTCGGGATTAAAATCTTGAATAGATTGAATATACTTAACGGTTTCTTCTATGCTTTCTATACTATTCATATTGCCTACTTAATTTATGCTTGCTGATAATCTTCCAAGCTTTTTTCTATGTAAAATTTTATAATGTTTTCAAATCGTTCTTTCTCCTCCCCAAAATTAATCTTTATTGGTAAACATATAACAGGGATTTTAGCTTCATTAAAGCTAGCGGCATATTCCTGTAATCTTGGTAGATCTTTTTCTGTGGTAACTAAATACTTAGTATCTCCCGGAATATTGTTGTAAGTCTGAATTATCGACTCAATATCCTGAGTACTAAAGTAATGATGGTCGCTAAAGCTTCTACTAAAAACTTCTTCAAAATCTTCTTTTAATTTCTCTTCGATTTTTGAATTATTGGCGATGCCACTAAGCAGCAGAATCTTACTCTTGCTGGGTAGTTGAACTGGGCTAGGTATGCCTTGAAAAACCTGGTAATAGGGAAGATATTGAAGCGAAGAGAAGAATACATGTTGATATGTCTCTAGTTGCAGCTCTTGTTTTATCTTTGCTTTTTCCTCGAGGCTTAGATTTAGTGGACAATGACTTACAACGATAATATCTGCTCTTTTAGCTCCACTCGAAAACTCTCTTAAATTACCCCAAGGAAGTAATTCGTCTCTTGTATATAAGAGGTGATAAGGACTTAAGATGATGTTTAATCCTGCACGAACGGAGCGATGTTGAAATCCATCATCCATAAGAACTACAAAATTGCTTTCTTTTTCACTCAGTAATTGCGGGATGGCGAGAGCTCTATTTTCTGCAACTACTACCTCTATATCTGGGTGTTTCCATTTACATAATAAGGCTTCATCGCCTACCTCTTTAGCGGTGCTGTTGGTAAGAACTTCTCTAAAGCCCGATGTGCTTCTTCGGTAACCTCTACTTAAAACGCCAAGGGGATATTGATTTTTAAGGAACTGAATCAAGTAATCTACATGTGGTGTCTTTCCTGAACCTCCTGTACTAAGATTTCCCACACAAATAATGGGCGAGTCAAAATAAACTGGTCGCAATAATTTTTGAGCATAGAGAAAATTAATGCAAGCAATTACAAAAGCATAGATTGCAACAAAAGGACTTAAAAATATTTTGGCAAGTAGCTTCATGAAGTTTTAGGACAAGGCCCTTCTTAGAAAAAGATTGAACTTATGGGCGCTTTTTAAAATGGCAGCAAGTTGTTGAACGGCATCTTCCTCAAAAATTATATTGGGAGATAAATCTTTCATATAATAGAATCCCTTGTTGAAAAGTAGTTGTTGCTTCTTAGCGTCTTCTTGGAATTCTTTGGGCAAAACTTTGCCTTTTTCTCCTAAGATTTCAGGAAAATTTGCTTTAAAGTTTTTTTCATCAATTAGCGCTTGAAATTCTTCTAAATTATAGGAAATTTCTTGTCGCACTTTATAGAGATTCTCTTTTTCTAAAAAGTAGACTCCACCACCTACCATGCATTTCTCTGGGGAAAGAAAGAGGTAAAATCCTGGGTAAACTTTATCTTTTCTACCATACTTAGAAATTAAGGCCGTTCTATTCGTTTTGTAAGGGGTTTTATCTGCACTAAAACGAATATCTCTATTAATTCTGAATATGGCATCGCTGGCTTTGAGAGAAAGTTCCGTATCGAAATTGGAAAGCTCTAAAATTAAGGCTTCCACAAAATTCTCGAAAGCTTCTTTAACGCTTTTTGTATACCTCTTTTTGTTGAGGTCCATCCAATCTTTATGATTGTTGGCGGCTAGTTCAATGAAAAAATCATGAAAATCTTGTGTAAAATAGTTTGGCATTCTACAAAGATAATAAGAATTGCAAAGTATCTATATGGTCTGCGTAATCCGCTAACTCAGGCTCTTGACTTTTACCAAAAGGCTCGCTTTTCCAATGCTCAGAAGGCTTGCTTACCACCACTTGAAGTTCTTCGTGGTGCTTGATGATATAATCTTGGACTTCCGTTTCATTTTTGTAAAATGAATAGTGTATTGTTGCCAAGCGACTGTGAAGGCTTGGGTCTTCCTTTACCATAAGAAAATCGTTGGCGAGATGTTCTTCTAAGTTCATTAAAAGCAGCGTGCGGTTATAATCGTAATTGTCTTTGTATAGATTGTGCTCTGCGAAATGTTTGTAATTATCTAAGTAGGGAAACAAACTCGCTATATCATAGCCTTTAGGAAGAAAGAGTTTTGAAACATTTCTACAACCCAGTCCGAAATACATAAAAATATCTTTGGCGAGAAGATGTAAATCTTGTGCTGTTTCTGTACCATTTAACACGGCTATACTCGAACGATTCTTGCGCAAGATATGGGGCACCTTACTAAAATATTGTTCGAAATAACGATTGGAATTATCGCTACCTGTAGCAATTACAGCATCAAATGCTGCCAAGCGATCTACAATGCTTGCTTTCCAAGTGATATCTAATTCTTTTAACTGCTTTATGATAAAACCCATTAGAACTTCATCTTTTGAGCTGAGTTTTACTTGTACCTCTGCATTTACAAGGAAGGCACAGAGTAAATCATGAAAACCGACCAAGGGAATGTTGCCGGCAAGAATTAGACCTAGTTTCTTTTCACACGCTTTTAATTGGTAAGAAGCTAACCAAGCTTCTAATTTAGTTGGGTCTAGAAAATGATTACGAATAGCAGCTAAACTTGCCTCGATGTGTTCTTTAGAAAACCATTTATTTTTAATCTCCGCCAGGCGTATAATATCCTCTAGAGCAGGATTCTTTGGGTTAAGAATTTCTTTTAATTCTTGGAGTCTTTCAATTTTGTATTCCATCAAATTCATGCGGCAAAGATAGAACAAAAATTCATCGAGCTAGTGCTAGCTTAGGTCTAAATTATTTAAGTTTTGTTCTACTAATTTAGCTCTTTTAGTCCTAAATCTGTAGCTATTTTTCTCATTAAACTTAAAGCTTCTTCCTCATTGTTTGCAATTTCACCCTCCAAAATTGCTTCTTTAATATGATTTTTAATGAGACCAATTTCTCTACAAGGTTTTAAGCCGTAGGTGGCCATAATTAATTCTCCGCTTATTGGGGGTTCGAAGTTTCGGATGTGATCTTTCTCTTCTATTTCTTTTAGCTTTTGTCGAACTATTTTAAAATTCTTTAAAATTCGTTTTACTTTTTCCTCGTTTTTGGAGGTGATATCTGCTTCACACAAGAGCATTAAATCATCTACATCATCGCCGGCATCAAATAGTAATCTTCTTACTGCCGAATCGGATATGCTATCTTTTGCTATTGGAATTGGACGTAGATGCATTTTAACCAATTTCTGAACATACTTCAATTCCTTGTTTAAGGGCAATTTTAAATTAGTGAAAATACTTTTGGTCATCCTTTCTCCAATAACTTCATGTCCGTGAAAGGTCCAGCCCACATTCTCCTCAAAGCGCTTCGATTTAGGTTTGCCAATATCGTGCAACAAGGCAGCCCAACGCAACCATAAATTGTCAGAATTCTCGGCCAAATTATCTAGTACTTGGAGACTGTGATAAAAGTTGTCCTTGTGTCCTTTTTGCTTTACATATTCCACCCCTTTAAGCTCACTTAACTCTTTGAATATTAAGGGAAGAAGTTTGGTCTCGTCAAGAAGGATGAAGCCAACAGATGGCTTTGGAGAGAGCATTATTTTATTTAATTCTGTGGTGATTCTTTCTTGAGATATTATAGAAATTCTATGGGCATTATCTTTTATCGCTTGAATGCTTTTAGGGTCTATAGAAAAATTCAATTGTGTAGCAAAGCGAATAGCTCGAAGCATGCGAAGTGGATCATCTGAAAAGGTGATGTTTGGGTCGAGGGGAGTTCTTATTAGCTTATTTTCGAGGTCCTTTTTGCCACCAAAAGGATCTAGGATTTCGCCATAAGTTGCTTTGTTTAAAGAAATAGCCATAGCATTAATCGTAAAATCTCTTCTGTTCTGATCATCTTCTAAACTACCTTCTTCTACAATAGGGTTTCTAGAGTTTCTTTGGTAAGATTCTTTTCTTGCACCTACAAATTCCAAATCAAGTCCATGGTATACAAATTGCGCAGTACCAAAATTCTTAAAATAATTTACTTTTAGTTTAGGATTAAGCAATTCTGCAGTTTTTTTAGCAAGCTCTATGCCGCTACCAACACAAACAAAGTCGATGTCTTTACTTTCTCTTCCAAGAAAAAGATCTCGCACATAGCCACCTACGATATAGGTATCCATTTCGAGAAGAGCAGCCGCCTCACTAAGCTTGGTAAAAATTGGGTCTTTTAAATCAAATTGCTTCATGAAAAGGCAAAAATACACAACAAATGTGCATAAACAATTAGTTTCTTAGTCTCTTATAAAAACTTATTGGATAACTTTGCAGAAAAAAAATATAAATGGCCTTAGATATTGTAGGAAAGTTGCATAAAGTGTTTGATGTAGAGCAAAAAACAGATTCTTTCAAAACTCGTGAATTCGTAATCGAAACTTCTGGAGAGTATCCTCAGTTTGTGAAATTCCAAACTACCCAAGATAGATGTTCTTTGATAGAAGCTTTTAAGGAAGGGGATGAACTAAAGGTGCATTTTGATTTGCGCGGAAGAGAATGGCAAGGTAAGTATTTCACTAACTTGAATGCATGGAAAATTGAAGCGGCTTCGGCTGCTGCTCCTAGTAGAGATGAAACTTATTCTTCTTCTAATGGAGCAAGCTATTCGAGTTCTAGTTCGGATATGCCAATGGATGCAAGAGAAGATTTAGACGATTTACCATTTTAATTAAATTCTAAACTAAAATTTATGGAGAGCCTATACGAGTTTTTAAAACCTAGTCATAGCATACTCAGGTATTTTTTATTATTGCTGCTCATAGCCACTGTGGTAAAATCTTATTTAGGATGGAAGGGAGCTAAGCCTTTCACGAAGATGGATGATAAGCTAAGTTTAAGAACTTTTATTTTAAGTCACATCATGTTATTGTTGGGCTTGTTCTTGTACTTTGTTGGACCCAATGGCATCAAATTATTTTCGAAGGGAATGAGTCAGGTTATGTCTATTTCTGTTTTTAGGTTTTTTGCTGTGGAACATATTTTTGGCATGTTGGTAGCAATTAGCTTAATAACTATTGGAAGAATAAAGGCTAAAAAGCAGCTAGAGGATCTTGCAAAGCACAAGACCACCTTTATCTATTTTTTGATTGCCTTAATAATAATTTTAGTTACTATACCTTGGCCGTTTAGGAACTTGGGTACAGCTTGGTTTTAGATATGAATACATTAAAAATTACAAGAGAAGAGGATTACGCTATCGTTCAATTGGATAGGGGTCGATCTAATCCGATTAACCAAGAAATGCTCGATGATTTACAGAGGGCTTTTGAAGCTTTTAGTCTGGATACTAGCGTGAAAGGTGTAATCTTAACTGGCAAAGAAAAGTTCTTTTCTTCGGGTTTAGATGTAATAGAATTGTATGGCTATAATGAAGAGCAGATTGCAAAGTTGTTTAAGAGTTTGTTTGCCACTATTGGTGCTTTGTTAGCTTTTCCTAAACCAGTAGTAGCTTCCATTACAGGGCATTCACCAGCAGGTGGTTGTGTGCTTGCTCTTTGTTGCGATTATCGAGTAATGGCAGCTGGAAAGTATAGAATTGGCTTAAATGAAATTCCAGTTGGAATAATTATACCAGAATATATTTATGAGTTAATGGCCTATTGGATTGGCGCTGGAAAGGCATTTCAATGTATAGCTAATGGAGCTTTGTTGAGTGGGGAAGAAGCTCGAGCACTAATGCTAATAGATGAGTTAATTGCCGAGGAGGAAGTTTTAGAAAGAAGTATTCTCCAATTAAAAAAATTCCAAAGTTTTAGTGCCAATACTTGGAGTGTCAGCAAGAGTAACATGAGAGCTCCTTTACTTCAACATTTTAAAGAATTTAATGCTTCTAGTCTAGAAGAATTAATGAAGCAATGGTGGAGTACTGAAACTAGAAGTATTTTGGGTGCATTAGTAGCTCAACTTACACAAAAGTAAGCATGGATGTTTAGTAAAGGCATAAAACACATGCTTTTGGCTGGTGTTTTCTTTTCCATAATGAACGTTTGTGTAAAGTATTTACAAAATATTCCAGCCATAGAAATTGTTTTCTTTAGAAGTTTAATTACCCTTGTTATCAGTGCGGTAATGATAAAACGTATGAACCTTTCCTTCTTCGGGAATAACAAGAAAATTTTATTTTTACGCGGGTTTTTTGGTGTTTTAGCGCTTTACTTGTATTTCTCTAGTTTGCAAAATATGCCTTTGGCATCGGCAGTTACTATCCAGCAAATGTCGCCTATCTTTACTAGCATCCTTGCCATCTTTATCTTAAAAGAAAGTTTGGCATTGCCACAATGGGCTTTTTATTTGATTTCCTTTGTAGGTGTTGCCTTGATAAAGGGCTTTAATCCAGACCTGTCCTTTTTGTATTTCTTCTTGGCACTTGCTTCGGCAGTCTTTTCGGCTCTTGCCTATAATATGGTAAGAAAATTAAAAGACAGCGATCATCCTTTGGTTGTAGTCTTTTATTTCCCGCTTGTAGCCATGCCCTTGGCAGGTATTTTTAGTTTCATGTATTGGGTGCAACCTAGTTGGCAAGAATATTTATTATTGCTAGGGGTAGGAGTTTCTACTCAGATTGCACAAGTAAATTTGACCAAGGCCTTGCAATTAGAAGAAATGGCCAAGGTATCTATCGTGCAGTATCAAACCATTATTTATGCAATAATCTTCGGATTAATTCTTTTTGATGAGCAATACAGTTATCTGACCATTATAGGAATAATCCTTGTTATTGGTGGAATGCTTGCCAATATTTGGTACAGTAAATATAAAAAACCTGCTATTTAGGCTTTACTTAAGTTTTTCAATAATTATAGGCCTTAAAAAACCATAGACTCGAGGATTTCTTCTAAATTTGCAGGCTCTAAAAATAGCAAGAAGATGAGCTACAATCCGAAGGAAATACGAAATAAATGGCAAACTTTCTGGAAAGAAAGCGAAACTTATAAGGTGAGTAATGATCTTACGAAACCTAAGTTTTATGTACTTGATATGTTTCCTTATCCATCTGGAAGCGGCTTGCACGTTGGTCATCCGCTAGGCTATGTAGCTAGCGATATTTATTCTAGATATAAAAGATTAAAAGGATTTAATGTACTTCACCCCATGGGCTTCGATGCCTTTGGTTTACCTGCAGAGCAATATGCTATTGAAACGGGTAAGCATCCAGGAGTTACAACAGCAGAAAATATTGCCACCTATAAAAGACAATTAAACAATATTGGACTTTCCTTTGATTGGTCGAGAGAAGTAATTACTAGTGATCCTTCTTATTATAAATGGACCCAATGGATCTTTACCTTAATGTTCAATCATTGTTATTGCAAGGCGGAAGATAAGGCGATGCCTATTTCCGATTTGCTTGCTCAGTTTGAAAAAGATGGCAATACCAAAACGAGTGCTTTTACCGACTACAATAAAAAGTTTAGTGCTAGCGAATGGAAGGCTTTCGACGCAAGCGAGAAAGATCAGATACTGATGCATTACCGTTTGGCATATCGCAAGGTGTCTTTTGTTAATTGGTGCGAGGCTTTAGGCACTGTATTAGCAAATGATGAGGTGGTAAATGGTGTTTCTGAACGCGGGGGACACCCAGTAGTGCAAAAACCTTTGATGCAATGGAGTTTAAGAATTACCGCTTATGCCGAGCGACTTTTACAAGGTATTAAAAATTTGGATTGGTCGGAAAGCTTAAAAGCCCAACAAGAAAATTGGATAGGAAGAAGTGAAGGCGCTACGGTGTTTTTTGAAGTGGCCCCCATCCCTAACCCTTCCCCCTCGGGTGAAGGGAACCTTGGAAAGTGGATAACTGCAAATCCGGGTAGTTATAAAAGATTAGAAGCTTATGCCAAGGAAATGCGCCAAAATCCTACCACCCAAGAAGCTAGACTTTGGGAAGAATTAAGAGGTGAAAAGTTGGGCGATAAATTTAGAAGGCAGCATGTCCTTGAAAATTACATTCCTGATTTTGTTTGTTTGGAAAAAAAGTTGATTGTTGAAGTTGATGGAGAAATTCATTTTTACCCTGAAAACATTCAAGCTGATTTGGCAAGAGCAGAAGTATTAGAAGAGTTGGGATATAAAATTTTACGTTTTAAAAATGAAGAGGTAGATAAAAATATCTCTAGAGTCTTATTGAAAATAAGTGAAGAACTTTCAAAGCGAGAATCTTCTATAGGAACGGAAAGTTCCCCCTCGCCTGAGGAGAGGGGGCTAGGGGGTGAGGCCTTAAAATTAGAAATCTTTACCACTCGTCCAGACACTATTTTTGGAGTTACTTTTATGGTAATTGCCCCAGAGCATGCTTTGCTCAATAGTTTAGTAAGCGCTGAGCAAGAAGAAGCGGTGAAGGCCTATATTGAAGCAACTAAATCTAGGTCGAATGTAGACCGCCAGGCTAGTAAAGAAGTGAGTGGCGTATTTACAGGATCTTATGCTATTCATCCTTTTACAGGCAAGCAAATTCCAATTTGGATTGGCGAATATGTGCTCATTGATTATGGAACAGGAGCTATTATGGCGGTTCCAAGTGATGATGATAGAGATTACGCCTTTGCTAAACATTTTGGTATCGAAATAATTGATATTTGTGATAAAAGTGCCTATCCTAATGCCACGAAGTCGGATAAGTTAGGCAAGATGATCAACTCCGATTTTTTAAACGGAATGGAGGTGAAAGACGCCATTGCTCTAGCTATTCAAAAATTAGTAGCACAAGGAATAGGCAACTTGAAGGTAAATTACAAACTACGTGATGCAAATTTTAGTCGCCAAAGATATTGGGGAGAACCTTTTCCAATTGCTTACGATAAAGAAGGAGCAGCTATAGATTTGCCCTTAGAAGAGCTTCCTTTAGAGTTGCCACCAATGGACGACATTAAGCCTGTTAATGGTAAAGCACCTTTAAGTAAACTTACTAATTGGAGCTATAAGGGCATGCCTTTAGACACGGATACCATGCCAGGAAATGCAGGTAGTTCCTGGTATTTTCTGCGTTATATGGATCCTAATAACGACCAGGCTTTTTGTTCCACAGAAGCAGTAAGTTATTGGCAAGATGTGGATTTGTATATTGGGGGAACAGAACATGCTGTTGGACACTTAATGTATTCTAGATTTTGGCATAAGTTTCTTTACGACCTTGGTAAAGTTCCAACGCAAGAACCGTTCAAGAAATTGATAAATCAAGGGATGATTCAAGGCGAGAGTGCTTTTGAATACAAGGTGGTAAACGAAAATAAATTCGTTTCTTACAACTTGAAAGATGCGTATAACACCATTCCGATTCATGTGGCGATTACCTTGGTGAATGATAAAGGGGAATTGGATCTGGAAGCAGTGAAACGGTGGAGACCAGAGCAGGCAGAAGCGGAGTTTGTGCTGGAGGATGGTAAATATATCGTTGGACATGAAGTGGAGAAAATGTCGAAATCGAAACACAATGTGGTAAATCCAGACGATGTTATTGAGGAGTACGGAGCAGATTGTTTCCGCATGTTTGAAATGTTTTTAGGTCCGATAGAAAACCATAAACCGTGGCAAACTAAGGGCATAGATGGCGTAGCTCGCTTTTTGAGAAAATTCTGGAATCTAGCGCACAATGAGGAAGGTGCTTTTATATTGACAAATGAAGAACCTACAGAAAAGGAAATGAAAATCGTGCACACTTGTATTAAAAAGGTAAACGAGGATATAGAACGTTTTTCATTTAATACCTGTGTTTCTGCTTTTATGATATGTGTAAATGATTTGAGCGATTTGAAATGCCATAAGCAGGCGGTAATGTCGGAATTGGTGAAATTAATTTCGCCTTTTGCTCCCCATATTGCGGAAGAGCTTTGGCACAAAATGGGAAATACTTCTTCTGTGGTGAAGGATGTTACCTTTCCTCAGTTCGAAGAAAAGTATCTAGTAGAATCGGTAATTTCTTACCCTGTTTCTATTAATGGAAAAATGCGTGTTAAAATAGACTTAGCAGCAGGTATTTCTCAAGAGCTAGCCAAAGAGCAAGTTCTAGCCAATGAGATTGTACAAAAATGGATGGAAGGCAATGCGCCTAAAAAATTCATTTTCGTTCCAGGCAGGATTGTGAATATCGTGGTCTAAGCTGGGTCTTAGCTTGAATATTAAGACTAAGGACAAGCTGGATCGCCATCGCAGTCGAGGTCGTCGCAATCAATAAAACCATCTAAGTCGTTGTCGATGCCGTCGGAGCAGATTTCTGCAGTGCCACAAGCACTGTTTCCGCTACAGTCAAAATCAGCACAATCGATAAAGCCATCCCCATCATTATCGATACCATCGTTGCACAGCTCCGTGTTATCACTTGGATCGTCTTCTTTACAAGAAGATAGCGTAGCCATTCCAAAAAGGAAAGCGAGTATTAAAATTGTTGTATTTCTGGCTTTCATAGTCCTTCTTATATTTAGATTGAACTAAAAATAAGAAATAAATTCAACTTTAGTGGGATAGGAGAACGAAAGTTGCATAAACTTAACGTTGCGCATCCGTTACGGCTATGCTAACTACATTAAGAATTTCTCTAACTGAAGAACCAATTTGAAGTACATGAACTGGTTTTTTCATACCCAAAAGGAGAGGCCCAATCGACTCTACCTTAGCCATTTCTTGAATGAGCTTATAAGCAATATTTCCAGAGGAAAGATTAGGGAAAATTAGAGTGTTAGCACTTTTCTTAGCTAGGTCCGAAAAGTTAAAGAAATCGTTAACCAACTCTGTATTAAGTGCAAAATTTGCCTGAATTTCGCCATCTGCTATTAAGTCCTTTTGTTCTTCATGCAAGAGTCTTGCCGCTTCTCTCATTTTAAGCGCATCATCGCCTTCGTTAGATCCGAAGTTAGAATAAGAGAGTAGGGCTAAGCGTGGTTCAATTTTTAGTCGTTTTACTGCTTTCGCAACAAGTAGGCTAATATCTGCAATTTCTCGAGCACTAGGATTGATATTTACGGTGGTATCTGCAAAGAAAAAGGGTCCGTCTTTGGTAATGATGATGTACATTCCCGCAATTTTTGAAACGCCTTCTTCTACTCCAATTACCTGCAAAGCTGGCTTAATTGCAGTGGCATAGTTTCTAGTTAAACCAGAAATCAAAGCATCCGCATCGCCAGTTTCCACCATGGCCGACCCAAAGTAATTTCTTTCATGCATTAATTTTTCCGCTTCAAAGAGAGTTAATCCACGACGTTTTCTTTTCTCAAAAAGTATTTTAGCATAAGCACTTCGTCGCTCTTTTTCGCTTCTTTCTCTAGGGTCAATTATAGTACATTCAAAATTTAAGCTATATTCCGACATCATAGAATGAATAAGCTCCTTATTTCCTAAAAGTATAGGTAGTGCAATGCCTTCGTCGGCCGCAAGATATGCTGCTTTCAAAATTTTGTAATTATCGGCTTCGGCAAAAACTACGCGTTTTGGTTTTTTCTTTGCTCTTTGCGTGATGTTCTTAATCAACTTATTATCTAAGCCGAGTCTGTTTTTTAGCTCTAGTTCGTATTTATCCCAATCTTTAATGGGCGATTTAGCCACACCGCTTTCCATAGCCGCTTTGGCTACGGCTGGAGCAATGGTATAAATCAAGCGAGGATCTAAGGGTTTTGGAATAATTAAATCTTTCCCGAAACTTAAATTTCTTTCTCCATAGGCTTCATTTACTTCTTCTGGAACGGTAGCTTTTGCCAGGTCGGCTATAGCTCGAACAGCAGCTAATTTCATCGACTCATTTATACAAGATGCTCTAACATCTAGAGCTCCTCTAAAAATAAAAGGGAAACCTAAGACATTATTCACTTGATTAGGATGGTCGCTTCTTCCCGTTGCCAAAATAATATCTTCTCTCGATTCGATAGCCTCTTTGTAAGCAATTTCGGGATCCGGGTTCGCCAAGGCAAAAACTATGGGTGAGGATGCCATAGATTTTACCATCTTCTTGCTCACTACATTTCCTTTAGATAAGCCTAAAAAAACATCCGCACCTTGCATCGCCTCTTCTAGACTCAAATCTTTTCCCTCTCGTGCGAACAAGGCTTTGTGCTCATCCAGATTTTTGCGGTCTTTGGTTAAGAGTCCTTTAGAATCGAACATATAAACATGCTTTGGGTTTACTCCGAGACTTAAATAAAGTTTAGCACATGATATGGCAGACGCACCAGCTCCGTTGATGACTACCTTTACTTTTTCAATTTTTTTATTGGCTAGTTCTAGCGCATTTAGCAGGGCTGCTGAAGAAATAATGGCGGTACCATGTTGATCGTCGTGCATTACTGGGATGTCTAATTCTGCTTTAAGTCGTCTTTCTATTTCGAAAGCTTCTGGAGCCTTAAGATCTTCCAAATTTATACCTCCAAAAGTGGGGGAGATGGCTTTTACCGTTTTGACAAATGCATCCACATCGGTTTCATTAACCTCAATGTCGAAAACATCAATATCGGCAAATATTTTAAAGAGTAAGCCTTTACCTTCCATCACGGGTTTGGAAGCTTCAGCACCTAAATCTCCTAAGCCGAGTACTGCAGTTCCATTCGAGATTACTGCCACTAAATTACCCTTGGCGGTATATTCGTATACCGTGTCGGGATTTTTGGCAATTTCAATGCAGGGTTCAGCCACACCTGGCGAGTAGGCAAGCGCTAAATCGCGTTGGGTACTAGTTGGTTTAGAGGGAATTACCTCAATTTTTCCCTTTCTACCCTGACTGTGATAGTCGAGGGCTTCGGCACGTTTTGATTTCATATAAGTTTGCTTTGGTAGTGTAAAGATAAGAATTGCTTACTAGCTCTGAGCAAAGCGCTAAGCTTTATCTGTCCACTTCTCCAAAAGCTGTACGGTTTGGAATCGACTAAGACTTAGAATCAGTATGTTTTATAGGCTCATAAAGGGCAAAGCGATTTCCTTCTGTATCTAGAAATTGTGCCATGTAGCCTACATGTTCTGAAATTAGTCTTCGTGGCATCAGAACTTTTCCTCCGGCTCCTTCTACTTTGTTTAAAACCGTATCTAAATTCTCTCCTCCATTTAAATAAACTAGAGGTCCTTCGGTTCCAGGTTTTAAATAATCTTCCTGTACAATTGCGCCTCCAATTGCTTCGCCTTCATGCGGGAAAAATGCGTGTTTTACTCCTTCCATTTCAGAATAGTGCATTTTTACATCTAAAATGCATTCATAAAATTTGCGACAACGATCGAAGTCGAGGGCTGGAATTTCAAACCAAGTAACTATGCTTTTCATCTGCTTTTGTTTAGTTTAAGTTTGAAGATAAGAAAAGTGAATTAGAGAAATAGAAAAATAGAGAAATAGAGAAATAGAGAAATAGAAAAATAGAGAAATAGATGACTAGATTACTAGTCGACTAGAACAACAGTCGAACAGTCGTATGTCTAAAAATCTAAAAGTCTAAAAGTCTGGCAGTCTAAAAATCCCCCCCCTCTAACTCCCCCCTTGAAAAGTGGGGAGGACGGTTTTCAATACTCACCGTCATTGCGATGAGGTGCTAGCCGAAGAAGCAATCTCATGTTATATATGATTCACACTCTTAACAAGTTTAATCGTTATTTTTCTTCAATCGCATCTTTTCATTTTTGCCTTGACGCAAAAACGAAACAAAAAAGTCAAGACTGATGATTAAAAAGCTAAAAAGGAGTAAATACAACTGAAGAATCTCTAATGCTTCGCCTAGATCTTCAATACTTTCTTTGATAAGTTGAACCAACTCCCGTTGTATTAACTCCTTTTCTTAACGCTTTTTACTCATAGGTCGAGAAGATAGAATTAGAAAAAAAGGAAAATTACAGAATTAGATGACTAGTAGACTAGAATAAATGTCGAACAGTCGACAAATCGAATCATCGAATAATCGACAAATCGATCAATCCACCAACATCCTCTCCATCCCAACTCTTCTTCCTCCATCATATACTCCTACAAAATAAACGCCTGCTGCAAACTTGCTGATATCGATAATTTGCTTGCCAGAATATTGAGGCAAGGACATAGAAAACACTTTTTCTCCTAATAGGTTATGAATCTGTAAAACCGCTTCGCTCTTGCTTTGCCATGGCAAGAAACCGTAATCTATTTCTACATAAGTACTAGCGGGGTTGGGTTGGAGTAAAATTTCTATTGGGGTGCTTAGCTCTTTTATGCCCACTCCAAGCGTATCGCAAGCACTGCCGGTTAAAGCGCCTAGGCGGTAGTTGGGGAAGTTTGGTAGACCATCTGAGCCATCTCTAGGAATAGGTATTTTTACTTCGAAATCACAAGAAACACCATATTCATTTGGATTATGAATAATGTGTATTTCGTTAATCCAACTTCCTCCTCCTACAATTATTTCTCCTGTTGGAGCCAATTGCATTGATAAAAATAAACGATCTAAAGTAGTGGCTGTGTCTCTATTATGTATTAATTGTTTAGATAAAATTATATCTTCAATATTTAAGTCATATTGAAATAATCTACCTCCTGTTGCCACATACAAAAATCGATTATTTGGTGCAATTGAGACACTGCCACTATATTCATTAGTAAAGTTAATACCAAATTCACTCAGTGGAATCTGTCTTGGGTTACTCAACAAACCACTACAGCGATCAAAATCAAAGATTTCTACGCCATCTTTTATACTACCTCTTACAAATAAGCTACCGTCGGGACTAAAGAGACTTTGTCCGCCATCTGCATAAAAACTTTTCACACCGAGACATTGTTTATGCACCTGCATTATAGTATCTGGCGAATACAACAAGGTGTAATAACAATTACTTCCTCCCTCGCTAGCCATAATCCACCAGTCCCTTCCATTACCATGGCGGCAGGCTGCTATACCTGAAGTATTCATGGTATCTTCTATTAAAGAATTATTTTTACCTTCTATATAGTAATTATTAGTGTTTTTTGTAATCTTAGAATAAAGAAGTTCGACTCCCACCCCGTAGTCTAAATTAGGAAATACGTAACTATTTGTATCTTCTCTTAAATGAAAAAGTAGATGGCCATTATCATTCAAGGATTTTAAGAAGATAGCACCATTCCTTGAAGTATATGCACCTGCTGGGATTCCGTCAAATAGCTCCCATATGTAACCATAATTTATCGAATCGCCATTTTCGATTATATTGCCCAGATTATCATAAATGGCGGCTCCTCCAGTGAATAAAAGTAAATTTCCCGAGCTATCACTTATACTAGCATTGGTTATATGAATTCTTAGAGAAGAATCGGGATTTAAGGTACTAAGACTATAGTCTGTTTCCGTAAAATTTATTTGATTCAGCGTTCCAGAACCTAGCAACCATGTATAATCTTCTTTTTGGCTGTAACCTAGTAGACATAAGAAGTAAGACAGAAGGTATAGAACTAGCCTTTTATTCATGAAATTAAATATAGATAATATTTTTTTGAGAGAAATGGATAATTAGAAAAATAGATAATTAGAAAAATAGAGAATTAGATAATTAGATGACTAGTTTACTAGTCGACTAGAACAACAGTCGAACAGTCGAATAGTCGACAAATCGAACCATCGAATCATCGACAAATCGATCAATCCACAATCAATTTTTCCATCCCAACTCTTCTTCCTCTATCATATACCCCAACAAAATAAACGCCCGCTGCAAACTTGCTGATATCGATAATTTGCTTACCAGAATATTGCGGCAAGGACATAGAAAACACTTTTTCTCCTAATAGGTTATGAATCTGTAAAACCGCTTCGCTCTTGCTTTGCCATGGGAAGAAACCATAATCTACTTCTACAAAAGTGCTTGCTGGGTTGGGTTGGAGTAAAATTTCTATTGGGGCGCTTAGCTCTGTTATCCCCACTCCAAGCGTATCGCAGGCACTGCCCGTGAGTGCTCCAAGGCGGTAGTTGGGGAAGTTGGGGAGACCATAAGAACCAGGACGAAGAAGCGGGACTTTCACTTCTAAATTACAAGCCACCCCAGCTTGGTCTGGTTGGTGAATAATGTGAAATTTAGATTGCTCTCCAGCACTTATAAATATCTCTCCATTTGGAGCAATTTGAGATGTTGCAAAGCCATAATTTTGAAGTGTCGCTGTATCCGAATTATGAATTAAAATTTGAGAAGCAAGAATATCCTCACTTTCTAAATCATATTGAAGTATTCTTGCTGAGGAAATCAAATATAAAAATCGGTTATTGGAAGAGACCGCCACCGCTCCAACTGCTAAATTAGATATGCTTAATTCTAATTCACTTATAGGAATCTGTCTTGGGTTACTCAACAAACCACTGCAGCGATCAAAATCAAAGATTTCTACACCATCTTTTACACTGCCTCTTATAAATAAGCTACCATCGGGACTAAAGAGGCTTTGTCCGCCATCTGTGTAAAAACTCTTCACGCCAAGACATTGTTTATGCACTTGCACTATGGTATCTGGAGAATACAACAAGGTGTAATAACAATTACTCCCTCCCTCGCTAGCCATAATCCACCAGTCCCTTCCATTACCATGGCGGCAGGCAGTTACGCCTGAATTAAGTAAAGTGTCCGATACTAAAGAAACGTTCTTTTCCGTAACGGTTAAATCATTAGTGGATACTTTAGTATATGAAATTTCACTACCTAAGCCAGAGTAGTTATTGATGTTTACAAAAGTATCTCCTTTTAGATGTAATAATAGAAAAGAATTGTCTTCAGATAAAGATTTTATAAACATGGCTCCATTGACAGCTCTGTACGTCCCAGGGGTAACTGATGATTGTTCCCAAAAATACCCGTAGTTTATCGAATCGCCATTTTCGATTATATTTCCTAGATTATCATAAATAGCTGTACCTCCAGAGAATAAAAGTAAATTCCCAGAGCTATCACCTAAACTAGCATTGGTGATATGAATTCTTAGAGAAGAATCGGGATTTAAGGTGCTAAGACTAAAGTCTGTTTCCGTAAAATTTATTTGATTCAGCGTGCCAGAACCTAGCAACCAAGTATAATCTTCTTTTTGACTGTAACTTAGTAGACAAAAGAAGTAAGATAGGAGGTATAGAACTAGGCTTTTATTCATGAAATTAAATATAGATAATATTTTTTTGAGAGAAATGGATAATTAGAAAAATAGAAAAATAGAGAAATAGATAATTAGAGAAATAGAAAAATAGAGAATTAGATGACTAGATTACTAGTCGACTAGAACAACAGTCGAACAGTCGAATAGTCGACAAATCGAATCATCGAATCATCGACAAATCGAACCATCGAATAGTCGAAAAATCGACAAATCGAACCATCGAACAGTCGAAAGATCGACAAATCTAGTAGGCAAAAATCTCTTCTAAACTAAATTTTTGCAGCTTGCCCATTTGTTCCAGTTGCTTGAAATCGATTTTCTCTTCATTCCCAATCACACAAATGCTATATTGCTTGCCTTTTATGTGTTTTTCGAAGAAATGGTTGAGATCTTCTAAGCTCATCGCTTGCACTTGTTCGTAAATCTTTTGATTTACATCGTAGTCTAAGTTCAACTTTTTGGCTCTTTCATAAGCCCAGTAAATGCTAGATCCTGTTGTCCAATCACTTTCTAATTTTTTAATTACCGCTTCTTTTGCCGCATCGAATTGCATTTGGGCTTTTGGCATCTCGTTCATCAACTCGAACATGGCCTTGCTAGCTTCTTCCAATTTATCGGCTTGGGTTCCGATATAGGCATTTACATAATGACTTTTTTCTGCTTCACTCGGACTAGAATAGTAGCTATAAGCAGAATAAGCCAAGGCTTTCTTTTCTCTAATTTCTTGAAAAACTATCGACGATAAACCAGCACCAAAATATTCATTGAATAAATTAGCTGCAGCCAATAAATTCGGATTGTACACTTCATCTTTGGCTAAGAATAAAATCTCTACTTGTTGCATGTCGTAGTTGCTATAAAGTACCTCTGCATTCTCTTTGGTAAGTTCAGGAAAAATCTTCTTGGCTGGTAATTCTTCTAAATTGCTCACCTTCAAATGGTACTTAGCAATTTTCGCCTTGGCGTCTTCCATCGGGATACTTCCGTAATAAAAGATTCTATGCTTCACCTTCATTAAGTCTTTAATCTTTGCACTTAATTTTTCGACATCCATTTCCTGTAAACTAGCACTACTCAGTCGATCCGTAAACGGATTTTCCATGCCGTATTTTGCAATAGAAGCCAAGCCCGTTCTTAGGATGGTATTCTTATCTAATTTTGCATTAGCTCTAGCTTTCTCAATATCATTAACCAATTCTACATATACTTCGGAGTTGGCCTGAACCTCTGCTAGTAGGTGTTCGAAAAGTTCTAAGCCTTTCTCTAAATTTTCTTCTAAACCACTTAAGTAAACGCTTACTTGATCGCTTCCGGCATTAACTCCAAACTCTAAGCCGTAGCGGTAAAATTCTTTGCTTAAATCTTCAGCGCTATACTTACTTGTTCCTAAATACGGCAAATACTGAATGGCTAAGGCCAATTCCTTATCGGTGTTGCTTCCTATATCTACAAGGTAGTATAAATTGAAAATCTCATTTTGTTCATTATGAACGTATGCCATCTCTACTTCATCAAGCTTATCAAAAGAAATATCTTTTTTAAAGTCAATAAACTTAGGTTCCAAGCTTAAACTTTTCATCGAATCTAGTTCTAGATAGAAGGTCGATTTACTTTCTCTGTCCACTTCTACCGCAGAAATTTGAGGCTTAGGAACGCTATGTCGATCCGAAACTCCCATCCTTTTGTATGCTATAGCATAGTTTTCTCCATAGTTTTCCTTAGCAAAAGCTACCAACTCTTCTTTTGTTATTAACGCCATAGTGTCCAAGTCAAAAATGGCTTCTTCTAAACTTAGCTCATTAATAAAGGCGTCCAAAGCAAGGTTGGCTCTACCACTATTCGATTCTAACGATTTGATTCTACTTAATTTCAAATCATTAACTACCGCTTCCAACAGCCAATCGTCGAATTCTCCTCTTTTAATTTTTTCTACTTCCGCCAACAATAAATCTCGAACTTCTTCTAAGCTTTGTCCTTCTTTTGGTACACCATATAAGAAGTGAATAGTGTGGTCTTTTAATACTTGAGGAAAGGAGCCTGCACTTAATACTTTTTGTTTTAGCATCAAATCGATGTCTATTAATCCCGCCTGACTATTCGCTAATAGCATGTCGATTAACTGTACTTTCATCGCTTCTTTGGTCCCTACACCCGGAAATTTGTAGCCCATATAGAGCATTTCTTGCTGCGGACCAAAAATTTCTTTTACCACAGGCTGCGTTAAAGGCTTGTCTTCTGGCACAACAAGGGGCTCTAAATTTTGGCGCTCCCAACTTGAAAAGTATTTTTCAATAAGATCGATGGTGGCATCCGGATCTAGATCTCCAGCTAGGCAAATAGTCACATTATTCGGAACGTAATACTTGTTGAAATAGTCGTGGATGTTATACATAGAAGGATTTTTCAAATGCTCTCCTAAGCCGATGGTAGTTTGGGTTCCATAAGGATGATTAGGTAGAAGGCCTTCCAACACCGCTTGATATACCCATCTTCCGTCGTTATCTTGCGAGCGATTAAACTCTTCATAAACGGTTTCTAATTCGGTATGAAATAAACGCAGTACTAAAGTTTGAAATCGTTCTCCCTCAATTTTTAGCCACTTTTCTATTTCGTTAGATGGAATATCGTTTACATAAACCGTTTGCTCATTGGAAGTATAAGCATTGGTTCCTTTTGCACCAAGAGCGGAAACCATTTTATCGTATTCGTTGGCAATGGCAAATTTCGAAGCTTCTAAAGAAAGGCTATCAATTTTGGCATAAATAGCAGTTTTCTTTTCTGGGTCCGTTTCTAAACGATGTTCTTCATAAGCCGCTGCAATTAAATCTAAAAGGCGCTTCTCGCTTTCCCAATCTTTAGTACCCAATACATCCGTGCCTTTAAACATCATGTGCTCCAAGTAATGCGCCAAACCGGTGGTTTCTGCGGGATCGAACTTGGAGCCTGCTTTCACACCAATTAAAGTCTGAATACGAGGCTCGGTTTTATTAACAGATAAGTAGACACTGAGTCCATTTTCTAAGGTGTATTTTAAGGTATTGCTATCATCTCCTTCAACAACTTCAAAGTCGTGTTGGTAAAGTTTCTCTACTTTTTGCTTGCACGAGAAGAGTAGGGGAATTAGGAATAGGAAAATACTTATTTTTCTCATAGCATCTAGTTTATAGCTCTAACTCTAAGTCTAAGTCTTCTTTTAGTTTTAGTAGACTTGGATTCGCTTCGAGCATGCGTTGAAATTTATCTTTCTGATTTAATATTACTTTTTGTTTTTTCTCGTTCTCTTCTACCGGAATTTCAATTTCGAAATTACTTTCCTTAAAACTTCCTTTCAAAAAGCGACTAATGCTTTGGATTTCTTTAAGAATCAAGGTTTTTTCTACACTACTATCTGCAATTATTTCAATCACCTTACCTTTAAGCGTAGGCTCCTTGTCGTTAATGATTTCAAAAAGACTCTTGCTTATGTTTTCTTGAATATGAACCAACATTTCTTTCCAAGCGAGATTTAGATTTGCAGTGTTTAACTCTAAATTGCCTCTAGGTTCTTGTTCTTCTTCTATTGTTGCGCTTTCTACTACTTGCTTTTCCTCTTCCTCTAAACCCTTGGCTAAATCATCTAGGTTTAAACTAATGCTAGAACTCCGCCTTGGTTCTGGTTCAGGCTTTTTTTCTTCTAATAATTTTTTAGGTATTGCATTGGCTTCCATAGCAACAGCCTTTTCTTCGGGCTTTGTAGGAGCGATAGTTTCTTTTGGAATTACTTGCTTAGGAGTGTTTTTTTTTTCGGCCAGAATATTTCCTAGCTGCTCACCATCGCTTAAACTTGATAGAAAGGCCATCTTCATTAAGCTGCTTTCTACCAATAAGCGTTTATTTATACTTTGTGCATAGTTAACATCGCAATCGGAAGCCAAACTTAGGGAGTTGATTAAAAAACTTTGCGGACAAATACTTGCTTGATCCAAGTAGCGCTGCTTTAAACTTTCGCTTAGTTCCAAAAGTTTTATCGTTCTTGGATCTTTACAAACCAATAAATTTCTAAAGTGATTACTCAGTCCATTAATAAAATGATCGCCCTCAAAGCCATTGTAGAGAATTTCATCAAACAAGAGCATGGCTGCAGCCAAATCCGAGCTCATTAGACTTTCAGTAATTCTAAAAAAATAATCGTAATCTAATACATTAAGGCTACTAACGGCAGCTTCATAAGTCAAATTGTTTCCGGCAAAACTTACTAATCTATCAAAAATAGATAGAGCGTCTCTTAAAGCGCCATCTGCTTTCTCTGCTACTATGTGCAAAGCACTTTCATCGGCGCTAATGCCTTCTTCTTGAGCAATATTTTGCAAGTGCTTAACGATGTCGACCACCGAAATACGCTTAAAATCGTAAATCTGACAACGAGAAAGTATGGTTGGTAGAATCTTGTGCTTTTCTGTGGTGGCAAGTATGAAAATAGCATAAGGTGGTGGCTCCTCAAGCGTTTTCAAGAAAGCATTAAAAGCTGCTTGAGATAGCATATGAACCTCATCTATGATGTAAATTTTATACTTTCCATTTTGAGGAGGGATACGAACCTGAGCAATAAGTTGGTGCATATCATCCACCTTATTGTTGGAGGCGGCATCTAACTCGAAGATATTGAAAGAAAAATCTTCTTGAATTTCATCTAGTTTTTCTGTCTGACCAGTGTTAACCGCTTTGGCCATAATACGGGCGCAGGTGGTTTTACCAACCCCTCTCGGACCACAAAACAAAAAAGCTTGAGCTAGATGATCGGTTTCTATAGAACGCTTTAAAGTAGTGGTAATTTGCTCTTGGCCAACCACATCTTCAAAGGTTTTCGGACGATATTTTCTAGCGGAAACGATATAACTCATAGAAGGAGTAAAGTTAGTTTAATTTTATCTTAGCCATTTATTTTAATTCTTAATTTTTATTAACAATTTATCAATTTTCAAAGCATCCTTGATACTAGGATTTTAAATGAATTTGAATAATTTTAACTAACTTTGTTCTATGCTTACCTTAGTTATTGGTGCTAGCGAGCACCCCGAACGCTATTCGAATAAGGCGATCTTAATGTTGCAAAAGTTTGGACATGAAGTTCTTGCCCTTGCTTCTAGAAAGGGGAGCATTGGAAATCTTGAGTTTTATACTGAAAAGCCAGACTTTAAACAGGTCGATACGGTTACTCTTTATATAAATCCACGTATTCAAAAAGAATATTACGACTATATTCTTCGTTTACATCCGCGAAGAGTTATTTTTAATCCGGGCACGGAAAACCCCGAGTTTTATACCTTGCTAAAAGAAAAAGGAATTGAAGTGCAAGAAGCCTGCACTTTGGTTTTACTTAGCACGAAGCAATTTTAATTATGAAAAATCTTATTTTACTTTTTTTATCTAGCTTACTCCTAGTAGCTTATAGTCAAGCGCAATCTTACGACAAACAGAACCATGAGCTTGGATTTTCTGTAGGTGTAGCGAATTATTTAGGCGATTTAGCAAAAAATAATAAGCCTTGGTTTTTTGGCGAAACACAAGGAAAGGCCTTCCGACCTGCTGTGGGCGTGTTTTACAGAAGTAACTTTCATAAATTCTTGAGTTTTAGAGCGGGGATGAATGTTGGACAGTTGTACGGCAGTGATGCTTTATCGAGTATTGGTACAGGCAGAGAGGGGAGAAATTTGCATTTCAGATCCAATGTTATGGATCTTACTATGATGTTAGAATGGAATATTTTACCTTATAAAATAGGTCATTATAAACATCGATTTACTCCTTATATTGGTTTTGGTGTAGGTGGTTTTTACTTTAATCCAAAGGCTAAATTGAATGGCGAATGGGTTAATCTGCAAGAATTAGGTACAGAGGGACAGGGCTTAATTGAATATCCCAATAGAACGAAATATTCTAAGATTGCTTTAAATATACCTGTTTCTTTCGGAGGAAAATTAAATGTTGGAAGAAACTGGGCCATAGGTATGGAAGTTCAGTATCGCCATACCTTTACCGATTATATAGATGATGTAAGTACTGTCTATCCTAATTTAGATTACTACGACAATAACTACATCACTGCCATTGCCGCTGATGCTAGAGCTCTTTCTTATCGCGGAGATAATTTGGATACAAGCAATTTGGAAGACAAGAAAAGAGGAAATTCGGATAAAAGTGATGCCTACTTTTTTATACTTTTTAATGTTTCTTGCAAATTGGGTAGCAATAAAGGCTATTGTCCAAGTTTTAGATAGTTAATTACTCTTAAGTTTCTAGTTCTAGCTAGATTTTTGTTTATTTTTGACTGAAATAAACACTTTAAACATGAAAATTACTGAAGGAATGCTTAGAGCGGATGCTCTGAAAGGAAAAACTATTGTTGTAACTGGAGGAGGATCTGGTTTAGGAAAGGCCATGACCAAATACTTTATGGAACTTGGTGCCAATACTGTAATTAGTAGTCGACGCTTAGAATTACTTCAAGAAACAGCTAAAGAACTAGAAGCAGAAACGGGATCTCAGTGCTTAGCTGTGCAATGTGATGTTCGTGATTTAGCCCAAGTGGAAGCCATGCGAGATGCAGCACTAGCTAAATTCGGCAAAGTAGATATCCTCTTAAATAACGCTGCTGGAAATTTCATAAGTCCAACAGAAAGATTATCTGCCAATGCGTTTAAAACCATTATCGATATTGTTTTAATGGGGACCATCAATTGTACCTTAACTTTTGGAAAACATTGGATTGCTAACAAGCAGGAAAAAGGAAATGTACTTAATATTGTAACTACTTATGCTTGGACAGGTTCTGGCTTTGTTGTTCCATCTGCTTGTGCAAAGGGCGGTGTATTAGCCATGACGAGGTCTTTAGCTGTAGAATGGGCGAAGTACAATATTCGTTTTAATGCTATTGCTCCAGGTCCTTTTCCAACAAAAGGAGCTTGGGATAGATTATTACCTGGACAATTAAAAGAAGATTTAGATATCAGCAAGCAAGTTCCGCTAAAGAGAGTGGGCGAACACCAAGAATTAGCCAACTTAGCAGCCTTTATGGTATCCGATTTTGCAGATTATATGAACGGCGAATGTGTTACCCTTGATGGTGGAGAATGGCTTAGAGCTGGACAGTTTAATAACTTGGAAATGGTGCCAAGCGAAATGTGGGACCAATTAGAAGCGGCTATTAGAAGTACGAAAAAGGGCTAAGCCTAAGTTACTTTTTTCTTAGTTTTTAATACACCTAATGGCAAAGCCATAGCCCTGTGGATACAATGGTCTTCTTGATGTTTTAGAATGTCTCCATAGTCCTAAACCATAAGCATTGTTTGATGGACCTGGAGTAGTACTCCAATAATAGGCCATTTGGTTTTCTGCGTAGAACCATCCTATCTCTGATATTTCTCCAGTAGCGCTTCCATTAAATTTAGAACTATTGGATCCATTTATGCCGCTAGAGTTGTAATACCAACCTTTTTTTGATTTTAGCTTGTGCCCAGCTTTTGATGGGCCACCAAGGTAGGTGGTTAATTTAGTGAAATCTTGGTCTGAAGGTACTCGCCAACCCTCTGGAGCTAATCCACGAGAATCTACTGCAGCGTACCAGTTATATAACATGCCATATTTCTGGCAATTAGCATCTATAAATTTAAAGCAACAACAAGCCGGAGTTCTCGATTGATTTGCATTTACCCATTCCGCTTTTGTCTTTGCCTTAAGTATAGCATCTCCATTTTTAAACTTGCTAACAAGCAAGTTTTGAGTTGTCCAAGTTTGATTTCCAATTCGTCTTGTAGTATATTCATTGCCCTGAATATCGCGAATGTTTTGAGCAAAGGAAAAACTGCTAAGCAGAGCTAAAACGAATAAGAACTTCAACAATAAAACTTTCATAAATGTATTTTAGAACGAATATATAAATATATCTTAATATACTACTAAATCGCAGAGATAAATTTATACCGCGTATTATTCTATTGTAAATTCTAATATTTTTATTTTTGAAAGAATGAAAAAATTTCTAATCCTTCCTTTACTCTTCAGTGCATTTTTTTCAAAAGCACAATATTCTTATATAGAGAATCCCGTTTTGTTTCAAGAAAATAAGTGCGATGCCCATGCTTTTTTCCTCTTTGATACCCAAAGTGAGCTAAGAGAGTTTACCAAAAATCCAAACTATCTTTTATTAAATGGGGTATGGAAATTTCATCATGCGAATACACCAGAGGAACGCCCACGAGACTTTTATTTGCCAGCTTATGACGTAAGTGCCTGGGAAGACCTTCCTGTGCCGGGAAATTGGCAATTGTTTGGCTATGATTATCCCATTTACACGAATTGGAAATATCCATTTAAGCCAGATAAGCCTAAGGTGCCTCGCGATTTTAATCCTGTAGGTTCTTACAAGTATAGCTTCACCTTATACGACGATTTTAATCCACAAGAAAATAACTTACGCTTGCATTTAGGGGGAGTAAATTCTTGTTTTTTTCTTTGGTTGAATGGCTCTTATGTTGGCTATAGCGAAGACAGTAAATTACCTTCTGAATTTGATGTTGCACAGTACCTGCAAATGGGGAAGAATGACCTTGCCATAGAGGTATACCGCTATTGCGATGGCAGCTATTTAGAAGATCAAGACATGTGGCGCTTAAGCGGCATTGAACGAGATGTTTTTTTGTATAAAGTACCGCAAGTAGAAATCTATGATTATACACTTAGTGCAAGTCTAGACAGTAGTTATAGAAATGGAATTTTGAACCTAGAAGTAGAATTGCATTCTGAATCTAGTCGCAAGTCTAAAGTAAATGTAAGGCTTCGTATTTTAGACGAAGATAGCTTGTTATTAACTCGCTTTGCCACCTGTGTTTTAGATGAAGGACTAGGTGCCATAACAGATGAGTTTCGAACCTTGAAAGAGAAGCTAAACTTTGAAGCGGTACTAGAGAATATTAGCCCTTGGTCGGCCGAAAATCCGAGTTTGTACACCCTTAAAATTGACTTGTTGAATGAAGAGAATGAGCTGATACAAACCATAGATCAAAAGTTTGGATTTAAGAAATTGGAAATAAAGAACGGTATCTTCCTTATCAACGGAGATACAGCCCTAATTAAGGGCTTAAATCGGCATGAACATGATGCGAAATGGGGACATGCCACAGGCTATGCTCCCTATGCTTTTAATCTAGAAGATATGCGTCAAGATTTAGAGTTAATTAAATCTTTAAATTTCAATGCTATTCGCACTTCGCATTATCCAAATCACCCTGCCTTTTACGACTTGTGTGATGAGCTTGGAATCTATGTTTGCGATGAAGCGAATGTGGAAGGCCATTACTATATGATGTTTAAGCCTTTTAACAATTTGGCAAAGGATGCAGATTTTAAAGAAGCTATCTTAAGTCGCATAAAGAACATGTATGAAAGAGATAAAAATCATACCAGTATTATTATGTGGAGTGTTGGTAATGAAACAGGAACTGGACCTACTATGGTAGAGGCTTATGCTATGCTGAAGAGTTTAGATCCAGAGCGACCTGTATTTAATGAGCGTCATTTTTTCTTGAATTGGATAAAGACTAAGCACTCCGATTTTAACGGAAATATGTATGCTCCAATCAAAAAAGTAAAGAAGATTATTGCCAAAGATAAGGAGCGACCTTTTATATGGATTGAATATGCCCATGCTATGGGGAATAGTTCTGGTAACCTAAAAGAACTTTGGGATTTTATTCGAGAAGAAAAACAAGTTCAAGGAGGATTTGTATGGGATTGGCGAGATCAGGGCTTGTGGAAGAAGGATGAAAATGGACGAGCCTTTTTAGCTTATGGCGGTCATTTTGAAGCAAAAGGGGTAGCAAATGATCAAAATTTTTGTGCTAATGGACTCTTAAGTTCAGATGGAAAATTACACCCTGGAGCAAGTGCTTTTAAAAACATTCAAAGTGCTATTCAGTTAGAACAAATTAACGATACTACTTATCGTTTACTTAACGAGCATAGTAGTGAAGATTTGGAGAATATTGAGCTCTGGGCAAATTGGCGACAGCTTAATGGTTTCGGACATTTTGAAAGTATTAAGGGCTTGCATTGCGCTGCATTAAGCGATACGGTATTTGTATTTAAGACACATGAAGAAGCGAGTTACATTAACTTTTTTGTGCACCACAAGGGCGAAGTATATTCCCAAACTTTTGAGCTTAATAAAATGCAAATTCCAGCATTGGAGAGGGATAGTCTTGAAGCAAATTTTGCAGTGGAACATTGCAATAAAAGACTCTGCATCTCGAACGAAAAGTTGCGTTTAGAATTAGATAGTCAGGGTTATTTGCACAATTTTAGTTTTGAAGATAAAGTGGTATTTATAGAGGGACCTAGAGCAAGTTTTTGGAGAGCTTCTACAGATAATGATTATGGTAATGGTGCTCCAAAACGCCTTGCTTATTGGCGAGATGCCGCCGATAAAAGCAACTTGAGTAGATTGCGTTTAGGCGAAAGTAAAACGCATTATTTTATTGTGGCTACTTATAAACTTCCAAAAGGAAAGGGCAAAATAATCTATAACTATAAGATTTACCCCGACGGAGAATTAGAAGTACAAATAGATTTTGAGCTAAAGAAAGGCAAGGAAATTCCTAAGATAGGAAGTTACTTAAAGTTGCCCAAAGACTATGATTTTGTGGAATATTTGGGTTATGGTCCGGATGAAAATTATTCAGATCGAAAACTCGGACAATGGTTTGGTGAACATTATATCAACATGAGGTCTAAACCACAATATAATATAGCTCCACAAGAGTTTCCTTATATTCGTCCGCAAGAATATGGTAACAGAACCGAGGTTTACTATATGAATTTATTAGCGCCTAAGGATACTATTGCTTTGCTCGGACAAAGCTTCAATTTCAGTACTTGGAACCATAGTTTAGAAGATTTGGATGAGGGCAAAGAAAAGCTAGGTAAAACGAGCATCGAAATTCCAGATAGAAACTATTTATGGCTGAATATCGACTATGCTCAAGCTGGTGTAGGGGGCGATAATTCTTGGGGTCGAAAAGCCTATCCCCAATACTTGCTCAAGGCTGGTAAATATTCTTTGAAATACTATATTCGGCCTTAGTATTCGGCATCATAATCATAGCCATCTTCCAATATCCTCGGCTTGGCTTGGTAAAGACTATCAAAAAGACTTCTCTCCGCTTCATAGAGTTCACTCTTAATGCCGCTTAGGCTTTGGATGGAATGAAATAAATCGTCGCTCACATAGGCTACATTAGTGCGAGTTTCGAGCCAAGAGTGGAGCGCCTCATTTTTGCTCTTAAAGCTAGGGGAGAACCAAAGTATAAATGGAATTTCTACATTGGCTTTAGGTAGCTTGCCACTATAATCATGACCCATATTTTTGCCTTCATCGTATACGTTCTCGCCATGATCGCCAAGGTATAAGGCAAAACTAGGATTTTGCTCATTCTTTTCTAGAGAGCGAAGCAAGCTGTCTAACACAAAATCGTTGTACAAAATCGAGTTGTCGTAATGTGCTATAATCTCCTCTTTTTCTGTTGCAGCATTAAACAAATTAAAAGTAGAGGGATATCTCTTTTTATAACTTACATGGTTGCCCATTAAATGAAGGATAATTAATTTCTTATCGTAGTCTGCCTTCAAAGCTTCTTGAAAAGGAAGAAAAAGACGTTCATCGTAAGAGGCGTTATTGTTGGCATCGAGAGAATTATTCGTGGTGTTATTTACAAAAATCTTATGGTCGGATTTATTAGCAAACTTAGTTATTATATTGTCCCAAACTCCAATAGGACTTTGGTTCGAAATCCAATAAGTTTCATAGCCAGCAGAATGGAAAATATCGATCAAATCAACACTTTCATTTACTGGTATTGGATTTTCGACATTCGAATTACTGAGCATTGCGAGAACAGAACTTATGGTATTAGAATAGCCAGATACTACATTGCTAAAACATAGTAAATCCTGTCTTTGCGTAAGCAAGGGGTTAGTATTTCTATGATAAGCATACAAACTCATGTGGTTTCTATTGCAGGATTCTCCAATAATTAAGACCACAGTTTGCTGGTTTAGGCTAAGATCAAAACTGATATTCACCTTTCTCGCTGCAGTACTTTGCATTGCTTCCTCATAAGTTTTCATTTCCGTAAGAAAAGATGCTAGTGTACTAACTACGGGTGGAATACCTTTTCTTATCAATCGATTTTTGTACCAATTCTCCCCAATAAAGGCCAAAGAAATTAGGGCTACCATAAGAAGGGCGAGCTTAGAAATATTCTCTTTCTTGGGCGTTTGAATCTTCCATAAATTATAAACAAAAAGGGCAATAAAGGGGAGGAGTGCTAGCAGTCCATAGGGCTCCTTTACTAAGAGTATTTCTAAACTTTCTGAACTTTCTGAAGGATTGGTATTTACCAGAGCTATTAGGCTTAAAACACTTATCGGACCCTTTAACAAACTCCAATGAATAATTTCTAAACTTCCAGTGATAAAGTAGAAGCATGCGGCTAGCCGATAGATCCATTTTTTTTGAAAAAGTAAATAGGATAAGGTGAAAAATGGTAGCCATACTAATTGGATAAGAATATTTCTAGAATCTGCTAAATCTGCATTGATTAAATAGCTTAGTAATATGGGAAAGAGCACTAAGCTTACTAGCAAAGGAGGATAAACTTGCTGAAGAAAAATTAATATTGCTCTGAATACTCTCAACACTGCCACTAGATTTAAAGTAAAATTAAACAATTTTTATTGTCTCTATTCTAAACTTATTTCAGACTTGAAAGACCATTAGATTAGGCCTATTTCAACTAGCTTAAAGTCCTTATTAAAGACAGTATATTCAGAATTAATCCCTATCTTTGCCGCTCGAAATTTAAAATCACCTAAATCATAATTCATCATGCTTACAGCAAATAATATTTCTTTACAATTTGGAAAACGAGTACTATTCGACGAAGTGAATGTTCAATTCACCAAAGGTAATTGCTACGGCATTATAGGGGCGAATGGTGCGGGAAAATCGACTTTCCTAAAAATATTAACTGGTGAGCAAGACCCCACAAGCGGTTCGGTAGAATTGGAAGCTGGAGCTCGTTTATCGGTACTAAAACAAAATCATTTCGCCTACGACAATTATAGTGCTCTTGAAACAGTGATCATGGGGCACACGGTACTTTATGCCATCATGAAAGAAAAGGATGCTCTTTATGCTAAGGAGGATTTTACGGAAGAAGATGGTATCAAGGCTGGCGATTTGGAAGCAGAGTTTGCCGATTTAAATGGTTGGAATGCAGAAAGTGATGCTTCGGAATTGTTAAGCAATCTTGGAATTTCGAAAGAAAAACAAGAAAAATTAATGTCTGATCTTACTGCTAATGAAAAAATTCGTGTTCTATTAGCTCAAGCTATTTTTGGTGATCCAGATGTGTTAGTACTAGATGAGCCTACCAATGATTTGGATGTAGAAACTATTTCGTGGTTAGAGAATTTTTTAGCAGATTATCAAAATACAGTGATTGTAGTTTCGCACGACAGACACTTTTTAGATGCGGTTTGTACGCATGTTGCAGATATTGATTTTGGAAAAATCCAGCTATTCACAGGTAATTATAGTTTTTGGTATGAGAGTTCTCAATTGATTCTTTCTCAAAGAGCATCTAAAAACAAGAAGGCTGAAGAAAAAATTAAAGAGTTAAAAGACTTTATTGCTCGTTTCAGCGCGAATGCTGCAAAGAGTAAGCAAGCGACAAGTAGAAAGAAGGCCTTAGATAAGATTAATGTAGATGAAATGAAGGCCTCTAGCAGAAAGTATCCAGCTATTATTTTCATGCAAGAAAGAGAATTGGGAAATCAAATTTTGCAATTATTTGATTTGGGCTATGAGAAGGATGGCGAGGTATTATTTTCTGGACTTAACTTAAATTTGACGAAAGGAGACAAAGTGGGTGTTATATCTAGAGATAGTCGCGCTGTAGATGCTTTTTATAAAATTTTAAGCGGAGAATTAAAGCCTACATCGGGAAGATTTGAGTGGGGAGTTACTGTTAAACACGCCTACCTGCCAAACGAAAATTCCGAATTTTTTGAAGGCAATGATGCCAACCTTATTGATTGGTTGCGTCAATATAGTACAAACAAAGAAGAAGCTTTTGTAAGAGGCTTCTTAGGTAAGATGTTGTTTACGGGTGAAGAAAGTTTCAAAAGCGTTAAGGTACTTTCGGGAGGGGAGAAAGTTCGTTGTATGGTTTCTAGAATCATGTTGCAACAAGCTAATGTTATCCTTTTAAACGAGCCTACTTCGCATCTAGATTTAGAGTCTATTACGGCCTTCAATAATGGTGTGAAAGATTTTCAAGGAGTAGCCTTACTTACCACCCAAGATCACCATTTTATGCAAACCTCTACCAATAGAATATTTGAATTTGGTCCGAATGGCTGCATCGATAAACAGTTTACCACTTTCGACGATTATATAAGTGATGATGCCAATAAAGCAAGAAGAGAAGCCTTATACCAAGGCGTAAAAATATAGTTATGAGCGAGTCTTTGCTAGTTACCGTTTTACCCTTTGTTTTGATGCCCTTGCTTACAGTAGTAATTGTTTATTTTGCTATTAAGATGGAGCGTAAGCAAATGAATAAAGTGATCAACTTTTATAAGTTGTATGCAGATAAATTCGGCTTAGCTTATTTTCCCGAATCTAAAGGTATCTTGTGGAATTACACCTATCCCTATGTTTATGGGAAATTAGATAATTTTGAAATCAAGCTATATTCCTACAAAACAGGAGGTAAAAACAAAACAACCTATACTGACCTGAGTATTTATTATCAAGGCAATTTAGAGGAATTTAAAATTGCTAGAAATAAACTATTTCAGAAGATAGGTAAGGCCTTTGGAGCACAAGATATTGTTATAGGAAATCCAGAGTTGGACGAGCTCTATGTATTTAAATCTAAGGATGAAGCTTTTTTACAGGGGCTAATCGATAGGGATGTTCAAGAGTTATTGATTCACCTTAAGTCCTTTATTGTTTTTCCTTTAGAAGCTAAGAAAGGTCGTTTTAATCATAGTCTTATAGGGCATATGGATACGGAACAAAAGCTAGAAAATTTTGAAAAATTGACTGTACTTATGTTGAAGATTTTGAAAAAAATCTAAGCAAGTCAATTACCTTCTTCCAAAAGCTTAGAACTTAATATTTCTCCGAGTTTACTACCTATGGCAACGCCCATGCCGCCTAAACGAACGCCTGCCCAAAGGCCTTGACTAAGACGTTCAACAAAGGGTAGTTTGTTTCTTCCAAAAGCCATAATGCCTGTCCAACGCATGGCAATTTTTACTTCATGCTTCGGACAAATAAGCGTCTTTAATTTTGTTTCTAAGTCCTGCTGGATTTTAGAATTCAGTGCAAAGTCATTGGTTTTTTCGGCTTCAAAATCCATGTTCCTTCCACCACCAAATAACACCCTTCCTTCTATTTCCCTGAAATAATAATAACCGCTATCAAAATGAAAGATACCTTTTAGTTTTAAGTTTGGAATCTTCTCCGTTACGAGTACTTGTCCACGTCCAGGCTCCAAATCTAAGTCTGGCAAAAAAGTTTTTGTAAAAGCATTGGTGCAAAGCACCACATTGTCTGCTGTTAAACTAAACTCTTGCCCTTCAATAAAAACATGAACGCTAGAACTATCCTCTTCTATTCGATTTACCTTAGCTAGAGTTTTGTATTCAACTCCCAAACTTTGTGCTTTTAGAATTAAGTTCTTCATCATTTTTCCGGTATGTATGGAACCTTCTACTTGATTAAACACGAGGGCTTTTACATCGGAACTAAAACCAAAATTTGCTTCTTTTAGAGATTTTTCGCTAAAGGTATTCTCTCCAAAATTAGGTGCTAAAATTTGATTGAGTTTTGGGATTTGATCTAGTAAAGGAAGCTCGTGCTCAAAAAGTAACTCGTGACTGCCACTAGCTTGATAATCCATGTTTTTATCGCCTAAGTTCTTTCTTAGCAAATTTAGGCCTTCCCTTCGTAACTTACTCAAGGCGATAAGCTCTTCTTCACTATGATTTTCTAAATCTGCGAGCATCTCGCTTAAACTTCCCACACAAGCAAAACCGGCATTTTTAGTGCTCGCTCCGGTAGGCAAAAGACCAGCCTCTACTACAAGTACACTTGCTTTAGGATTTTTTTTCTTTAATTCTATAGCGGTAGAAAAACCCACTATACCACCACCAACAATAAGGTAATTATAGTGAAGGAAGCTTGATTTTTCCCAAAAAGAAAGCATTAGTTCTTGTCAATTTGCATTACCACGGCTGCTACGGTATTTGGACTCAAATTGCCTGCAAAGCTAATGGTGTTTCCTGGTTTGAAGCTTAGGCCACTCATCATTTTATTGGCAAGTGCTGAATTCAATTTTTCTTGGTAAGTTGAACCAGGAGCTTTGTTGATAGCGCTATTCAAGGCATTGTAATCGAGCGGCGAAGATGAAATTACTACCGCCATAAAATCTTGAGAACCAATATTATCTGCTTCCATAGAATAGTCGCTAGGAAAAAGTCGGGTTCCCGTTATACCACAATAAGGCGAGTGTTTGGCGGTATAAGGAAACAAAACATAAGAGCTTTTATCGCTTTCCATTCCGAAAATATAGGTATAGCATTCGGCATTATTGCGCACTTCTATTTTGAACTGATCTCCAATTTTAATTGGCTTGCTCGTTCTAAACAAATTGCCATTTACTTGTTCAAATGCTATGTTTTTTTCATCGGTATTTTTCACTAAACCAAAGTCAACCTCTAACTGACTTACCTTTGCTTCTTTTGCATTTCCCATAGGGTAGAGGCCGTATGCCTCTTTCGTAAAGTGGTAGAAGTCTTGATAAGAAATAAAGAAAACTCCTTTGTTTCCCCATTCTTCGCCCCAAGAGTTCATAATTTCAAAAGAGCCTCCATTTTTATCGTCGTCATAGCCAATTACGCAAAGAGCATGACCACCAAAACCATTCATATAATAGTCAGTCTGACTTGGCTTCCATGTGCTTTTGCCCATCATGTCCGACATAAAACTTCCCCCAACCATCATTCCTACTACCACCGGTGCGCCTTGGGCTAAATTTTGTTTTATGGCAAGCATATCCACTTTGTAATCGTTGCCACTTTTTGTTAAGCGATTAAAACCTTTAGTTTTATAGGCAGACATTTGGTTATAATCTTGATTATCGGGCATTATGCTACAAGTAGTTTCATCGTAGGGGAACTCATTAAAGGGAAGAACACCTTTGTTTTTCATGGTTTCCATAGCATTTTGAATGTAAGCACCCTGACAGCCAGGTAATTTAATTTGATTATAGAGAGAAGACGGGCTAAAAGCCACTGAGTTTGGCGATTTTCCTGTTTGTCTTGCATAAAGTATGGTTCGAGCAGCATACGAACTAGACCAACCTACACAAGATCCTTGCTGCCCTTGATTAAGTCGCTTCGGACAAAATTCTAACAAGCTAACTTGAGCAGGAAGAGGATTTTTTACATTATCTGCAAGAGCTTCAAATACCTCCGCTTGATCATAAACAGCTTCATCAAACTTTCCTCCAGTCTGAAATACGGCGCTTGTGGTTTCTGCAAATTGTTGAGGTCCAGCTATAAAATAATAGGCTGCTCCAAGAACAAGTACCAGTAGAAGCAACTTAGGATTTTTTAATAAAAGTGGTAGGAGAGCAGTGAGGCAACCACTTCCAGGATTTCCACCTCCACCACCAATATTAGGGATCTTATTACCGCCGGTATTAGCGCTTTTATCTTTTACCATTCTTATGGGCATAATCGTTCATTTAGGGTGTAAAAAAACAAAGTTACATTTTTTAGCTAAAGCCATTAATAGCGGATGCACATTAACAAAACAATTTGGACATAATTATTATATTTGATCTATGATATCCGTAAAAAATTTAAGTCATGATTATTATAAATATCGTGCCTTACAAAATATAGATGTTGAGTTTAAAAAACATGCTATAACCGCCCTGGTTGGTCCGAATGGTGCAGGTAAAACTACCTTAATTAAATGTATGGTTGGCTTGATGAAACCAACGCAAGGTAAGGTTTTTATAGATGATATTAATGTTTACGAGCAACCTCGAGAAGCCCATCGAAAATTGGCCTACTTACCTGATTTTTTTGGTTTGTATGATAATTTGACCGTAAAACAACATTTGCAATATGCAGCGGGCTGCCATGCGATGGATGCAAGTTTGGTAGATGAAGCTATTCAAAGAACGATAGATCAAATAGCCCTTGGCGATAAATTAAATGAAAAAGCTATAGCGCTTTCTCGCGGTATGCGCCAACGCTTAGCTATTGGTCAAGCCATTATATCTAGACCCGATTATTTGGTGTTAGATGAGCCTGCCTCAGGCTTAGATCCGGAAGCGAGATTGAGTTTAAGTAAACTCTTTTTGAAACTGCGAGATGATGGGATGAGCTTAATCATCTCCTCGCATATTCTAGCGGAATTGGAGGAATATGCTACGGAGCTTGTTGTAATTCGTGATGGTGTTTTATTTGAGGATAAAGCTAGCTCTCGCTTCGATAATGTGGAAGTAGAAAATGTAGTTGGCTTGCTTATTTCTTGCTTAGATGATACAGCAGGTTTAATTGCTAGTGTTAAGGCTTATGCCCCAGAGCTTCAATTGCAAGAAGAAAGGAGAGGTGTTCGAATTTGGTTTTCTGACGACAAAGATAAGCAAGTTGCTTTACTGCGGTATTTAGTGGAAAAGGGCCATAAGATTTTTCATTTTGAAGCGATGGAGAAAAGAATGCAGGATAAATATTTTGAAAGTATAGAAAATAAGTAATATGAATTTGACGGAACTTAAAAAGAATGTTTGGCTATACTTTAGCAAGGCTAGTTTTATAGGTATTGTAGTAGTTTATTTTCTTGCTTTGTTTCTAACCACGAGTATAAGTGATGAGAGCACTTCTGGAAATATTTACGCTATTAGTATTGGTTTTTTTATTGTGATTACCAGTATTTGGGGAAGTTTTTCGCTATCCAATGCGCTCCTTTCTGAGCTAAGGAATAGAACTTGGGTTTATCAGAAAATGTCGGCTATATCTGCCTTAGATATGTCCTTTGGAAAGTTATTTGGACCTACAGCCATGCATTGGCTGGTAGGTGCTATCTTTTTAAGTATAGCCACTTTAGCAAGCTTTAGTAGTCGAGATCATTCCCTTTTATCTCTCTTTCATTTATTCTTGGGAACCCTCTTTTTGCACGCCTCTTCTTTAGTTTTGAGTCTCTTGGTAGTGCGACAAAAGCAAGACTCTCCAGATACCACAAATTTAAGTGGCAGGCCATTTTTATTAATTGCTTTTTTCTTGATTTTAAAGGCAATTGCGTCGAGCTTTAAAACAGATTTAAACGATTTTACTTGGTATGGACTAGCTATAAATTCAGACTTTTTTGAAACGCTTAGTCTCCTTGTTTTTGCAATTTGGGCAATTCTGGGGGTCTATAGAAATATGAGAGAAGAATTACAATATCAGAATTTGCCAAATTATTGGGTGGCATTTAATGTTTTTGTAGTGTTTTATTTTTCTGGTTTGGTTTTTAAAGAGGTACATGACGGAGTTTATACTGTTTTTAATGGTTTGTTTGCTTTTGCCTTTGCAATGCATGTACTTCTTACTGTATTAACTTTATTTTTAGAACCCATTAATTTTATGGATTATCTGCAATTTTTTAAAAATTGGGGAAAGAAGTCTTGGGAGAAAATATATGCCAGCATGCCGCTATGGGTCTTCTCTTTGGCTTTCAGTTTTGTCTTATGCTTGGTACTAAGTTTACAAATGCTAGTAGATAAATCTTTGAATTTGGGTGAAGAAGAGTCTTATTCTTTTTTATACCCTTTGGTGGCTTTTATGTTCTTATTAAAAAGCCTTTTAGTGAATTTATACTTGCACCTCAAGCAAACTAAGAAAGCTAATTTCGTATGGTTCTTGTATTTAGCTCTATGGTACGGTTTATTACCAGCAACTATAGGTGGTTTATTTTCTGCTTATGGGCTCTTTTTATTTTACCCCGCTAATGTAATCTTAAGTGGCAGCGCAAGCGTTTTCTATGTGCTTTTTATGCTGTGGCTAATTCGAAAAGAATTGAAAAATGGAGAAGCTTCTGAGCTAATTAAAAGCGCTTAAGAGCTCTATGTGTATAGCCTTATCTGCCTAAGCCAAAACCCTTCATCATTTTGCTTGCAGGTCCCATATTTTGCATTTTCTTCATCATCTTACGCATTTCTTCGAATTGCTTTAAGAATTGATTTACTTCTTGCACGCTATTTCCACTACCGTCGGCAATTCTTTTTCTTCTGTTACCGTTCATTAGTTCTGGGTTCAGTCGTTCTGCTGGGGTCATACTGAAAATAATGGCCTCCACTTTATTAAAGGCATCATCACTAATATCAATATCCTTAACTGCTTTGCCAAGACCTGGAATCATACCAAGAAGATCCTTGATATTACCCATCTTTTTAATTTGGTTTAGCTGGGTTAAAAAGTCGTTAAAGTTAAACTCGTTTTTGGCAATTTTCTTTTGTAGTTCGGCAGCATTTTTTTCATCAAATTGTTGTTGGGCTCTTTCCACAAAAGAGATGATGTCTCCCATGCCAAGAATTCTTTGAGCCATACGATCTGGATGAAAAACATCTAGCGTATCTACTTTTTCTCCAGTTGAAACAAATTTAATTGGCTTGTTAACCGTGTATTTGATCGTAAGCGCAGCACCACCACGGGTATCCCCATCTAATTTGGTTAAAACAACACCATCAAAATCTATTCTATCGTTAAAGGCCTGAGCCGTGTTAACCGCATCCTGACCCGTCATAGAATCCACTACAAAAAGTGTTTCGTCTGGCTGAACTGCTGCCTTCACCGCGGCAATTTCATTCATCATGCTTTCGTCAACCGCTAAACGACCAGCAGTATCCACAATCACCACATTATAGCCTTGCGCCTTGGCATGAGCAATTGCTTTTTCTGCAATATCTACTGGATTGGTATTTCCTTCGTCCGAAAATACAGGAATGTTGATTCCTGCACCTAAGGTTTTTAATTGATCCACAGCGGCTGGACGATAAACATCACCTGCAACCATTAGCGGATTTTTTCCTTTTTTCGTTTTTAGATAATGCGCTAATTTGTGGGTGAAAGTTGTTTTTCCACTTCCTTGTAAACCGGCTATGAGAATAACCGCTGGAGAGCCTTTAATATGAAATTCTGCTGCTTCACCTCCCATTAAATTGGCTAACTCATCCTTTACAATTTTAGTCATGAGTTGACCAGGAGAAACCGCAGTAAGAACATTTTGACCTAAAGCTTCCTCTTTAATCTTGTCTGTAAATTCTTTGGCAATTTTGTAGTTAACATCCGCATCAACTAGGGCTCTTCTGATTTCTTTAACCGTAGTTGCGATATTAAGCTCTGTTATTTTCGCTTGACCTTTAAGCGATTTAAAAGCACTTTCTAATTTATCCTGTAAATTTTCAAACATAAATTCTATATCGTTAAATAAGCAGTGTCAACTGCTAAATGTTATTTAAATATCCTATAAGTTAGCTAGCTTTATTTTTAGTAATACGTTAACCTTCTCACCTTTGCAATGTATTTAGCCATACGAATAACCTGACAAGTATAACCATGTTCGTTATCGTACCAAGCGTAAACAACTACTCTTTTTCCGTTATCGCTAACAATCGTGTTGGTACTATCAATAACGGTTGCTGCAGTACTACCCACTACATCGCTACTTACGTGTTCTGGAGAAATAGAATAGTCGATTTGTTCTACCAAAGCTCCCTCTAGAGAGGCCTTTCTAAACAATTCATTAACTTCTTCTACACTAGTTGATTGTGATAAGCTAATGCTTAAAATTGCTAAAGACACATTAGGTGTAGGTACACGAACGGCATTTGCAGTTAATTTCCCTTTTAAATGCGGCATAATTTTGAAAACCGCTTTGGCTGCGCCTGTTTCTGTTAGCACCATGTTTAGCGGCGCACTTCTTCCTCTTCTTCCTTTTTTGTGGAAGTTATCAATTAAGTTTTGATCGTTGGTGTAGGCGTGCACGGTTTCTAAATGTCCATCTAAGATGCCATAAACATCATCTAAGCGTTTCAATACTGGAGCAACTGCATTAGTAGTACAAGAAGCTGCTGAATAAATATTATCGCTTACATCTCCTAAATCATTTTCATTCACACCATAAACGATATTAAGCAAATCTCCAGAAGCAGGGGCAGTAAGTAGAACTTCTTTAGCACCCTTAGCTTGTAAGTGTTGCCCAAGATCTTCTCTTGTTTTCCAAATACCCATATTGTCGATAATCAAAGCATCATTAATACCGTATTTCGTATAATCAATTTCGCTAGGGTGGTTGGCATAAATCATTTGTATGGCATTACCATTTACTATTAGTCGCTCATTTTCATGATCAATATTTACTGTTCCTGCTAGAGGTCCATGCACAGAATCTACCCTTAGTAAAGAAGCTCTTTTGTCAATATCATCTTTACCATTTTTTCTAACTACAATAGCTTTTAATCGTAATTGATCTCCTTTGCCAATTTGTTCTGTAAGCAAGCGAGCTGCTAATCTTCCAATTCTACCGAAACCGTAAAGAACAACATCTTTTGGTTTCAAAATACATTTTTCCGTTCCGATTAAAGCGGCTAATTTTTCTTCTAAGAAACTTGCCATAGAAGCGTAATTCTTACCTTCGTTAACCCATTCTTTAGCCAATCTTCCAATGTCGATTCTTGCCGGTGCTAAATCTAAAGTGCACATAATTTCAGCAATCTCTCTTGTAATGCCAACGGTTAAAGGGATGTTAGCGAAGTTTTTGCCGTATTCGTGGTGACTTAAAACTTCAGATACTTTCTGGTCGTTAATTTTTCTTCTGAAAAGTACAAGTTCTACACTTTTGCTTAGGGATAGCTCACTTGCCGCATTGATTAAAGCAAGGGCATTTTTTTCATTTTCTATCCAAGAATTTAGTTCTTTAGTAAAGTTGGTGTTCATAGGGTTTTTTTAAAAAATAAAGGTCGAAATTCAATTGTTCAGAATTCGACCTTGAAATATAGTGAGTAATTACATTTATTAGAAGTTTAAACGAAAGGTGGATTTTAGTTACCTAAATAAGCCTTTAATAATTTACTTCTAGAAGTAGTTCTAAGCTTGTTAATGGCTTTATCTTTAATTTGTCTTACTCTTTCTCTTGTTAAGTCAAATTTAATACCGATATCCTCCAAACTCATAGGATGTTCTACGCCAATACCGAAATAAAGCTTAATCACATCTTTTTGTCTTTCAGAAAGGGTACTTAAAGAACGTTCGATTTCATTTCTTAAAGAATCTTTGTATTCTAAATTCCCGTCTGTTTTGTCTGTATTGTGATTTTCTAGCACATCTAATAAGCTATTATCTTCTCCATCAACAAAGGGAGCATCCATCGATACGTGACGAGCAGCGACACCTAAAGTAGTTTCTACTTCTGAAGTATGTAATTCTAGAACTTCTGCTAATTCCTCTGCAGTTGGCTCTCTTTCGAAAGACTGTTCTAGTTCAGAGAAAGCCTTATTAATTTTATTTAATGAGCCTACTTTGTTAAGTGGAAGACGAACAATTCTACTTTGCTCTGCTAGAGCTTGAAGGATTGATTGACGAATCCACCAAACCGCATAAGAGATAAATTTGAAACCCCTCGTTTCATCGAAACGTTGAGCTGCTTTGATAAGTCCTAAGTTCCCCTCGTTAATTAAATCACTTAGAGATAAACCTTGATTTTGATATTGTTTTGCTACAGAAACTACGAATCTTAAATTCGCTTTAGTTAGCCTTTCTAGGGCTGCTTGATCACCTTGTCTAATTCTTTGCGCTAAATCTACTTCATCATCCGGTGTTAGTAGGTCAACTTTACCTATTTCTTGAAGGTATTTTTCAAGGGACTGTGACTCACGATTGGTAATGGATTTAGTAATTTTGAGCTGACGCATCTATGTATCTTATTTACTGTAATAAAAAATCGATTTGCAAAGTTACGGATTTAACTGCTTTATTTCAACTTTTATAGCGCTAATTTTATTGTTTAAAATTGTTAACATTTACACATTTAGATGTTTTATTTGTTTTTTAGTCACTTTTTTATTTATAATTGCAAACTTAACACGAATTAATTTTGTCGAAATGGCTAGAAAAAAATTTACATGCGAGTTTATGGTAAGATCTTCTCCCGCTATCTTATTTAACTTTTTAACTGCGTCTTCTTCCTTGGCCCAATGGTTTTGTGATACTTGTGATGTTAATGGAGATATCTATACTTTTGGTTGGGATGGTTATGAAGAGAATGCCATTTTAGAAGATGCTGAAGAAGACCACTATGTGCGTTATAGTTGGGAAGATGGCGCTGATGGCGAGACCTTCGAATTTGAAATATATAAATCTGAAATATCTAACGATACCGTTTTAACCATTACCGACTATGCCGAAGAAGATGAGATAGAAGATCAGAAACTACTTTGGGAGAGTCAAATTGAAGCGCTAAGTAAGCGCATTGGAGCATAGTTGGAGCAAGTTTAATTTCCTTACCTTTGCTTCGTGAAAAAGCTAGATAAACTTCTTGTTTTAAGTTATTTGGGTCCCTTAGTTCTAACATTTTGCATAGCATTATTCGTGTTAGACATGATGTTTCTATGGAAGTATGTCGACGATTTAATAGGCAAGGGGATAGAGGGTGCCGTGTTGGCAGAGCTTATGTTCTACGCTTCGGCGGTTCAAGTTCCCATGGCTTTTCCCTTAGCTGTTTTAGTAGCTTCAATTATGACTTTTGGAAGTTTTGGAGAACAATTTGAGCTAACTGCGGTAAAGGCTTCTGGCGTTTCTTTGTTTCGCTTTATGCGCCCCCTAATTTACTTTAGTTTTTTCTTAAGCATGTTGGCCTTTTATTTTTCGAACAATGTACTTCCGGTGGCCAATCTCGAGTTTTCAACTCTTTTAAGTGATATTCGAAAGCAAAAACCTGCATTAAGTTTTCAAGAAAAATTATTTAATAACGATATAGATAACTTTAGCATTCGAGTGAATGATAAAAGTGAAGATGATAAGACGGTTTATGGTTTGATGATTTATGATCATACCGAAAATAGAGGAAACAACCATTTAATTTTAGCGGATAGTGCTGAGTTTTCTTATGCTAATGACGGCGCGATAATGGTGGTCAACCTATTTAATGGTAAGCAATACAAGGAAGAAACCTTACCGTCCGAAACAAACGGACCAGCAAAGATGCTTACCACCAGCTACAGCAGTTGGGAAAAGCATTTCGATCTATCCGAATTCAAATTAGAAAGACAAGATCAAGGTGCCTTTACAAAGCTGCATCGCATGCTCAATTTTAATCAACTAAAAACAGGCGCAGATAGCACCAAGCTAGAAATAGAGGATGAAAAAGATTTAATGATGGAAAATTTAAGTCGATATTACATTTTCACCAAGGCCAAAACGGATACCACGGGCATTTATAATTTTGACCTGCTCGACATAAATTTTTATGAGAGTTTCGATACTTCCAGTTTGATCATTCAAAAAAATATTATGAAGTCTAGTTTGATCAAGGCTAGAAACATTAAAAATATCATCATAGGGAAGCAGGATATCATTAAAATTAAGAATAGAGATTTGGTTCAATATCAAGTGTACATGCATCAAAAATTCACGCTATCTGTGGCTTGTATTGTACTCTTTTTTATTGGAGCTCCTCTAGGATCCATTATCAAAAAAGGCGGTTTTGGTTGGCCCATGTTACTTGCGGTTATTTTCTTTGTGATCTATATTGTAACTTCCATTATGGGAGAGAAAACTGCAGAGCAATTAGTTATGAAACCTTGGCAGGGTATGTGGCTATCTACAGCGCTATTACTCCCAATAGGAGTGTTTCTTACTTGGAAGGCTATGAACGATTCTCCTATTTTTACAGGCAATAGTTTAACTAAATTCTTGTCTTTGTTTAAAAAGCATTAGGAATATGAAGGAAATCATCCAAAGAAGTGCTGGCTTTTATTATAGCTTTTTTCTACTGGTTTTTGTAGGAGCCTTGTACCTTAGTTTTTTATACGAACACGGGGCTTGGGTCTTGTGGTTTTGCGAAAATTTTAACCCCAGCATCTACTTAGTTTTTGAATACATAACCGTTTTAGGAGAACCGCAAATAGTAGTACCATTTATCGCCATCATTTTCTTGCTAAATTATGGTCGCGGAGCCTTGCTTTTCCTATCTTGGTCTTTGGCATCTTTGCTAACCATAGTACTCAAGGGTTTAATAGCAAATCATCGTCCCGCCTATTATTTTGAAGATATTTTTACTTCTTGTGCCGGCGAGATTAAACTCTGGTTCCATTTAAGTACGCCTTCAGGTCATACCACCGCAGCTTTTGCTTTTTTTGCGGCAATGGCTCTTTTAAGTAGAAATAAAGCCTTACAGTTTCTTTTTCTTTTGGCTGCATTATGTATAGGATTAAGTAGAATGGTTTTGTTTATGCATTTCTTTTATGATGTTTATTTTGGTGCAATAATTGGAAGTTTGGTCCCAATAGTTCTATATTGGCTCTTAGAAAAGAGAAATTATTTTAAATACAATTCCTGGAAAGATAGGTCTTGGATTAAGCTGTAATGATGAAATTTCTGGATAAAATACCATTCAAACTTTTACTTATCCTTTTGGGGGCTTTGTTGTTTATTCCCTTTTTAGGAGAAGTACATTTGTTCGATTGGGATGAAATAAATTTTGCAGAATCGGCTCGAGAAATGCTCGAAACAGGCAACTATTTACAAGTTCAAATTAATTACCTTCCGTTTAGCGAAAAGCCACCTTTTTTTATTTGGATGCAAGCTATAAGCATGCATTTTTTTGGAGTGAATGAATTTGCTGCACGCTTACCAAATGCACTTATAGGCATTGCCACGATGCTTAGTTTGTTGGCCATAGGCAAGCGTTTGAAAGATAAATATTTTGGCTTACTTTGGGCCTTGGTCTATGTTTCTTGTTTTTTGCCCGCCCTATATTTTAGAAGTGCTATCATCGATCCAGTTTTCAATTTGTTTATTTTTGTGGGGGTATATTTCGCGAGTAGACTTACCGAAAATGATGAGTTTATTGATAGAAAAATGAGGCGAAAGTCGAGGAATAAAGCAGTACTTTATTCTGGTTTTTTTATCGGACTTGCAGTACTTACCAAAGGGCCAGTAGGCTTGTTATTGTTTAGTTTGTGTTACTTAGCCCTCTTTATTTTTAATCGCTTTAAAAGATTGAATAGTCTTTGGGAGTTGATCTACTTCTTCATAGTATGCGGAATAACTATTTCTGTATGGTATGGTTTGGAATGGTACATTAATGGCCCTGCTTTTTTAATTGGGTTTTTTGAACGTCATATAGCGCTGCTTACTACCCAAGACGCTGGTCATGGTGGTCCTTTTTACTATCATTTGATCGTTTTGTTGATGGGGTGTTTTCCAGCCTCAATTTTTCTATTCGGGGGGATTAAAAACCATAAATTTTCGACAGGCTTGCTGCATAACTTTCAAAAATGGATGCTCAGCCTGCTGATTGTGGTAGTTTTGGTGTTTAGTTTAGTGCAAACAAAGATTGTTCACTATTCTTCTTTAGCTTATTTTCCGCTTACCTTCTTTGCTAGCTATTTTATCTATTATATGCTAAACGGTAAAAGGAAGTGGGAATGGTATCATGCGGCTCTTTTCCTGTTCGTTGGCATAGTTTGGGGCATAGCCATTAGTCTAGTTCCTGTTTTAGGTAAAAATGTGGATGTAATCATTCGAATCATCAATGGTAAAGATCTTTTTGCAGAAAGCAATTTAAGAGCAGTGGTTTATTGGTCTTTTTACGAGAGCTTGTATGGCTTATTCTATATATTTGCCTTAGTCTTGGCAGGTATTTTCTTTGCGGTGAAGCAAAAACGCTTTGGTATTAGCTTGCTTTTAATTTCTACTTGCTTGGTTATCCAGGTGGTAACCATCCTCTTTACTCCTAAAATTGAGAAATATACGCAAGGAGCTGCTATAGAATTTTACCAGTCGAAAAAGGGAGAGCTGTGCTACATTGAAACGCTTGGCTTTAAAAGTTATGCGCCATTATTTTATGCCGAGAAATCCAAAGACTTGCCTTATTATTCGCAACAAGAACTCTTGAATGAATATATTGAGTACCCAGTGTACTTCGTTTGTAAAATTGATAAAAAAGATCAATATACAGAAGATTTCCCGCAACTAGAGGTGCTCGAAGAAAAGAATGGTTTTGTTTTTATGCAAAAGCAAAATTACTAGGGGAGAAAGGATTTGACCCACTCTACCTAGATAGATTTCAGGACTTAAATTCTTTTAGTAGATTTTTTTAAAAAACATTTCCCATTTAAAAATAAAAATCATACCTTTGCAAGCCAAAATTAAAATGTAATGTACGCAATAGTAGAAATAGCCGGTCAGCAATTCAAAGTAGAAGAAGGCAAACAAATCTTTGTGCATCGTTTAGAAGGCAAAGAAGGAGATAAATTGGATTTCGATAAAGTGCTTTTGAAAGCTGATGGTGACAAAGTTAGTGTAGGTGCACCTACTTTAAATTCTAAAGTTTCTGTAAAGATTATAGAGCACTTGAAAGGCGACAAAGTAATTGTATTCAAGAAAAAAAGAAGAAAGGGATATAAAGTTAAAAACGGTCACAGACAATATTTAACTAAAGTATCTATTGAAAAAATTTCATAAGTAGCATAAAAAAGAAAGAAAATGGCTCACAAGAAAGGTCAAGGTAGTTCTAGAAACGGACGTGAATCGGAAAGTAAGAGATTGGGTGTTAAGTTGTTTGGTGGACAAACAGCGATACCTGGAAATATATTAGTACGTCAGAGAGGTACAAGATTTCATGCAGGTTTAGGAGTAGGTATGGGGAAAGACCATACTTTATTTGCTAAAGAAGTGGGAATTGTAACTTTTACAACTAAGAAAGGAAATAGAAGATATATTTCTGTTTTACCAGTAGACGCAGAAGAAGTAATTGCTACTGTTGCTAAAAAGAAAGAAGCGAAAGTTGAAGTTACTACTGAGGTAGTTGCTGAAAAGAAAGCTCCTGCTAAGGCAAAGAAAGAAGCGAAAGGTGATGATTTAAAGAAATTGAACGGTGTTGGACCAGCTTTTGAAAAAAGATTAAACGCTCTAGGTATTTTTACTTTTGCAGATATGATTGCTTTAACAGACGAAGCTATTGCTAAATTAGAAGAGCAAGACAGTATGACAAGCTTGGAAGAGTGGCATAATTGGATTGCACAAGCAAAAGAATTTACTCAAGCTTAATTCCACTTAAGGTTTACAATAATGAAAAAGGCTCTATATTTTAGAGCCTTTTTATTTTTTTATAATGAGCAGAATTTTAGCCATAGATTACGGTAGAAAGCGAACTGGAATAGCCGTTACGGATCCTTTACAAATAATTTGTACGGGACTACCAACCATTCCAACTTCAGAACTAATGAATTTTTTAAAGACTTATTGTGTTCAAGAAGATGTGGAAGCCTTTGTAATTGGGGAATCTAAGAACTTAGACAATAGCAAATCGCAAGTGGCGGGAGATATTGAAGCTTTTGCGCTACAATTACAAGGGGTGTTTCCTGATAAAGCCATTCATTGGGTAGATGAACGATTTACTTCTAAAATGGCCTCTCAGAGCATGATTATGAGTGGAATGAAGAAGAAAAAGCGACAACAAAAAGAATTAATTGACGAAATTAGTGCAACCATAATTTTACAAACCTATTTAGAAAAGAGAATATTATGATTTTACCAATAGTAGCATATGGGGATGCGGTATTAAAAAAGAAAGCGCAAGAAATCAGCAAGGATTATCCAGATCTTAAGAAGCTTATTCAAGATATGGAAGAAACCATGGAGCATGCTGCTGGAGTGGGTTTAGCAGCACCTCAAATTGGTAGAGATATTCGTCTTTTTATTATCGATAGCACACTTATGCTAGAAGAAGAGGATGAAGAAGAGGGTATTCGTGAAGTATTTATTAATGCGCAAATCTTAGAGGAAAGTGGCAAGGAATGGAATTTTGAAGAAGGCTGTCTAAGTATTCCTAACATTCGGGAAGATGTGAGTAGAAAAAGTACCCTTAAAATCAAGTACTTGGATGCTAATTTTAAGGAACATACCAAGACCTTTAGTGGATTAACTGCTCGCGTGATTCAACATGAATATGATCATATTGAAGGCATCTTGTTTATCGACCATTTGAAGCCATTAAAAAGAAAGTTATTGCAAAAAAGATTACGCAATATAAGCGAAGGAAATATTAAGGTTTCTTATCGCATGCGCTTCCCGAAATAGCTTAATCGTTAAATCTCGCCTTTTGTTTCTTGTGCGATTTCTTTAGCACATTCGACTTCATTTCTTTGTATTCCTTTCTATTTTCGAGGATGTCTAAGGCGGCAAACAAAGCTTGACGTAAAGATCGCTCAGAAGCTTGGTCTTTTCCCGCAATATCGTAGGCGGTTCCATGGTCGGGAGAGGTTCTTACTAAATCTAGACCAGAAGTAAAATTAACGCCATCATCGAAGGTTAAGGCTTTAAAGGGGGCTAAACCTTGATCGTGGTAAATGGCTAGTACTGCATCGAACTTCTTGAAATTTCCAGAGCCAAAGAAGCCATCAGAAGGGTAGGGGCCAAAAGCAAGAATTCCATTTCTATACGATTGGTTAATGGCTGGGATTAAAATTTCTAATTCTTCATTACCTATTAAGCCTTTATCGCCAGCATGTGGATTTAAGGCTAGAACAGCAATTCGAGCTTGGTGTAGGCCAAAATCTGACTTTAAGCTCAAATTTAATTGCTCAATTTTGCTTTGAACTAAGTCTTTGGTAAGACTTTCAGATATTTTGCTTATTGGAATGTGATTTGTTACTAATCCTATGCGTAAATCTTCAGCAAAAAGAATCATCAAGCTGTTTTTAGCGCCACAATGTTTTTCAAAATATTCTGTGTGTCCACTAAAGCCACCTTTTGCCGCTTTGGCAACAGTGTTTTTATTTATTGGAGCAGTAACTATGGCATCTATCTTTCCATTTTTCCAATCTTCAATAGCCTTATCGATGGCATTCAAAGCATAAATTCCGGCTTGCTCACTTTCTTTACCTAGCTCTATAATAGGATCTTCCTTTATTACACTTACTACATTAGTTTGTTTATCCATAAGCTTCGTCCAATCGTTTAGAGCATTGTAGCGAAACTTATTATTGTTCATTAATTTTTTGTAGTAGGATAGTACTCGAGTTGAACCATAGACAACCGGCGTGCAAAATTGATAAATTCTATCATCCGATAGCAGTTTTATCAATATTTCTGGTCCTACCCCGTTAATATCACCAATAGTAAATCCAATTACAGGTTTAGAATGTTCCATTAAGTTGTGTTCTCTTCTTTATAAAATTGTAAATTAATCGTACACCAACGCCAGTACCATTTTTGCCTCTATAGCTATCTGTGCTAGTTAGAAACGCTGCACCCGCTATATCTAAATGCATCCAAGGATAATCTACAAAGTGTTGTAAAAAGAGTCCTGCAGTAGTGGCACCAGCAGCTGCTCCACCTATATTTTTAATATCTGCAATGTCTGATTTAATCATGGCCTCATATTCTTCCCATAAGGGAAATTCTACAAGACGTTCATGAACTGCAAGTCCGCTTTCTTTTAAACTGTTTTTAAAAGACTCGCTGGCATTTCCCATGCAAACTATTCCTTGCGATCCAATAGCTCGTGCGGCAGCACCAGTAAGAGTAGCTAGATCAATAACAAATTCAGGCTCGTATTGCTTGGCATAATGCAAGGCATCGGCTAATATTAAACGTCCTTCTGCATCGGTATTTAGCACTTCTACGCTTTTACCACTCATCATTGTGATTACATCTCCCGGAACAACAGCATCTAAACCAGGTCGATTGTCGGTTGCTGGAATTAGTCCAATTACATGAATGGGAAGTTTTTGAGAAGCAATAGCACAAAAAGCCCCAACAACAGCTGCCGATCCTGCCATATCACTCTTCATTAAATCCATACTACCTGGAGTTGGTTTCAAACTTAATCCGCCTGTATCATACATTACCCCTTTACCAACAAGTACAATAGGTTTATTATTACAAGCATTGCTTCCTTTATATTCTAAAATATTAAAAGTTGGTTCTTGAATACTTCCTTTATTAACAGCAAGCACGCCTCCCATTTTGTGTTCTTGAATGGCAGCTTTATTTAATACTTTTACGCTGAAACCAAATTCTTGTCCGAGCTGCGTAATTTCTTTAGAATATTGATTCGCATTTAGAAAAGAATGTGGCTCATTCACTAAAGTTCTTGCCGTGAAATTTGCCTTACATAAGCTATTGATTTCTGCTAAGTTCTCTTCACTCAAACCACTTAAATAGATTTCATAGCTCTTATCTACTTTGCTGCTTTTATATTTGTCGAAACTATAAGAAGAAAGCTTTAGTCCTTCAATAAAGGCATAGTTTCTTTCTTCATTTGCTTCAAGATAAATGGCCCATTCTGTGAGCTTCAAACTGCTTAAGCTGCTAAAAAGTTGGTTACCTTGCTTTCGGCATTTTTCTTCGCTTTCATCTGCTATGTAAACAAAAAGATTTCCGGATTCATCTCTGAAATGGAATTTTTTTTCTTTACCATCTGCTAAAATGCTTGCCTTTTGATAGTCTTTAAGGAGCTTAGATTCTTGAAGCGCTTCTAACTTAGCAAGAAATACTACTTGATTGGATTTGGCATTACTGCCTAAGACCTTTAGATTTAATTGTGTCATATTTTATAAATAGTCTACAAATTTAGCAATATTTGTTACCAAAATCGAAATACTTGGCAAAACATCAACATATCCATTTAAATAAAGGACTTGGTCAACATTTTTTAAAAGATTCGGAGGTGCTATATAAAATATATAGACTCATTGAAGATCAAGTTGATGAGCTGCCGCTTTTGGAAGTTGGACCTGGAGCAGGAGCGCTTTCTGCCTACTTAAAATCTAGAGATAAGTATAAGCTAGTGGAGTTTGATAAACGCTTTGCAGAGTATTTGGCCATAGAATTTCCAGAGTTGAAAGGAAAAATTCTGAACGAAGATTTTTTGCTCTTAGATTTGAATGGGATATTCGACGAAGCTTTTGCTATAGTTGGTAATTTTCCTTACAATATTTCTTCACAAATCATATTTAAAGCCCTCGATTATAAAGAGCAAGTACCCTTACTGATAGGCATGTTTCAAAAGGAAGTGGCTCGAAGAATTTGCGCCAAGGAAGGGAGTAAAGAATATGGGATTATATCGGTTTTAACTCAAGTATTCTATGATACAGAATATCTATTTGATGTTCCTAGAGAGGCTTTTAATCCACCACCTAAAGTAGTAAGTGGCGTTATGTTGATGCGCAGAAAGAAGAAAGATTATTCGCTTAATCCAAGTTTTTTTAAGGCTGTAGTTAAAACGGCCTTCGGACAAAGAAGAAAAACTTTGCGAAATAGTTTGAAGTCTTTTCTAAAAACTGAGGAACTTCGAGATTTGGATATCTTTGAACAACGCCCAGAACAATTATCGGTGGCAGCTTTTGTTAACCTGAGTAATATTTTAGAACAAGCACAGTGAAGAAGGCTTTAATTACCGATAATGTTCATGAGGTTTTATTGAAAGGCTTGGAAGAGAAGGCTTATGTCTGCAGCTATTTGCCAAAAATAGAACAAGCTGAAGTGGAAGCGCTAATAGCAGATTACGAAATCCTTGTAATTAATAGTAAGATTCAAGTGAACAAGAAACTATTAGATAAAGCTGTAAAATTAAAGTATGTAGCTCGCTTAGGTAGTGGACTCGAAATTATTGATTTAGCGTATGCTAAAGAAAGGGGTATAGAAGTAATTAACTCGCCAGAAGGAAATAGAGATGCTGTTGGAGAGCATGCTTTAGGATTGTTGCTTTCCTTATTTAATAACTTACCTGCAGCCCACCAGGATGTCTTAGATTTTTCGTGGAAAAGGGAAGAGCGAAGGGGAGAAGAACTGAAGGGTAAAACTGTCGGTATAATAGGATATGGAAATACGGGAAAGGCCTTTGCAAAAAAATTATCTGGATTTGAAGTAGAATGTCTATTTTATGATAAGTACCTGCAAGAGGAAAGCGCCTTCGCCAAGCAGGTCGCATTAGAGGAAATTCAGGAAAGAGCAGAGGTGCTCTCATTTCATTTGCCCTACAATATGGAGACGCATCATTTTTTTGATTTGCATTTTTTGCATCGAATGAAGAAGAGTTTTTATTTAATCAACACCTCTAGAGGAAAAATTGTAGATAGCAGCATACTTTTAAAGGCCTTGCATGAACAAAAGCTACTCGGACTTTGTTTGGATGTTTTTGAAAATGAAGATGCTTCTAATTATAGCAAAGAAGAGAAAGCACTTATTCAGGATTTAGCTCTAACTAATAAATGTTTGTTTAGTCCGCATGTTGCTGGCTGGACGCATCAATCCAAATATAAATTAGCCCAGCTGCTTTTAGATAAAATTTTCAAGGAAGCCAATAACCAAGCTTAATTTTCAAATCTTGTTAATAAAACTTAAAAGATTTGACAAATAAATGAGTTTTGTTTGTTGAAAATTTATTTAACTTTGGCGTGTTGTTAAATTAATGTTAAACAATCTAGTATGCAAAAAAAATATTTTTTATTCTTAATGTTTTCAATTTTATCTGCATTTGTATTCGCTCAAAGTGGCGAAATTAGTGGAAAGATTGTAGATGAAAATGGAGAGGGCATCCCTTTCGCCTCTGTGGCAGTTGTAGAGAATGGTAATCCAACGGGAATTGGTGCAACCACCGACTTCGATGGTTTTTATTCCTTAAAACCTCTTAGTCCAGGAAAATACGATGTTCAATTCTCTTACCTTGGTTATACCACAGTGAGAGAGACTGGAGTAGTGGTTAAAAATGATCAAACTACTTATTTGGATAAGAAATTATCTCCTTCTGAGCAGGTGATTGAAGAAGTTGTAGTAATTCAATACAAGGTTCCTTTGATTGATGCTGGTGAAACTTCATCAAAAAATACAGTAACTGCCGAAGATATTGCAGACTTACCTACACGTAACATTCAAAATATTGCTTCTACTACTGCAGGTGTTCAGCAAACAGATAAAGGTGGCGATATTAACATTAGAGGAGGTAGAGGAGATGCTATTGTTTACTACGTAGATGGTATTCGTGTTAGTGGTAATGTTAACTTACCAGTTTCTGCTGTTGAGCAAATAGATATTATTACGGGTGGTGTTTCTGCTAAATTTGGAAACTCTACTGCAGGGGTAATTAATATTTCTACTAAAGGTGGTGCTAAAACCTTAACCGGTGGTGTAGAGGTTCAATCTTCTTTAGATAGATGGCGTTTTGATTTAGTGAATGCCAATTTATCTGGTCCGATGTTAAAGAACAAGGATGGTCAAACCGTAATTGGTTATTCGGTGAATGGGGAGTTCCAAAGACAAAAAGACCCACGTCCTTCTTCTGTAGATATGTATAAGGTTAAAGATGATTTGTTCGAAAGCATGCAAGAAACGCCTCTTGCCTTAAATGAAGAGGGCAACCTAATAGTAAGAGCAGAGCAACTTACCTTCGATTCTTTAGAAGTGAATAAGGTGAAAAGAAATACAGTTGACAATCAATACAGATTTAATGGTAAATTGGATTTCCGTTTAGGTAACGGTAAATACTTGGCTGTTGGTGGTAACTTAAACTACAAGCAATTCCATAGATGGATTGAAGAGTATTCTCTTTTGAACTACGAAAACAACCCGCTTTACAAGGAGCAGAACTATAAAACTTTTATTCGTTTCACACAAAACTTTAATAAGGAAGCTGGTGAAGGTGCTAAGCAAAAGGCGGTTCAAAATGCTTTTTACCAAGTTCAATTTGACTTTGAGAAATACAAAAGAGAATATGAAGATGATTCTCATGGAAAGAATTACTGGGCTTATGGCTACATCGGTCAATATGATGTTAGAAGAGCTCCAGTTTTTGCAGAAAGTGCTAACTCTGAGTTTTGGGAACTAAGTAATTTCTCGGATACTGCAGTTTATTTTACACCTAGTGATATCAATCAAAATGGAGCTAACTATACTTCTACTTATTATGATTTAGTAGGAGAAACAGATAATGATGGCAATAGATATTTTAACGGTGGTATTCAAGAGCTTCAAGCTACTTTAGCATTGATTAACGGTGAAAGAGCAGAGATACCTTATAGTATTTGGTACAATACAGGTCGTCAATACAATGGCGTTGGAGTGGATAATGATGACGAAAAATATCGTTTTCAAATTAACTCTGGCTTCGATATTCTTAAGCCAGGTGCAGAGTCTAGAAATAAGCACAGTTTGACCTTTGGTTTTGAGTATGAATATAGAGTAATGAGAAAATATTCTATTTCTCCTTTGGCTTTGTGGGATGCTGCACGTTTGTTAACCAATACACATTTAGAATTGGATGAGTCAACGCCTTATTTTTACAATAATGGTAATCTAACTCTTGTTGGCGATAATCCTATTTATTATACCGACTCTATTTATTATGATTACAAGCCTGTTCCATTTAACGAAAATGGAGATAGAGTTCAATCTTATTTTGATGAAAATTTAAGAAATGCCATCGGAGCTGCCGATAATGAATACATTAATATCTATAACTTACCACTAGAATCTTTTGATATCAATTATTTTAGTCCAGACGAACTATTAGATGGTAACTATGTTAACAGAGATTATAGAGGTTATGACGTTTACGGAAATCGTACTTCAGGAAATGTAAGTTTTGAAGATTTCTGGCAGAAAAAAGATGAGAATGGGGTGAATACTAGACCTGTTGCTCCTTTCAAGCCTATTTATGCAGCGGGTTATATCGAAGATAAATTTCAGTTGAAAGATTTAACTTTCCGTTTAGGTTTCCGTGTGGATAGATACGATGCCAACCAAAAAGTAATGCAAGATCCTTATTCTATTTATGGTTCTTTAAATGCAGGCGAATTCCAAGCGGGTAATCACCCAGCTTCAATAGGCGATAATTATGTAGTTTATACGAATGATGGAACTACAAGCGGCTCTGTGGTTGGTTACCGAAATGGAAATACTTTCTATAATAGCGAAGGGGTTGAAGTTAGAAATTATAACTCTTTAGGAGTTAGTGGAGCAACACCAGTAAAATCGGATGAGCAAGGAGATAACACGCAAGATAATAACTATCGTTTAGATCTTGCCTTTGAAGATTACAAAGCATCTTATGTTTTCATGCCTCGTTTGCAATTCTCCTTCAACATTACAGATAATGCCTTGTTCTTTGCCCACTATGATGTGTTGTCGCAATCTCCTCAATCTAGAATTAGTAGTGGATTTATTGTGAATAGATCGATTGGTAATCCATTAGATTATTTTTACTTTGATCAAAATGGAAGTACCCCTATCAATAATCCAAATTTACGTCCTGAAACTACTATAGATTTCCAATTAGGATTTAAGCAAAAAATTACGGCATCATCTGCTATTACTTTTTCTGCTTATTACAAAGAGTTCAAAAATCAAATTCAAGTTAGACGTTACGACGGGGTTAATGGTGCTGCTGGTAATATTTATTACTCTTATGATAATATTGATTTCGGAAATACGAAAGGTTTTGAATTTGGTTATGATTTAAGAAGAACAAAGAACATCAGATTAACAGCGAACTATACTCTACAATTTGCTGAAGGTACTGGTTCTGATGATGGTACGCAATTACAAGTAGTAAGAAATTCTGGAACCAACTTCAGAAGTGTGAACCCATTAGATTTTGATTCTCGTCATTCCCTCAACTTAACAATAGATTATAGATTCGGTGAAGGAAAGGATTATAATGGTCCGGTAACTAAGAAAGGAAAGCAAATCTTATCCAACTTTGGTATTAACTTACTTACGCAAGCTCGTTCTGGTACTCCTTATACTAAGCAAGAAGCTCCTTCTTCTGAAGGTATTATTGGATCAAACAGAGTAACAACTTTGGGTTATATCAATGGTGCTAGATTGGCTTGGAACTTTAGATCGGATTTAAAAATATCTAAATCTTTCACTGTAGAATTAGCTAAGAAAAACGAAGAGAAAGATGGAAAACGTTTGAATTTTGATGTTTACTTGTGGATAGATAATATTTTTGGAACGGCTAATGTCTTAAACGTATATCGTTACACAGGTTCTGCTGAAGACGATGGATATATTGATAGTCCTTTTGGTCAACTTGCAGCAAGCAATGCGAGCTCAAGCCAATCTTACAAAGATTTATACAAAGCAAGAATTAATACACCTACAAATTATACTGCTCCAAGAAGAGTTTACATAGGTGCTTCTTTTAACTTTTAAGAAATAGAAATAGATACGATGAAAAAAATAGTTATTTTAATAATTGGAGTTGCTCTAGGTAGTTCAAGCTATGCTGCAAAGTTTAGTGGAAGCACTGCTTTGGGTACTAATAATTCTACGAATAGTGTTTCTAACAAAACTGGTGTTTTCGATTGTTCCCCATCTACAAGTCAAATTGATTTAGATATTAACAACGTACGTGCTCGTTTGTTAGCTGGAGGAGATTTTTGGTGGGATGGAGTAGAAGCTGGACAATATGAATACCCTAAGGTTGACCCAACTTCAGGAGAGGTTTCTATCAACGCTCTTTATAGTGGTGCTTTATGGTTTACAGGTAGAGATGATGGGGGCAACTTGCAAGTGGCTGGACAAACCTATCGTGGTGCTGGTCGTCATGATTTTTATACTGGTCCTTTATCTGGAGCTCTTGGAACGGCAAGCTTTTCAGTTTGTAATGCTTACGATAAGCACTTTGAAGTTTATTTCAAAGATATTAACTCTTTAAGAGAATTGTTTGCTGATGGAGGTACCGTTTCCATTGGAGAATCAGAGCTACTAGCATTGAAAGATGGTTCTGATGATAGAAGTAATCCAGTGCAATTATTAGAGTGGCCTGGCAAGGGTAATCCATATTATTTTGGAACAGATATGTTCTATGATGAAGGTTCTCTAGCTCCTTTCTACGACTACGACGGAGATGGTGTTTACAATCCTTTAAGAGGAGATTTCCCAGTAATTGGAGGAAACTGCGATGCCGAGCAAATTGCTTATGCGGATCAAATGATTTTTTGGGTAATCAACGATAACGGTAACGTGCACGGTAGAACGGGAGGTGTTCCAATCGGAGTTCAAGTAAATTGTTTAGCTTTTGCTTATTCTACTGCAGATGCATTAAACGACATGACGTTCTATTCTTATGAGATTATCAAGAAAACTCCAGATCCTTTATTAGAAACTTACATGGGAGTATTTGTGGATCCAGATTTAGGTGATTTCCAAGATGATTTTATTGGTTGTGATACCTCAAGAGCTATGGCTTTTGTTTATAACTCAGAAGCTACAGATGGTCAATACGGTACCAATCCTCCAATTGTTGCTATCGATTATTTTGAAGGTCCTATTGGAGATAATGGCAATCAATTAGGTTTATCTTCTTTCATTTACTTTAACAATGGTGCATCTGGTCCACAAACTGACCCTTCAGTTGCAGCCGAATTTAGAACCTTCCAAGCAGGTAGACCTAGTAACGAAGATGGATTTCCGGTTTGGAAAGATTTAAGTCCAATTACCTTTGGTGGAAATGGTTACGGTGGAGCAGGAGCTCCAACAAAATATGTATATCCTGGTAACCCAATAAATCCAGCACCAGCTTGGTCTGAGGTAAGTGCTAACCTTAACGGAGATGATAGACGTTTTGTTCAAAACTCTGGTCCTTTTACCTTATTACCAGGTGCTTCTCAAAGAATTACCATCGGGGTAATGGCAGTTCCAACAAGCAATTATGATGCTAAACCAGATATTGAAGCTATTGTTGGACCAGCAGATGACTTAGCGCAAAACCTTTTCGACAACTGTTTTGATATTGTGGATGGTCCAGACGCTCCGAACTTAAATATTAGAGAGCTTTCTAATGAGTTAGTAATTAACTTGGTGAATACCGCCTCTTCTAATAATTTTGGTGAGAAATACGCAGAACCACATGCTTTACCTAATAACGGAGTAGCATCGAACGACTCTTTATACAGATTCCAAGGCTACATGGTGTTCCAATTGTTAGATTCTAAGGTAACAGCACAAGATTTGACCAATGAATCAAAGGCTAAATTAGTTTTCCAATCTGATATTAAAGACGGTGTTTCTGCGATTTACAACTATGATGCTAATGGTGCAGGAAGTTATAACGCTACTTTAAAGGTAACAGGTAATGATGCAGGAGCGCTTAAAACTTTTGTTGTTACGGATGATGCTTTTGCAACTGGAAATAATGCTTTAATTAATAACAAGACTTATTATTTTGCTGCTATTACTTATGCTTATGCAGCATATACTCCTTTCCCAGTTTCTCCATCTTTGCCTTCTTTGGAGATTTTTAAGCAAGGAAGAAATAACTTTAAAATTTATTCTGCTATCCCGCATAAAATAGATTCAAGAAATGGAGGAACCATTCTTCAAGCTCAAACTGGTGATCCTTTAACAGTTTACAGATATGAAGGTGAAGGAAATGGTGGAGTAGCTATTAAATTGTCGGAAGCTACCGAGAATGCTATTGTAGCTTCTGCTGTTGGTTTCGAAGATATCTTAGAATATGAGCCTGGTTATGATCCTTTATTAGCTAAGGTTGTTGATCCATTAAAATTACAAAATGCTAATTTCGAATTGCGTTTTGAAGCCTATGATTTTGTATTCGACACAGTGATTGCGGGTGACTCCTTATTTAATGCAGTTCCTGCTACTACTTTTTCGGATAGTAATTACTGGAAGTTAATTGTAACAGATGAAGCTGGTGCTTTACTTGAAGTTATTGAAGCAGATAGAGATTTTGACCGTCAATATGAGCAAATATTTGTAGATTATGGTATTTCTGTAAATGTTGGTATTCCTATTGCAAGTTCTTCTAACTTAAGAAACAATGCTCCAACGTATTCGGTTATTTCTAGTACTATAACTTTTGATGACCCTACCAAGCCATGGTTGAATTTCATTCAAGATGAAGGTTTTCAAACGCCTACAAATTGGATTAGATCGGGTAGTGGTTTAGATCCTGATAACCTTGGAATTTATGATTCTCATCAATATGATGAATATCCAAGTGCTAACCCAATTTCATCTCAGTTCTATGATCCAATTGATGCAGCTGGTATAGATTTCTTCGGAAAGAGTATTCTAGATGGTAAAATTGCCCCTTATTGTTTGGCATCTAATTTTGGTAATCCAAATGTAACGGTGGTAGAGAATCGTCCTGAAACTTTATATGGTCCTGCGTTTAGATGGCATATTTGGGATATCCCAAACACCGCTAGTAGCATTGTTAGAAACCCAGTGAATACTTTAGATCAATTAAGTAGTGTATCGATAGTTTTAACTTCAGATAACTCTCAATGGTCAGAGTGTGTTGTGTTTGAAACAGGCGAATTTTTAAATGCGAATGAAAATAGTGCTCCTAAAGGTGCTCTTAGAGATAATGATATCTTAGCTCCAGGCGTTGCCTTTGCAGGTAAAGGTTTCTTCCCGGGTTATGCAATCAACTTAGAAACTGGTGAGAGATTGAATATTGCTTTCGGTGAATCTTCTTCTATGTCAGCTTACAATGGAAAGGATATGATTTGGAATCCAAGTTCGGATATTCAAGATGTAAGCACGATAATTCCTGGTTTAGATGGAGTTAGAGTTCCAATTTGGGGTGGTCGTCATTTTGTTTATGTATTTAATACCGTTTACGATGCAGGAAATGCTGCCTACGATAGCTTAACTAATAACACGATCAATACGGCACAAAATCAATTAGTACCAAGTGCCATTGCAGATGTTTATGAAAGCATCATGTACACTTTCATTCCAATCGTTGAAGCGGAATATGAGTTTTCGAATCCTGCTTCGATTCCAACCACTGCTAGAATTGATATCAATGTAAATAGACCATTTGGTTCTTTTGAAACAGCAGAAACCTTTACTCCAGAGGGAAATACTACGCTTCCTAGATATAGATTTAGCACTGTGGGTATGGCTCCTTTAGAAAATCAAACGGACTTAGCAGAATCTGCTTTAGATGATATCCGTGTAGTTCCTAACCCTTACTATGCTTTCTCAGCGTATGAAGAGAGTCAAATTGATAATGTGGTTAAAATTATCGGACTTCCAGATAGATGTGAGGTAAGTATTTTTGCCTTAGATGGTAAGTTAGTTAGAAAATTCAATAGAGCTGTTGGTTCTTCATCTAGTACGGTAGCAGGAAGACAAGAGCTTGCTGATGGACAAGAAGTGAACTCTGGTATTAATTTAGATAATTCACTTTCTTGGGATTTGAATAACTCACAAAGAATTCCAGTTGGAAGTGGAACTTACATTATTCATATAAATGCTTTTGAACTAGGGGAGAAAGTGGTTAAAGCTGCTATTTTCATGAGACCTACCGACGTAAGTAATTTCTAACAAAACTTTTGATAATTCATTAACATAAATAATATGAGAAGAATTTTAGTAATAATTTTAGCACTCTTAGGCACATCAACTTATGCGGGCAACCCAGATAGAATTGGAGAGAATGGTGCTTATGAGCTATTGATTAACGGTTGGCCACGTTCTACTGGTTTTTGGGATATGTATACCGCAAGAATTACAGGAGTGGAGTCTATGCGTTTAAACCCAGCGGGATTGGCACACATTAAAAAAATGGAGGTTGTTCTAGCCCAAACTTTATGGTTTCAAGGAAGTCAAACGCAAGTAACACAAGCTGGATTTGCTGGTAAGATTGGTGCCGACAATGTATTCGGAGTTGAAATTATGTCTTTGAACGTAGGCGATTTATATAGAACTACTACTAGTCAACCAGGAGCAGATAATGGTTTAGGTACCTTTAAGCCTACTTTTATCAATATGGGTTTTACTTTTTCTAGAATGTTCTCTAACAGAATTTATGGAGGCGTTACGCTTAGATTGATTTCTGAAAGCGTTGAAAACGTTAGAGCTATGGGCTTTGCTTTAGATGCTGGTTTACAATATATTCTTGGTAAGAAAGAAAATCTTCGTTTTGGAGTTAGTATTAGAAATTTAGGTACTCCTATGAAGTTTAGAGGAGATGGTTTTACCTTTAGAGGTAATGCACCAGATGGTGATGATTATTTATTAACAGTTTCTCAAAACTCTAATAAGTATGAGTTACCAGCACAACTTACGATTGGTGCGTCTTACGATTTTTGGTTAGGTCCTGAGTATAAATGTAATGATGCTTATAACTTACACAGACTTACTTTAACTGGTCAGTTTACTTCTAATACTTTTGGAAAAGATCACTTTGGTGGTGGAGCGGAATATGCGTTTAAAGAAATGTTTATGGTGAGAGCTGGTTATCGCTACGAAGGTGGTATGTTTAATCCTGATACTAGAACTAATGCCTATACTGGTTTGTCAGCTGGTATGTCGGTTCAAGTGCCATTTAAAGAAAATGGTCCAAGCATGGGTATCGATTACTCCTACAGAAGTTCTAACCCTTTTGGAGGAACGCATAGTATCGGATTGCGTTTTGCCTTAGGAAGTGGAGATCCTTGTGGTGAGGGAGAAGATGTTGAAGGAGCAGATGGCTTTAAGAGTGAGAAAAAGAAAAAAGGTAAGCCAGTAAAATTATCTAAAGATGAGATAACTCAAATTGAGAATATTGCTGCTTCTATTAACTTTGAAACAGGTAGCGCTGAGCTAACTGCAAAGTCTAAAGAAACTTTAGATGAATTGGCTAAATTTATGGAAGATAAAGCGAATGCTTCCTTAAATATTGACGCTTACACGGATAATGTAGGCAACGATGAAGACAACTTACAATTATCAAGAGAAAGAGCTTTTGCGGTTAAAACTTACCTAGTTGAAAAAGGTATTGAAGGAGATAGAATGAAGGCTAAAGGTTATGGAGAAGATAATCCAATTGCCGATAATGAGACAGAAGAAGGTAGAGCTCAAAATAGAAGAGTAGAGTTAACTATTTTCTAGAAATTTAATAAATTTGTAAATGAAAGCGTTTCTACTTTTGGTAGAAACGTTTTTGTTTTTAATAAATAAGCAGTATGGACTACATATATTTAACAAAGGAAGGATATGCAAATTTAAAAGCGGAATTGCATGAATTGAAAACGAAGGGAAGAGCTGAGGCCGCTAATGCTATTGCAGAAGCTAGAGAAAAAGGAGATTTATCGGAGAATGCGGAATACGATGCAGCCAAAGAAGCACAAGGCTTATTAGAAAAGAGAATTTCTGAATTAGATGATTCTTTTGCTCGTGCTAGAGTTATTGATGAATCTAAATTAGACGCTTCTAAGGTGGTTTTACTTAGTAAAGTTGAAGTGAAGAATTTAAAGTTAAATAAAGTATTCACCTACCAAATAGTTGCTGCACCCGAAGCAGATTTGAAATTGAACAAGATCTCTGTTGAATCGCCAATTGGTAAAGGACTATTAGCAAAGGTGGTAGGAGATATAGTAGCTATTCAAGTTCCTGCAGGAATTATTGAGTTCGAAATATTAAGTATTAGCTTCTAAGATGTCTAGTATCTTTACTAAAATAGTGAATAGAGAGATTCCAGCCTATATAGTTGCGGAGGATGAAAACTATTTAGCTTTTTTAGATATTTTCCCCTTAGTTAAAGGACATGTTTTGGTGATTCCTAAAGTGGAAGTAGACAATATTTTTGATTTAGAAGACGAGCTTTTGCAGGGCTTACATCTATTTGCGAAAAGAATTGCTAAAGCACAATCGAAGGTAATTCCTTGCATCCGAATTGGTATGGCAGTGATAGGTTTAGAAGTACCTCATGCTCATATCCATTTAGTGCCACTTAACACAATGGGCGATATTGATTTTAGAAAGGAAAAGTTGAAATTAAGTGCAGAAGAACTAGCAAAGATTGCTAGCGAAATTGCAGCGGCTCTATAAAGCATTATCCTTTAATGCGATTTGGATTGGCTTTAACAAAGGCCGACCAATCTTTAGCTTTTGTGCTAGTATTTATTTTCCCAGAGCTTTGAAAGTGGTGACAAATAGCAACCGCTAAACCATCGGTGGCATCCAAGTTTTTTGGTAGTTCTTTAAATTTGCAAATGGTTTGTAGCATGGCAGCTACTTGTTCTTTACTCGAATTACCGTTTCCTGTAATGGCTTGTTTTACTTTTCTAGGAGAATATTCTTCTATAGGAATATCTCTAGTTAGAACGGCAGCCATGCTTACACCTTGCGCTCGTCCTAGTTTTAACATAGATTGTACATTTTTACCAAAGAAAGGCGCTTCGATAGCACAGTGGTCGGGCTTGTATTCATCAACAAGATATCTAACCCGCTCAAAAATATATTTTAACTTCAGTTGGTGGTTGTCGTACTTACTTAAATCTACACTTCCAAGCGCTATCAACTCTATTTTTTTATCTAGAATACGAATTACACCATAGCCAAAAATGTTAGTTCCTGGATCGATACCTAATATAATAGTTTCTTTAGTATGCATGCCCTAGCTAAATTATCAAGAAAAAATTATCTTTATGAAAGTTCTAACGAATAAAGCCCTTGAATAAATCTTCTTTTCATAAAATCTTCTTCAATGTTTTAAAGGTACTACTCTTTATTCTTATGAGTATATTAATTTATTGGCAAATTAAAACTAGGTCGGCCGATTTTAATTTAATAGATGCTTTTAAAAAGGGTTTCGCTTGGGATCAATTTCCATTTCTTCTCTTTGCCGTTCTCTTTATGCCGGTTAATATTTTCTTAGAGAGTTTAAAATGGAAGGTCTTTGTTGATCAATTTCAAGAAAGATTTAGCATCACTTCTTCTATAAAAAGTATGTTATGTGGCTCTTTTTTTGGATTTATTTCTCCCAATAGAGTAGGCGAATTTTTAGGTAGATTGAATCGAATAGAAAAAGAGAACAGGTCGAGAGCCTTAACTGCTGGTTATTGGGGTGGAATTGCTCAGTTCATCATTACTTTTAGTATCGGAATTTACATGGGAGGAAGGGCTATAATGCATCATGTGAATATGAATTCCTTGGATAAGTTTACCATTCCCTTAGCCATTGTAATTATCGTTTTTGCCAGTACCATCTATTTCAACTTGAAAAAAGTTCTAGCTAGAATCTCGAGCTTCCCTTATATCAATAAGCTAACGGAAAAATACCCCATCGAATATGAGGTGCCTAAATCTAAACTTCTCTTGATTTTATTGATCACTTTGTTTAGATATTTGGTTTATGTAAGTCAATATGTTTACCTTTTGTATTTCTTCGGCGTAGATCTTAGTTACGAGGTACTTTTTTCTTCGGTTTGTACCATGCTCGTTTTACATACTTTGGTTCCCTCTGTTCCTTTTGTAGATTTAGGCGTTAAGGGGAATGTTTTAGTCTTGTTGCTTAAAAACCAGACCTTTAATGAGTTAGGTATTTTATTAGCCGTATTTAGTATTTGGATAATTAATATTATCCTTCCTGCTATAGTTGGTTATTATTATTTCGTCTTAGCAAAGAGAAGCGCACAACATTCTGAAGGCTTGTTAAGTGCTTAGTTATTTTTCAACATTTCCCTTTTTTTATCAACTAGGGGTGTGTACTTTTTTATTTCCAATTTTATTAGTTAGGCGGCTTTTAAAATCTTAATTTTGAATAATCAAGAGAGGCTTTCTAAGTTCTCTTCATCCTATTTTAAGCCCATGCAAATTAAGCAATGAAAGAAAATCAAGACTTCAATAAAAGACTTAGCGACGTAATTAAAAAGGGACGTGATTTTAGCAGAGATAATCTGGATACTGCTCGCGTTTTACCTCAAGCTAGAGATTTGGAGGAAGCGGTTTTAGGTGCGATTATGCTAGAAGCTGGGGCCTTGGATAAGGTTGTTGAAATTTTACGAGTAGAAAGTTTTTATGTGGATGCTCATAGTAGGATTTTCCGCGCTATGAAGAGCTTGTACGAAGAAAATGAACCTGTTGATATACTAACAGTTAACGAAAAACTTAAGGCTAGCGGTGATTTAGAAATGGTTGGAGGTTCGTATTTTATTGCTTCCCTAACGAATAAGGTTTCTTCTTCTGCCAATATAGAATTTCATGCCAGAATAATTGCGCAGAAATATTTACAAAGAGAATTAATCTCAGTGAGTAGCAATACCCTAAAAGACGCCTACGATGATACCATCGATGTATTTGATTTGTTAGATAGGGCAGAAGCTAATTTGTTTGAACTTACAGAAACGAATATGAAAAAGAATACAGAACGAGTAGGTTCTGTGTTGCTTCAAGAATTAGAGGAAATTGATCAACGTCGTTTAAGAGCAGTAGAAGGAGATGTACTTACTGGGGTAGGAAGTGGTTTTGTTGAGCTAGATAGACTTACGGCAGGATGGCAAAAATCGGATTTAATCATCTTGGCGGCTCGTCCTGGTATGGGTAAAACGGCCTTTACTTTGGCATTGGCAAGAAATGCTTCGGTCGACCTAGATAAACCTGTGGCAGTTTTCTCTTTAGAGATGTCGTCTAATCAATTAGTTAGTCGTTTGATTTCTATGGAAACAGAAATTGATTCAGACAAGTTGAGAAAAGGTACGCTCTTAGAAAGAGAATGGAAACACCTTACCAAGAACATAGATAATTTACAAAAAGCGCCACTTTTTGTAGATGATACACCAGCAATCGGCATCTTTGAGCTAAGAGCTAAGTGTAGAAGATTGAAAGCTAAGCACGATATTCAAATGATTATCATCGATTATTTGCAATTAATGACGGGCTCTAGCGATGGCAAAGGTGGGGGAAATCGTGAACAAGAAATTTCTCAAATATCTAGAGCATTAAAAGGTATTGCCAAAGAGTTGGGTGTTCCTATTATTGCGCTTTCGCAGCTAAGTAGAGCGGTAGAAACGCGTGGAGGTGCTAAACGTCCGATGCTTTCCGATTTGAGGGAGTCTGGTGCCATTGAGCAAGATGCAGATATGGTTATTTTCTTATATCGCCCAGAATATTACAATATTACGGAAGACGAAGATGGGCAAGATTGTAGAGGCATTGCCGAAGTAATTATTGCTAAAAATAGACATGGTGCTCTTAAAACTATCAAGATTCGATTTGTTGCCAATTTCGCTAAGTTTGTAGATTTAGATGCGCAGTTTATGGAATTACCGAAAGACTACGATATGGGTAATACGATAACCAAGAGCTCAAGAATGAATCAAAATGATCAGGATTTTAATACCCCAAGTGATTTTGATGATATAACGCCCTTCTAATTACTTTTGAGCGAAACGCACAAATACAATCGCTACAAAACTAAATACGATATTCGGAATCCAAATTCCCCAAAAAGCACTTAAACCAGCATTGGTAGTATACGTAGTGGTAAATTTGGAAGTCATTTCATAAAGTCCAGCAATAATAATGGCTGTTACAATATGTAAGCCTAAACCTCCTCTTACTTTTCTGGAGGCGAGCGAATAGCCTATTATAGTAAGTAGTATAAGATTAAATAAGGACCCCGTTCTTCTTTCCAACTCCAACTGATAGTAAACAATATCGTTATGTCCGGAGGCGATTAACGCTTGGATATAGGCTTTCAACTCGGGACTAGTCATTTCATCTTTAGATAGTAGCTTAACACCTATGTCTGCTGGAGTAAAACCTAAGACAGTATCGAGTAGTTCGCCCTTCAACAAGATTTCACTTGAATCGGTATAATCGCGAATAGTGTAGGTTTCTATTCGCCAAATTTGCAAGCTATCTATCCAAGTTGCCTTTTCCGAATTTAGCTTGTAAAGCAAGTGATTGCCTTCTATTTTTTCTACACTTAATCTGCCCCCAATATTCGTTTCTGAAGTATAATTAGCAAAATAAATAAAGGTGTTACCTTCTAACTTTCTGTGTAAATTATGCGACCAATAGTTTTTCCATGTAGTAAGGTATTCAAACTCAAATGCAATCTTTTTTTTGTTCGAATTAGGCACTAAGTAATTGTTGGCGTAGAAGAGTATTCCAGCAAGAATACTCGCTCCTACAACATAAGGAAGCATCAAGCGATAGAAACTAACTCCACCGCTGGTCATGGCTATGATTTCGGACTTGTCGGCCAATTGGGAAGTAAAAAATACCACCGCTACCAAGACAAAAAACGGCGCTAAGAGGGCCGAAATATGAGGTATGAAATTCAAGTAGTAGCCTTTCATAATCATCATCATGGTGGCTTCACTCTTAATGAAATTGTCGATTTTTTCTGAGAGATCTATCACTACTGCAATAAGTACTAATAGGAACAATATAAAAAAGAAAGTACCTAGAAATTTTCGGATGATATAGAAGTCAATTTTTTTCAATGCGCACGAGCTTATTTGCTTATAATCGAGTACTTACCTTAAGCACCATTTTTTCCTTCCATTCTCTAAACGTTCCAGCAATAATTTGTTTTCTAGCTTCTTGAACCAAGTCCATGTAAAAACTTAAATTCTGAATAGAAGCAATTTGAGCAGCCAGGCGCTCTCCACTAATAAACAAATGTCTTAAATAGGCCTTGCTGTGTAACTTACTGGTACTAGCGCTACTGTTTGCATCTATTGGACTAAAATCGCTTTCCCATTTTTTATTCTTGATATTAATAAAGCCTTCCGAGGTGAATAGCATGCCATTTCTTGCATTTCGTGTTGGCATTACGCAATCGAACATGTCAATGCCCAAGGCAATATTTTCTAAGATATTAGCAGGTGTACCAACACCCATCAGGTATCGGGGTTTATCCTCTGGTAAGATTCCACAAACCAATTCACTCATGGCATACATTTCTTCTGCTGGTTCTCCAACGCTTAAGCCACCAATGGCATTGCCCTCTCTATTCTTAGAGGCAATAGTTTCGGCACTTTCTAATCTTAAATCTTTATAGGTGCTTCCTTGAACGATAGGGAAAAAACTTTGGGCATAGCCATATTTTCCCTCTGTGCTATCAAAACGCTCTATACAACGGTCTAACCATCTATGTGTCATGTGCATGCTGTCTTTAGCATACTTGTAGCTACAAGGGTAGGGGGTGCACTCGTCGAAGGCCATAATAATATCTGCACCAATAGTTCGCTGAATATCCATTACATTTTCTGGGGTAAACAAGTGCCTAGAGCCATCAATGTGCGATTGAAATTTCACTCCCTCTTCTTTTATTTTTCTACTTCCAGAAAGCGAATAAACTTGGTAGCCTCCGCTATCGGTTAAGATGGGTTTGTTCCAGCCAATAAATTGGTGTAAACCTCCCGCCTTTTCCATTATTTCCAATCCAGGGCGAAGGTAGAGATGATAAGTATTCCCTAAAATAATTTGCGCATGAATCTCTTGCTCTAATTCTTTAAAATGCACGGCTTTAACACTGCCAATGGTACCCACGGGCATAAAGATTGGGGTTTCAATTACACCATGATCTGTTTCAATTGTTGCAGCTCTTGCTTTTGAAAGTTTATCTTTGTGCAGCAAATTAAATTTCATCGTTTTGATTTTAGTCTATCTATTGGTTTTTACTTGTATCGGACTGCTAAGTTATTACTTAATATTTAGTTGTCTAAGTATTCCTAAAAAAGAGGAAGAGGAAAAGCTTGAAATAGCTGCTTTTAGTATAGTCATTTGTGCTAAAAACGAAAGAAGAAATCTAGAAAAAAATTTACTAGCCTTTCTTAGTCAAGAAGGTATCGCTTTCGAAGTAATCGTTGTTGACCATGCCTCTAGCGATAGCAGTCTAGATTTTTTGCTCCAACTAGCCAAGAAGTACCCCGCTCTAAAGGTACTAAGCCTGAGCGAGGAGGAAGTAGCCAAGAGCAGCTTGAAAGGAAAAAGGCTGCCTCTAATGCTCGGAATAGAACAGGCACAGTATGATTATGTAGTTTTGAGCGATGCCGACTGCAAACCGAATTCTAAGTATTATTTAAAGGCCTATCAAAGGGCATTTTATAAAGATACCGAGATTGTATTGGGCTATAGTCCTTATGAAGGAAAACAGGGTCTATTATCGGCTATGATTCAATACGAAACCTTTTTAACCGCCATACAATATCTCTCTTTGGCAAAAGTTGGCTTTCCCTACATGGGGGTTGGACGAAACATCGCATACAAGAAATCGATTTTTAATAAAGAAATCTTTTTTAAAAGTAATAAAAGCGAAGGAGGAGATGACGATCTTCTTATTGCGCAAATTGCAAATGCATCGAATACAGAAATTTTGCTAGATGCCAATAGTTTTATGTGGAGCCAGCCTTCCTCCTCTTGGTTTTCTTGGTTTCATCAGAAAAAAAGACATTATAGCACAGCTAAGCATTACCCTTGGGATAAGATGCTTGTTGTAGGGGCTTTTGGCTTCCTTAATTTGTTATTTTATTCTCTTTTATTTGTAATGCTCTTAAAAGATTTTGCTTTTATTGTTCCAATTAGTTTATATTTGTTTAAACAAGGCTTTTTTGTTTTATTCAATTGGAATAACTTTAAACTCTTGAAAATGAAGCATCTTATAAAATTAATAATTGTATTAGACTTGCTTTATTTTATCATTTTTTTATTAAATCATGGTTTCGCTTTATTAAGTAACAATGGCTGGCGCAAAAGGTAAATTAGACGATAAAGAACTAATTGCTCGTATTCTGGAGAATAACGACCAGCTAGCTTATGCCACCTTAATGGATAAGTACAAGCGCGCTGTTTATTTTACTATTCTAAAAATGGTAAACAATCAGGATGATGCCGACGATTTAACGATGCAAGCTTTTACCAAGGCCTTTAATAGTCTAGATAAATACGATACGGCCTATGCATTTTCAACTTGGTTGTTTAGAATTGCAAGTAATAATACCATTGATCATATTCGTAAAAGAAGGCTTCAAACAACATCCCTAGACAAAGGTTTGTATGATGAAGATGATGAAAATGGACAATCGATAGGAAGTAATATTATTGACGATAGCCTAGATCCAGAGGAAGAGCTGGTAAGAGAGCAGAGAAATAAGATTATGGCGGAAGTTATCGAAACCATGGACGAAAAGTACAAGGATTTAATTAACCTCTACTATTTTCAAGAATTAAAGTACGAAGAGATTGCCAAGCTGTTGGATCTACCTTTAGGAACGGTAAAAGTTCGTTTAAAACGAGCCAAGGATTTTTTAGCACGCTTGTTAAAGGGCTACGACGAAAATTACTAAACACATGTTGCTCGAAAAGTATTTCCCAGAATTGAGTGCCAAGCAAAAAGCACAATATAAGATTCTACAAGAAGCCCTTCTGGAATGGAATAGTAAAATTAATTTAATCTCTCGTAAAGATACGGAAGCCTTCGAAACCAACCACCTCTTACATTCTTTGTCGCTGGCAAAATTTAAAAGATTCGGAAGAGAAAGTAAGGTCTTAGACCTAGGTACAGGAGGGGGATTCCCTGGTTTACCCTTGGCAATTTATTATCCGAAATGTAAGTTTCATTTGGTAGATAGCATAGGGAAGAAGATCATGGTAGTTAAAGATCTTATCGATGCTCTTGGTTTAGAAAATACGACGGCAGAACATACTAGAGTTGAAATTCTAAATGGCAAATACGATTACATTGTTTCTCGCGCTGTGGCACCTACCAAACAGTTACTAGATTGGACGAAGCACTTAAAGGAAAAAGGACAAACAGAATACCTCTTTCTTAAAGGTGGGGATCTAACTGAGGAGTTAATGGAAATTGGTTTTAAGGCCAAAACGCAAGATATCTATCCTTACTATAAAGATCCCTTCTTCGAAACGAAGAAAATTGTTTGGATTAAGGCTTAATAAGTACAGCAATTGGGATTTCTCCTAAAATCAAAATTATTTACCAGCTAGTTTTAAAAAGGGTAAGCACCTTGCGAATAAGTATAACTTGCTACTGCTCTTCTTAAATCTTTGGCATTGATATCGTAAGGCTTTGTTAGTAAGCCGAAGAAATAGCGCATCGTTTTTTTCTCAAAACCAGAAGTGTAGGCGTCAATAATTTCATTTCCTGCAGATCTTACTTTTTCTAATGCATCATAAAGATAAACTTGCACTGCCTTTTCCATGGCATCTAATTTCGCCGCGTCTACTCCCTTGTTCTTTTTCAATTTTTGTACGCGCAAATAGACTGCTTCGCACAAGAAACTTTCAGCTAAGATGTCGGCCAAGTGCATCACAATTTCTTGCTCGTCTACTAATTTTTTACCTAGTTTTTTACCAGCGGCACCAGAAAGGAATAAGAAACTTGCTTTGATATTTTCTATAATGCCTCTTTCTTCTACAGCGTTAAAAGGAAGCATTCTTTTTACTAAGAGACTTGGGATATGTTTGCCTGCTTTAGTTAAATTGATTTCTTTAGATTTTAAATGACGCTTAGTTAATTCAGCTACCGAAAGCATGCGGTTAATCTCGTTTGTTCCTTCGTAGATTCTCGTAATTCTTGCGTCTCTATAGCCCATTTCTATTCCCGTTTCCATGCTATAGCCCATACCACCATGAATTTGTAAAGTTTCATCTAATACAAAGTCGGCGTTCTCTGAGCCTTTCACTTTCAAAATAGCACATTCCACGGCAAACTCTCTGAGTGCTTTAAGCTTGGCTTCGCCATCTGCTGCTCCCGCAGCTTTGAATTCGGCTGTTTTCAAATCAATATTTCTACCGGTTTGATACACCGCCGAATCGCATGCGAAAGTGTGCACTACCATAGTAGCTATCTTGTTCTTAATAGCCCCAAAATCAGCAATAGAGGTTTCAAATTGCTTTCTTTCTTTCGCGTAAGCAACGGCTTTATCGATAGAGAATTTGCATCCTCCTGTAGTTCCAGCTGCAAGCTTAATTCGGCCAGAGTTCAGGATGTTCAAAGCAATTTTAAATCCTTCGCCTCTTCCTGCCAATAAATTCTCTACTGGCACCATACAGTCGTTAAAGAATACTTGCACTGTAGAAGAACCCTTTATCCCCATTTTCTTCTCTTCTGCTCCAAGAGTAATTCCACCAAAAGCTTTTTCTACAATAAATGCCGATAATTCTTTATCCTCATCAATTTTAGCAAATACAATGAATAGATCTGCAAAACCACCATTGGTAATCCACATTTTCTGTCCGTTAATTACATAGTGTGTGCCAGCTGCATTGAGTACAGCTTTCGTTTTTCCTGAGTTAGCATCACTACCAGCATTAGGCTCTGTTAGGCAATAGGAAGCTTTTAAAGCCGCAGATGCAACTCCAGGTAAGTATTTATCTTTTTGAGCTTCGTTACCGTAGTAAACAATAGGTAAGGAGCCAATAGAAGTTTGACAACCGATAGTAGTTGCAAAAGAAAAACCTTGTGCTCCCGCTTCAGAAAATATTAATCCTGTATTGAAATCTAAATCGATACCACCGTGTTTCTCGCTAATAGCAACACCACATAAGCCTAGCTCAGCTGCTTTTTCTAGTAGTTTAGCCACTTCGGCTTTGTCCTCTTCGTTGGTAGCATACAATTCTCTGCCTCGTTTTAGCATGGGTTCTTGAATTTCTTTCAAGCAGAAATCTATTACCATTTCTTTTATCATCTTTTGCTCTTCCGTAAATTCTTCAGGAACAAAAACATCTTCTGCTTTACCAGCTCTTTCAATAAATGAACATCCTTTAACCATTACTTTTTAATTTTCTAGCACGAAGATAAATAAAAAAAAGCAATGCACGCATTGCTTTTTTTATAAAATTTACAGAAGCGAAAGCTTCAATTATCGATTTATCTTAAGCTACTAGAGATTAATCAAGGTGATTTTTTCGTCCACTTTGTCCATAAAGGAATGTAAATACGAAGGAACATTATTTTTATCCTTATCTAGTCGCCAAGTTCTTAAGGAACCTTCAAAATAATAGCTAATCAAAATTCCACCTTGATCTGCACAATCCGGACAACCCATGGTGCCATCTGCTTCCGAAAGTAACTCGCTTGGAAAAAAATCAATTAAATCTTTAGTAAGTTCAAATTTATTGGCATTTAATTCTACAAAATCGAAGGGTGCCCCATTGTAATTATCGTTCATATCTTCATACAAGTGTGCAGCATCTAGTTTATAGTATTCTATGCAAGATTCTCCCATACACATACCATAAAAGTGACCAAAGAGGAGGTAGTCCTCATTACTTAAATCTTTTTCTTTTTTACAAGAAATTAGACTGAATAAGGCGAGAATTAAAGTCAAATTAAAAAAGTATTTCATGGCTTTTGACTTAGGTTTAAAAAATTAGTACAGCAAGCTTTTCTTAGAAGAGTTTTTCCAACCCGCCTGACTTTCATAATCTACAAAGTAAATTTTCAAATCTGCTTGACTTTCGTATTTAACGAAGAAAATAGTTTTATCGCTTTGACTTTCATACTTGGTAAAGAACCATTTGCCATCGTTCTTGCCTGCCTGACTCTCGTATTGTACTTTGTAGACTTTTAAATCAGCCTGACTTTCATAATCTACTACGTAGACCTTAACATCGGCTTGACTTTCGTAATCTACCGAATAAATTTTTTGGGCATTTAAACTTAGTCCCCAGCAGCTAAGCATTGCGCTAACTATTAAAATTGAGATGTTTTTCATAAGTATATTTTTAGTTTTAAATTTCTTTTATTCCCACATGGCTTTAATTCTTAGCCACATATCGTCGTGAAACTGTGTGGGCACTAGCGAATTATCTGGTGCTTCTCCCATGCGAATTACCACCAGATTTAAACTAGGAACCACTTCAATAAATTGTCCATTTTTACCCATACCGGTATATAAGTCTGCTGGTGCATTAGGACTTAATTGCAAGCCAAGCGGACTTGCTAGTCCTGGATAAATAATAGAAGGCTTTCCATTTAACCAAGTTAAGTAACCGTAAGATTCGTTTAAATTCTGAGAAGTATTTCTCATTTGGTTTAAATAAGTTTGGTCGCTTAAAACAGGAGTTCCATCCCAAGTTCCATCCGCTAAAAGTAAGAGTGCAAATCTTGCTGCATCTCTTGCGGTACTCCAATAAACATTTAAGTAGTCCTGCTGAATCCAAGTACCATCCATGCCTGTTTTAGCTTCTATTCTACTATCGGTAAAAGCATTGTAAGTTTCTGAAGAGGCATTAGCCACCACAGATTCTAATAGGGTATAAGGAGCATTGTGATAATACCATTGGGTGCCTGGTTCATTCAAATAAACAAGGCAGGTATCGTCGGTGCAATCTAAGTCAGCAGCCGTGTAATCTAAGCCAGTAGTCATCATTAGTTGATGCTTAATTTTAATATTATTTTCTTGAGCTAGGCTCATATTTGTCCATCCTTGTCCTAAATAATCCGAACTCTTATCTTCTATACTTAACAAATTCTCTTCTTGTGCTATGCCTACCAAAAATGCGGTAAGCGTTTTACCTGCGGAAGCCCAATACCAAAGAGAATTTTCTTGAAAACTCGAAGTATTGGTAATATTGTTGCCCCAATATCTTTCCATTACGATTCTCCCATTTTGTAAGATAATAAAGGCACGAGTACCATTAGAAGCTAAGTAGTTTTCCAAATCTAGGGAAGCTGTACTATCCCATTCTAAAGTGGCTAAACTCTTTCTTTCCCAAGTATTTCCAACAAGCGGGGGGAAGTAAAGTTCTTCTTCTTCCTGAATGATGGGGTCGTCAATGTGATCATCCTTACCACAAGCCACTAAGAAAAAAAACAAAAGTAAAAGGGCAGAATAGCGCACAGCTAGTAATTTTTTTAAAGTTAGGATTAATATTTAAAATAAGGTATTTTTTAAATAGATAATAATGTTCTAAAGAATTGACTATAAAAATACACTAGGCAAATAAAAGCTTGGTATCTTTGAAAACGATGAAGAAATTTGGACTTGCATGGATGGCTTTTTTGCTTCTACTTAGTGTGGTAGGTTCCATTAATATAGCTTCACTTAGTTATAGCTTTCAACTGAACAGCATTAGAAAGTCAGTAAAGAATTCTATTAAAGAAAATCTTAATTCGAGTGAACTTCTCGGTTTTCATTTTAGTTTGCAAGAATTGGAGTCGGATATCTTGGAATGGGAACACAGCAAAGAATTCAAATATCAAGGCTATATGTATGATATAATAAGTGCAGATACTTGTGGCTCTGAAGTTTTCTTTTTGTGTTTTGCCGATGAGGAAGAGAGCTGGTTTCGTTGGTCTTTTAAAGAAAAGCTTGCAGATACTCTTGCTAATAATTCTAGTTCAAAAGACTATCTCTCTCACTTCCAAAACTTTTTTTCTACTATGCTTTGGCAAAAGGAAAATAGTTTCTTGACTAAGATTAATCTAAGAAATAGATATCTTTTAGAAAATCAGCTAGCTCATGCGCAATATAAAGCTAGCATTCTTCTACCACCACCCAATTTTATTGTAATAATCTAAGGCCGTAAAGGCATTTTTTTAATACAATAAATAATTATATCATGAAAAAAATTTTATTCATGGCGCTTATCGTCATGTATTCGAGTTATTCTTATGCTCAAGAGCTAAGCATATTTGATAAGAACACGAAGGAGGCCTTGGCTTTTGCTAGTGTTCATAGTAAAGACTTAAACTTAACTGTTTTAAGCAATAATGAAGGAAAAGTAGATCTAAGTACTTTAAGCTCAGCAAAACATATTAATATCAGCTATTTGGGTTATGCTAGCAAGCATTTCACATATACTGAATTAAAGGCTTTGGGTTTTGTAATCGGACTTCAAAAATTAGATATGGATTTGAATGAGGTGGTGGTTTCTGCTACCAAATGGAAGGAATCTTCTGCTAAAATACCTACCAAGGTAGTGAATATAGATAGGAAGGAATTGGCTATTCAAAATCCGCAAACGGCAGCAGATTTATTGGGCGTTTCGGGAAAGGTCTTTATTCAAAAAAGTCAGCAGGGTGGTGGAAGTCCAATGATTAGAGGCTTTGCTACCAACCGACTTTTATACTCTGTAGATGGCGTTAGAATGAATACAGCTATTTTTAGAGCCGGTAATATTCAAAATGTTATCAATCTAGATCCTTTAGCAATGCAAGATGTTGAAGTCTTATTTGGACCTGGATCGGTTATGTATGGCAGCGATGCTATAGGTGGCGTGATGCAGTTTACTACCTTAGCGCCAACATTAAGTGATTCGGATCAAGTTTTGGTGAAAGGTAATGCTTTAGCGCGTTATGCCTCTGCCAACACGGAAAAAACTGCTCATTTTGACGTAAATGTGGGTTGGAAGAAATTTGCTATGCTTACCAGCATGAGCTATTCTGATTACGATCATTTGCGACAAGGAAGCAAAGGACCAGAAGAGTATCTTAAACCATTTTATGTTTCTAGAATTGATAGAACGGATGTGGTGGTGAGTCAGGAAGATCCTCTTTTGCAGGTTCCTACAGCTTATTCTCAAATTAATTTGATGCAGAAATTAAAGTATCAGGCTAATAGCCATTTGAGTTTTGATTATGCTTTTCATTATTCTACCACCTCGAGCTATGGTCGCTACGACAGGCATAATAGAATGCGAAATGACTTGCCTCGTTATGCCGTATGGGATTATGGTCCGCAAAAGTGGATGATGAATCAGTTTGCAGTGAATTACAATAAGGAGACGAAGATTTTCGATAAGGCCATTTTTAATGTAGCACATCAGCTTTTTGAGGAAAGCAGAATCGATAGAAGTTTGAATAAGGACGAACAAAATACGCAAGTAGAAAAAGTGAATGCTTATTCGCTTAACTTAGATTTTTACAAGAAGATTAAGAGTTCGCATAGTTTCTCCTATGGAGTAGAATACGTTTACAATAAGGTGAAATCTACTGGCGAGTTGGAAGATATTTCTACCAACTTGGTAGAACTTGGTCCCGCTAGATACCCACAATCTTCATGGCAATCTATTGGAGTTTACGTGAATGATTTGTATCAAGTAAGCGAAAAAGTAAGTTTGCAAGCTGGCTTAAGATATAACCATATTTTGTTGCAAGCTGATTTTGATACGAGTTTTTATCCTTTTCCTTTTACAGAAGCAAGTATTAATAAGGGCAGTGTAACTGGAAGTTTTGGAGCCGTTTACCGACCAATGCAAGATTTTGTATTACAAGCAAATTTTGGAACGGCTTTTCGTTCTCCAAATGTGGACGATTTAGGGAAGGTTTTTGACTCTGAACCAGGGGCTGTAACGGTACCAAATGATGGTTTAAAGCCAGAGTATGCCTACAATATTGATGTGGGACTTGCAAAAATATTTGCAGATCGAGTGAAGATTGATCTTACCGGGTATTACACCCATTTACAAAATGCATTAGTAAGAAGAAATTTCACACTTAACGGACAAGATAGCATTATTTACGATGGTACTTTAAGTCAGGTGCAAGCCATTCAGAATGCGGCCAAAGCTTATGTTTGGGGAATACAAGCAGGGATAGAAATTAAACTTCCTGCCAACTTTAGTGTAAGCACAGATTTCAACTACCAAAAAGGTAGAGAAGAGTTAGATGATGGTAGCGTTAGTCCTTCGCGACATGCAGCGCCTTGGTTTGGAAATGCCAAGTTGAAGTACAAATATAAGGAGCTATATATGGAATTCTATTCTATGTTTAGTGGTGGATTTTTTAATGATCAATTAGCACAAGAAGAACGAGCAAAGACGGAAATTTATGCCATCGATGAGGTGGGAAGAGCTTACTCGCCAGGTTGGTATACCTTTAACTTTAAGCTACATTATCAGTTCCATAAGAATTTTGGCATTGGTGCTGGGGTAGAGAACTTGGCCGATGCTAGGTATCGCCCGTATAGCTCTGGAGTAAGTGCTCCGGGAAGAAATTTCATTATTTCTTTAAATGCTAAATTTTAAGAACAAGTTAATCCATAATTCGGGTTAAAGAACTGCATTTAAAAGAAAAGGCTCTCTTAGTACTAAGAGAGCCTTTTTGATATATTCTTAAATATCCTAGAGTTTTACGATGCTTACATTATTAGATACTAAATTTTGAGGAATAATGGGTTGAATTATAAATCCTCCACAAGCATCTGTAGCGTCATCTTGAACATCACGGTGAAAACAGCTTTTAGTATATTCGAAACTTCCATTTACCTTCTCGCCACTTAAGCCACAAGAGCCAGAATTTTTTACGCTAAAAGAATTTCCACTTATAGAACCTGTATAAATGCTCGTGTTAATTTCATTGATGTTATTAGCAAGTAAAGAAACATTATCGTTAGAGCCATTAGGAGTAATAAATACGGTGTAGGTATACGATAGCGTGCGTTCTTGATTTTCGCCAGGACAGGTATACACATAAGTATCTGTAATCTGATAGGTGCCTATCACTTCATTTAAACTTAGTGAATTAGCCTTATCGTCGTCTTTGCTACAAGATAAAACAAAGAAAGAGAGACATACTATAAGGAAGTTAAGGGAAGTTATTTTTTTCATATTTAGAATTTTAAGGCTACGAAGTTACTAAATTGTAGCTAGTTAGGAAGCTAAGCAAAGTGTTAAAGAGGATTTAAGTTTAGAACAAAGAAGGCCTTTGGGTAATTTCATGATAGCAAACGCAATTTTCATTGAAATAATGAAAGACCATACTTTTTCTAGTTTTGGTCTTATCCAGATGCGCTTCTCCGCCATGAAAAAGATTCGCATGCCATATTAGGAGATCGCCTTTTTTGGCATAAAAAATCTCTTTTTGCAAGCCTTGTTCTTGGATCTTTTGCTCCATCATTAACTCGTATTGCGTATAGTCCTTATCTCCAATCAGAAAGGCATTACCTTCATTGTCGTAGTCGGAGTTTAAGTAGTAAGGCAGCTTATGGCTTCCAGGATAATAATGCAAGGGGCCATTATCTGGGCCTATGTCTTCTAGGGCTATCCATACACCTAATAAGCCACCATAAGGGAAGGTGGTCATATGTATGCTATCCGAGTGGGTTTTTTGTTCACTTCCCATGAGGAAATTGATGCTTTGAAAAAGTTTCGCTTCTCCATCGAAAAGCAAGGATAAGAAAGTCTTTAGTTTTGCCTGATTTCCTATACCGTTTAATAGGGCTGATTGCTTAATAGCAAACATGATTTTGTTTCTATATCGAAACTTTACTTTTCCCGAATTTAGAAGTTGATCTATTTCTTCATTAACAGCATCCACCTCATGGTTAGATAGATAGTTTTTTAGGATAATATAACCATTCTGATCATAATTAAGAATGCTTTGTTTAGTTTCTTCGTCGCTTTCCTTGAAGATTTCGCTGCCCTCAATTTTCGGCATATCTGCAGTCAGTTCAGGTGTATTGAGTCCTTTAAAATCTTTGCTCGAAACTGAAGAGAAGTAGCACTTATTAAGGCCTAATTTTTTGTAAGGAAGCAAGTTGTGCTTCAATTGTTTCCTATGGAAAAAATTGTAGAGCGAGTAAATAAATTTAATTCTTCTAAGCATAATTTATAGGCTAATGTGCAAAATCTCTTAAGAGAAGGATGCAAAATAATTCTTACACGAATATACTTTTTATTTGCTAATTGATGAATTTGAAAGACTTCTTAATTATTTAGAAGTTAAAGCGACTTGGTTATTTAAAGATCAGGTATGCAACAGTTTTTAATTCATTTGTAATGAATCAAATATCTTTGGGAGAGAAGAAAATTACTTTTAAAATCAATTTTTTTTGAGGAAATCTATGAGTTTTTCATCAAATTCAACTTCTGAGTCTTTCCCTATCATATAGGTGATTAAATAGTTGTCAAGATTTTCATCATACCATTTATTTTTTTCTTTTTTATCTCTAAATTTATCATTGGTAACTATTAGACTTGAATTATTTTTAGCAAACCTAATAAGATAATCGTCTGCATCGGTATCGGCAGGAGATTGCGATAATGTTTTATCCTTATATAATTTTTTCAATTCTTCTTTTTCGCTTCGATTTATTTGATGTCTAAGGCTAGCATCACATATCACTTGAATATCAGAAAAACCCAGAATTTTTAATTTTTCTATAATTAATTTTATGTTCGAAAGTTCTGCAAAACCAGTTTTGTCCTTATTGTAATTTGCAATATTACTCCCATCTAAATATATCCTATCTTTTACAATTTTGTGAACTGTTAAGGTGCCATTCTCTCTATCTATTGTAACTATTCTTTTTTCTTTTGAAATGTTAACTATAAAGGATTCAAGTTTCTCTTTGCTACTTAAGCTATTTGAAAACCATTTATTTTTTTTGAGACTTGATGTCTCTCTAACAAATTCGTCATATAATTTATCCAATCCTAAAGTAGTTCCATTTTCTTTTTTCTGAATCAAATCAATAAGTAATGCTTGATCCATAAAACCAATTTCATGGTCCGCCATTAGTTGTTTATATTTTTCAAATTGTTCAAACTCTAATCTATTATTAATACCTAATTGTTTAGCATTTTTATATTGATTGGGTTCTTCGAAATCTGAATTTTGAAAATTCTTAAAATCTTCTGAGTTACTAAACCCCATTTTTTCAGCTATCAAAGCATCCTCTGTATTCTCAAAACCTGATTTGAGTAAATCTATTAGTTTATCAATATTAGCACAATTTTTTTCATTACCCAATTTATAAAAATAACCAGGGCGATGAAGTTTTTTTAATGTTAATTTTTTTAGAACATCAACTTTCTCACTGTTTAAATACCCCTTTTCTTTAAAATCATCAAACTCCTCTCTTTTTATATCACTAGAATTAGTTGAAAAATCCAAATAGTCCTGGAAATTATCAATTTCTAGTTCAGTTGCCTCATAATATCTTATACCTGAATCAAAACCTTTTTCTAAACCATCAATATTATCTTCTATTGAATTATAATTTTGAGAATTGATTTTATAAAAATTACTCCCATCCGATATTATAAAAAAAGTTTTTGTTTCTAAACGATTTTTTCCACGGATTGTGTAAACAAAAACTTCTTCTATTCCTTTTCTTTCAGTCAAATCTTTGAAATCAACCATTTCTTTAATAATAATTTGAGTAGGAATATCTTCCAAAATTGGAATGTATGATATACTATTCTTTTTTTTCATATTTCTTTATTAGGATTAGGTCTTGCTTAAATTTTTAGTAAAAAATCAAGCTTTAAATCGAATTGAAGTAAAGTTATTTAAAAATGATTCATTTTAGTATTATGATAAATGAAATTCTTGAAAAATTAATTAAAAACTTGACCTTCCCTCGTTAAATTAGATTGTTTTTTTAAGATAAACCATACTTCTTTTCTCTTGTTATTCTCTATTTGTTTTAGACTAGCTTCAGAAGATACTTTTTAAGTCAAGTAATCGCAAGGCTTTATTTATTTTACATTAATTTGTGAAGCCAAACATGCTACTTATGAATTTACAACAGAGATATGGAAAGACGGCTTTGGTTGCTGGTGCATCTGAAGGAATAGGAGCAGCATTTGCGCGCTATTTGGCCAAAGAAGGAATGAACTTAATATTGATTGCGAGAAGGGTAGAACCTATGGTTGTTTTAGCAGGAGAGCTTGAAGAGAAATACAAGGTTCAAGTACAAACAGTTTCTTACGATTTATCTAAAGCAGATGCTGCTCAAACTTTAATAGATACTTTATCTTCTTGGGAAATTGATTTAATGGTTTATAATGCGGGTTTGTCGTATATCGGCGAATTTGAAAAAAATGATCTAGCACAACACTTACAAATTGCATATACGAATGTTCTTACCCCACTTGGTTTATTACAAGCCTTTGGCAGCAAAATGGTAGAGAGAAAAAGAGGTGCTGTTGTGTTAATGGGGTCCTTGGCTGGCTTACAAGGTGCTGGACACCTATCTGTTTATGCCGCAACAAAGGCCTTTAATACCATACTAGGCGAAAGTTTGTGGTATGAGTGGAAGGATAAAGGGGTAGATGTTATTGCCTGTGTGGCAGGCGCCACTTCCAGTCCGAATTTTATTAATACCAAACCCAAAAAAGCCGGCTTGATTGAACCCAAGGTTCAAACTCCAGATGAAGTGGTAGAAGAATGCTTTGCCAACCTAGGCAAGCAGCCAAGAATTATAACTGGTGGAGCCAATCGTTTAGCCAGCTTCTTCATGCACAGAATCCTACCTCGTAAACTAGCCATCAAAATTATGGGCGATACGACTAGGAAGATGTATGGATTGTAGACGGTAGATGGTAGTCTTTGGTCGGTAGTCTTTAGTCTTTGGTCCTTGCTTGTTTTATCGTTTAAACCAATAGCTAGCTGTTACTTATCACTGTTGTGCCTAGCCTAACAATATTCTTGAAGCCTAGTAAAGAAATTATATTAAATTTATAAAATATCCGTTTGGCTAATTATCTTTATCATAAAGTGCGGATAACAGCCATGTCCAGATAGTTGGATATTGATGATACACGCACGTTAGCGCA
>JACJYT010000009.1 GCA_020635975.1 Chitinophagales bacterium
TATAAATGAAAAACCCTTAAGCAAGCTTAAGGGTTTTTTTATGTCGATATATTAACTCTTTAAGCCGAATTATGGATTAGAACTTTGTATTGAAAATAAAAAGTACAATAAATCAGTAACTTAGCTTCGAAAGCCATAGCACCGCTAAGCGTACAGAAGGGGCTTAATAAACTTGTGCTAAGGCTTCTACTTTAAAATCGCTGGTGGTGTAGAAATTAATTTCAGGGAAATCTTCTCGAGCCACTTTTAATATCCAAGCGGAATCTGCCAAGAAAACCATATTTCCTTCTTTGTCGTGAACAATATTCGTGTGTTTTCTTCTAACAAATTCATTTAATTTCTCGGCATTATCACTTTTTATCCAACAAGCTTTGTAGTAGTTCAATGGACGAAAATCGGCCGTAGCCCCATATTCATGTTTAAGTCGGTATTGAATAACCTCAAATTGCAATTGACCAACTGTTCCGATTATTTTTCGATTTCCCAAGTTATGAACAAACAATTGCGCAACGCCTTCATCACTTAATTGATCCACCCCTTTTTCTAGCTGCTTCGACTTCATTGGGTCCATATTAACCACTTCTCTAAACATTTCTGGAGAGAAGCTTGGAATCCCTTTGTAAAATAACTTTTCACCTTCACTTAGGGTATCTCCAATTTTAAACGTACCGGAATCGTAGAGTCCCACAACATCCCCAGGATAGGCATCGTCAATTACACTTTTCTTTTGTGCCATGAAACTAGTCGGATTATTAAATCTTACTTTTTTGTCGTGGCGACTATGGTAATAAAAGGTATTTCTTTCAAACTTACCAGAACAAATCCGTAAAAAGGCTATTCTATCTCTATGATTCGGGTCTAAATTGGCGTGAATTTTAAAAACGAAGCCCGTAAATTTAGCTTCATCGGGACTTACCAATCGCGCTTGCGTTTCTCTCGGTCTAGGGTTAGGTGCAAACTCAATAAAGGTGTCGAGCATTTCTTTTACACCAAAATTGTTCACAGCACTACCAAAAAAAACTGGAGCTAACTCTCCTTTTAAGTATGGTTCTGCATCAAAATCTTCATAAACCCCCTGAATCAGCTCTACATCTTCTCTGAGCTGATTGGCATAAGCCTTTCCAATTTTATTATCTAGGTCTGGGGTATTCAAATCTTTGAATTGAATTAAATCCTCTTGCTTTTGACCAGCAGAAAACAAGTTCAGTTCATTAGCTTGTAAGTTGTATACCCCTTTGAAACTCTTGCCCATGCCTATAGGCCAAGTAAGTGGACGTACTTTTATATCTAATTTGGCTTCTAACTCATCTAAAAGATCGTAAGGATCCCGTCCATCCCTATCTAATTTATTGATAAATACAATTACTGGAGTGTTCCTCATTCGACAAACCTCCATCAAACGCTCCGTTTGCTCTTCTACTCCCTTTACACAATCTATTACCAAGATAACACTGTCTACTGCAGTAAGTGTTCTGTAGGTATCTTCGGCGAAGTCTTTGTGACCAGGGGTGTCTAAAATATTGATTAACTTGTCTTTATATTCGAAAGCCATAACCGATGTAGCCACAGAAATCCCTCTTTGCTTTTCGATTTCCATAAAATCCGAAGTGGTGGCTTTCTTTATCTTATTCGACTTCACTGCCCCAGCTGTTTGAATGGCGCCCCCAAAAAGAAGTAACTTTTCAGTTAGGGTTGTTTTACCAGAATCCGGGTGAGCGATAACTGCAAAGGTTTTACGCTTCTTTATTTCTTCTACTAAACTCATGCTTTCTATTGAGCTGCAAATTTACGGGGATAAGCTGATATAAAGAAATAAGCCTAGGCTTTTAATCCTCTTGCTTCATCTTAGTTAGCTGCAACTTGCAAAGCCAGCTCCTAAAGGCAACAGGAGTTCTTTAGAAATTTCGAATAAAGCCAAACAAATCCGCATAATTTTCCCTACTTTTAGATAAACTACCAACCATGTTGATTAGAAATGCAAGTATAGAGGATTTAGAGGGAATTCGTATGATTTACAATTATGCTATTTTAAACACGAATTCGGTATACGCCTACCAGGAATTAAGTGTAGCGGAAATGCAAACCTGGTTTGCACAAAAGCAAGAAAATTCTTTCCCTGTGCTCGTTATGGAATTAGATCAAGTTATTGTAGGTTTTGCAAGTTTTGGCACTTTTAGAGCTTGGCCTGCTTTTCAGAGCACCGTTGAACATAGCGTACACACCCACCCTCATTATTACTCGAAAGGCATTGCTACGCAACTCTTAAAAGCACTAATTCAAGCTGCAAAAAAGCTCCATTATCATGTGATGATAGGAGGCATTGATGCCAACAATGAGGTAAGTTTAAAACTTCACAAAAAATTGGGTTTCGTGGAAGTTGGACACCTACCTCAAGTTGCCTTTAAATTCGATTCTTGGTTAGATTTAAAGTTCCTACAGTTAATTCTTGTGTAGTGTTCTATTGAACTACTACATCGAAGCTTACTTCAATATCTGTTGCTCCACCTGCATTAGTGATATCGCCCGAACTAACGCCAGTAGCAAACTTATCGCCTTGATGACGAAGAACCACGCTAAATTGTCCGCTTGAAGCCCCTTGCGTGGAAGCATAATTAATTAAACCAATTGGATTCGTATTATTGTCAAAATCGTTGTAAGAAACACTTAAGTTTAAGGCGTTGTCTATAAGAAAGAAGAATTGATGGTCCTCTCCTTCCTCGAGTATTTCGCTAGTTATATCGTCTGCAGGACTTTCACTTTCGTTTAGTACATAAAGTCTTAAGGAATAGTTAGTATTCGCATTCAACGTATCTGCACTAAATATTGGTGCTTGTCCACCATCCCCATCTAAATCTTGAAATTGTATAATTCTGGTTTGAGAAGAATCGCTAGGGGTGAATTCCAAGCGTAAGGTAGTGATTAATTCTTCGTCATTTATGATAATTGGCTCATCCTTATTACACCCTTGAAGGATAAAAATCAAAAGAGCAAAAGCAAATAAATTTTTAATAGACAAGTTTACAAAACCGGTGTTTTTCATAATTTTATTTTTAAATGATTAAAAGATTAATGTTGTTCTTAATACAAGGTTCACTCCCATATCGTCGGCATAATATCGATAGCGATTTAAATAGTTTCTGTAAGATTTATTCAATAAATTTTGTCCCTCCAATTGAACCTGCATACCGAGATGCTTAAAGTTGAACTTTGTAGCAAGCTGTGCTCCTAATAAGAAATTGCCGGGAGGAGCTTCTGTGAAATCAAAAACTGGAGCTCGAACTTGCTGCCAAGTGTAAGTGCCAACTAAGTTTAACTTAAGTTCCTTCAATTTTTTATGGAATGCAAAATCATAACTTAGGCTGTTCTCCAAATAATCGGCGGGCATAAAGCTTATATTCTCTTTAGCGTCCAAATCTTTTGCTCTAACTATTGCAGACTTCAAATTCCAATACAGATTCTTAGCTACTTGTGTTTGCATGGCAAAATCAAAACCCCAGAGCAAGGCTTTACTGGCTTCATAATTAAACACTGGGAAAGCACCTCTTATGCTGAGCTCAAGCAGATCTTGAGGTTTTAGTTGGATGTAATTATGAAAATATTGAAAATATGGACTGATTTCAATAAAAAACAAATCCGACTTCAAATAGCTAAAACTTTGGTTAAACGACCAAAGACTCTCCTTATCAAAATTTGGATTTCCTCTTTCAATAGCTGCAGCACCATGATGTAGTCCGTTGCTATAAAGTTCATTAATTTCTGGAGCGCGCTGTACATAACTTAGGTTAAGTCTATAGGTAAAATCTTTCTTTAGCTTAGTTGAGAAGCCCGCATTAAGTGCCAAATTATTAAATAGGTGGCGGTTGTTAATCAAGTTTTGGTCTTCATAAAATCGGACTAACATATTCTGATATTCGTAGCGAGCACCAAATTCAAACAAAAGCTTTTCTAATTTCAGTTCTTGAATAGTGTATAAAGCCAAGACTTGTTTTCTATAATTTGGTATAAGTGGTTTTACATTTAAATCGGGAGAATTATAATTCACCTTAGATTGAAATTGTGTTCCAATTTCGTACTTAAAATTAGCTTTAGAATTGGAATAATAGCTTTGAAATTCCTGACTCAATAAGTTTAGTGCCAAAGAAGCTTGGTTGCTCGATCTTCGAATATCATATTCACTTCTTGCATTGGCTTGAAAAGCATAAACCAAATTAAGCGCCCCTTTAGTTAAATTCTGTAAGTGATTTATTTTAAGAGTATTATGATAAACTTCTTGAAAGGGCTTGTCTATCTTAAATTGTATTTTATCTTCCGTATAAAAAGGTTCTTCGCGTTGAAAAGCTTCTTCCAAATCGCTTAGGTTGCCTATATGCGAGCCGCGTAAAATACCTAATTTGCTTCTATAAAAACTGTATTGCACTTGGGTATTAAATTGGTTGCGTATATAGGCTAATTGCACATTCAAAGCTTGCTCTTCTCTGGCGGTATTGTTTAAAAAGTAAGTAGCTGCTTTATTATCGCCCGACTTGCTATAAGAGCCTTGAACTCTCCACGAAAAATAAGGATTTTTCTGGATGCCACCTTCCAAACTTGCAGAAAGAGCCATTTTCAAGCCATTACTAAATCCCGCCATATGGAGTTTACCATGTACATGTGGGTCTTTAGGCATGAGATCATTTTCCAGTAAAATAGCGCCTCCCATAGCTCTAGTGCCATATTTCAAAGCTCCAGCTCCTTTCACTACGGTAATTTTCTGTAAAGAAAAAGGATCTATCTCAGGGGCATGTTCATTACCCCATTGTTGCGATTGAAGTGCTACGCCATTTTGCAGTATTTCCACCCTATTGCCAAACAAACCATGAATCATTGGTTTGCTCACTCCAGCACCTGTTTCTACCGCGCTTACGCCACTTATCGAACGGAGTATAGTACCTAGATTTTCGCCCATCTTTGCGGCCAATACTTCTCCTTGCAAACTGGAAGTTGCCGCAGTTTTATTCAAAGTTTCTTTATGTCGCAGTACAGTAACACTTTCTAAAAGTTCGTCGTGGTGCTCCAACATAAAAACGATAGAAGTATCGCTAGTCAATTGAAGATACATGTGTTTAGTTTCACAACTGAGATGAGAAAAAGCGAGATGATAAGAGCCAGGACAAATATTCTTTAGCTCAAAACTACCATCGGCAGCGGTATACACAGCTAATTGTTGATCTACCAATACTACAGATGCTAGTTCTAAACTAGTACCATCGTGCTCGTCGACAACCCTACCCTTTATCTGCAAAGAACAGTTCTGCGCATAAAGCTGCGAAAGTAAAAATAAAATGACTACTAGTCGTTTCATAAAACAAAGCTAACACATTAATGCAACATTGTTGCATTAAGCTAAGTTTTTTTTACTTATTCAATCTAGCTATGTTGTAAAGCATTAGCATTTCAAACTATTGGCCTTGAATAAACTTAGTTAAGCTTTCATTAAAATTATCCAATTTCACCCTAGCCTTAAAAATATGGGGATCTACAGCACGTTCGGTACAATCCATAATACTACAGGTTTCGCAAGCTTCGCTTACTAAACGAGAAACAATACTTGTATCCTTATGAAATTTAACCACTCGTTTAAAATTCTCATTGATTAATATTCCAATACTTACGCTTGTACTATAGCCGCTAACTGGATACATTGGTCTAGCTGCAGAAATGATAAAATAAGAATCTTTAGAATCCATATAATTCGAAATTTGCGCTTTAACCAAGTTAAAGTCGGCCGGATTAGAACTAGCTTGTTGCACTTCTAAATCATTCAATATTTGCAAACTAATCCATCTTCTGCAATAATGTAAATCTTTACTAGAAGCATGCGGATTATGCAGGCGGCCTAGATGCAATTCTTTGGTAATATTATAACGAGATAAACTTTGTGGCTTCGATAAGCGAAGAAAGAATAAAGAATTCAATTTGAAAAACTTAGGCAATACATTGGTTAAGCGATGCATGTACATTTCTGGAGAAACGCCAAAGGCATCTGCTAAGGCAGCAAATTTATCGGCATTCCAGTATTCTTCTTCAAAAAAGACTTTTAAATCCTCTACCACTCTTTTTTGTGGCATAACCAAGGCAGTGGCAAAATAAGAAGCTAGAAAATTATTAAAAATTTCTGCAAATCCAGGATTGTTAAAATGCGTGGTAACCACTGGTCGAGGTTGAAGCGGCATGAAATTGAAGGCCAATTCTCTACCGAGAACAAACAGGAGTTGGTGTTCGCTTAAATTTGGATTAAGATAAAGTACTTTCTCTTCATCTCGAAAAACAGCCCGCAGATTACTTAAATGTTTTGGTAAGAAGGCAAATTGATAGGCATAATTATCGGTCAATAGTTTTTTTAAGACCGTTGAATCATAAACTCTATCCTCTTTTAGTCCGTATTCGATTCTGAAGTTTAACACCGCTTGTTCTGTATCTTCAAAAAAGTTTTCCTTAAGTTCTTGATAGGAACGCAAAACAGAAAAATAGAAATATTCTGTTTGCAAATCATGATTTCTAGCAATCTCAACAATGGTATTTAAGAAGGCGTTAATTTTCATTGGAGAGTTAGCCAAGAGCTCTACAAGACTGCTTAGATCAAAGCCCAACATATCTAAGGGTAGATCGCTCAAGGTATTCGACTGAAGCAACAATTCGAGAGCGGCAAACTCCTTGGGAAGTTTTATGGATACTAACTCGTCGTACTTTACATCTAAAGCCAACGCCAAGGCACTTATTTTTTCGGCTTTAGGGTATTTCTTCCCTTTTTCAATTTCGTTAAGATAGGAATTAGAAATACCTGTTTTTTCAGATAACTGCAAAGGATTTAACTTTCTCTTCGTACGAAGGTATTTAAGTTTAATTCCGAATATTAAGCGTATGTTTTCGTCTGAAGGCAAATTGATGTATTGTAATGCTAAGGTAGTTCAATAATTTGATTTATGAAATAAGCCAAAGTCCTTAAACCCGAATTTTGCCGTAGAAATTCTATTCTAAATAAAAAATCCCAAGCTTTATAACTTGGGATTTTTGTATCTTCTAAAAATATTATTTAGTATTCTTCTTCGTCGAAAAAGAAATCATCTTTAGTTGGGTAATCTGGCCAAATATCTTCAATGCCTTCATAGATTTCATCATCGTCTTCTAACTCTTGTAAGTTTTCAATTACTTCAACCGGAGCTCCAGAACGAATAGCATAATCAATTAAATCATCTTTAGTTGAAGGCCAAGGCGCATCTTCCAAATAGGTTGCTAGTTCAAGTGTCCAAAACATAGTCTTAAAATTTTAGCGTGCAAAAATAACTTATTTCCAATAATAATATAGCTTTTTTTAATCTTTTTTAGGTAGCCATTTTATTTCGTCTACTCGCAAATCTTTTGCCAACTTTCTAGCTAATACAAAGAGGTAATCAGACAATCTATTTAAATATTTAATTATCAATTCATTAACTGCTTCATTTTGTGCTAAAGCAACACATAAACGTTCTGTTCTTCTACAAACTGTTCTTGCAAGGTGACAGTAAGAAACATGCACGTGACCCCCAGGTAGAATAAAAGAACGCAATTCTTCTAAATCTTGATTCATTAAATCTATCTGCTTTTCTAAATTTTCGATCTCGCTTGGATTAATTTCGGCAAAGAAGGTATTTTTCTTACCTTCAGGACTAGCGAGGTGAGCCCCAATAGTGAATAATTGCTCTTGAATTAAAAGCAAGTTAGCTTTCTGTTCTGCATCTGTACAAACATCCTTAACTAGTCCGATGTAGGCATTCAACTCATCGACCGTACCGTAAGTGTCTATCTTTAAATCTGCTTTAGAAATACGCTTACCGCCAAACAAAGAGGTTTCTCCTTTATCGCCAGTTTTCGTGTAAATTTTCATAGCTTTCTTTTGTTAAAAGATTAACTAATAAGCCATCGACCTATATGGCATATTCAAGCGAAGTCCTACCCCAATCCATGTACTCGAACTATTTTGCGCTTTAATATCGCTATCAATGTTTCTATAGCTAACACTTAAATCTGCATACATGTTGTGAAAAAACTGATAAGATGCAAGAAATTCAATATAGTTCGTTCTAAACGCCTTACCTTGACCAACCCAATTATCAAATTCGTTAGTTGCTAAATTTCCGTTAGATTGCTGAAAAATATCACCACCATATAAAGTGCCTACGGTATCCATTCCGTGCACCGCGTTAATGTAAGTTAGTCTCAAATTTAACTGCGGTAGCTTCGCCGGTTGGTAACGCGCAATTGCTATAAATTCTCTAAAGTTTGCCCCTAGAGGATGCGCCAATTCTTGATTATAATGGGTATAATTAGCTAGCTGTTGCCCTTGATTACTGTTGTGGGTATAAATAAAAGGTCTCGCCATGTTATATTCTACTTGTAGATCCAAATTATCTAAGCCACCTACATTAATATATTTAAAGCCTTGCTGAATAGCATATTTATTTGCCCACCAACCATCTGTTTTTCGGATGTGTTCAAAATTAAATTCGTCCATTACGAATTGGCCATAAAACTGCATAGTACTCGCAACATTCGCTTTGTAATCAAAACCAACCATGGCATTATCTGGACTACCCAAAGCTTGTTCTATGCTTCTATAAAAAATTAAAGGGTTCAAATAGTGTAATTCAAAGTGCTTACTTCTTGTTATTATTACCCCTTCAAATACACCCAAATCTAACCACTTGGTAACATTGAAATTTAAGTGATGGAAAGCGCCGTATTTCTTGTCTAATAGTCGGTCGGTACCCCTTGCATATTGTCCAGTTAACTCTGCAAAAATGCTTTGGTAGTTTATTTTCCAAACTTTGATGTTCATCTTCAAAAACATGTAGGCGGCTGCGTTATCCGACAACATCATAGAGCGATAACCATTTCCAATAAAGTTCTTGTCGTAACCAAATTGAAAATCTAGGTGCTTAATAACATTAAAGGTCATATACCCTCGGGTAGTGAAGTAATCTTGACCACCTTCTTGATATTCCTTCCAATAGGCATCCCCTGGTACATGAGCGAATTCTCTATTCACTCGTTCTTCTCTTACATAACTTGGAAAGCGCATCAGGTTACTACCTAAGTACATATAAAAGCCTAGTTTCTTTTTTATGTAGGCTCGCATTTCAAATCCTCTAGTGATATTATAAGTCAACTTATCTCCTAATTCTGGTGCGAAGTGAGTTTGCACTACTGGATTTAATTTCAAAATAAAGGCATCCGTATTTACGCCAAGCATAGAAGCTCTTTCTGGATAAAATATTTTTAAGAAGGGCCGTCTTTTAGTTTCAAAAGAATCTACCCATTCCGAATTATCATGCATTAAATATTCCAAATTAAACTTCATTTGCCCTGTTAAGTCTATGTTTGAATTATACATAGCTTCGGCGTATTCTCCTATCGTTTTTTTGTTGTACGGTTTTACAGAAGTATGTGGAATCGGCAAGATTTTACCATATTGAATATCCAATCTATCCATTTCATGGTAGCTATCTGTATTCAAAGGAGTGTAAGTTCCTTGGGCAAAAACAGAAGCATAGTAAGTTAGAAATATAAATAAAGCGAGGTATCTCATATTTTGCTTGGGTGTAATTAGTGGCTAAAAATACTATTTAATTAAAGAACTTAGATTCTTTTTCCATCAATTTCTGTAAGATAATCCAAGAAACTACTGAAATCAAGATACAGATTCCAAACCATAGATATCTTGCAAACAAAAGATGACCTATTGCAAACAAGCCAGAAAAACTTAAGCTTAAGCCAAGTATCCACATAAGAAAGCTTTCCAAAAATTTTGGTAAAGTCTTGCTTGTTGGAGCCATGTTTTTCCATATGCCGATAGGTAGGCATTTCTCTACAAAAACTTGTAAATGTGTTTCCGATACTGGCTTAGTAAGAAGGCTAACTAGAATGGAAATTACGATGGTAGCCACACTAATAAATACTAAGCCATAGGTATCGTAATGACTCGAAGCAGATTCAGGTTTTACTAGAGTAAATATAGCGGTAAGCACAATTGCCACAAGCATGGCACTAATTTCTGTATAGGCATTTGCTCGCCACCAAAACCAGCGCATTAATTGGGCAATACCAAGACCAGCAGCCGCATTGATAAAAAACTTCCAAGCACCTTCTATACTAGTCATTTGCGAAGAAGTTATAATCGCAAGCAGGGTAATTAAGAGGACCATCCATCTACTAAAACGAAGTAGTTCTTTTTCTGTGGCATCTTTTTTCCAGAAGCGTCTATAGATATCGTTCGTTAAATAACTTGAACCCCAATTCAAATGAGTATCTACTGTACTCATAAAGGCAGCCATTAAGCTAGTAAAGGTAAGTCCGAGCAAACCAACTGGCAGAATCAACTTCATGATAATTGGGTAGGCCACTTCCCTACTCTCCTTTACCAATGCGCCTTCGGCAAAATGAATACTTTCGTTTCCGATAGGAAACATCACCAAAGAAACTAAACCAATCAAAATCCATGGCCAAGTTCGTAAAGCGATAAAGGCTACAGCAAAAAATAGAGATCCTTTTTGAGCGTCTTTCGCACTTTTTGCTGTATTAATTCTTTGTGCTATATAGCCGGTTCCATCCGAATCGAATCTAACCCACCATTGTACTAAGGTATAAATCAAGAAAATTTGAAAAGGAAGCAAAGGATTATCGAAAGATGGTAGAAACTCGGTAAAATTTTGAGTTTTAGTTTCACCATAAATACTTAATAATTGCGCTTGTATTTCTCCCATGCCTCCAAGTTCGCTTACGGCATAGTAGGCAAAGAAAATGGAGGTTAGCATGGCGATTCCAAACTGCACTAAATCGGTTAGAATTACCCCTCTAATTCCTCCCATCGAACTATAACTTAACACAATAATTAAGAGAAAAACTATAGTGATAGTAGCGTTTAAATCGCCTTTGAATAAAAGAAAACTAGGATATACATTCTCAACAAAGGCATAAAAAGTAGGCATAAACTCCGACCATTGTATAAAGGGACTTGCGATGCTTACTGCTGCTGTAATTACCCAACCTAGAATAAAACAATTGAGTACTACACCAAAAAAGAAAGCTTTAAAGCCGCGCAAAAGTGCCGCTTGTTTACCATCGTAGCGCAATTCTATGAATTCCACATCGGTAAGCACCCCTGATTTTCGCCAGCGTTGGGCAAAAAATATTGCAACGGTAATATAAGTTGCTGCCCAAGTCCACCAAAGCCAATTACCCACAATACCATTATTGGCCGTAATACCAGTAACTGCTAAAGGCGTATCTGCCGCAAAGGTTGTGGCAATAATAGAAATACCTAACCACCACCAAGGCAAGTTTCTATCTGCAACGAAATAGGATTCTATTCCTGTACTAGATTTTTTAGAAGCCCATATTCCTAAGAGAAAAACGAATAGTAAATAAACCGCGAAAATTATCCAATCTAAAGTTTGCAAAACCAATATTTTAAACAAAAATAGGATTTCAGCAACAATATGGCATTTTATTAGAATTTAATTATTCACACTCTTGTTCTAGTTGTACAAATAGTTTTTAAATTCTGTGAGTAAAAAATTAATCTCTTACAATTTTAAGAATACTTTGATGCTCTTCGCTGTAGAACTTTAGGAAATAAACTCCTTTACTAAAATTACGCAAATCCAACACAACTTGCTCTTCGATTTCTTGTTTAACTTGGAGTACATTCCCGAGTACATCCAATAGTTCAAAGTCGATTCTAATTGGGTAATCACTCACATGAATGTTTATTAGATTAGAACTAGGATTAGGCCATACTTGAATATTAGCAAGATCTTCTAAACTTTGAATACTCGTAAGAATACTTGCTGAATTAGAAGAACAAGCGCCCGCTACGCTTGCAACATAATAGGCACCAGGTGCTCCAATGTTAAGCGTTTGCCCTGTTTCTCCAGGAAGAATTTCACCATTATAATACCATTGATTTCCAGTACTTAAGGAAGAAACTAATTGGTTGCCTACTTGACTAATACTGGGCACTATTAAATTACTTGTAACGCTTACACTAGCTGTTGAAGAATTAATACTATTACAATCATTCGAAACGATACAAGAATAGTTACCAGCATCAGCATTTTGTACATTGGGAATACTCAAAGTAGATGAATTTGCTTCAGGAATTAATTGTCCGTTAAAAAACCAACGATACGAAGTAATTACTAATTCCGCTGAGCTGGCTTGGATGCTCAATGTTCCGGTAGAGCCTATACACCAAGTTGTATTGTTTAAATCTTGCACTATACTCAAACCAGAATTTACCGAATTACAATCGAAATCTATGCTGAAATCTTGATTAGAAATATCGAAAAAGATATTGTCTGAACATTTCACTTTTACACGCGCATCATTAGTAATAGCAAAGGGAGCTTCTACAAAGGCTGCACCGTTATTGAGCAAACCTGCTTCAAGAAGAATCGGATAGGTATAGCCACCATCGGTGGATAGATAAATATCCACTGCCGTACAATTGATTGGGGCTTGATCTGTTCCAGCAACATCCCAAGTAACCGAATAAGTACTTCCTGCTGTCCAGCTAGTATTTGTATTAGGTTCTGTAACTAAAAATGGACCTGCGCTTCCGCTCACATTTACATCAATATCTTTATAATCTACAGCACCACCTCCTGCTTCATTATCTCTAACCGTCACTCTAAAATTCATTCCACGCGCATAGTCTGGAAGAATTTCACCCATAGTTTGGGTATTATTTACAATGTCTGCTATTTGAGGAAAAGTTCGAATTGGATTAGTTGTTGGTGAAAAACTTCTAAAAAGTGGAGCATTTCCACTAGGTGTATTCGGGGCACTACTCGGACCTAAATCAAATTGTTCCCAACAGTAAGTTAAGGTATTTCCATCGGCATCTGTGGCGCTAGCTTCTAGCTCAAAAGGAGTAGAAAAAGGAATCGTTAAATTATCCTGACTTATTATATTAATTTGAGGAATACTATTGCCTGTACTTGTTTTAACTGGACAATCATCTCCTTGCGAATTAGTAGTGTAACTAACAATTTGATCATAGCTTCTTACGTGAAAATAGTCGTCGCTGTTATTCTGAATATTTTGAGGAGAACAAATTCCAGCATAAGCCATAATGGTTGATCCACTTCCTGGTTCGTAGGCTGAATTAGCAGAAATATTTCCACCACAAGAGCCCGAACTTCCATTATAGGTATGGCTACCACCAAATTGGTGACCAATTTCATGGGCCATGTAGTCTATATCAAAGGGATCTCCTATCGGATTGGAAATTCCCGTGGTTCCCTGCGCTTTATTTGATCTGCAAACCGACCTAAAACTAGCTAAACCACTACCAGAACGACCTACTACATGTCCAACATCATAATTTGAGCTTCCGATTGTATTATCAATACTAGATTGATTTTGGGTAAGCAATAAACTAGGATTCGTTGGGTCGGTAAAAGGATCTCCAGATGTGCTTGTATAAACAATTAAATCATTATCATCTACCAAGACTAAGCGTATGGTAAAATCTCTTTCATATACCCCATTAACTCGATTAACACTAGTTACTATAGCTGCCAAACCATCCGCTACAGTTCCTCCATGAAATTGAGTGTATTCGGCAGTTGCTGACACGGCTATTCTATAGGTTCTTAATGTTAAGCCATTAGCTACTTTGCTGGATTTTAGAAGTCCATCTTGCTTTGAATTACTTAAAGTGTTATCGCCATTTTCATTCGTAAGCTCTTCTGTATCTGTACTTAAACAACTTGGTAAAATCTTATTACTATAAAAATCCTTCTTAAAATAAACGATATAATTAGACGAAGAGTTGAAACTATAAGGATCAATATAAATACTACTTTCTTCTGTAAAAATCATGGCATGAAAACCCTTGTGAGTAAGATCTGCTCGTCCATAATGAAGTGGGTTTTCTAGACTTTGAAAGCGATAGGTTTTCAACTGAGGATACTTGGATGCTAAGCCTTCTTGCATGATAGGGTCATCAAAAACCATAAAATATTCGAAGCTACCATCTGGCAAAGGTAATTGAACTAAAACATCACTGGAAATCGCCTGACCAGCACGAGGTGCTAGCGCTAAATGCTCTTTTAATTCTACTAGATCTAAACTGAAATAGCTAGCATTTCTAGCTTGAAGCTGAGGTGTTAAAGCGGCAAAATCTTGCTCGCTTTTTAGGGACCAAAAATTCTGACTAAAGCCAAAGATGAGTGCTATTTGAGATAATATACTTAATAAAATTTTATGCATAGTTATTCATTTATAAGACCTGTATTTTCTGGAAGGTCTGCTTTGTTAAAGAAGTAATAAATTCCTGATGTTTCTAATTCTTGAATAAAATAAGTACCAGAACTCGTGTACACCACAATCTTAAAGGAGTCATTTTTTTGATCAATTCGAACTTGGTTTTGCTTCTGCTTCAGTTCTTGACCTTCATAAGAACGAATGTTTGGAAATTTTTCTTGTAAACTTTCCGACATTGTTGCACTTCGTTTTACTTGGTAGCTTGTCCAAGTATTGGTATAATTGGGTAGTTCGATACTACCGTTCTCCAATGCTTGAGCAAAGAGCTTAGTGTTTAATATATAAGTGGAATAATTAGTTGGAAGTATTGCACCCTTTTCAGGTTTGTAATTTGCATGCTCCCAAAGTACAGCACTAGATTCCAATTCTGAGGAAGTCAATTCTTTTTGATTTTTACAGGCTAAGAAAACCATAAAGAAAGATATGTAAAGTGAAATTTTCAAATCAATAATAAAGTTTTCATCTTTTCTTGAACTTCTCTGCTTAGACGATTTTCTAATGATTTACCCTCGAATTTTAACACCTTTTGCACTAAATTAATTCCATTAGTCAGGAAAATCTCATCCGCTGCAAGTAAAAAACCAAGATCGAAGCTAGTGAATGTTACCGGAAAGTGTTTAATAATAAAACTTCTTACTACGCCATGGACACAAGCTGAATCGTCGGCGCTGGTATAAATTAATCCATCCTTTACAGCAAAAATATTAGATGAAGAAGCTTCTATCCATTCACCTTCGGTATTAGCCACTAGCACATCATCTAAAGCTTGTTCTGCAGCATATTTCTTAGCCATTACATAGCCCAAGGCAGAAGCAGATTTAATACTCGAAAACTTATTCTTTGCCTTAGTAAAATCCCTAAAAATGCCTAGTTTATTAATAGACGAAAATGTAGGCAGATTAGTTGGCATCGCCTCTATAAGAACTTGGGTTTCTTCTCCAGTCGGACAATAATTATGTCCAGATTTACGAATCAAAGAAAGTCGCAATCTTGCACTTTTATGTTCTATGGCATTCTTTTCAAGAAGATCAGACAAAAGCTCAGCCGAAATTTGATAAGGCTGAAAAGCCAATAAATTGGCTGTCGTATCCAGTCGCTCTTGATGGTAGCTAAGTAAAGGAAATTTGCCGTTTATGTAGAGTATAGATTCAAAACAAGCATCCGCATAACGAAAGCGTTCTAAGGAATAAAAGTTCAAAGATTCTTTTGGAATGATGTTGTTTTGGAAGGCAACAAAGTCCATTAATCAAATTTCATGGTTTTTACATTTGGAGAAATCCTCAAGTTTCCTTCGGTTTTCGCTTGAATTTCTTCTATGCTCACACCTGGAGCTAATTCTTCCAATACAAAGCTATTTTCCTCAATACTAAACAAACCCAAATCAGTAATCACTCTTTTAATGCAATTCTTACCTGTTAAAGGCAAAGAACAGCGTTTCAATAATTTGGATTCACCCTCCCTGTTGGTGTGCATCATAGCAACAATAATATTATCTGTCCCTGCTACTAGATCCATTGCTCCTCCCATTCCTTTTACCATTTTACCAGGAATTTTCCAATTTGCTATATCTCCGTTTTCGGCCACTTCCATGGCACCAAGTACCGTTAACTGAACGTGTCCGCCTCGAATCATAGCAAAACTATCTGCAGAACTAAATAGGCTTGAACCTGGAAGCATGGTCACGGTTTGCTTACCCGCGTTAATTAGATCTGCATCTACTTGATCTTCTGTAGGAAAAGGTCCCATACCCAATAAGCCATTCTCGGATTGGAGTACTACAGATATGCCATCCGGAATATAGTTAGCCACCAGAGTTGGAATTCCTATCCCTAGATTTACATACCAACCATCTTGTAGTTCTCTTGCAATTCTTTGTGCTATTTGATCTTTTGTCAACATCTTCTTCTCAATTTTTATTTATTACTTCGACACAGTACGTTGTTCTATTCTCTTTTCGTAATCTACTCCTTGAAAGATTTTTTGAACGAAAATACCAGGAGTATGAATTTGATTAGGATCTAATTCTCCTGCTTCCACCAAAATTTCCACTTCCGCTATGGTAATTCTTCCAGCCATGGCCATCATGGGATTAAAATTTCTAGCCGTCCCTTTAAATATTAAATTTCCAAAGCGATCTCCTTTCCATGCTTTCACTATGGCATAATCGGCAGTTAGACTTTCCTCTAAAACATACATTCTGCCATTTATTTCCCTAGTTTCTTTACCTTCTGCCACTTCGGTTCCATAACCCGTGGCGGTGAAAAAAGCAGGGATACCTGCTCCACCTGCCCTACATTTTTCTGCTAAGGTTCCTTGAGGTGTAAGTTCCACTTCTAATTCACCAGAAAGTAATTGGCGCTCAAATTCTGCATTCTCACCAACATAAGAAGCAATCATTTTTTTTACTTGTCGTTGTTGCAACATGAGACCAATCCCAAAATCATCCACTCCTGCATTGTTCGAAATACAAGTTAAGTTTTTGGTCTTAGCCTTTACTAAAGCATTGATGCAATTTTCTGGAATCCCGCATAAACCAAAGCCCCCAAGCATTAGGGTCATGCCATCTTCTATTCCTCTTATTGCCTCTTCGGCATTTTTAACTATTTTATTCATCCTGATCTTCTTTTAATAAATTAAGCTCTCTTAAACTCAACTCTTCCAAAACTTTATCATACATTAAATCAAAAGCCACTAAATCGCGACTATAAACTAAAAAGCTTTGTTCAAATTCTTCTTGACTTACCTCGTGCTTTTCAAAGATACCTTTATAAAAAGACATCTTTTTTTGATAAATAATCTTGTTCGTAGGTAAGGCTTCTAATTCTACCATAGCGTCGGCAGTTGCCAAATCTGCTATAAGCAAAATCATCTGGTCTTCAGGAATTAGAGGTATTTGAACTTCTTCCTGCGGAGCCGTGCAAGCAACAAAAAAAACAAGAAAAAAGAAAGCTAGCTTCTTCATTGCTGTAAAAATAATGAAATAACTTTGTAGCGAAAGTAAAAAGCTAAAATAAAGCATGTTTAATCTAACAAAGTATCAAGTAGTAAAAGCAAAATGTTTAGAGAAATCGGCTCAGTTAGTTGCAGTAAGCAAAACAAGATCTGTAGAAGAACTAAAAGAACTTTATAGTTCGGGAGCAAGAGCTTTTGGAGAAAATAGAGTGCAAGAATTACTAGAAAAAAGAAAGCATTTAGCCCAAGATATTGAATGGCATTTAATTGGCCATTTACAAAGCAATAAGGTAAAATACATTGCCGATTTTATTCATTTAATTCATTCTGTAGATAGCATCCGTTTGTTAGTAGAAATTCAGAAAGAAGCTAAAAAAAATGATAGAGTAATTGCAGTATTATTGCAAGTTCACCTCGCCCAGGAAGAGAGTAAATTTGGAATAAAAGAAAATGAACTAGAAGATTTTATGCAGAACTTGTTGAAGCTGGATTTAAGTCATGTGCAAATACAAGGAATGATGACCATGGCTAGTTTTACTGATGATAAAGAGCAGATAAGATCCGAGTTCAAAAAAGGAAAACAACTATTTACTAGGATACGAACCAAATATTTTGCGATGGATTCTGCTTTCAACATTTTGAGCATGGGCATGAGTGGCGATTACGAAATTGCCTTAGAAGAAGGGAGTACTATGATTCGTGTTGGAAGCTTACTATTTGACTAGAAGTAAAGCCGTTTTTTTAAACAAACTTCCATCCGATATGGAAGCACCTTCTTTAGAAAGTATTTCAAAAATTTCCTCTTCTCGCCTCTTAGAATAGGCCTTAGTACCCTGAAGTAGGTTTACTGTATCGAGCTGTAGTTCTTTCCAATCTCCTTCTAAAAAATTAAAGCTACCGAGCACTTTATTTTCTAGTACAAGAACAGTAGCTTGTTCTTTATTAAACTGATACAACTCTACCCTGTTTTCCAAGATTATATCTGCGAAGGAACAATTCAACAAGAGTTTTTCAAAAACCAATTCACTGAACACTTCAATGTGTTTATGAGCAAGATCGGTGCCTTTTATTTTCTCCCATTCCTCAAAACTAAGTCCTCGGACCAAAAGATATTTTAAAAACTCTTCTTTAAGTCCTTCTAATTCTTCTAAGCTTAAAATTCTGTATGCCATCTTTATTTTTTTCCTGGAAGCTTTCCATCTGCAGATAGAATAATTGCCATCCATCTAGTACTTTCAAACTGAGCAAATACAATTATCATCATAATGGTAATAGGCATGCTAATGATCATGCCAACAATGCCCCACAACCAACCCCAAAAGGCAAGAGAAATTAGTACAATTAGTGGACTAACATTCAGTGAAGTTCCCATTAATTTTGGTTCTAGTAAATTTCCCACTAAAAACTGAATGGCTCCAACAGAAGCAAGAACTATTAGCGCTGGTGTAAAACTAGCAAATTGAACAAAGGCTAGTAATACGGGAAAGCCCGTAGCCAACAAAGAGCCTATGGTTGGGATATAATTTAACAGAAAAATAAGAAAAGCCCAAAAAAATGCAAAATCAACGCCAATGATTTTCAATGCTAGGTAACTCAAAAATCCAGTTATCAGGCTGGTTACTGTTTTCAAGCTAATGTAAGAACTCATCGACTTATCTATATTTTCTAAGATGAAATTAAGATTAGATTGGTCTTTACTTTTGGGATAAATTGATTGCAACTTTTTAGAAAAGCTAGCGCTTTCTAGAAGAATAAATAACAGGTATAATAAAACTAAGATGGCATTGCTAAAAATAGTACTAATTGAATTCAAAGCATAAGAAATACTTGAAGAAAGATCGAGGCTATCTAGTGCATTTTGTATCCAAGAATTGAAATCTATTTGTTCTAAAAAACTATATTGCCCTAGCAAGTTTTTTAGATTTTTCTCATAAAGCGGAAGTTGTTCGTTTATGCCTACAATGCTACTAGAAACAATTCTACTCAAAGCAAAAAAAGAAAGTAAAACTAGAGCAAAAGCAAACAATTTCTGGGTCCACGTAGGCAAATACTTGCCTTTGAAATGAATTTTAGCTAAATAACGTAGCAGCTCTTTTATTAGGAACCATAAGATGATGGCAATACTAAGGGGAAGCAAGAGGCTTTTAGCAATGTATAAAATAAAAACTACGGCAATAAAAGCAATTAAACCAAAGGTATAGTTCTGCATATTCTTGCTCAATGACTATTAGAAAAAACTTGTTTAGCTATTCTTAAGGCCTTTTCAAAAGCATCAATATTGAAATTATTGCCTATGGTTTTCGTACCAAAATAATTTACAAAATGTTCTGTAGGCATATTTCCAATCAGATCGTCGTTTGCCATTGGGCAGCCACCATAACCGAATATTGCTGTATCAAAACGACGGCATTGGTGTTCAAAAGCCGTATCAATTTTTTCTTTCCAATTATGTGGTGCAGTATGCAAATGTGCGCCAAATTCTATTCCTGGAAAACTTGGGATAAGATTATCAAACAAATAGGCAATGGTTTCTGGAGTAGCCACGCCAACCGTATCTGAAAGAGAGAAAATTTTTATGTCGAGTGCACTCAATTTTTTGATCCATTCTTCCACAATTTCTTTATTGTATTTATCTCCATAAGGATTTCCAAATCCCATAGAAATATACAGCACAAGCTGTTTTTGATTTTTAGTACAGATGTCTTGAATGTGCTTTACTCGCTCAAAGGACTCTGCAATGGTAGAGTTGGTGTTTCTGATTTGGAAGGTTTCAGAAATGGAAAAAGGATAACCTAGGTAAGTAATCTCTTCGAAAGCTGAAGCATCTTTAGCGCCCCTTTCATTAGCAATTATTGCCAATAATTTCGTGTTCGTGTCTCTTAAATCGAGCATAGAAACTAAATCTTTAGTATCCGCCATTTGTGGAATTGCTTTAGAAGAAACAAAACTTCCAAAATCGATTGTATGATAGCCAACCTTTAAGAGAGCATTAATATATTTCGCTTTTAATTCTGTAGGAATAAAATGCTTAATTCCTTGCATTGCATCCCTTGGACATTCCACTAAGTTTATCATGCCTTTTATTTATTTGCGCTTTCTAACCAAGCGGTATAACCTCCTTGTAGGTCGTACACTTCTTTAAAGCCTAATTCTTTTAACATTGCGGCAGCTTGAGCACTTCGACCACCACTTCTACAAAATAACATAAGTGCTTCGTCTTGATTTAAGTTCATTATCTCCGCTTTAAAATTGGGATTGTAGAAATCTATATTGATTGCTCCTTCTATGCTTCCATTTTCTGCAAGTTCTTCTGGAGTACGAATATCAATCAACTGAAACTGTTCCGTACTTGCCAATTTTTCTTGAAATTCGACAACGGTCAAGACTTTGTTTATTGGTTCATCAGCACTAAGCACTTCATTTGGTACTATTTCTACTACAGGTTCATCAACTGTACTTTCTTGCACCGATTCGTTATTACAAGCACTTATTACGCTAAAAAATAGGAGGTAAATCCAAACTTTATTCATATTTATCCGTTTTATGATTTACAAAATTAAAATTTTCAGCTTGTATTCAACAAAAACTTTCATTTTTGTAGTATGATTAGAACAACAGAACAAGATTCTAAGCACAGACACTTAGAACAGAAAACAACTAGAGAACTACTTGAAGGTATAAACCAAGAGGATAAAACTGTTGCTTATTCTGTAGAACAATGTATAGATCAAATTAGCCGGCTAGTAGATGTAGTAGCAGACAGACTCTTATCTGGAGGTCGATTGTTTTATATTGGCGCTGGCACTAGCGGTCGCTTAGGTGTAGTAGATGCTAGTGAATGTCCACCTACTTTTGGTGTTTCGCACGATTTAGTGATAGGACTCATTTCTGGAGGCGATCAAGCAATAAGAAAGGCTGTTGAGTTTGCTGAAGACGACACAGAAATGGCATGGAAAGATTTGCAAGCTTACCAAGTTAATGAGAAGGATTTTGTAATTGGTATAGCAGCATCAGGAACTACACCTTACGTAATTGGTGGAATAGAAAAATGTAAAGAAAATAAGATTGCAAGTGGATGTATTACCTGTAATTTAGGAAGTCCTTTAGCCTCTGCCTGCGACTATCCGATTGAATGTGTGGTTGGTCCAGAATTTTTAACCGGAAGCACTCGTATGAAAGCAGGCACAGCGCAAAAAATGATTTTGAACATGATTAGCACTGCGGCTATGATAAAGATTGGCAGAGTGGAAGACAATAAAATGGTGAACATGCAATTGAGTAATAACAAGCTAGTTGCTAGGGGAATAAAGATGATAATGAACGCATGTGCATGTGATGAGGATCTGGCTCACGAATATTTAGAGCGATATAAAAGTGTTAAAGAGGCCATTCTTAAAATTAAAAACTTGTAAAATGCACGCTTTAGAGCCTTTTTGGAGATGGAGAGACTTGTATATGGCAGAAGAGGATGAGCTTTCGCCTTTTTTTGAAAGAGAATACTCCGAATTTGAGTTCACCCACTCTATCTACGACCATGCCATTCATCCACAATGGGATGAAATAGGCTCGCCTACCTTATTCATCAAAATTCTTTATGCCGATTATGATGAAGGTTTTGCTGTAATTGAAATGATTGGCGAATGGAATGACGTAATATCCAACGACATTATGTTTTTAAAGCGAGATATTATGGACCAATTAATTGGAAATGGCATTTATCGTTTTATTCTAATTGGAGAGAATGTACTCAACTTTCATAGCGATAGCGACGATTATTACGAAGAATGGTACAACGACATTATTGACGAGGGAGGTTGGATTGCCATGCTTAATTTTTCGGAACATGTATTAGCCGAATTCAAAGGCGCTTCTTTGCATTACTATGTACATTGCCATGAGGATTTACAAGATTTAAGTTGGCGAAAATTTACTCCCGACAAGCTACTTCTATTGGTAGAAGATAAGCTTTTAAAGGCTTTGAATTAAGTACTGTTTCTTAGCTTATCCTAAATTACTTAGACGCGTTAATTAAGGATTATTAAAGTGACGACTATGCTTTACATAAGCAAGTTTTGATAGAAGAAATGCTTTTGTGATTCTCGTTTTTATCGGATACTAACCGTTAGTAACGGATAGTAACAGATAGTAAGCATTAGTAAGCGATTTAAAGCGACACTAACGGATATTAACCGTTACTAACGGTTAGCAACTAATACCAATATTTTACTGTTGACAAGCGAATGAAAACTGATATTAAGCCATTAATTGATACTAACGGTTATTATCGAATATTAACCGTTAGTAACGGCTAAATAGAAATAATTTCGATATTTTTTTTGAAAATTGTATCACTTACATCTACTAAACTTCACTCCATCAAAGCTTATAATTTACCAAGATTTGTAGTAAAGATTTACATTACTTCAGTAGCTTGAATGCAATACTTCTTAAAAAATTACAAGGGGAATTTGTGCTTGCGAATTATAATACCATAAAGACTATGCTCAACAACCCTTTAAATTTGTAGTTGAATCCATTTATTGTCAAAAATAATGCGAGTTTAGATAGATATAGACAATCTAAACTGCCTAACAATACCATGTAAATCAAGTTGAGCAAATTATATCACTTCTTCTTCATCATCGACAAAAACAAATCGATAATAGTTTGAATTAAGCCTTTGCTTTCGTTCGATTTATTGGAGTTTTTTGAATTATCTGACATAAGCTTTCTTTTATTGCAATACTTCCTTTAGTAGTTCCTCAAATTCTGAGAATTTCTGCAAATCGTTATGTTGCCCCTGCTCTACTGCGTAAAATCTAATTTTGTCTTTAGCAGTTTCATATAGCTTCCAACCACTTGCAAAGGGAACTACATTGTCGTTCTTGCCGTGAATTATGAAGATAGGACTTTTTACTTGTTGAATAGCTTTAAACGATTCAAATTTAAATCTTAGCATTAGATCCAAAGGGAAAAAAGGAGCTAATTTTTTAGCAATATCCGCTATGCTATAATAAGGAGATTCCAGCACCAAAGCCTTTGCATTTACTGAAGAAGCAAGCTTAGTTGCCATGCCTGTTCCGATAGACCTACCATAAATTACAATAGCTTCTTCTCGATATTCTTTTTTCATTTGTTCATAAATAAAGAGAACATCTTCATTCATAAAATTCTCGCTTAATTTTCCAGTGCTCTTACCATAAGTTCTATAATCAATAAGCAAAATATCGTAGCCATGGGCTACAAAATCAGGATAAACCCACCCCCAATCTCTTAAGCTTCCCGCATTGCCATGAAGATAATATACCAAGCCTTTCGAATTCTCCGCTTCAAACTTTAAAGCATGAATTTTTCCTTCATTTGGGGTATCGAAAAATATTTCCTTATAGGGATAAGAAAAATCGTATTGATAATCTAAAGCCGTTTGTCTTGGGTGAAACAAAAAAGAGCTTTGATAAAAGTAAAAGAATACCGCAATTCCCAAATAAATCAATACTCCCGAAAGTAAAGTAATCGTCCAAATATTCATCTACTTATCCTTTAAAAGTAGAATTAAATCAGCCATCCTGTTAGAATAGCCCATCTCATTATCATACCACGCTATAAGCTTCACTAAACGATTATTTACTTGAACTAACTCTCCCTGGAAAATACATGAATATGGAGATCCAATCACGTCAGAAGAAACTAAAGGCTCTTCCGTATATTTTAGCACATGTTTCATGGCTCCATTAGCAGCTTCTTTGAAGGCATTGCGAATTTCCTCCTCGCTACAATCTTTTTTTACAGTCAAAGTAAAATCGGTCAAAGAACCCGTAATAACCGGCACTCTTGTTGCCATACCATCTAGCTTTCCCTTTAGAGAAGGAATCACCCAAGCCACAGCCTTAGCCGCTCCTGTAGAGGTTGGAATGATAGAACTAGCCGCCGATCGTGCTCTTCTTAAATCTTTGTGCGGAGCGTCTTGCAAGTTCTGATCGGCCGTATACGCATGCACCGTATTAATATAGCCTTGTTCAATACCAAAGCTATCTTCCATTATTTTCGCCATAGGAGCTAAGCAATTGGTGGTACAAGATGCATTAGAAAGTAACCAATCTTCCTTCTCTATACTCTCTTCATTAACACCTAAAACAATAGTTTTAACATCCTCGGATGCAGGTGCCGAAATTACCACCCTTTTTGCTCCCGCTTCCTTATGTTGGATGGCCTTATCTCGCGAAGTGTAACGACCAGTACATTCTGCCACAACATCTACCCCTAAGCTAGCCCAAGGTAAGTTCTTCGCCTCTTTCTCGGCAAACAAGGGAATGGCAATTCCATCTACAATAATATGCTTCTCATCATAGCTAACTTCTCGCGCATACTTACGATGAGCTGTATCGTATTGCAACAAATGCGCTAGAGTTTTAGCATCCGTTAGATCGTTAATTCCTACAATTTCTACACCTTCTCTACCAAATAAATTACGAAAGGTCAATCTTCCAATTCGACCAAAACCATTAATACTTACTTTCATTTTTCTTCTTTTAAATAGATAATATATCAATTACATGTAAAAGTTCATCACATAAATGATGATGCTCTTTGATTGCTTTGTTTAATGGAGTGAACGCTATCTTTTCATTTTTAATTCCTACCATGATGTCCTGTTTTCCAGCAAGTAAGGCCTCCACTCCTGCTACACCTAAGCGACTTGCCAACAAACGGTCGTAGGCACTTGGTGAACCACCTCTTTGTATATGTCCAAGTACAGTTACTTTAGTGTCATAGCTTGGTTCCAATTCTTTTATTAAGGCAGCCAATTCACTCGCATTACCATTCTTGTTACCTTCTGATACAATTACAATATTGCTGGTTTTTCTTTGCTTTGCTCCCTTTTTAATATGGTTTAATAGCTCGCTCGGTTCCATATGCGTTTCTGGCAACATTACCGCTTTAGCTCCACTAGCAATTGCACAACGTAAAGCTATAAAGCCGGCATCTCTTCCCATCACTTCAATAAAAAATAAACGATTATGAGAAGTTGCTGTGTCTCTTATTTTGTCAATGGCTTCCATTGCTGTATTAGAAGCGGTATCAAAACCTATGGTATAATCCGTACCGAAAATATCGTTATCGATAGTACCTGGCAAGCCCAACACGGGGAAAGAAAATTCCTCTTGAAAAATATGCAAACCAGTAAAAGTACCATCTCCACCTATACCAATTAGCGCATCTACTTTATGATCGATTAATTGTTGGTAAGCCTTTTTACGCCCTTCATAGCTTCGAAACTCTTCTGAACGTGCACTTTTAATAATGGTTCCACCGCGATTAATTATTCTTGCAACCGAGCGTTCATCCAAGGCTACAAAGTCGCCCTCAATAAGCCCTTCTAGTCCACGATAAATACCAAGAACTTCTAAATTATAATAAATAGCGGAACGCACAACGGCTCTTAAAGCGGCGTTCATACCTGGAGAATCTCCCCCAGAAGTAAAGACGGCAATTTTGGAAATACTCATTTATCAAAGTTACAAATTGCCCGGAGAATAATAACAATTTTACAATATCTTAACTAGCTGCGGCGAGTTGGTAAAGCGACTTGTTATTAATAAAATCTTTAAACACAAATTTCTCCTTCTTTATTAAAGGTAAAAGTATTTTGCTGGCATCTTTTAACAGCTCATAGGAGCAATCGAAAGATTTTAAACCAAAGTCTTTGCTTAAATTAGATTTAGCCCCAAGAAGAGCTACCTGAATAAAGTGTTTAAACAAGATAGAATTATCTCTTGAAATACCAGAAAGCAATTCAATTGGTTCTCTACTATACGCATCACCCTGAGCTAAATATTGAAAGCAGGCATCCTTTAAACTCGGATTAAGGCTAACCTTATACAAGGCATCTGCTAAGATATTGATAGAAGCATTCCAGTCTTTTCTATCTTCATAATATTTTAAAATAGACTCGCTTAAATCATTTGTTTTCAAGATATTATGCTCATCCATAATGGCTTTACATAAAAGCATTACATCAGTCAATGTTGCTGTCATTCCCCCTCCTGTTAAAGGATGGCGCATGTTTAAAGCATCACCAAGCATAGCCAAGCCTTTTTTAGAACACACACTAGAATGCATGTAATGATTAGGCATGTATTTGAACTTTGCTTCCTCAATTGCAGCTAAGAAACTTGCATGCATGGAATTGGGAAGCTGAGGTAGAATATCTTGCACAAGATATTGCTTTAATTCCTCTCCTTTTTTTGGTGCTTCACTACCCGGGAAATCCACTAAAATTCTAATTTGTTCGCTAGAAATTCGATAGCATAAAAAGGGAGCTTCACCTCCCATAAAGATATGCCCATAGGCCTCATGGGGCAAAGTGCAATTCTCCAGAACAAAACCTAGAAAATGACTGGTCACTTCTTTACACTCTGGAATTAACTTGGCTCTCAGACTAGAAAAAAAGCCATCGCAAACGATAGTCAGTTTTGCTAGAACACTCGATTTATTGCCAAGATTATCCTCAATTATTACGCCCTCTATCTGCTCATCAAATTCTACAAAATCAATCGCTTTGGCAGTATAGCGCTCTACATTTTCTTTGTCTGCACTTAAGGAACGTAAGGCTTGAATGAATTTTCCATTATTTAAACCGCGACCACTAAGATGCGTATTAGCCGCATCACTTGGATAATTAATAAGGACTTCTTGGTCCTTATTGAAGAGTGCATACCCTTTTATTTCTGAGGTTTCTATTTGATGAAGTGCTTCAGAAATGCCGAGCTGTTCTAACATATAAACCCCTCCAGGCTGCATTAATTCTCCAACTATCCTATCTCTTTCTTCAAAACAACTGTCGATTAGAGCTATTTTTAATTTGTACTTCGACAAATGAGCAGCTACACTAGCACCAGCAACTCCCGCCCCAACTATGCAGATATCGTATAACTTAGACATCTTAGGCCAACTTTTTTTGAAGTTCTAATTTCAAGCTTCTTATCTGAACCGAAAAAGCTACATCACTTTCTTTTAAATGAATTCGATTCAAAAAGATCAATGCATTTTCAACGAAGTCTTTCATATTGTTTACCGAAGAAAAAATTCGCATGGTTTCTTGCTTATCCATTTTAATGTTCTCTACAAGAGCTTGGTGCTCATTGTAAATTAAGCTTAAGGTACCAATCGCCATCAATTGTGGAATGGCACAAAATCTAAAAACCTTATCATTTTCTAAAGCTTCTAAATAGCTAATACAATCACTTACATGATCGAAAGCATTTTCTACCATCTTGTTAAGACATGCAACACTTTTAGGCGATTTAATCTTTAAGGTTTTTAAATCTTCCGTATAAATCGACCAAATTTCTCTTGGCCAAAAAATTCTACCCTCTTCTATGTCTTCATAGAAATCTCTTGTAATATTAGTTTTCTGTAGGAAGAGTCCCATAGAATTAGAAATCTTCTTATCTCTCAACAAGTCATTCGACTCTAAAGATGAAGCTAAAAAGATATCACTGAGACCTTGTCCTACCAATCCAGCCACATAATGACAATACAAATCGTAATCCTTCTTCGTATCTACTTCTTTCTCAATAAAAAATTGCATTCCCCGCGACATTTCGAAGCTAATATTTCTAATGATTTGTTGGTAGTCGGTCGATAAGCCATTATACACTCGACTTACACGAGGATAGGATTGTAATAATTTCACATAGGCTTCCTTATCTCCCACATTTTCTAAAAAGAAAGTTTCATCACCACACTTAAGATGGAAGTCTTTAAGAATCCCTAGTTTTTCTTCCCTTTCAAGCGACATGTCGTCTTCGATGGTATCTAAAGCTCTAAGAATCAGATAAAAAACGCAAATGGCATCTTTTAAATCTACGGGCAAATCTTGAATAACCATGGCAAAAGATCTCGACACTTCATTCAAGGTATCGTAACAAAATTGCAAATCGGAATAAGAATTTACTCTCAATTTTGCAACTTTACTCTTCGCATCATTTTTAAGTACGCGAAGTACTTGTTTCATTTTTAAGGGGCTTGTGTTCATCATACATCAAAGAAAAGTAGGAAAGCCTATCTACTAGGTATAATTTTTCAAGCTTGGACGTCCGAATTACGTTATTCGTACAATATTCAATGCGAGATAAGGCATCTTTGCTTTTGAAAGCTAGAAGAACTATGAATGAATTTTGGAAGAAATGGCGCTTTGTAAGCACAGCTAAAGGAAGACAATATTGGGAGTACTTAGGCAACGAAGAGGATGCTGAGGAATTAGAGCAAATGCAAGCTTCCTTCCAGTTTGAGAAATCTAAGAATGCCAATAGTGCCGATCAAGTATATCGCTTTTTGGCGAGAGAAAACAAAACTTCGATCAATAGTGCAGATACTAAGGCTGATAATCTAAAAGAGCAGGTGAGCTTGGCAAGTAAAAAAGCCATGTACTTTTACGAACAATTATTAACCGAAAATCATTTCATTACTGGCGATTACGGTGGGCCTATGTTTTTATTACCTGGCTTAATTATCGTCTCTTATCTTAGTAACACGCCCTTAAAAAAATCTTACCAAGCTTTAATAAAAGCCTATATTTTTAATCAGCAGAACGAAGATGGCGGCTGGGGCTTACACATAGAAGCACCAAGTGGTATGTTTGGTACTTGCATGAATTATGTAGCGCTTCGATTACTTGGACTAGAGAAAGAGGATGCTAGAATGAAGCTTGCCCGAACTTGGATTAAGGAACATGGTGGTGCTACCCAAGTACCAAGTTGGGGAAAATTCTACCTTTCTGTTTTGAATGTATACAGTTGGAAAGGTAATAATTCTCTCTTCCCCGAAATGTGGTTGTTGCCGAAGTGGCTGCCCTTCTACCCCGCTAAATATTGGTGTCATGCGCGCATGGTCTACTTACCCATGGCCTATTGCTTTGGAAATAAAATTCAACATCCTTTAAATGATTTAACTTTAAGTTTAAGAGAAGAACTTTACACAGAGCCTTATCAAAATATAGATTGGTCGAAAGCCAGAAATGCTTGTTCTGAAACTGATCTCTTTAGAAAGTCGAGTCCTTTACTCAAGCTTCTAAATGGCTTTACGAATCTTTACGAAAACTTTGCTCCAAAATTCCTGAGAAAGAAAGCTTTAAAATTCATTCTTGCCTATATTCAAGCTGAAGATGAGCATACGAACTACATCAATATTGGACCAGTAAACCAAGCCATTAACTCTTTAGCCATGTGGCATGCTCATGGTAAGGATTCGATAGAATTTAACAAGCATGTAGAGCATTGGAAAGATTATTTGTGGTTAGCAGAAGATGGTATCAAAATGCAAGGCTATAATGGTGCCCAATTTTGGGAAACTGCTTTTACCATGAACGCCATGAATGAAAGTGATTTGGGAAGCGAATTTGCCTCTTCCTTAAACAACATGTATGCCTTTATTGATACTTGTCAGATTCAAAATGGCATACCGAAAGAAAAACTGTTTTTCAGACATCCTAATGAAGGAGGATGGCCTTTTAGCACGGTAGAACACGCATGGCCAATTACCGATTGTACAGCCGACGGCATCAAAACGGTTATTAAACAACATCAATTTGCTAGACAAAGAAATATTGCTTTAAATGAAACTGTAAGCTTCGAAAGACTCACAAAAGCGGTTGATTTAGTCTTGTCCTTTCAGAGTGAAGACGGCGGTTGGGCTTCCTATGAAAAAAGAAGAGCTCCTTTTTGGATAGAGATGCTGAATCCTTCGGAGGTTTTTGGCGAAATCATGGTAGATTATTCTTACACGGAATGCAGTTCTTCGAGCATTCAAGGCTTGTATTATTTCCATAAGGAGTATCCAGATTACAAGGCTGAAGAAATCAAACATGCCCTAGTGAATGGCATTAAGTTTATTAAGAATAACCAAGGCTTAGATGGTTCTTGGTACGGCTCTTGGGGTGTTTGTTACACCTACGGCGCTTGGTTTGGCTTAGAAGCCTTGGCCTGTGGAGAAGAGTTTTACCACAATAGCGAGAGCGCTAGAAAAGCTTGTGACTACTTAATTTCTAAGCAAAGAACAGATGGCTCTTGGGGAGAAAGTTTTGAAAGTTGTGTTCGTATGAAATATGTGCAGCACGAAAAAGGACAAATAATCAATACAGCTTGGGCCCTCTTGGGCTTGCTGCAAGCCAAGTACCCCAATGTTGAGAATATAGAGAAAGGCATCCAGTTTTTACTAAGTCGTCAGGAAGAAAATGGCGATTTTCCGCAAGAAGGAATTAGCGGCGTCTTTAATAAAAATTGTATGGAGACCTACACTTCCTATAGAAATGTATTTCCGATTTGGGCCTTAAATAGATACTATAATTGGGCTTTGACCAAATAAAAAATCCGCTGCAAGAAAACTTACAGCGGATTTTAACTTGTTTTGCCTTTCGCTTATTGCGCTACTATTTCAAACTTAAGCACAAAAATATCGTCGATAGTTTTGTCTCCTAAGTTTTCAAAAAACTTACCAGAACCATAACGAATATCGTAAACTGTTCTATCCACTTCTAGTTGTCCAGAAACATGAACTTTTCCATTTTCTTCTTTAACTCTATATGGGAACTTAATAGATTCTGTAATTCCTTTAATCGTTAATTGTCCTTTAGCTTCACTTCCTTCTGCAGCAGTAATTTCTAACTTAGCTTCTCCAAAAGCAGCAGTGTTAAAGAAATCTTCTGACATTAAATGACCTAAAAGTTTACCATTCATTTCCGCATCTTCGATGTCCTCTACAACAATAGAGTTCATATCCACAATGATAGTTCCTGAGCTTAACTCACTTCCTTCTAAGCTAAATTTTCCGTCAGCAACTTTAATGCTACCAAAATGTTCGCCAGTTACTTTTTTACCTGTCCATGCTAAATTAGAAGCAGCTGGATCAACAACAAAATCGCCATTAATTCCTGTAAGTTCTTCTTCTACAACTTCTACTACTTCTTCTGTAGGGGTATCGCCTTTGCAAGAGCTAAATGCGAATGCTGCTAAAAGAGCCAATGCAGCCAGACTCAGGGTAATTTTTTTCATAATTTTAATTTATAGATTTTTACCCTAAACGTGGATGCCGAACTAAAAGTTCCCTAAACGAAAAAAAGAGCAGCTAGGCTCCTCTTTTTTTTGTAATAGTTTTCCGTCGACTTGAAAGCTATTAAAGTATCTTTCTTGGTATATTCTTATTTACGACAAAGTTTCTTTTTTGTTTCAACCAAAAATAGCTTCTAGATCCTTTTCTAAAAATTCCCCTAGATGCGTATAGCAGGCATCTGCTAAAACAAAGCGTTCATCTGGCTCTCTTCTAGAATCGGGTACCGCAATGCAATGCATTTTTGCTGCCTTTGCTGCAATAAGTCCATTTAAAGAATCTTCGAAAACTAAACACTTACTGGGATCCACTCGCAAATAATTGGCTGCTGCTATAAATACAGCAGGATGTGGTTTTCCAAATTCTTCAAATTCTGCAGAACACATCACTTTGAAATATTTTTCAATGCCCAGGGTATCCACCACGCTTTGAATAATTCCCATTGGCGAAGAGGAAGCCAGAGCAATAGGAATTTGTTTTTGCTTAAAAAACTCTAAACTTTCTACTACAAAAGGAAGTGCTTCTCCTTTTGCTTCTACTAATTCTTGGACTCTTGCTAGAATAGCCATTTCTAAAGCGGCATAATCTACCCCTTCCAATTCAAAATAATCTACCCAATAGCGAACTACTTCATCGTTTCGCATGCCCATGGTTTCTTGCAACATATCGTCTGTAAGTTTGCACGACAATTTTGCAAAGGCCTCCGTTTCTGCAATTCTCCAAAAAGGTTCAGAATCTATCAGCAGTCCGTCCATATCAAAAATTACTCCTTTAATCATGGGCTAAGAATTGAAATTGTTTTGCATATTCTTTAATTTTTTCTTTATCGAAACTCTTTTCCTCTCGAATGCGACCTAAAAATGCTAATCCGCTATAAGCTAAAATATAATCTTCGCTTGCTGCATTGGTTGGACCATTAAAAATAAGTCCGCGAACAGGAATCTTTCTTGCTTTTAAAGCTTCTATGCTTAAAAGACTATGATTAATGCTCCCTAGGTAGTTTTTAATTACTAATATCACTTCGATGCCCAAATTTTGTATGCAATCTATTAATAAATCTTTGTCGTTTAAAGGAACGAGCAAGCCACCAGCCCCCTCTACAATAAGATGATTCTCTGTTTTTGGTAAGTGAATAGAAGTTAAATCGATGTGAATATTTTCTAATGACGCAGAATAATGGGGAGAAGCTGCTTCCTGTAGCGCATAGGCATTAGGATGTAAAGCTGTTTTCGAGTTGCTTATTAGAGCTTTAAGCTTATCGCTATCGCTATTGGTCAAATCGCCAGATTGAATGGGTTTCCAATAATCTGCTTCCAGAGCCTCGGTTAAAATTGCCGACACGATGGTTTTACCAATATTGGTATCGATTCCTGCGATAAAGTAAGCTTTCTTGCTCATAGCTTTCCTTCCAATAATTTTTTATAGTTCCGATTTAAGCTTGTTGTTAAACGCTCTAAGTCTTCTTCCGTATTAAAGGCGTGTAAGCAAATTCGTATCCTTTCTTTGCCTAAGGGAACCGTAGGTGCAACTATTGGGCGAAGGTCAATTCCATCTTCTAAAACCATAGCACAAAGGCGTTTAACTTGCGCATTTCCGGGTACAATGATGCATTGAATTGGACTCGAACTCCCAATTAAGTTCTCTCTTAATAAACTATCAAGTTTTGCATTAAATAAATCAATTAACTTACTCAAATACAATCTTTTATCACTAACTTTTGACAAATTGTCATAAGCTATTTTAACCCCCAAAACCTGGTGTGGAGCGGGTGCAGTAGTATAAATAAAGGGTCGAGAATAGTTGATTAAAAAATTCTTTAAATCCTTAGAGCCAAGTACTGCTGCACCATGGCAACCCAAGGCTTTTCCGAAGGTAACCACACGGGCAAAGACATCCGATTCTAAGCCTAGTTCCACTACCATCCCCTCGCCTTCTTTACCATAAATACCATTGCTATGCGCTTCATCTACAATAAGTGCCGCTTGATATTTGTTGCATAGCGCTGCCAAATCTTTTAGCGGAGCGGCATCTCCATCCATAGAATAAATCGACTCAACAGCTACAAAAACATTACCATTTGCCTTTGCTAAACGCTTCTCTAAAGATTCCAAGTTATTATGTTCAAAAGAAAAACTATTGGCTTTACTTAAGCGAATGCCATCGCGAATAGAGGCATGAATTAGCGCATCGTAAAGAATGGTATCTCCTCTGTATGGAAGGGCAGAAAACAAACCTAAATTAGCCGTATAACCCGAGTTATAAAAAAGAGCAGCTTCGGATAAATGGAAAGCAGCAATTTTTTGCTCTACTTCTTCCAAGAGGGCCGAACTTCCCGTAATGGTTCTTGCACCCGTACTGCCATTGAGCCTTTGCTCTAACATTTTAGCTTCTTTCTCGACTTCTTGGAAAAGCTCTTCGCTGCGCGCAAAACCCAAGTAATCGTTAGAACAAAAATCTATTGCTCCTTCATTTATTCGGAATTGACGAAAAGCATCGGCATCTTTTCGTTCTTGAATCTTATGGGCTATGTATTTTCTTATTTCAATAGACATTTCTAAAGCTTCTAGCGCAACAAATTTACAATGAGAAATCGACTTCCTTTCAATTTAGAAGCAACAAGTATAGCAAGCAGCTAGAAATATTAATTTCTCTTCTTTAAAAGCTCTTTTTATCTTTACTATATGAAAAATAGAATTGAAGCAAGCGAACTCATCTTAAACGATGATGGCAGTGTCTATCATCTTCATTTATTGCCTGAGCAAATAGCCAAGGACATCATTTTTGTAGGTGATCCTGACCGTGTTAAAGAAGTAAGTAAGCATTTCGACCGAATAGAGTTTCAAGTTCATAAGAGAGAGTTCATTACCCATACAGGTTATATTGGAAGTAAAAGAATTACGGTGATTTCTACCGGAATTGGAACCGACAATATCGACATAGTATTAAATGAAATCGATGCCTTATTTAATATTGATTTAAAAAACAGAGTGCTAAAGGACGAGTTAAGTAGTGTAAATATCATTCGAGTTGGAACTTCTGGCTCTTTGCAAAAAGATGTAGCTGTAGATAGTATTTTATTGTCGGAGTATGGCTTGGGCTTAGACGGTTTACTTAACTACTATGTGCATAGTAATACAAAAGAAGAAGAGGAAATATTAGAACTTATTCGCGCTAATCACGACGAATTGCCAGTAAAACCTTGCATTGCTGCCGCTAGTCAAAAATTGATAGATCTATACGCAGACGAGAATTTAAAAAAAGGAATCACGATTACCGCTACCGGATTTTATGGTCCTCAAGGTCGGGTTTTGCGACTAAAACCAACTATAAATAATTTGATTGAAGAACTGAGTAGTTTAAAATTTCCCAATACGCGTTGTACCAATTTAGAAATGGAAACCGCTTCTATTTACGGCTTAGGCAAATTACTCGGACATCATTGTTTATCGGTAAATGCTATTTTAGCCAATAGACAAACCATGGAGTTTAGTGCAAAGCCACAAGAAATAGTAGAGAAGGCTATCAAGATGAGTCTAGAGAAATTATGCTCTATACCCTAGTCTTTCTTACTAGTAAATCGCAAAGCGGTATAGATACCCAAGCTGTAATTCAACTTTTGGCTATTGATATTTTGCAAATAGCTTGCTTCTCCAGGATAATTAAAGATATGCCCTGCCCCTGCTCTTAATCCAAGACTAATCATCATTTCTGGACGTAAGAAAATATCGTATTCCATGCCCAAATGCACTCCCGCTTCATGTTTTGCAATGCTTGGCAAATAGGCATAATCCCCTCCGAAATAGGCATTAAATGAAACAGGACGCTCAATGCCACGAGCAAAATAGCTTTGCTTAACTTTCAAAGATAAGGGCAGATAAATTCGACTTAAATTAAGCAGTTCGTAACTGTATTTACCATCGAGTTGTTCTACTTTAAACTCTTTACTTAGCATACTGTAATGCAGAGCAGTTTGCAAGCCAATACGCTCGTTAAAATTAACTCCGAAATCTAAACCAAAGCCATTTCCAAGAAATGCTTGTCCGCCAATAAATCGCGACTGAAAACTAAGCTGAGCACCAAACCATAAACCAGCGTAAGGCGTTCTCGACTTGGATAAGTTAAAACGATTAAACTCAGCATCGGTTTCTATTTTAGCCATGCTTATTTCATCTGGATTCTTAGAGTCTAGACTGTAAAGTGCATAAACTTTCATGTTAGAAAGATTAGCTAGAGAAGCGTTTTCTGCTTCATTCTTAGAACTAGATGAAAAAACAATCTTAGAGCTTGGTGCGGCATTAGAACTCAACAAAGTAAGACTATTAGCTGTTGATGTCTTGCTCTTTTCCTTCTCTATATTTTTCGTACTAAGAACTGCATTACTTACTGTGCTAGAAACTAGCTCTTCACTTACTTCTTCCAGTAGATTTTTTTCTTCTTGCTCAAGAGCTAGATTAACATGGGCATTATTTATCGTATTTACTTGTTCGGTATTTGTGGCTGTAGTTTCTTTTGCCTTATACATTACCGACATTACTGCCATACCCATTAAAAATGCCACCGCAGCAGCACTAGCATATTTCATAAAAGGTAAGAACAAAAGTGCTCTTTTCTTAGGTTGCTCCTTTGCCAAGCCCGCTTGGATTTTTTGGAACATCTTAGGCGGTGGACTCATTTCCAAGTCTTGCAGCTTCCCTTTTATTAATTTGTCAAATTCTTCGTTCTTCATAAACTTAGCCGTTCATCTTTTTAGAATGAACTTCATTTTGTAGTTCTAATATTTTCTTTTGCAGCAAATTTCTTGCACGATTTAATTGCGATTTAGACGTGCCTTCATTTATCTCTAGTCGATCTGCTATTTCCTTGTGCGAGTAGCCTTCAATTACATACATATTAAACACCGTTCTATAGCCAATAGGAAGCGCTTGAATAATTTCTAGTAAATTTTCTTCATTTAGCTTATCCATAGCACTCAACATAGAAGAAGGAATGGCATAGGCTTTTTCTTCTGTTATGGTGTATAAATTCGACTTCTTTCTAAGCATGTCGATGCAATTGTTACTCACTAAGCGCGACAACCATGCGGGAAAGGAGCCGGAGAAATCGTACTTGTCAATTTTTCTAAAAATCTTAATAAAAGCTTCTTGCAGCATGTCTTCTGCCTCATTGTAATCCCTTCCATAACGCAGGCAAATTCCAAAAAGCGTTTTAGAGAAAAGATGATATAACTTTTCCTGGCCTTGTTCTTCAAAGCGCTGGCAAGACTTTATAATCTCCTCTAAATTGCTATTTTTCGTTATGCCCACAATCATGCTATAAGCTTGCTTTCATATATTTTACAAATTTCTGCATAGCAATGGCCCTATGGCTAATGATGCTTTTTTCTTGTAAAGTCATTTCGGCGAAAACTCTTGGGAAACCAGCTGGCTTAAAAATTGGGTCGTAACCGAAACCATCCTTGCCTTTCTTTTCCTTCGTTATTTCTCCTAAAATGATACCCTCAAAGCTTATAGACGTATTTACGTCAATAAAGGTTGCAACAGTTTTAAATTGAGCACGCCTATCTTCAATAGCTTGCATATTCTGCAACAAGAGTTGCATGTTTTTTTCGGCATTGGCATCCTTGCCGGCATAACGCGCTGAATACACGCCAGGTGCGCCATTTAAAGCCAAAACTTCCAAACCCGTATCTTCTGCTAAAACCGCCTTTCCGCAAAAATCAAAAATTGTTTTTGCTTTCAAGTAGCTGTTCTCCTCTATTGTGGCACCGGTCTCCTCAATCTCCTCCAAATAATTAATGTCTTCTAAGCTCAAGATCTGGATTAGATCTCCGAAGATTGCTTTAACTTCCTTTAATTTATTTGGATTACTGGTGGCAAATACTAATTCCATTACTTATTCATTTGTTGAAGATTAGCCCAAAGTTTAGCTTTTAAACTTTGATTTTCATAAACATCCATTAAGTTGTTCGCTAAGAGCAAGTTATATCCTTGAAAAACATAAGGATGGTAGGCTTTTAATTCCATGTTGAGCATCAAATCCTCTGCCTTAAAACCAAAGCAAAGTACATTCTTGGCTTGGTATGCCGAAGCATATTCCGAAAGATGGATTTGGCCTTTTATCCAAAGGTATTCCACTTCATTTTCTTGCAGCTTTAGGGCCATGCAGATTTTATCGAGCATCTCTAAAAGTTCTTTTTGAGCTTCCAATTGAGACGCTACTACAAATAAAAATTTAGCCTTTATCTTTTCTTTATGCTTAATAGCTTGAGCTTCTGTTTCAGGGAGCTTATAAAGTCGCGATTTTTCGTAGATTTTCAACATTTACACAAATTTTTATAGAAGCAATTTGGTAAAGATACTAAAAGATGCAGCGATTTTTTCCTACCTTTGCAGCAATCAAACCTATGCCCATGAACTATCCCATTAGCATTACAAAAATAGCCGAAACTAGGATCTCGAAAGTAGACTTTAATAATTTAGGCTTCGGGAAAGTTTTTTCCGATCATATGTTTATTGCGGATTATAAGGATGGCGTATGGAAAGATATGCGTATAGTGCCTTTCGACTATTTACCTATGCATCCTGCCATGTCCTCTATACATTATGGGCAGTCTATTTTCGAAGGACTTAAGGCAAGAAGAAGAGCGAACAAAGACATTATCGTTTTTCGTCCGGATAAGAACTTAGAAAGAATGAATATTTCTGCGCATCGCATGGCCATGCCAGAGATTCCAGAAGACTTATTTTATTCTGCTATAAATGAATTGCTCAAGTTGGATGAGAAATGGATTCCTGATGGAGAAAATAGCTCTCTATATATTCGTCCATTTTTATTTGCAACCGACGAATTTATAGGCATTAGAAGATCGGATTGGTATAAGTTTATCATTTTCACCTCTCCTGTTTCTTCGTACTACAGCGGCGATGTAAAGGTATATGCGAGCGATAAATATGTACGTGCTTTTCCTGGTGGAACTGGTTTTGCAAAAACTGCGGGCAACTACGCAAGAGCCATTCAACCCGTAGAAGAAATAAATAAAAAAGGCTATCAACAAATTTTGTGGCTAGACGGTGTAGAGAAAAAGTACTTACAAGAAATTGGCACCATGAACATCTTCGTAATTATTGATGGTGTGGTACTAACCCCGTCTTTAGATGAAGGAACCATCTTGCCGGGCATTACACGAGATAGCGTACTGAGTTTATTGAAAGATTGGAATATTCCTTTTGAAGTTCGCAGAGTTTCGATAGACGAAATTGCCGATGCTCATAATAGAGGTGCATTAGAAGATGCCTTTGGTGCTGGTACTGCTGCCACCATTTCGCCAATTATGGCCATAGGTTATGGCGATGATGAATTTGTTCTTCCTCCAGTTAGTGAGCGTGCTATTTCGAATAGATTAAAAGAAGCGTTAACGCTTATTAAAAATGGCGAGGTAGAAGATAGTCACCACTGGCTTTATGTTGTAAAACCCTAGGGGACTAAAGCCTTAGGCTTTTTTTGCTTCATTCCAAATCGCATCCATTTCTGCCAAGCTCATGTCTTCTAGATTTTTACCTAGAGATTTTGCGCGTTCTTCGATAAATTCAAAACGCTTTTTAAACTTTTGGTTGGTTTTTTCTAGCGCCGCTTCAGCATCTATTTTTAAAAAGCGAGAATAATTGAGTAGAGCAAAAAGCAAATCTCCAAACTCTTCTTCAACATGCTCTTGTTCCTTGCTTTGTATAGCGGCTTGCAATTCTGCTTGCTCCTCTTCCACTTTCAACCAAACCTCTTCTATTCTGTCCCATTCAAAACCAATTTTTGCCGTTTTCTCTTGTAGGCGAATTGCCTTGTTGATGGCAGGCATGCCACTAGGCACTCCTTCTAATACAGATTTCTTTCCCTCTTTTAGCTTGAGTTTTTCCCAATTCTTAAGCACCTCTTCTTCCGTATTGGCAACTACGTCGCCGTAGATGTGTGGGTGACGGTGAACCAATTTATCGCAAACGGCATGCAATACATCGGCTACATTGAACTTGCCTTCTTCCTCTCCTATTTTCGAATAAAAAACAAGATGCAAAAAAAGATCGCCAAGCTCTTCCTTTACTGCTGAGGGGTCTTTCTTTAAGATAGCTTCACTAAGCTCATACACTTCTTCTATGCTGAGCTGACGTAAGGATTCGGTAGTCTGCTTTTTATCCCATGGACATTTCTCGCGTAGGTCGTCCATAATATGCAACAAGCGCTCGAATGCAAGTAGTTTTTCTTTCATGACACAAAGATAGGTTTTTAGATTTGTCGACTGCTCGATTTGTCGACTAATCGATAGTTCGACTTATTGAATGTAGAAAAGTCGAGTTGTCGCTTGTCGATTTGTCGACTCTTCGAATCCTCTTACCACGTGAATAAAAGAAACTTAAAGCTTTAGTTTTTTGTTAAGAAGCTATAACTTTGTCTTATGAATACTTTTCTAGCTACTTTAGTTTTTACCCTTAGTGTTTTCGCCTTTTTTGCCTTGGCTTTAGGCGTTAAAATGTTATTCGACAAGAAAGCAGAATTTAAAGGTGGATGTGCCTCTAACAATCCTATGTTGCGTAACGAAATTGGAGAATGCACGGTTTGTGGTCGCGTTCCAGAAAAGGACTGCGATACAGAAGAAATTAAATTAGATAAGCTGCCTAATATTGGCTAGTTTATTGCTTTTTCTTTAATTCTTCAAGTTTAGCTAAGGTCTCTTCTACTATAGATTTTGCATCTCGGGCTATGCTTAGTTTAAGCATACAGTTTGGACATAGCACTTTTGTTCCACTTAGAAGATCTTTCGGCTCAAAAGGAATTGAAGTACTACAGTCTAGACAAGTGAAACCATATGAACTAGTTGGCATAGCTTTTTAACTTAATTGAAGCTTAAGATAAAAATAATTCTTAGCAATCCCAATTACTTCAAAAATTCCATCCATTTCCTAGCTTCCTTATCGTAATAAGAAATGCTCGCAAAATCAAGTTGAGCTATTTCGAACAAGAGTTCTTCTTCTTGAGCTAGCGGACCGCTCGATAAAAAACGAAAGTTTTCTCCTTCTACTGCTGTAATCCATCCCTCGCAAACCAAGCCATTTAGCAAGCGAAAGTGAAGTTTGTCTGCCTGTAGAGCCTCGAGCTCGATTAAAATATTTTGCAAGGATTTACTAGACATGAGAAGTGTTTTATTCCTTTTCTAGCAAAGCATTAAAACCTGCAGAGTATTTGTTTTGCAAGTTTCCTTCAGCATCCGAATAAATCAGATAACATTCTAATTCTGGGTGACGGATTACAAATTCGTAGCAAGAATCTAGGCCCATTACCATACAGGCAGTGGCATAGGCATCGGCTGTCATGCAATCATCTGCCAAGATGCTAGCACTTAAAAGATTACTCATTTCTGGGTAGCCCGTTCTTGGATTAATGATATGCACTATTTTTTGTCCGTTTTCTAGCACCTTAAAATTTCTATAGTTTCCGGAGGTTGCCATAGATTTATTATTTATGCTAACAATTTCATAAATAGCACGCTCCTCTTCATTCGGCTCTTCTATTCCGAGTCGCCAATAAATACCCTCGGCATTTTTGCCTTTGCAATTCACCTCACCCCCAATTTCTACCATGTAATTGCTAATGCCCAAGCTATCTAAATAATAAGCTACTTGATCTACGCCATAGCCTTTAGCAATTGCAGAGAAATCTAATTGAAGACAGCCCGAAGTATCTCTTACTAAGATATCGATAGCAGCCATGCATTGGAGTATAGAATCGATGCTCATACTATCTTTAGCAGCCAGATTTCTTTGGTCGAAAGCGCCAAAGCCCCAAAAATCGACTAAGGGCTTGATAAAAACATTGAAAGCCCCTTGTGTGGCGTTCATAATTTCTAAACTTCTAGTAAGATTTCTTTCAAAATGCTTTTGATGAAGCTCCTCTCCTTCCTCCATCCAATAGCCAGTCCTATTAGTTCTTGAAATAATGGAGCTGTCGATATAGGTGCTTAAGCCCATGTTGACATCCACTAATATGCTATCAATGGCTTGAACTAGCTCAGTATCTTGTATTGGTGCATCGCTAACTAGTTTAACCGTTCCCCAAGTACCCATGGTTTCAAAGTGGATTTCGGCAGCATATTGTTTTGCACTTTGCTTGCAAGCAAGAAGCAGAACGAGTAGAAAGAATAGCAGTTTTTTCATAGGGCAAAGATAAAGGATTGGGGGAAGATTTATAAGGAATTCTATCGAAGCTACTTTAGTCAAGTTATACATGAGCTTTTGATTTGATAAATTACAAGCAAAGAATAATCTTCCAAAAAAAATAAAATTACACTTTAGTAAATTATGATAATAATTTATATGAACATTCAGGATTTATGCTTAATTTGCGTTAATATAAAATGCGAATAACAGCCATGTCCAACTATTTGGTAATTACCCATTAAATGGGATAACGTAAATATAGTGCGTTTTGCTATTCTATTTTCGTTATTAAAAAATGGATTTATTAAAATTAATTAAAAAGTTTCCAAATCAAAAATCTTGTATTCAATATTTGGAAGAAAAAAGGTGGGATAATAGAGTAAAGTGCCCGACTTGTTTTAGTGATGAAGTAATAAGAGTAGAAAAGGAAAATAGATATAAGTGTTATTCTTGTAAGAGAAGTTTTAGTGTATTAAAAGGCACTATATTCGAAAACACCAAGTTGCCTTTACAAAAGTGGTTTATAGCTATTTATCTTGTTATGGATGCTAAGAAAGGAATTTCCTCATTACAACTTTCTCGACATTTGAAAGTTAATAAAGATACGGCATTATTAATTCAAAGAAGAATTAGAACTGTGATGAAGGAATCACACATTTTGAAAGGAATTATTGAAATAGATGAAGCTTATGTAGGTGCAAATTTGGATAAAAAGTCAACCAGGATTAGAAGTAAAAGTATGCAGCACGGGATAACAAATAGAACTCCCATATTAGGAATGTACCAAAGAGAAGGTAAGCTTGTATTGAAGGTAATAAATAAGACTTGGGCCGAAGAAATAAGGCCAATAATGGACATGTCAATTAATCCAAATAGTGTAATCGTATCAGATGGACTTAGTGTGTACAGGCACGCTAAAGATAAATATACGGATCATGTAGTAATGAATCATAAAAAGCAGAAATACAATGAAGGGATTTACAACACCAGCACGATAGAGGGGTTCTGGGCAATGCTCAAAAGATCCGTTATTGGTACATATCACCATATATCAGTAAAACATCTTCAAGAATATATTGACGAGTTATCTTTTAAATTTAACTATAGAAAATCTAGAAATGCCTTTAATTTGTTGATTGAAAAGTCTTTAAATTTACAAATCCCAACTGATGGGTAATTACCAACTATTTAGACATGGCTGTTACACGCACGTTAGCACTCACCCTGAAGACGACACTACTGACTATAAACGAACAGAAAAAAGAAAGATAAAATGCGGAATCTCAACAAATTTAGAACAATGAAAATCACATTTAAAGAAAATTGTGACGTTTGGTATGAGATAAAGCAATACGAATATGATTTAGAAATTTTTAGTCATATAGTAGATTACCCAATGAACAAAATAGACCTTGACGACATTGATAGCATTTATCCAATCTACAAATCTGAAACAGCAGATGGCAAGACATTAATTGAAATTAAAGGAAGTCCAACTGAAATCAATTTAAAGTATGTAAAAAAGGAGTTTTTACAAAAAGAAATAATCGATGGAAATAAAACTGTATTAAGGTATTGTGAAGATATACAAGTTAATGTAGATGAAAATCAAAGCGAGTTTTGTTTGCAAATTCATTCGCCTTATTCTTATATAAGTGCAATTCGAAAACTATCTACTGCAAAGTTTAATAACTATTCATTTGCACCAGGAGATTTAAGTCCAATTTTTCTAAAACAATCAGGCACAATGCAAATTGAGTGGTATTTAGAAATTATGGAAGATAAAAAAAGTCAAAACCCTGAAGAAGTTCAACAACAATCAAAACGCATATTTAAATTAGATAGGTTCTATGGTTTTCGTAGGCAATATCAATGGCTTGAGGAAATTCACGAACAATTAATCAATGAAAAGCCACTTATTAAGTCAAATATTTTTTTTCATACCCGAATAGAGGATATTTTAAATGGAAGTTGCTTTTATTTATCTGCCGGTGCTGACATAACCCCAATAATTGCATTACAAGATAAAATTCAAACATTTGTATTTTGCGATGAATACGGAAGTTATCCTGATTCTGATTATAGTATCGAAGAATTATGGTTAAAAATAGATAACAAACTACAAAAGGAAAACTTCAATAAAATTAAAACCTTAGATATTGATAAAAAATTCCTTAGGATTAGAGACTTTCATTATAGTATTAGAGAATCAGATAAATTGGAAAAAGCATCTTTGAGTTTATGGGAAAAGAAAAATATTTTATATTGCTTGATATATTTAAATTGGGATAACTCAATGGCTTTTAATCGACTATATGTTGAAAATAGGATAATTCCAAAAGCGATTTGTGAATTATTGCCTGATGGAGGTACTTTAGGAGAACATTCGAGAATAAAAATACCATATAAATTCAGGATGCCGGAATATTCAATTGGACACAAATATAGCCTTAGCAAACCTGAAGAGTATGATTTAATTACTGACACCATTAAATATTTCGGGGACTACCCAACTACATATGGAAACGCTGGCTCAAGTAATGGAATTAATTTGTATAAACGAAAACAATAATGCAATGGCACCAATACGACAGAAAAAAGGGCGAAGTGCTAACAGCACCTACCCAAAAGGCGGGGTTTCGTGTTTCAAAGACAGTTTTGTGGTTAATCAAACATTAGTTTTTCAAATCAAGTTTTGTGGTAAAAGTCCCGCCCTTCGGGTAGCTGCAAAACGTTAGCGGTTATGGCAAAACGACACACCACCAAGCGACAGTTTGACGACAAGATAGCGTTCTTTCAAGACAACCATTTTTTGACAGCGGACAGCAAAGCTGGAGTTATTTGAAGTTTTATTTTTTGCCCAACTCACAGAAAAAATTTTGAAAAGACAAGCCAACGCACAGCAAGCACATTTGCAAACCGCACAATCCAACACGCAAACCAAAGTTTGCAAAAGAGCTTGCTTGCCCACGCACCCAAGCCCACCCACCACCCGAGAAGTGGAAGCTGAATTTTACGACAATAAATTGTTAGGACATTTTTTTGTATAACTTAACCGACTGAAATTAAATAAAGAATTGAACCAAAACCGAGACATATCACAATTTGAAATAGAGTTTACCCAAAAGTATGACAGAGGAACTGTAATTGAATCTAACATCATTTCAATTATTAACCCTTCTCAAATCATATTAGATATTGAAGACGGCTTTATTGGTCGTTTATCGGTTTTAGACTTATCTTGGTGTCTTCCCGAAGGCGAAGCAGAATTTAAAAAATTCAAAGTTGGCGACAGAATCCAATGTGTTGTTTTGAATATAGACTTTCCAAACCAACAAGTCATTTTAAGCAGAAAACATCTTTCAACACCAACAAGCGAAACTGTAGCTTGGGAACGAATAGAGCGTGGAGAAGAATTTTATGTTGACGTTGTTGAATCTTTCAACAACACAACAATTGTCAAGACAAAAGAAAATCTTTACGGAATTATAAACAATAATCTTATCCCAAACGCTACTGGAAAGATTAGAGTGAAAGTTAATTCTAAACTTGATTATAGTGAATTGCTTTCCTTTGTTCCTGCATCTTTAGACATTGTACAAGACGAAACAGACGAAGAATTTTCAATTCCTGAAATCAATTTCATTGAAGATGATTTACAGTCATTCTATTCATTCAAAAACTCAATTCTTGGCGTTTACGCAACAGACGAGCAATTGACTGTAATTAAAGACGGTTTTGAAATTGATGATAAAATATTTTCAAAGGAATTTAAAACAGACAAAATATTATACATACAATTTGAATTAGGAAACGCAAGCTACGAGACAACATTTAAACAGAATGCCATTCCTTATTTTCTAAATGACATAGTAATTTCAAACGAAAATGAGAACAAATTGTTAGACTTATTATCTAATCAACACTATTGGTTTAAAATAAATGTTCGTGAAGAAAGCCAAAAAACAGATTTTTCGCTATATAATGAAGATGTAAACTTTTTTGGCGATGTAGCAATAAGCAAAGACAAAAAGGAAATAAAATTTATCATTAAAGATTTTTCATTTGGACATAGTCAAGTTAAATCAAGTGAAGCCAAAAAAAGGAATACAAAGTATGGTTCATTTCTATTTAATAATAAACTGAAAGTTGTTTCACCTTATGGAACAACCCCATTTGACAATTCTGTAAAAGAATTCCTTGATTATGCGGAATTAAAAACAAAATGCTTTGAAGTCGTAAATCAATTAAAAAATGATGCAGGTGAAATTTTAAGACAAGAAGGCAGAACACTTGCTATTATTGATAAGTTTCTTGAATACCAAATTAGCTTAATAGAACAACAAAAAGAAAATAATGTTTTTGTTGATAAATATGTACGTATTCCCGCAACTAATCAAGGCGTAGCAATAAAAATACCGAGAACGGTTGGAGATAGCCTTGAAATAGATGAAGATACTGTTGTGAATATAAGGTTAAAAGATAAAAATGAGGATAAGCCTATAAAATTATCTGACGGAATACTATCGTACTCCAATGATGACTATATCATAACATTCAACAAGCAAATAAAACTTGATTTGTTGAAGGATGGATTTTATTTGGACAAACGTATTTCTAAAAAACAATTCCAAATACAAAGAGAAATCATTCAAGATTTTTTAGATAAAAAAATAAAGATTGACCACATAGAATCATTATTGGTGAAACCCGATAAGGTAAAGACACCTATTCTAAAATCAGTACAATTTAAAAACGAAAATTTAGCAATAACCGAAAAAGAAGATTCAAGCAATAACCAAATTACTGCGGTAAAAAAAGCAGTAGGAAATCAAAATATATTTTTGATTCAAGGACCTCCTGGTACTGGAAAAACGACTGTAATTGCAGAAATTATACAGCAATTAGTTGAAAAAGGTGAAAAGATATTGGTTTCAGGACAGAATCACGTTGCGGTAGATAATGTATTGGAGAAAATTTCTCAATTTTCAGATTTAAACCTTTTAAGAGTTGGAAATCCTGACAGAATTGATAAGCAATTAGTAAGATATAGCATTGACAATCTTGTTGATGAATATAAAGTGGATTTTAAAAAGTTTATCTCAAATCAACTTTTAGTAGCAAAAAAATATTCGGAAGAAAAAAAGGCAGGAACACAAAAAAACGAAATTAAAAATTCACTTAATCAATTTATAAACTCTTTAGTTGGTGAATATGGCGTTCTGAAAGAAGTGTATAAGCAACGGCACTTTATTTTACTTGAAGGGCTTTCTGAATTAACCATTACAGAAATCAATGAAACCATAGAATTACTTAAAAAATGGATTGATGATACAAACAATGAATATGAAATTTTATTAAAGCCTTTAATCTATAATTCTATTGATGTTGTTTTTGCAACTTGTATTGGAATTAAGTCAGACGAAATATTTAAGGATAAAAATTTCAAATTCGACACTGTAATTATTGATGAAGCAGGCAAAGCGAACATTGCAGAATCATTAGTAGCAATAGAACTTGGAGAGAAAGTAATTCTTGTTGGCGACCAAAAGCAATTACCGCCTTATATGGAGAGTTCGCTTATTGACAAATCAGAACCAACAAGTTTTCCAAATTCTGCGTATGGTTCAGAGTTTCTGGAAGAAGAAATTCTTCACGCTCTTAAAACTTCATTCTTTGAATTTATTGTAAATAGAATTAACGCAGACCAATTTCCAAAAGAAAATATGGAAATGCTGAATTATCAGCACAGAATGCACCCTAATATTGGCGAATTTGTATCAAGTTCTTTTTATGACGGCAAGGTAAAAATGGGAAGTAAAACCCATTTGAACAGACTTGATTTTCCTTCGCCTTTTGATAAAGAAGTAGTTTTCTTTGATACATCAAATTCAAAAAATCCATTTGAGCAAAATGACGGTTTTTCTGCAATGAATAACACAGAAGCAGAAACAATTTCAGAAATCATACTGCCAAAACTATTTGACAACGAAGTAAACCCTTCAAACATTGCTATCATAGCACCATACAAATCACAGGTTGCAAATATCAAAAACCATATAAACAGGTCGTCTTGTAAATTCAAAAACATTGATGTTTCAACACTTGATTCATTTCAAGGAAAAGAATATGATATAATCATTTTCAGTTTTACACGTTCATCTGACCACAGCAAAGCACCAATTGTAAATGGTAAACCTAAGTTTTCAAAAGTTGGTTTTCTTGACGATGCAAGGCGATTGAATGTTGCTTTTAGTCGTGCTAAAAAGAAACTTATCTTAATTGGAAATTCAAAAACTCTAACAGATTACAGGTCACATTATGACCGAATTTTCAATTATACCCAATTATTCAAAAAGTTAGTTGAATTAAGCAACAAGGAAAAAATAGGAAACTTCATAAATGTTGCAGATTTGTATGACTTTAAATCTCCTTTTGAATCTTTCATAGAAAAATATAAAACAGGAGATATTGCAAAGGGCAAGGTTAAATCTATTGGTCAAAACGTCAAGGGCATATTTGGTGTATTTGTAACTATTGATAATGTTGATTGCCTGATTCCATATTCAATGCTTCCAAATCATCTGAAAGCTGATATAGAACAATTGGAAACTTCTTCTGATTTAGAAGTAATCATTCATTCAATTGATTTGAGTACAAAACGAATAACTGTAAAAAACAAAAGAGCAAAAAAATTAACCACATATCTCAAAAAGAACAAATCTGGGAAGCAACAATTGGGAAAAAAATAAAAAAAAAAAGGAGATTGGGTAAACGGAATTGTTCAGAAAGAAGTTGATTTTGGATATTTCATTAAAATAGAAACTCGACTTGAGGGCTTTTACAAAAAATTGGATTAAAAACCCCAATAATATTTTATTGAATGAAACGATACGAGTTAAAATTATAAAGATTGATACGAATAAAAAACAAATAGCCTTTTCCTATTAATGAGCAATTTTAGCATTGATATAGAAAAATATTACGAAGAATTGTCAGCAATGGGCAGACAATTAAAGGGTGTTTTTTGTATTCAATATCCTATTTATTGCATACATTCTGAAATTTCCGATTCTACACCCGACCCACTTGACAATCTTGATAAAGTAATTGTTGATTTTTTAAATGTAAAAGCAGACTTTTCTTCATTCCAAATTGGAAGTATTATCGGGACATCAAAAGCATTAGTTGAATTACGACTTGATAAACTTGTAAGTGATGGATTGCTACGAAAAGAAGATAACAAATATTTTTTGACGGAAGAAGGTGTTTCTGTATTTGAAACAAAAACACAGTTAAGATTACACAAACAATCTTACGATTTTTACGTTGACGGAATCACTCTTAAACCTTTACCAAAAGCATTTTACAGCTATTACAAAAGCAAACTAATAAGCGAACATCATAGCTTTTACAAAACAAACACAAGAACAGGAGAAAGATATTTAGTAAAACCATTTGCACCTGATATGGTGCATACGCCACCTGAAAAAAATAAAATGTCCGATTTAATATTTGCTATTGACAACGAACAAAGAGAAAATTTTGGAATACCAAACGGCTTACAAAGCATAGACGAAATATCGTTTACTAAAATGAGTTTTCAAATACTTGTTTCTGTTAGTAAATCAAAAGGTGTTTTAGTAAAGGAACTCATAGATGGTCACGCTATTTATTCTTTGGGCGAGGAACGCACATACTACGAAACTTTAAGAAAAAATGTAGTTCAATTTGAACTAACATTAAAAGAGCGTATTCAAAATTTGGAATTCAAATTAACGATTCCTTTTCAGAAAAAGGATAGTTCTGAAAAACCTACGCCAATCTTAACAACGAATTTGCCCGAAATAGACAGATACAAAGAATCGGTCAATAAATGCTTCAATTTTAGTAGCGAAGATTTATTAAAGTTTTTAGAAAGTATGTATGGTTTGAAACATATTGACCAAGACAGTCTTATTTATGAAGATGATTCAGTAGAAATAAACATTCGCAAGAAAACTTTAGAAGAAAGTCCAAATCGACAAAAATTGGTTAGCGATTTAATCAGAAAACGAGATTATCGAATTTTCAACAACAGTTTAGAGCGAAATGTATTTCTGTTTTATTTATACTATTCAACTGATGATGTAATTATTAAAGAGTTGATAGAATTTATTGAATTGGTAAAGCAATATCATAGATTCTCATTTTCCGATTTTCTTAAAACTAATTCGGAATACAGTGAGAAAATTAGGCCATACTTGATATTGGCAGGAGAATACGACCTATTGGAAAAATATGATATAGAAAAGCATATGCTAAAAGTGAATTAATGGAATTGGTTTTAAAAAATACAGACACACTAAATTCTGGCGTTTTTGTTTTAAACGAAAGCAAAACGGAGTTTGCTCCATTTATTGGTTATGAAAACATTTTCTTAACCCAAGAAGGTAATGTTGCTTTAAAAAATGAGATACTCAAAATAATTAGCGAAGCAACTTCTGTTTTAAAAATTTGTAGTTTCATTATTACCGACAAAGAAATATTCAATGCGATATTGAATAAAGCTAAAGAAACCCAAGTTGCTATTTTTATGCTTACTCAATTAGATTCAACCAAACTGGAAAACTCCTTGTCTTTGGCTGATTTTATTACAGAAGAAGAAATAAAAGAAAATCCGGCACGAACACATTTGAAATACATAAAGCAACTTTATGATAACGGCATACACGTTAGAGCTTCGCTCTCTGCCCATTCTAAATTTATAGTTGCAGACCGAACTATTGGCTTTATTACCAGTGCAAATTTCACTACTCCATCTCTAACATTTAATACTGAATCGGGTGCTTATTTAGATGAAAAAAGCAGTAAAGAACTTGACAAATTATTTGATGTAATTTTTCTACAAGGCACAACCTACAAGCAATTTTTAGGCACTAAGAAAAAAGGTAAAATGTTAGTTGTTCAATCAGAAGCAAACATTGATAGCAATTTATTGCCAAAATCAGAACTTTCAGACCTTAGATATACTTGCGAAAATCTATCTAATAATTTACTTGATGAAATTATTTCAATCATCAACCAAGCAAATGAATATTTGTATTTATCAACGTACAGCATTGTTGGATTAAATTCAATAGAAGAATTATTTCAATCAATTAAGAGAGCAATAGAAAAAGGCGTTTCTGTTTCTATTTTTTGCAGAGGAATGAATTACAGAAATGACCATTTGGAAGGTGTTTCAAATTAAGTGAAATTGGTTGTAAAATTTATGCTGATGTATTTAATCATTCAAAAGGTGTTATCAATGAAAAAACAGGAATGATATTTACAGCAAATATTGACGGAAATCACGGTTTAAATAATGGTTTTGAAGTTGGCAGTGTTTTAAATGAATTACAGAGAATAGAATTTCTTGATTTTCACAAAAAACTAATAGAAACATCATTTTATGTTTTTGAAAACAATCCAACACGAAACGACTTATTTGTAACGTATATCGCTTATGAACAGCAAAAAGGATTAAACGCACCTTTGTTGCCTCAATATCCAGTAATTACATACAAATCCACTTTGAATGTCAATTTAAATGACTTTAAATCGTCCATAATATTTTATGGAAAAGCTAAAGATTCTGAATACTTAATTGTAGGAAACTCTTTCTATAAATGCAACTTAAAAGGGAGTAACATTTTTCTTTTAGAAAAAACCGCACCAAGGTTTGATATAGAAAAATACATCTTTAAATTTTTTGAACTTAAAATCAGTAAAAGCTAATGAGTAAACAAATTCCATATTTACAAGAATGGCTTGACCTTGCCCAAAATGGCAAATTTGAAAAAGCCCAAGAATTATACTTTGAAAAACTTTTTGAAGCAGTGATAAACAATTTCTGCGAAAAGTATAGTAATACATTGCCTCAAGGTGGCACATTGTTTTCGGTGCTTGGTTTTTCACCTGAACCAATAATTCTTACTGCAAAAGCAGTACAGCCCGAAACACATATCATTTTCACTACAAACAACCAAAAAGTTGATAATAGTTATCTTGAAAAATTCCTTGAATCTAATTACGAACTCATCTACCTAAATGATGAAAGTTTTGAATCAATGTATAACGCAATGAAAGAACAACTTGTTTTGAATCCAAACTCACAAATTACGGTTGACATTACAGGCGGTAAAAAATCAATGGTGGCATCGGCTTCCATTTTTGGAAAAGATTACGGTTGTAGAATTGTTTACGTTGATTTTTCTGAATATATCAAAGATTTAAGAAAGCCAATGCCGGGTTCTGAAATACTTAATGTTGTGTACAATCCGTTTAAAAATCAACCTGAAATATTCTTAAAATGAAGCACCAAATCACTTTCGTTGGCGGGCAACTTTTGCCAGTATTTGTTGGGATAAAAGAATTTTCTCCCGATAAAATTCATTTTATCGTTTCAGAAGAATCCAAAAACAAAATTAGTTTACTCAAACCATTTTTTACAGACAAAGTGTTTTCTGAAAAACAATGTAATCCGTTTGATTTTACTTCTATCAAAACAAAACTTACTGACATACTTGAGAAGATTGAATCTTCTGACGAAGTTCAATTTAATTTGACAGGAGGAACTAAAGTAATGGTATTAGCTGCCCAAGCCATAATGCAAGAGAAAAATATAAAAGGATTTTACATAAACTTAGACAATACATTCCTACAATTACCTTCATACGAAATCAAAAAAATCACATCAGAAATTACGATAAAAGAATTTTTGGAAATGACTGGGCATAAAATAAGTCATTCAAATGTTCTTTCTGATTTTTCTAACGATGATTTTAAATCTGTTTCAGCCATAGAAAGTTTTTCATTGTCCCACGACAAATTGCTTTTGCAAATCAATTCTAAAATTAGAAAGACTTATGATAACCTAAATAAAATTCCAACGTCAGGACAACTTGAGGTAAACCAAAACTGCAAATTGAATTGGACTGCTAACAAAATTGGAGTAACACTTCAAGGACGAGAGGTTTTGAAAATTGATTCTCCAAATGCGAAAACTCTATTTTTTAATGCAGGTTGGTGGGAATTGACCGTTGCTAAAGCAATTTCAAAATGGACAAAAGCAAAAGAACTACTAATTCAATGCGAACTTCCTTTCAAAACAGATACAAACACGACAAAGAACGAAATAGATGTTCTTGTAAATATTGGAGGAAAATTGATTTTTGTTGAATGTAAATCAGGAACAGTAAAACAAGAAGACATAAACAAAATGCGAGTTGTAAAGGACACATACGGTGGTGTTATATCTAAATCGCTTTTAGTTTCAAGATTTATGCCATCAACAACAATTATTGAAAAATGTAGAGAACTAAACGTTGAAATATTTTACTGTTTCTTAGGACGAAATCAAATTAATTCACTTGCAAAAATTACAGACACTTTGGACAAACTTGAAAAGAGACTAACGATATAGCCAACGCTTTTGGTGGCACATTTGCAATTCACGCTTACCAACGCTCAAACCAAAAATTGCAAAAGAGCCACCAAAGCCAACGCAGGGACAGAGAACAAAATTTTTCTTTCCCGACACTTTAAAAAAATAAAAAACGAAAGACAAAAAAATGGTTGAACAACACGACATAAAAGCCACAAACCGCTAACATCGGTTTTGCGTAATGGCGGGTGAAGTGCTTCGTATGAACATTATTGCTAAATTTGAACTTTGGTGCTTCGTATCAACGGCAGTGCAAAAATACCGCCACTACGCAAAGCCGTAAACCGTTAGAGTGAATATTTTAAGCCGGTCCGACAAGTCTTGGGGCACCGCAGGGAAGTTATTGGAAGGCGCAAGCTTCATTTTGCCTTTTCGATTTAAGACATCCTTTTATTAAAGTTGTGCGACTTCGTCGTGCAAGCTTTGCTTGTAACGCGGAGCGTAAAACAACTTTAAGCTAAGCTTTTTTGGATTTAATTGCTCTTAAATTGAGTAAATGACTTAAATGAGTGCCAGCTTGCACCTGCTCCTTGAGTCCTTCCTCTGCTTCTCCACAAACAAGGCTAAAACGCCCTATTTACAGGCCTTCCTCGATGACTCAAAAAAACTTGAGTCATTTTTTACTTGTGGTCGGTGTTATCACAGAGCACAACAAAAATTTCAACAAACAATCTATATTTAAGCCCTAAATGGTTAATTCTAGGGTTTGGAGAAATGTTAAAGTCTGACAATTCGAATTCATATCCGAATATTTACGATAAAATGAGCGAGTTCGAGATTAGAATGAGGAACTTAGAAGCTAAATACATGACTCTTAATTAAAGAAATAACGACTTGAGCATAAAAGTATATTAAGAATGAGTAAGTTATACGGAATTGGACACTATCCCACTGTTAAGCCTAAAACTGAAATAAAAAATATTAATGTCCTTTAGGCGCTTAAAGGAATCTTTTATTGATAAAATTTGTTGTTTAAAGCCAAAGTATTACTTTTGTACTGGATAAAACCTAGTTTTATCGCAGCAAAAAACTAAACAAAGACTTAAACCTACATTTTAACGTTATTGATAGTGATTTAATCTATTCATCATGAATACAGTAACAACATCTTATTCTCCTACTTTTGATAAGACAATTGTCTCAATTGATATATTGAACGATGCTTTTCTCTTAATTAGAAAGTCTACTTCCCATTTTATATCAAATATTTTCGGTCGGATATTATTGGGAATAGTTTATTTCATATTATTCATAACTAACCTCTTTGTTTCTAGACTAATTAAAAAACTTAGAAGGGAAATGTATGGAAAAGCTAATGCTAACTTAAAAATTGATGATTATAAAGACTACTCAAGACTATATAATCACAAGAAAGAAGTAGCAAAAATGCTAGTTATCCTTAGTAGAATCACTTCAAACTCAGATTTATCAAAAACAAGAAGTTTAGTTCCTAGATTTATTTTCAAACCGCTAGACGAGTTAATTTCATTAATGAGCGAATATAAGAATGATATTGAAATCGAATTGGATTCTTATAATTACTCTGTTCTTACAGCTATTCCTGCTGGATTTAAATTTATTCCAGGAGAAGTTATATCTCGAGCTCAAGTTAAAGGTTATACTTACATTCTTTAGCTAATGTTTAATACTTATTATCCGTTTAAGTTTATTACTAAAATTAAACCGAACGATAACAGTGAGAGCTTTACTTGGTGTCATCTTTTTCGATTTAAATCTTCAAAAACGAATCAAGTTTATCTAGTAAGATTTGAAGAATATTCTAATGAGCTAGTTGCAATCAAATTCTTTTTAAAAAATCATCGCTTATCAAAGGCAAGGTATAAGTTTGTAACTAACACAAATGAAATGCCTACTATAATAAGAACTTGTCTCAACATACTGGCGACTTTTTCTAAAGCCAACCCTTATTCTAGCTTTGTGTTTATTGGGGAGAGAAGTGAAAAAGACAAAGAAAAACTTAGCAGAAGGTACAGGATATACAAGTATGTTACAAGAAATTTCATCTCTCCAACTACATTTGAACATGTTATAAAAGAAGAGTATAACCTTTATGCTTTGATCAACAAAAATCATACAGAAAAAAACTCGATTTTAAATGAAATTGATTATTACTACTCAAATTCCTAGATATCTAAAATGCAAAGCTCTTTAGCTTATACTTGCAACTTTTAACCTTTGAACTTACTATTAAGTCAAATCAGTCCTATATTCGAACATTAAATTCAACTTTGAAAACATAGTTGCAAAGGAAATATTACCTCCTGGTAGCAAACTTAGTCTTTCTTAATATGGATAAAATTCAAAAGAAGACACAAAAAAAGCTCAAATAACGACTTGAGCATAAAAGTATATTGAGAATGAGTAAGTTATACGGTATTGAACACTTTCCCTGCTTCTCCCCTCACAGCCACTTCCTATCTATTAGATATAAAGCAACTATTTCGCGGGTGCACCCTTCGACTTGGCTCTTTTAAAGAAGCTTAAAAGACTCACAATAACAGTTTCTATAGGGTATTGTCTTTTTGATCAAATTAAATTTTTAATAATCCAAATTTCCCCTATATTTACTCTACAACACCCCATAGAAACACGTTAGTACCAATATAAACTCAACCTTGAACAAAAAAACATTATTCCGAATATTATTATCGACTGGAGCCATTTTATGGGTTTTATCTTGGATTGGCGACTTAAATGGAAAGTTGCCTGAATCAACTTACGGAATGATTTTATCAGTTATACTTATGGGATTTGGAATTTATTTTTGGTTAAAATCCTACAAAGAAACAAGAGGACATTATCCGAAGTTTTACAAAAAATATCAGGAAATGATTAAATCAATGAAAAAGAATCCATTTAATGGATTTTTCTTCTTGGTAAAAAACTTACTCAAATTTTACACTTTCGCTCTTATCTTCTCAATGATTTTAGTTCTTATTGGATATTTGACAATTGGACAATCTGAACCAGTAAAAGTGACTCAAAAATATTGCGAAAACAACATCGATATTCAAAAAACAACTGGAGAAATCAAACACTATGGAATTTTAAGAAATGTAAGTTCTAAATGGAATTCCGAAACTGGAAGTTCTCATTTATCCCTAATTTTTGTCGCTGAAAATGGAGTTTTCAATATTTCCTCAAAATTAGAAAAGGAAAATGGAGAATGGGAAGTAAAAGAATATGAATTAATAAATAAAAATACTGGTGCTAATAACTAAGCATTCCCTAGTCTGTAAGACCCCGACTCTCCTTAGCATAAGCAAAGCAGGTGCTAAGGAGGACTAATCTTCTTAGCTTGCAGCTATATTCTTTAAAGAGCAAATTAGTGTTTAAATTCAAAATCATCAGGGTCCTTTACAAGAGACCCTGATGGAGCAGTGGCGATAAGTGTTTTCCTATTATAAGTCGTTTCAGTTCGTAGCGAGGACGCTGCGAACATTAGCGAGGGCGCTGCGAACATTGGTAAGGGCAATAAGAACATTGGCTTAGACACTATGTAGAAAGTCCCGCATTAGCGGGACTTTTTTTATTTCTATTTGATTCTTTCTGAAGCTTAGCCTCCGAAATCGTCGAAGCTTACTTGGTCTTTTGGAATACCCCAATCATCTGCCATTTTGATCACTGATTGGTTCATCATTGGCGGACCACAGAAATATAATTCTAAATCTTCTGGTGCTTCGTGCTTGCTTAAGAATTGCTCAATTACCACATTGTGTACAAAGCCTTTAAAACCATCTCCATTCGGATCGTTTAAATCTTTTTTCTCTACCCAATTATCTTCTGGTAATGGATTATCTAAAGCTATTACGAAACGGAAATTAGGGAATTGCTTCTCAATTTCTCTAAATTCTTCTACGTAGAACAACTCTTTTTTCGTTCTACCACCATAGAAGAAAGTTACCTTTCTTCCTGTTTTTAAAGTATGAAACAAGTGGTATAAATGAGAACGCATTGGCGCCATTCCTGCTCCACCACCGATGTATAACATTTCGGCATTCGTATCTTTAATAAAGAACTCACCATAAGGTCCAGAAACCGTTACCTTGTCGCCTGGCTTTCTAGAGAAAACATAAGAAGAGCAAACTCCTGGATTAATGGCTTGATAGCCATCCCAAATACGTTTTCCACCTTCTTCTTTAAACTTAAACGGCGGCGTTGCAATTCTAATGGTTAAAGAAACAATATTTCCTTCAGCCGGGTGATTCGACATCGAATAAGCTCTAAACTGCTCTTCATCGTTCACCATCTTTAAGCCCCACATTTTAAACTGATCCCAATCGCCTTGAAATTTATCTGGCGTATCGTGGTATTTCGGATGCGCTGTAATATCAATATCCTTAAAATCTACCGTTACTTTCGGTACATCAATTTGAATATAACCTCCTGCTTCAAACTCTAAGTGCTCTCCTTCTGGCAACTTAACAATAAATTCCTTAATGAAAGTCGCCACATTATAATTAGAAGTCACCGTACACTCCCATTTCTTGATTCCAAATACTTCTTCTGGAATTTCAACGGTCATGTCGTTTTTAACCTTAACCTGACAAGCCAAACGAAGTTTTTCTTGTACTTCTTTACGTGTAAAGTGGTTCATCTCTGTTGGTAAGGTATCTCCCCCACCCTCAGGAATATGACATTTACACATAGCGCAAGTTCCCCCTCCACCACAAGCGGATGGTAAGAAAATACCCTCTGCAGAAAGCACATTTAATAAAGAAGATCCTGGTTTTGCTGTAATTTGCTTTCCACCATTTAAGGTAAGAACCACATCTTCGTCGGATACTAACTTAGATTTAGCGAAGAGTAAGCCCCCTGCTAATACCATTAAAATTAGCATGAACACCGCGATGCTCGCAAACAAGAAGGTAATATTAATTGCTAAGAATATCATTTCTTAAAATTTACTGTAGTTAATAATTATAATTTGATTCCCATTAATCCCATAAAAGCAAGCCCCATCAAGCCAGTGATGATAAAAGCCATACCTAAGCCTCTAAGAGGAGCAGGAACATTAGAATATCTTAATTTTTCTCTAATAGCCGCAAGAGCTACAATGGCCAAGAAGAAACCAAAGCCACTTCCTATACCAAACACCGCACTTTGTGCTAAGTTATACTCTTTGGTAATCATGAATAAAGTACCCCCTAAAATAGAGCAGTTTACGGTAATAAGCGGTAAGAAAATCCCTAAGGACATGTATAAGGCAGGAGAGAATTTTTCAATTACCATTTCTACTAATTGTACTAAAGCAGCAATTACACCAATGTAGATAATCAAGCCTAAGAACTCGAAATTTAAGGTCTCGAAAGAAGGATGAATCCAGCCTAGAGCACCTTCTACAAGAAGATTTTCTCTAATTATCCAGTTAATTGGCGCAGTGATGGCCAATACGAAAATTACCGCAGCACCTAAACCAACAGCAGTCTTTACTGTTTTCGATACCGCTAAATAAGAACACATTCCTAGAAAATAGATAAGCACCATGTTTTCTACGAAGGCCGATTTTACGAATATATTTATTAAATCACCCATTTTATCTTTGTTTAATTTTCTCTAAATAGTTACTGTTAATTATGAAATATCTACTAACTCTGCGTTCTTAGATCTTTGAATCCAAATAATTATACCTAAAATAAAGATAGAAGCAATTGGAAGTACCATTAAACCATTATGGAAGAAAGCATGGAAGAAACCAGACTTTAAGAAAGCAATGTTATGAAATGCCTCTTCTCCAAAAAAGGTAAAACCTAATAAAGAACCTGTTCCGAACAACTCGCGAATAGAACCTACAATTAATAAAATTAAGCCGTAGCCCAAACCATTTCCAATACCATCTAAGAAAGAAGGTAAAGGCTTGTTTCCTAGAGCGAAAGCTTCTAATCTTCCCATTAAAATACAGTTGGTAATAATCAAACCTACGTAAACCGATAACTCCTTGCTTAAGTCGTAAGAGAAAGCTTGCAAGAACAAACTCACTAAAGTTACCAAGAAGGCAATAACTACTAATTGCACAATCATACGAATTCTACTTGGAATGTAATTTCTAAGTAGCGATATAGTTAAGTTAGAAAAAGCAGTAACCATAGTAACCGCAGCACCCATAATTAGCGCATTAGTAACATTTCCTGTAACCGCTAAGGCAGAACAAACTCCTAATACTTGAACTGTAATAGGGTTGTTATCTAACAAAGGATCACTAAGTAATTTGCGTGTATTTACATCACTCATCTCTGTAAATTTATTTGCTTAAGTAATTAGAATAATTTGAAATAGTGCTTTTCACCATGGCTTGAATACCATCTGTAGTTAAGGTTGCTCCAGCTAAACCGTCTACCCCTTTTCCTCCAGCTGGCAATTTACCCGCTTTATACACCGTAAAATCATACTCACCAGCCTCGTTATACAAGGTCTGACCGTAGAATTGCTCTCTAAACTTGTTCTTAACTAACTCGGCTCCTAGACCTGGCGTTTCTCCTTTGTGGTCGAAGGCAACTCCTTTAATAGTTTCCTTATCGTCTTCTAGTGCCAAATAACCATTTATCTCATCCCAAAGTCCAAGTCCTATCATTTGCAACACATGCACTTTCTTTCCGTCCGACTCATAAGTATAAACTGGGAAAAGTTTTGATTCTAGTGGAATACTAGCATCTTTCATTTCTTTTCTGAAATCATAGCTAGTAGGAATACTTTCTTCCACTACTTCGCCGCTATAATTCACTAAGAAACCTTTTACCTTGTTATCGTATTCTGCATTTACATAATCGGCAACTAATACGGTTGCTTCTTCTTCGGCCGACAAAGAAAGGATGGCTTTCATAATTTTTGTTCTTCTATCCAACTCCTGATTGGCATCAATAGTTGGTTTCAGAGCACTGGAAACAAATGCAAGCATACCGCCTACAATGATAACCATAACCGCTAGGAATCCTAGGGTATAAGCGTTTGAATCTGTATTAAGCTTTGACACGACTTAACCTCCTTTTAATATTTTGTTGTAAAACGATATGATCAATTAATGGAGCAAATACATTCAATAAAAGTATTGCTAACATCCATCCTTCTGGATAAGCAGGATTTAAAACTCTAATAATTATACCAACTACACCTATCATAAATCCATACACCCACTTACCTGTATTGGTGCCAGAAGCAGTAACCGGATCGGTTGCCATAAAGGCCATAGCAAAGAATACGCTACCCATAGCAAATTGGTAGTACCAAGGCACCGCAATAAATGGATTCGTGAAATCTGGACTCATAGTACTGATAATGTTTAGTAAAATTGACATGAAAGCCGCACCAAGCACCATAGAAAGCATGATTCTCCAACTTCCTATTTTGGTAAATACTAAAATTAAAGCGCCAATAATTACCGCTAACTTACTTACTTCTCCTATAGATCCAGGCACATTACCCAAAACTAAATTACTTAAAGAATAAGGATGATAAGTTGCTCCAGCAATTTGCACGGTGTAGTCTTGAACTCCCGCCCACCCTGCTTTAGCAGCTAGAGATAAAGGCGTTGCGCCTGTCCAACCATCTACTACAACAGCTGGAGCATTAATGCTTAAGAAATCGCTAGATCCGAAAACGGAAGCTAAGCTATTAAAACCATGGTGCAAGGCAGTGTAATCTTTAGCTACCCAAATTTCATCACCAGAAATTTCTCCAGGGAAAGCAAAGAAAATAAATACACGAGCAATCAAGGCTACGTTGAAGATGTTCATTCCCGTTCCACCAAAAGCTTCCTTAGCTAAAACTACAGAAAAGGCTGTAGCTAAAGCCACTATCCATAAAGGAATAGCAGGTGGCATAATTAAAGGAATTAAGAAAGCAGATACTAAGAAGCCTTCTTCGATACCATGTCCTTTTTTAGCGGCAAAAATAAACTCAATTCCCAAACCCACTAGGTGAACAATAATAATGATAGGAACAAATTGAATCAAGCCATATACCAATTTCGCACCGAAACCGCTGAAGAAATCAGGAAACAAGCCTAAGGCAAAATAATGTTGGTGACCAATATTGTACATCCCTACTAAGAAAGCAAGTTGCATAGCAAGAACCACATGAATCATGGTTCTTTTAAGATCCATACCATCCTTGATATGGGTTCCATTCTTGGCAACGTGATCAGGAACGTAAAGAAAGGTATCTATACCATCCCAAAGGGTATGAAGAAAAGGACTAGACTTCTTGTCCGGTTCTATTTTATCCATGAAATCTCTAATAAACTTCATTGTTTTAATTTAATTTTATTAAATAAGTTTTAAATTCTTAGTCTTAGTTTTGAGAACGAATATAATCTAAACCATCTCTCAAGATGCTTTGTAAAGGCTGCTTCGAAGTACATACAAATTCGCATAGCGCTAAATCTTCTTCTAGCACTTCGTAAATACCTAAGCCTTCCATTTCTTCAAAATCGTTTTTGATAATGGCCTTGATTAATTGTTGCGGATAAATATCCATTGGTAAAACTTCTTCGTACTGTCCAGTTACTACAAAAGCACGTTTCTCGCCATGCATATTGGTGTTGGCATCGAAAACAGTTGATGGAAACATACTCCATGGAATGGTTGGAGAAATACTTGGACGAGCATATTGTGGTACCATCCAACCAAACATTTCTTGGAAATTTCCTTCTTCAATTACACTCACTAAATTATCAAAGTAAGATACGAAACCGTCTGCAGCGATTTGCTTGCCGCTTAGAACGTTACCTGAAACCACACGAACATTATCGTTATTTAAGTTTCCTTCTATTAAAGAAGCCACATTAGCACCTAATAAGCTTTCTACATAGTAATTCTCATTTAAAACAGAACCTACAAGAGCAAGATAACGCTTTGGTTCGTAAACACCAGCAGTAAATAATTTACCGATAGTAGCCACGTCTTCTGCCTTGATTGTCCACACTATTTCTCCTTTAGCAATAGGATCTACATGGTGAATTTGAACGCCTACATTCCCCGTTGGGTGAACCCCATTAAAGTAATTTTTATTAACGCCATTTGCGTTTAATAAAGTGGTACTTTTTGTTTTATTCGCGTCTAAGTTTAAATGAACTGGCGCTATTCTAGAAAGCGCATCCAAGCCTGCTTGAAAATCGGCTGCTGGAATATTTTTAAAAACAAAGTTGTAATCTACAGCTAAAGGGGCTGTATCGAAAGCTGAAATATGAATAGACTTCGGATTACTGCTTAAGCTAGGCACAACACCAAAAGGACGTTCTGTTAAAAGCGTTAAAGCACCACTATCTGCTAGTTGTGCTAAAACCGTTTCTTTGCTTAAAGTAAGGGGATTCGCTTTTGGAAAACTTAACGATTCATTCTTTCCATCCGCTTCAATAATAATTTCTGCAATAGCTCTTTTGGCTGCTCTTTTAATTTCTTTTACGGTTCCACTAACTGGAGAAGTAAAGAAAACGCCCTCAAATCCTCTATCGAAGAAAAGTTTTTCACCAGCTTTTACGGCTTGACCTTCCTTCACCAAGATTTTTGGTATAGGTTGAAGTCCAACAAAATCCGTTGGCTTAACGGCATAGGTCTTCGCATCGTACTTTCTTAAGAGCTTAGCCGCTTTACCAGAAAGTTTAATGTCGAAACCTTGACTTAGACTATTTACTTTTTTTTTTGAACCGTCTGCTAGAGTTTCTTCTTCTCCGATGAACAATTCTTTAAAAGTTGGTAACAAGCCCGGCGTGCTATCCTTATCAGTGTTGAATTTCCCTGCAGCTAGCTTAATAATTTTATCTCCTAGCACTGCAGCTAAGAAAACTACCAAGATCATAACGCAAGAGAACAACAATATTACTAAGGAATTAGCAGTAACTGGTGCTGCAGCTTGTTGAGCCATAGCCATAAAACCAAAGCTAGCGAAGAAGCTAGTTAAGCTAAGAGCTTTTGAAAATTTTGAAGAAAACCTATTTTTCATATGGGCCTTTTAAAGTTTAATAAATTAAGCCTTTTTATAAATCGCTGCAAAGTTACTACAAAGAAATCTATTTAAGAAGTGCAATAATTCTTTTTTATTTGACTTATCCACATTACACGAAAAGTGTAGTAAATGTTTAGGAAATTGTAGAGATTTTAGCAATATTCGCAAGAGCTGTTAAAGTGAAAGTTTTACCTAAGTGCTAAATTGAACGACCATGAGCGATAATAAAAATGAACTAGATCAATTTAAATGGGATTACACTAAAGAAATTAGAAAGCACATACGCGTTGGATCTCTTATTTTAGCGCAACCCTTCTTACACGATGAAATCTTTAAAAGAACGGTTTGTTTAATCTGTGCCCACTCTCGCGCAGAAGGCAGCTTTGGCTTCCTTTTGAATAAGCTAACGGAGTTTCGAATTGGCGATTTTATTGAAGAATTAGAAGAACTCGATTTGCCGGTTTATTTCGGCGGACCTGTGGCAAGTGATTCGCTTTATTTTATCCACGACAACAGCATGCAACTACCCAATGCTCAAAAAATTCTAGACGGTGTTTATTGGGGCGGAGGTTTTGAAGAAATGAAGGCTGCTTTGGCAACAGATAAAAGCAAGGCAAAAAATATTAAGTTTCTTTTAGGCTATTCGGGTTGGGATCCTGGACAACTTCGTAAAGAAATCATAGAAGATTCGTGGATAGTAAGCGAAAGCAAAGCAGCTTATGTTTATTCGGACAAAGCCGATTTGTGGAAAGAAATTCTAGAAAACATGGGGGACGTTTACGACCATATGGCCCAGCTGCCAGAGCGACCAGAATTTAATTAAATAAATCTTTAAGCTGGCTTATTTCCAAGGCTTTATCGTGCTCGTTTCGGCTCACAAAATAATATTGCATATAGAAGAGCAATTCTTTGATTAAAGCTTTTGGAGGTGCAGGATTAAAGAAACTGAGCTTTTCTTCTACTTGCATGGATTTCAAATAATCTTGAATCTCTCTTCGCTGAAAAGGAACGCCCTTATTCATGGGATTCAAATAGAAGATGGTCTCCTTAAAATTTTCTTCATCATAATCGAAGATGAAGTTCTTTTGATAGGCAAGAATAAAATGACGATATAGATTAACGCCATAAACTGGAAGTTCTAATTGTTGCGCAAGAATCAAATACAATAAACCTATAGAAATAGAATTTCCTTTTCTAGATTCTAAAACGTGATTAATACAAAAATCGCTTATCTCAGCCTGCTTGTTGTAATTCCCTGAGAAACCTAAAATGGTATAAAAAACTTGATTAAAAATATTAATGTTTTCTAAGGGTGTGAAACTTTGATTAAGTTCTAACCAAATCTTTTGTTGCACCTTGTTAAAGTTGACAAAAAATTCGTCCTTATCGAAATCTGGAAAATGATAGCGAGCTACAATAAGTGCGCCTTCCAAAATTGTAGCATAATCGTCGTTAAGCCATTCTTCTAAATCGGCATAAACGCTACGGAAATTTATCTGATGAATGAGTTCCTCAATTCTTTGGTGCAACTTCGGATTAAAACTTTCGCCCCAAGCATTTTCTAAATCTGGGATAATAGAAAGTCCAAATGAAAGAATTTTATTCGAAACATTCTCATACACTTCTGGATCATCATCATCCAATAAGCTAATTAAAGCTAATATTTCCGTCCCTTTCGACATTTACTTTTTCTTAGCCCTAGCCTTTCCTTTTGCTGGTCCCTGATTATCTATAATGTGTAAAACCTCTTCTAAACTTAATTTTTCCGGTTCTACATCCTTAGGCAATTTAAAATTCGCCTTTCCTTTCTTTATATAAGGGCCCCATCTACCATTAAGCAATTGAATATCATGCTCTTTAAACTCCTTGATAAATTTATTCGCATCGGCAATTTCTTTCGCCTTAATTAATTCTTCTGCTTCTTGAATTGTAATGGTATAAGGATCGTAGCCACTATCTTTAGTTATAGAAACGAACTTCTTGTTATACGCTATATAAGGTCCAAATCTTCCGATAGCCGCTTTCACTTCATGACCCTGATAATTACCCACCACTCTAGGCAAATCAAACAAACTTAAGGCCTCTTCCAAAGTGATTGTTTCTATACTTTGTGTGGCTAGCAATTTTGCATATTGGGGTTTAGCATCTTCTTCTTGAGAACCAATTTGCGCCATAGGGCCGTAACGACCAACACGCACTAGAACTTGATTTCCAGTTTTTGGATCGACACCCAAAATTCTTTCACCAGAAGCTCTATCCGCATTTTCTATGGTATCTTCTACCGATTGGTGAAAGGGCTTGTAGAATTTAGAAACCATTTGTGTCCATTCTGTTTTACCCTCTTCAATATTATCGAAGGCATTCTCCATTTGAGCGGTAAAATCATAATCTAAAATAGTCGCAAAATGTTCTAGCAAAAAGTCATTTACCACATTCCCAATATCGGTTGGAAAAAGCTTCATTTTCTCCGCACCAGTAATTTCCACCGCCTCTTTCTTGCTCAATTTGGCGTCTTTTAATTGTAGCACGACATAATTCCGCTCCACGCCTTCCCTATTCGTTTTCTCTACATAATTTCGTTTTTGAATGGTAGAAATTGTAGGCGCATAGGTTGAAGGTCGACCTATGCCTAATTCTTCCATTTTTTTAACCAAGCTAGCCTCGGTATAGCGTGCACCTGGTTTACTAAACTTTTGCACGGCATTAAGTTCTTTTAGATCTAGAACTTGATTTACACTTAAAGGAGGAAGCATGCCGCTTACTTCTTCGTCTTCATCTTCATCGTCGTTACTTTCTAAGTAAACTTTCAAAAAGCCATCGAAGGTAAGCACCTCCCCATTGGCTTGAAATTTCTCTGAACTACTACTTATTCCAATAGAAACTATCGTTCTTTCTATTTTAGCCGATGCCATTTGCGAAGCAATAGAGCGCTTCCAAATAAGATCGTATAATCTTCTTTCATCGCTGTTAGAGCCCGCATCCGATTCTGCAAAACTAGTTGGTCGAATAGCCTCGTGCGCTTCTTGAGCATCTTTAGCTTTGGTAGAATACTGTCTAACTTTCACATAATCCTGACCAAAAGAAGCCGTAATCTCCGCCACAGCTGCGTTAATTGCAGTTTGCGACAAGCTTACCGAATCGGTTCTCATATAAGTAATGTGTCCCGCTTCATATAGTTTCTGTGCCACGAGCATGGTCTTAGCCACAGGGAAACCCAGTTTTCTACTTGCTTCTTGTTGCAAGGTAGAGGTTATAAAAGGGGCCGCTGGATTTCTTGTTGAAGGTTTGTTTTCAATATCTTCTATACTAAAAGTAGCTCCATTACATTTTTCGAGCAAGCTTTGCGCCTCTTGTTCCGTTTTTAACTTTTGCGGCAATTCGGCTTTTAATATGGTATTCTTTCCAGCTTTATCTTTTACAATAAATAGAGCTGTAAGTTTAAAATAAGACTCTGCTTCAAAATTGATAATCTCTCTTTCTCTTTCTACTATGATTCTAACCGCAACCGATTGCACCCTTCCTGCCGACAAAGAGGGTTTTACTTTTTTCCATAGTACAGGAGAAAGTTCGTAACCTACTATTCTGTCTAAAACTCTTCTAGCCTGTTGGGCATTTACCAAGCCCATATTTAAACTTCTTGGATTATTGATGGCACGCAAGATGGCGTCTTTCGTTACCTCAGTATAAGTAATTCTTTTAGCCGTTTTAGCATCCAAGCCCAGTATTTCACAAAGGTGCCAAGAAATCGCCTCTCCTTCACGGTCCTCATCCGTTGCTAGTAGCACTTCGTTAACTTCTTTTGCTAGCTTCTTTAATCGCTTTACCACTTCTTTTTTATCATCTGTCACCACGTAGTTTGGCGTAAAGTTGTGCTCAATATCTATAGAGATGTCTTTCTTGGGCAAGTCTCTCACGTGTCCATAAGAAGACTCGATTATGTACTCATCACCCAAGTATTTTTGAATAGTTTTTGCTTTGGAAGGAGACTCTACTATTACTAATTTTTTGGACATGCGATATTGGTTTTATTTCGATTAATTTTCAACAAAATTAGATTTAGTTTTAAATTTTTCAAGAAATATGTTGAAAATCAATTAAAAACTTAAAGTCTCTTGCTGTTTTTTTCTCGTAGTTTTGCGCAAAATTACGCCGTATGAAAATTGCCAGTTTAAAAGCTATTTCTCCAATAGACGGAAGATACGCCGACAAAGTAACAAGTCTTAGCGCTTATTTTTCTGAATTTGCTCTAATAAAATATCGAGTGATTGTTGAAATCGAGTATTTTATTGCTTTAAGCAAGCAAAATTTAGCACAACTAAGTGTTTTAACAGAAGAACAAGAACAAGACCTTCGTTCTATTTACGAAAAATTCTCGGAAGAAGATGCTTTAGAAATTAAGGAAATTGAAAAAACTACCAACCACGATGTAAAGGCAGTAGAGTATTTCTTAAAGAAAAAATGGGATGCTTTAGGCATGGCTTCAAGCAAAGAGTTTATCCACTTTGGCTTAACCTCTCAAGACATTAACAACACAGCCTTCCCACTTATGCTTCGCGAAGCAGATGAGGCTGTGCTCATACCCGCTTTAAAAAGTTTGGTGGGTAAATTGGAAGTTTTAGCCAAGGAATGGGAAAGCATTCCGATGTTAGCTAGAACCCACGGACAAGCAGCTAGTCCAACTAAGTTGGGAAAAGAAATCATGGTCTTTATTGAAAGAATTACCAATCAAGCAGATTTATTAGAGGAATTACCTATTGCCGGAAAATTTGGTGGTGCCACCGGAAATTTCAATGCCCACCATGTGGCCTATCCAGAAATGAATTGGGTGGAATTTGGAAATTCTTTTGTGGAAGAAATTTTGGGCTTATATCGTTATCAGTATACTACACAAATTGAGCATTACGATTTCTTAGCGGCCTACTTCGATAATTGGAAAAGAATCGATACCATATTAATAGACTTTTGTAGAGACATGTGGACCTATGTTTCTATGGACTATTTTAAACAAAAAATTAAAGCTGGCGAAATTGGTTCTTCGGCTATGCCTCATAAAGTAAATCCTATTGATTTTGAAAATGCGGAAGGAAATTTGGGCATTGCCAATGCTCTCTTCGAGCACTTTTCGGCAAAGTTACCTATATCTAGGTTGCAAAGAGATTTAACGGATTCTACCGTACTAAGAAATATCGGTGTGCCTCTAGCCCACGCTTTACTTTCTATGCAAGCCATAGAAAAAGGCTTAGATAAGCTACTTATTAATAAAGAGAAGATAGAGGAAGATTTAGAAAAGAATTGGATGGTAGTTGCAGAGGCCATTCAAACCGTTCTTCGTAGAGAAGGAATTGCCAACCCTTATGAGCAATTAAAAGAACTTACGAGAACCAATGAGAAAGTGGGACAAAAAGAAATCCATGCTTTCATCGATAAATTAGACATCGCTGCTAGCTTGAAGGATGAACTTAAGAATATTAGTCCAAGCAACTATTACGGGGTATTTTAACAAGAAGAATTATAAAAAGCCTTACTTTTGGGGCCTTATTTAAATTAAAGATTAAATGAACGAAGGAAAAAGTCAATACATTGGTATCATTCTTATCAGCGTATTAGTTTACTTATTATTATTACGTTTTTTCAAAACTGACAGTACTGAAGCTCAAGATCAAGAGCAAGTTGTGGCAGAACAAATAGACAGTACCGAGCTAGAAGAATTAGCCAATACTACTCTAATATCGGAAGACAGTTTAAGTGTAATGTCTAGCGAAGATAGTCTAGCTTATTTTATGGCTCAAGACCAAGCCTTAGTAGCTAGTTACGGCGCTTTTGCTGCCTTTGCAGAGGGAGAAGCGCAAAATGTAAGCCTTGAAAATGACTTGATAAAAATTAGTTTTAATTCTAAAGGTGCGCAGGTAGAAAGTGTAGAATTAAAAGAATTTAAAACCTTCGATCAACAGCCTTTAATGCTTATTGATAAGAGTCAGGTTTTGAACTATGATTTGAACTTAGCGAGTGGACAAAAAATTGCAACGAAAGATTTGTATTTCGCTTTCAATTCTAGCGAAAATGCGGTCGTTTTTACTGCAGATTTAGCTAATGGCGAAGCCTTAGAAATCACTTATCGTTTGAATGAAAATAGCTATTTAGTGGATTATGACGTAGAATTCAAATCGCTACAAAAGGTATTGAGTTCTAGCGATTCGGCCATCCATTTAAGTTGGAATTATTACTCTCTAAAACAAGAGCAAGACATCTCGAGCGAGAAAACAAAATCTACTGCCTATTGGAAGCTTTACGAAGGCGATGTGGAACATTTAGGCATTGGAAAATCTAAGGATGAGGATATAAGCTCTAGCTTAAATTGGTTGAGTTTCAAGCAACGATTTTTTAATACTAGTTTGATTCATAATTTAGGCTTCGAAAGTGCAGAATTAAGCACAACAGTAGATAACAAAGACAGTTCTAAGGTAGCAGAATACCGTTCGGATCTTGCACTTGCCTATTCCCCTAAAGAAGATATGCAATTGTATTCTATGCAGTTCTTTTTTGGTCCAAACAACTATAAATTGTTAAAAGATTTAGACAACGACATGCATCAAGTGGTGGAGCTTAGTGCAGATTTCTTTTTATTCAGATGGGTAAAATGGATTAATGCTTGGATGATTATTCCTTTGTTTAATTTATTGGAAAAAGCCTTTTCTAGCTACGGCATCATTATTTTTATTATGACCTTGATTATCAAGTTGTTGCTCATGCCGCTAACTTTCAAGTCCTACGTTTCTACTGCCAAAACAAAATTGTTAAAACCAGAATTAGATGCGCTTAGAGAACAATATGGAGAAGATCAGGCTGGCTATGCCAAAGCGCAAATGGAATTGTACAGCAAAGCTGGAGTAAGCATGTTTGGTGGCTGCTTGCCTATGCTTTTGCAGATGCCTTTCCTTTTGGCTATGTTCTATTTCTTTCCTTCTTCTATAGAGTTAAGACAAGAAAGCTTCTTATGGGCTCAAGACCTATCTAGTTTCGATAGTATTCCTTTACTGACCTTTAGCAGATCCTTACCATTAATAGGAAATCACATCAGTATTTTCACCATCTTAATGACTATTTCTTCATTAGTAATGGCAAGGTTCAATCCGCAAATGCAATCGCAACCGAGTCAACCCGGCATGGAAATGATGAAATATATGCCTTACATCTTTCCTTTCTTTTTGATGTTCTTGTTTAATAGCTTTCCTGCAGCTTTAACCTACTATTATTTCTTATCTAATATGATAACTTTTGGTCAGCAAATTTTAATTAATAAGTTTTTTATCGACGAAGAAAAATTGCACCAACAATTAGAAGAAAACAAAAAGAAACCAGTGAAAAAATCGAGTTGGGCGAGTAAAATGGAAGAAATCTATAAGCAGCAACAACAGATTCAAGAACAACAAAAAAAGAATAAAAAGTAAATATTTGGTAAAAAAACCTTAACCATTATATTAATTACTCGGTTCTTTGTATTAAATCTAAATTATTTTTTAACTTTAACGCTCATTAAAAACAAAATACTTAAATGATGAAAAAAGTTCTACTTTTAAATTTGTTGAGTTTAGCGGTTGTTTTAGGTTTTGCCCAAACTCAAGTGGGGCAAACCAATTATGATTTGCAAACCAACGCAGCCGTTTGCCGAAGAATTGCAATGAGTCCTTCTGGCGAAATTGTTGTTTCTTACACTAAAAGCAACAACTCTTCATTCTCTGACAGGGGTTCAGGGACAAATTACTACGATGGTTCTACTTGGGCTACAACTAGCTTTGGCGGTACTTTTACTCGTCCAGACTTAGATAGAACAGGATGGCCTAACTCTGTTATCACAAGAAGTGGTAAAGAAGTTGTGGTTTCTCACTTTGCTGACCCAAACAATGCTAGCTACGAAAATGGTCTTAGCGTTATTAGTAGAGATTTAGGTACAGGTCCTTGGACATCTACTTTCTTACCTACCTTAGAAGGTACGGATGCAGTTGATGCAACTTGGCCAAGACTTGCAAATTGTGGTGACTCTTTAGCACTTATCGTTTCTACTTTTGATGGAACTTACAACAGTGTTGATGGAGGATTAATGTTCTACAGATCTTTCGATCAAGGTGTTACTTGGGTTGGATCAGATACTTTAGATTTCGTTAATACTTCTTATGTAGGTAGAATTGGTGGTGATAACTACGCTTTAGATGCGAATGACAATGGTACAATTGCTATTGTTTACGGATCTTATTCTACAAAAATGATTAAATCTACAGATTTTGGTCAGACCTGGACTTACACTTTAGTAAATCCAACTTACGACTATGCTGGCAACCAAAACTCTGACAACTTCAGTGGTGCAATTGGCGAAGAGTTAGATACTGCTTTTATAGCTGATGGTGCGTATTCAGTTGTTGTAGATGATAATGACAATGTTCATATTTGGTATGGTGTTCAATATTCTTATAAAGACGATCCAAGTACTGAAGGCGTTTTCTACTTCCCAGCTTTATCGGATGGTGTTGCTTATTGGAACGAAAGTATGTCAGCTCCAAAAAGATTAGATGCAACAAGATTTGTTGCAGAGCAAATTGAATTAGGTTTCCCAGGTATGTTCTCAACAGCTTCTAACTACGATGCTACAGTACAACCAGACTTATACAGCTCAGGTTATACTTCTATGGCTTCTGGAGGTTATGATGATGCAGGTAACTTATACTTTGCTTATGCAGGTATTCGTTCTCAAGAATTCGACTTAAATACTGGTGCTGAAGTTGCTGGTATAAGTGCATCAAATGTTTTATACAGCGATATTTTCTTAATGAAGTCTACAGATGGTGGTGCTACATGGGAAGGTCCTTTCAATGTAACTAACGAGAGAGAAAGAGAATGTGTATACCCATCTATTCCAAGAAAAATTTATGGATCTAATGTTCCTGTAATTTGGCAAGAAGATGATTTACCAGGTACTAACTTACAAGTTCCAACTGGCTACAACCACCCAGTAGTTGCTAATGAAATTAACTTTGTTTTTGTTCCAACAGCAAACATCGTAAGTCCAACAGATATTACTTTCCCAACAATTGAAGGTCCAGCTACTTTCACTCTAGATGTAATTGAAGGTTGCGATCCAGCTTCTGCTTTAAATGATTTATTAAGCATTATTAGCATTGACGACGTTCCTCAAGGTGAAGACCCAGGTATGTTAACTACCAATCCTGCTCCTAACTTTGGTGCTGTAGGTACTCAAGTTTTAGATTTATTCTTATTAGATAATGCAGGTAACTCTTCGGATACTTTAGTAATGACTTTAAACATTATTGCGGATAATACACCTCCAACAGTTACTTTAGTTGGTTTAGATACTTTAGCAGTTTTAGTTAATGGTTCTTATTCAGATCCAGGTATTACTTTTACCGACAATGGTTGTGATATCCTTGCTTTACCTGTAGAAGGAGATAACGTTAATCCAAACGTTGCTACTCCAGGCTTATACACTTATACTTATACTGTTACAGATAATGCTGGTAACTCAACTACAGTAACTCGTTATGTAGAAGTTTTAGCTGCCGACTTAAGTGCTCCAGTAGTTACTTTAAATGGTGCTAATACCTTAACTGTTGAAGCTTGTACAGGATTTACAGATCCAGGTGCTACAGCTTTCGATAACATCGATTTTGGTGTTCCAGTTAGCGTTAGTGGAACAGTTAATGATGAAGTTACTGGTTCTTACACGCTTACTTATTCAGCTACAGATAATGCAGGAAACACAGGTACAGCTACTTTAACCGTTAATGTTGAAGATAATACTGCTCCTAGTTTACAAATCTTAAATGATCCTGCTACTGCAACTTCAAATGGTGTTACTTATTTATACTTAGGAGATAACTTCGTAAGTCCTCCAACTTCTGCTCAAGATCCAAACTGTAATAACCAAACCATTACAGTAAGTTTTGACGATAGCGGCTTGAACTCTTCAGTTATCGGTACAGATACAGTAGTTTATACAGCTGTTGACCCAGCTGGAAACACTACAGTGAGATACTTAACAGTTATTGTAGGTAGAGAGCCTGAGGCTGATTGGCAAGTTGCTGCTCAACAAAACTTGAGCTTCAGTTTCCAAGATTTAAGCTTGTACAGTCCGAACAAATGGACTTGGACTTTCGGTGACGGTGGTAACCCATCTCCACAACCAAATCCTAACAAAATTTATTCTGCAAGCGGAACTTACAATGTTTGTTTAAAAGCGGAGAATAGATTTAACCTAGCTCCTTTCAACAAAGTTGCAAGTGAGAAGTGTGAAGATGTTGTAATCTCTGGTATTGCCGATAGAAATGTATTGGATGCTGCAGTTGCTATCTTCCCTAACCCAAGTACTGGTTTAGTAAATGTTGAAATTTCTGAAACAAATGCAAGTTCTTTAAAAGTTGAAATCACTAACCTATTAGGTGAAGTAATCAGCACTAGAGAAATTACAGAAGTAAATGGTAAAGAAGTATTAAGCTTCAACCTAGAAAATAATGCTTCTGGTATTTATTTCGTAAACATTTCTTCTAGCAATGCTTCTATTTCTAAAAGAATTGTTCTTCAATAATAATTGAAAAGATTCAAATAATAAAAGAGCCATCCGAGAGGATGGCTCTTTTCATTTTAGGCATTACCTTGATGCTTAAATGATAGAACAATATATCTTCCTTAAGGAGTATCCCTTAGTTCGACTCTTTAGCCTTTTGCTCCTCGCCTTCCTTTTGGGCTTAAACATCCCTTTTGGAATTCATTCTAAGCTAGTACTCCTCATTAGTGTGTTAAGTCTACTTTTTGTTTTTTATACCAGATTTAATTTTCGTGCAGCAAGATTGAGAATGATGAGTCGGCTAAGTTCTATACTGCTTTATTGCAGTATTTTCTGTTTAACTTTTGTGCGTTCACAATACGCGAGCAGCTTAAGCCAGCCCCAACACTATAGCATGCTAACAAGCGAAATGGAGCAGCTAGCTAAACTTGAAATTCTTCAAGATCCTATAGCAAAAAGTAAAAGTTACCAAATACTAGCTTGTTATGAGGCCCTAATAGAACAAGATCGAAGCAAGTCTGCCAAAGGAAAAATTATGATCTACCTAGAAGCTAGTGAAGAAATTAAGCAATTAAAACAGGGCGATATTATTCTAGCTAAACTAAGTCTACAAGCTATCGCCGAAAGTGCTAATCCAGAAGAGTTCAATTACAAAGAATTCTTGAAGCGAAAGGGTATTTATCATTGGGCTTATTGTAAAAAAGAAGACTGGCAACTTTACCAAAAAGCTGCTCCTTGGCATTTTAGCAACTTTATTTCAAAACAAAGAAGCAAGATTATCTACTTGTTGAAAGAAAGGCTCAACGAAGCGAAAGTTCAAGCTGTTGCTCTAGCCTTAATTGTTGGCGAAAAAAATGAGCTTAGCTATGACTTGAGAAACCAATATGCGCACAGCGGTGCCATGCATGTGCTTGCTGTGAGTGGCTTGCATCTGGGCGTTCTATATCTTGCTTTGAGCTACTTACTACGATTTTTGCGAGCAAAGAAATACCAAATAATCCAACTTCTTCTTCTCCTTATTGCCTTGTGGTTTTATGCCTTTTTAACGGGCTCCTCTCCCTCAGTTCTCCGTGCTGCGTGTATGTTTAGTTTATTGGCTCTAGCTACGAGCTTTCAAAGAAAAACCCAAATTTTAAATATCCTAGCCGCCTCTGCCCTCATCTTGCTTTATATACAACCCATGCTACTTTATGAAGTGGGTTTTCAGCTATCCTATTTAGCCTTATTAGGCATCTTAGCCTTTCATTCTAAAATCTATGCTCTCTTATACTTCGATAATTTTCTCCTCGATAAAATATGGGGCTTGGTGGCTGTGTCGCTTGCTGCGCAACTTACAAGCACTCCAATAAGCTTGTATTACTTCCATGTTTTCCCCAATTATTTTATTCTTAGCAACTTACTGATCGTTCCCTTAGCCATTTTCAGTGTCTACACAGGCTTCATCCTTATTCTTCTAAGTCCGATTAAATTTTTAAGCATTTATATCGCTAAGCTCTTAAGTCTTAGCATTAAAAGCATGAATTACCTGGTCGAAAAAATAGATGCTTGTCCTTACTCTCTAAGTGAAGGAATATCTTTAGAACTTTATGAATGTATCTTACTTTATCTTTTCGTTCTACTAGCATATCTAAGCATGCAAGTTAAAAGGAAAGAGTTTCTTTTTGCTTCGCTGGTATTGGTTCTTTGCTTTGTAGTACAAAGAGAAGTAAAGCATTGGAAGAACTTACAAGCTGTATATCTATGTGTCTACAAGATCCCAAATCAGAGCGCCATAGAAATTCAAGCCGGCAATATTGCCTATCAATTGTTTGATGAACAACTACGACAGGATAAAGAAACGCTAGACTTTAAGTTGGGCAATTTTTGGATAAAACAAGGCATAGAATATCCAATAGAATTAGCGCCGCATCAAGAGCTGCACTTATTTAGAATAGTAGACAAGAACATCTTGGTTTTAGATACTTTTGCATTACACACCAAGGAGATTTTAGCCCTAGACTACCTTATTATTAAAGCTTATAAAGCACTAGATTTACAAAAAATAAGCAGCACTTTTCCAGCCAAACTTTACCTCTTCGATAGTAGCTTGCCTACTTATACAATTAATTATTGGAAAAAGGAATGCGAAAGCTTAAATTTGAATTGTTATTTTGTGAGTGAAAACCAGGCTTTTGTCGAAAAACTAAATTAAGATGGCTTATCAGTGGATAGAATATAAAATAGAAGATAGAATTGCATATATCATTCTTAATAGACCAGAAAAAAGAAATGCTTTCAATGAAGCATTGGTTAATGAGTTAAAGCAAGCTTTTATAGCAGCTGAAAACGATACTGAGGTAAAAGTAGTGGTACTTGCAGCTCATGGCAAAGCGTTTAGTGCGGGTGCAGATTTAGATTACCTCCAAGGCTTACAAAAAAACAGCTATGAAGAAAACTTGGCCGACTCGAACAATCTAAAAGAATTGTACCAACATATTTATAGCTACAAGAAAATTGTGATTGCAAAGGTACAAGGACATGCCATTGCCGGTGGCGCTGGATTAGCAACGGTATGCGATTTTTGTTACAGTGTGCCAGAGGCACTCTTTGGTTATACCGAGGTGAAAATTGGTTTTATTCCAGCCATTGTTATGGTCTTTCTCTTGCAAAAAATCAGTGGCACCAAGGCTAAAGAATTACTACTTACTGGAAAGTTAATTTCTGCGGCTGAAGCACTAGAAATCGGACTAATCAACCAGCTAGTAGAAGCAGGGCATTTAGATAAAGAGGTACATAGCTTTGCTATGGAGCTATGTCAAAGTGTGTCGGCTCAATCCATTGAAAACACTAAGAAAATGCTTCTTCAACTTAGAGATATGGATCTAGACCAAGCTTTTTCTTATGCTGCTGAAATGAATGCTAAAGGAAGAGAAACAGCAGATTGCAAAAAAGGCATTGCTTCCTTTTTGAGCAAAGAAAAGCTAAGCTGGTAATGAAAAAAGCGCTTTGGCAATATCTAGTTAAGCCAGCAATATTTCTCTATTTGCTCATGCAGTTTTTTAAGCTGCTTTTTCTTTTAAAAAATTGGGAGCAGGTCCATCCTGAAAGTTGGTCAGAAATTTTTAGAGTTTTTACAGGAAGCATTTTTTTAGATATTGCCATCTTAAGCTACCTACTTCTTCTTCCAGTCTTCTTCTTCTATCTATATGCATTTAGCGGAAAGCTCGAAAAACTAAAAACCCTTCTTCTGCTATATTTTAGCCTAATAAGTCTTTTCTATATAAGTTTGAGTTATATCGATATAGAGCTATTTAGTAATTGGGGATCGAGGATAAGCGCTAAGGCTTTAAGCTTTTTAAACACACCAAGTTATGCCTTTTTCAGCGCTGGAAAATATCGTGTATTTCTCCTATTTTTTGCCTTAATTACTAGTGGCTATCTCAGTTATCTATTCTTTAAGTTGGCAATACAAAGTACAAAACTTGCTGAAATCGATAAAAAAGTACTAGGTATTTGGGGGATTTTGAGCTTGTCGCTTCTTGTGCTTGGACTAAGAGGTGGAATTCGAGTGATTCCTATTAACCAAAGCGAGGCTTATTTCTCTAACAATCCAGTTTTGAATGTAGCTGGAGTCAATTCCCTTTGGAATTTTGGTAATGTAGTCTTTCAAAACAGCAAGGCGCTGAAAGAGAATCCCTACAAAAGCATGGAAGAGGAAATGGCGGAAGAAATATTTCAAGAAATCTATTTTACCGAAAAAGATACGAGTATTTCTATCTTAAAAAATAGTCAAGCCAATATTATTTACGTGGCTTTAGAAGGAGTAAATGCTAATTGTATCAAAGATTATAATGCCAATAACGACTATATGCCCGAACTCTCTAAAATGATGAATGAAGCCTATAGTTTCAAGAAAATGTTTGCCAGTGGCATGCGAACCGACCAAGGATTAGTGGCAATTCTTGGCGGATTCCCGGCACTTCCCGTGCATACTATAGGAGCTCAGGAAGATAAATTTACCAAGCTCCCTTCCCTATCCCTTCCTTTAAAAGAACGAAATTACAACTGTACATTTTTCTTTGGCGGAGAACCTGAATTTGGAAGTATTAAAGCCTATTTGGTGCACAATGGCTTTGAAAAAATTTATAGTTTTAAAGATTTTCCTTCGGAACAAAGAATACAAGACCTAGGCGTACCAGATGAATATCTCTTTGAAAAATTCAGCGAAGATATGCAGGATGCCCAAGAGCCTTTTTTCTCATTAATTCTTTCCCAAACGACCCACGAGCCCTTCGACATGCCTTTTAATGAAGGTGTAGAGAAGGATGTCGAAAAATACATAAATACAGTGCGCTATGTGGATAGTATCCTTGGTATTTGGTACGAGAATTGCAAAAAAGAAGCCTGGTTTGAAAATACCTTGATAATTATTTCTTCCGACCATGGTCATGGCTACCCCGACAATTATTGGTACACCGATAAGGAACGCTATCACATTCCCTTTATACTTTTAGGTGGGGCGCTTAAAGAGGAATTTAAAGGCGAAATAAATAACCAATTGTGCAATCAAACCGATATAGCCCTTAGCTTAAGCAAGCAATTCGAATTAAAAGACCAGAACTTTGAATTTAGTAAGGATATTATGAATCCCTATAGTCCTAAATTTTCATCCTTCATTCATATAAATGGACATAATTGGGTGAAGTACGAAAACGATTGCAGTATCGATTTTAACCTCGAACAGCATTTCGACAAAGAAGATCAAAGTGCTGGCAAATGCGAGCTGGAGAATGCTGCCTATATCCAAACTGTTTTTACTCGTTATATGGCATATTAGCGTAAATATTTAAAAGGAAGAATTAATTTTATAGTATGATATTACTTGCGGATAGCGGATCAACTAAGACAGAATGGATTTTAATTAAAGAAGGAAAGCTCCAGCTTCAAATAGAAAGCATAGGCTTGAACCCTTATTTTGTTTCTCCACAAGCTATTGAAAAGGCCTTAAAAGAATCGGAGCTCCTGCCTTATTTTGAGCAAGTAAAAGAGCTGCACTTTTATGGTGCTGGATGCTCGAATGAAGAACGCTCTCATTTCTTAAAAACAGAATTTTCGCACTACTTTAAACAAGCCACTATTCAGATTAAAACCGATATAGAGGCTGCTCTTATGGCAAGTGCAGAAGACGAACCATGTACGGTTTGCATACTAGGAACGGGTTCAACTTTCCGACATTTTGATGGTAAAAACATGATAAGAAAATACTCTTCCTTAAGTTATATCATGGGCGATGAAGGAAGTGGCACTTATATAGCGAAAAGCTTATTAAGAGGCATTTTCTATCAAAATTTCGATCAAGAACTAATCGACAAATTCTTTCTTAAATACCCAATAAACAGCGAAATACTGCTCGAAAAGGTCTACCAAGAAGAAAGAGCTAATCGCTATTTGGCTTCTTTTGTTCCCTTTTGCAAGGAAAATATTGCCCATCCTCAAATCGAAAACTTAATACTAAATGCCTTCGAGCAATTCTATTTAGAGCATTTATATAAGTACAAGGAATACAAAGCCTATCCCGTTCATTTTATAGGAAGCATAGCCTATCACTTTGAAGAGCAATTAAGCAAAATTGCTCAGAAACATCAATTTAAAGTAGGAAAGATTATCCAAAAGCCGCTTGGACAAATTGCAGAAAAACTACTTCATTAAGCTAGAGACTTAGCTTGTTTTTGGTTATAATACCATAAGCCTAGTGCTATGGCTAGAGTAAAAATTTGTGCCATTATGGTTTGAATGGTAGGATAAAAGCCTAATACATCTGCACTGAATTTAAAACCAAGTAGATTGACATCGAGCAAAGCAGCTTCTTGTAATTCTTTAACTCCCCTTCCCGCCAAAATTACAGCAAGAACAATCATGGTAATAGAAGAAATTTTGAATACCTGATGAATAGGCAAGCGCTTAGAAAACTTAATGATTAAAAGTCCGATTAGGATAATCAATGCTGCAGAGAACAAGCTTCCTAATAGCACTCCTAAGTTAGCATCTGCAGAGGCATTCATGCTAAGAGAAGATAAAAACACCACCGATTCGAAGGCTTCTCTAAAAACCACAATAAAGGCTAGCACAGCAACCGACCACAAACTATTGCTATCCACATGCTTGCTCAACTTAGATTTAACATATTTGGTCCAGCTAGCGGCATTCGACTTATCGTGTAACCAGAAACCAACAGATAACAAAATTACCACAGCTAGAAGCGCTCCAAAGCCTTCGATAAGCTCTCTCTTGTGCGAACCCATGGCAATTAACTTCGCTGCAAAGAAATAGCTAACAATGCCTAAAAATGCAGCACTTAACCAACCCGCATGCACATATTTCTTGGCTTTTTCGCCATTAGCGAAGCTGTTTAAGGCAGCTAAAATGGCAACAATAATTAACAGCGCTTCTAAGCCCTCACGAAGCAAAATGGATACACTGGCTAGAAAAACAAACCAAAAGCCACCCTGCTGATCTTCGTTTTTTATAGTCTCGAAATGGTAGGCAATTTTGTCGTATTGCTCTTGAATAAGCACCTCATTTCCAGGTACTTTTAAGTAAGATCGAAACAACATCATCTCCTTTTCTATAGTAAGAACCATAGACGGGTTAGTTGCCCCTAAGTTAATTTCTACCGGTTCAAAACCAATAAAATAAGCATCTAATGCTCTTTGATTCGATTCTGCATACAAGCCCTGCTCATAGAAGCTCATTGCTTCTTCTAACATCTTTAAACTAAGCGCTAAGCTTTCTTCTTGACTATTGCTTGGGATATAAAAACGTAGGGCCTTCACATAGGCTTCGCTTTCTTTGGGGAAGAGCTTAGCAAGTTCTTCATTGCTAGAATTGGATAGCATATTTAGATCTACTAAATCGGCAGCTTCGGCATAAAGATCAGGAGATGAATTAGCGTCTGCAAAACCTAAGGTCATCACGTAAAAGGCAATGTCCCAAGTTTCTTTCTCCGACAACTGACTTAGAGGCACCATGGCAGTTCCTTCTATACCCAATTGTATGGTGTTGAAAACATGAAAGGGAAAGAGATGCGTACTTTCTTGAAAGTTAACTGGAGCGGGATCTAAGCTCGGGGCTGATGGACCATCGCCTAGACCACTTTCGCCATGACAACGAGCACAATAGCTTGCGTACAATAAGCGGCCTTTACTAATGTCTGGATAAGTTGGTGGAATAACACTCAAAACACCTTCTGCTAGCAAGGCACTAGAAATGGCTCGAGCTTGTAACTGTACCAGTGCTGCATCTTCCTTATTTAGAATAGCCTCTTCTAGAGCCAATAAGTTATCGTAAACAGCCGTAAAGGATTCTTTCTTGTACGTTTTGCTAAGTTCTTCGTGTGTTTCTAAGAGCTTTTGCGAAAACTCTTGCATTTCGGCATATTCGAATTCGCTAAGCAATTGATGATTTGCCACGGCATTAACATAATCGTTGGCAATGTATTCTGCCAAATTCACCATGGTTCTAAACTGAAATTGCTCGTTAGTTTCTGCCTTTAACAGCGAAAAGGAAAGTAAAAATATAAGATGTAACCAGAACTTCTTCAAGTATTATCGTTTAGACTGCAAAATTAAGATTAATTTGGAATTAATCTAAATAAAGCTCTTTTTTATTCATCAATTTCTTAAAAGTTTAGCGGCAAATTCGGGAGTAAAGTCCCTTTGCGGATTCGCCATCATTTCGTAGCCCACCATAAATTTTTTCACGGAAGCAGAGCGTAAAAGCGGTGGATAGAAATGCATATGAAAACGCCATTCCGGGTGTTCCACTCCGTCGGTTGGTGCTTGGTGAATGCCAGAAGAATAAGGGAAAGAACAAGCAAAGAGCTTGTCGTATTTTACATTAAGTATCTTCAAGGCTGCTGCAAAATCCAATTCTTGTTCTAGACTAAAATCTTTAAAACTTCGCAAATCCTCCTTAGCAACAAGAAGACACTCGAAAGGCCAAACTGCCCAATATGGAACAAGAATAACAAAGTTAGCATTCTGCCAAACGATTCGTTCTCCTTTTTGAAGTTCTAGTTCAATATAAGCTCCTAAAAGATTAGTATTCTTTTCTTTATAATAAGTTTCTTGCTGTATTTGTTCTTTCACCACTTCCTGGGGAATAGATTCTTGCGCCCAAATTTGTCCATGAGGATGCGCATTGCTACACCCCATAATTTCGCCCTTGTTTTCAAAAATCTGTACATGATTTATAAAGTCTAATGCGCCTAAATTTTCGTACTCCTTTCGCCAAGCTTGTACTACTTTATGAATGGCCTCCAATGACATATCCGAGAGGGTCTCACTATGATTTGGAGAATAGCAGACCACCATGCAGATCCCTCGCTCACTTTTGGCAAGCAACAAGTCCGCTTCATTTAGCTCTTCCCTTTCTATCTCTCTTTGCAAGGCAGCAAAGTCATTTTCAAAAATATAGACTTCTTGATAAACTGGGTTTGAAGAGCCATTGGCTCTTTCGTTTCCTGGACAGAGATAACAATCTTTCTCGTAATCCTTAGCACTAGATTTTGCAAGTTCTTCCACTTGTCCTTGCCAAGGACGTTTTGATCTTTGGGGCGAAACCTGCACCCACTCGCCTGTGAGAATATTTTTTCGTCGGTGAGAAAAGTCCATTACAAAGTATTTACTCCGTCGACAATAGCTAAATCGTAAAACTCCGGAATTTTATGAAAGACCTTTGCATAGGCTTTTTCTACTTCGGACTTTAAAGCCTCTAGCTTTGTTTTTTCGACTAAAAACAAGAGGCAACCGCCAAAACCACCACCCATTTGTCGCGCACCCAAAGCACCAGCAGCTTCTAAATGCTCTGCCAAGAAATCGCTTTCTTTGCACGAAACTTGGTACTGATCGCGCAAGCTAGCATGCGAAGCGCTTAAAAGTTTCCCTATAGTTTCATAGCGAGCTTCTTGCATGGCAAGGACCATTTCTTCTACACGGCTATTTTCTTCTATCACATGGGCAACGCGATCTCGAAGTACATCATCTTGTATTAGCAACAAATCCGACTCGCGAACTTCACTAGCATAGCTATAGAATACATTTTGTACTTTTAAAATAGAGAGTGCTAATTCTACTTCTTCCACTCTATCGTTATAGGCGCTTCCTGCAAGACTATGCTTAACCATGGTATTGCACAAGACTAATTGATAAGCTCCCAAATTAACGGGGTGTTGCTTTAGCTTTAGACTGCTACAATCCAATTCTAAAAAACTATCTTTTTGTCCAAACATCACCGCATATTGATCCATAATGCCGCAATGTAAACCTAGGTAGTCGTGCTCGACTTGCTGGGCAAGTTTGGCAATTTTTTCGCGACTTATGCCTAATTCGTACAATTCGCTGATAGTGTAAATGAGTCCGCAACACAAAGCCGCCGAGCTACTTACTCCTGCCCCAACCGGCACTTGGCCATATTTCAAAATCTGAAAACCACCTATCTTATACTTTTGCATTAGGAGCTTGATGGCACCGTAGTAATACTTTTGCCAAGCGCTTAATTTATCTAAATCTAAGGCACCTTCCAGTTCAATCGCAACACTTTTTTTCGTGTTGTAATCTACAATATTGGCAAATTCAGAACTGGTTTTTCTGGCTGCAAAGGAGATGTAATGATTAATAGCAGCAGGTAATACCAAGCCACCATTATAATCGGTATGTTCTCCTATCAAATTAATTCTGGTGGGTGCTTGCACCCAAACTTCGGCTTGGGCATTAAAAGTCTTTTGGAACAAATTAGATAGGAGCGTTTTCATCAGCTATGGTTATGGAGTAAAAAAACTTTCAAAAATTCGTCGATATTTCCATTTAGCACGGCATCGGTATTTCTCGTTTCGTAATTGGTTCGGTGGTCTTTTACTCGTCTATCGTCGAGCACATAAGAACGAATTTGCGAACCCCATTCATTTTTCATTTTGCCTGCCTCTATTTTCTCTCTTTCTTCCTGTTGCTTTTTCAGTTCTAATTCGTAGAGCTGCGATTTTAGCATTTTCAGGGCGGTTTCTCGGTTACCGTGCTGCGATCTTCCTTCCTGACATTCTACTACAATTCCCGTTGGTAAATGTCGCACTCTTACGGCGGTTTCTACCTTGTTTATATGCTGTCCACCTGCGCCACTTGCTCTAAAAGTATCCCATTCTAGCTCACTAGGAGAAATTTCAATTTCTATACTATCATCTATCATCGGATGTACGAAAACCGAGCTAAAGGAAGTCATTCTTTTGCCTTGCGAATTAAAGGGACTAACTCGCACTAGGCGGTGCACGCCATTTTCTCCTTTTAGTTGGCCATAGGCATAATCGCCTGCAATTTCAAGAGAAACCGATTTAATACCCGCCACATCGCCATCTTGACGATTAAGTTCTTTTACTTTAAAACCATTGCGCTCTGCCCACATGAGGTACATACGCATCAGCATTTCGCTCCAATCGCAGCTTTCGGTACCGCCGGCACCGGCATTAATTTCGAGGATGGCGTGTAGCACATCCTCTTCTTTGTTGAGGGTAGATTTGAATTCTAATTCTTCCACAGCTTTAAGGGCTTCTGCATAGCTAGCATCTAATTCCTCTTCGCTAAGTTCTCCCATGCTGTAAAATTCTTTCATCACATCCAGGTCGTCTACTGCAGCTTCCGTTTTCTTATAGAAGTTTAACCAATACTTATCGCCACGCACACTACGCAGCAGCTCTTCGGCTTTAGCGGGGTCATCCCAAAAGCCAGGCTGCGCAGCAACCTTGTCCATCTCTTCTATGCGAATTACTCGGTTAGCAATGTCAAAGATACCTCCCCAGAGAGCTAGTTCTTTCTCTTATTTCTTTGTGTTGATCGTTGGTCATGGAATATTATATATAAGCGCAAAGTTAGTGATTTTTAAAGAAGAAAAGGAAGCTAGGGGGGATTTTTAAGGGCTGTGGGAGATGCATTGGCTCGTAGAAATTTTGAGTGCGGTTTTTTTAGATTATATTTTGAAAAAGTATATGTAATTTGAGGGGGATTTAGTAAATTGCGTGAGCAGAAATTGAAATTCGTAATTATTTAAAAATCAATAATAATTATTTGGGGAAGGGTAAAATATTTAATTCAATACCCAACTATATTGAACAAAAATATCACTAATGGAAGTTAAGACAATAGCAATTAACCACCTTAATGAACCAAAATTATAGCGGCATTATTTATTTGCTTAATATTGAAAAAACTTGGTTTTAATTTGAGCAATAATTCTTTAGTATAGAAACGCTACATGAAAAAGAACAAAGGTGTATAATACTTAATAGTTTAGAATCTGAATAAATAGTTCATAACAAAACTGATTTTTCAATTAATTAAAAGTAATAATTTCCTTACTTTGTATCTTATAAATTAGATACTTCAATAGTATAGATGATAACAAAAAATACTGAAATAATTAAATTTACCTTTTCCGGACATGGCTCCTTTCAGTGCCGACAACTTTGGCTGAAAAAGGGGTGCGATTATGCTCAAAAAGGCAAGAATTTTAATGACGAAGATGCCGTTGTACAACTTGGCGTTGGGAAAAATATGGTTTCTTCTATTCGTTTTTGGCTGAAAGCTTTCAATGTTATTGACAATAAAGACGTTCCAACTGATTTTGGCAAACGATTATTTGATGGTGAAAATGGATGTCATCATTTTAGCACTATGAGCCTATTTAACCTAATACGTATTTTTATCCAGCTTAAATTTTACAATGCCAAGTAATATTATTTTCATTGGAGGTATACACGGAGTTGGCAAAAGTACAATTTGCCAAAATATTTGTAGAGTACTGAATATAGAATACTTGTCAGCTAGTGAACTTTTGAAATGGAAAGACATAAATGATGATATTAATAATAAGAAAGTCAAGGACATCCATTTCACTCAAAACCGATTAATCGCGGGATTGACCAAAGCCACCCAAAATGGACATTATTATTTACTGGACGGACATTTTTGTTTGTTAAATGAGAAAGATGAGGTCGAAAAGGTTTCAATAGATGTTTTTAAGCAGATAAATCCTATAGCATTTGGCCTCATTTTAGGAAATATTACAGAGATTAAAACAAGACTTGACTTGAGAGATAATAAGAACTATGATTTTGGACTTTTAGAACGATTACAAAACAACGAATTGGATTATGCAAAGGAGGTATCGTTAGCATTAAAGGTTCCTTTATATATTGAAGAATGTAATGATGCTATGACTTTATCTAATCATCTAAGTAAAATTTGCAATTAAAATGGATAATTCATTCTTCATATTCACCGAAAAAAACAAGCCCGTTCAAATTGAGCGTTTTCATATTTGCACTTGGGAATTTAACAATGACAGTTCTTTAGTTGAGTTCGGCTTTGAAGTGGCAAAAGAATATATCACATCAAATCAACTTTCTATATCCGTCTTTATTCCTTGGTTCACAAAATCTTGTGAAGTAATGGATTTATACGACAAGTTAAGCATTGCTGAAAATAGCAGATTTATTTTTAATGATTCAATCAGCACTACAAATTCTTTAGACGGTGGGAGAAATAAACTTGGGGTAATACATAAGTTTTCAGATAGAAACGAACTATGCGTTATTCCTGTCACAATTGATAAAACTTCTGACAAGTTAGTAACTGCCACTATTAATTTACAACCTTATATAGATTACGATTCAGCAGAAAAGCCAAATGTATATTTCAGGTTCTGGATTAAACCAAAGATTCCTTATATCTCAATGCGAAAAAAAGGAATAAGCAAATCCACTATCATTTACGATATAAAAGTGAATGAACGCAGGAACATTCCCGATGACAAAGTTGTATTTTTTAGCGATAAGGAATTTTGTAAGATAAAGAGTTGCTTTTCATTCAATATTCTACCTAACAAATACGATATTGTTTTCTTTGATAATTCTTCATTAAAAAATGTCAGAACATTAGAGTTTGATTCATTCAATAAATACCTTGGTGACAAGCGAGTAAAAAAAGATGAGCTAATTGTAGTGTTTAATAAAAAACAAAATTCTGAATCATTTTCTTTCTTCTCCATTTATTCAAAAGAACGTATTGGTCCAGGGCAATTCGCTTTAGCGATTTTAATCAACATAGTTTGTGGTGTTTTATTATTTATTCCGGCATATCGTAAAACATTCGTTCCTGAAATCTCCTTACTTAATGTTTGGAAAGTATTACCTAATGAGATTTACATAGCACTTGGTATTGCACTGGCAACACTCATTTATTTTACACTACCCTTAATTACCTCGCAGTTAAATAAAGGTTGGTTGTGGTTATTAAGTAAAATCGGATATAAAAAATGAGATGTATTTTTTGCAAGAATGACAGCACCAACTCTAAATCTGTAGAGCATATTATACCTGAAAGTTTGGGAAATATATCACACATATTGGAGAAAGGAATTGTATGCGATGGTTGCAACAATTATTTCGCACGTAAAGTTGAGAAAAAGGTTTTAGAAAAACCATACTTTAAAAATGTTCGCCACAGAAATTTCATTACAACAAAAAAAGGAAGATTAGTTCCTGACAAAACCCTTTTTCCGCATAAAGACGGTGGCTGGGCGGATGTTTGGCTTGACAAAAGCGGAATTATATTTGACTCAAAAGACAATCACATAATCAATCTAATAAAGGAAGGTAAAATCAACAAACTGATATTACCTATTATTAGTCATCCCGATGAAAATGATTATGATGTTTCTCGATTCATTGCGAAGGCTGCACTTGAATTTCTCACTTTCAGAATTAAAGAAGATATTGATTGGATTGACGAAATAATATCAAAACCTGAACTAGACCCAATTAGAGACTGGGCACGATTTGGCAAAGGCAATTTTTGGAAGTATCATCAAAGGCGGATTTACAGTGAAGAAACAAGATTCACTGACCCAATTCATCATCCAGAACCTTATGAAATTCTTCACGAAATGGATATTCTATACACAGAAGACAAAGTAATGTATTTCATACTTGTCATAATGGGGATTGAGTTTGCAATTAATTTGGCTCATTCAGAAACCGATTATTACTTGGAGTGGCTTAATAATAACAATAACGCATCTCCTGTTAGAAGATACTCTGAAAGGATGATTATGAAAAACAGAATTTGACCTATGAAAGCACTTTTAGACACAAATATTATTATTCACAGGGAGGCATCAAGAGTTATAAATCAAGATGTAGGTATTTTATTTCGTTGGCTTGAAAGAGCTAAATATACAAAATGTGTCCATTCCTTAACTTTATCTGAAATTGAAAAGTATAAAAATCAACAAACGGTTGATACATTCCAAATCAAATTGGATAGTTATGAGCGAATAGATATTCCTTCTCCATTGCAGTCTGAATTGAAATCTGTATCAGAAAAAATTGATGTAAACGAAAATGATATAATTGACACTCACCTATTAAATGAAGTATTTGTTGGCAGAGTAGATATATTGATAACGGAGGATAAAAAAATACGCAAGAAGGCTAATGAATTGGGAATATCAGACAAGGTATTTACAATTGATTCTTTTCTTGAGAAAACCTTTGCCGAGCATCCAGATTTAGTGAATTACAAAGTTCTTAATGTTCAAAAATTAAAATTTGGTAGGATAAATCTTGAAGATGATTTTTTTACAAGTCTCAAGGAAGATTATGTCGGTTTTGACAAATGGTTTATTAAAAAGTATGATGAGGAAGCTTATATTACAGTAAACTCTAATAATGGATTGCTGTTGTCATTTTTATATCTAAAGGTCGAGGATCAGGATGAAAAGTATTTAGATATAAGTCCTTCTTTTAATCCAAAAAGAAGATTGAAAGTTGGAACATTTAAGGTCATCAATAATGGTTTTCGCTTAGGAGAGCGATTTATGAAAATCATTTTTGATAACGCACTAAAAAACAAGGTTGAAGAAATATATGTAACAATATATGACAAGAGGGATGAACAGCGAAGATTAATTGACTTATTAGAACAATGGGGGTTTGTTTTGTGGGGTAATAAAAATGAGGAACTAGTTTATGTTAGAGATTTCAGCAAGAAATTTGACAAGAATAATTTGAAACAAACCTATCCGTTTATTTCTATAAACGAGGAATGTTTTATTGTGCCAATTTATCCCGATTATCATACAGAGTTATTGCCTGATTCTATTTTGAATAATGAATCTCCACAGGAATTTATTGAAGATTTTCCACACAGGAATGGAATAAACAAGGTGTATGTTTCTTGGGCTTTTGAACCTCACCCAAAAATGGGAGATGTTCTAGTCTTTTATAGAACTGGCGGGTATTACAAAAGCGTTGTTTCTACTATCGGAGTTGTGCAAGAAGTGAAATACGACTTTAAGAATGAAGATGATTTCATTCTGTATTGCAGAAAAAGTAGCGTTTTTCCAGAAGACCAACTTCGTGAGATGTGGCGTTACAAAAAATCTAAGCCTTTTGTAGTTAGATTCTTGTATGTTTATTCTTTTCCACACAGAATAAATATGAAAGAGCTTATAGACTTAAAAGTCCTGGCAGGAGTAAATGACCCCCCAAGAGGTTTTAAAAAAATAACAAAAGAACAATTTAATAACATTTTAAAAGCAACAAAAAGTGATGAAAGTTTTATTATCGATTAAACCAGAGTTTGCTTTCAAAATATTTGATGGCGAAAAAAAATTTGAGTTTCGAAAAGTTATATTTAAAAATCCAAATATAAGAATTGTGGTTGTTTATGCATCGTCTCCAGTTCAACAAGTTATTGGTGAATTTGAGATAGATGATATACTTAGCTCGTCTCCAGATGAGATTTGGGAATTAACAAAGAAATACTCTGGAATTTCAGAAATGTATTTTCACGAATATTTTGAAAATAAGTTGGTAGCACACGCTATAAAAATTAAAAACACAAAGAGATATAAGAGGCCTATGTCTTTAAAAGAGGATTTTAATGTGCTTCCTCCTCAGTCGTATTTATATCTTAATGAAGAAGTAGTTTATTGAAAAGCAAATGAACAACGAAGTCTTTTATAATATCAGCAAAATCATTGAAAGAGATAGCAAAACAACTACTTACAAGTTTGCACTCTTACGTGGTGTTATTGATATTATTCAAGACAATTCACCATACATTTCGTTTTTAGAAAACCGTGTTCATTTTCCGACTGGACTTCTTATTGAAAAATGGTTGATGTACTACTATCCGATTTTGCAATCTCAGACTTCTATCCCGCAAATAAACGGTGAAACTAACCTAGCTTTTAGCAATCAGTTAAGTAAACTAATTTTTGATTATGAAGCTCGTGGTGGGTTTTCTGCATTGTACAACGACTTGAAGAATAAAGGAATACCAGAAGATTTGCAAAGTGATTTTTTTGAACTTACTAAAAAGCTTAAAGATACGATTACCAAAATGCCTATGAAGTATATCGGGCGTTCTATTACTAATGACTTTTATTCCATTTTCAATTATGAAAACCAAACAATCAAAAGAAAATCAACAATAGACATTGAAACCTTAATCAAGGAATTTGGAACATTTTCAATTCCTTTTGAATACTACGAAGCATTTAAGATTTTGGGTAGTTTCATCAATGGGCAAGATTCTATTCTGTTTAAATGGGCTGAATTTTCAGTGAATGCTTCTGGAAATAATCTTTCAGTTCACAAAGTCTTAAATGAGGTTTTAAAGAGTCCTATCACGTTGCGAGATATTAAGGAATCGAAAAAATTATATAAAGAGATTCTTCAAAAAGAAGGTAATGTTTATTGTGTTTGGACAGGTAGAAAAATTGCAAACTACGATATTGACCATTTGATTCCTTTCTCAGTATGGAAAAACAACGACCTTTGGAACTTGCTTCCTTCAGACTCAAGAATTAACAATCAAAAGCGCGATAAAATACCAACACCAGAAATTATTGACAGGCAAAAAAATCTTATTCTTGATTATTGGGGAATCATATTTGAAAGTCAATCTAAACGATTTCAGAAGGAGATTCAAATTGCACTTTTAGGTAATCATTCATTTGATTCTTGGAAAAATACTGGCATTTCGCAATTGCAAAATAGTTGTAATTATTTAATTGAAAATAGAGGCTTTGAGGGATGGAAAATTTAAAGTCAAACCCAAATAGTCATTTAACAGCAAAGGAAAGAGTAACCCTCTCTTTTCCATCCAAAATTCTATTTAATCAGAATTTATTGGTTGGTGAGGTTCTTGATTTTGGTTGTGGATTTGGGAATGATGTAAAATTACTTCAAGAAAAAGGAATTAAAATAGAAGGTTACGATAAGCATTACTTTCCGGATTATCCTAAAAAGAAGTTTGACACTATAATTTGCTTGTATGTTTTGAATGTGTTAGTGCCAGAAGAACAAGCAACCGTTTTAATGGAATTATCGCAACTCATAAAGCCAACAGGAAAAGTTTATATTGCTGTAAGGCGTGATTTGCAATACGAAGGATTTAGAACGCATAAACTCCATCAGAAGAAAACTTATCAATGCAATGTGATTCTAAATTCAAAATCATTTTTCAAAAATGAAAATTGTGAGATTTATGAATATCAGCATTACAATCAACTAGTTATAACTCAAAACCAAGATTGCCCTTTTTGTAATCCCGATTCCGAAAGAGAACTTATCGTTGAGTCCGCAACTGCTTATGCCATTTATGATAAATTTCCTGTCAATGATGGACACGCTTTAATCATTCCAAAAAGGCATTGTGAAGATTATTTCGACTTAACTTTCAAAGAACAAGCTGCTTGTATTTTTATGCTTAATAAAGTCAAGGAAATTTTGGCACAGCAATTTAATCCTGACGGATTTAATGTTGGAATAAATATTAGTGAAGCCGCAGGACAAACCGTTAATCACGTTCATATTCATTTAATCCCACGATATAAAGGCGATGTAGAAAATCCAAGAGGAGGTGTAAGGGGTGTAATTCCTGACAAACAGAAGTACTAAACAATGAACTCAATTGCATTCATTGATACAGAGATTGAGCCTAAGAGCGGAAAAGTTCTTGACATTGGAAGTGTCAAGGACAACGGGGCTTCTTTCCATAAAACTTCGGTAGCCGACTTTATACAGTTTATCAATGGAACGCGATTTATTTGCGGACACAATATTTTCAATCACGACATCAAATATATTGGTAAAGCTCTCAATGACGCAGGAATAAATTCGACAAACATCATTGACACGCTGTTTCTTTCGCCTTTGCTTTTCCCGACAAAGCCGTATCATAAACTACTCAAAGACGACAAACTACAATCGGATGAGATGAATAATCCTTTGAATGATTCTATCAAAGCAAAGGACTTATTCTATGATGAGGTTACGGCCTTTCGACAGGCAGACGAAATCCTTAAACAGATTTTTTATTTACTCCTGAATGGCAAAAGGGAATTCCATTCCTTTTTTAGTTTCATAGCATACAAAAGTCAAGATACAGACATTGAAAAACTAATTCGTGAAATATTCAAAAACGAACTTTGCGAACAAGTTGATTTGGCAAAAATCATTTCAGAAAAACCGATTGAACTTGCTTACTGTTTATCGCTAATCAATTCTTTTGTTCAACACAAAAAAATACATTCCATAACGCCACCTTGGGTTTTAAAAAATTATCCCGAAGTGGAACAGATAATGTTTCGTATACGAAACAAACCGTGTGTGAGTGGTTGCGAATATTGCAACAGCGTTTTAGATGCACGCAAAGGACTTAAAAGATTTTTCGGTTTTGATTCTTACAGAAGTTACGGAGGTGAACCGCTACAAGAAAAAGCGGTAAAAGCTGCGATTGACAACAAATCCATTCTTGCCGTTTTTCCGACAGGTGGAGGAAAGTCAATCACGTTTCAAATTCCCGCTTTGATGAGCGGAGAAAATTCAAGAGCCTTGACAATTGTGATTTCGCCCTTGCAGTCGCTAATGAAAGACCAAGTTGACAATCTTGAAAAAATTGGCATTACAGACGCAGTTACCATAAACGGTTTGCTAGACCCGATTGAAAGAGCAAAGTCTTTTGAAAGAGTGGAGGACGGTTCGGCTTCCATTCTTTACATATCCCCGGAATCGCTGCGTTCTAAAACCATTGAAAAGTTAATTTTAGGCAGAAAAATTGCACGTTTTGTTATTGACGAGGCTCACTGTTTTTCTTCGTGGGGGCAAGATTTCAGAGTTGATTATTTATACATCGGAGATTTTATCAAATCAATTCAAGAAAAGAAAAATCTTGAAGACGGCATTCCTATTTCGTGTTTCACAGCAACGGCAAAACAAAAAGTAATTGAAGACATACGAGATTATTTCAGAGAAAAACTTTCGCTTAATCTTGAATTGTTTACTTCAATAGCATCACGAACAAATCTACAATACAAAGTATTTGAAAAAGCAGACGAAGAAGAAAAATACCAAGCAGCGAGAGATTTGATTGAAGAAAAAAATTGCCCAACAATTATATACGTTTCACGAACACGAAAAGCCTACACACTTGCAGAACGCTTAAAAGAAGACGGGTTCAGCGCAAAACCTTATCACGGTAAAATGGATAAGCAGGAAAAATCTGAAAACCAAGATTCGTTTATCAATGGAGAAACTCAAATAATGGTGGCTACTTCTGCTTTCGGAATGGGCGTTGATAAAAAAGATGTCGGAATGGTAATTCACTATGAAATTTCTGATTCACTTGAAAACTACATCCAGGAAGCAGGCAGAGCAGGACGAGATGAAAATATTACGGCTGATTGTTTTGTGTTGTTTAACGAAGAAGATTTAAGCAAACACTTTATTCTTCTAAATCAAACCAAACTTTCTATCAAAGAAATTCAACAGGTTTGGAAAGCTATAAAAGAGATAACACGGTTTCGTTCAACGGTTTCTAATTCCGCTTTGGAAATTGCACGAAAAGCAGGTTGGGACGACAATGTTGTTGAAATTGAAACACGGGTAACAACAGCCATTGCAGCGTTGGAAGATGCAGGATATTTGAAACGTGGACAAAATATGCCACGAGTTTTTGCGAATAGTATTCTTGCAAAAAATGCACAAGAAGCCATTGACAAAATCAATGCTTCGGAAAGATTTGTTGGAAACCAAAAAGAAAAAGGTGTTAGAATTATCAAGAAACTTTTTTCAAGCAAAAGCAGAAAACAAGCGAGCGATGAGGCGGCAGAGTCAAGAATTGATTACATCAGCGACCATTTAGGAATTGTAAAAGAAGAAGTGATAAATATTGTCAATCTTTTGCGTGAAGAAAAGATTTTAGCCGATGCAAAAGATTTGACTGCTTTTATCAAAAAAGGAGAAAACAAAAATCGTTCGTTCAACATAGTTGATACATTCAGTAAAATTGAAAACTTTTTGCTTCCAATAATTGAAGAACAAGAAAAAGTATTTAACATCAAAGAACTGAACGAACAAGCGGAAGAAAAAGGGCTTGACGATATTAGCACCAATAAGATGAAAACCATTTTCAATTTTTGGGCAATCAAAAATTGGATTAAGCGAAAAAGTTTAGAATCAAAAAATCACGTTGCTGTTCTTTCATTACACTCAAAAGAATTATTGAAAGAGAAATTAGAGAAACGACACGCTTTGGCAAGATTTATTGTTGAATTTCTCTATGAGAAAAGCAATGTGAACGTATCAGAAAAAGATTCTACAAAAGAAGAAGTGTTGGTTGAATTTTCTGTTCAAGAGTTAAAAACCGCTTACGAGGTAAGTTCAAGTTTGTTTAAAGTAAACATCAATCTTGACGATATCGAAGACACGCTTTTTTACTTGTCAAGAATTGAAGCGATAAAAATTGAAGGCGGATTTTTGGTTGTGTATAATCGTTTGACCATTGAACGAACAGAACAAGACAACAAAAAACGCTACACAAAAGACGATTATCAAAAACTCAATCAGTTTTACGAAAACAAAGTTCAGCAAATTCACATCGTTGGCGAATACGCCAAGAAAATGATTGAGGACTACAAAAGTGCTTTGCAGTTTGTAGAAGATTATTTTCACTTGAACTATTCATCGTTTCTACACAGATATTTTCCGGGCAGTCGGCAAAATGAAATCAAACGAAACATAACACCTGCCAAATTCAGACAACTTTTCGGAGAACTTTCGCCAACGCAATTAAAAATAATAAACGACAACGAGACGAAACACATTGTTGTTGCCGCGGGTCCGGGAAGTGGAAAAACAAGAGTTTTGGTTCACAAACTTGCTTCATTGCTTTTAATGGAAGATGTGAAGCACGAACAGTTGCTTATGATTACTTTTTCAAGAGCAGCAGCAACCGAATTTAAAAAACGTTTGCTTAGACTTATAGGAAACGCAGCAAACTACATTGAAATAAAAACTTTTCATTCATACTGTTTTGATTTGTTGGGCAAAGTGGGCAGCCTGGAAAAATCAGACCAAATTCTAAAAAACACAATTCAGAAAATAAAGAATAATGAAGTTGAAGCAAGCAGAATAACGAAAACCGTTTTGGTCATTGACGAAGCACAAGATATGGACAAAGGCGAGTTTGGATTGATAAGTGCTTTAATGGAACAAAACGAAGAAATGAGGGTTATTGCCGTTGGCGATGATGACCAAAACATTTATGAATTTCGGGGAGCAAGTTCAAAACACCTTGAACAATTCATTCGTGAAAACAAAGCAGTCAAACACGAATTAGTTGAGAATTACAGAAGCAAAAGCAACCTTGTTAATTTTTCAAATCAATTTGTAAAACGAATTACTTACCGACTAAAACAAACGCCAATCATTGCAAAGCAAAACGATAACGGGCAAATTAAAATTGTGCGTTATCAAAGTGGAAATCTCATCAATCCACTTGTGCAAGATGTTCTTACAACAGGGCTTTCGGGAACAACTTGTGTACTGACAAAAACCAATGAAGAAGCACTACAAATTACGGGACTGCTTTTAAAAAACAATGTTCAAGCAAAATTGATTCAGTCAAATGACGGTTTCAGTTTATACAACCTGAACGAAGTGCGATATTTTTTAAGTCATTTGAACTTGGCAGATGATGTTTATACCATCACTGATGAAATTTGGTTAAACGCAAAACGTGAAGTTGTAAACAAATATCGCCACAGCAATAAATTGGAAATATTAGGAAACATTGTTAGAGATTTTGAAGCATCAAATCCGAAAAGGAAATACAAATCGGATTTAGAAGTTTTTATTCGTGAATCTAAACTTGAAGATTTTTATAGTGAAAATGGCGAGACAATTTTGGTTTCAACCATTCACAAAGCAAAAGGGAAAGAGTTTGACAATGTTTTCCTAATGCTTGAAAACTTCAATCACGTAACAGACGAAGCAAAACGACTTTTGTATGTTGCAATAACAAGAGCAAAAACAAACTTGACAATTCATCTAAATTCAAACATTTTTGACAACATCACAGCAAACAATTTAGAACGAATTGAAAACAAAGAAACGCATTTGCAACCGAACGAATTAGCAATGCACCTGTCGTTAAAAGACGTTTGGCTGGACTATTTCATAACCCGACAAAACTTGATTTCTGACCTTAAAAGCGGAGACACATTAACAATAAACGGAGATGAATGTTTGGACACCAAAGGGAAATCTGTTTTAAAATTCTCTAAGCTCTTTGTTGAACAAATTGAAAGTATGAAAGCGAAAAACTATGAATTGAAAAGTGCCAAAGTGAATTTCATTGTTTATTGGAAAAAAGAAAATGCAGAACAAGAAGTGAAAATAATTTTGCCGGAATTGTATTTTGAAAGAAGCAATCAAACTTGAAACATAATCAAACAACTTTTTCAAGACCATCAACATTGATGCTTTCACTGGAACAATTGTTTTTACAAGAAGAAACAAGGTAAATCGTACTATAGTAGAAGTAGAATTGCAAGAAGATGGCAGGACTTTCTATAAGCCAAACCAATCATTGTTAACTTCAATGCATATTTCAATCTTATTTGCAATTTCTGAATTGGCATCAGAAATTAAAGAAGAAAACTTCCCTATGATTTTTGATGCTCCAACTTCATCTTTCGGTGAAAACAAAACAGCTCAATTTTTAAACTTGATTTATCAAACCGAAAATCAAAAAATTCTTCTAATCAAAGATTTTCTGCATACAGACAAATCAACTAAATCACTTTCGATCAAAAAAGAATTTGAGAATGTTAGAAGAGACAAGGCATTTTGGGTGAAACTAGAAAGACCTTTTGATTCAAACAACTTGAAAACGATTAACTCACAGGTAATTACATTGTAAGATGAAGAATTTATTTGAAAAATGGAAAACTAGAATTCCAAAATACAGCGAGACTCATAAAGAATTATTTTCTTCACTTTCTCAAAAGTTTGGTGCAGAAGGTGAGAAGAAAATCAATCTTGGTAAACATTTCAGTACTAACTATGAATTATATACCTATGCTTTTTTCCTTGGACTTTACAACAATGAATTTGCTCCAATTCCTGACGGAGAAAAGAAAACAGATTTTAGCCACCATATTCAGCATTGGGGTAGTAAGACAACAGTTTCAACACGTAAAGACTTCACTAATTTACAAGAAAATATATTTATTGCTCTTATAGCAAAAACGGACATTGACTTAGTAGCACTTGAAAAAGGAGAATTGGACGAAGATGATGCTGTAAAATTGTTAATTAAAACAATGGAATCATACACCAACGGAGGACTAATTCTGATAAAGGAAAAACTAGAGGATAACCCAAACTACTTCCTTCAACCGACATCATTTTTGAATATGATTTTAGAAACGGAAAAAGTATAAATTTTAAAATATGTCTGAAAATACAACAAAATATTTAACGAGCAAAGAAGTAAAAAAAGAACTTAAAGTTCAAGATTGTGACTTATCTCATATCAGAAATTCAGGTAATTTGCAATTTATCAAAAAAGGTAATTCCTATATGTATTTAAAGGAATCTATTGAGAAGTATAAAACAAAGAATATTTAATTCATAAAATATTCCCCAGCTAGCTCAAGTCTTAAGCCCTAGCGGTCACTTGTGCCATTTCGAAAACTAGCTTTATTCTACAAACTAAATAATATTTGAAGTGAGGGTCTTAAGAACAATGCCGCTTCAATAATTTATGCGGGTAATAGAACTGTATTTAAAAACTTCAGGGTACTCTTCGAGAGACCCTGAAGAGGGGGAAATAGGGAAAACTTCTGGGTACTTAGCAGGAGATCCCGAAGACGGAAAATATTGCTCCAAAAGCAAGAAAGACTTATCTTGCAGCTACTAAATTATTAGCATGATAGAAAAACACTATGAAATAGAAATTAAGGCTCCTGCAGAGCACTGCTATAGGCTAATGTTGGGACTCGATGATCTTAGCAACTATGAGTTTTGGACCGCCGCTTTTAATCCCACTTCGAGCTATGTGGGCTCTTGGGAAAAAGGATCGAAAATGTATTTTGTAGGCTGCGACGAGAATGGTAAGCAAGGTGGAATGATCTCTGAAATTGTAGAAAACCAAGCTGCCTCCTTTGTTTCTATTAAGCACTATGGCATCTTAGATGGCGAGCAAGAAATAACAAGCGGTGCAGAAGTAGACAAATGGACAGGCGGTTTAGAAAACTATAGTTTTACAGAAAAGGAAGGCATCACCACCCTGAGAATCGATATAGACGTACTCGAAGACTACCTCGAGTTTTTTGATTCAACCTGGCCTCTAGCTCTAAAAAGCTTAAAGGAAATTGCAGAAAAATAGGCGCGCCAATGAAAAGCATGTATACTATAGGCTTGCTAGTTCTTAGCAATGCCTTTATGACCTTGGCATGGTATGGTCACCTCAAATTTGCCGAGTGGAAGGAGTTTAGTAAACTCGGACTCTTTAGCATTATCCTTCTTAGTTGGGGTATCGCTTTTTTCGAATATTGCTTTCAAGTACCCGCAAATAAATTGGGTTATCAAGGCAATGGCGGACCCTTTAGCCTAATGCAACTTAAAGTTATTCAAGAAGTAATTACCCTTGTAGTCTTCGCTGTTTTTAGCCTGCTGGTATTTAAAACTGAAAACTTTCAAAGCAAGCATCTGCTTTCTTTCGTTTTTCTTGTGCTTGCTGTTTACTTTATGTTTAAAAAGTAATGCTTCTTGTTTCAAGCTTTTAGGTAATTTCTGTGTTGATTTAATTCGTAGAACATGCGCTACGAATATGCGCTACGAACATTGGCGTTACGAACATGCGTTACGAACATGAGTATTATAAACATGGGCTCAGAATTTAAAAGCTTCAGGGTCCTCGTCGAGAGACCCTGAAGAGGGGAAAATAATATATGGTTGGTCTGAAGAGGGAATTAGATTCAAGTCCCTAGCTAGAGACCCAAAAGAAGGTAAGTATATACTAGAAAGAAAAAAGACTAACCTAATATCTGAACAGCTTTACGCAAAGCAGCAATAAAAAGATCTACTTCTTCTTTGGTATTATATACCGCAAAGCTTGCCCGGCAGGTGCCTTCAATATTAAAGCTTTTCATTAGTGGCTGACAACAATGATGACCTGTTCTAATAGCAACACCTTGCTTATCGAGCAAGACCCCTAAATCATAGGGATGGATGCCTTCCACCAAGAAAGAAAGCACACTAGCCTTGTTTTTGGCTGTGCCGTAAATTTTGAGTCCTGGAATTTTCAAAGCTTCGACAGTAGCGTATTCCAATAATTCATTTTCATGCTTGGCAATGTTCTCCACTCCTAGCTCAGCTACAAAACGCAAAGCTTCGCCCAAGGCAATGGCTCCACATATGTTTGGCGTACCCGCTTCAAATTTATAAGGCAAATTATTTACAGTAAAACTATCGTAGTTCACTTCCTTTATCATTTCTCCACCACCATGGTAAGGATCCATAGCTTCTAGAAGTTCTTTTTTTCCGTAAAGAATACCAATACCCGTTGGCGCATAAACCTTATGTCCAGAAAAAGCATAAAAATCAGCATCCAAGTCCTTTAAATCTAAACGCAAATGCGGAATGGCTTGAGCGCCATCTACGAATACCTTAGTATCGTATTGACGAGCTAAAGTAATCATGTCTTTAACCGGATTAATGGTACCCAAGGAATTCGATACATGATTGAAAGCTAATAACTTAGTCTTGCTATTCAATAAAGTTTTATAAGCAGCTAAATCTAAAGAACCATCCTCTAATACAGGAATCACTTTGATTGTTGCACCCATTCTTTCTGCCAACATTTGCCAAGGAACTAGGTTGCTATGGTGCTCTAGTCCGCTTACCAATATTTCATCGCCAGCATTTATATTCTTATTCCCCCAAGCATTCGCTACCAGGTTAACTGCTTCTGTTGTGCCACGAACAAAATTTACTTCTTGACTCTCTACATTTAAGTAGTTTGCTATAAAATCTCTAGCGCCCTCATATTCTTCTGTCGCCTTGTTAGCTAGGTAATGGGCACCTCTATGAATATTGCTATTATAGCCTTCGTAGTAAGCCATTATCTTAGCTATAACCCGCTTCGGTTTTTGGGATGTTGCTGCATTGTCTAAATAAACTAGCTTCTTAGCGTTTACCTCTTGATCTAATATGGGAAAGTGTTGTTCGTACATTTTTATTTTCTTCTAGGGTGCCTCAATTGCACTTCTAGCCTAATAACATTAGAAATTCAAAGCTTGTTCACCAAACTAAACATTAAATCTAAAGTGAAGAATATCGCCATCTTGCACCACATATTCTTTACCCTCTACTCGTAGCTTGCCCTTTTCTCTACAGGCTGCTTCAGAACCCAAACTCACAAAATCTTCGTAAGCCATTACCTCAGCACGAATAAAGCCTTTTTCAAAATCGGAGTGAATAACACCTGCTGCTTGTGGGGCCTTCGTTCCTTTGTGGATGGTCCAAGCTCTTACCTCCTTCACGCCTGCTGTAAAGTAAGTATCTAAAGCAAGTAGTTTATAGGAAGCCGTAATTAAACGATCCATTCCCGACTCGCTTAAACCTAAATCTTCTAAGAACATTACTTGCTCTTCTGGATCGAGTTGCACAATTTCTGATTCTATTTTGGCAGAAATCACCAATACCTCTGCACCCTCTTCCTGCGCTATCTTGCGAATTTGCTCTACGTATTCGTTACCATCTTTAGCATCGCTTTCGCTTACATTACAAGCATAAAGCACTGGCTTTAAGGTGAGTAGATTAAGATCTTCTACAAATTTTAAATCATCTTCTTCTAGAGCTAAAGATCGAGCAGATTTACCTTGCTCAATATGGGCCTTAAGTTGTTTTAAAACCTCAATCGTTTTCAGCACTTCTTTATCATTGCCCTTAGCCGCTTTCAAGCTTTTTTCCAGCTTCTTATCAATAGATTCTAAATCTTTCAGCTGCAATTCGGTATCAATAACTTCTTTATCTCTAACCGGGTTAATGCTACCATCTACGTGCACCACATTATCGTCTACAAAGCATCGAACCACATGCACAATAGCATCCACACCTCGAATATTGCCCAAAAATTGATTCCCTAGTCCCTCGCCTTTGCTCGCCCCTTTTACCAAGCCAGCAATATCTACTAGCTCTACGGTTGTTGGAAGCACTTTTTGCGGCTGCACCAATTCTTCTAATTTCTTCAAACGATAATCTGGCACAGTAATTACGCCAACATTGGGCTCTATCGTGCAAAATGGAAAGTTGGCTGCTTGCGCATTGATGGCTTTCGTAAGGGTATTAAATAAGGTAGATTTTCCTACATTGGGTAAACCTACAATTCCACATTTCAAACTCAATTTATTCTTCTTTAAGTAATTAAAAATAAAAAGGGCACCTAAGCACCCTCTATTATGTTTCCTTTGGTTGTTTTACCACTCCATTGCCTCGTCGCTTGGTGGAGTTGCTTCTGAACTATCCCCAAAAATAGATCTTGGTTTTTCTTTAGGATAGTCGTTCATTAAATCCTTATTTGGTCTTGCATTAAACTTAACTGCAGGCTCTTTTTTCTCTCTTTCTACCGGACGAGCTATATAATCCTCCTCATCATCTCCATCAAAATCGTCGTTGTCATCCCCTTGGTTTTGGTAGGCTTCTCTATCGTAAGAATCGTAATCGAACTCTGGATTAAGCTCGGTTCTAATATGGTTTAAGGTTTCTTCTAAAGCTTCGCCAAACTTCTTAAAATCTTCCTTGTATAAGAATATTTTGTGACTGTCATAACCTGGTCGGTCGAATCTTCTTTTACTCTCTGTAATTGTTACAAAATAATCACCTTGCTTCGTTGAACGCACATCGAAGAAATAAGTTCTTCTTTTTCCTGCTCTTAATTTTCTTGAAAAAAATCCTTGTTGATTCTCCACTACATAATATTTTTAAATAATCAATTAATTAAATCACCCGCCAAAAATAAGTATTTTTTAATAATCAAACCACAGTATTTTCAAAATGCTGCTTATTAAAAAATTCCGCATAAATTCCGCCCAAAGCTAAAAGTTCTTCGTGCTTTCCACTCTCTACCACTTCGCCTTTATCGAGCACTAAAATTTTATCGAAAGCAATGCTCGAAAATATCCTATGACTAATTAACATAACGGTTTTATCTTGAATACTTTCCTTTAAATTCGCTACTATTTCCTTTTCGGTGTGCACATCTACGGCAGATAAAGCATCATCAAAAACCAAGACCTTTGGTTGCATAGCCAAGGCTCGAGCAATCGAAATACGTTGTTTTTGTCCGCCACTCAGCGTAACACCCCGCTCGCCCACCATAGTATTGAAACCATGGGGAAACTGCATAATTTCTTCGTAAATAGAGGCTTTTTTAGCCGCCTCATGTGCCTCTTCATCCGTTATGGCACTATTACCAAATTTGATGTTATTGTAAATCGTATCCGAAAACAAGAACACCTCTTGTGGAATATAAGCCATTTGCTGGCGGAGGGTATTTAACTTTAGATCTTGTACCTTTTGACCTTCAAAAAGCAAGTTGCCTGAACTTGGGTAGTACATCCCTAAAAGTAATTCTGCCATGGTAGTTTTTCCGCAGCCCGTCTTACCCATAATAGCCCACTTCTCTCCTGCTTTAATGCTGAAATTTAGATTTTTCAAAGCAGTAATTCCGGTATCTGGATAAACCAGATCTAAATTTTCAAAACTAATATTGCCCTTTAAGTCTATTTCCTTTCCTACAGAACTGTTGATGTCGCCTTGGGTATGCAAGAACTCGTTTATTCTCTTTTGGGAAGCTGCAGCGCTTTGAATTAAAGAAGCGGCCCAACCAATAGAAGTTACTGGCCAAGTTAATAAGTTAACATAAAGAATAAACTCTACAATATTGCCCGCGCTAACCTTGCCTTCTTGCAAGTAAACTCCCCCAATTAAAACAACAATGATTGTACTTAAGCCCACCAAGAAAATCATCAGAGGAAAAAACAAGGCTTCGATTCTAGACAACTCTAAGGACTTTGTTTTATACACTTCACTTTCGTTCTCATAAAATTGATAGGCAAACTTTTCTTGTACATAGCTCTTTAGAACCCGTATACCAGAATAAAATTCTTGCGCATTACTGGTTAATACAGACAATTGACGTTGAATGGCCTCGCTCTTTTTATTAATTAAATTATTGACATAAAATATAGAAACCGTAAGAAATGGCATAGGTAAAAGCACCCAAAGGGTTAGTTCTACATTTATGCTAAGCATGGTGTAAATAACAAAGGCAAACAAGAAGAATACATTAATCATGTACATTAATGCCGGACCAAGATACATTCTCACCTTAGAGACATCTTCAGTGGCTCGGTTCATTAAATCGCCGGTATTATTTCTTTTATAAAAGGCAGTATCGAGCTTTTGGTAGTGCTCATAAATTTCATTCTTCAAGTCGAACTCAATTAAACGAGAAACTACGATAATGGTTTGTCGCATAAAGAAAGTAAAAAAGCCACTGAGCAAAGCGGTTGCGAAGTACACTAAAGTAAAAACTAAAAGCGATTTCCGAAAAGAACCTTCTAACACTTTTTGTAAATCAAAATTCTCGAAAGAAGCATAAAGATTGATATTTTGGCTTACCATATCGATGGCCCAACTTAATACCCTTGGCGAAAGCACTTTAAAAACATTAGAAAGAGCTACAAACAAAACCCCTAGCAAGAGTTGCCATTTATACTTTAAAAAATACTTATTGAGATGCGCTAGTTCTTTCAAAATTATATTTTATACCACTTAAGTAGAAACCAAATAGGCGAAGATTGCTAGGTAAACCAAGAAGAGAATCTTTTTGTTTCCAAACAAAAATTTTAGTCTTCTTAAAAGTATTGTTTTACCTTTGCACTTCCCTTTGAAATTTTACTTGGCAAAGGTAGCATTCAAATTTTGATTTTATAACAGAGAAGCCAACATCGTATGAATGTATTTGAAAAAATGGAAGAGATGGAGCATGAGCAAATCATGTTTTTCAACGACAATGAAACCGGACTCAAAGGGATAATAGCCATACACAACAGCACATTAGGACCAGCTTTAGGAGGAACTCGACTTTGGAAATATGCTAGCGAAGAAGATGCTATAAAAGATGTACTTCGCTTATCGCGAGGAATGAGCTTCAAATCTTCTATAAGCGGCATCCATTTAGGAGGTGGTAAAGCAGTTATTATCGATAATCCAAAAGCGAAAAAAGATGAGGCTTTTTGGAGGCGTTATGGAAAATTCGTAGATAATTTAGGTGGAAAATATATTACTGCAGAAGATGTTGGAACCAACACCCAATTTATTGAATATATTTCGCTAGAAACTAAACATGTTGCCGGCAAGCCAGACTATTTAGGTGGTGGAGGAGATCCATCTCCAGTTACTGCTTATGGCGTATACTTAGGTATGAAAGCGGCACAAAAACAAAGAAGCGGAAACGATTCTTTGCAAGGTAAAAAAATTGCAGTTCAGGGTGTAGGTCACGTTGGACAATACCTTATTGATCATTTGGCTAAGGAAGGTGCAAAAATTACTATTTGCGATATCAATGAGAACAACATCAAGCAAGTTTCTGCCAAGCATCGTGTGGAAGTAGTGTCGCCAGAAGATATTTATGGTGTAGACATGGATATTTACGCTCCTTGTGCTCTTGGAGCCAGCGTAAACGATACCACCATCCCGCATTTAAAATGTGGAATTATTGCAGGTGCAGCCAATAATCAGTTAGCCGAAGAAAAAAAGCATGGCGACTTGGTAAAGGCTAAGGGTATTATTTACGCTCCCGACTTTTTAATCAATGCCGGCGGGGTGATAAATTGCTACATTGAAACCGTGGGCTACAATAGAGATAGAGCTTATGCTGCTACAGATAAAATTTATGAGCAAACTCTAGCCGTATTGCAAGAAGCAAGCACGAGTGAAAAGAATTCGCAAGAAGTGGCTCTAGAAATAGCCATGAAACGCATAGAGGATATAGGTAAAACGAGAAGGACAAGATAGATGATTTCAAGAAGAATACTTAGAGTAAAAGTAATGCAAGTTCTATACTCCCATTATATTGGAGGTAGCGATTTGAGTAGCTTAAAACAGGAAGGCATGTTGCTTGGTAGAATCCAAAAAACAAAGCAGTTGTATTTTGTGTACTTGCAATATCTAATTGAGATATGTCACTACGCATTGGTAGATGCTACTAAAAGATCTAATAAGTACATCCTCAAAGATGAAGATAAAGATATCAATACCGATTTGGCAAAAAACAGCATTATCCTTCAGCTAATTGCAAATGAAGCCTATCCTGGCATTCAAAAAACACATGGCACCATGGGATTTATCGATAAAAAATTGGTAAAAACTATGTTTAAACAGCTCAGAGACTCGGCTAAATATGTTAAATATTGTGAAATTGACAACAAGACTCAAGCCGATCACATTGAAATACTTCGCTATATAACTAAAAAAATTCTGGGAGCAAGTGAAGCTTTGGATGAATTTCTAAGCGAGCATTTTATGAATTTAGAAGATGACCACTTTATTTGTTTACACAGCATTCAGAAAATTTTGAAAGACAATGCCGATCAAAGTGCAGAAGATTTTGTTAAGGCCATTCTTTTATTAGAAGACGATAGCGAAGATGTGGAATTTTCTAAAGACTTGTTATCCAATTGTTTAGATAAAGATGAAGAGCTAGATGAGATAATCAAACCCAAGTTAAAAAATTGGGATTTAGATAGAATAGCCCTCATGGATATCGTTTTGATTAAGCAGGCGATTGCCGAATTTTTATATTTCCCCTATGTGCCACTTAAAGTAAGTATGAACGAGTACATCGATATCTCTAAAGAATACAGCACAGAAAAGAGCAAAGATTTCATTAATGGAATTTTAGATAAGGTGATGAAAGATTTAAGCGACAAAGGAAAAATTAAAAAATTAGGTAGAGGTTTAATAAACAATTAATAAATTTGCACTAAAATTAAAAAACAGTAAAAAATTATGAAAAAGTATTTATTTGTATCCAGCTTGGCCTTAATGGCATTTTTAATTTCTTGTAAGTCTGACGCTACTACAACAGAAGAAACGACTACAGAAACAACAGTTACTGAACCAGTGCTTACTTCAAGTGAAGCAGAACTTTCTACTACAGTGGTAACCGATCTAACTAGCATGTCGGTAGATAGAATGGAACATGACTTTGGAAAAATTCCTGATCTAGCTCCAGTTGAAACAAAATTCGTAATTACTAACACAGGCGACAAGCCTTTATTAAT